>JAAUZU010000045.1 GCA_014804445.1 Lachnospiraceae bacterium | reverse complement strand
CGGAAGAGCTTGCAAAAATGCAGCTCATTGCGGGGCGCAGCTATGATAATATCAGCATGTCCATTTCCTATATCGATGAAAAATACCTTGTGCTCGGTCTGTTTGAAGATGTTTACTGGTTCCCGGGTGCGCACGACATATACTGGTACAAATGCTATGTGTTTGACAGGGAGACGGGAGAGCGGCTGGCGATTACCGATTTCGTTGACAATACGGAGGAAGAAATCATAGCGATTGCGGCAGAGTATGCCGAGATGATTGGAAGGCCGTATTCGGAAGGGCAGGAGCAGACTGCGCTGGAGCCGGATCGTTTCTTCCTGACGGGAGAGGGAATTGGATTAAGCTATGATATCTATGAGCTTGCTTCCTATGCGGAGGGCGCGACGGATATCATCATTCCCTTTGAGGAATTTCGGATGAAGGAAGGGTTCTAAAGAGGCACTTTCATTGACGAATGGAAGGGGTTAGCGGTTATGGAACTGACAAAAGGGCTGCAGGACCTGCTGCGTGCAGACTGCGAAAAAATAGGAGAAGGAAAGATTTGCGAGGTTTACCGGAAATGCTTTCGAAGTACATGGGAGACTACGCTTTCCATGGAGGAGGACGGAAGCGCGTTTGTGATTACCGGAGATATCGGGGCGATGTGGCTTCGTGACAGTTCCATGCAGGTGCTGCCATATTTCAGGGCGCTTTCTGACGAGGCGGTAGAGCGGGCGATCCGTGGGTTGATTGGGAAGCAGGCAAAACTGATTCTGACGGACGCCTACGCCAATGCGTTTAACAAGAACGGCGATTATAGCTGTTACAGCCGTGACAAAACAGAGATGGGAGCCTTTATCTGGGAGCGCAAATACGAGGTGGACTCGCTCGCATTTCCCATTATGCTGCTTGCAAAATATGTTGCGGCGACGGGCAGGCAGGATATTCTTACCAAGGAAGTGCCGGCGGCACTTGACAGGGTATTGGAGGTCTGGGAGACGGAGCAGCGTCATGAGGCCTCGCCCTATACCTTTGAGCGCGACAGTGATTTGGAGACAGAAACGTTACAAAATCAGGGAAGGGGAACGCCCACAGCCTATACGGGCATGACCTGGTCGGGGTTTCGACCCAGCGACGACGCCTGCCGCTATCATTATCTTGTTCCCTCTAATATGCTGGCGGTCAGCGCGTTAAGGCGGCTGTGCGCTTTGCCGGTGGGGGAAGAAACCATCTGCAGGGCAAAGAAGCTGGCGGAGGAGATGGAAAAGGGCATTTACCAATATGGCATTTTTGCCCATCCGCAATTCGGGGAAATATTTGCCTATGAGACGGACGGGCTTGGACATTACAATCTGATGGACGACGCCAATGTGCCGAGTCTGCTGGCGGCGCCGTGGTTTGGTTTTTGCAAAAGGGACGACGCTCTGTATCAGAATACGAGGCGGTTTATCTTAAGCAGCAGTAATCCCTATTATTATAAGGGAAACGCGGCGGAGGGCGTGGGCAGTCCACATACGCCTGCCGGTTACGTCTGGCATATTGCCATTGCCATAAGGGGACTGACAGCGGAAAGCCGCGAGGAACAAAAAAACATGCTTGATATGCTAATCCATACAACGGCGGGTACGGACTATATGCATGAGGGCGTGGATGTCAATGCGCCCGAGCGCTATACGCGCCCCTGGTTTGCGTGGGCAAATTCCATGTTCTGTCTGCTGGCGGAGGCATATTTTCATTTATAACAACAGAAGAATTAATGAATGGCTTGACAAAACTGTCTAATGCTGTTAGACTAAAACTGTCTAATAGTATTAGACAGTTTTTGCTTTGGGAAAATAAGGAGGTTGTTATGGAGCAGTATAAGCTGGGGGAGATGGAGAGCAGGTTTGCGGAACTGATTTGGGAAAACGCCCCGATTGCATCGGGAGAACTGGCAAAGTTGTGCGAGAAGGCTTTTGACTGGAAGCGGACGACGGCGTACACCATGTTAAAGAGGCTGTGTGAGAGAGGCCTGTTTGCCAATGAAAACGGTACCGTTACCGTGCAGATGGCAAAGGAGGAATTTGAGGCGGTGCAGGGAGAGCGGTTTATCAAAGAAACCTTTGCGGGCTCGCTTCCCCGTTTTTTGGCGGCTTTTTCCCGAAGAAACAAGCTGAGTGAAAAGGAAATTGCAGAGCTGAAAAAGTTGATTGAAGAATACGAGGCATAAAGGGAGGGGAGCAGAATGCATACACAGATGCTGGAAAAGTGTTTTGTTGGAATTTTAAATATGAGTCTGACGGCGTGTATCATCATACCGGTTGTGATAGCGCTCAGATTTTTGCTGCGAAAGGCGCCGAAGATTTTTTCTTATATCCTTTGGGCGGTGGTGCTTTTCAGGTTGATTTGCCCGGTTTCCTTTTCGGCGGCATTTTCCCTGCTTGGAGCATTGGATGCACCGAAGACGGAGAGAGGGCAGATTTCTTATATATCTGTTGATGCTGCTGTCATACCTGCTGATACAAAAGACTTGCAGCTTCCGGTGGCAAATCCCGTGCAGGGCGGAGCCGCTTCGGAGAAGACGCCTGCGGCAGAGCCGATGGTATCTGCGGTTACAATCGGGTCATGGATTTGGATTGCCGGCATATTGGCACTGCTTATCTATAGTGTGGCAACGCTGGTAAAGCTGAAGAGAAAGTTGAAGGGTGCCAAGCATGAGCGGGACAATATTTATATTGCAGAAAATCTGACAACGCCTTTTGTCTGCGGTTTTCTGGTGCCAAAGATATATTTGCCCGCTGCTTTGGCGGGAGAGGAAAAGGCATATATTCTGCTGCATGAGCAGATACACATAAGGCGGGGCGACCATATTGTCAAGCTTTTGGGGTATCTGGCACTTTGCCTGCACTGGTTCAATCCCCTTGTGTGGGCGGCATTTTTCTTAAGCGGCAGGGATATGGAAATGTCCTGCGATGAGGCGGTCATCCGTAAGATGGGCGTCGGCGTGAAAAAGGAATATTCCGCTTCCCTGCTGAACCTCGCCACGGGCAGGCGGATTATCGGCGGTGTGCCGCTGGCGTTCGGTGAAGGGGATACAGGCGGCAGAATCAAAAATGTGCTTGGCTACAAGAAACCTGCGGCGGCACTGATTTGTGCGGCAGTCATCGTGATTGCGGCTGCGGCGGCCGTACTGCTTGCCAATCCCCGGAAAATCTCCGCTTCCGAAGGCGCAGGGCTGACAGGAGGAGTGAAGCAGACCGGGAAGGAGGCGACGTATGGCGCTGGCGGAGAATATGGCGATGCCGGACAGGAAAATGAGGCGGACAATGCAGGACAGGAAGACGCAGAAGCAGGCGGCAGTCTGCAGGAAGAGCCGGAGAGCGGTACGTTAGAAATCCGGATGTTGTCAGAAAAAGAACCGAAAACCATTACCGCATATGCTCTGCAAAAAGATGATGGAGAGTGGATTGTCTATAACGGCTGGGAAGACGGAATAGGTCCCCTTGTGTTTGCACAGGACTGCGTTTATAAGGTGAATACGTCTATGGAAACCATAGACTACGAGGAGGTTTCTTATGAGGAGTTTATGGATTTCCTTGAAACAGAGGATTTTCGTTTCTCTATCCGGATTGCGTTTGTGGACAATGTGATTGTGGAAGCTGCGAAGATAAGCATATACGAGGAGTACGGCATTTCTTATGCGGCAAAGATTTCTTATGGTAGTGCTTATCAGTATTTGTTGGAGGTTGCGGGCGACGATATGCTGGAGCAGTATTATACACTGGCAGGTATGGAAACCTTTGATGTGGCAGATAGTGATGGCGACGAGCAGATAGAAGTTTATACCGGCGATATCGGGGAGGGTGAAAGTGGACTGGTACTGTTTCGGAATGCAGATGGAAGTCTGCTCTATTCTGAACTTGTGTATGATAACCACCTGAACAGCAGGGACAATGTTTATCTGGGAGAGATAGACGGTACGGGCTTTATTATGGACATGCACATATATGACGATGCTCTTTTTGGGGTGGACTATAGCTACCATGTGTACAGGCTTTCCGCAGAGGGAGAAATTCTGCAAATAGCGGGTTCCGGCTTTGCCTGGGGGCCATATTGGGAATATCAGGACGAATTATTTAAAGAATGGGTAGAGCCCCTGACATATTATCTGGAGCACAGCCATTTGATTCTGAGCCATCAGGTGGGAGAGTTACGGACGGAGCAGGTGTCGGAGGCTGACAAGTACAATTATGAGACTTTAAACCTGAAAGACAGAAGTTTGGAGAGAATGCAATGAAAAAATACTATTTTCTATTGCTGATGTTGTGGTGCGTTTTGTTTTTCACAGGATGCGGACATATGGAGAGCGGCGTGCAGGGCGCGCCGGCAGATACAGAATCTGCAGGAACGGAGGGTTCTGTTTCGGGGCAGGCAGAGTATTATGATATTTATGCAGAGCCGCAGACCATTTTTGCATGGGAGGAGAGTGCGGAGGAGTCGCCTTTCTCCGATTCGGGTATGCGCCTTTGCGGTATGCAGTTTTATCAGGACGAACCGGTACAGCTCTGGGAAAAGTACTGCTATAATGATGTGGGAAAGTATGTGTATTCTGATGTTTATCTGTACAGAGCAGATGGAAGCAGCGAGCTATTATGGCAGACCTCTCTGTCCTTTTTTTATCATGTATATCTGGACGAGGAAGGGAATGGTTACTGCTGGGGAGATACTTATAAGGATGGAGGAGGGGGACTGTCGGAAGTAGAATGTTCCAGCCTTGTCAAGTATCTTGCAAATGGGGAAATTCTTTTTACGAGGGAATGGGAGGACGGCAGCTCTGTAGCGGATGTCTGCAGCCTGCCGGACGGCAGGGCGTACCTGATTTTGGAGGATGCGCGGACGCGACGTCTGCTTACGCTTGACCCTGATACCGGTCTTACGGAAGAGGTAAAGCAGGTCAGACTGCTGAGTCCCCTTGTAGGAATACAGAGGCTTGGCGCGGGAAGCAGTACCCTGCTTCTGTATAATGACAGCCTTTCGACCGGGAAAGAGATTGTGGAATTAAATCCGGCGGATGGAACGGAGAACAGAGTCTTTTCTTTTGAGGGAACCTCTTATATGCCGTATTATGCTTATGAAATGCAGCAGTGGGATTTCAGAATGCCGGAGGACGGAAGCGCAGAGATTCTTTATGCGGATGGTTTTGGTGCGACAGCCATATGGGATAGGCTGCAGATAAAAAAGGTGGAAAAAATTCCGATTGTCATCAGGGGTGCTTTTGCTACGGAGGGCTGGATTGCCGGACAGGCAGCTCTGTTTAATGCGCAGAGCGATACTTACCATGTGATAGTGGAGAGCTGCAAGCTGGGCGACATGGCTGATTATGCAAGATTAACCAGTGTGCAGATTGCCACGGGAGAGGGCCCGGATATCGTGTGCGGGGATTTGCTGGAGGATTACCTTGCCGGCATGCTGGAAAAGGGTGCTTTGGAGGATTTAAGTCCCTATATAGCAGAGAGCGGTATCAGGGAGGAGGATTATTTTCCTTTTACCTTCAATTTCTGGAAGGCGGACGGCAGAATATACGGAATCTGTCCCAGATTTCCCGGCGGGACAGGGGCGGAAATCAAGGAAGAGGTTTTGGGCGGACGCGTAGAGCCTGATATCCACATGCTGGTGGAAGCTCTGCTTTCCCGGCAGGAAGAAGCGGTATATCTGCCAAACTATGGTTCGCAGAGGCTGTTGGAGGTCTTTTTTGGTGGGACGGAAACCCTGTGGGGGGCAGTGGACTGGGAGCAGGGAACTTGTGATTTCAGCGGGGAACTGTTTCGAAATATACTGGAGATTGCAAAGCGGTATGGGGATGACGGCAGAAGAGGAGGGATCCCCAGTCTGGCGCAGGATTTGGACCGCAGTATTTCAGACATTTTCTTTTTTCATGGCCCGGCGGAGCAGGAAGAAAGCGGAATGGTCTTGGTGGGCGTTCTCTTTGACGATGGCTGTCATCTGGCGCTTTCTTCTTTCTCGGCGATGGCAATCAACGCAAATTCCGCCCACAAGGAAGGCGCATGGGAGTTTATCTGTTTTCTTTTGGGAGAGGATGCACAGAATTTCTATGCCGTTAATGGCGGTATGCCTGCCCTGCAAAGCGCTTTTGATTTGCTGATTGACGGACAGAAAGAACAGGTGGCAGGTGGAAAGAAATTTATTATTACCTCTACGGTAGTGGGGGCAAACGGCGCTGCCGGTGAACAGTCGGTGGAGGTCTATGGCGAAGAGGACATTACAGAGGAAAAAATAGAGGCATATAGAAACATGCTGGAGGGGGCGTGTCCATATCCCATTCGTACCTTGCCGATTCTTGATATTATCTATGAGGAAGCGGCGGACTATTTTAATGACAGCAAAAGTCTGGATGAGGTATGCGGGATTATCGAGAACAGGGTGCAGTTGTATTTAAACGAGAGTCGTTGAATTTGAAATTGCCAGTCAACTGAATTTATTATATAATATATGCATATTAGGTTCGGAATGAGTGAAAACAAAAGATAAGAGTTGCAGGACAGGAGGCTGGTATATGAATGTAAAAGAAATTGTGCGGAAAATGACACTCGAGGAAAAAGCAGGGCTCTGCTCCGGCGCGGACTTTTGGCGTACCAAGGAGGTGGAACGGCTGGAGGTGCCGCAGATGATGGTGAGCGACGGACCGCACGGGCTGCGCAAGCAGGAGGAAACGGCGGATCATCTGGGACTGGACGAAAGCGTCAAGGCGGTATGCTTTCCGGCAGGATGCGCTACTGCTGCTTCGTTTGACAGAAAGCTGCTGCGGACTTTGGGGGAGACGCTTGGAAAGGAATGTCAGGCTGAGGGAATCGGCGTGCTGTTAGGGCCTGCGGTCAACATCAAACGTTCTCCGCTCTGCGGCAGAAATTTTGAATATTTTTCCGAGGACCCTTATCTTGCAGGACAGATGGCGTCCAGCTATATCAAAGGGGTGCAGAGCAAAGGCGTCGGAACCAGCATCAAGCATTTTCTTGCAAACAATCAGGAGCACCGGCGTATGAGCTCCAGCAGCGAGGTGGACGAAAGAACGCTGCGGGAGATATATCTGCCTGCGTTTG
>JAAUZU010000044.1 GCA_014804445.1 Lachnospiraceae bacterium | reverse complement strand
TCCCGGCCTTTGCCCCAAATCCAAAGAGCAGACATAATCCCGCCGCAGGCAGCAGGCTGCTGTCCGCGCCATAGAAAAGAAAGAGACCCATGAGCATCACCAGTCCGCCGATGACCGACACACCCAGGTAGGTATTTGCCGCCCGCATGGACTCCGCCTTTTCATCATGGGCTACCCACGCAAAGGATGCCAGCGACATTATCTCGAAAAAGATAAAGATGGTAAAAAAATCCTGCGCCAGAAACACGCCTTCCGTTGCTCCCAAAGTCAAAAGCAGAAAGAAATAGTACCGGTTCCGGTTGTGATAATGTGCGAAATACTCTTTGGAAAAAATTGTCGTCATAAACCATAAAAAGGCCGCTACCGTTCCATAGAGAACCCGAAAGCCATCCATCTGAAAATGGAGTCCCATACCGCAGATTTCGGGAATATTCGCCACGCCGCAGTTTACACCGCCCAGAGTCAGAACGGATAAAAACAGGAATATGGCAAGCTCCAGACTACAACACATAAACACAAAGTAGTCACGCTCACTCTTATGATGCCGTCCAATCAGCCAGCCCGCCAAAGCCGCTGCCATGGGGAAAAATACTGCCGCATAGGCAAGCAGATACAGATGATTCAAAATCCACTCCATTATTTTCAAACCCTCCTGTCTGATTACGCTCCCATTCTAATACACACCTTCTGAAACTTGCATCAAAAAGGTATTTATCGGCGCGGAATGTAGACCAAAATACACAATCATTATCACAAATATGCCTAAGGGCAGCAGCATCTTCCAGTCCGGATCATGTATGTCTTCCCATCGGGGCACGTTCTTCGGAATATCTGGTGCGGACGATTTATCCGGAAAGAAAGCTCTTACCACAATATTCAACATATAGACTGCCGTAAGCAGCGCACTCACCAGCAGGCAGCCGATACCGGCATAGGCAAAAATACCGCCGCTCTCCACCGCTGCGGCCGCCAGATTCCACTTGCTGATAAATCCCGCAAGACCCGGCACCCCCATCAGCGCCAGAGCAGAAACAGTAAAGAATCCAAATACTATCGGCATTCGATACCCCAGGCCATTCAGCTCATGGACATACTGCCTGTCCGTCTGATACATAACGGCTCCCACACAGAAAAAAGAACAAATCTTCATGACTGCATGAAATACCATATGTGTCAGCGCGCCCGCCATACCAAGGGGCGTCAGTATCAATACGCCAAACAAGATATAGGAAAGATTGCTGATGGTGGAATACGCCAGCCTTCTCTTAATATGCGTCTCTTTTACAGCACGGCTGCATCCGTACACGATGGTGAACAACACAATCGCCATAAGCACCTTCTGCGCCCAGGTATTCCGCACAAAATCCGCTCCAAAACTATAATAGGTCAGCCGGATAATAGAAAAGGCGCCGGCCTTCACCACCGCTACCGCATGCAATAAGGCTGTCACGGGCGTGGGTGCCACGCTCGCCTGCGGAAGCCATGCGTTAAACGGACAAATTGCCGCCTTTACGCCAAATCCCATAAAAGCCATGACATAAACCAGCAAAAGTACATTCGTCCGTCCGCCGATTTTGCCCAAATCCAATACGCCGCCTAAAATAAAATCTGCAGTGTTTCCATAGACAATCACAAAAATCAGTCCCAGAAAGGCAAAGGCTGCGCCGCCCAGTGAATAACACAAATATTTGCGGCTGGCAACAATGGCTTCCCTTGTCAGAGTATGCATCACCAAAGGTACCGTCACCAGCGTAAGCAGCTCGTAGAAGCAGTACAAGGTCATCAAATCCGCGGCAAAGGCAATCCCAAGCACGACACCATAAGTCACCGTATAGAAGAGAAAAAATATTTTCTCGTTCTCCTCCTTCGTCATATAAGTAAAAGCATAGAGCGTCGCCAGAGGCCACAGCACACTGACCAGACCGGCAAACACCATGCTCATGCCGTCCACATGGAAACTAATGGTGAGATTTCCCGTAACATGCGCCAGCGTAAAGATACTGTCCTGATGATGCAGCAGCAGATACCACACCAGCACACTATTCAAAATGACCAGACTCTCCAGAAAAATCTCCATATGTGACCTCTTCCGGAAAGGAAGCAGAGAAGCCAGAATACCGGCTATCACGGGAATTAAAATTACAACTAATATCATATCGCAGCCTCCTTTCTACTACAATATATTTATGGTTAATATCCCTTACAGCCAGTAAGGAATTATCCATCTTGTTGCTTAAGCTGTATAATGATGGAGCAATAGGTATGTCGGCTTCCTTTCTTGGACTTCGCGTCCGTAAATTAGACTGATAACCAGCTCCTCATTCGCAGCGTTCGTTTTATGCAGGTTGAACTGCCTTAGGTACGTTCGTGTCACACCACAGTAGATTGAATAGGCAATGAGTAAAACTGGTATTTATCCATTGCATAATCAAATTTTAAGGAGTGACAAATTTATGAACGCAGTAGGTATCGATGTTTCAAAAGGAAAAAGTATGGTTGCTATCATGCGCCCGTTCGGAGAAATTGTTTCCACACCTTTTGAAATCAAACACACAGCCAGTGATATCAATTCACTTGTAGAACTCATCAAATCTGTTGAAGGTGAATCTCGAATCGTAATGGAGCATACAGGACGTTATTATGAAATCCTTGCCCATCAGCTTTCCAATGCAAACCTTTTCGTTAGTGCCATTAACCCAAAACTTATTAAGGACTTTGATAATGATTCCCTTCGTAAAGTCAAATCCGATAAAGCTGATGCCGTTAAGATTGCCCGATATGCACTTGACAAGTGGCAAAATCTCAAACAGTATAGTGTTATGGATGAATTACGTAATCAGCTTAAAACCATGAACCGTCAATTCGGCTTTTACATGAAACATAAGACGGCTATGAAGAATAATCTTATCGGTATCCTTGATCAAACCTATCCTGGTGTTAATGCTTACTTTGACAGTCCCGCCCGCAGTGACGGCAGCCAGAAATGGGTTGATTTTGCATCTTCATACTGGCATGTGGACTGTGTCCGTAAAATGTCCCTAAATGCCTTTATTGACCATTATCAAAACTGGTGCAAACGCAAGAAGTACAACTTCAGCCAGTCAAAGGCTGAAGAAATCTATGGAAAAGCAAAGGAGCTTGTTCCTGTACTTCCTAAGGATGACATTACAAAGCTTATCATCAGGCAAGCTGTTGACCAGCTTAATAGCGCCTCTACAACAGTTGAGTCACTACGCACTCTCATGAATGAAACTGCTTCTAAGCTCCCTGAATATCCTATCGTTATGGCAATGAAAGGGGTCGGTTCTTCGCTTGGTCCTCAACTAATGGCTGAGATCGGTGACGTTTCTCGTTTTACTCATAAAGGTGCTATTACTGCATTTGCTGGCGTAGATCCTGGTGTTAATGAATCAGGAACCTACGAACAAAAAAGTGTGCCTGCTTCAAAGCGAGGTTCTTCTGACCTTAGAAAAACCTTATTTCAGGTAATGGATGCTTTGATTAAAACAAAACCACTGGATGACCCTGTATATCAGTTCTTAGACAAGAAGCGTGCGCAAGGTAAGCCTTACTACGTCTATATGACCGCAGGTGCCAACAAGTTTCTAAGAATCTACTATGGACGAGTGAAAGAATATCTTGCATCTCTTCCAGAATCCTAATGATCCACGTTAATTTTTAGACCAGCACGGGTGTGGTGGTCTTATTTTGTTACCTAATTTTCAACCTGTATGAAATTTTCAACGTTCATCAATTTAGTCTTGACTTTTTATTTGCAGGCTAAAATGTCACCAGTCGGGTAATCCATTCTGCCATCCGATTCGTAAGCACATTTGGCAGAATTCCCATCAGCACAGAGAGCACGGTGAGAATCAATACAGGCACATTCATGAGCACCGGCGGCTCGTGCTTCTTCAATGCCTTATCATCATAGTCAGATCCGGGGAAAAAACCTGCAATCGCCGGAGGCAGCAGATAACCCGCAGTCAGCAGCGCACTGACCAGAAGCACTGCCGGACCAAGTAGGAAAAATACTTTATCCCCGCAGGAAAGCCCGCCCATGGCCAGATACCATTTACTTATAAAGCCTCCTGTGGGCGGCAGGCCGATTAACCCCATGGAAGCAATCGTATAACACCACATCAGTATCGGCATTTCCTTTCCGATACCGCGAAGCCCTGAAACTCTGGTTTTCCCTGTCTGCACTATGATAGCGCCCGCACACAAAAAGAGCGCGGCTTTTACAAAACCATGGCTGAGTACCTGCAGCAGACTGCCGGTCACGCCTTCTATATTCATGACTGCCAGTCCGAATAAACAATAGGATACCTGACTCACCGTCGAATATGCCAGACGCTTTTTCAGGACATCCTCCCTGTACGCCAGCATGGAGCCCATAAACACCGTGAGCAGGGATAGGGCAAGCCACACCTGCTGCACCCAACTTCCCCGCAGAAACGCCGTGCCGAAAATATAATAGACCACTCGCAACAGCCCCAGTACGCCCGCTTTCACAATCACTGCTGACAATACCGCAGATGCCGGAGCCGGAGCCACCGGATGCGCCGTCGGAAGCCATGCGTGCAGAGGAAACATGCCTGCCTTTACCCCAAATCCAAATATCATGAAAAGTGCGGCAAACAACAAGACTCCGGTGTGATCTGCCGCCTTCGCACCCAGCACGCCCCCCTCCGTAAAGCGCAGCGTCTCACCATACCGGCTGATCACATACAGACCGAACAGCACCATGTATGCACCGCAGAGAGAATAGAACAAATATTTTAATCCCGCCATCACCGACTCATGCTTTTGATTGTGCAGCACCAGAGGCACGGAAAACATCGTCAAAATTTCAAAGAACAGATAAAAAGTAATCAGATTGCCTGCAAAACAAAGCACGTACAGCACTCCCTGCACGATCAGATAAAATCCATAATAACGCTTTTCATGCTCCTCATGTTCCATGTACGCAAAGGAAAAAAATCCGGCACACAGAAAAACAATGGCAGCCATACCCGCAAACAACATACCCACGCCATCGATGCGAAGCTCCAATGTAAGCGTCTTTGTCAACTGCAATAACCGGCAGGATACACCCCTGCCCAGCCACAGTGCCAGAACAGCAAACCCTGACGCTGCCGCAAAACAGGCGCCCGCCATACACAACAACCCTTTTCTATGAGAAAACTCCCGTCTCACCAGCAAATACAAACCACTGATAATCGGAAACGCTATGGACAGCAAAATGAAAGCCATAACACAACCTCCTTATGCAAACATGCCGAGTCCCTGCCATATCATGTCCACGATAGGCTGAGAATTCACTCCCAACACAACATTCAAAATAATAAAACCAATCAAAGTCACCACATAAAGCTTTCGATTTACAAATGTCTTTCCGTCCTCTCCGGCCGCACCCACCGGTGTATAAAGACGAATAACGGTCTTCATAAAATAAATGGCATTTAAGATTGTGCTGATGCCCAATACAATCAGCGCGGGCAGCATCTTGCCGCTGTTCTGCACCGCAGCCTGAGAAAATAAAAGCTTAGAGATAAAACCGGAAAACAGAGGCACGCCGACCATGGATAAAGCGCCTGCGGTAAAGGCTATGCCCGCACAGGGATTTTTGAAACCGGCCCCCGTCAAATCTTCAAATTTCCGGCTGCCTCCCGATACCTCTGTAAGCCCTGTCGCCGCGATAAACAACAGCGATTTGGTAGCTGCATGGGACAGGATATGAAACACACTCGCCACCATGGCGGCCTGTGTTCCCATACCGATACCCATAAAAATATAACCGATCTGCGCCACCGAAGAAAAGGCAACCATACGCTTGATATCATTCTCCCGAATGGCGCTGATCGAGCCGAAAATCATGCCCATCAAACCAAATATAAACAGAACATTGATAATATGGCTGTCATGAAATACTTCAAATCCAAAAACTCTGTAAATCAGTTTTATCAACAGAAAAATATAGCCCTTTGACACCAGACTGGACAACATTGCTGCAGAAGATGCAGTGGAATAGCCATAGGCGTCCGGCAGCCATGCATGAAAAGGAAACAGGGCGCTCTTGATGGCAAGTCCCAATGAAATAAGCCCAATCGTCACCAGCAGAGGCATGGCATACTGATTACCTGCTACAAGGTAAGCTATCTGTTCCCGCATATTACTCATCAGAAGATGCCCCGTCAAATCATAGAGAACACACAGACCTAAAAGCAGTAAGCCCGATCCTAAAAGGCTCATAATC
>JAAUZU010000043.1 GCA_014804445.1 Lachnospiraceae bacterium | reverse complement strand
TGCGATTCTGCAGGGAATTGCGGTGTGGATGCTGGTGTATCATCACATGTATTCTTATACGGAGACTTACAATACTCTGCTTCCGTTTATGCAGGTGGGTGTAGTGCAGCGGATAGCATGGTTCTGCAAGATTTGTGTGGGAATATTTGCGTTTGTCAGCGGCTATGGTATGTATCATGTGATGAGCAGGAAGCCTGCGGAGCGCTTTTTTGGCAGGATGATAGAGGAATACCGCTATGTGTTGGCGCGGATTCTGCGTCTGTATGGAAAACTCTGGCTGGTTATATTGATTTTTATCGTAATTGATTTTCCGATACTGGGCAGGCAGTTTGTGGCGGAAGAATTGTGGGGCAATCTGACGGCTTTTCAGCCTACCTGGAACGGAACATGGTGGTATGTGGAGCAGTATGCCAAAATGCTGCTGGCATTGCCTTTTCTTGATTTGCTGCTGACCAGATTTGAGCGTCAGGAAGAAAAAAAGAAGTGGATATTTTTTCTGGCGCTGGCAGGTGTGGCGCTGATAGGAATTTTGCTGAGTCCCGTGCTGTATGAACTGCTGCTGGCGGCAGCGAAGGGCATGCGCCCCAGCTTTTCCCTGATTTTTATTGCAGGGTATATCGTATCCCGCTACGGGCTGTACCAACGAATTGACAAGCTGCTGAAGTGCGGGGGCGTCTGGCTTTCCGTGTGCACGTCTGTGATTCTGGTCTGTGCAGCAATCGTTGTCAGGGTGTTGTTGGCCACGGGCGCAGCGTGGAGTGAATTGGACTTTTTACTGGTGCCGGTTCTGGCGTATGGGATGCTGACGCTGCTTGATTATGTAAAACCTCTTGGCGTTTTTCTGGCATGGTGGGGAGACCAATCCACCTATATCTGGCTGACACATATTTTTTTCGTAGGGTGGCTGCTTTCGTTTGTAAGCCGCCAAGTGCGGCTGGATATTCTGGTGTATCTGGCGATGATGCTTTTCTCGGTCATGGCTGCCATACTGTTAAAGGGTGTAGAAACCGGTATACAGAAGGGTGTGTTATGGCTGCTTAAGAAAAATGTAAAATATACTTGACATTTAAAGTAAAGCCTACTATACTTTTGAAGTAAAGTAAGCTTTACTTTTTATTCTGACGAAAGGAGGTATTATGCATACGAAGATACAAGAGCTGCGGAAGGAGCGCAGAATTACGCAGAATGAGCTGGCGGACGCTGTCAATGTTTCGCGCCAAACCATAATATCTCTTGAAAACGGCAGGTATAATGCTTCACTGGTGCTTGCACATAAAATTGCACAATTTTTTGGAGTGACAATCGAAGATGTTTTTATTTTTGATGAAGAGGAGGAAAATTTATGAAAGGGC
Organism: Lachnospiraceae bacterium; assembly: GCA_014804445.1. GTDB lineage: Bacteria > Bacillota > Clostridia > Lachnospirales > Lachnospiraceae > Acetatifactor. The sequence continues at coordinate 3,882 of JAAUZU010000043.1, read as the reverse complement.
TTTTTTGTGCGCACTGTAAGGCAAAGAACAATGAGGAGTATAGGGAAGTATTAAAAAAGCGCCTTATCAGGGTCAGGCTGATCTGTCTGGCAGGAGTACTGATTATCCTGAGCGCGGCAGTGCTTTTTCATACAGTGCTTGCGGAAACGGGTGATTACCATCAAGGCGTTACGTATGGAATGGGAACGGGACTGATACTGGGTTCTATAGTAGCCATGCTGCGTATTCACAGGACTTTGGCGAGTGAGGAAAAGCTAAAGGAACAGCGCCTTAAGGAAACCGATGAGAGGGAAGTGGAAATCAGCAATATGGCGCTTAGGCAGACGGCGAAGCTTTTGTTGGCAGTGCTCTATCTTTCGATGGTTTTCGGAGCTTTAGTCTCAGAAGAATTATTGGACCTATGTTGTTTACTAATCGGTATTTTTCTGCTAAGCTATATAGGATTTCAGAAGTATTATGAAAACAAAGTATAAACAGATAAAAATGTAAGCTGTCAGACAGCGGAAAGGAAGAATATGGAAGAGATATTAAAGGTGCAGGGTTTGAAGAAAACCTTTAAGCTATCTGCCAAGCAGCAAAAAATTGAAAAGACCAATGAAAAGATAAAGGTGGCGGTGAATGATTTGTCCTTTACCGCATACAGAGGAGAGGTCTTTGGACTTTTGGGTCCCAACGGCGCGGGCAAGACGACGACACTGCGTATGCTGGCAACCCTGATTAAGCCGGACGAGGGCGACGCCGTTTTGGACGGCGCAAGTGTGGTGAAAAATCCGGAGGAGGTTCGCGGTAAGATTGGATTTCTGACGAGTGAGTTGAAGCTGGAAGAGTTCTTTACGCCGAATTTCCTATTTGATTTCTTTGCGGATTTGCATGGTGTCGGCTCAGAGGAAAAAAATGCCCGCAGGAAGGATTTGTTTGAGCGCTTTGGCATTGACAAATTTGCAGAGGTGAAGGTAGGAAATCTTTCAACCGGTATGAAGCAGAAGGTATCGCTGGTGATTTCCCTGGTACATGATCCGGATATCATTATTTTTGACGAGCCGACCAACGGGCTTGATGTTCTCACCGCCAAGGTGGTGACAGATTTTCTTGTGGATTTGAAAGAACAGGGTAAAACCATTATCGTATCTACACATATTTTCAGCCTGATTGAGAAAATCTGCGACAGAGTCGGTATTATTGTGGAAGGACAGATGGCAGTCTGTGATACTTTATCGGCAATTACGAGGGATAAGAGTCTGGAAGAAAGATTCTTTGAAATTTACGAAGAAAAGGTGGGTAGCATCGCATGAATAAGGATATGCTTACAATTATAAGAAAAGAGTTTGCCCGGTTTTTTAAAGACAGAAGTCTGGTTATAACGACCATTCTGATGCCCGGTTTTTTGATTTTTCTGATTTACTCCTTTATGGGAGACGGCATGATGAAAGAGTTCTCGACCGACGAGAATTATGTGGCGAAGGCTTATGTGCAGAATATGCCGAATGAGCTTTCCCCTGCATTTGAACAGTTGTCTGCTGAGTGGACTGTGGTTTCCGATTCGGAAATTGAAGATACGAAAGAATTGATTCAGAATAAGGAAGCAGATGTTCTGGTTGTTTTTCCTGAGGATTTTATTGCAAGAGTTTCAGCTTATGATGTAACGAGCGGGGAAGCCGCTCCCAATGTTGAAATTTATTATAATTCCACGGAGACGGAGTCCGCCAACCTGAGAAGTATTCTGGTGGATATGCTGGATCAGTATGAGGCCTCCATGGCAAACAAGTTTGACATCAATGCGGGTGACGGCGTGTTTAACCTTGCTTCCGAAAAGGATATGACAGGTCAGATTTTTGCCATGCTTCTGCCCATGCTGCTTATGACCTTTATGTTCAGCGGCTGTATGTCCGTGGCGCCGGAGTCAATTGCAGGTGAAAAGGAGAGAGGAACGATTGCGACGCTTCTGGTAACGCCAATGAAGAGAAGCGCACTTGCCTTAGGAAAGGTTATCAGTATAAGCTGTATTGCCCTGTTATCCGGTCTCTCCAGTTTTATCGGAACCATGCTCTCCATGCCGAAGCTGATGGGCACGACAGAAGGTGTGAGTGCTGCTGTTTATGTGATTACGGATTACTTGATGCTTTTGGGAATTATCCTGACAACGGTTTTGGTGATGGTATCATTGATAGCCATTATCTCGGCTCTTGCAAATAGCATTAAGGCGGCTTCCACAGCAGTGTCGCCCCTTATGATTATTGTTATGGTAATCAGTCTTGTGCCGATGTTCGGCGGAGACGGAGAAAAGAGCCTTGCGATGTTCTTTGTGCCACTCTATAACAGCGTGTTGTGTATACATGGAATTTTCTCTTTCACGTATCAGCCGTTGCAGATTGTGATTACTATTATTATGAATCTGTTATACGCAGGAGCTCTGTCATGGGTGCTTACCAGACTGTTTAACAGCGAAAAGGTTATGTTTTCTAAATAGGACGTAAGGGATTGTGGCGAGGGACGCGCGATGAGGGGCGGTATGTCCGTGCAGACGCGCTCTCGCTCGGATAAAAACGCAGCGGCACGTAAGGCGCCAAAGGACGGCGCCTAAATGCCGGCGTTTTTATACGGTCTGCACGGACATACCGCTCCTCTCCGCGCTGCGTGTCGCGAAAAGTGCGCTTACGTCCTATGTGGTGTTGCGGAAGGTGGCTTGCGCGCTCTATGTGGTGTTGCGGAAAGTGTACATATGCCCTATTGTGTTGGATAAAAGCATGGTAACGAGGGGGATTTTTGATGGAAGGCACGGTAAGTGTAACGGTATGGTTTTTGGCGATTTTGGTGTGGGGGTGGTATGCGCCGAAATGGCCGCCTTTTACGCGGAATGTATGTGCCATTGTCCCCTGCGTTGCTGACCTTGTTCTGTTTGTGGCTTTGCGGCGGTATTGGAAGTTGTCCCTTGTTTTTCTTGCTATCGGAGCAGGCGCGTACTGGCTGACGGAGCGTTTTCCCAAACAGCCGGAAAAGCGGGCGGAAAGGCGTGAGAAAGTCAGCTTTTTGCAGGATATGATGTTCTGTGCCGGAGGGTTCTGGCTGAGTATGCAGGTGTTTATGTTTTGCTCATAATGCTCATGTACGGTAAAGAAGCAGAAACTCGTTTTGGGGAATAAAGTGCTATAATGAAATTTACAAATTGTAAGTTGTAGGATTAAATAAATTGAAATTAACGAGAGAGCTTATTGATAAAAGGAATTTGTCGGAGGCGGAAATATGCAAAAGTTTTTAATGCTATTAGGGTATTTAATTCTATTCTTTTTAGTTGTTCTTAATTACATAGACTTTGATGTATCCAATGTAATGATTATTATTTTGGGTATTATTAGTGCTATATTTATGGGTTTGGGAATATTCTTGAAGGATAAAAAGAAATAGAAAATTTCAAATTTATCAAATTGTAGTTACATGAAAGTTGAATAACCATAGCTCACGACAGGGCTAAAATGATATACACGCTGTGCTCGATGGATAGAAAGCGGAGTGATGGTTGATGATGAATAGAGGGGTGTAAGAATGATGGAATCAAAGAAGATTAATATGATGTGGGGAATTAGTTTATTGGTTATAGGCATTGCGACAATGATATTGATGGGTGCCAGAATTGCCGGAATAGAACTGCCGCATATTGCAGTTGTCATGATAGGGATAGCGGAGTTGACAGCGCTTCCTGTTTTGGCGTTTTCGACGGTAAAAAAGATGGTAAACAGGAAGTCTTTATAATTTGTTACAGTGATTAACTTGCCGGGAAGTCATTCTACATCACTTCTGCGCTTTCATCTAACAATTGACAACCCCCTCATTTTGTGCTACCCTAATCACATCAGAAAAAGTAGAAACGCAATGACGAAGAGAGTA
>JAAUZU010000042.1 GCA_014804445.1 Lachnospiraceae bacterium | reverse complement strand
TTTTCTGCTCCAAAGCATCATATATTGGTTTAGATGTATCGTAGGATTTGGGTCATATTGCAATCCGCAAATGTCCGATACAATATCCTCTATACTGCCGGAACTTTTCTTTAGCAAGTGCTGGCTCTCCAAAATAATATTGCGTATAACGTTGATATCATAATTAGTATTGCTCATAAGATAATCCTTTTCTCTATCAGACATTTGTTCCGATCTCACTATGGAAAAAGTCCTCCACCTTGCGGCGAAGGACTATACTTTCAACCCAACCATTCATATCCCGCATATTGGTCAGCGGTAAACTTTCTTTGTACCTACATTCTAACAAGCACAAAGAAGAAAGTCAATAGAACTTTCCCCTCCCTTTGCCTCACAATCGCTTTTTTTATTAAGACAGCACCGTCGGGCTGTGCTATAATGCCACATAACGGAGGTGATATTTTGAATCCCAATCAGGAAGCCATAAAAAAAGTAATTGATTACATTGAAAAACATTTGGATGAGGAAATGGAATTAGACAATATTGCAAGACATGCCGGTTACTCTAAATTTCATCTGAACCGGATTTTTACGGAAGAAACCGGAACCACCATACACAAATACCTGCAGTTGCGCAGGCTCACGATTGCTGCGGAAAAACTGGCAAAGACAGATATCCCGGTTGCACAGATTGCCTATGAAGCCGGTTATCATTCACAGCAGGCGTTTTCGCTTGCCTTCAAAAAAATATATTTATATCCGCCGAAACTTTATAGGAATGTGGGCATTTTTGCCCCAAAGCAAAACAGAATGGAGATGGCAGCATGAGTACAATTCCCTATGTAATTGAACAGACCGGCAGGGGTGAGCGCAGCTATGATATTTTTTCGCGCCTTTTATCCGACCGGATTGTCTTTTTGGGAGAAGAAGTGAGTGATTCTTCTGCCGGCGTCATCATTGCGCAAATGCTCTTTTTAGAATCACAGGACCCCGACAAGGACATTTCGTTCTATATCAACAGTCCCGGTGGCTCCATAACCGCCGGACTTGCCATCTACGACACCATGCAGTATATCACCTGTGACGTTTCCACCATATGTATCGGACTCGCCGCCAGTTTTGGCGCATTTTTACTGGCAGGCGGCACGCGGGGAAAACGGTTTGCCCTGCCAAACGCCGAAATCATGATACACCAGCCGGCTATAAGCGGCGGCATAAAAGGACCGGCAAGCGATATCAAAATCATGTCCGATTATATGCAGAAAAGCAAGCAAAGGCTAAACCGGATTTTGGCGGAAAACACCGGACACACAATAGAAGAAATCGAGACAGCCACCGACAGGGATAACTTCATGAGCGCAGACGAGGCGCTGGCATACGGGTTAATTGATTCTATTATTTCACGAAGATAAATATTCCAAAGCGACGTCGGCAAGCTCAGATACGGACCTGTTGTCCGTCGCGATATGAAACCCGCCTGTCACGGCTCTTGTGCATGCACGCGCCATCTCAATGTTTTTGATACACCAGCAGTCCTCCTCTTCGCCGCGGGCTAAAATTCTGTCATGGACCGTCCGATACGCTGCTTCCAGAATAATAAATTTCACAACAATGCCGTCCGCACGCAGCCGTTCCAGAATATCCACATAGGAGGACTGTCGCACCAGCGTCATGGGGATCAGAATATCCTTTCCGCAAGTGTGACTGATATCCTTTATCAGCCTGTAGCAAAAATCGCACCACAGCGGATAATCCTCAAAAATCAATCCGTGAGGATTATTGGGATAATTATCCCGCACCGCATTGCCAACCGCTTCCGCATCAAAAACCATTGCATTTTCCATTCTATTTTCCAGTTCTTCCGCAAGGGTGGACTTTCCCACCCCGTAAGCGCCGCTTATCCAGATAACCATATCCCCACCTCTATTTCCTGTCACTAATTCCCAATAGATAATCCGACGACACGCCGTAAAGCTCACACAAGTCATAAACCAGCGCAACAGGAAGGGCATTGATTCCCGTTTCATATCTTGAATACACTCTTTGGTCAATCTTCAGGCATGCCGCCACCTGCTTCTGCACGTAGTCGTTGTCCTCGCGAAGTTCCCTCATTCTGCGCAAGTATTTCTTCTTATCCACTGCCATTTCTCCCTTTCCTACGCCATAATGGTTCTTATATCCAAATTTTACCACTATTTTTGTCGAAAAAGGAATTTTACTACAAATCAGGAATAAAATTTTTATTCATCCCAAGGTTTATACATATCGCATGCAGATTTCAGTCTTTCTGACGCATTCTTTTTTCCAAACACTATCGTAAACTTACCTTTTTCACGCAATTTACGAATTATATCTGCATAATCACCATCCGATGTCATAAAGCAATATGTATCAATTTTATCACATTCACCTGTTGCCAAAAATAATTCTACATTTTTAATTACTTCGTTATCAACCTTATTTTTCTCCGGCGGTCCATCAAGCCATCTCCAATCTACCTTGTTGATAGATTCTGTTATAGCTACCCACTCTTTTAATCTCTTCTCCTTATCTTTCTTTAATCCATAGCAGTAAATACCTGCATTTTCATGTGTCTCCTCTAACTCCCACAGTTTCCTGCGTACCTTCATGAAATGCTTTGCCGAAAAATTTTCAGTATCAACAAAACATATATATGTATGCGCCTTTATTTTCAGTTTTTCTACCCCACTCCATTTTCCTATCATCCCATATAGTGCCAGCCGCATTTCTTCCTTTGTATAACCAAGAACAGACATCTGTACTGCATCATGTATCAAAACACTTTCAACGAGTTCACTACCGTTTAAATACCAAAATGCCGGTGTCAATAGTGCTTTGATTTTTAGAAGATTGGTAGCGTGACAAAGCAAATCAGCCATTGTACGAAACACTTTGCTATCCAATTTATCTTTCAAAACAGCATAATGCAAAAAACCATTTTTCCGTATTTCTTCATTGAACCCCAATAATAAATCTATCAATTTTTCAAATACGGCCTTGTTGTTTTCCTGTCCTACAGCCAAAATAAATCTTTCCTTGATATAGGCATCCGTTAAAACAGAATGATACAAAATTGTATATTCCTGCGCCATCATTTCCTTGATTTGCTCCAGATGATTGATCGATTCCATATCTATTCCTTCCTCTCTGCCAGCGTCTGCAAAACCCTTCTCCAGACTGAAGCTCTCATTCTTCCTTAAAGTATTCGTCAACACAGCTTTTCAGCAGTTCCTGCAGTTCCCTGTCCATATACGCATAATCGTCATGGATATAAAGACAGACCAGCTTCTTATTCGCAATGATATCAGCATATTTTTCCTTTATTCTTTGCGCATGCTTTTTCTCCATGCAAAAAATGACGTCCGCCCATCCGAGAAGCCCCGGCGTAACCTTGATTCTGGCGTTCTGCTCTGTGCCCGCCGAACGTGCTTTATGGCCCATGTACCCATCAAAAATCTTCTCGGCGGTCAGACTGCGCCTTTTGTTTTGACTGCATAAAAAAAGTAAATTCATTTATTTATAAACCCGTTCAATTTTACTTTTACATCCTCTTCATCCAAAAGCAAATCTTTCATTTTTTGGTTGTACTTATGACGTTCCAAGCCCAATATGTGTTTCTCGACATTTTCAAACTGATACTGCCTTGCAAAAAAATTTAAAAAGTCCGGATACTCTTCTGCATTCCCATAGACTCCGATGATATGTAACTTTTCTATTATTTTTTCATATTGGTTTTCGTTCTGCATAAAATAATCCTGACAGCGCTCGCTCATAATAAAATACAGTGCCGAAGGATTCCCGCAATACATCGGGACAATAAAAAATATCCTGTCTGCCTGAGACAACTTCTCAAAAAAGGAGTATATTCCGTCACCGCGCCATTTACATCGGCCGGACATACATTCATAATCACAGCCCGCACAAGGCTGCGTAGAAATCTCTCTCATAAACAATATCAGGTCATCTTTTGCGGCGATATACTTTGCAATCGTATCGCAATTTCCACCTTTTCTTCCACTAAAGCTAACTATAATATTCAAAACATCACCTGCTTTTCCAATTTCTCGTCAACCGATGCCTTCCGCCGCCACGCGAATCATGTAAAACATCTGAATGACAGACGGCTCAGTCTCCATTTCTGCCTTCATTTTCTCCAGCCTTCTTTTTCCAACACGCCTGTCCAGCAAGGCGAATATCTTAATCAGCAGATTTTCACTGGCAAGACTTTTTTCAATGCTCTGGTTGTCAAATTCTTCAAATGCCTCATAAAAACAGCGTTGGTCAAACAGACCCAGATCCATGGCAACATCATCCATAAAAGGCATGTCATATTTCATTCTGTCCTCATATTTCTCGTCGTGCGGATACAAATGTGTTTTATACCACTGATTCCAATAGTTGCCGCTTAAAATTTCTTTTCCATCCAGCCGGATGGCCGCTCTGCCCTCATGATCCGGCGAATAACTATAGCTTGTTGCAAAATATTGAATCCGCCCCCGCAAAGCCTCTGCAAGATAATCCTCCTCCAGCTTGTGCCTTATAGAACTCCACCTTTTCATCAGATTCTCCTGTAAAATCTAATACAACACCTTTACAAAGTAAATTCATATATGCATTTTTCAAGCTCGCCTTCCTCACGCATGTCATTCCCTTCCGGAAGCTCGACTATTTCCAGTAATTTGCCACCGGCATATTCACAAGTTTTTCTCGAAGCATAATTGTCCGGATTACAAGTTATATATAAGTATTCCATATTATGTTTTTTGGCAAGTTGAAATAGTAACAGGCAGGCCTTACCTGCATAATGGTTTCCCCTATACTCCGTAAAAACCGTATAGCCAATGTGTCCGCCATAATAGAGGTTGTCATTATAGCCGATTCTCAAATCGCACACCCCCATCTTGGTTCCATTGAGACTGCTGATGGAAAAATGGTATGCAGGAACCCAATTTCTCTCTTCATCCCCATCCACTGTTTTCTCCAATACCAATTGTATCTCATCATTCTTTAAAAATCCGGTATCCAGAAACATATGCCCTCCTCATTAAATTCCGGCTGCTATATATTGTGTGGGACAAAATTTGCTCTTACTAATATGCGGGAATTGTCTTTCACGAACCACTCATGAATCCCTGCATCACCTGTACAGAATACAAATTCTGACTCAACAGGCAATTTTAAAAAGGCACGATATAACTGATTTATCATGCCGCCGTGCGAAACCACCGCTATCGTATCTTCGGCATCGTTTTCCGATATCAACTTTGACAGCATATACTCTGCTCTGTATCGGAATGTAAGCATACTTTCCTGCTCGTAGACAGACGAATGTATCGGCACGTTCATCTTAGGATATTTTTCATCAGCGACACTGTGCTTCAATCCTGCAATTAGTCCATTATTCCATTCCATTAAATTTTCGTCCGGAATCAAAGACGCCCCTGTTTTCAAAGCCAAATGCTCGGCGGTTTGCTTTGCCCTCTTGAGGGTACTATGATAGATCTTTGCAATCTGATAGTTTTGACATACATATTCGCTCATTGCCTCCGCCTGGCAATGTCCACGTTCCGTCAGCGCAAAGTCAGCCCGTCCTTCATGAACATCAAGAATATCCGCTTCACTTTCGCCATGTCTTATGATTAATAGCTTCATAACGTTCCTCCTTCATCATTGTTGTTTTTATATAAATCATTTACCGGTATCCCATTCAGTTGTAAAAAATCTGTATATATTTTTAAATTCTTATCATAATTCTCGTATATTTCTCCCATATTTTCGCATGCAAATTCATATAATGCCGACATTGATGTATTTCTACTCACCATACCCTGCCTTATGTAAGGAATTCTATTAAACTTAGCTATTTCTACTTGCCTTTCATCTATTGCAATAAGCAGTGTAGGTACTCCGGCTAAAATTGCAGCGACGCACCCGTGTATTCTTGAGCCGATACAAAAATCAAAAGTTGACATCGTTTCTATCCACCTTCTTGTATTAGGATGTATCCGACACCTGTTTTGGCGTATCATAAAATGCTGCTTATAGCTTGGAAGCATCTCCCTAACTCTATAATCCGGTATATCCCTATCTTCCAGCAAAAGCAATGCCTCGCACTGATCTTGCATTATTGCAAATGAATTGGGAAAGCTTCTCCAAATATTATCGTAAAATAATGTTAATTCATCTGTATCACCATATGGCGTAAAATTAACCGCAATTTTCAATTGATCAGAAAAAATTTTTCTTTTTTTCTGCATTGGCAATTCGTTTCCAAAATAGCGCATGGAAGGACAACCTATATTATATATTCCTTGACTGCTGCCCATTATATCACACACCAAATTATATGTAATACTTCCTCGTACTCCAATGCTTCCATCTCTCGATATGATAGCCTTGACAAATTCTTTTAATGCGCTTACTAATGTTTCATCTGCAAATTCTTTTGTATTTTGTATTCCGACACCTATGACAACCGTTTTTTTATTATAATCCACAATCTTCTTCGTGAAATTTTGTAATCCCTCTTTAAAATACTGGGCAAAAGAATTTGCCAATAAAAGACAAAATACGTCTGTGTCTTCTATACTTTTCACTATTTCACATTTTGACCAATCCACAGTCCTATATACTGCCATTCTAAACAATGAATTTCCTACATTATTTCCAAATGTATTATTCTTTATTTGATACTCGTCATTTATTTCATCTATATTTCTAATACCATAAAGTTTAATTTTATCCATACATTCCACCCATGAAATTATTTGACAATTTTGCATATCATATCAGGCAAGACTATACATCTGGAATATTCCTATATTTCCTGCACTTCTTCGCTTCTTCCAACAAGGGGAACCCCTGTTGAGGAATTGTCTGAAACAACTAACAAAGCGTCCTAAATAACGTCATCTGCCAATCCCAAATTAACCTTTGCCAGACTGCCAACATTATACTTATGTATATTATCTAAAATCTGTTTCATCCTGTCTGTCATATAGCTTTGCTCCTCTGTTTTTATTGTAACGCATTTGTTGTTACAATCCAATTACTTTTATATTTTTCCGGTTTAGACAATTTAAAATCATAGTACCCTGTTCATAAGCTCCTTAAAACTATTAACCATATCTCCTTCATATGGCACATTTCTGCTGTTAAACAAAATGGTATGCATTCCCACCTTACCGGCAGCTTCCAAATATCCCCTTCTGTCATCTATATACAAACATTCTGAGGCTTTCACTGCCAGTTTCTCCATGGTAAGTTGAAAAATGCGCTCATCCGGTTTTCGAATTTTCAAGTCTCCGCTGACACTGATTACATCAAAATATTGATTTAGATTAAATTTCTCACGCAAATACTTACTCCATCTGCTGGAATCATTTGATATGATGGCTGCCTTGTATTTCTTCCGATTTGAGATTCGGAAAAGTCTGCTGAACATATGGAACAAAATCATCTCCCGTCTGCTTTACTATTACACCATACATGTCTAATATGATAGCTTTCATCGCATTGGTTTCCTTTCTGTCTTTAGATATATCCGACGATGAAAAAGGCTGTTGATGAGCAAACTCACCACAGCCTTTCCCATCTACCGCACGCCCGACTCGCAGTAATAAAAGAGTCGCCCATCAGCATGATTTCTCTACTTCATACTTTTCTTATTGAAAAATTCTCTTAATATTTCTTCTGCACACTCGCGTCCAAACCATCCTTCTCCTCTATCTTCTCTGGGATAAAGGCGGCGCATATCTTCTTTCTCCACTTCTGTTAATTCAGAAAAGTCATTTATATCCCTATCCTCAAGCACTCCCACAAGTTTATGATCGCCGTCATTCCGCTTGAAAACACCAATGATTTTTATACGATCTTCATCTCCAAGTTCGTACTCTTTATCTGTCATGACAATAACATCAAGATGTTCGCAAGGGGGTGTCCCGGATTCTTTGATCCAGCCATAAGGCTGACGAACATTTCTTGTATAAAAAAGGCTTTTTGCATCCTTTTCAACAAATGAATCGGATTGGGAAATATACTTTATTCGGTTAGGGTAATGATAAGTTTGTTCTATTTTTACTGTATAAATCAATTTCAGCGTCTCCCTTACATGATTGACTATTGTTATACTAACACATTTTCACAGCTTTTCCAAATATTTTTCTATTGCTTGATCCCCCTGAAAATTATAGATTTACTGCTACTGTGATCCTGCTTTTATATTCCGGCAGGCTTCTTTCCGTTTTGCCATATCTAACTTCACTTGATTCATGATAAAGTGCCGGTAACACTTGGTGTTTTGGATGACATTGTATCACCATGTAATTTCTGTATTTCATTATGTGCCCATTTCACAGTTTCGCTATCATAATCATTATAATCTGATGCCAGCGTGTCTATTATGAGCTGCCATGCTTCAACTGCCTCGTTTTTTCTTCCCAGCTTTGTGTAAAGAAAAGCCAGTGAAAATACTGCATCAAGATATCTGGGCGTGGCGGCTGCATGAAACGAATTCCAAAAACATTTTATCGCCCGGTCATATTCATTGATCCGATTAAATCTTTCCCCTGCCTCATACTGTCCCATACAGTTATCCTCAGATACAGTATTCCATATTGCTTTTGCACGATCGAAATTTCCTCTTGCCAGCTCAAGGTCACCAAGATAAATCTGACGCAAATGTTCCTCGCTCTCATTAAGCTGCATCTGCGTAATATATTTTTCTGCTTTCTCAAAATACCTCATACGAATCATAGCCTCAATAAGCAAAACAATAAGCTGAGTATTTTGAGGAAATTTTTCCGCATAGGGTTCGCATACGCGAATAAACCAATCATCATCACTGTGGGCTTTATAGGCTCCCCCGCCACGAACCTGGCGATATAAATGAAATATTTCCTCATCAAGCGGAGAACGCTTCATTGCCCTTTCCAACATTCTACCCGCTTCCAGTAAATCATCATTTGTTTTTTTCAAATGTAAGTCGGCATATAATTTTAAAGATCTGACATCATCAGGGGTATCCTGCAAAGAAGCTTCCAAAATCCGCTTTGCGTAGAGATAACTTTGCTCTGACAACCCCTCATACCCCAAAATGTGTTCGACACGCTTCAACTCATCCTCATGATCTACAGAAAACAGGTCATCGATTCTGACTCCAAAAAAGGCCGCAATTTCAGGCAGGAGGGTAATATCCGGCATGGTTGTTCCCGTCTCCCATTTGCTAACCGCCTGAAAAGAAATTCCCAAATATTCGGCAACTTCCTCCTGAGTTATTTTTCTGTCCAATCGCAATTTTTTGATTGCGCTTCCTATATCCATATTCATATTTTTTTCCTCCAATATTTATCATGTCTGCCGGCTGATAAACAAATCATATATTACGTGATACATAGTTTCAATAACTGTGTATTTTAGATAACTCACCTGATAAGCGAATTGCTTTACCATGATAATCCCACGCCAATCTTGTATGTATTCGACAAAACAGATGTCAATATTATATAAATTCCACAAAAAAATGAGCCTGTTTTTCAGGCTCATGTGCCGCCGGGCACAGCTCGTAGCAATAAAAAAGTCGGGGTGACAGGATTCGAACCTGCGACCTCCTGGTCCCAAACCAGGCGCTCTAGCCAAGCTGAGCCACACCCCGACAGATATCATATAACGCAAGACTTATTATATAATACCATTTCTTTTATGTCAATCATTCTTGTCAATTTACGCATGCTCCTGCGCCTGCTTCAATTCCTGTGCATTCTCGTTCAACTTAGCCGCCACCTTGCCGACCTCGCTCACAATCTTCCTGTTGTCATGGCAGGCGTTCATCGTCTCACTGGAATGTGCCGTAACTTCTTCCGTGATTGCCGAAATCGTCTGGATGTTCTGCACAATATCCCCGTTTGCCACAGAAAGATCGGTAATCATCTGTTCCATGCTCTTCGTCTTTTCCGCTATGTCCTCGGTCATCTCTGTGATCACCTGCAGGCTCTTGCTAAGCTGTACGGATTTCTCGTCCTGTGCTTTCGTATTTTCTTCTAATACATCAACTGCCTCTGTAACCTGCTGCAATTCACCTGTGACAGTCCGAATCAATGCCGTAATATTTACCGCTGCCTGCTTCGTCTGCTCGGACAAATCCGTAACCTGCGTCGCCACTACCGCAAAGCCCCGTCCCGCATCACCTGCGCGCGCCGCCTCTATGCTCGCATTTAAAGCAAGCATACCGGTGCTGTTGGCAACATTGGTAATCATAGAAATAATGTCATTCATCTTGGCCGCCTGCTCCTGCAATTCATCCATCAGACCAACCACCTTGGCATTTGCCTCCTTTGATTTCTCCGACTGCTGCATCAGCTCCTGCATATTCGCGATGCCCGCCGTAACCTCCACGGTGGCTTTTTCCATGCCGCTAGTGATATGTTCGCCGATTTCACGCACGCTTTCAATCAGCTTTTGAATTTCCTCTGTCCGGATAAGCTGGTTCTGCACTGAGTCAGCCGTTTCAGCCGTACCGCTGTTGACCTCCTCCATTGCACTTCCCATTTCCTCTGTCGAGCTGTCCAATCTGCCCATGTATTGGTCTACCTGTTCAATCCCCACCGACAATTCGCCTGAAAGCCGCATGATTTCCTGCAGCATCTTTTCAATTTTTCCCTTTTCACTTTCCAGCTCCTGACGCTTATTTTCATTGATAAGCTGGATAACGCGGGTCGTAATAACCACATAAATGACTATTACGGTTAACAGCAGAAGCCGGATTTCCACGTCCGGAAGCTCTTCCTTCGCATATCCCACCGTCATTGCCTGACGTGCCACATCGCCGATATTAAGGAGCAGCGCCGCCACACCAATAGCCAGACAATATTTTTGTTCGGAATACAAAGTAATCACCACCATCATCGGAATAATATAAGTAAATGGCAGCAGACTGTTCGTCGTAAAAATAGCGACCGCATACAGCGCAAGATATCCACATGCCATCACATGTTTAATTACCCTGCTCTCCTTGTTTGCCCTGTACAGCACAGCTTCCACAATGACCGGCACCATGGCAAGCGCTGCAATCATCAGAAAATACCATATTGTGCGGCTTCCTTTGATAACCTCTGCCAGATAGGCAAGCGTAATTACGCTGTCTATCCCTCCGTGGCACAGAATCGCCGCTCTGTTGATTCGTGCCATGTCCGTCAATTTCCTTTTACCTTCCATCGTTCCCATTTCCTTTCCTCCTACACAAATCTTAAAGTAAAATGCGCTTCCCCAAACCTGTCTATATCCATCAGCACATAAGAGGGCTTGCGTCCGTCCTGACGCGGATAAGAGAGACTCCCCGGATTGATTGCAATTACATCATCGTTCAAATCCAGCAGCGGTCTGTGTGTATGCCCGTAAAACACAATATCCACCCCGCGTATCCTTGCCTCCTGCTTCAAGCGCTCGTTCCCCATGGACACATAATAATTGTGTCCGTGCGTTACCCACACGTGGTATTTTCCGAGTTCAAACTCCCGCTCCATAGGCAGCGTGGAAAAAAAATCATTGTTTCCTGCCACCATCTCAACCGGACAGCCCGCGCTCTCTGCAATCGCATATTCGCTTCCCTCGATATCCCCACAATGGATAACCATATCTACCGGAGAAGTTTTCTCCAGTACACGAAAAAAATTGTCGTTCCTTTTATGCGTATCACTTACAATCAGTACCTTCATTTTCAGTCCACCATCATATATTTTCGCAATTCGATCTTCATCGCTTCAAGCGCTCTGCCTCTGTGACTGACTGCGTTCTTTTCCTCTTCTGTAAGTTCCGCTGTAGTTTTGCCATATTCCGGCACAAAAAAGATCGGATCATAGCCGAAACCGCCGCTTCCCTTCTCCTCATAACCGATTCTGCCCTCTATCACTCCCAGGGTAGTCAATTCCCTTCCATCCGGCAGCACTGCGGCAATGGCGCAGACAAATCTCGCCGTCCTCTTTTCATCAGGCACACCCGCAAGCCTGTCAATCAGGTTGTGGTTCTTCTCCCTGTAAGAAGTGTCTTCCCCGAGATATCTCGCCGAATAAATCCCGGGCTCCCGATTCAGATAGTCGATTTCCAGTCCGGAATCATCTGCAAGGACAATGCAGTTTCCTTCCGCACAGCCCGCAACTGCCCTCGCCTTCAGCAAGGCGTTTTCCTCATAACCGGAACCATTCTCTTCTATCTCCACATTTATGCCCGCGTCATGCATGGAAATCACCGCAAGTCCCAAATCCTCCAGAATCCGGCTCACTTCTTTCATTTTTCCTTTATTGCCGGTGGCAAAAATTATCTTCTGTTCCATCACTCTGCATTTCCTTTCCGCATATCTGCTACTCTTCATATGCCGACAAAATCGCCTGATACAATCCATTGGCAATCCTGTCCCTGTAATCCTCCCGCTGCAGCAAAATACTTTCCTGCTGATTGGTGATGTATCCAACCAGCACCGCCGCCGCCGGCACCTTTGCCTCCTTCAGCAAAATATCCGTCTCCTCTGCCGAGAACAGCCCGTTTCCCCTGCCACTCACCGACGTCGCCACATGGCGCACCAGACTGTCTGCCAGCTCCACATTTCCAAAATCAGGAATAAAGTATTCCGCATTGTACAAAGCTTCTATCCCGTATAACGCCTTATCCTCTGCCTCGTTCAATCGTATGCTGATAAACATATCCGCGCCGACTGTATTGGCAAAAGCTGCCCTGTCCGCTGCAGGCACCTCATCAGCGCCGCTTCCCGTATAATATACCTTAATGCCGCTTCCATTCAAAAGCTGCCGCAGCCGCTTTACAATGTCGTCCGTAATCTCCTTCCCGTCAGGCTTTCCTGCCGTTTCCTCCGACACCGGCACGAAAGAATCCTCTTCCTGCTCCGGCGCATCTGCATCAACCACAATAATTTTATCATAAACCTCGCGCGGCGGCACAAATTCTATGTACAGCTTGCTTTCCTCCAGAACGCTCCTGCACTCATAGACACTGTCAAGCCCGAATTTTAACAAAACAGTGTCTCCCGCATACGCATAGTTGCCTTCTTCTATTCCCGTAATATTTCCCGATATCGCCTCTTTTGCATAATAATCAGGAGAAGTTCCCTCTATATATATCCAAAACTGTCTTTCCATATAGTGGTTTTCAATTGTAATATTTTCCGCCCTGATACCCGCCTCTAAAGGAATGCACAACGCCGAAGCTTCCTCGCCATTCTGCCGGAAACGCAGCGGCTGCTCCTGCCCTTCCCATGTCTGGAAGGCTTCCTTTCCTGTCTCTTCCAAAGAGGCGTCACCGATAATAATCGCCTTATGCTCTGCATAAAACAACATGCCCCACATCGACCCCGCACAAAAAAGAAATGCAAAGATGAATGTCCATATCCTTAATCTTGTACTCATAATTTTTTTCGCTTCGCCTTCTGCCTCTTAAAATGGCAAATCCGTTATCAGCGTCTGCCATTTCCCGGCTTCGGTCCCATAAACTGATAATAATACGTCTTCATCATACCATTATATATTTTTCGGTTCTTATCCGCTTTTCGTCCAATATACCGCTCCGCCTGCTCGTACGCCGAAATCACATACAGGCTCCATGCATCCAGTCCGGCAAAACGCTCGCCTATCGCCTGATACAAATCCGGCAAAGCTTCCTTATCCTCCAAACGCTCTCCATAGGGCGGATTGGTGATAATAAAGCCGTATTTTTTGGCGTGGCTCAACTCCTGCACACTGCGGCGCTGAAAATGAATCAGACTGCTTACGCCCGCAAGCTGCGCATTTTCCCTGGCAATCGCCACCATCTTGTCATCTATGTCATATCCCTGTATATCCGTCTCCACCTGCAAATCCACAAGCTCCTCCGCCTCTGAAAAAGCATCGTCCCAGATTTCCTTTTGCACCACGTTCTCCCACTGCATCGCCGTAAAAGAACGCTTCATGCCGGGCGCCATATTCGCCGCCATCATAGCCGCTTCTATCGGTATGGTGCCGCTGCCGCAAAAAGGATCCACCAAAATCCTGTCACGTTTCCACGGTGTAAGCATTATCATCGCTGCCGCCAGATTTTCCGCGATAGGCGCCTTCGCCACCAGCTTTCTGTAGCCGCGCTTATGCAGGGATTCTCCCGTACTGTCAAGACCAACCGTCACTTCATCCTTTAGCAAAAATACCCGTACAGGATAGCTTATGCCGCTCTCCTCAAACCAGTTCACATGATAAACGCTTTTCAACCTGTCAACCATCGCCTTTTTCATAATGGACTGGATATCCGAGGGACTGAAAAGCTTACTCTTGACGCTGCCTGCCTTGGCAACCCAGAACCTGCCGTCAACCGGAATATATTCCTCCCACGGCAGTTCTTTCGTACCCTGAAACAATTCCTCAAAGGTCTCTGCATGAAAGCTGCCGATTTTAATTAAAACCCTTTCCGCTGTGCGCAAAAAAATATTGGCACGGCACAATGCCTCTTCATCGCCAAAAAACGTAACCCGGCCGTCCGTGACCTCTGTTACATCATATCCCAAATCTATAATTTCCCTTTTTAAGACAGCTTCCATTCCAAAATGGCAGGGCGCTATCAATTCAAATTTCCTCATGAAATGTAATTCCTTCATCTTTTTGGTACATACCGCAGTTTATACGGCAGATTTTATACTCACGTTTATAAGTATAACATTTTTTTTCGTTTCTTCCAACCTATTTTTTCGTAGCAGGAAGAATGAACACGAAAAAGGGGCGCTAAACGCGCCCCTGTCTGCTGCAGAACCGAAATTAGTAGTTATTCTGCTGCTTATTCTGCTTCTGGTTGTTCTGCTTGTTGCTCTGCTGTGTGCTGTTCTGACTGTTCTGGCTGTTCTGTGTGCTGTTTGAACAATTGTTGTACTTGTTCTGGTTTTCATTGTTCTGATTGTTATTAGACATATGAAACTCCTCCTGTTGATTTTTAGTTACAACAGTAGTATGGCTGAACTGCACAAAAATTATTCTGAAAATTTATAGGACTTTTGTACTATTTTTTCCTTGCATTTAGTACTAAAGTATTATATAATAAAAACAGCAAAGGGAATGACCCTTCATCAATCCCTTTTGCAAACCCTTATATATTAATTATTTATACTCCCCTCAATGAGCCGCCAGTCCCCCTGACGGCTCATTACCTTTTCTTTTATAAAACTACATTCTATCATTTGCAATCTATAGCAGACGTCTGAACAGGCGTACTGTAAAAACCACCAGCATAACAGGAATCAAAATAGGCAGCAAAAAGGAAATCACAGAAAATACAAGTGATAAAACCAAAACAACGACAAGCAGTACAATACCGATTACCAGCCACAGAGGAACCCGATAGCCTTTGCTGCCGCGCTGCCCTGCGTCATAGCTGTAGCCATATGCACCGCGCTGTCCGGTTCCATAGCCATAACCACTGTCTGCTCTCCGGTATTCTGCTTCTTGCTCACTTCCCGTTCCTGCACGCTTTTCGGCTTCTGCAATGCTTCTTGCCAAAAGCCGCGGGTCGCCAAGCTCCTCTATCACCTGCGCCTCGCTTTTTCCCATGCGCACCTGCGTATTGATATAGTCCTCATAAAAACTGATATTTTCAGCCACTGCTCTTGTGCCGACTCTGCTGGAAAGCGCAGCACGCAGACTGTCCAAAAATTCCTGTTTCGTCATAACCTCTGAATTTTCCTCCAAAACCGTCTGCCCTCTAAAACTGTCAGATGAATCAAATAAAGAGGGCATGCCATAGTGTTTATCACATTATAACATGCCCGCTTCCTACCGTAAATAAAAGGTCTGAAAAGGTATTATTAACTTTTTATAAAACATTAACCCTTTACCGCACCTGCAACCATACCCTTGATGATCTGCTTGCTGAAACAGAAGTACAGCACCACAATCGGGGACATGGTGAGGAGCATAGCTGCCATAATCTTCGGATAGTCTGAAGCAAACTGTCCTGTAAACTGCGTCATGGCAAGAGGCACTGTCTGCAGCTTGGGACCCTTAATCAGAATCAACGCAAAGGAAAATTCATTCCAACAGGAGAAAGTCTGTATAATGGCAATTGTCGTCATAATCGGACGGCAGATCGGCATAATAATCTGGAACAGTGTCCTTGTAAAAGAACTGCCATCGATAGCCGCCGCTTCCTCCAACGCTACGGGAATTCCCTTTACAAAACCTTCCACGAGGAATATTGCCACAGGAAGTCCGAACGCTACGTAGGGAATAATCAAGGTAAACCACTTATTTGACAGTCCGCAATTGTTGAATACCACATAAATGGGCACCAACAGAGAATGCACCGGAATCAACATACCCATCAGGAACATCAGATACAGCGGTCTGTTCATTTTGAACTTAATGCGCGCAAGTATGTATCCCACAATAAAGCCCAAAATAACTATTAGTGCCACGGAAAGTACCGTAGTCCGGAAACTGTTAAACATGGATGTTCCCAGATGATAGTCCGTATTTTCAAGAATACGCTGATAGTTAATAAGGGTCGGATTCTTCGGCAGACCGATGATATCCGCATTAAACACTCTCTTCTCTTTTAAGGATGAATAGAACATCCATATCAGAGGGAAAATACATGTCAGAGAGAATATAATCAGCATCAGATTTAAAAAAGTTCCAAGAATACCTTTCTTTATCTTTGTGCCGGTACTGTGGTCTTCTACTTTTGTCATTTCAAATTTTTTCGCCATTTTCTATTCCCTCCTTCCTACACATCACTCTTCTTGGTCATAAGACCAATCAGCCACTGGGAACCGCCGATTACCAACAGGCTGAGTACAAAAATGCCTACGGAAATCGCACTACCATAACCCATATTCTGCTGCGAGAAGGAAACCTGGTAACCATACATCGCCATAACCATGGATGACGTACCGGGACCACCCTTCGTCATGACATAGATATTATCAAATGCCTTCATGTTACCGGCGATACACAGTGTGATACAGACAAGAATTGTATTTTTCACCAGCGGGAATACAATATAAACAGCTCGCTGTATTGCATTGGCACCGTCAAGCTCCGCCACCTCAAAAATTTCCTGATCAATGGAGGATATTGCGGAAAGCAGAATTACCATATAATATCCAATCCACTGCCAAACCAAAGGGATTGCTACCAAAAGCATAACAAGCCCCTCGTTATTCAGCCATACCTGCCGCAAATCTGCACGACCTATTTTATCTAAAAACCAGTTTATAAGACCGCGATTATAATCGTAAATCATCTGCCATATAAAACCGATGGATACCGCCGCAACCGTGCTGGGAAAGAAGCCAAAGGTTCTATGGATTCCTTTCAGTTTTACAAGCTTTGAATTAATCATCAAAACAAAAATAAATGCAATACCAATCTGTCCGACAATACATACCAAAACCAAAAAGATATTATGTCGGAAGGACAGCCAGAAGGTGCTGTCTTTAAATAATGTTATGTAGTTTGTAAGACCGTTAAATGTCTTTACCGGACCGCCCTTCCATTGAAAGAAGCTGTACACCAAAGCGGTAACCAGAGGAACAAACACTGAAAATACAAATATTACCACAGGGATAATCAAATATGCAAATAACACGCTTTTTTTAGGCTTAATCGCATTGGGCATCCCATTTCCTCCTTTATATTACGTCATATAGTCCTGCTAATACAATCTTAATACCCATTTTTATGAATGAAAGTACCAGTCGGGCAGAGCCCAACTGGTACCACATATTTACCTGTTAATCTCTAAACCGGTATCAATCTTAATAGTTAGCCTCGTATGCTGCCTGAGCATTAGCTGCTACGTCTTCCGGAGACATGCTGCCGTTCATCATGGACTGCATATCAGCATTCAGAACACTCCAGATAGCGCCGTCAAGATAAGAGTCATAAATTTCACATGTCTCTGTATCTACATAAGACCAGTTGTAGAAATCGATGGTCCACTGGTCAAACTTGCTCCAGTCAACATCAGGAGCTGCGGTCAGTCCGCCAAGTGCATAGTTCTCTGCTACGAAACCGGAGAAATCAGGACCTGTCAGATAGTAAGCAAGGTCAAGAGCTGCTGCCAGCTTGTCCGGATCATTTGCTACTGCAGGATTGATTGCTACACCATAGCCAAGACCGATGTTCTGGCTGCCTCTCTGATGTGTTGCATCTGCAGACTGAGGAAGAACTGCGAAACCAGTATTGTTATACAGGTCGGTTCCTTCCAGAGAAGCCTGTACGTAAGATACGTCCCAGTTACCGCCGATGAAAGCTGTAGCGCTGCCATCGATGTAGTACTCACGAGCATCCTCGTTAGATACTGCGTTGAAGTCCTTGTTGAAGATTTCTGTCTGGTTGAACAGTCTCTGGGTCTCAGCAAGTGCTGCTACGAACTCAGGATCTGTGAACTTAGCGCCGCCCTTTGCGATCATGGACATATACCAGTCGGGACCGGTATATCTGTCAGCCAAAGTGGAGATGAAGCAGGAGTTTGCCTGCCACTGTCCGCTATTACCGAAAGCGATAGGAGTCTTGCCCTCTGCAAGGATATCAGCAGCCTTAGCTTCTACTTCTTCCCAAGTTGAAGGGAACTCATCGCCCCATACAGTCTTGTCGTACATAATTACTGTACAAGTACCACCTGTCAGAGCAGGAAGTGCATAAATCTTGCCGTCCGGAGTGGTAAACGGAGCAAAGTAGGAATCATTGTAATCAGCTGCATACGGTGAAGCTGCAATGTAATCGGTCATATCAAGGATCAGACCCTGATCTGCCCATGCGATGGTATTCATACCCTGAAGCAGGAATACATCAGGCAGGTCGTTTGCTGCTGCCAATGTAGCAATCTGTGTCTTGTAGTCATCATTTGCAAGAACGTTCTCTTCCAAAGTGATGCCAGGGTTAGCTGTCTTCCAGTTAGCAATCATAGTACGGAAGCCGTCAGAACCACCGTTACCCTGAGATTCCTCAGAGGTAGAGAAGTGCATAAGCTCCAGTGTGCCGGTGTAAGCCAGGCCGTCGCTTGCACCACCATTGTTGTCATCATTGCCACCGTTGTTTTCCGGTGTAGGTGTAGACTCTGTGGTAGGTGTAGGTGTGCTTTCGTTACCGCCGCCGTTGTTGTCTTCTTTGTCACCACATCCGGTGAGCAGAGTAGCTGCCATAGCAACGGTAAGGAAAATGCTTAATACTTTTTTCTTCATTTTTTTCCTCCCTTTAATAAATAGGTGTTTTGTTATTATATTAAAACTGCTTTCGCAGGATTAATATCTGTCAAATACAGCTTACCGTCTTTCCTTTATAGACCTCACCGCGGATTACCACGGGCTCTATAATGGTAGTTCTCGGCTTTTCAATCAGGCTTATCAGTTTCTCGCCCGCCTGCGCTCCGATTTGCACTGTGTCCTGTTTCAGTGTCGTAAGCTGCGGCTCGATATGCCTGCCGACCCGAATACCGTCATATCCCGCCACGGAGATATCTTCCGGAATCCGAAGCCCTCTTTCCCGAATGACGTTCATACCGCCAAAGCAGGAAAAATCATCGGGATAAATGATACAGGTGGGTGGATTGGGCAAACCCAGTAATTTCTTTGTCGCCTCTCCTGCCCCTTTCGTGTCACGGTACGCCGACTCTCGTAGATACGCTTCCGGAACGGTTACTCCCAATTCCTCTGCTGTCTTCAAAAAAGAAGAGATACGGCTCTTAGTGACCGTTGAACTGGCACCGTGTATATACGCTATCCGCCGGTGTCCCTGCTCATAAATATAGGTAAATAACTCCCGCATACCTCTTACATTGTCGGAAACGATAACCGCCCTGTCATGAAACAAATGGTCAATCGTCACAAGCTGGATATCACTTTTTACCAATTCTTCCACTTCCGGATCGTAAAAATCTACATTGGCAATCATCACGCCATCAAATCCTCTGTAACGGCAGTGTTCCAGATAGGTCATACGATTTTTCCGATTCTTACTGGCGTTGAGAAAAGTCACATCATAGCCCCTCGCCTCCACTGTCCGCTTAAAGCTGTCCAGCACACCGGCGAAATAGTCATGCGTCAGTCCATTCCCTGCCTCGTCCGTAAACAGTACCCCGATATTATAGGTACGGTTCGTCTTCAAGGCCCTTGCCAAAGAGTTGGGAGAATACCCCATCTCCTTTGCGACCTGACGTATATGTGATTTTGTCTCCTGACTAATATCCTTATGATTGTTAAGCGCTTTGCTGACCGTCGCGACGCTGACACCGCACACACGGGATATGTCCTTCATAGAAGCCATGCTGTCATCCCTTTCTAGGTTGTAAGCCTTAAGTACTGTCTATACTCAAAGACTCCTGGCTGCGTCGATTGCGCGGGGCCGCCCGTCACTACTCATTCGTGCTGCCCTGTTCAGTGCGGCAAATGACTTAATCGTTTTCGCATTATTAGTGTAACTCACCTTTGATAATTTTGCAATACTTTTCGAATTTTTTTTATGCAACTTTTACACTTTTGGCAAACTTACACAGTTTGAGAAGCTTCTTTTTTATCGTTTTGCACAGCTTTTTGTCGCTTTTTTCCTCTAATAATACCATTCCCTGTCGAATCAGCCATTTTTTATATTATAAGGCAGCTTTTGGTAAATGCCTTTCTTCTTTCGGCAATCTGCCAAAAAAATGCCCCGTTTTCCAATATTTCTGTTGCAATGCGTATATATCTTGTGTATAATTCGGTTTATAAAGGCTTGTCTGATTTTACTTAATCGTTTAACTTACAGTTATCTTCAGCCAAAGCCAAATTCTAAAAAAGGAGAGCTTATCATGAAATTCGGTTTTTTCGATGATGCGAATCAGGAATATGTGATCACCACCCCAAAGACGCCGCTTCCATGGATTAACTATTTAGGCTGCAACGATTTTTTCAGCCTGATTTCCAACACTTGCGGCGGTTATACTTTTTATAAGGATGCGAAGCTGCTTCGCCTGACACGTTACCGCTACAATGACATTCCGGCGGATACCAACGGCAAGTACTTCTACATAAAAGACGGCGATACCGTCTGGAATCCCGGCTGGCAGCCTTCCAAAACGGAACTGGATTCCTATGAGTGCCGGCACGGCATCGGCTACAGTAAGTTTACGGGCTCTAAAAATGAAGTGGAAGCTTCCGTACTTACCTTTGTTCCCATGAAGGACTCCTGTGAGGTAAGCCGCCTTACTCTGTCCAACAAATCTGCATCCGCAAAAGAATTAAAGCTCTTCTCTTATGTAGAATGGTGTCTGTGGAATGCGGACGACGATATGAAAAATTTCCAGCGTAACTTGAGCACCGGCGAGGTAGAAGTCGTGGATTCCACCATCTTCCACAAAACCGAGTACCGTGAGCGCCGCAATCATTATGCTGTTTACTCCGTCAACACCAAAGTGGATGCTTTTGACACCAGCAGGGATGCTTTTTTAGGCGCATACCGCTCTTCCGCGCTTCCTGAAGCTGTAGAAAACGGTGCATGCACCAATTCCATGGCAAGCGGCTGGTCTCCGATTGCCGCACACCAGATTAACGTATCCTTAGCCCCCGGTGAAAGCAAGAGTTTCGTGTTCGTACTGGGTTATGTGGAAAATCCCGAGGAAGAAAAATGGGAGTCCAAGGGCGTTATCAACAAAAAGCCTGCTTTTGCAATGCTTGACCACTACAAAACCGATGCAGATGTGGACGCTGCTTTTGCCGAATTAAAGGCATACTGGAAGCAGCTCCTCTCCAAATATACTGTAGAATCCGGCAACGACAAAGTAAACCGTATGGTCAATACATGGAATCAGTATCAGTGTATGGTTACTTTCAACATGTCACGTTCTGCTTCCTATTACGAGTCCGGAATCGGGCGCGGCATGGGCTTCCGTGATTCCTGCCAGGATCTTTTGGGCTTCGTTCATCTGATTCCCGACCGCGCAAGGGAGCGTATCATCGATATCGCTTCTACCCAGTTTGAGGACGGCAGCGCCTACCATCAGTACCAGCCCCTCACCAAGAAGGGTAATTCCGATATCGGCAGCGGCTTCAATGACGATCCTCTGTGGCTCATCGCAGGCACCTCCGCTTATGTAAGAGAAACCGGCGATACCTCCATTTTGACAGAGAACGTTCCTTATGACAACGATATGTCCAAGGCAACCTCTCTGATGGAGCATTTAAAGCGCTCCCTGGACTACATCATCAACCACAAGGGACCGCACAATCTTCCTTTAATCGGACGTGCAGACTGGAACGACTGTCTCAACTTAAACTGCTTCTCCGAGCATCCCGGCGAATCCTTCCAGACCTTTGGTCCCAGCGAAGGACCGGTTGCCGAATCCGTATTCATTGGCGGTATGTTTGTCAAATATGCTGAGGAATATGCACAGCTCGCAGAGCTGATGGGCGATGCCGACGAGGCTAAGAGAGCACGCGATGAAGCTGCCGTTATGTACGACGCTATCTTAAAGGATGGCTGGGACGGCGAATGGTTTGTCCGCGCTTACGACGCATACAGCAACAAGGTTGGTTCTAAGGAATGTGAAGAAGGACAGATTTATATTGAGCCGCAGGGCTTCTGTGTACTGGCCGGTGTCGGCGTTGAGGAAGGACTTGCAGAAAAAGCGCTGAACTCCGTAAAGGAAAGACTGGACACCGATTACGGCGTTATGATTTTACAGCCCGCCTACACCAGATACCACCTTGAGCTCGGTGAAATTTCCTCCTATCCGCCCGGATACAAGGAAAATGCCGGTATTTTCTGCCACAACAATCCCTGGGTATCCATCGCTGAGACCGTTATCGGACGCGGTGATCGTGCCTTTGAAATTTACAAGAAGACCTGTCCTGCTTACGTGGAGGACATCAGTGAGATTCATCGCACCGAGCCTTACGTATACTCCCAGATGGTAGCCGGCAGGGACGCCAAATTCCATGGCGAGGCAAAGAATAGCTGGCTGACCGGTACTGCGGCATGGACCTTCGTTAATATCTCCCAGTATATTCTGGGTGTATATCCTACCCACACAGGATTGTCCATCAATCCCTGCGTGCCGAAAGATTTCGGTGATTTCAAGCTCACCAGAAGCTTCCGCGAAGGAACTTATCACATCGAAGTGAAGAATCCTTCCAACGTGGAAAAAGGCATTGCCTCCATGGTTGTGGACGGCAAACCGGTAGACGGCTGCGTAATCCCTTACGAGAAAGGCAAAACCGTCTACAATGTCACCGTTACTATGGGATAATTTCAATTCCTTTAGTATAATTCCTCTTACAATTACGTCAAAACGGCAGGATAGCACAATATCCTGCCGTTTCACGTATGAAGTCTTTACATCAATGGCGCAATCAAATTGCATACCCTTCCAAGCAGCCGCCATCTTGCAGGCAGAGACTTATAGTACCCATCTTCTACCCGCATACATTTCTGAAGCGTAGCCTGAAAATCAGCCTCTACATCTTCCACAACCGTGCTCTTATAGAAATAAGCCCCACATTCAAAATGATGATAGAGACTTCTGTAATCCAGATTAATCGTGCCTACCACCGCCTTACAATCATCGGAGGTAAACACCTTTGCATGCACAAAACCGGGCGTATACTCATAGACCTGTACGCCGGCCGCAAGCAGAGACGGATAATAGCTTCTCGCAATGGCAAAGGCATATTTTTTATCGGGAATATGCGGCAGTATCAGCTTGACGTCCACGCCCCGCTGCGCAGCAAACTTTAACATCATCAAAAAGCTACTGTCCACAATAAAATATGGCGTCATAATATGCACATAATCCCGCGCCGTATTTAAAATATCCATGTAGACCTTTTCCGCTACATTCTCCTTCCTGTTTGGCCCATCGCCGTAAGGAATCACGTACCCTGCCGCATCCTTATGCAAACAGCAATGCAGATACTCTTCATAATTGCTTGGCTTTTCCAAAATATCCCATGTCCTGAGAAACATCATGGTAAAGCTGTCCACCGCATCGCCGGTAATTTTTACTGCCACATCCTTCCAGTGTCCAAAACGCTGCCTTTTGTTGATATATTCGT
Source organism: Lachnospiraceae bacterium (assembly GCA_014804445.1). Classification (GTDB taxonomy): domain Bacteria; phylum Bacillota; class Clostridia; order Lachnospirales; family Lachnospiraceae; genus Acetatifactor. Next base: position 2,634 of record JAAUZU010000042.1, on the reverse strand, counting down.
CCGCCAGATTCACACCGCCTGTATAAGCGACCTTTCCGTCAATCACCAGTATCTTTCTGTGGTCACGGTTATTCTGATGCGTGGACAGCATGGGGGCAATCGGCGAAAACGCCTTGGTTCTGATTCCCAGTTTTTCCATTTTGGCAGGATAATTGTAAGGGAGCAGCAAAAGCGAGCACATACCATCATACATAAAGCGCACCTCTACGCCCTCTTTCGCCTTCTTTTCCAAAATTTCCAGAATAGAGTCCCACATGATGCCGCGCTCTACAATAAAATACTCCAGAAAAATAAATTTTTCCGCTTTTTCCATCTCCGCAAGCATATCTTTCCATTTGTCTTCACCAAGCGGAAAATACGTGTTTTTACTGCTTCTGTATGCCGGGTAACCTGCTTTTGACAAATATGTCGCCAATCTCCCTGCCTGACTGTCACAATCCGTAATTTCCTGCAGAACACTTTCCTCCTGCTTCATATACTTTTCTGAATTCTCTATTACCTTATTCATCTCTTTTTTCAGACCCCTGCTCCCCAAATTTTTGTCCACAAAAAGAAATGTAATGGTTCCAAACACAGGAAAGAGACAGATAGGAATGACCCATGCAATCTTAAACTCCGGCAAATCTTCCTTGTTTATCAAATATATCAGTACCGCAACACCGCCTACCGTCATAGCGCTGAAAATAAAAGTAGTATACTTACCCAGCCATATAAAGCTGGAAACTAAAATTGCTGCCTGTATCAAAATGGACAGGAAAATGATCATCGTGCGGCTAAATACAATTTTAAAAAACACCCTTAAAAATTTCTTCATCTGTAATACCTCTCTTATGGTACTGCGCTATTTTTAAACTATTTTAGCTTCTTAACGCAGAAAGGTCAATGCACATCTTCATTCTTCTGATATTTTTCTGCAGATCCTATATCTTTTCACGAAAAAATCGCAAAAAGCCCTTGACTTTTTTTCTGTGTCCATGTAAAATATTTACTGTTGCAGGCGTGTTCATACATGCAGCGGCATGTGCGTTTAGCTCAGCTGGATAGAGCGTTTGGCTACGGACCAAAAGGTCGGGGGTTCGAATCCTCTAACGCACGTTTTTGTGTACGTTTTGTGCGTATGCACACACTAATTTTAAGATGCAGGAAGCCTTAGGTAGGGACTCCTGCGTTTTTCGTTTCAGGCAAAACTACATGTATAAAAAACAAGAATGGAAATATAGTAAACATATAGGAACATGCTTTTCACAAACTATCAGTGCATAATCCGATAAAACCAGGGTATGCATGGAAAGGATAATTATGCGTTTTGATATGCATTGTCACACCAAGGAAGGTTCTTTGGACGGCAAGATTCATTTAGCCGATTATGTCACCCTGTTAAAAGAAAAAGGCTATCAGGGCATGCTCATTACTGACCACAACTCCTATCAGGCATATCGGTATTACAAGAAACACAAGGAAGAACCTGCTTTTAAAGATTTTACTATTTTAAAAGGAATTGAATACGACACCATAGACGCCGGACATGTTTTGGTTATCATGCCGGAATATGTCAAACTGCCTATTTTAGAGCTTCGCGGTCTTCCTGTATCCATCTTAATTGAAATTGTCCATTTTTTTGGTGGCATTTTAGGACCGGCACACCCCTGCGGGGAAAAATACCTAAGTCTCTGTAACACCAGACGCTACCGCAAGAACCCTCGTATCCTGAAAGAATTTGATTTTATGGAAGTATTTAATGCCTGTGAACCGCCCTCCGCAAACGAAGCGGCTGCGGAACTGGCACAGCGCCACCGTCTGCCGGGCTTTGGCGGCAGCGATTCTCACAAGCATGACTGTGTCGGCTCTGCCTATACGGATGTTCCCGACGATATCCTGACAGAATCCGACCTTATCCGCTACATCCGTAAAAAGAAGCCTGTAAGCTGCGGCGGCACCTACTATCACGGAACCACCAGAGAGCGCATCGGTTCCTTAAACAATATTCTGGTATATTCTTTTTGGGTGTATAATAAAGCAGCCGGACTCAGACGCTATCCTAAGCGCAGGCTTGCCTTCAAAGATTATAAAAAAGAATCCGGCAAAGCACAATGCTCCGCTTAAACAGAAAATGATGGAATAATTATAGCAAAATAAAAAGGGATAAACGCTAAACTTGCGTTTATCTCTTTTTTTTTACTTTTTACTGCTGGTGGCCGGACTTGAACCGGCATGATGTTGCCACCGAGGGATTTTAAGTCCCTTGCGTCTGCCTATTCCGCCACACCAGCATAGGCAATGGATAAATCATGGGGCCTATAGGGCTCGAACCTATGACCCTCTGCTTGTAAGGCAGATGCTCTCCCAGCTGAGCTAAGACCCCATACGACCCAGATCGGACTCGAACCGACGACCTCCGCCGTGACAGGGCGGCGCTCTAACCAACTGAGCCACTGGGCCAAAATAATGAAATTGAAAAAGTGGACCTTCGGGGACTCGAACCCAGGACCGACCGGTTATGAGCCGGTTGCTCTAACCAACTGAGCTAAAGGTCCATAAACCCTTACAGAGTTTAAGCCGATGATCGGACTCGAACCGATAACCTGCTGATTACAAATCAGCTGCTCTGCCAATTGAGCCACATCGGCAAGTCAT
>JAAUZU010000041.1 GCA_014804445.1 Lachnospiraceae bacterium | reverse complement strand
GGAAAGTGTCTCCCCGTACTCCGCAAAAGCCTTCGCCTTGATATGCTCCGGAATATAACTGAGCATGGGGTCAAGCCCCACCACAATGGGGGCGTTTGTCTTTTTTATCTTTTCTATCAGTTTTTCAATCATGCTGTGACCGTGCCTTTCTCGTTGTTTATAGGTAAATGGTTTCTTTCCGAATTGTACCATAGAACAGGGGGAGACGCAACTTCTTCATAAGTTCATCATTTCTTCTTTTTCATGTAGTAAAACCCGTAGGCCGGTATGTTGACACCTATCGGTCTCATCGTATTTCCTGATATCAATTCCACATAATCACCATCTGTCTCATTAATCCATGCGGTCTTGTCATGTTCACTGAAATTGAAGAGGCCGATTATTTTCTCCCCGTCAAAATATCTGCCAATACATAAGACAGACTGTTCCCATGTTTCAATGGTCCATGTATCTGCATTGGACACAAAAACCTTTTCTGTTTTTCGAATCCGCTCCAGTCGGTTTAATCCCTGAAAAATCCGCCCTTCCACCGTATCTGTATTCTGAATGTTTGCAGCAAGGTCCCAATTCATCGGCCCCCGGTGAAGATATCGGGAATCTGCCACTTTGTTTGGATTTTCTTTATAAGTATAATCATTGACCTGCCCAACCTCATCGCCGCTGTACAGCACAGGGATTCCTGACTGCATGAACATATACGCATGGAGCATCAGCACCAGTCTGACCGCCTGCTCCATGGCCGCCTCATCCTGCTCAAATCCGGCTTTCTCAACGCCGCACATGGACGCCGTGGTTCCACAGAACCGGGCATCACCTGTAACAGGATCTGCATTATAAAGTTCACCGCGGCTGTTACTGTTCCCGACACATCCCTGAAAATAGTCGTTCAGATACTGCTTATGGCTCCTCTCCCCGATACCGTCCGACATCAATATACCGTAGTCAAGCCCCCAGCCAATATCATCATGGCAGCGAAGGTAATTTAGAAACACATACTCTTTCGGCAGAGAATTCACAATGTCAAGCTGTCTCTTTAAAAGCTTCACATCTCTGGTTGCCACCGTATGCCATGTGGTCGCCATGGTGGTAACATTATAGAGCATATGGCATTCCGGCTTTTTCACCGTTCCGAAATAGGGCGCTACCTTCTCCGGCTCCATAACCACCTCCCCCAGCAGAAGAACACCGGGACAGACAATTTCGCTGATGATGCGCATCATGCGCACAATGTTATGCACCTGAGGCAGGTTACGGCAGGAAGTATTCAGTTCTTTCCAGATATAAGGCACCGCATCAATGCGGATAATATCAATCCCCCTGTTTGCCAGATAGAGGAAATGATACATCATCTCATTGAACACTCTCGGGTTCCGGTAATTCAAATCCCATTGGTACGGATAAAACGTAGTCATTACAAAATGCCCTGCATCTTCCAGCCATGTGAAATTCCCCGGAGCAGTGGTGGGAAATACCTGAGGCACTGTCCTTTCGTACATGGCAGGCTCATGATAGCTATCAAAGAAAAAGTATCTGCTCATATACTCACCGTCACCCTGACGAGCCTTTTTCGCCCATTCATGGTCTTCCGATGTGTGGTTCATGACAAAATCCATACAGACATTGATACCCTTCCTATGGCAGGCAGCCGTCAAACTTTCCAGATCCTCCATTGTTCCCAGTTTCTCCTGCACCTTGCGAAAGTCCGACACAGCATATCCCCCATCAGAACGTCCCTCTGTTGTATCAAGAAAAGGCATCAGATGAACATAATTCACATTACATTGTTCAATGTAATCCAGTCTGGATTCCACTCCCTTTATATTTCCGGCAAAATTATCAATGTAGAACATCATCCCCAGCATATCATTACGTTTATACCATTCCCGGTCTGATTCCCGCTCTTCATCACAATCCTTTAGTTTTTTATCCCGCTCAAGATAATATTCCCTCATCCGGTCGCACAGTTCGGCAAACATGGAACTGTTTCCATATAACTCCATGTAGAGCCACCGCAGCTCGTCATGGTGTCTGGTTATCCTATCCTGAAAAACACTGTCTGCATCCGCAGCCCATTCTTTTTTAATTTCTTCTTTCAATTCCATACCTCCGGATTTTATATGCAAAAAGGACGCCGCAATCCTGCCAATCAATTCTTATTTTTTACCTCAGGCACCTGTTTCAGACAGATGGTAAAGGCCGCGTCATCTCCCTCTGTGCGTGGCAGAAGCAGCCCACCTGCCATAAGCGCGCGCCCTGTGTAGACGCGCCCATCCTGTGCTGATTGGTAGAAGGATTCCGCATCCAGGCCTCTGAGCCGCACGCTTCCCCGCAGGACATTGGAAGCCGCCCTGAGCACCACGCCCTGAACCAGCGCTTCCTTCCTGTCTTTCGCGACAAACGCCCACACTGCCATGTTATCCTCATACGGATTGCGCAATCTATAGTAATTTCCCTCATAAATAAGCCGCTGATACCCCTTGTAGCTGCTTACCTGTTCTGCAATTTCTTCTTTTTCTGCCTCGCTCAGCTTATTCAAATCCAGCTCATAGCCAAAACTGCCTGCCATGGCAACCGTTCCTCTTGTCTTTAAAGAAGTCACCCGTCCCGTCTGATGGTTGGGCGCGGCCGATACATGGGAACCGACGGAAGAAGCGGGATAGAAAAAGCTCGTCCCGTACTGGATAAACACCCTGTCATGCGCATCCGTATTGTCGCTGCACCATATCTGCGGACAATAATAGAGCATACCGGCGTCAAACCTTCCGCCGCCGCCGCTGCAGCCCTCAAACAGTACATCAGGAAATGCTGTGGTAAGCTTTTCCAGCAGCGCATACAGCCCCAGCACATATCTGTGCGGCATCTCCGTCTGGCGGCCTGCGGGAAGCGCCGCCGTGTACCAGTCGCATATGCTCCGGTTCATATCCCATTTCACATATGCAATGTGATTTTCCGTAAGGATTTTGCTTATGGCGCGATACAGATACTCTACTACCTCTTCCCTGGACATATCCAGAACAAGCTGGTATCTGGCTCTCACCGGATTTCTCCCGGGAATCCTGATTACCCATTCCGGATGCGCCTTGTATAAATCACTGTCCTCAGAAACCGCCTCCGGCTCAAACCATATGCCAAACTTCATGCCGAGACGGTTGATTTTCTCCACAAGCCTGCCAAGTCCGCCTTGCAGCTTTTCTTCATTGACCACCCAGTCTCCCAGTCCCGAGAAATCCGAATCCCGCCGTCCAAACCACCCGTCGTCCAGCACCATCATATCTATTCCCAGACGGGAAGCCTGCTCTGCGATTTCCTCAATCTTTTTTTCGTCAAACGCAAAATAGGTCGCCTCCCAGTTGTTAATCAGAACCGGCCTTTTCGACAACTGATACCGGCCCCTGCAGACATGTTCGCGAATGACTTGATGGAAACGGTGAGACAACGTTTCCATCCCCTGCTCTGAACAGGAAAGAATCACTTCCGGCACATAAAAGCAGGCGTCAGGCTCCAATGTCCAGCTAAAGGTATCCGGATGGATACCCATCACAAAGCGCACCTGTTCTAACTGATCGCACTCTATCTGCGCCTGAAAGCCGCCGCTGTACATAAGTGCCGCACCTATACAAAAGCCGCTTGTCTCCGTGCATCCCTTTTCACACAAAAGCACTGCCGGATTCTGCTGGTGGCTGGAAGTTCCTCTGGTACTGCCGCTCTCCTGAATACCGTGTACCAGGGCTGCCCTTTCCGTCTGCCGCTCCATGGTATGTCTCCCGTGAAAATGCACCCATTCCCAGTTCCCGTACGGGATATCCAGACACAGGCTGTGTACCCTGTTTAAAACAACGTTCTCTTTTCCTTTATTTTGCACGACTACGCTTCTTGTAATCACATCCGCCTGCGCAAGAACGCCGTAGCGCAAGCTTACCTCCACGCCGGAGGCTGCATCCTTCAAAACAATTGTGAGGGTTTCCGCCTCATCATCTTTCGCATATACCGCGGGAAGCCCCGGTATTTTGTACTTCCCCTTCTCAATGTGATATTCCTGAAACCGGAGCGCAAGTGCATTGCTCCCATCGGCATGGGTCACGGAGACTGCCGGCACGCGGAAATCCCCTTCCCCGACTGCCGCATATTCCAGCGGCAGCGTATTCAAGGAATAGGTTCTTTGGTTTTCTGCTTCATAAATATTGCCCGCAAACCCAACGTCCGGATAATCCAGAAGATAATCCATACAGTCATCCGTCTTTGCGCCATACCATAAATGATTTAAAACACCGAAGGAATCCACCTTCATCTGATAAAGCGTATTGGCGGTTTCCAAATAAAATACGCCGTTCTCCACTGAAATAGCCATACTTTTTCTATCCTTTCACTGCTCCGTTTGCAACACCGTTCAATATCTGTTTCTGGCAGATGATATAAAATACCAGAATCGGAATTAATGCCAGAATGTACGATGCAAAAGCAAGATTATAGTTTGTGCCAAACTGTGTCTGGAAATTAAGCTGTGCCAGAGGCAGCGTGTTCTGCCCGGTTCCCGACATAATTACGAGCGGCGTCATCACATCGTTCCATGTGCCGAGCGCTGTCAGAATGGCAACCGTGGCATGCATCGGTCCCATCATCGGGAAAACAACCTTCCAGTAGGTCTTCCATGTGCTGGCGCCGTCAATGTCCGCCGCTTCCTCCAGCGCCATCGGAATATTTTTAAGATATCCTGTGTAAAGCAGCACATTCATCGGCATATAGAACACAAGATACAGCAGAATAACTCCCAGACGATTTCCGAGCCCCATCTGCGCCGTCTGCTTTACCAGAGGCATCATCAGAATGGAAAAAGGAACAAACATACCGCTGACAATGTAGAGATAAATGAAACGAAAGCACTTTTTCTCCGCCATTGCCCTTCCGATCACATAGCCTGCTATGGAATGAATCAGAATAGCAAGCGCAATGGTTGCCAGCGTAATGAGAAGGCTGTTTCCCAGCGAATGCCAGAAATCCGTCACCTCCATCGCCTGTTTAAAATTATCCAGACTAAAACGGGCAGGAAATGACAATGCGCCCGCAACATCATTTGTCATCTCGCTCGGCTGCTTAAACGCGATGATAAACGCCATATACAGCGGGAAAAATACCGTGATGGTTCCCAATATCAGTATAACGGTCAGAACCCAGTTTGTTTTCTGCGTTTCCTTCATCATAACTGTTCCTCCTTCTTATTCATAACGGTCATCTGGAAAATGGAAATTGCCACAATCACAACAAAGAAAACCACTGCGTTTGCACTTTGGAAGCCAAACTGTCCGCCGTCCATACCGTTGCGGTATATGAGGTAGGAAATGGACTCTGTGCTCTGCGCAGGACCGCCCTTTGTCAACGACATAATCTGGTCAAATACCATCAGGAAATTCTTTGTGCTCAGCACCAGATTGATTGTCACAAAAGGCATCACAAGCGGGAAAGTGACGCTCCAGAACTCTTTCCATTTGCCCGCTCCGTCCAGCATACTTGCTTCATACACATCCGACGGCACAGTCTGCAGACCCGAAATATAGATGATGGTGTTCATGGCAACTGCCTGCCATACGCCTACAATCAGCACGCCGACCCACGCGTACTTTTCACTTGCAAGAACGCTGTTCTGCAGAAAGCCAATGTGCAGCGTATTGCCGACCGCCGGCAGAATATAAGTAAAGATAAAGCTGAAAATATAACCGATAACCAAGCCGCCCAGAATATTGGGAACAAAGTAAATGCCCCTGAGAGCGCTCTTAAACCGTATCCGGCTGTTCAGACCAAGCGCCATAATTAAACTCAGCACATTTACCAGCACCGTTCCCACCAATGCGTATTTAAAGGTAAACAGATAACTCTTGCCCACTCTGGCGTCCGTGAACAAATCGATATAATTCCGAAAGCCTACATAGTCATAAGAGCCGTATCCTCTATAGTTGGTAAAGCTGTATACAATGCCTTTCAACATAGGCAGTGTGTTAAAAGTAAAGAATAAAACCAGCACCGGAATGGTAACTGCCCAAAATGTCTTATACCGGTTCGTCATGCTCTTTCTCATCGCGCGCCCTCCATTTCCTTCTGATATTGCTGTACCTTCCGAATCAAATCCCTGTTATACCGCTTCCAGTCCGTATCAAAACGCGCCAGAAAAGTATCGACAGAATCCGCTTTATTGTCCAGAAGGAAAGTCTGTATCATGGCATCGACGCTCATCTCACTGGGATAATGATGATCCTGGAAGTCTGCCATTCTGTCGTTTTCAATATATTCTCTCATATCTTCCAGTTCCGCCGGAATCGCAAAATCTCCTTCTTTGCAGGTAAGCCCGCCCTGGTCTTCAAGATAAATCCGAATGGTTTCATCTTCATACAGGAAGCGGAGCACCTCATAGACCGCCTCTTTGTTCTTGCAGTCCTTCATCACGCAGAACTGCAAATCGATACCGGAATTTAAGATATTGTCCTCTTTATCCGCATTTGCCGGAAACGTAAAGGAACCAATATTCATCGTCGGATTTACCTGCCTGATCTGCGGTATGGCATAGCTGCCGATGGGATACATCGCCGACTGCCCTCTCGCAAAGGCGGTACATGCGTCGTTATAGCTGTAGGCATAGGGATTCGGCTCCGCATAGTCAAGCAGCGCTCTCATCTTTTCCGCAACCCCACGGTAGGATGCCGCAAAGGTCGTCTGTCCCAGATTAACCTGATTGCAGGTGTCCAAATCGGACAATCCCACCGCAAGCGCGTTCCACGGCGCCAGACATGTCCATGTGTCCTTATAGCCTAAATACAGCGGCAGAATACCTTCGGATTGGATTTCCTCACACAGTGCTATAAATTCATCCCATGTATCCGGAATCTCCCAGCCGTGCTCCTCGAACATATCCTTGTTGTACAAAATACCCGCCGCGTTCGCCGCATAGGGCAGGGCATAAACGCCATCCTTCGGAATAAATTCCAGTTCCTTTTCCATATCCAGATAGGACTGCTTCACCATTCCAAGCTCTGCCAAATCCGAAATATCCATAAACAAATCGGCGTCAAGGAAATTAGAATAGTTGATATCCCCGCCGATTCCCACAATATCCGGATAATCCTCCCGGATAAACCTTGTCTTCAGTATTGTCATGGCTTCATTCGGCGAATCAATTGTCAGATGGATATCGTCATGCGTCGCGTTGAAGCGCTCTGCTATCTTTTCAAAAGCAGCTACCGCTTCCGGTTTGTAGGACACCAGTTCCACCTCAATCTTATTGTCCGACGCGCCCTGTCCGCAGCCCGTAAGGCCTAAGACTCCGGCTGCAATCCCTATCGCCGCAAGCAGCGTTTGGGCAATCTTTCTTTTTGACATACTTACCTCTCCTCTCAGTAAAATTTAGTTTCTTTTTTTACGTTAAATCTATTTTAACATACCAATTTGCTACCAATAAATAGCACCATTTTTCATTTTATATGCCACAATGCTATTTTTTATGTTATACTATTATATGATGACGCATTTTGGTATATTTTACGGAGAGGAGCTGCCAATGAACAACATTCTTTTCTACATATTTCCCAATGAAAATTTTATCGATTTGAGCATGTACCAATATGGCTATGAACAGTGCGAGCCGGGACATTCTTTCGGTCCTGTCACAAGAAACCATTACCTGTTCCACTATGTTATCTCAGGCACGGGGACGCTTATGGCGGACAATGCCAAGGGGGAAACGCAGACCTACCCTATCAAGAGTGGGCAGGGCTTTTTGATTTTCCCCGGACAGATAAATACCTATTTCGCCGACAAGACGCTTCCATGGGAATACGTGTGGATTGAATTTGACGGACTTCGGGTCAAAGAAGCGCTGGATTTGACAGGACTTTCCCCAAACACCCCCGTATACCATCCGCACTCCAAGGATACCCGCGAACAGATGGTGAACGAGATGCTGTACATCGTTCATCACGCCAAAGAAACGCCCTTTCACCTCATCGGGCATCTCTACCTCTTTCTGGATTACCTGACCCAGTCCGCAAGAGTAACCGTACCGGTGCAGAGCAGTAAGATGAGTGACTATTACATTAAAGAGGCCATCAACTACATCGAGCAGAATTTTCAGAACAATATCACCATAGAGGATATTGCCGCCGTCTGTGGCATCAACCGCAGCTATTTCGGGAAAATTTTCCGAAACTCCATAGGCCGTTCGCCACAGGAGTTTTTGATGAATTACAGAATGGTAAAAGCGACAGAATTGTTAAAGCTGACCTCCCTATCCATCGCAGAAGTCGGCTCTGCCGTCGGATATGAAAATCAGCTTCATTTTTCGCGTGCATTTAAAACTGTCTACGGGATTTCCCCGCGAGAATGGAGGAACCGGCACAAATAAGCTTACCGCCTTCCTGCCAGCGCGCCTGCTATGTCCTCCCGCATGTCGAGAACTGCCTGTCTTGCAGCGTCGCCAAAGTGCTCGCCGCCAAAGGACGCATACTG
>JAAUZU010000040.1 GCA_014804445.1 Lachnospiraceae bacterium | reverse complement strand
GAAACCTGGACATTTAAGCGGAATATGTTTTTTGTACCAAAAAATGAATATTCATTATACAGAAAAGCGACAAAAGGCATTGTGAGATGGGGATCTTCCGATGAAAGCTGGCTTGCCGCGGGAGACAGCCCTGAAATTCAAGCCGCAGAAAAGAAATTAAAGATAAGTTTAATGGAATTTGATGGATTGACTGCGAATCAAATTTGGGAGAATTTGAATTTATCTTATGAATGGGATAAATATAGGCGGGAACACGACCAAAGCTATAATTTGCCTATATTCCGTGCTTTTTACAGATTATGCCGCAGAGGAGACCTGTTGACTTGCGGCAGAAATCCGGGAACATTCAGAGAACCTGTCCATATTTTAAAAGAAAAAGTAGGATTTTCCGATTGGACAAATGACTCCATTGATGAAAAACAGGCTATAAAGTGTATAGTTGAAAAACTAATAGCTTCATTAGGAGTAACTGATCCGGTTCATGTTTCTCATTTATCCGGGTTTAAGACCGCTGATATTCTGCCCATTTTTGAAGAGTTGGAATCTGAAAAGAAGATATTAAAACTTTCATATAGAATCGGTCGTAAAAATTACTATATCCATTCTTCCAAAATACCGCTTCTAAATGGAGAAGTGGCTGAGGACTTCGGCGAAGTTCGGCTTATATCACCAATGGATATAATTGTAAGAGACAAAACTTGGCTTGAAACATTTTTCGATTATTCCTTTACTTTTGAGTATTTCAAAAAAAAGGGAATGAAATGGCCTCTTTCAATTCTTGTAGGAAATCAATTTGTCGGTTATTTAGATTGCAAGATGGATTGGAAAACCCAAAAATTTATTATAAAAGAAAAAAATATATTCAATCCCGATTTTAATGGTTATAAAAATATTGATGCTGCGATTGAGGAATTAGCTGCCTTCCATGGGGCTAAAGAAATTATAGAAAAGGTGTAATCGTAGTTCACATTTAGTTAAAGGTTACTACAATCTTCCCGATTCGCTTCACCAAATCGCTGGAAGTGCACGATTTCCCTCTGGCGCAGGAACTTAATCGGTTCGCAGACGTCGGGCTCTTTAATCAGGCGGAGAATATTGTCATACGTGGTTCTGGCTTTCTGTTCTGCGATACCTTCATAAACACAAATTATGAAGGTAGGTGAGGAAAGGTTGCAAAAGCTCAAGAACAGCGTGCTGGACAAGCTGCTGCAGAGTCATCTGACAAAGGCAGAGGTGGATTTCCTGATTGAATTGTCCCATTATCAGGACAATTCAGGGAAAGTGCATGGTGTGTATTATAGGAGCATGTGCGAGGCAACGGGCATGTCATACCAGACCTTTTATGTGACAATGCTATCTTTGGCGGATAAAGGGCTGATATGCTTTAAAAAAGCCTATTACGGGGATTGGGACATTACGATTCTTGACAACGATTTTAGCTATCCGGAAGCGGTTAAGGAAGGTTATATCAGTACAGGGCATGATATCTTTTATGATGAGGCTTTCAAGGAGCTTAAAGCAAACGAGAAGCTCCTTGCTATGCAGTTTCTCAAAATAGGAGGCGCCGGAAAGAGATATCATATTGGGGTAGAACTGTTTTATGAAAAGTATGCGGAGCTTCTGCAAGTTGCCAAAAGGACGATACAGGTCTATTTAGGGCGGCTCAAAGCGTTCTTTTCCATTGGTATCAAAGATAAAATGTACTGGATCACACCGCTGCAGAAGGTATTTAAGGACCGTGCACCAAAGGACATCCAGAACTTTGCCACACATTTAGGAATGGTGGCGCTAAGGCGGAATAAGGCGGTTTGCACAAAAGAGAGCCTGAAGGATACGCTGGAACTGGTAAAGCAGTATGCACAGAGCCTTAAGGAGGAAACAGCAGAAATTTTCTTGGGAGCTGTCGCCGGCAGCATTGCAAAAACAAACGAATCAGTCCGGGACAAGCGTAAGTGGGACAGGAACCTAAATCCCAAATTTATACATAAGCTTATGCGGAGCAGCATGTAAGCCTGTGCAGATGGGCTTTTTCGTGTACGGAAAAAACAGAAAAAACGCCAAAATATTGGCTTTCAGGAAGAAAAATTGAAGATAAGAAGCCTGCAGGATGAAGATAAGGGACGTCTAACAGGGCAAGGGAGGCCGGAAGGTCTTTTTTTTATGCCATTCCATTCAGATTTTGCAGTAGAAAAAAATGATGTTTTCAGATTTTGTGCAAGTTCCGAAAAAGAGTTCAGATTTTGCAGTAGGAAAAAGGTCAGTATATTCAGATTTTATGTAAGGAAAAAAAGGAAAAAACACTGTAGATATGCGGGGAAAGAGGGGGAATGGACATAGAGCATATTGCATCTTCTATATCCCTTCTATGTCACCATGCCGGTAATATTCATTCTACTGTTTCCGGATTTTCAATATATTTCAAAAACCTAATTTCCTTCTGGCAGAAAAAACAGCCCTAAAGCAATTTTAGAAAAAAAGACTTGACAGAAGAAGAGGATTCCATCATTCTGTTGCCACCTAAGCAGCCGAAATTTTTTTGAAAAGGAGGCAGACAAAAATTGGGAGAGGCAGAAATCAAGCTTTTAAAAGTAAAATGCAACAAGTTAATAGAAAAAGCCCTCCAACTGGAAAAAGAAATTGAAAAAAAGGATGTACAAATTGGACAGCTCATGGAAAAAAAGAAGCTTCTGGAAGCGCAGATTTGCTGGGAACCGGAAGAAAAAGGGCAGAGCGGCGAGGTGGAAATATTTCCGGAAGAAATTCTTTCCCTGCCGCAGGTGCGGCAGGAAGCAGCGGAAAACGAAAGCCTTGCAGCACTGGAAAATTCCCCGTCCATTTCAAATGTCCAAATTTACAAAATGATTCAGTCGCTCAGTATGCGGATGGAGGACCGGCGGGAAGAGATTGTGGTGCGAAAAATTTCAACCGGCGGAAAAATCTTGGAGCTGCTGGCGGACGGAGTGGGGAAAATTTTTAAACTCATCGCGCTCTGCGCGCTGATGGGACTGGTGTCACTTGCAGCAACGGTGTTGCTGAATGGTGAGCTGAGGAGTGTATTAATTGAGTTTTTTAGGGGATGTTTCGGCTGAAAGGAAGTAATGAGGAAATGAAGAAAAATTGGAAAAGAATAATGACCGCAGCGTGCGCTGCGCTGCTGGCTTTCAGGCTGCCGGTCTATGCAGCTACAACAGAGGAGGAACCGGTGACAGCACCGGTACAGGTAGAATTGAAGCATGTCCATACAGGGAATGATACGAAAGAGGGCGGCTGCTATACAGCAGTGTACCATCACCATGATGGCAGCACAGAGAAAGGTGGAAGCTGCTATAAGGATTCTCACACGGTAGATTATGGGACAAGCCTAAGAGAAGAAAAAGGATTCTGTTCGGGGACTGTAACACAGTGGTGGTTCAGCGATGATGATAGTCTATGGCATACCTATACAACCTGTGGGCACAACTGCTCTGCTAATCTTTGTGGCATGTATGAAGGGACAGTAGGTCAGCAATGCCAGTACGAAATTGTCACAGGATATCATTATGTATGTAATAAGTGCGGCCAACAGAGTTGTAATGGTGTACACACGGAATACAGCCTTACATGCAATAAAATAGTGGGCGTGACGCTGGACGGTTATGCTCCGTCCTGCGGAATGACGGAGAAAACGGTCATCGGAATCTATTCCATAGTGCCCTCCATGGAGGCAGGGATAGTAAACGGAATGGAACTGAAGGCTGATGTGGCAGGAAGCGTGTCAGTAATCAAATATCAATGGAACAATGGGGAGGTTACGGACAGCATTACGGTAAAGGGAAACGGAAGTTACACATGTCAGGTCACGTATAAAGACGGGGAAAAAGAATATACGCAGCCGCTTACGATACAGGTAAAGAACATTGACAACCTGCCGCCGAAAGTCGCCGTAGAAACGATAAATGGGACGGAGGAGATTACGGTAAAGGTAAATGCTTCTGATATACCGGCATCTGCAGAAAGCGCCAGCAGCGGTCTTGCTGATGAAGCGTATAGCTGGGATGGTGGAAATACTTGGACATCAGAAAACACTAAAACCGTCACGGAAGCAGGAAATTGTGAGATATGGGTAAGGGATAAAGCCGGCAATGTTACAAAGGGAGTATTTTACATAAAAACAGATTATACGGCGCCGGTAGTCAGCCTTTCCGCAGCAAGCGGCTGGACACGGGGAAATGTGGAGATTGTGGCTGATGCCAGAGATGGGATACCTGAAGGAGCAGAGCCGGATGTGTCAGGCGGTGATGCTGCAGGCAGCATTGGAATAAGCGGTCTTGCACCGCAGGCGTATAGCTGGGATGGCGGGAACACATGGACGGACAGCAACCGGATAAGTGCGTCAGACAATGGCAGCTATAGCGTTATTGTACGGGACAACGAGGGAAATACAGCACATGCTGAAATCACGGTTTCTTGTATTGATAGGAGCGCACCGGTCATAACCTCGGTGGAAAGGCAGTATGAGGAATGGCTTCAGGAGGCAGAGAGCATGGAGATAACCGTTCATGCTTCAGATGCGCAGTCCGGACTTGCAGCTACAGCCTATAGCTTTGATGGAGGAAATACGTGGACAAATAACAACTGTTATATTGTAACAGAGGAAGGCAGCATAATAGTGGCAGTGCGCGATATGCTTGGAAATACAGCGTGGCAGACGTTGGAATTTGTGAGGGCAGAAGAACCGGTACCGGAACCAGAGCCGGAAAGACCGGCAGCAAGGAAGACAGCGGCGAAGGAAACACCGGCGCCGGAAGAACCGGAGGAGGAACCGGAGGAGGAACTGGAGGAAATGTCGGAAGTTACACAAGCGCCGATTCCGGCGCCAACAAAAGAGCCGGAGCCGGAACCTGATCCAGAGGAAGAAAAGGAAATGATAGAAATTCCGGATATTACTACTCCGACATCCCCTAATCTTATGGTTACAGTTGCCGCTGCAGGAACCGGAACGGCAACAAGCGGGTTTGCTGTATTTATCGTATTTTGGATATTCAGGAAGTGTCTTCTTTTGGACAGTGAAGACAGAAAACTTGGAAAGGCATATATCTGGAAAAGGAAGGGAAAGTATTTTGTAAAAATTTCCACGGCTGCAGCAAAAAAAGCAGATGGACAATTGACGGTCAAATTCAAGAAAAATTTTGTAAGGGCAAACAAGGAAAAGCCTATTGATATCAAGGTAAATCAGCATGTTTTTGAAAGAAACATTGCAGAAAAAATACACATCAATTTCAAGTGAGCGGGAGGGAAAAATGGCGAGTGTAGAAGTAAAGTTAAAAGAAAAAATTAACAGGCTGATTGACAAAATAGGCGAAATGGACATGCAGCTTAAGGAAAGGGAATCCCATATAAAATTATTGGAAGAGGAAGTCAGGATGCTGCAGGCCAGGATGCCGCAGGCGGGTGAGAGTGCAGAGGAAGCGCAGGATAACGCAGTCAGTGAAGAGAGTGAAATTTTTTCCTTTATCAAGGATTTTTGCAAGGTGGCAATGCTGATTATTCAAAATGAGGCTTACATCAAATACACGTATGAAACAAAAAACTCCAGCAGCTTTTATAAAATTGAGCAGTCGGTGTTTAATGATTATATCTGCAGACATGCAGCACTCGACTTAAAGAGCTTCCTGAATTATTGTGTGGATTTTGGGCTGGTAAAATCAGAAAAAAACCGCAAGTACATCTACAGCTCCGGAGAGACTAAAGTTTATTATGTGAGCCGGCCATTCATGGACGCCACCTGCAGACAGGAAATAAAGCAGGAGGCTGCAGGGTAGGATGCTGGAAGTCTATGCAAAGGAATTTGTCGGGATAGGTTCGTTCCTGCGGAAGAATGGGAAGGTGTATAAAGGGTACATCCTGATTGAGAAGAAAGTGCTGGAAGGTATGCTTGATAAAAATAAGTATGATACATCCGGCAATAAGCTGAAAATCTGGAAAGCCCTGAAATGGATTGATACGGAAGCTGACCGGCGCCTGACAAAGCGTGTGTATGATGGCGAGAGCAAAACCTACAAGCCGTATGTGAAGCTGGATATAACCGTGCTGGAGCAGTTGGAAAAGCTGTAAAAACGTGTGTACATATTGATAGAAATAATGAGTTGAAAATGTACACGTTAAAACAGGCATATATAGTGAGTTTAACAGGATTATATGTACACCACGATAATAGGCTATATTACGTAGTAATATAGCATGAATGGAAGTGGAATATAGCTTGTGAGGGAATGAGCTTGCGAATGGACGAGCGAGCGTGGATTACACTTCCATTCATGCGGCATGGATACGTAATATAGCCGTAGTAATGAGATATTTATATCTCATTACTACTATAAAACAAACTGAGGGAGACTCCGGATAAAATGAAATATGATATATTGCTTTCTTTCAAGGAATATATACAGGGGCAGTTACCACCCAATACGGCACGTACCTATTATGCAGCAGTAGTAAAGCTGTTTAAGGATATACAGTTTAAGGAACTAAGGCAGGTAGATAAGGAATGGATTATACAAGAGACGACCCAAAAGTTTAAAACAAAAAATGAATACAGTGCGGTTAAAAATGGCTTGAAGTGGCTGTCAAAGTATGATAGGTCCCTCCGGCTTCCGTCAGAAGAGGAGTTTCTGGCGGTCAGCAAAAAGAAAAGGAATTTTAGCAAAAAGCCGAAAAAGGTCATCTATTTGAAACCTACACAACGGAAAATAAACCAGATACAAAATGAAAGACTGCGGTATGCCTATCGGCTGGCAGAAATATCCGGGCTGCGTGTATCAGAGCTGGCGGACTTGGAGGCAGGAGATATTACGCTTCAGGAAGGAAAGATTTTTGTAAGGGTAAAAAAGGGAAAAGGCGGACACGGGGGATTGATAGAGTGCCGGCATGATGAATATTTATATGACCGGCTGCCCGATTATCTGCAGAAGTATCCGGCAGGAAAAATATTTTACTCTGAAGCCTATATGCGGGAATGTGCGGACAAGCTGGGATTAGAGTGCCATGACCTGAGAAGGATTTTTGCAATTACAACCAGAAACGACCTGAAACAGAATATGCCGGTAGAAGAGGCGAATGAGATTGTACAGCAGCGGATGAGGCATGAAAGGTTTTCTACAACCAAAAGATATATTTTTAACCGTAAGCTGAAAATGGAATATGAGAAGAGAACAGAGGATTCCGAAGAGAAAGGCGAAAAATGAATAGTTCCAGAAGCAAAAGAAATTATGAGAACCTAGAAAAACGTATATATACAGGCGTGGGAGAGTACGGAATACCGGAACTGGCGCCGGTGGCCTATGAAAAAGATTGTGAGTTTATCCCCTTTAACTATGCAAGCAGCACAAAGGACAGGGAAAAGAAAGGCGTGCATTTTTTTGTTGATGATTACCAATTTCATCGGCTTTGGGCAAACATTGATTTTTACATAGGTATGCTGCGGCAGTTTCAATATGTTATGACACCGGATTTTTCTACTTATGCTGACTTTCCTAAGGTGATGCAGTTGTACAACCATTACCGCAAGCACTGGATAGGAGCTTACCTGCAGGAGCAGGGAATTTTAGTGATTCCGACAATTTCATGGAGTGATGAGCAAAGCTATGAATGGTGCTTCGATGGCGAACCTAC
The DNA here is from genome assembly GCA_014804445.1 of Lachnospiraceae bacterium. GTDB lineage: Bacteria > Bacillota > Clostridia > Lachnospirales > Lachnospiraceae > Acetatifactor. The sequence continues at coordinate 90,105 of JAAUZU010000040.1, read as the reverse complement.
ACAAGGGACAGTGAGTGTGTCGGCTGTTGGTACCCAGATGAATAAGCAGGCAAAAAGGCTGTTTATGGAAGGATACCGGGAGATGATGAAGAGGCTGCAGCCTGAAACAATTATTTTTTATGGGACGGTACCGGATGGATGCACCGGAAACATTATACAGCTTAAATCCTTTCAGGAAAAGTTTAGGGGGGCTGTGTGATGGGCGGCAGAGGGTCATTCAGCGGGCTTGAAAAGACCATAGATGATGTGCTGGGGACACATGAAGAAAAGGGGAAGGTTGATGAAATAGACCCGGGGCAGTTCGGCAGCCTTACAGATACAGAAAATGCAATCAGAAGCCGGAAGCGGGAAGTGATGGTTGTTTTTGATAAGAGCGGAAAGGCAATAAAGGCATATCAGGGAGATGCTCATTCCGTGGCATTTCCGGTGGCGGAAGCGGAGAAGTGGAAAGGGCTTACTGTGACACACAACCATCCGAAGGGATGGGAAGGATTTGGTGGTACATTTTCATGGGCAGACATGAGCAACGCGACAGTCTATGAATTTGGTTCACACAGGGCAGTAGGCTGCGGGCAGGGAGAAAAGAATTACATACTGCAGGCTGGCAAAGACGCAAAGCCGATGGCATTTAACAGGCGTATTGCATCAGACATTCCTTGGTTGAAAGAAAAAATGAAGGAGGAGGTAAGAAATGTAAGAGAACAGTATAAGAACGGAGAATTTAAGAATTATGGTCATGCAATCCACATTGCTAGACAAAAATCAGTTGGTGTGTTAAACTCCTATTATAGAGAAACAGCGGAACAATACGGATACATATACAGGACGCAGAAATGATGGGAGGATGCAGCATGGGTGATGTGGAAAGATGCAAGCTGACAGATGAAGAGCTTGAAGCCTCGGGAATTGAAATACCGAAGGGCGAAACAGACGCCAGTTTCTTTAATTGGATGAATGAGATGATTGAAGAAGTTTTCAATGAAGAGGAATAAGCCGGAATCAGCATAAAACAGTATTTGAGCAGGACCATATATCGATATGATATATGGTCTTTTTTGTTAAAAAGAAAGGGATGGTGAATACGGCAACAAAGAATAGCAATCTGGATCGGCAGCTTGAAGAGGCAGTAGGAAGTTTTTTTAAATTTATTGGAAGAACAATAGCTGCCATCTTTAAAGGCCTGTTCAGGGGCATAAAAAAATTGAATAAATGGCAGGCATGGATAGGCGTTGGCATATCAGTGCTTGTGGTGTGTGCCGGCTTGGTATTTAAAGGAAAGATAATGGAAATAGATGCTCCGGTATACATCAAATGGCTGTTGTACTATGTGCTGCTCTGTGCGCCGGCAATTTATTTGCTGGTTCTGGGAAGCATTGGAAGCCAGCCGGAGCAGGACTATGACACAATATTTCGGGATATTGGCTTTGTCGGAAAGGATGGGAAATGTCCATGCTTTTGCGGGGAGCAGAAGGACGGGAAAAAGAAGAAATTGGGCTTTAAGTCGAATATTCCGTTGCAGGAGTGGAAAGCAGCGAAAGCAAGGCTGGAAACAGCACTTGACTGCAATATCCTGAAAATGGAGTACGGAAACAGTAAAAAGCTGGTGGAGCTTACCGTATTGCCGGCAGATTATAAAATTCCGGAAATGATTACGTGGCAGGATGCCTATTGCAGTGATAAAAATGGCATCATCACCATCGGGCAGAGCGCGCTGGACAGCATTACATTTAACCTTAATCGTGTGCCTCACGCTTTGGTGGCCGGAGAAACCGGTTCCGGAAAAAGTGTGATATTACGCTGTATATTGTGGCAGATGATATTACAGGGCAGCCGTGTGTACATGATTGATTTCAAAGGCGGCGTGGAATTTGGTAAACAATATGAAAAGTATGGAGAGGTAATAACGGAGCGTGAGCGTGCATTGGAGGTTCTGGATTTACTGGTGAAAGAAAATGATTGCCGGCTTCGGCTTTTCAGGGATTTGGAAGTAAAAAACCTTGCTGAGTACAACAAAAAAACCAAGCAGAATCTATGCAGGATTGGCGTGTTTTCGGACGAATTGGCAGAAATGCTTGATAAAAAGGGAGTCTCAAAAGAAAACAAAAAAGTTTATGAGGCATTGGAGGGTAAGCTGTCTACGCTTGCCCGTCTGTCCAGAGCAACAGGCATCAACCTCTTTCTGGGGGTGCAGAGACCGGATGCAACTGTTTTGACGGGACAGATTAAGAATAACGTGCCTGTCCGGATATCCGGACGTTTTGCAGACAAGGCAGCATCAGAAATTGTGCTGGGAAACACGGATGCCGTAGATTTGCCGGATATTAAGGGACGTTTTCTCTATAAGGTTGGCAACGAAACAATAGAGTTTCAGTCGTATTACTTCGATGATGAGAAAATGCTGCATGATGTTGATGTGGAAGTCGGGGACATGCTGACGGAAGCTCCGGTCTATAAACCGAAGAAAGTGGGAGAACCTAAAAAAGCGGAAAAATCGGAAAAGGCAGAAAAGCCGGTTAGGAAGCGTGTTAGCAAAGGCGTGAAGGAAGAAGCGCCGGCGCCGGAAGCTGCTTGGGAAGATGACGGAATGGACGAGCTGCCCTTTCCGCTGGATGACGACATGGACGAGCTGCCCTTTCCACCGGATGACGACATGGACGAACTGCCTTTTCCGCCGGATGACGACGTGGATGCGAATGATTTTGACTTAGATTTAAACTTTTGAAAGGAATAGCGTGGTGATGAAGAAAAAAGATAAGACAGAAAAAATGGTAAAAGAAGAAAAGCCGGAAAGAACAAAAGAGCGCGTAAAAAAGGAAAAATCGAAGCAGTATGTGATGAAAAAGAATACCGGCATGAAGGTGCTCAGGATTATTTTGTGGCTTATGCTGACATTCGTTTTTGTGCGTGGGATAGCAGCTATCTTTAAGCCGGATAAAGAAGAAGTTGTCAATCAGATGATAAGCGAGTTTAAGGAAAATTATAACGATTTTACCAGCTTGAATGAGGAGGCAATGGCATTTGCCCAGAATTTTGTTAGGGAATACCTGACATACGAAATAAAAGGAGAGGAGGAGTATAAGAACCGCCTGCAGCCATATGTGACTTCCGAATTTTTTAGCAGTGGTGCAGTAAATGATTTTACGGCAACGGCTGAGGCAGTCTATGTGCAGGCATACCGTATGGAGGATTACACAGACGCGCAGAAGGATGTGTATGTGCTGGCAAAAGTGGAATATACAACTAGAACGCTTCAGGAGGACCAAACCTACACAACGAGCACAAGTACAAGCCAGATAATACTGAAAGTGCCAATCTACTGCGAAAAAGGCGCCTATGTAGTGGAGAGCCTGCCGCTTGTCGTTTCTGACAGCGTGGCGATTGAAAAATACGCAGTGTCAGAATATTACGGTAACAGCCTGCCGGATGCACAGGCAGAAGCCATAAAAACATCAGTAGAAAATTTCCTGAAGGCATACTTTGAACAGGATGCTTCTGTTATCAACTATTATCTGGCAGCCAGTGCAGACAAGGACGAGTTTACCGGACTGGATGGGCGTTTTACTTTTGTGAGTATCGATTCCATCAAGAGTTATCAGGGAGAATCCGGCATCATATGTCTGGTGGAATTTAAGATAAAGGACACGCAGAACAATGCGAAGCTGCTGCAGAAGGTTAATTTTACCATACAGGAAAGCGGCGGGAAGTACTACATAAAATCGATGGATACCCGTACAGGGAACCTAAATATTAATTAAATGGAGGGAAGGACAATGAAGAAAGAAAAGAAAATGCAGGAAAAAGCGAAGGGTGCCGGTAAAATAACCGGTACAAGAATAGCGGTGGCGGTTATGACATTTGCCATGCTGTTTGTAATGAATGGATTTTATTCCTATGCAGATACCGGAGATATAGGGAAAAATGCAGGAAGCTGGATACTGGATCAGCTTTTCTGGGTAGGCTTGATTGCTTTAGCTATTGGACTTATTTCCTGCCTTATTAAAAAAGCATGGGTGGCGGCCATTATAACAGGACTGGCCGGAGGTGTTGTCCTTGTATTAATCAGAAATCCGGAGTTGCTCTCAACATGGGCGGAAAATATTGTACATACGGTTTTGGGAGGCTGACAGACAGCTTATGGACGAAAAGAAAGTAAAAATCTATTCTTACAACAAAGTTTGGCGGGTAGAGAAGAAAATCTACTCCATATCCAACATCCCGCTGCCGACGCCCATAAACCCATATGATCTGCTGGCATTTGTCGGAGTTGCGCTCTTTATGTTTGTGCTGGGAACGTTTATTCCGGTCACGGCAAGGATACCCACGGTTATCCGCTTTATTGCCATACCATATGGGGTGGCGAATTATGCCATGAAGAAAAAGCTGGATGGCAAGAATCCCATAAAGTATTTTGTGGGGTGTGTTATCTATTTCTTTTCGGCGCGGGGAACCTATCTGCAGATGTTCAAAAAGTATGCAGACAGGAAGAAGGAAAAAATATCCCTTAAATGGAACTGCAGCATGGGTATGCAGCAATAACAGGTCAGGGAAGTGTAACACGGCACTTCCCTGAAACTTTGAGGAGGAAAGCATGTATCAGTGTCCTATCAATTATTTTGCAGACAACTTAATATTTAATGTTGATAAAAGCTGTTGGGCGGCATATAAGCTGTCCGGCTATGACTATGATTTTCTTGACGATGATTTGAAGATTGCAACACTCTACAAAATGGCAAAATTCCTTGCCGGAATCATGAGCGATGCACAGATATTGATTGTGCCGGTGGAGCAGGATAACAGGGAGCAATTCAAAAACCTGATAAAAAAGCTTGACGAAGAAGACCCTCTGTACGAGAAGGCAAAATATCATGCCATGCAGACAGAGAGTTATTTAGAGCAGGTAAAGGCAGCAAAAGGTGATGCCAATGATTACAGAAGCTACGTGATAGTAAAATTGGCTGATTATGCGGAATCGGAAACCGTAAACGGGATTAAGGAAGGCTACCGCTATTTTATCAAAAATCCTGCCAATGCAATCAACGTGTTCATGAATCTGGACACGAAAGATATCCTGATGAGCCGGATGAATGACTGCATCAAAATGGCTGAAAAATGGTTTTTTTCGCAGAACCAGAAAGTAAAGCTGGTTGAACTGACCGGGCAGGAGACACAATGGCTTTTGCGGCGGATGGCGTACAGGGGAATCAACCAGAAAGTAAAGCTTTTCAGGGAAGACCAACAGGATAGCAAGGCTTGGAAGCCGAAAGCAGAAATTCAGGAAGTGGGGGAAGAGCGGATAATAAAGCCGTATGTAAGGGATGTCGTCAATCTTTTCTCCGGAACCATACATGCAGCGAACCGTATGCTCCGGATAGAGCACGACAGAGACAAAGTTTCCTATCAGTCTTTTCTGGCACTTACGAATATACCGGACAGCTTCGATTATCCCGGCATGGAATGGATTTATATGCTGCAGCAATATAACCTGCAGGCGGAGGTCTGTATTCATATCAAGGCAATAGAGTACCGTGCAGCACAAAGAAAGCTGGACGGAAAAAGGCGGGAAATAGAAAGCCAGATAGAGCACGTGGAAGGCGCCAATGCTGACATTCCGGAGGATTTGCTGGAAGGAAAAGCGTATGCGGATGCGCTGGAAGCGGAAATGAAGGATTTGCGGGAGCCGTTGTTAAATACCAGCGTCACAATCTGCATCGCGGCGGACAATGAAGAGGAGTTGGAGAGGCGGATAAGCATGGTAAAGAATGAATATGAGGATATGAATTTCATTATTGAGCGCCCCTTAGCCGACCAGATTAAACTTTTTATGCAATGCATACCCAGCGTGGGCTGTCTGGCAAAAGAATATATCATGCCAATGACGCCTCTTACATTGTCAAGCGGCGTCATCGGCGCGAGCCATGAGCTTGGGGACAAGGATGGGCCCTATATTGGTACAACCGGAGCTGAGGGAAAGCAGGTATTTTTAGCTATGTGGCTTGCCTGCCTGCGTAATAAGTCGGCAGCCGCCACCTTTTACGGCAATCTGGGCGTTGGAAAGTCATTTAATGCCAACCTGCTTACGGTCTTGAATGTGTTATATGGCGGCTATGGGCTGATATTTGACCCGAAAGCGGAACGTGGGCATTGGGAGCAGGAGCTTACCATGCTGCAGGGCATGATAACGACGGTGACGCTTTCCAGCGACATCAAAAACAGGGGGAAGCTTGACCCTTACAACTTATACCGTGATGACAGGAAAATGGCGGATGAGCTTGCTGTAAATGTGATAGCGGAGCTTTTAAAGATATCGCCTACAAGCGAAAAATATATGGCGGTTCTGGAGGCGCAGCGCCTTATGGAAAAAGAGGAGCAGCCGTCGATGAATAAGCTGATGGAAATGCTGGCATCTTTTCCGGAATCGGATGAATTGTGCAATGAAGGGAAACTTTTAGCAAGGTTATTAAAGCTGCGTTCTTCTTCCGGAATGGCACAGCTTCTTTTTGGTGATGGGACAGAGGATGCGATATCTCTGGAAAACCGGCTTAATATACTGCAGATTGACAACCTGAAGCTACCCAGCCCGGAAACGCCGAAAGAAAGCTACACGGCAGAGGAAACGCTGTCAACGGTGCTTATGGCTGTTATCAGCAACTTTGCAAAGAAATTTGCCATGGTAAAAAGACCGGTGTTCAAGGTTATATTGTTTGATGAATCGTGGATGCTGGGAAAAACAGAAGAGGGCGTCAAGCTGTATGATTTTCTAACCAGAATGGGACGTTCCCTGTTTTCAGGCTGTATTTTTAATGGACATTCAGTACTGGACCTGCCTTCAGAGGGTATTAAGAACACTATATCCTATAAATTCTGTTTCCAGACGACAAATGACGCCGAAGCTGCCCGCATGTGTGACTATATGGGACTGGCGCCTACAGTTGCAAACAAGGAAACCTTTAAAAATCTGGGAAATGGGGAATGTCTTTTTCAGGATTTGGATGGACATGTTGGCGTGCTGAAGTTTGATGCGGTATTTCAGGATTTGATTGACGTATTTTCTACGACGCCAAAGGTTGAGAAGAAAGTGGAAATGCCCAAAGAGCCGGAAAAGGCGGCAGAGACAGAGGAAGCTACACAGCAGACTGATCCGGATTACAGGGAACTGCTGAAAGAAGCGGAAGAGGAAACACCGGCAGAAGTACCGGAAACATTTTCCGAAGCTGCAGGCGAGGAGGAAGCACTGGAACCGGTTCTTGAGACTGCGGGTGTGGAAGTGACGCCGGAACCGGATCCTGATGCTGCGGGTGTGGAAGTGACGCCGGAACCGGATCCTGATGCTGCAGGCGTGGAAGAAATGCCGGCGGAACAGGAAGAGCCGGAGGATTTTGATTTTGACTTTTCAGATGAAGAATTATTCAGGAAAGAGGTTATTTGATGAAAAAAGCGGTTATAGTTGGATTGATAACAATGGTATTTCCGGTGCTGCTGCTCGGCTTATGCATATCAGGGCTTGGTGGCGGCGGAGTAGGAAGCGTAGCATCACCGTTGATGGTGTTTGCCAGCGAAGAGCAGGCTTACCGGTATCAATACATAGGCACAGAACTTGGTGTGCCATGGGATATTGCACTATTGGCGGACGGCATCCATGCGCAGTCGTTAGACTTAAGCGACATGGAAGAATATAACCCGCTGCTTACGTCGCTTCAATTCTGTATCCTTCTGGAAGATGAAATGATTCCGGTGGTTCCGGAAGTGCCGGAGGGAGAGGGAGGGGAGCAGGCGGAAGAAGCGGGAGAAACGGAAGCGGCAGGTGAATCTGAAGGAGAGACCGCGGAGGAATCCGGAGAAGACGCAGAAGATGAAGAAGCGGAAGAAATCGAGTGGGTATCACAGGCAGTATGTTATTATACGGGGCAGGAAGAAATTCTGGAATATGCGGGGCTGTCCATCGATGAGCTGACTTACAGGGATGTAAACAGCATGATGGAAGCGATAAATGCCGCAGCAGAAGAAAAGAGCACAAATGAGATAAAGTATACGGCAACACTGATTGCCAATCCGGATTATGAGGTGGTTCTTAGGGACTTTATAGGCTTGGATGAGGAAAATATTCAGAATGTCATGGAACTCTACAATTCAAATTATATGGCGGCGATGTATGGTTACAGCTATCATTTCCCGGATATTGTGCTGCCGGACATTGTGCAGGGAGAGGTGACAAGGCAGGAGCTTGCACTGGTTGCCATATCGCTTATCAACCACCCGTATCTGATGGGCGGTAAATCGAGCCAGACAGGACCGCCAACCGGTCCGCTGGACTGCTCCGGATTTGTGGATTGGGTCTATGTGCAATGCTTTGGAGTGGGAGCCAGCAACGGCAAAGTTCCGGAGGGCGTAGCGGTGGCAGGAACGGCGCAGCAATGGTATGCATCGGAGGAAATCACGGCAGATGAGCTTAAGGTGGGTGATTTGGGCTTTCTATACGATCCGGCAGCCATGCGCAGCGGCCAGGTAAACCATGTAGGCATATACATAGGCACATATAACAATAAAACGTACTGGATTCATTGCGGCGGCAGGTACTATGGGACGCCTGAAGCGCCAAAAGGGCGCGTGGGCATATCGACAGCGACGGGGAGCAACAGTTACAACCCGGTGGACGGGACAAGCTTTTCACCGTCCATGCATGGATGTAATTTCCGTTTTTTCCGGCGCCCGCGGTTTGAATTTTTAGGGGACTCATGAGGTAACGAATATGGAGAAGAAAAAATATTATGTCAGGATGGCGGCTGCTCTGCTGCTTCTGATTGTTGGCGTTGTTTTTGCTTTGTCGGTACCGTCCGTGGCGGCAAACGACGCAGTAAAGACTATTGAGCCAAGGTTTGAATCTTCCGGTGATGCCAAATATATCAACAAGTCAGATTATTACTGTCTGGATATGGAAAAAACCGGCCTGCTGGAATCAGGGGATGCAATCATGAACAGCATTGCAAACATGCTTTTTACCTTTATCAAATGGCTGGGAAAGGTTACGGTGATGCTGTTTTATTACTGCATGGATTTTGACATGTCGGCAATGTTCAAGGATCAGATAAACGGCATACAGTCCGCCCTGAACAGCGGTATTTTCAAGCCATTGTTTCTCTTGGGATTCTGCGGAAGCGCAGTCATTATGCTGCGGAAAATGGTACGGCGTGATCTGATGGGGGCATACGGGCAGGTTCTGAAGGTGGTTGCCATTGTGGTATTGTCCATCCTTGTGGTGCAGGAATCGTCAACCGTGCTGACAAAAACCACGGAAATCACAAAATCCATCAGCACGCAGGCGCTGATGGGGATGCAGGGAGGCGGGAAGGTGGACATTTCCGATTATGCGGCGCAGTCGGCGGGGGCGCTTTGGATGAACCTGATTCACCAGCCATGGGTTTTTATCGAATTTTCCGGGGAGAACCCGGGGGAAGAAACCATAGAAAAATTATTGGGTTTTGTTGACGGTACGTATGAGCCGGGGGGCAAGGACAGGAAGAACCTGGTGGAAAAATACGAAGGAAACGCCTTTGATCATGAGAGGGGTGCGGAGAAAATAGGTTTTATGTTTACCTACCTGATTCCTTTTGTAATCAAATGTGTTATCTATATCCTGATGGCGCTCCTGACGCTGTTTTTCCAATTGATAGCCATTTTTTACACGTTTCTCGCGCCGGTTGTGTTAATCCTGATTATGGTGCCGGGGTATGAGAGACTGTTGACGGAATGGCTGCGGAAGGTATTGGAATCGCAGCTCAGCATCCTTATCATGTCTTTTCTCATGGGGCTGTTGTTAAAGATGGATGCGCTGCTTTATGAAACCTGTGCCGGAGACTGGGGGTGGCTTGTCGTGATGATTGTGGAAACGGTGGTTGCCGTGCTTGCGCTGGTTAAGAGAAACGAACTGCTTGGGGTAATGAGCAAGCTGCAGAAGGGTGTTTCCCAGCCGGGATATGCGAGGGCGATGCTGCGGAATGGCACGGATGGATATATGGCGCTTGATAAAGTGCGCAATGCAGGGCGCGCGGCCGGGCAGGCGGCAAAGCTTACTGCTGAAATCGGAAGGGAAGCTGCCGGCATGGCAGGGCGTGCGATGACAAGGGTTTCCGTCATGGAAGTGGAAACCGGCAAACAGGAAAATGAAAAGGAAGTGGTGGAAAGACCGGTAATGGCACTTGCAGCCAGAGGAACAACAGAAACGGCGCCTTCAAAGGCAGGAAATAGGGCTGTGGGCGCGCAGGAGCCCCAAATAGCCCCTGAAAGGGGTGGTAAGGCATTTCTTTACGAAAGAGGGGCAATTTTCCAATTTGAGCCTTCTGGAGGGCATACCGGGCCAGGCGGCGGAACCGGTGCAACAGTGCAGCGTCCAAGTATGGCAGCATTTTATGAAAGAGCTGCAGTTTTCCAGTTTGAAACTGCAGCAGGCGGTTACGGCGAAAACTTTGACGAAAGGGAAGTATCCGTACAAAGACCGCGGGAGGTACCGATGCAGGAGCAGATGAAAGCACCGGAGAAAGCTACACAGGGGACAAAGAAGAAAGCGGGCGGAAAAGGGGCAGCAGTACAGACAGAAGTAAGAGCTGCAGAGGGCAGAACGGCACAGCATCGCGAGACGGCAAGCAGCCGAATCAAAGAACGCCAGAAAGCACAAAGACCGGTGCAGAGACCACAATCTTCTGTTCAAAAAAGTAGTAAGGTGAGATAGACTTTTGCTACATTGCCACTCTAAAAGAAAAGAAGAATCCCCAGACTGTACTGCAATACAGTTTGGGGATTCGTTCCTTGTCCTCATGGACTTGAGATTTCTTTTTGCCTATTGGCATTATAGCATATGCAAATTTTTTTTCAATATGCTGCTCCTAACATTTTCGGGCATACATTAAGCGCCCTTTAGGCTGCGGGATTTCCCACCCGATTTCTGTTGCGGTTTCTATCCACTCTGAGATAATGACTTCGGCATTTTTTAACGCCTGCTCTGCAGTATCTCCATCTGCCATACATCCGGCAAGTTCCGGAACCTCAACGATAAATTTATTGTCATTTTCAGACCAATATATAATACGCTCATACTTATGCATATTTACACCTCCAAATAATATTTTAATATAATATTTCTTTCAGGAGAACAGTTTTCAGCAACTATTTTTGGGCTAACCGTCTATCGGAACACCCTTTATATGCATATAATTGTTTTTGCAGAACTTATTTATAATTGATTTGACAGCGGCATAGGTGAGATGCTAATGCTGCTGTTTCATCTGAGAAAGTGGAAAAATTCATCCATGTATGGTAAAATAGAAAGTACATATACAGGCATTGGATAGGATATACTGATTGGAGGAATATAAAAGTGACAGGCAGAGAGGTTGGCTTTGTTGTGGATGATGAATATAAAGCATGGATAGAAAATATAAAAGACAGAATAAAGCATAGCCAGATAAAGGCTTCTGTTAAGGTGAATTATGAGCTGCTCGATTTGTATTGGGATATAGGCAGGGATATTGTTGCCAAGCAGAAAAATGCGAAATGGGGAGAGGCATTTCTTGCAACAATGAGCAGGGATTTACGAAAAACATTTCCTAATATGTCGGGTTTTTCGGTACAAAATTTAAAAAGCATACGATACTGGTACAAATTTTATAATTCTGATGAAAATGGCTTACAGCCTGTAAGCCAAATGGAACTGATTGAAAAATTGGTTAAAAGTATTCCGTGGGGACATAATCAGAGGATTATGTACAAGTGTAAAAATATTGCCGAAGCGTTATTTTATGCGCAGAAAACAATGGATAACGGTTGGAGTAGAATTGTCTTAGAGCATCAGATAGATGGTGGTCTGTATGAAAGACAGGGCAAAGCTATTACCAACTTTCAATTTAAATTGCCAGAGCCACAGTCTGATTTGGCTGAACAGACATTGAAAAATCCATACAATTTTGACTTTCTGGCCTTGAGAGAAAAATATGACGAGAAAGAATTAGAAGATGCCCTTATCAATCAAATAACTCAATTCCTATTAGAATTAGGCACAGGTTTTTCGTATCTTGGTAGACAGGTGCATTTACATGTTGGTGAAAGTGATTTCTACATGGATTTGCTTTTTTACCATGTCCGTCTCCATTGCTATGTTGTCGTGGAACTGAAAACGGAAAAATTCAAGCCAGAATTTGCAGGCAAATTAAATTTTTATGTTACGGCCGTTAATAAACAGATGAAAACGGAACCGGATAATCCGACAATCGGGATACTTATTTGCAAGGATAAAGATGATGTTGTTGCTGAGTATGCACTTGATGATATTTCACAACCAATCGGGATTGCAGAATATGAATTGACAAAGGTGCTTCGTGAAGAATTTAAGAGTAGTCTGCCGACAGTGGAAGAAATAGAGAGTGAACTGTCCGAATGAATCGTTTGAGATTATGAAGAAAATGCTTGACTTTATTGACGGCAAGGAAGCATCAGACGATTATACAAAGGCACTGGAGGAAGAGATCGAATCGGTCAGAAAAAATGAGAAATGGAGGCTGGACTATATGACATTGCAGATGAGATATCAGGAAAAGTATGAGCAGGGCATGGAAATAGGCATAGAGCAGGGCATAGAGCAGGGAATAGAACAGGGAATAGAGCAGAGCAAAAGGCAGGTGGCTTTAAAGATGTTAAAGAAGAATCAATTATCAATAGAGGATATTTCGCAGTATACCGGTTTGACGATTGAGCAGGTGGAAGAGTTAGAAGATTATGAGCAACAAGGAATGTGAAAAAATATGACATTGCAGATGAGATATCAGGAAAAGTATGAGCAGGGCATAGAAATAGGCATTAGAGCCATGATAATTGATGGTATGGAAGATGGTTTGGATAGTGCAAAAATTAAATCCAAACTGACAAGGCGTTTTGGCTTAACGCCGCAAAAGGCAGAGGAATATTATGATAAGTATTCTTTGGAAGAATTAGAAGATTATGAACAATAAGGGTTGTGAAAAAAATAATAGGGGTAAGGAACGTGCTGATGAAATAGTAAAGTTGTTTTGCTGCATAGCGAATACAAAAGAGAACCGCCGTGTGAAAGAATATTTTGAAAGGTCAAATATATATCAAGAGATACAGACTGGAAATGAAGTTTTTTTATATGACAGTTTGGCGGCGAACTTGTTGGAAATTACAACTGAATTGCGAAAAGGCTATGGTGACTGTTTGGGAAGCCAATACATTACAGTAGATAGCATTTCTGACTATTATAAAAAGCAATTAGGTGAGAAGAAATGTCTGGCAATGAAAAGAGCGGCAAAAGCAGAACTACCGGATGTAATACAGGAAACACTGTTTTTAAATGCGATACCGGGCATGGCAGAATCCATCATAGAAGGTGGCAATATACCTTTTGAGGACTGTCTGACGGAAGAAGAGGTTGAATGGTGATGTATTAGGTAGTATATACAAGGCAGGTTGCTAAAGATATTATTCAGCATCGGCTTGTCTACTAGGCGGCGAAAAGGTTATTATTTTAAGTCCGGTCAGTTTTTGTTGAAATTGACCGGACTTTTTGCGTCCCAAATTGGGACACAATAGCCACAGCGTTTTAGGAAAATTATTCCAACTCAGTAGTAATAACCTCTTATCTGTAGTAATGATGGTACAATCAGAGCATAACAAAAGGAAAGGGGTGTTACAGCAATGGACAGCAAAAAGTATTTGCGCAGGATGAGGGAACTTCGCGAAGACCATGACTACGGGCAGAAACAGGTGGCTGCGGTTCTACAGATTAATCAGAGGGTATATTCCAGATATGAGACAGGAACCAATGCCCTGCCGATAGCCATGGTTTACGGGCTGTGCGAACTTTACGGAGTGTCGTCTGATTATTTGTTGGGAATAAGTGACATGAAGCAGACGTACTAAAAATCAACCATGACGAACAAGAAAAGCCCCAGAGCTACAACTCTGGAGCTTTTCTTATTATTACCATAATGTCAGAATATATTGGGCTGGTCTTGTGCCGCTCAGTAGTTTCTGTTAAAATACATCTATGGGGTACTGCCATAACGGGTAGGCGGTCAGTCCTTCTCAGCAGAGGGACTATCCCTCTGACTACGGGTAAATCCGGGAAAGGAGGGATTGCTTATGAGTGATTATGAACTGCTGACAGTCGTTCTGATGATCCTTGGGATTATCGTGTCGATTCTGATAGCATACATAGACCATACAAAAAAGTAACCGCCCAAGCCAAGGATACGGTTACTTTTTTAGGTAATTAAATTCGGGCTGACCGTCTATCGGCAGTATTCCCTTTTGTGTTTTCATTGTAGCAGATTACCGCGCAACTGTCAAACGCTATGGAGTGTTCTTCACTAAAAAAGCGTCCAGTCTATAATTTGCCGGACGCTTTTCTGATTCAGCCCTTTATAAAACTTTTGTCGCGTCCCAAATTGGGACATAGAAGAATTATTCCGTTACTGGGAAGACCTGAAAATAATAAGGGCGGGAAACCTTCCACTTAAAGTCTATATATTCTCCTCCGGTATAGTGGATACCGTAATTGCTCCAAGTACGGTATATGTTTCCCTCGGTATCGGTTAGTGTAATCGTTCCAAAATAAGTAAAATAATCTTTCCAGCCGTCTTCTGATAATTCAATGGTAAAGGTATCTCTAGTCAAAGGATATCTTACAGTGCCTCCATTGATAACTGTTTCATCAATGGTAATTTCGACTTCAGTGACATGGTCATACAAAAAATCTATTGTAAAGGGAACCGCAGGAGCAAGCATGATGTCACCTTCTGTCAGGCATTTTCCGCCGGATAGCAGATTAACGCCCTCATATTCGATAAAATCATATTGTACAGTGACTTCTTCAGCAGTGGAAAAAATTTCGTTGGTTAAAATACCTTTTGCAGTCAGGAAGCAATCACCTAATTCAAGGATGGTGGGTTCTGTCATGCAAAGATTAAATAAGTCCGGGTCCCATTCAATGTCCCAAATGCCGGAAACTTCCACCGGAAATTCAACAATCTGCCCGATGTAGAAATCAAGATTTTCTTCCAGATCGGATTCTGTAGACGGAGTGGATTCTGCAGGACTTTGGACCGGTTCCGTATCTGGAGTGTTGGCTGTAGTTTTAGCTGTGCCGCATCCGGTTAAAAACAGTAAAAAGCATGTGATTAGTAAAAGTGTTCTTTTCATAGTGTATGATTCCTTTCAAAATTGAGATTTGGTAAAAGTTTTATTTTACATCGCGTCCCAAATTGGGACACGAGGATATTCATTTAGAGTTAATGCTTATGTTTTTAGTTAGGGAAGCTGAGCGTATCAACTGTTGTAGCTTGGTTCGGTCTATTAAGGCGACTTTATTCACATGTGCTAACTGTTTGGCTTGTCTGGTAAAATAGTTGGTAGTGATTACGATTGCTTTCTGACATGAATACATATTCATGCCGGCAACAACTTCCTGTATGGCTTTATTGCCGACTGTATGGGAATAACGCTTGCACTGGATAGCATACTTGCAGCCATCCTTAAAGCCTACAAGGTCAACACCCTGGTCCTGACTGGCTTTTGTGCAGGACATATGCTTATAGCCAAGGCAGGTGAACAAGGTCATACAGTATTGTTCAAATTGTATGCCGGTCATAGCATCAAGGTTTTTTCCTGTTAGGGAGTTGTAGGAAGAACGTTGTGAGATATGCATATTCAATAAACGCTGACGGTCAATCTTCATCAAATACAATAATATGCAGCCAGCCAGAGCAGGGATGCTGGCCGCAAATATCAATACCAGAAGAAGTCCGTTGAAATGCTTGACGGTAAAAGTGTCAAGTGCTTGGAATTCATCAACGATTGGTTTGATATACGGAAGCCAAGAGAGCATGATAAGCAATGCGAAAAGGCACAAGAAGATAATTCTTGTAATCTTTAAAATGTGGATTACTGTAACACGGGCGGAAATAGTGGCTTCTTCCTTGATATTTGATAAAGCAAGAGAACTTTTATCCTTAGATGCAGTGTTATTTGATTGAGATACTTTGCGGCCATAGAAGGATAAAACAGTGTAATTTAACAGTTTTAAAGCCAGTACAGTACATAGGCACAAAGTAAGAACAAAATGAAATTTGGGGCTAAACTGATAAAGAAAAATATCATATTTAT
Organism: Lachnospiraceae bacterium; assembly: GCA_014804445.1. Taxonomy (GTDB): domain Bacteria; phylum Bacillota; class Clostridia; order Lachnospirales; family Lachnospiraceae; genus Acetatifactor. The sequence goes on along the minus strand of JAAUZU010000040.1, from coordinate 73,938 downwards.
CATGAGGCAATTCACATAACGCGCAATATATTCTCCAGTATAAATATATAAAAACGGGAAAAGAAAAAAGAATAACCAATAAAATAAGCAGGCGGTTGATAAGCATGTCAATTAACCTGCGTAAATAGAAAATAGACTGAATCTTTTGTGTTTTCATGAAAGCCCCCTATATCCGTGTTATTTGCAAATGATAATAGCATATCTTCATGAAAAAGTACATAAAAATATATCGAAAAGCTGATGTCATGTCCAAATTTGTGATTGGCAGCGGCTTTTTTCCCATTTTACATACTTAAGCAGCATATCATCATTAGGCATCATTTCTATAAACTTACGTATGTCAAGGCAATAACTGCAAAATTCATTAAATGATTTCTTCCATCCGGACAGTTTGGCGCTTTCATAATCTGATTTAAGTGAATTTAATTGTGTCTCAGAGAGTTTGACTTTGGTAGTGATTTCGATTGTTGTATACTTTTCCATGTTGTTCCTTTCATTTGTGCCAAAAGAGCATTATTTTTTAATGAACCTATCTACAAACCGCCAAAATAGTTCTTTGTCTGAACTGCTTAAATGCCAGTAATCTAATATAATCTGCCGTGCTTTAGGGTCTTTGACGCCGATTTCTTCCATGACTGTTTGAAAATCATCATCAGAATCTGAATGGCAATACATTTCCCCTTGACCGGTTCGGAGCCATTCCTCATTTACATTAAATTCTCGACAAATTAATGCAAGTGCAGAACCGCTAGGATTGCGTCGCCCAGTTTCATAACCAGTAATAGTGTTTTGTACGGTGCCCAAAATTTTAGCAAATTCATTTTGGGTTAATCCCGCATTTTTTCTGATTTTCTTTATACGTTCGTTCAAAATAATTCACCTCTATTCTTTATTATAAAATATCTTAAAAATACCGCATTGTCAATAAAAAATATGTTGACATATACCGCAATGCAGTATAAAATAACCGCATAGGCAACAAATAAGGAGGTGAAGCAATGAAAAAAGTCACGCAAGAAGATAAGGAGGATTTCAAGAAGATACATAATATATTCAACTCGATAGACGAGGAAACAAAAATTTATTTAACGGGATATGTACATGGATTGCGGGACAGGGAAAATCTTACGCCGTACAGAAAGCCCGAAAAATAAAGGCTTGTGCTAAGCAGCCAAAGCAAACACAAGCCTTTCACCGGAAGAAGCAAAGGAAGGAGACCAAAAGATGCATAAAGCTCGCTGTATAAGCACTATTTTAAATGAAGTTCCAAAAGTAGGAACATCATTCAGGGGAGAAATAATTGTTAAAGTAAAAAAAATATCCTCTGGTAGTGATTTTATGGCAGAATGTTACAAGATTGTGACAAAAGGAAAATATGGAAGAAGGAGGAAATTTTTTGTACATATTACTGCCGCGGCAACATCATTTCACTATGGGCGTTTACATTAGCAAAGACATCAGGTTATTAAACAAAGAGACAAACCTATGGAAGTTTTGTGAAGAAAATAAAAGGCTTGTGCTAAGCAGCCAAAGCAAACACAAGCCTTTCACCGGAAGAAGCATATGATAGGGGGCATACACCTCTTGGATTGCTACGATAGTGGAATTCAAATGCTTTGTCAAGCACTTTTTGAACCTTGTCAAATAAATATAAGGGATATGTTTTTCTGAATTATCGCAAGTTGTCAGAACTAAGAAAATGTGTTGGAATCGGCTCATGGAACAATGTGTTGCAGGGTGTGTTGACCTCATTTTAAAGGAATGGGGATGATGCCTATGAAAAATCGGTTTGATTTTAAGGATTTAATGACCTTTGGTTTTTTCCTTTTGGCGTTACTTATATTCGTTTTTACGTTTTGTAAGTAAGTCTACATAGCAAAGCCACCCTGATACTTCGATTGGTGTTTGGCTGTTCCCCATTCCAGTTACATTGTAGCATAGGTGCTGTGGTTATGCAAGTGAGTTGGAAATAGCGATTTTCTGGTTGCAAGAGCGGTAAGAAACTGATATATTCATGACGTGGGAACGGTTGCCCCTTGAGAAAGGGGGAGATGCCTATGCAGTATGTTACATATGATAGCCTGATACAGATTGGGCTGTTTATATTGGCATTGATAGGTCTTGTTTACAAGATAAGTCATAAAGACAAAAAATAACCGCCCCTGACTGGTAATCACGGCGGTTATTCTTCGTTATTATCACAAGGGGTACAACCTAGTACCACTTCTAAGGCAAATATAACACAGTTTGCTGGCAAATACAAGGGCTTTGCTACAATATGGCGGACAAAAAATCCGCCCCTAGCCTGAGAACTTGGACGGATTATCTTACCAACATCAGCAAAAGATACAACTTAGTGCTATGCCTAAGCAAATATAACACAGTTTAATGCTGATTACAAGGGATTTACTGAAAAAGTGCCAGTATAATCATGATTAAGAAGGACATATCGGAAGGTATGTCTTTTTTGTTGGCTTAAAACAGAAAGTGAGCAGAGGAGGTTTTGAATGATGAGTAAGAGCTGTAATACATGTGCATGTTTATCCTGCATGAATCTTGGATGTAGAAAGTCTTCTTGCAGCATGGTTCCTGATAGCGATTGTCATACTGTCGGCTGTCCGGACTTTGAAGCAGATGTAGAGGATTGGGAGGAAGATTTATATGAGTAAGTTCGGTGGTATGGTATGCCCTGCGTGTGGTGCGGAGCTGGAACTGCGGATTTGGTATGACGGCTGCGATTGGGAGTCAACTGCCGGAGAAGGGAGCGGATTTGATTGTAGCGTAAACATGGAATGTACCTGTTGCCCAAGGACCTATCCCATTGGCAGGGTAAAACGTGAAAAAGATTTTTGTGAAAATGCAGACAGTACCGGGGTATATAGAAGACTGTCTAAAATGCAGTAGGGAGAAACAAAATGAAAGAAATAATATGTAAAGATGGTGTTTATCGCTGTCCTGTATGTAAGAGTAAAAAAGTGGTAGAAGTTTGCGAATGTGCAGTATTTAAATACTTTAATCTTAATACCAAAAAAGCGGTAAACCCTGTTACGGGCAACGCACATATGAGTAACCGTGATAAAGCTTTTTTCTATGATAAGGCGAAAAGGGTATTTGTGCATTATTTTGAATGTTACAACTGTCATTGGACTGATGCTGATGCAGAAGATTAGCGGAAAGGAGAAGAAAATGGACTGCTTAAAATTATTAAATGATTTGCTGATTATGGTAAAAACAGGAGAAATTAAATTGGAGGAGGATGCGGCAGAAGTGGAAGCAATGCTGCGCATGATCCGGAACACAGTGAAGGATGCTCTTTATGAAAGGGTAGTGCGGGATATCACAGACATGGAGACAGAATATTATGCGCCGGAGTATGCATCGTGGAGAGAATACTTATCTGATACTGATGGTAATAAGGATTATGAGGATGTGCTTTTTGAATCGTTTGAGGAGAAAGAGCTGGAGGCGTTGTGGCAGAACAGCCATATTGCGGAGGATATGCCGGAAAACAAAATCAAGGAGGAAATGATGCAGCAGATAGGGCAGCTTAAAATGATATCCCTTGTGAGTAAGACCGCAAGCCCTGTTAAATCACCAAAGGCGCGCAGTTTAGAGGAAAGCTTGAAAGCACGGATAAGAGGGCTTTATAACATGCTCTACGAATAAATGGAGGTAACTATGGAGGACAGATACGGCGGCGTGAGCAAAAGTTACATATGTCCGGTATGCAGGAACCGGTTCCGGATACCCTTTCAGACCAAAGGCGGGGGTAAGATACAGTGGGTATTCAAGCGCAAGCAAAAGGGTAAAACCACTTATTATTGCTCATATCATTGCTTTAATGCTTCAGAAATGCCTTTGAAGGGAGGGTGCAGAAGATGATGGCAGCAACACACAGGCTGGGCGGTATAGCAGCCGGAACAGCGTTAGCGGTAGTGTTGAAAGCGGATGCAGGTGAAACCGGCATGTTGCTTGCCGGAGCGGTTTTGGGCAGCCTGCTTCCGGATATTGATAACCGTAATAGCACCATTAGTTATAAAATTCCGCTTGTTAGTCTTTTGGTGACAGCCGGACAAGCTGTCATCAGGGGAATCAGTTGTCTGTTTCCGCGAAAGCAGAAAAATTACATAAGGAGCCTGATTGGACACAGGGGGCTTACTCATTCCTTGCTTGCGGCGGTATTGCTGCCGCTGCCCGTATCTGCGGCATGTATGGCGGCAGGTTTTTCACGGATAGGTTTGTATGTGGCAGTAGGGCTTTTAGGCGGTATGCTAAGCCATCTGTTCTTTGACATGCTGGCAGGCGGTGCGCCGCTGTTCATGCCTTTTACGACAAAAAGGGTTGTGCTGGCGAAAATTAAGACCGGCGGATTGGTAGAATGGTTGTTTAGGCTGCTTTTAGTGGCAATATTTGTTTATTTTGGACTGGAGGTAATACCATGGGAAAGATTATTGCATGTGTAAATCAAAAAGGCGGCGTCGGAAAGACGACGGTAACGATTAATCTGGGCATTGGGCTGGCAAGGGCAGGAAAAAGAGTGCTTCTGATAGATTTTGACCCGCAGGGGAGCCTGACGGACTGTCTGGGCTTTCCGGAGCCGGACACGATGGAAGATACCATAGCGCAGATATTGATGAACCGGATAAATGATGTGGAAATGGATAAGGCGTATGGCATTTTGAAGCATCCGGAAGGCGTGGACGTGCTGCCGGCAAACATTGAGCTTTCGGGTTTGGAGGTTTCGCTGGTGAATGTAATGTGCCGTGAACTTGTCCTTAAGGGCTATCTGGAGCAGGTAAAAGCAGATTATGATTATATTGTAATCGATTGTATGCCGTCATTGGGATTATTGACCGTAAATGTCCTTGCGGCGGCTGGCAGCGTGATGATACCCATTAAAGCAGAGAAACCTTCTATACGGGGCTTACAGCAGCTTCTGCGCACTATTGGAAAGGTGCGTAAGAGCATGAATCCGGATTTGGGGATAGAGGGCATAGTGCCTAACATGGTGAGCAGGACAAATTATGCAAGGGATGTTGTTGCACGGCTTACAGAAGCTTATGGCGGTCCTTTAAAGATATTTGAAAGTATACCGCAGTCGGTGCGCATGGCGGAAACGGCTGCAGCGGGCAAAAGCATATTTTTGCATGAAGCAAAAGGAAGAGCGGCGCAGGTATATGAAAGCCTGATTAGGGAGGTGCTGGCTGATGAAGGGTAACATTGCGGAAAAAATCAAGATGACTTCCCTTGATGACCTGTTGGGGGTGACATCTGCAGTCAGCAGTACGGCGCCCATCAGCAGCGCGAGTGAAAATAAAGTAGTCAGTCTGCCTTTGGAATTATTGCATGAATTTGACGGTCATCCGTTCCGTGTGCTGGATGATGAAAAGATGGCAGAAACCGTAGACAGCATACGGGAGCATGGTATTTTAATGCCGGGGATTGTAAGACCGGACGGAGCAGGCGGCTATGAAATCATTGCAGGGCATCGCAGGCACCATGCTGCGGGGCTTGCCGGCCTTACGGAGATGCCGGTTATCGTAAAAGATTTGTCTGACGAGGAAGCCACGGTTATCATGGTAGATTCTAACATCCAGCGTGAGGACCTTCTGCCCTCCGAGCGGGCAAAAGCCTACCGGATGAAATATGACGCATTAAAACAAATGGGTGCAGGTACCGGCGCCCGCAATGATGAAATTCTGGCGAAGCAATCCGGAGAGAGCAGAAATACAATACAGAGATACATACGCCTTACTTATCTAACGCCGGAGCTGCTGCAGATGGTAGATGCCGGCAGGCTGCCAAAGAACACCGCTTCGGAACTGTCATATTTAAAAGCAAAGGAGCAGGAGCAGCTTTTGGCGGTTATGGAAGCCTTAAAATGCATCCCGTCCGGGGAACAGGCGCAGCGGCTCAAGGAATACAGCAAAAATAAGACGTTATCACAGGAGGTTATGCAGCTTTTGTTAGAACGTAAGACAAATGATGCAAAAGTATCCCTGAAGGAAAAGGATATCAGGAAGTATTTCCCGGAAAGCTACACAGGAGAGCAGATTGAGAAAATTATATACAGGCTGTTGCAAGAATGGCAGGAAAAGGAAGGGAATACATTGTAAAAACAGCATTTGTTTTGCGGGACGTCCCGCAAAGAAGGGTGGTTTTATGTGCCAGAGCATATTCAGGAACGAAGAAGAAACCAAGCGCAGGGAAGCTTTTACACGGCTTTTTGTAAGTCTTGCAGAAAGAGAACTGCAGCCTGCAGGCATGAAGAAAGAGGAGGCGTGGCCGGTAGGAGCTGCAGTGCGGCGGGAGGATAAGGTTGCGGCGTCATAATGGAGAGGTCCTGGCAGCCGTATACTGCAGGCTGTCACAGGAGGACAGGAACAAGGAGCATGAAATTGATGAGAGCCGGAGCATACAGAATCAAAAAAGTATGCTGGTATCTTATGCAGAATCAAACAACTGGAAAATATACAAGGTGTATACGGATGATGATTACACCGGCGCAGACCGTTCCCGTCCTGCTTTTAATGAGCTTTTGCGGGATGCAGAGGCGGGAAAGTTTGACATTGTGCTCTGCAAATCGCAGTCCCGGTTTACCAGAGAACTGGAACTGGTGGAAAAATACTTACACGAACTGTTTCCGGCATGGGGTATCCGTTTCATCGGGCTGGTGGACAATGCAGATACGGAAAATAAGGGTAACAAAAAGGCAAGGCAGATTAACGGTCTTGTCAATGAGTGGTATCTGGAGGATTTATCCGAGAATATCAAGGAGGTTTTGACAGACAGGCGTAAAAAGGGGTATCATATAGGCGCCTTTGCCGCTTATGGCTACAAAAAAGACCCTGAGCATAAAGGGCATCTGCTTCCTGATGAGGAGGCAGCGGAGGTGGTACGCCGCATTTTTATGCTGTATGCTTCCGGAATGGGAAAAACCGGTATAGCAAGGCTGTTAAACGCTGAAGGTATACCTAATCCGACTGCTTACAAAATGAAAAAGGGAATACGGAAGCAGCTACCAGACGGGCAGCGGGGAAAGTTGTGGCAATACTATGTTATTGGTGATATATTGAAAAATGAGGTATACATTGGCAACATGGTACAGGGCAGATATGGCAGTATATCCTACAAAACCCATCAAAACAAGCCGCGCCCGAAGGAGGAGTGGATTCGGGTGGAACATACCCACGCGCCCATCATTGAGCGGGAACTGTGGGAGCAGGTGCAGGATATGCTGCAGGAGCGTACAAAGGCAGGCTGGAATGGGCAGGCTGGCATATTCGCAAGGAAGATAAAATGCATGTACTGTGGGTATTCAATGGTTTCCTGTAAAACAAATGGACGGCGGTACTTTAAATGCAGCAGCCGCCATGTCTGCAAGGATTATTGTAAGGGCGGCTTTATCGGTCAGGAGGAGCTGGAGGCGACAGTGCTTGAAGAGCTACACAGGCTGATGCAGCAGTATCTTGATGTGGATGCTGCAGAGCAGCTTCTCATGGTGCGCAATGAAAGGCAGAAGAAAATAGGAGAACTGAAGAAATCGCTGCAGGCAATGGGGAGCAGGGCAGCAGACGCTGATAAGGCGCTTAAAACGCTTTATCAGGACAGGGTACAGGGAATTATTACCCCTGAGGAGTTTAAAAGGCTTTCTGAGGGCTTTCAGGCGGATTTCAGGCGGTATGAAAGGCACATAGAGGAGCTGCAGCAGGAAATAAAGAAATTAGAGCTTCAGGGGACGGAAGAACGTACCAAAAGGGATATCATAAAGCAGTTTTCGGAAATAACGGAGCTGAACTATGAGATTGTAAATACGCTGATAGATTACATAGAGGCAGGGAAGCGGGACGGGCATTACCGCAATGGCAAAGTTCCGGTTGTGATACATTGGCGCTTTTAAATAAGAAGAAACTGTTTGTGTTTATAAAGGTGTACCATCAGCAGCCATATCTTCGAAAAGATCGGTAATCACGTCGCCCTTGCTCTGGAACTCGCAGGCGTTAAAAGGCACGCCGCCTGCCGCCTGCGGCCAGATGCCGATGGTGTGGTCTGTGTAGTAAGGGGCAAAGCCGCATTTTTCAATTTCTTCCATGGAAAGGTTGCGGGTAAGCTGGTGCACGATAGCCGCCACCATTTCCAAATGCGCCAGTTCCTCTGTGCCGATATCTGTCAGCAGTCCGGAAACTTCCCTGTAAGGCGTTGCATAGCGCTGTGAAAGATAGCGCATACTTGCGCCCATTTCGCCGTCCGGTCCGCCGTACTGGGACATAATGACCTGTGCCAGTTTAGCGTTGGGCTCCTTGATGTTTACGGGAAACTGCAGTCGTTTTTCATAATTCCACATTATTTACATCCTCCTTCCCCAAAGCTGCTTTCCCAGGGCATGGGGGAAAGTACCCAGTTCCATTCTCTGGTGTCGGTGGACATGTCGGCGGTCAGTGGAAAGTAGCGCGCCGAAAAATCCCTCGCCATCTGATTTTTGATGCGGGCATAATGGTTAAAGTACTCCATTGCCTGCCTGTCGTGTGGATGTGTATCCAAATATTCGTTTAATTCTACAAGGGTGAAGTCGATGATGCTGATGTCCTTCAGCATACGGCTCTGTTCTGATGAAGAATTGTTCATGATATCACCCTCCTTCCCGTAAAGGGTTTATCCAGTTCAGGGAATATGGTTCCGATTTCGAAGGCTTCTTCCAGATTTTCATAAATCTGTGAGAGATGCTGCCACGGAACGTATGCCATTGCGATCGGATAATGTTCAAAACGCTCGTCAAAATTGTAGTCCTGCATGATAAAACCTTTCATAATTCTGGTTTTCTTTTTATAGTATTATATGATTGGGGAAAAAGTGCGTGACTAAAAAAGAAGCATGCAATTTCCATCATCAATCAAGTTGACAAGCCGTGACCGTCGGCATATAATTTTTAAGACAGACAAAAGAGAGAAAGACGGAAGCGGTGAAGTAAATATGACACTGTATGAAGCACAGAAGAATCAGGAATACACGATAGCAGGACTGTTTGTAGAGGAAGCCGTAACGAGGCGCTTGCAGGCGCTGGGGTTAAACGACGGCACAAAGGTACGGGTTTTAAACAAGAAGAAAAGGGGCGCACTGATTATACAGGTCAGGGGAACCAGACTGGCGCTTGGGAAGCATCTCTCCTCCAACATTGAGATTCGAAAGGAGCAGGGATGAACGATAAGAAAAAAATCCGCGTTGCCTGTGTGGGCAACCCAAACTGCGGTAAAACGACGCTTTTTAATGCATTAACCGGTTCAAGGCTGAAGGTGGCAAACTGGCCCGGTGTTACGGTGGAAAAAATAGAGGGACAGACCAGCTATGAGGGATATGAAATTGCCCTTTTAGATACACCCGGCATCTATTCCCTGACCTGCTATACGATAGAAGAAAAGGTGACGAGGCAGTGCGTCATGGACGACGATATCGACGTGATTATCAATATTGTGGATGCCTCGTCGTTGGAGCGGAATCTCTATCTGACGCTGCAGCTTTTGGAACTTGGCAAGCCGGTGGTGCTGGCGTTAAATATGATGGATATCGTAAAGGAGCGGGGCATGGAAATCGATTTGCACCGCCTGCCGGAAATGCTGGGCGATATTCCGGTCGTGCCGGTATCGGCGGCAAAGCGGACGGGGCTTGACATTCTGCTCCACGCCGTACTGCACCATTATGAGGAGGAAAAAGGCGCCGAATATACCTTACAGTATCCGGAAGAGATAGAAAATAAGATTGCAAAGCTGGAGGTTATGATGCAGGCGCATTATCCGACACATTCCTCCGTGCGCTGGCATGCCATCAAGCTTTTGGAGGATGATGAGGAAGTAAAAAGCGAGCATCCGATTCAGGTCGGCAATATCGTGGACAAAAGCTATGAAAAGGAAATTATAAGCTGTAAATACGCGTATATTGAATCCGTGGTAAAGGAGGTTCTGTTCCATAAAAGCCGGAAAGCCGCCACGACGGATAAGGTGGACAGGCTGCTTACCCACGAATGGCTGGGGCTTCCCATCTTTTTATGTATCATGGGGCTGGTGTTTTTCCTGACCTTCACCATAGGCGATGCGCTGAAAGGCGTTTTTGAGATGGCGCTGGAGCTGTTTTCGGAAAGAGCAGGAGCGTTTCTTCTGCGTATCGGCACGGCGGACTGGCTGATATCCTTGATTGTGGACGGCATTATAACAGGGGTGGGCGGTATCCTCACCTTTTTACCCAATATCTGCATTTTGTTTTTTGCACTTGCCATTCTGGAGGACAGCGGCTATATGTCCCGTGTAGCATACGTGATGGATTCCATTATGGGACGCGTTGGTCTGTCCGGCAAGGCGTTTCTGCCCATGATACTGGGTTTTGGCTGTACAGTGCCTGCCATTATGGCGACGAGGGCGCTGGAAACGGAGCAGGATAGAAAAAAGACCATGATTATTACGCCGTTTATGTCCTGCTCGGCGAGACTGCCGATTTATGTAATCTTTTCCGAGATGTTTTTCCCGGACTGTGCGGGACTGGTGGCATTTTCCTTTTACGTCATCGGCATGGTGGTGGCGATTATTACAGCGCTTGTGCTGAACCGCATACAAAAAGGGCAGGAAAACAATTCTCTTTTGATAGAGCTTCCGGAGTATAAGAGGCCAAATGGGAGAACGGTTGGTATCTATGTGTGGAACAAATTAAAGGATTATCTGACAAAAGCGGGAACCACCATATTCCTTGCATCCATTGCAATCTGGTTTCTGTTAAACTTTGGCGTGACCGGTATGGTGGAAGATACGGCGGACAGCTTTGGCGCTGTGATAGGCAGGCTGTTAGTGCCCGTGCTTGCACCGGCAGGGCTTGGCATGTGGCAGATAGCAGTCGCGCTTATTTCGGGTATTTCCGCCAAGGAAGTGGTTGTGAGCAGCTTTTCGGTTCTGTTTGGCGTCAGCAACACAAACTCCGCCGCAGGCATGGCAGCTATCGTGGCAAATGTGCAGGCGGTAAATCCGGCGTTCGGACCGCTGAACGCATACTGCCTGATGCTGTTCTGCCTTCTCTATATTCCCTGCATTGCGGCGGTAGCGACCATCAAAAAAGAGAGCGGATCGTGGAAATTTACCGCAAGGCTGATGGCTTTTCAGGTTTTGACTGCGTGGCTTTTTGCGACGCTGGTATTCCAGATAGGAAGTCTGTTTATTTCGTAAGCGTTTATAGGTATCCGTGGCAGGAGCAGGCGGTACAGGAAGGGTAAGATATATGAGCAGTATGAGAGGAATTGATACACCTGTCAGACAGCGCAGAAGAAGGGTGTTCAAAGAGGTGGCAAATCTGGCATATACCTCTACCAATTTAAAAGACGACATGGAGGCGCTTCCCTATAAAATTGTGGACTATGACGAGTCGGTCTATGACAGTGTGTACCGCGACAGGGCGATTGTGCGCGAAAGGCTCAGGCTTGCCATGGGCATGTCCTTAAGACCTGAGAACAGGGACAGGCCCGGTCATCTGACAGAGGGGATAGAGGAGAGCAATATTGATGAAAAATATTACGAGCCGCCTCTGATGCAGGTGATTCCGTCGGCATGTAATGCATGTCCCGAAAACCATTACGAGGTCACCAATACCTGCATGGGCTGTGTGGCGCATCCCTGCAGGGAGGTCTGTCCGGTGGGTGCCATGACCATGCAGGGAGGTAAGTCTTTTATTGATCAGGAAAAATGCATCAAATGCGGCAAGTGCAAGGATATCTGCCCCTATGATGCCATTTCCCACAAAGAACGGCCCTGCGTCAAGGCGTGCGGCGTGAATGCCATCAAAAATGACAAGCGGGGAAGGGCGACCATAGATAATGAAGCCTGCGTTTCCTGCGGACAGTGTATGGTGAGTTGCCCCTTTGGCGCAATTGCGGATAAATCGCAGATTTTCCAGTTGATACGTGCCATGCAGTCCGGCAGGACGATTATCGCGCAGGTGGCGCCTGCCTTTGCAGGACAGTTTGGACCGAAGGTGACGCCGGATATGATAAAGACAGCCTTAAAGGAACTGGGCTTTGCCGATGTATATGAAACAGCGTTGGGCGCGGATTTAGGCTGCGCTGCGGAGGCGGAGCATTATGTCAAGGAAGTTGCGAGCGGCAGGCAGGCGTTTGCACTGACTTCCTGCTGTCCCTCATGGTCGGTGCTGGCGAAAAACATGTTTCCCGAAAATATTGATAAAATCAGCAATGAACTGACGCCGATGGTGGCGACGGCACGGCTGATTAAGCAGGAACATCCGGATGCGAGCGTTGTGTTTATCGGTCCCTGCGCATCCAAAAAACTGGAGGCGTCCCGCAGAACGGTGCGCTCAGACGTGGATTTTGTCATTACCTTCGAAGAGTTGACAGGTATGTTCGAGGCAAGGGGTATTTTCTTAGAGGAAATTAAGGCGATGGACGAGATGCGGGATGCAACGGCGGCAGGGCGCGGTTACGGCGTCGCAGGCGGTGTTGCAAGCGCAATAGAGGCGTGCATCAAGGCGTACTACCCGGGAACAGCGGTGCATATTGAACATGCGGAAAGTCTTACCGAGTGTAAGAAAATGCTGCTGCTTGCAAAGGCAGGGAAGAAAAACGGATGTCTGATAGAGGGCATGGCGTGCCCGGGCGGCTGCATCGCAGGCGCAGGTACGAACATCGCGCTTGCACAGGCGGCAAAAGAAGTGGAAAAATTCAAATCAGAGGCGGTCCAAAAGGTACCGGAACAATAAAGAATAAGAAAAGAATACAAAGGGCAAAAAGCGCCCGGACGGGAGGACAATATGACAAAAATAAGGACAAGATATGCGCCGAGTCCCACAGGAAAGATGCATGTGGGCAATCTGCGTTCCGCATTATATGAATTTTTAATTGCAAAGCATGCAGGCGGCGATTTTATGCTTCGCATCGAGGACACGGATCAGGAACGTTTTGTGGAAGGTGCGACGGAGATTATCTACCGGACGCTGGATAAAACCGGTTTGAAGCATGACGAGGGACCGGATAAGGACGGCGGCTATGGCCCTTATGTGCAGAGTGAGCGCATGAAGACCGGCATCTACATGAAATACGCGAAGGAGCTGATTGACAAGGGAGAGGCATATTACTGCTTCTGTGACAAGGAAAGGCTTGCATCCTTAAAGACAGAGATTGTGGAGGGCAAGGAAATCATGATTTATGATAAGCACTGCCTGTCGCTCTCAAAAGAAGAGGTGGAAGAGAAACTGGCGGCGGGGCTGCCCTTTGTTATCCGGCAGAACAATCCGACAGAAGGGACAACCACATTCTACGATGAGCTTTACGGGGATATTACGGTCAATAACAGCGAGCTGGACGATATGATTCTGATAAAATCAGACGGCTATCCCACCTACAATTTTGCCAATGTGGTGGATGACCACACCATGAATATCACGCATGTGGTGCGCGGCAACGAATATCTTTCTTCTTCGCCAAAGTATACGAGGTTGTACGAGGCATTCGGCTGGGAGGTTCCGGTATATGTACATCTGCCGCTGATTACCGATGAAAACCACAAAAAGCTGTCCAAGAGAAGCGGACATTCTTCCTTTGAGGATTTGCTGGAACAGGGCTTTTTGACGGAGGCTGTGGTAAACTATATCGCCCTTTTGGGATGGAGCCCCGAGGACAACAGGGAAATCTTTACGCTGGACGAGTTGATTCGGGAATTTGATTACCACAGAATCAGCAAGTCGCCGGCTGTATTTGACATGGTAAAGCTGAAATGGATGAACGGCGAATATTTAAAAGCCATGGACTTTGATGCCTTCTATGCAATGGCAGAGCCTTATCTCGTGGAGGCGCTGGGGGAAGGCTTTGACCTCAAGAAGATTGCTGCCATGGTGAAGACACGTATTGAAGTATTTCCCGATATTGCGGGACAGGTGGACTTTTTCGGCGAGCTTCCGGAATACGATACGGCGATGTATGCACACAAAAAGATGAAGACGGATGAGGCTTCCTCTCTGGAAGTGCTCAAAGAGGTTCTGCCCCTGCTTGAGGAGCAGGAGGATTACAGCAATGATGCGCTGTATCAGACGCTGCTTTCCTATGTGGAAAAGAAGGGCTGCAAAAACGGCTATGTGATGTGGCCTGTCCGCACGGCGGTATCCGGAAAGCAGATGACGCCTGCAGGCGCTACGGAAATCATGGAAATTCTGGGGAAGGAAGAGTCCATAAAGCGTATCAAAAAGGGGATAGAAAAGTTAGAAGGGTAAAAAATTGAACGAACAATTAAATGAAGCGCAGAAAAGAGCGCTCTGCCACAAACTCGGTCCGGCTATGGTGCTGGCCGGACCGGGAAGCGGCAAAACGACGGTTATCACGGGGCGCGTAAAAAGACTGATAGAGCAAAGCCGGATACCGCCTTCTGCCATATTGGTTATCACATATACAAAGGCAGCCGCGTTGTCGATGCAGCAGCGGTTTTATAAAGAAATGCAGGGAGCAGCCGCACCGGTTACATTCGGCACCTTCCACGCCGTCTATTATCACATTCTAAAAGAGCATTATCATCTGAACGATCATTGTCTGATTACAGAGAAAGAAAAAAACCACATTTTAAACTTGATATGGAAGCAGCAGTTTCAAACAGAGCCGGAAGAGGACAGAATGGAGCAGTTACGTTTATGCCTTGCCTTGTACAAAAACGGTATGGCAAAAGAGCGCCTTCCCCTGCCGCCGGACTTTTCCCCGGAGCAGTTTGATGGGCTGTATGCTGCCTATAACCGCTACTGCATGGCAAAGGGAAAACTGGATTTTGACGATATGCAGGTACGATGCAGGGATTTGTTCTGCGCAAGGCAGGATATTCTGGAGAAGTGGCAGGGGCGTTTTTTGTATATACTGGTGGATGAATTTCAGGATTGCAACCAAATCCAGTATGAAATATTGCGGCTGCTTGCCGCACCACATAGAAATTTATTTGTGGTGGGAGACGACGATCAGTCCATCTACGGCTTTCGAGGCGCCTCTCCCGACATTATGCAGCGGTTTATACAGGATTATCCAGAAGCGGAAAAAATATATTTAGAAGCAAACTACAGGAGCAGAACGGAAATTATTGCGGCGGCGGACTGCGTGATATCCGCCAATAAAAAGCGATTTGCAAAAAAGATGTATGCGGCGGGCAAAAATACGGCGGCGCTGCCGGCAGAACCGGTATGTCTTAAGAGCTTTGCCGACAGAGAGGAGGAATACTCGTACCTGACGGCAAAGCTGCGCCGCCTTTCTGAATGGATTCCGTATCGGGAAATGTGCGTGATGTTTCGAACGAACAGAGAAATGTGTTTTTTGATTCCTTTTCTGGAGAGGAGCGGGATTCCCTATACAGTAAAAGGGCAGGTGCAGAATAAATATAACCATTTTGCCGTAAGGGACATCAATGCATATCTGGAACTGGCGGCAGGGGAGAGAGGACGCGGGCTGTTTTTGCAGGTGATGAACCGTCCGGAGCGGGGAATAGAAAGGGAAATGCTCTGGGAGGAAAAAATCAGTCTTTCCGAAATGGAGAGCGAGTGCACCGCCGGCAGAAAGGAAAAAACGGCGGAGGCAGTAAAGCTTTTGCAAAAGCAATTGCAGATAGCAGGTGGTT
Source organism: Lachnospiraceae bacterium (assembly GCA_014804445.1). Classification (GTDB taxonomy): domain Bacteria; phylum Bacillota; class Clostridia; order Lachnospirales; family Lachnospiraceae; genus Acetatifactor. Next base: position 58,312 of record JAAUZU010000040.1, on the reverse strand, counting down.
TTTCTCCCAGTCTGGCTATCCGCTTTGTCCGAAAGGCGATGGGATACGAGAACTGGCTGCGGGGACGGGCGGGACTGTCTGTGGAAAGGTATGAAGAGTGGAGGGAGCTTTTGGACGATATCCAGAAAGAGGCAGAAAAGTTTGCAAGCATAAGGGAGTGGCTTGCTTTTGTGGGACAGGCAGAAGAGAACGTATCGGAAGGAAAAAACAAAGCGGGCGTACAGCTTATGACCATGCATGCCTCCAAAGGACTGGAATTTACCTATGTGTGCATACCGGATGCCAATGAAAAAAAGAGAGCAGGCGTTTGTAGCGCCGAAGCATACCGGATAGAAAATGCGGAAGAGGAGGAACGCAGGCTTTTCTACGTGGGAATGACGCGCGCAAAAACAGCCCTGGATATTTTGTATCTTACGGAATGTCCAAGGCCGCCTTCACGCTTTATTGAGCCGCTCTTACAGAGCTATTTGTCCGTATCTTCCACCAGTTCGTCAAATTCCTGATTGTCAAGATATTCGTCGAAAGCGTCCGAAACGGCTTCGTATTCATCATCATCTTCAATATAGATCAGTTCCGGTTCGGCATTTGGATCGCTTTCGTCTTCCTTATACCCATAAAACCAAACCTCTCCGTCCTGATTGTCTCCGTTTTCGTCCAGAGGGAGCAGAACGATATAGTCTTTCTTTGCAACGGTCAGAATGGTAATCACCGCACAGGAGACCTTTTCTCCATCGTCCAGTTCCAGTTCAACGGTCATTTCCTCTTCTGCAAAATTATTGTCAGCCATAGCCTAATCTCCTTTGCGTTTTTCTTTATTATAATCCAAACGGCAGTCCGCTGTAAATAATTTTCCAATAAATCATAGAACAAGAGAAACACTTGTGGTATACTGTTTTTATAAGACTTGCAAGAATCAGACAGAAGGAGAATTCATCGAAAGTGAAGACGACAAAGGGGAACCCGTTTCCTTTGGGAGCGAAAATAGAAGATAAAAGCATTAATTTTTCGTATGTGAGCAGGGAAACAGACTGCGGTGTAGTTTTGTTTGACAAGGGTACGCTGAAGGAAAAACAAAAAATCCCGTTTCCGCCTGCGTATGCGGTCGGAGATATACATTTTATGCGTGTAAGCGGTATTTCCACGGAAAATACCGCATATTGCTTTTTTGAGAGGGACAGGTATGTGACTGACAGCAGGGCGCGTGCTTTTTGCGGCAATCACATTTACGGAAGGGAAGAGTCCTGGGAGCAGGCGGCCAGACCCGCGAAATTTATATCGCAGGATTATGACTGGGAGGATGACGAAAATCCCCATATTCCCTATGAGGAAAGCTTCTGCTACTGCCTCCATGTAAGGGGATTTACCCGCCATGCCTCTTCAAAAGTAAAAGCCAAGGGAACCTTTAGGGGGCTTGTGGAAAAGATCCCTTATCTGAAAGAGCTTGGCGTGACAACGCTGGAACTGCAGCCGGTGTATGAGTTTGCTGAACTGGAAAGACGGACAGCTCTGGAGCTTTCTTACTTACCCATGGATAACAATGCTTCCAAGGATAGCATTGCTTCCTTTGACAGCGTTACTTCCACGGATGGGGAGAAGGTGTCGGAAGACGAAAAAAAACTGAATTACTGGGGTTATACCAAGGGCTGTTATTACAGCCCGAAGAACAGTTATGCCTATGCGGAAGATGTGGCGGCAGAGTTTAAGGATATGGTAAAGGCACTGCACAAAAACGGGCTGGAGGCTGTTTTGCAGTTTTACTTTACGGAAGAGATGCCGGAGGGGGAAATAGCGGAAATACTGCACTACTGGGTAATGGAATACCATGTGGATGGTTTTCACCTGAAGGGAGAGCATATTCCTGCGGGTGCGCTGGCAAAGGATCCGGCGCTGGCGAAAACAAAGCTGTGGTATTACGGCTTTCCGGACAAGGGGCAGGACAGTTTTCCGTCGAAAGTGACCGAAAATGAAAGACGATATCTGGCTGAGTATGGGGATGGGTACCGCTATGACATGCGCCGCTTTCTAAAGGGGGACGAGGGCATGCTGCCTGCTGTGATGTATCATCTGCGGCACAATCCGGCATGCTGCGGGCAAATCAATTACCTCACCAATTATGACGGCTTCACGCTTATGGACTTGGTTTCTTATGACAGAAAGCATAATGAAGGCAATGGGGAGGACAATCGGGACGGTACGGATTACAATGCAAGCTGGAACTGTGGACAGGAGGGAAAGAGTCGTAAAAAGGCGGTGCTTACCCTCAGGAAGAGACAGATAAAAAATGCGCTGCTGTTATTGTTTTTTTCACAGGGAACACCTCTCATTTTCATGGGAGACGAATTTGGCAATTCACAGGGCGGCAACAACAATCCTTACTGTCAGGACAATGAGATTACATGGCTGAATTGGAGAAATCTGGAATCGAACAGAGAAATCTTTGCATTTGTGAAGGAACTGGCAGCCATCCGGAAAGCGCATCCTGTGCTCAGGCAGGACAGGGAGATAAGACTGATGGACTATGGGGCGTGCGGGTACCCGGACGCATCTTATCACGGGGCGGCTCCATGGAAACCTGATACGGCGGGCTATAGCAGGCAGCTTGGCATTATGTATTGCGGCAAGTATGTCAGGAAAGACAGAATGAACCACGATGATTTTTTCTATGTTGCATATAATCTGCACTGGGAGCCTTATGAATTTGCTCTGCCGAAACTGCCCAAGGGTATGCATTGGGAGCCCTGTGCTGCTTCCGATGCTGCGCGGGAGAGGGAGACGGAAGAAGCCGAAGAAAGCAGACAGCAGCGAGTTGTGTTGTCGGGAAGAAGCATATGTGTGTTTATCGGCAAAATAAAGGAAGACAGCAAGGAAAAGAAGACTGGAAGGAAAGATTGAAAAATTACGATAGGCAAAGGGTATAAGCATGAAAATGATAAGTCATTTTAAAACGATTACCTATCATAAATGGCTGGTCTGCAAGGGATGCTTTGCAGTGGGTTTGTATCGGCAGGGGCTGCTGCACGATATGTCCAAGTACAGTCCCTCGGAATTTTTGGTAGGGGCAAAGTATTTTCAGGGAAACAGAAGCCCCAATAATGCGGAGCGGGAGGCAGTCGGATATTCTACGGCATGGATGCATCATAAAGGGCGCAACAAGCATCACTATGAGTACTGGATTGACTATTCCCTAAACGGAGGACCCGGCGGCATGTCACCTGCGCCCATGCCCAGACGTTATATTGCAGAAATGGTTATGGATCGCATTGCGGCGTGCAAGGTGTATTTGGGAGCTGCCTATACGGACAGTTCACCCCTTGCCTATTACCAAAGCCGTAAGGAGCCTGCCCCTATGCATGAGTTTACCAGAAAAAATCTGGAGTTTTTGTTGTGTATGCTGGCGGAAAAAGGAGAGAAAAGAACTTTTTCCTATATTAAAAGAAAGTTTCTGAAAGGCGGAAAAAAGCAATAAGCTGTGCTTATTGCCATAAAGACAGTCACAGAATCAGAAAGAAAAGAATATGATAAAGTAAATCAATTCAGAAATGAGAATGTATCATGTGTAATTGGATTATTCTTTTTCTTCTGTTCTGTGGTGGCAACGGCAGTTTTTTGAATGGCGGCTGTGGATGTAACAGAGGTCGTAACAATGACAATGGCTGTGGATGTGACAGAGACGGTGGCAATGGCAGAGGACGTGACAGGGACAATGACTGCGGCTGTGGATGTGACAGAGACGGCGGCAATGGCAGAGGACGCGACAGGGACGATGACAATGGCTGCGGATGTGACAGAGACGGTGACAATGGAAGAGGACGCGACAGGGACAATGACTGCGGTTGTGGACGTGACAGAGACGGCGACAATGGCAGAGGGCGCGACAGGGAGATGACACCGCCCCCATGGATTAGAAGCAATTATAACAATGGCGATACCTGTGGTTGTGAAGAAAAATAAATAAGAAAGCAGGATAGCTGTGCTATCCGGTGATGATTCTTTTTGTACCGGGGGAAAATTTTTGTTTCTCCCGGTACAAAAAACGATTTATTTTTTGAAAAATTTGTGCAATATGGTAGAAATCTTTCTGAAAATTGTTTATAATCATTATCAATACCGGATAAAACTGGTTTGGGAAAGAAAGGAGAACGGTATGGTAGAATACTTGTTGGGGAATCACTTGGTAGAAATTGGGAGGCTGTCTGAGGCTCAGTTGGAAACCGTAATTGCTAAAATGGATGCGGTCAGGGTGAAACTGGGGCTGTTAGCTGTTGCAGAAGGCATGATGACAATAGAGCAGGCTGACGAGGTAAACCGTTTTCAGGCCACCATGGACAAGCGTTTTGGAGATATTGCAGTAGAGAGAGGGTATTTGACAGAGGAACAAATCAGCAACCTGTTAAAGAAGCAGGGAAATACATATTTGGCATTTGCACAGGTACTTGTGGATGAAAATCTTTTGCAGCTTCAGGATTTGGAAGAAGTTATGGACGATTTTCAGCAGAAAAACAGCTTTACCAAATCAGATATGGAAGATTTGCGGAGTGATGAGCCCGACAGAATCGTGCCGCTTTTTCTTCCGCCGGAGGCGATGTGCTTTAAGGATATTACGGGTGTGCTTGTCAGGACGATGATTCGCTGCATTGACAGGCATGTATACATAGGAAAGGCTGCGTTGCAAAATGAGTTGTCGGTGAAAGAGTCTGCATTCCAGAAAATTGACGCTTTTTCTGCACCGGTTGCGGGATATAAGGCGTTGGAAACAGGATTTGCTGAGGAAGATGGCGGTCTTGCTGTGATAGCGGCTGCTTACTGCAAGGAGAGCCTGCCGCTTGAGAAGGAAGACATGCTGGATGCTGCCGGAGAATTTTTAAATTGTGTCAATGGTTTGTATGCTACATCGCTGAGCAGGGGCGGTATTGATTCCGAATTGCTTCCGCCTATCTTTTTTGAAACGTCTTCCTCCATTAAGGATACGGCTGTTTTACGTGTGCCGGTCTGTGTCAGAGGAAAAAAAGCAAGTTTTATTGTTATGGGACAAGTATAGGAGGATAAAAATATGGCAAAAATTTTGATTATAGATGATTCCAAGATGTCCAGAAGGATGCTTCGCACTATTGTGGAGGGCATCGGACATGATATAGCAGGAGAGGCTGCCAATGGTGAAGAGGGCGTGAAGCTTTACAAGGAGCTTAAGCCCGATGCCGTGACGATGGATATCACCATGCCGGAGAAGGACGGAATCTGTTGTCTTAAGGAAATCAAGGAATTTGATGCAGATGCAAATGTGATTATGGTGACGGCAGCAGGGCAGTCTTCTAAGTTGATGGATGCGTTGAAGCTGGGGGCAAAGGAGTTTATCTGTAAGCCCTATGAGCCGGAACAGGTTATCAATGCAATCAAAGAAGTATTGAAAAATAAATAAGGAATTAAATTATAAAAACGCCGCAGGAGTTGAATCGTTCCTGCGGCATTTTTTGATAAAATCATCTTGACGATGGAGCCATATTTTACCCTCTTAATAAGAGGTGTAGGATTTGATTTCCTTCCAAAGGTCATTGTAGAGTGCGTCAGCCTCTTCGCCTAAATAGGAGAAGGTCTCCAGATTGTTGTACTGTGACAAATCCGGAAAGGCGATTTCAGAATTGCGGATATCGTCGTCCTCAATCAATGCCCTTGCAGCCGTATTTGGGGTAGAATAGGTAATAAATTCAAAGTTCATCAGCGCAATGTCACCGCGGCACATGAAATCAATAAACTTCTCTGCGTTTTCTTTGTTTTCTGCGGTTTTGGGAATCACCCAGCTATCAATCCAGACATTGGTTCCTTCCTCGGGAATAACATAAGCTAAATTGGGATTCTCGCGCTGCGTATAAATGGCTTCTCCGGAATAGATAACACCAAGCGCCGCCTCGTCGCCAATCATTTTATCGCGGACCTGATCGATAACATATGCCTGCACAAGGGGTTTCTGGGTAATCAGCAGGTTCTTGGCCTCCTGCAGCTCTGCTTCATTTGTGCTGTTCATGGAATAGCCCAGTTCTTTTAAGCCAACCATAAACAAATCGCGGACAGAATCCTGCATTAAGATATTGTCCTTATATTTTTCGTCCCAAAGAATGGACCAGCTTGTGACAGGTTCATCTACCATAGTGGTATTGTACAAAATCCCCACAGTGCCCCAGCAGTACGGAACAGAGTAGCGGTTGCCCGGGTCGAAGGCGAGGGACTGTTCGTAATATTCTGCACCGATATTGGCACGGGCGTTGGGAAGGTTATCCCAGTTTAATTCGGCAAGCAAATCATTGTCAACCATTTTTTGAATCATATAGTCAGAAGGGCAGACAACGTCATAATTGGAAGCGCCGGCTTCAATTTTGGGATACATGGTTTCGTTTGTGTCAAATTCATCGTAAATAACTTCGATACCGGTTTCTTTCTCAAAAAGCTTGATGGTTTCTTCGTCTATATATTCTCCCCAGTTATAGACATACACCTTTCCATTGGGATATTTGTCTGAGGAGCCGCAGCCGGAAAACAGGCAGACGGTCATAACAAGGCAGAGCCCCAGAGATAACAATTTTTTCATAATGATTCCTCCCTTTCAAGATCCCGCTATTTTGCGGGCTTTTCTTTTGGTGTTCTGTTTACGAGAAACAGCAAGACCAGAACCACCACAAAAATAATGGTGGACAGAGCGTACATTTCCGGTTTAATGCCTTTGCGCACCTCTGTGTATATCTTCGTAGATAATGTATCAATTCCGGGACCTTTTGTAAAGTATGTAATAATAAAATCGTCTAAGGACATGGTAAAAGCCATCAAAAAGCCGGATAGAATGCCGGGCAGGATATCCGGAAAAATTACCTTGAAAAACGCCTGCACGTGGGAAGCACCAAGATCCAGAGCCGCCTCGTAGACACTGGGATTGAGCTGTTTCATACGGGGCATGACGCTTAAAATCACGTAGGGTATATTAAAGGTAATATGCGCCAGGAGGATGGTAAAAAATCCCAGCCGGATGCCCAGCACGATAAAGAGCAGCATAAGGGAAATGCCTGTTACGATATCGGCATTCAGCATGGGAATGTTGGTAATCCCTAATACGATGGCGCGTCCTTTCTTTTTCATGCCCTGAATGGCAATGCAGGAAATCGTGCCGACGACAGTTGCAATCACGGAGGAAATCAGCGCGATGGCAAGTGTGTTCCAGAGAGCCTGCATGATGTCTTTGTTTTCAAAAAGCGACAGATACCATTTGAAGGTAAAGCCTCCCCATTTGGCACGGGATTTACTCGCATTAAAGGACAGGACGCCAAGTGTGGCGATAGGAGCGTACATAAATATAAAAATAAGGGCAATGTAGATACGTCTTGCTGCATTTTTCATAAGGTTGCTCCCTCTCCTTCTTTGTCAAATATGGCGGACAACACCATATTGACCAGAATAAATATCATAAGGACAATGGAAAGACCGCTTCCCAAATGCCAGTTGCCGGTCTGGGTGAATTCCTGTTCAATGACGTTGCCGATGAGCAGGATTTTACTGCCGCCGAGCAGGGTGGATATTACAAAGGTGGTAAGCGCCGGCACAAATACCATGGTGATGCCGCTGATGACACCGGGCAGACTTAAGGGGAAGATAATCCGACAAAAAGTCTGGACAGAACCGGCTCCCAAATCCTTTGCCGCGTTGACGACATTCGGGTCTATTTTAGTCAGTGCATTGTAGATGGGCAGAACCATGAAGGGCAGGAAGTTGTATACCATGCCGAGTATGATAGCTGCCGGTGTATTGATAATATTGAGGGACGGCAGGTGCAGGAAACGCAGCACCGTGTTGATAATGCCGTTCTTTTCCAAAAGCGTTTCCCATGCCATGGTGCGCAGCAGAAAGTTCATCCACATGGGAAGTATAAAAATAAGCACAATAAAAGAGTGCTGGCTGACCTTCATGCCCGATAAAATCATGGCAAGCGGATATGCCAAAAGCAGGCAGATTGCAGTCCCCACAAATGAGAGCAGCAGGGAAAACCACAGTGCCTTGGAATGTTCTGCCGTGGCAATGGCGGCAATGTTCGCCAGCGTAAAAGCGCCTGTTTTGTCCGTAAGACCATAGTATACCACCATACAGAGAGGAATGATGATAAATGCGGCGCACCAGAACAGGTAGGGGAGGGAAAGCATTTTCTTATTCATCTGTTTTTACCGCCTCCTCGTCTTCTGATTCCGGTTTGTTCATAATCTGAATATTAAAAGGCTCTACCTGAATACCCACCGGCGTACCGACAGGGAACATGCGCGTGGAGTGAACCAGCCATTCAAAACCGCCTGCCTGTACCTCCATTTCGTAGTGGACGCCTTTAAAAATAATGTGGGAAACAACGCCTTGTATAGTGCCTTCCTCAGGCTTTACAAGCTCGACATCCTCGGGGCGGATAACCACATCGACAGGTTTGTTCTGCCCGAAGCCTTCATCGACGCAGGCAAAACGCGCGCCCAGAATTTCCACAAGGCGATCCTGAATCATGGTGCCGCCGATGATGTTGCTGTCTCCGATGAAATCTGCCACAAAAGCATTCTCGGGTTCGTTGTAAATGCGTTCAGGCGATCCTATTTGCTGGATATAGCCCTGATTCATGACTACGATGGTGTCGGACATGGTGAGCGCCTCCTCCTGATCGTGAGTCACATAAATAAAGGTAATGCCAAGCTCGTTTTTCAGACGGATCAGCTCATACTGCATATCCTGTCTGAGCTTTAAATCCAAAGCGCCGAGCGGTTCGTCCAAAAGCAGAAGACGTGGTTCGTTTACAATCGCGCGCGCAATAGCAATACGCTGCTGCTGGCCGCCGGAAAGAGAGTCCGGCATCCTTTTTTCATAGCCGTCCAAATTGACCAACTTCAGGGCATATTTAATTTTATCGTTGATATAATCCTTGGTTTTATTTTTGATTTTAAGCCCAAAAGCAATATTTTCCGCAATATTCATATGCGTAAAGAGGGCATATTTCTGGAAAACCGTGTTCAGGGGGCGTTTGTTTGCGGGCATACAGGTAATGTCCGCACCGTCAAAAATAACCTTGCCGGTATCCGGCTGTTCAAAACCGCCCAGAATACGCAGGGTAGTCGTCTTACCGCAGCCGCTGGGGCCAAGCAGGGTCAGAAATTCATTTTCCCTGATGTAGAGATTCAAATCGTCCAGCACCATATGATTGTCATATGTTTTGGAAATATGCTCCAAATTTACCAGTACGTCTTTCATAATTTTAAACCTCCCTGAATCATTAAAATAAAACGGCTGCCAAAAGCCCGTATATTCCAGTTCAAAAACCGAATGCATGCACGTTTCATTTTATAATGAAACGCCTAAAAAAGCAACGCATATTTTCTATACTTATGTAAAAACGTGTAAAAAAAGAAAAATCTAAAAAAATATAAGTTTTCATTAACAAAAAAAGGATAATATGGTATATTTAATGAAAAGAGAATTTCTAAGCTTGCAGAAACGGAGGAGGCAGCATGGAAAAATACGTTGCTTATGTATCTACTTATACAATGGGAGATAAACACGGCATCAAAATTTATGATGTGGATATGGAGAACGGAAGGTTTACGGAAAAGGATCAGGTAGAGATTACCAATTCTTCTTATGTTACGATTTCCAAGAGCAAGAAATATTTGTATTCCATAACGGACTTTGGCGTGGAGGCATACCATATCTTGAAGGACGGCAGTCTGGAATTGATTAATTTCGCCCCGATTAATGGGATGAGAGGGTGTTATCTGTGCACCGACTATGAGGACAAGTTCCTCTTTGTTGCAGGGTATCACGACGGCAAACTGACCGTACTGCGCTTAAACGAAGACGGCTCCATTGGCAACATCACCGATGAAATTTATCACAAAGGGCTCGGCAGTGTGGCGGAGCGCAATTTCAGACCGCATGTCAACTGTGCCAGAATGACCCATGACAATAAATACCTTTTGGTGGCGGATCAGGGTATGGACCATGTCAATGTATACCGCCTTGATCATGAGAGAGGAACGCTGAGTCTTGCGGATGTGGTGCGCGGTGATATCGAGTCTGCGCCAAGACATATCAAGATATCCAAAAACGGCAGATTTATTTATGTCGTACATGAACTGGCATGTAACATTACGGTTTATACCTACGAAGAGAGGAATAACAATCCTTATTTTGAAAGGATACAGACAATTGTGACGACGGAATCCGATGAAAAAGATTATGGGTGCTCGGCGAGCGCGCTGACCTTTTCCGAGGATTACAACTATCTGCTTGCTTCAACCGCAGGAGAGAATTCGGTTGCCATTTTTAAAGTGGACCAGGAAAGCGGTATGCTCGAGAAACTTTTCTGCCTGCCGATAAGCGGAGAATATCCGAAGGATGCGGCAATCTTTCCCGATAACCGGCATTTAGTATCCTTAAACCATGCTTCTGACACCATGACTTTCTTTGCGGTGGATATGGAGAAGGGACTTATGATGATGTCGGCAAAAGAAATTCCGGTGGACAGGCCTAATTGTATTACTTTTTATAAAATAGAAGGATAAAAGTGTTAAGGAATTTATTTCCTATGCCGATATAATAGTCGAAGTAATATAAAAATAGGCAAATGGATTTGCAAAACAAAAGTCAAGGAGGGTAAAAAATGAGTGTTAGTGCAGTAAATTCAAGTACTGCTGTACAGACGAGCTACAGTAATGATTACACAGCGACGTCCAAAGCGGCAGAAACGACGGAATCCGGCAAGACAGAAGCCGGCGCCGTGTATGAAGCTTCCAATGGTGAAGAAAAGAAAGCTACTTACTCTGTAAACAAGATGAGTAAAGAGGAGAGAAGCGCGTTAGTGTCTAAGCTGCAGGCGGATGCAGAGAGCAGGCAGAGCCAGCTTGTATCTATGGTGCAGAAGATGATGTCCCAGCAGGCAAACGCATACGGACAGGCTAACGACATCTGGAAGTTTTTAGCAAGTGGCAAGGCACAGGTAGATCCTGCAACCAGAGCGCAGGCACAGGCAGACATCGCAGAGGACGGTTATTATGGTGTAAAGCAGACCGCTTCCCGTCTTTTTGATTTTGCAAGCGCACTTGCGGGCGATGATGTGGATAAGATGAAGGAGATGCAGGCTGCAATCGAAAAGGGCTTCAAGAAAGCTGAAGGTACATGGGGCAGCAAGCTTCCCGGCATTTCTTATGACACCTTGGATGCCGTAAACAAAATGTTTGACGACTATTATGCAGCAAATAAGTAAAGTATAGTATAGACATTTTGGCTTATCAAAACAGTAAATGAAAAAGAAAACCATCAGACTTTAGGTCTGGTGGTTTTTTTATGCATAACAAAGCGGCTTTGGCGTATGCTATATATAATTGAGAACAAAAAATGAATCATTTCGATATATCCAAATATATAAAAACAATATTATGTACAGTTACAAATAAACGAAAGAAAATAGCAAAATAGACAAAAAGAGAAGAGGAATTTTTCGTAATATGTACAAAATTATAAAAGTATATTGACTTTCAGGATAAAATTGGTTATATTTATTTCATAAAGTAAAGTTACAAAATAAGGAAAGAAAAGTTACATTAACAGACTGCTCGGGAACGGAGAAAAGAGCAGAAAACAGGAAAGGATGGGTATAAATATGAAAAAGGTATTGAGTGTTATCCTGATAACAGTTATGCTGGCGGCTCTTACCGGATGCGGCGATTCTTCGTCAAAGTCAGGCAAAAAGACTTATACTTTTGCGACTTGGGCTGCCGGAACAGAACTGCAGGAATTTCAGCAGATAATCGACAAGGTAAATGAGGAAGCGAATGGAGAGTATACCATTGAGGTGCTCAGTATTCCTTCCGACTATTATGTAAAGATTTCCACAAAGATTGCAGCGAGAAAGAGTCCGGATTTTTTCTGGCTTACACAGGAACTGATATCCAAATACGCGGATATGGGAGCACTGGCGGACATTACGGCTCAATTTGAAGCGAGCAGCACACTGAAACCGGATATGTTTTATGAAGGCGTACTTGCTTCTGCACAGTATAACGGCTCCTACTGGGGGCTGCCCTGGATCGCCAATCCTATGATGGTGTATTACAACAAGACAATGTTTGAGGAACTTGGCATTCCTTGTCCGGAAGCGACGGATGACTGGACATGGGCAGAGTTTATTGATGTGTGCAGGCAGTTTTCTGGTAAGGAATACAGAGGAAACAGCGTGTACGGAACGGTGATTGACGGCTGGCCGAATATCGAAACCTTTATCTGGGCCGGCGGCGGTGACATTATCGGCGAGGATGGCACTACGATCGTTCTGGACTCTGAGGATGCAAAGAGAGGAATGGGATATCTCCAGACAATCGTGGCAGAGGGCTTATCTCCCAGATATGCAGAGGTTTCCAGTCTGGGCGACAACAATGTCTGGTTTGAAAAGCAGAGAGTGGCAATGTATTTCGGCGGTATGCAGGACAATTTCGAAATAAAGGTAGCAGCAATGAGCGAAGATGAGCAGTTTGAAATCGGCTATGCGCCCCTGCCTGTGTGCGATGGCGGCGGCTCATGGAGTTTTGACTGGACTGCCTCCACAGTAATGGCAAAATCCCTTGAAGGCGATGAAACGGCATACAAAGCTTTGGAAGCTGTCACACAGGCATTCTTCGAGTGGAAGATAGCGCCTCCGGTTAAGGATTCCCTTGATAATGTTATCGATATCAATGCAACTAAGGAAAATGCGATGGAAACCATAGCATACACGATGGAGTATGCAAGAAGTGCAAATTACATTCCGGAATGGTCGGATATCAACGATAAGCTCTGGTACAATCTTTATGTACAGCTTTTGAGCGACAGTAACTTTGATTACAAGGCGGAAATGGATGAGATAGCAGCATATTCGAGAGATTTGATTAATCAGCGGAAGTAAGTGGAGGATAGTATGAAAAATAGAGAGAAAGCAGGGTTCTTCTTTATTCTGCCGTGGCTGATAGGACTGATTGTCTTTACGGCGTTTCCGATGATAGCGGCAGTCTATATCAGTATGACGGATTGGGATATTGTAGGCAATGCAACGTTTACAGGTATTAAGAACTATAAAATGCTCTTTTCCTCAAAAGAGTTTGTCAGAAGCCTCTGGGTAACTGTTAGATATGCTGTGATTGCGGTGCCGTTAATTATTGCGACTTCACTGACAATGGCGGTGCTGGTATCAAAGAACAGAAAGGGTTCCGGTATTTTTCGGGTAATTTATTATATGCCCGCGATTGTTTCCGGCGTGGCAGTTGCCATTGTATTCAAGTGGATTTTAGACCCGAGCTACGGTCTGTTGAACGGCGTGCTTTCTTTCTTCGGCATACAGGGTCCTGACTGGCTCTACGATCCGAACTGGGTGCTTCCTTCTTATTTGATTATGGCGGTATGGGGCGCCGGCGGAAGTCTTTTAACCTATCTGGCAGCGTTAAAGGATATTCCGGAAGATTTGTACGGTGCAGCCATGATTGACGGTGCAAATGTATTCCAAAGAGTGAGATATATTACGGTTCCGCTGATGACGCCGATTATCTTCTACAATCTCGTGCTGGGCATTATCGGCGCATTCCGGAAATTTACGGATGCCTATGTTCTTGGCGGTGCGGGAAAAGAAGGAAATTTCTATATGGTTTATTTGTATGAAGAAGCATTCGGACATTACCGAATGGGATATGCGACAGCTTTGGCATGGGTGCTCTTCGTCATCATACTGGCGCTGACCTTTATTGTAAACTGGACCAAGAAATACTGGGTATACAGTGAGTAACGGCGGATGGAGAGGGAGCAGACATGAAAAAAACAAAAACAGGCGAAATTTGGTTTAAACGAATCAAAACAGTTATGTGGTATGTGGTAACCATCTTTGGCGCAGTGATTATGTTATTGCCGTTTGTATGGATGGTAAGTACCAGCTTTAAAGTTGAAAATGAAATATTCTCCATGCCAATCAGGTGGTTTCCCAAAAAAGCAACCCTTGCCAACTATACGCGGGCATTGGAAGTAGTGCCGATTTTTAAGTGTATGATTAACACACTGGTGATAGCGATTCCCAAGATTCTGGGCGAAGTTTTTGTATCGGCGCTGGTGGCGTTTGGGTTTGCCAGGTTTCATTTTAAGGGACGCAATTTTCTGTTTATGATTATGCTGGCAACCATGATGCTTCCCTATGAAGTAACCATGATTCCTACCTTTATGGTGTGGTCGGCACTGGGGTTTTCAGACAGCTACGTGCCGCTGGTGCTGCCGGCATTCTGCGGCTCCGCTTCCTTCATCTTCTTCCTCAGGATGTATTTTGAGACAGTTCCGAGGGATTATGAGGAAGCAGCGTGGATAGACGGAGCAAGGAATTTAAAGGTGTTCCGCATGATATTCGTTCCGCTGGCAAAGCCGGCGTTAATCACCATCAGCCTCTGGTCCTTTATGGGAACGTGGAACGACCTTTTGGGACAGTTGATATATATCGATTCACAGCCTAAATACACCATACAGTTAGCGCTGGCTTCGTTCAGTTCCATGACGGGAGAGACTCTCTGGGGTCCCCTGATGGCAGCATCTTTTATGGCATTAATCCCTGTTATTGCACTTCTTCTTTACGCGCAGAAGTACTTTATGGAAGGCGTAAAGATGGGCGGTGTAAAGGGATAAAGCAAATATATTAAAAACACACAATACAAAGTGGAGGAAAAAATTATGATGAAAAAATGGTTAGCAGCAAGTTTGGCAGTAGTAATGATTGCAGGTTGCCTCACCGGATGCGGTGACAAAAAGGCAAGCGGCGGCTGGGAAGTAGCACAGACCTTTACCTATAAGGATATCGCGTCCTGGGGCTCCATGCAGACGCCTTCCGAGGGAAGTGGTGCAGGAACCGTGGAATCTACCAATGATGCAGATGGATATGTGACGATTAAAGCGGCAGCAGACGGCTGGGGCGGCGTGGAATCCGGTTACTTTGAAATTGATTTGTCCAAGGAACCTATGATTTTAGCGCAGATTTTTGAGAATCCCGACGGCTATAACTGGGGTATGAAGATTGTTCCCGAAAACCCGATTGCAGACCATGAATGGGGTCTCTATATCATCAACGACAACAACTTAAAGTGGAACAAGTATGCAGGCGTTAAGCTGACGGAAGCGCTTGGCGATGACTTCAAGGACATCTACGGCGAGCAGTGCAAGATTAAGCTTTGGATTTATCCTGCAGGCGGTCCTGAAGGAACTGTATCCGTATCTGAAATCGTTGTTGTAAATACCAAATAATAAAGTGGCGACTATGAAAAAACAACTGGCAGTGTTATTAATAGCAGCTCTTATTGTTCCGACCGCATGCGGTCGGAACAATACAGAGGGCAGTACAACTTCTATGGCGGGGCAAAAAAATATTGACAGAGTGAGCAGATATTCATCTGTGCTCCCGAAAGATTACGAATGGTTTGACTACGGGGAAAGAGCCAAAGCCTTTGACAATCTGGTTTATAACGAAGCTCTCACGGGCGTTTATGCGCCGTTTTTGTGGACGGATGAAACCTATGACACTTTCGGACTGGCAGCGTATGTAGGGGACGGAAGGGTTGGAAATGACGGCAGCGAGGAAGCTGTGACGACGGTGGCCTCCGTTTTGAGCGCAACGCTTATGGGAATCGACAAGTCATCTCAGAATGGCGTCGATTATGTGAGCCGGCTTCACGCCTATTTTTCCGAGGAAGAAAACATAATATTGAATAATCCGGCGGGTTCTTCCAAGACCACTTCCATGTGGTATTTGATCTATCCGGCGATACTATATACACAGGTATCGGTCTGTTATCCTGAGGAAGCGCAAATCAGGGAAGATGCACTTTCGACAATAGAGAGCTGGTACAAGGCCGCTGAAATTATGGCGGCGGGCGACGGCTTTAACTATACGGGCTTTGACTTTACGGAAATGCAGCCTTATCAGAACGATATCTGGAAGGAGCCGGATTCGGCGGCAGGCATTGCGGTGCTGATGTGGTACGGCTATGAGCTTACCGGGGAGGAACGCTATCTGGAGATGGCAAAAACCTGCATGGCTTTTGTGGATACCTTTGAGGGAAGCTCTCTTTATGAAGCGCTTCTGTATTTTGCACCCGCGCTGGCGGCAAAGCTCAATGCAGAATATGGGACAGCGTATGATGTAGAAGGCTTTATCAATGATGTGATGAACGGCGGTTCCATACCGCGCGGCGGCTGGGGTTCCATAGCAGGAGAGTGGGGTGACTACTGCATGAATGGCCTGATGGGAAGCACTACCGACGGCGGCGGCTACGCTTTTGCCATGAATACCTTTGCGGCAGCCTATGCCATGTCCTCCCTTGCAAAATATGATACCCGCTATGCACAGGCGCTCGGAACATGGTATCTGCAGATTGCGTCAAACAGTAGGTATTTCTTTGCGGATACGACAGGTCCGGAGAATCAGTCGGCGGCTTCTGACGAAGCGCTTTTAGAGCAGATAAAGGAATGGGGGTATTGCGTTCCTTATGAGGGAATCCGGAAGAGCCAGAACAGCAAAACGCCGTGGTTTGGAGGAGATCCTACTGTCTACGGCTGGGCGGAAACCGATTTTTCTTTATACAGCGGTGCGCATATGGGTATGATGGGAGCGGTCATTCATCCGACTGACGTGTCCGGTATTCTGAAAATCAACTGTAATGCGCAGGTGTCGGAACGGAATACGTATGATACGTGGCTTTTGTTTAATCCATACGATACGGAAAAGACAGTTACTTATACATTGCCGGATGGAAGCTTCGATTTGTTTAACAGCGTCAAAAAAGAAGTGATCGCAAGCGGCGTTTCCGGGACGGCTGAGGTTACGCTTGCGGCAGGAGAAGCCGTGGTACTCATAGAGCTTGCGGCAGGCAGCCGGGTGGAGCATACGGGAACAAACTATTTTGTGGACGGAAACTGGATTGCATCAGATGCGGCTTCTGTTCATATCGGCAATCTTGCCAACAACGATACGGTGAGCGGTACAGTAAAGCTTGATTTGGAATGTGTTTCGACCAATCAGGAGGGAGAAGTGGACAGGATATTGCTTACCATAGACGGGGTTGTCACGGAATTTACAGGAGCTGATAAGGTATCCTTTCAGACCAAGGACTATGGAAGCGGCAGCAAGACAGTTCTGATAGAGCTGTATATGAAGGACGGTACATGCGATAAGACTGATATCCGGCTGCGATTTGAGTGATAATGACTGAATTTATAAGTATGTGAAAGCATGCAGACAGGAGCGATCATGATAAGAGAACCAGAATATCCGATTATAGAGGCAAAAGACGTAAAGCCTTCCCACGACTGGCTGAAGGTGGACGGCGTTTTTAACTGCGGCGCTGTCAAATATAAAGATAAGTACCTGCTTCTTTGCAGAGTGGCGGAATCCTGCAGGGAGCAAAAGGAGGAAGAACTGCAGATTCCTGTTTATGACGAACTGGAGGATGCGCTGAAAACGGTGACGGTGCATAAAGCGGAAATGGAAGCGTATGATTTTTCGGATTCCCGTATGATATGTAAGAGAACGCCGTCGGGAATTGCAAAAATCAAATACCTGACTTCTATTTCCCATCTGCGACTTGCGAGGAGTAGTGACGGAATCCATTTTGCCGTCGATGAAAAGCCTGCGTTAAGCTGGAACGGGCGCTATGAGCGCTGGGGAATGGAGGATCCGCGGATTGTGTATCTGGAGGAGGAAGCAACCTACTGTATTACTTATACTGCGGTATCGGAGCTTGGTGCGATGCCGGCGATTCTTTTGACGAAGGATTTTGAGAGCTATGAACGGCTTGGAGCGGCATTTCCACCAGAAAATAAAGACGTGGTTATTTTTCCGAGAAAAATCAGCGGTTCGTATCAGGCTTTTCACCGCCCCGTTCCGTTTGAAATCGGGACGCCGGATATTTGGCAGGCAGATTCGCCGGATTTAATCCACTGGGGCAATCACAGGCATGTGTGCGGTGTTTCCGAAGATGGCTGGGAGAACGGCAGGATTGGAAGTGGTGCGCCGCCCGTATATACGGATGCCGGCTGGCTGCACATATACCATGCGGCGGATAAAAACAGCCGTTACTGTCTGGGCGCCATGTTGACAGAACTGCAGGAACCGGGCAAAATAATAAAGAAAGCGAAGCTTCCCATTTTTGAGCCGGAGAAGGACTATGAGACGAACGGCTTTTTCGGAAAGGTGGTTTTCACCTGCGGCTGCATTTTGGAAGGCGGCGAATTGTGGATTTATTATGGTGCGGCGGACGATAAAATCTGCCGTGCAAGAATCACATTGCAGGAAATAATGGATCAATTGTCTGCGTAAATAGCAAATCTTACTACAATGCCGATGACGCGGCGGAATGAGAGGAACCATGGAAATACAGAGTATTGACAGTTTGTTGAAAGAGCACAGGGAAAATAGAGGAACTGTGCAGGCAGAGGCGGTAAAGCCGGTTTTTTGCGGGGTGGACGGCAAAGACATATACAACCCGACGGCGCCTTTTTCCTATGAAGGGAAAAAGCTTATCTGCGCGCGTGTGGAGCCAAGGGACAGCGAGAAATCGGAGACTGTCTTTTTTGAAGAAACAAAGAAAGACGTCTATGTACCGGCAGAAGGCTTGCTGCGCTTTCAACTGCAGGATCCCTGCCTTACAATGGTAGATGGACAGTATATTCTCGGCGGCACGGAGGTATTTCCGCATCCGGAAAATCCCGATTGGGTTGCATGGAGAACCGCATTTTTTATCGGCGGGCGGCTGACGGAGCTGCGTCCTTTTGTGAAAGGTCCCATAGGTATGAAGGATGTGCGTCTGGTTGAACTTGCGGATAAAAGAGTTGGTGTTTTTACCAGACCGCAGGGAGAAAAGGGCGGCAGGGGAAAGGTTGGCTTTACCGTTGTGGACGGACTTTCGGACGTGACGGAGGAAGTGATAGAAAACGCGCCGCTGCTGGAGTTGTTTCTGCCCGATGAGTGGGGAGGCGTCAATGCCGCATACCTGCTTGAAAATGGTGAGATAGGCGTTTTGGGACATATGGCGTGCTTTAAACCTGAGGGCGTCAGACATTACTATCCCATGACTTTTCGGCTGAATCCCGAGACGAGAGAACATACCATGCCTGTCATTCTTGCTGAGCGGAGTGAATTTCTGGCGGGAGAAAGCAAACGTGAGGATTTGGTGGATGTGCTGTTCAGCGGAGGGCTTTACAAGGAAGCAGATACCCTGTTTTTGTATGTGGGCGTATCCGACTGTGAAGTGCAGTATAAGCCGGTGCAAAATCCTTTTTAGTGCAGGCGAACGACTTTATTGATGCATAAATTTAGGATGGGATTGCGTGATGGGAGAAAATTCCGGATGGTTTGAAAATACGGTTTTTTATGAAATTTATGTGCCGTCCTTTTGTGATGGCAACGGAGATGGCATTGGCGATCTGCCGGGTGTGACAAGTAAAATGAATTATTTAAAGGAATTGGGGGTCGGCGCAATTTGGCTGACCCCGTTTTATCCTTCGCCGCTTGTGGACAATGGTTATGACGTCAGCGACTATTTTGCAGTTCATGAAAAATATGGGACAGAGGCAGATTTCGACAGACTTTTGGAAGCGGCTCATGATGCGGGAATCCGGGTGATTGCGGATATGGTGTTGAACCATACCTCGACCAGCCATGCGTGGTTTTTGAAAAGCCGTGAAAATCAGGAAAAGTACAGGGATTATTATATCTGGCGCGAGAAGATTCCCAACAATTGGGAATCGTTTTTTGACGGCGGTGCGTGGGAGTATGACGAAATCAGGCGCATGTATTACTACCATGCTTTTTCCAGAGAACAGGCATGTTTGAACTGGAGTAATCCTGCAATTTTAGAAGAATGTAAGGAAATTCTTCGGTTTTGGCTGGATAAGGGAGTTGACGGTTTTAGGCTTGATGTGATAAATTTTTTAAAGACGGATAAAGCAGCGTTTGCGAAGGATAATCCCTGTGATGACGGCATACAAAAACATATTTACGACAAAAACCAAAAGGGTGTGAGAGAGGCGGTTGCAGGGCTGTCAGCGTTTGTGCACACCTATCCCGATGCATTTCTGTTGGGGGAAATCGGGGATGATGATTTGCAGACGATTCAGTCCTACACAGGCAAAGGGCTTCTGGATGCGGCGTTTAATTTTAATCTGGGCAGCATGGAAAAGTGGGACGAAGCGTATCTGGCAGAGCAGGTGACTGCCATGGAAGCGGCGGGTATCAACCCAACCTTGTTTTTCAGTTCGCACGATATGCGCCGGCATTTTTCCAGACTGTGCAGCGAAAATGTGGAGGCGGCAAAGCTGTTGGCGTTGTTTCTGCTGACGGCAAAGGGGATTCCTTTTCTATATCAAGGGGAAGAGATGCCCCTTGCGGATGTACGAATCGAAAGCAGTCAGGACCTGCAGGATGCGCAGGGAAGATATGCGTATGAAAAGATGCTTCTTTTGGGGAAGACTGAAGAAGAGGCGTTTGGCTATGCCAGGGAGCGGACGAGAGATTATGCGAGGGGGTTGATTGACTGGGATTTGCAAAGAGAGGGCGGCTTACAAGAGCTGTATCAAAGTCTGCTCACCCTGAGAAGAGAGCATGAAGCGCTGCGGACAGGGAAATATGGAAAAATAGCGATGAACGGACAGTTGTTTTATTTTGAGCGGATTGGGAGACGGGAAAAAATTGCCGTGACAATTGATTTTTCTCTTACAGGAATGATTTCTGCAGGGTATGGCGGGAATCCTGTTTTACTGGAAATCAAAGGCGGAAACGGTTGTATGGGACTGGTGGAAAAGCTGGTTTAGAAAAGGTATTGATACATTGGGGGTGTAGGAATGAAAAAGGTATCCATGCAGGATATAGCGAGAGAGTTGGGCGTATCCAAGATGACGATATCCAAGTGTTTTCATGACAGCGAGGACATTTCGGAGGAGACAAAGCAGGCTATTTTTAAAAAAGCTGATGAAATGGGGTATGAGTACAAAAAGAGGGTAAAGTACCGGATTGCAGTGCTTTTTTCGGAGGTTTATTTTGAGCCGAATGAAAAGTTTTATAATGAATTGTACAAGCGGCTGACGGAGCAGGAGTGGCGCAGCAGCATGAAATTCTCCATGATTTATGTGAACAGGGAGGATGAGAGAAATCTGTATCTGAATCCGGTGGTGCTGGAAAACGATGCCATTATGCTTTTGGGACAGTTTTCCAAAAGATTTGTCGCCGGCATTGTGGAGCGCAGGATTCCCGTAGTATGCCTTGATTTCTATTATCGTGGCATCGAAGCGGATTCCGTGATTTCCAACAGCTACCAGACGAGCTATGAATTGACAAGCTATCTGTTAGAGCAGGGGCATCGGGAAATTTGTTTTCTGGGAAATAAAAATTATACCAACAGTGTCAATGACAGGTATATGGGATATTGTAAAGCGCTTTTGGAGGAAAATCTGGAAATCAATCCGAGGAACCGGATTGACGACAGGAATGATAAGGGGATTCTGCAGGAATTTGCCCTGCCGGATAAACTGCCCACCGCGTTTGTCTGCAACAATGACCATGCCGCGTACCTGTTAATCCGGCAGCTAAAGCAGATGGGGATTAAGGTGCCGGAGGATATCAGCGTGGTCGGTTTTGACGATGTTTTGTACGCCGAAATATCGGAGCCGCCGATTACATCGGTGCATGTCAAGCGTAATTTTATGGCAGAGCAGGCGGTGAGCCTGATGCAGAGAAGACTGGAAACGCCCGATGCGGGCGCAAGGGTTGTGACCATAGACTGCTCCATCGTATACAGGGAGTCTGTGGCAGGCGTTTCCAAAGCATAGCCAGTTTATTTTTGGTAAAAATCTACAATGTGTTCCGTGCATGCGCTCATGTTGAGCAGAAGCGCGTCGGCGATGGTAATGGCAATCATGGATTCCATGACGACGACCGCACGGGGAACGATGACCGGGTCATGGCGTCCTTTTATCTGGACGGATATTTCCCGGTTATTTTTATCTACGGTTTCCTGCGGTCTGAAAATAGACGGTGTGGGCTTTACATGGGCACGCACCAAAATGGGAGAGCCGTCGCTCATACCGCCCAAGATACCGCCTGCGTGGTTGGTCTTTTTGGAAACTGCGTCGCCGTTCATGCAGAAGGCGTCGTTATTGCTGCTGCCCTTTGCATGGGATACCTGCATACCGTCGCCGATTTCGACTGCTTTGACAGCGCCGATGGACATAACTGCTTTACTTAAGTTGGCATCCAACTTTTCAAATACCGGATCGCCGATGCCGGCAGGCATACCCTCCACCAGACATTCCATAACGCCGCCTGCGGAATCAAGCTCTGCCATGGTATCCTTCAAATAGCTTTCTGCGCGTGCGGAAGCGTCATAATCCGGCATGGCCGTTGGCGTTGACAGGATGGCTTCCCTGTCAAAAACGGATAAGTCAGCTTCGACGGGTCCGATGGAACGTGTGTAGGCGGTGACGCGTATGCCGAGCAGGGCAAGGAGCTTTGCGGCAATGGCGCCGGCCGCCACACGACCGATGGTTTCGCGTCCGGAGGAACGTCCGCCGCCCCTGTAGTCACGAAAGCCATACTTGGCATCAAAGGTGTAGTCAGCATGTCCCGGGCGGTAGTAGGAGGCAATTTCACTGTAGTCGGCAGAGCGCTGGGAAGTGTTTTTTACGATTAAAGAGATGGGGGTTCCCGTGGTGCGCCCTTCAAATACGCCAGAGAGGATTTCCACAGTATCGTCTTCCTTGCGGGGCGTAGAAATCCGGCTCTGTCCGGGCTTTCTTCTGTCGAGATAGGGCTGGATGTCGGCCTCGGAAAGAGGAAGACCTGCAGGACAGCCGTCTACCACCACACCAAGCGCTTTGCCGTGGGATTCTCCCCATGTGGTGATTTTAAAAATAGTGCCATATGATGAACCGCTCATTTATTTTTCCATCCTTTTTCTGAAATGTTAAGACAATTTTGGAAGCAATAAAGCTGTGTGTCTGCTTCATTTTTCAATCATACAATAAAATAAGCGGCCCTTGCAATACAAAAAGAGTTAAAAAAGTTGAAAAATCTTTGAATTTTATAGAAAAAAGTAATGCAATACTCAGAAAAGTGTGATATTATAATTTCGTATAGACTTTTACTGACAGGAAGAAAAATGAAAAAAACATTTCGGGAAAAATTCGTAGCCAATTGCGGCGCGAAGGTAAAAAAGCATAAATGGCTGAAAAAACCCATGGCACTCTACGTGATGGTGGTTCTTTCGGTTTATTACACGGGGCTCAATCTTGTCTCTAACGGCAAACGATATTCCTGTGCTGTTTTATTGCTGCTTTTTATGATAGTGAGCAGCAGTTTTGCCATGCCGGAAAGTCTCAGACAGACTGAGGAAGCGGCGCTTTTAGCGGACGGCGCGCAGCTTGCGGCAGAGCAGGAAGTCAACGAGGCGGAGGTTGCCATCATTGATATTGAGACCGATGATATAGAAACTTATGACGATGTTGCACTTTTGTCCGAAGTGGAGCTGGATACCTACACACTGGAAGAAATTTTGGAGAGTAACAGTGATTACAGGAATTTTGTGGAGACTACGGAGAACGGTCAGGAAGATGTGCCGGAGTCGGATTACAGCGACTATACCTTTGACTCTTCAGACTGGCGTCTGATTTTGGTTAACAAGCAGCACTCCATACCGGAGGACTATACGTTCCCGCTGGGAACCATAACCGGAAGTATGCAGTGTGACGAGAGGATACTGGAAGAGCTGCTCGCCATGATGCAGGCGGCAAAGGACGATGGTGTGAATCTGGTAGTGTGTTCCCCTTACAGGGATTACAACCGGCAGACTTATTTGTTTGAGAAAAAGGTAACCCGCTATATGAACGCGGGCATGTCCTACATGGATGCATACAAGACGGCTTCCATGTCAACGACGTCGCCCAATGCCAGTGAGCACAGAATCGGGCTGGCGATAGATTTTTACAGCAGCAGTTATATGAGGCTGGATACGGGCTTTGCGGATACGGCGGCAGGACAGTGGCTTGCGGAGCACAGCTATGAGTATGGCTTTATTCTGCGTTATCCGGAAGGCAAGGAATATATTACGGGGATTGGCTATGAACCGTGGCATTTCCGGTATGTGGGCGTGGAAGCGGCCACGGTCATTACGGAAAAGGGTATTACATTGGAAGAGTTCTGGGAGGATCTGTAATATATGTTTCGTTTGTTAAAGCGGGAGGGGAGAGCCAAGAGAGGCGAGTTTCAAACGGTACATGGCGTTATCCAGACGCCGGTGTTTATGAATGTGGGGACGGTGGCGGCAATCAAGGGCGCGGTTTCCACACAGGATTTGGAAGAAATTCACACACAGGTAGAGTTGTCAAATACTTATCATCTGCATGTCAGACCCGGTGATAAAATCATAAAACAGCTTGGCGGCCTGCACAGGTTTATGTCCTGGGACAGGCCGATTCTTACGGATTCGGGCGGTTTTCAGGTTTTTTCTCTGGCAGGTCTTCGCAAAATAAAGGAAGAAGGCGTTTATTTTAATTCCCATATCGACGGGCGGAAGATTTTCATGGGTCCGGAGGAAAGTATGCAGATACAATCCAATCTGGCGTCCACTATCGCGATGGCATTTGACGAGTGCCCAAGCGCGAGGGCGGACAGGACTTATGTGAAAAATTCTGTAGAGCGCACGACAAGATGGCTTGCACGCTGTAAAAGCGAGATGCAGCGGCTGAACGGGCTGGAGGATACTATCAACAGACAGCAGCTTCTTTTTGCAATCAATCAGGGGGCTGTCTATCCCGATATTCGAATCGAACATGCAAAGATAATATCGGAGATGGAGCTGGACGGTTATGCAGTCGGCGGGCTTGCTGTCGGAGAGACCCATGAGGAGATGTATCATATTCTGGAGGAGACCATTCCTTTTCTGCCAAAGGATAAACCGGTGTACCTGATGGGCGTGGGAACGCCTGCCAACATACTGGAGAGTGTGGAAAGAGGGGTTGACTTTTTTGACTGCGTGTACCCGACCAGAAACGGAAGGCATGGACATCTCTATACCAATCAAGGCAAGATTAACCTGTTTAATGCAAAATATGAGCTGGATTCGCGCCCGATAGAGGAGGGCTGCGGATGCCCTGCCTGCAGGCGGTATTCCAGAGCCTATATCCGGCACCTGCTCAAAGCTAAGGAGATGCTCGGTATGCGTCTCTGCGTGCTGCACAACCTCTATTTTTACAACACCATGATGGAAGAAATCAGGGCTGCACTGGACGCAGGAGAGTTTGCGGCATACAAAAAACAGAAGCTGCAAAACATGTCACAGGATTAAAAATTTATAAAATGCTTGCCCTATGGCAGGAATTTGTGTATGATATGCAATAGATGTCCACAAACAGGCTGGACAGGTACAGGAGGACAGAACATGGGTATATTACTTGCGGAAGCAGGAGCAGGAACCGCGGATGTAGCAGCAGGCAGCGCGGGCGGCACTTTATTGATGACGATTATCATATATGGCGGAATGATTGCCGCTATGTGGTTTTTCCTTTTCAGACCGCAGAGAAAGGAAAGGAAGAAACTGGCAGAAATGCTGTCAACATTGGAAAACGGTGACTGTGTGCTGACGACATCGGGCTTTATCGGCATTGTTATTGATATCAATGACGATACGGTGATTGTAGAGTTCGGCAACAATAAGAACTGCCGTATCCCGATGGAGAAATCGGCAATCAGCCGTGTGGAAAAGCCGGGAGAGGCGTAAGAAAGCAGCATGTAAAAAGTCTTGGAGTGAGAGCTTCAAGGCTTTTTTTGTGCCTTTTGCGGCAGGGCACGCCTGTACAGCAGACCATTCCCTCATAGCCGCGCTCTCGCTCAGCAAGAAACGTAGCAGTGCTAAGCTCGAAAAGACCTCGCTAAGCACTGACGTTTCTTAATGGACTATGAGGGAATGGTCTGCTGTACAGGCTGGGCGGCGCGAAAGTACGAGTACAAGCAGTTTGGCTTGGCAGCAACTACAACAGCGTATATTGCGGCCCGCTTTCCGCAAACTTGCCATGCTGTATGTTTGCTGAGAGCAGCCGGCAGCGGCGCGGTCTGTCCGGGCAGACCTTTTGAAAACGCCGGCGCTTGGCGAGGTTTTTTACGAGCCTAGCGTTCCGCTGCGTTTTCATAGAGCGAGAGCGCGTCTGCACAGACAGACAGCACCGATGCCGGCGTCCCCCGCCCCAAATCTCCTATGCTTTTGTATCCCTAGCGATTTCCTATTGAATTTTTCACGCTGTTAGGTTATGATTAAAAAAGCAATTTTTTACTTTAAATCAGAAAAGAGGCGTACATAATGAATTTGAATATTACTTGTATTCCCGGGGACGGGATTGGTCCGGAGATTGTGGCGGAGGCAAAAAAGGTTTTGGAGCGTGCCGGTGAAAAGTATGGATTTCAACCTGCATTTACGGATATTTTGATGGGAGGCGCTTCCATTGATGTGCATGGCATTCCTTTGACGGAGGAAGCGATTGCCACGGCAAAAGCGGCGGATGCTGTGCTCATGGGCTCCATCGGCGGGGATACCACGACTTCACCGTGGTACAAGCTGCCCCCTGAAAAGAGACCGGAGGCGGGGCTTTTAAAAATCCGCAAGGAGCTGAAACTTTTTGCCAACTTAAGACCGGCGCTGCTTTATGAGGAGCTTGCGGCGGCATGTCCTTTAAAGGAAGAAATCAGCGCGGCGGGCTTTGATATTATGATTATGCGTGAACTGACCGGCGGACTGTATTTCGGCGAGCGCAAGACGGTGGTGGAAGACGGCGTCAGAAAAGCGACGGACACCCTCACTTATGATGAGAATGAAATTCGCAGAATCGCCATCAAGGGCTTTGAAATTGCCATGAAGCGGAAAAAGAAGGTCACAAGCGTGGACAAGGCAAATGTGCTGGATTCTTCCAGACTTTGGAGAAAAGTTGTGGAAGAGGTTGCGGAAAGCTATCCTGAGGTCACGTTAGAGCATATGCTGGTGGATAACTGCGCTATGCAGCTTGTCAAGAATCCGGCGCAGTTTGACGTAATTCTGACGGAGAATATGTTCGGAGATATTCTCTCCGACGAGGCAAGTATGGTAACCGGTTCCATCGGTATGCTGGCTTCTGCATCCTTAAACGACACAAAGTTCGGGCTTTACGAGCCGAGCCACGGCTCAGCGCCGGACATTGCAGGAAAGAACATAGCAAATCCCATTGCGACCATATTAAGCGCTGCCATGATGCTGCGATTCAGCTTTGATTTGGACGAAGCGGCAGGTGCGGTGGAAGCGGCGGTCAAAAAAGTGCTTTCGGAAGGCTACCGGACAGGCGACATTATGTCAGCGGGATGTAAGCAGGTAAGCTGTTCTGAGATGGGAAGCCTGATTGCGGAGCGTATATAGAAGACAGCAATAGCAACGATTCATGCTGCGTCCGCAAAAGCGGACATGCGTATCAAAATACAAAACGAAACGCCTGTTTTGCAGGCAGATAGGAGCAGATATGAGAAGTGATTCCGTAAAGACGGGGACAGGACAGGCGCCCCACAGAAGTTTGTTTAATGCACTCGGCTATACCGAGGAGGAGAGAAGAAGACCGCTGATTGGTATTGTAAGCTCTTATAATGAGATTGTACCCGGACATATGAATCTGGATAAAATTGCAGATGCCGTTAAAATGGGCGTGGCAATGGCCGGCGGCACACCGGTTATGTTTCCGGCAATCGCTGTCTGCGATGGAATTGCCATGGGGCATATCGGCATGAAATATTCCCTTGTGACAAGGGATTTGATTGCGGACAGTACGGAGTGTATGGCGGTTGCGCATGGCTTTGACGGGTTGGTATGTATCCCCAACTGCGATAAGAATGTGCCGGGACTTCTGATGGCGGCTGCAAGGCTGAATATCCCCACCATTTTTGTGTCCGGAGGCCCCATGCTTGCCGGAAGAGTGAAGGGCGAGAAAAAGAGTCTTTCTGCCATGTTCGAGGCGGTAGGAAGTGTTGCGGCGGGCACCATGACAATGGAGGAGCTCTGCGAATATGAGGAGAAGGTATGCCCTACCTGTGGCTCCTGCTCCGGCATGTATACGGCAAATTCCATGAACTGCCTGACCGAGGCAATCGGTATGGGACTGCGCGGCAACGGAACCATTCCGGCCGTGTACTCCGAGAGAATCCGTCTTGCAAAGCAGGCGGGCATGAAGATCATGGAGCTGGTGGAGAAAGATATCAAGCCCCGTGACATCATGACAGAAGATGCCTTTATGAACGCGCTCACCGTTGATATGGCGCTGGGCTGTTCTACCAATACCATGCTGCACCTGCCGGCAATTGCCCATGAAGCAGGCGTGGATTTGAATCTGGATATTGCGAACGAGCTTTCCGCAAAGACACCGAATCTCTGCCATCTAGCACCGGCAGGTCCTACCTACATGGAGGATTTGAACGAGGCTGGCGGCGTATATGCGGTGATGAAGGAGCTCACCAAGTTAAACCTCTTAAAACTGGATTTGATTACCGTTACCGGAAAAACGGTGGGCGAAAATATTGCGTCAGCCGTAAACAGGGACGAAACGGTCATCCGTCCGGTGGAGAATCCCTATTCTGCAACCGGCGGCATTGCGGTGCTCAAGGGAAATCTTGCGCCGGATTCCGGCGTGGTAAAGCGTTCTGCCGTTGTGCCTGAGATGATGGTGCACGAAGGGCCTGCAAGGGTATTTGACTGTGAGGAGGATGCGATTGACGCGATTAAGGGCGGCAGAATCGTGGCCGGCGACGTTGTGGTTATCCGCTATGAAGGACCGAAGGGCGGCCCCGGCATGAGGGAAATGTTAAACCCTACCTCCGCAATCGCAGGCATGGGGCTGGGCTCCAGCGTGGCGCTGATTACGGACGGACGTTTTTCAGGCGCATCCAGAGGCGCCTCCATCGGACATGTCTCACCGGAAGCGGCAGTGGGAGGCCCGATTGCCCTTGTGGAAGAGGGAGATATCATCAGTATCAATATCCCGGAAAACACACTGAATGTAAAACTTTCCGATGAAGAACTGGAAAAGAGACGCGCTGCATGGCAGCCCAGAGAGCCGAAGGTTACCACCGGCTATCTGTCACGCTACCGTGAGCTGGTTACCAGCGGAAACCGCGGCGCAATACTGGAGATACCCGGCAAAAAGTAATCAAAGACGAGGAGGACGAAATAATGCAGCTTACAGGTGCGGAAATCGTAATAGAATGTCTGAAAGAGCAGGGCGTAGACACTGTTTTCGGATATCCGGGCGGCACAATTTTAAATATTTATGATGCACTCTATAAACACAGTGGTGAAATCCGGCATGTGCTGACTTCCCATGAGCAGGGCGCTTCCCATGCGGCGGACGGCTATGCAAGGGCAACCGGCAAGGTCGGAGTCTGTATGGCGACCAGCGGTCCCGGCGCAACCAATTTGGTGACGGGCATTGCGACAGCCTATATGGATTCGGTTCCCATGGTGGCGATTACAGCCAATGTCAACCTGCCGCTTCTTGGCAAGGATACCTTTCAGGAGGTAGATATTGCCGGCGTTACCATGCCGATTACCAAGCACGGCTACATCGTAAAGGATGTCAATATTCTGGCGGACACCATCAGAAAGGCGTTCCAGATAGCAAAGAGCGGCCGGCCGGGTCCGGTATTGGTGGATATTACGAAGGATGTCACCGCCAATACCTGTGAATACACACCGGTTTCTCCCAAAGAAGTGGAGAAGCTGAACCGGTATACGGAGAGCGATTTGGAGGAGGCAGTTTCCCTGATTGAAAAGGCAGAGAAGCCTTTCATCTATCTGGGCGGCGGCGCCATTATTTCAGAGGCATCTCAAGAGGTGGCGGAGTTTGCGGAAAAAATAGACGCACCTGTCTGCGACACGCTGATGGGAAAAGGCGCTTTTGACGGGCGGGACGACCGCTACACAGGCATGATTGGCATGCACGGAACCAAAACCTCCAATTTCGGAGTCAGTGAATGCGACTTGCTGATTGCACTTGGCGCACGTTTTTCTGACCGTGTAATTGGCAATCCCAAGACCTTTGCCAAAAATGCGAAGGTGCTTCACATTGATATCGATGCGGCGGAAATCGGCAAAAATATTCCGGCGTATGCCAGCGTGACGGGAGATTTAAAATGCGTGCTGTGCGAGCTGAACAAGAGGCTTCAAAAGCAGGAGCATACGGAGTGGATGGCGCATATCAAGGAACTGAAAGAAAAGTATCCTCTGAAATACAATACAGAACAGCTTTCCTGCCCGTTTGTCATCGAGGAGATTGACAGGGTGACAAAGGGAGATGCGGTTATCAGCACGGATGTCGGACAGCATCAGATGTGGGCTGCACAGTATTATAAATATACAAAGCCGCGTACCTTCCTTTCGTCTGGCGGACTCGGCACCATGGGCTACGGACTTGGCGCATGTATCGGAGCAAAGGTAGGACAGCCGGATAAAATCTGTATCAATATCGCGGGAGACGGCTGTTTCCGCATGAATATGAACGAGCTTGCAACGGCAAGCCGGTACAACATTCCGATTATACAGGTGATTATCAACAACCATGTGCTGGGCATGGTGCGTCAGTGGCAGACTCTCTTTTATGACCACAGATACTCGCAGACTGTGTTAAACGACAAGGTGGATTTCTGTAAAGTATCGGAAGGTCTCGGCTGTACGGCAATCAGGGTGACGAAGAAGGAAGAGTTTGCTCCGGCGCTGGAAAAGGCAATCGCCCTGCGTGAGCCGGTGGTGATTGAATGTGTGATTCCCGAGGATGACAAGGTATTTCCGATGGTGCCTGCGGGAGCGCCCATCAGTGAAGCTTTTGACGAGGATGATTTGAATAAAGCCTGAAAAGACGAAAGTGGCATAAGAACATATGAGGAAAAGGATAAAGACCATTGTGCGTTTTTTCGTACTGGCAGGGATTTGTCTGGGGATTGTTTTATATATCGGGATAGGGGTCTGCTATCGGAAGCGTTTTGCGCCGGGCACCTTTATCAACGGTATATACTGTACGGGTAAAACGGCAGAAGAGGTAAATAAAGAACTAAAGGAGCTGTATCCTTACGACAGTATTCTGGTACAAGGTGACGAAGGGGTGCAGTTTACAATTTCCTATGCGGATATTGCAGTCAATATTGACTATACCGGTCAATTAAAAAAGCTGAAGAGCAGGCAGAATCCTTTTTTGTGGATTACCGCTCTTTTCGGCGGCGGACATACTTCCCTTATGCCAGAGTTGCTTTTTGAAGAAGAGGTGCTGCGGGATTTATTGGCAGACAGGCTTGCACCGGCGGATGAAGCGCTTAGTGAAATCGTGGAAATCCGCAGGAAAGACGGTTATGAGCTGTTTGATGGCAGAAAGCATGTCCTGAACTTTGATTTGGTGTGCAGCACGGTTTCGGATGCGCTGCAGCAGGGAAAAGACTTTGTGGATATATCGGGCTGTTATGAGGACTTGCCTTACACGGAGGAAATGTACGAGACGCTTGCGCTTTGGGAAAAGGTAGAGGCATTTCAAAACTGCAGTATTGTATACGACATGGGCGATGAAAAGGTGCCCCTGACACCGGAAATGATCAGTGGTTTTATTGCATTAGATGCCGGCGGCAGGTTTCTTTTAGACGACGCAGGCAATCTTGTTTTGAATGAAGAGGCTGTGGAAGCGTTCATAGATTCTCTCTGTCAGGAATATGATACTTTGGGAAGCGCAAGAAGTTTTCAATCCACCAGAGGCGAAGTTGTGACGGTGGAGGGAGGCACTTACGGAAACAAAATTGACAGGGAGGCGGAAATCGCATATTTAATGCAGGCGCTTTCGGAACATGCGGACGAGGTACACATTCCCGCCTATGAAATGGAAGCGCGGGTGCGCGGCAGGGACGATATTGGTGACACCTATGTGGAAGTCGATATGACGGAGCAGAGGCTTTATTACTACGAAGAAGGAGAGCTCCTTTTAGAGACTGACGTTGTCACCGGAAGCATCAGCGGCGGGCATAAAACGCCTTCGGGTGTCAATTTTGTGTATGCCATGCAGCGGAATCGCATCCTGCGGGGACCGGACTATGAATCTTTTGTAAAATACTGGGCGCCTGTCAACGGGGGCATTGGGATTCATGATGCTTCGTGGAGAGGGAGCTTTGGCGGAAAGATATATAAGACGAACGGTTCCCATGGCTGTATCAACGTGCCGCCTGCGGTGATGGCAACGCTGTATGACATGTTGGAAATCGGCGTTCCGGTGGTCATGTTTTACTGATGGCAGTGATGGTTTTGCTGTCGTATTTTGGCAAAGGATTGAAAAAATTTAACAATGCAGTTGACTAAAGTGAAATCAGCGTTTAAAATGTATAGGAATGCCTAAAGCACAAAGTGGGCGCATACGATTATGAGGAGGTATAAACGTGCGAGTTTATAATTTTTCAGCAGGTCCGGCAGTATTGCCTGAAGAAGTATTGAAAGAAGCAGCAGCAGAAATGCTTGACTATCAGGGCAGTGGCATGTCCGTTATGGAGATGAGCCACCGTTCCAAGGTTTATGATAAGATTATCAAAGATGCGGAAGCAGATTTACGGGAATTGATGCAGATTCCCGACAACTATAAGGTGCTCTTTCTGCAGGGCGGCGCAAGTTCCCAGTTTGCCATGATTCCCATGAATCTGATGAAGAACAAGGTTGCCGATTACATCGTAACCGGACAGTGGGCAAAAAAGGCATATCAGGAGGCAGCGCTCTACGGCAAGGCGAACAAGATTGCCAGCAGCGAGGATGAGACTTTTTCCTACATACCTGACTGCTCAGACCTTCCCATCAGCGAAGATGCAGACTATGTCTATATCTGTGAAAACAATACGATTTACGGCACGAAATTTAAAACGCTTCCCAATACAAAGGGCAAGACTCTGGTGGCAGATGTTTCTTCCTGCTTTTTGTCAGAGCCGGTAGATGTGACAAAATATGGTCTTATCTATGGCGGTGTGCAGAAGAATATCGGACCTGCCGGTGTGGTTATTGTGATTATCAGAGAGGATTTAATCACGGAGGATGTGCTTCCCGGCACGCCTACCATGTTCAAATATAAAATACATGCGGACAACGAGTCCCTGTATAATACGCCGCCGGCATACGGCATCTATATCTGCGGCAAGGTGTTCCAGTGGCTGAAAAAGCAGGGCGGACTTGCGGCAATGAAGGAGTACAATGAGAAAAAGGCAAAGATTCTCTACGATTATCTCGACGAGAGCAATCTTTTCAAAGGAACTGTCAGAAAGGAAGACCGCTCCCTGATGAATGTGCCTTTTGTGACCGGCAGCGAAGAGCTTGACGCGGAGTTTGTCAAGGAAGCCGCAGCGGCAGGTTTTGTGAACTTAAAAGGACACAGAAGCGTGGGCGGCATGCGTGCCAGCATTTACAATGCAATGCCGATAGAGGGCGTTGAAAAGCTGGTTGCTTTTATGAAGGAATTTGAAAAGAATCATACAGAGGCATAAGAAAAATCTGCATCATGCAGGAAAGGGGCATCAAAATGTTTCAATATTATTGTATGAATCCCATTTCACAGGTGGGGTTATCTAAATTTACAGAAGGATACCAGAAAACTGACAATATGGCGGAGGCGCAGGGCGTGTTAGTCAGAAGCGCTTCCATGCACGAGACGGAACTTCCCGACGGTCTTCTCGCAGTGGCGAGGGCTGGGGCAGGCGTCAACAACATACCGTTGGAGCGCTGTGCGGAGAAGGGCATCGTCGTATTCAATACTCCCGGTGCGAATGCCAACGGCGTGAAGGAACTGGTGATAGCCGGTATGCTGCTTGCCGCAAGGGATGTGACAGGTGGAATCGAATGGGTCAAAGAAAATGCTTCCGATGAAAATATTGCAAAAGCCGCGGAAAAGGAAAAGAAAAATTTTGCGGGCACGGAGCTTGACGGCAAAAAATTAGGCATTATCGGTCTGGGTGCAATCGGCGTCAAGGTTGCCAACATTGCAAGACATTTCGGCATGGAAGTATATGGCTACGATCCGTATCTGTCCGTGGATGCGGCGTGGAGCTTAAGCAGGGATGTAAAGCATGTGATTAATGTGGAGGATATCTACAAAACCTGCGACTATATCACCATTCATGTGCCGCTTCTGGATTCCACCAAGGGAATGATTGATAAGGCAGCCATTGATATGATGAAGGATGATGTGGTTCTCTTAAATTTTGCAAGGGATTTACTTGTCAAGGAACAAGACGTTCTGGAAGCTTTGGATGCCAGCAAGATACGCAAATATGTGACGGATTTCCCCAATCCGGTGACTGCAGGCAAAAAGGGTTGTATTGTGATTCCCCACCTTGGTGCCTCCACAGAGGAGTCAGAGGATAACTGTGCGGTTATGGCAGTGAAAGAAATGATGGAGTATCTGGAAAACGGCACCATCAAAAACAGTGTAAACTATCCGAACTGCGACATGGGCGTCTGCACCAATGCGGGCAGAATCGCTATATTCCATAAAAATATTGCAAATATGATTACCAAATTTACAGGATGCTTTGGTGAAATCGGTATCAATATCAGCGATATGATGAATAAGTCCAGAGGAGAGGTTGCATATACCATGTTGGACGTGGAAAGCCCGGCGACAGCCGATATTGTGGAGAAGCTCAGCGCAATAGACGGCGTGTTCCGTGTCAGAGTGGTAAAATAAGCTCTGACAGTATCATGGGATAGACAGAAAAATAAAGCACATATCAGGCGTCTTGGTTAAAAACGAGGCGCTTTGGTATGTGTTTTTTGTTTTTATAAAAAAATTTTTTTAAATTATGCAACCTTTTTGAACCCT
This sequence comes from Lachnospiraceae bacterium, assembly GCA_014804445.1. Lineage (GTDB taxonomy): Bacteria > Bacillota > Clostridia > Lachnospirales > Lachnospiraceae > Acetatifactor. Next base: position 23,383 of record JAAUZU010000040.1, on the reverse strand, counting down.
CAGGGGTATTTCTTATATAAACTGTGTTTAACCGCCGGGCGGAGAAAGGAGAAAGTTTGAAAAAGAGATTGATTTTGCTGCTTCTGGCAGCGATAACAGCATTGTCAATGGGCGCTTGCGGGAAGGAAGCGGTTGAAACAGGCCGTGATAACCCGAAACAGTCTGAAGACGAAATAGAGAAGGAAAAAGGACAGAAGGAAGATAGAACCGAGGGCAGCAGAGAGGAAGCCGGAAACGGGGAGAACAGACAGGAGACAGGAGAAAAGGAGGACGCAGCCTCTTCTTCGGGCGTCAGGCTGGGCGGCGATTTTGATGAGAAGTATGACGGCTTTTCTTATCTGAAATGTGAGACTTTGATTTTGAAGCCGGACGAGTATAGAGGCATAACCGAGGAAAAGGAATTGAAAATATTTCTCCCTGTTGGAGATTATGCCAGTGTGAATGAAAATTCCGGATATGCCGACAGCCGCGGAGTGAATATGAAGGTGACTTTGGCTCCCTATCTGCGGTGGGATGATGATGAGCATACGCTTGAGGAAGATCTTGCGTTTGACGTAGAAATGAACTACGATGAATTTTATCGTACTGAAATGTATGATTTGGAGCTGTCAAAAATCGAGACAACCGAAAATGGGGCAAGGTGTGTGGCAAAATACTGTTACTATGACAGGTGGACCGATTCTTACATACCGGTATACTGTACCTATTATCTGACGAAGGTCGGTGATGAGAAGGTGCTTGTGGAAGTGGAAATCAATATGATGGATGCAGCAGACGACATGGAAAAAATGCTGGCGGAGCTGGAGGAATTTTATGACTTTGACATTGCCTGGGATGCAAAAGAGGCACAGAAAAAGCTGGACGATTTTATTGCTGCCGGTGTTCCCGATACCAGAAGAGTTTCCACAGGGTATTTAGTGTTTGAGATACCGAAGGATTGGGAAGCGGATTACAGCTACGGCTATGAAGTGAACTCTTATGCGCCGGGCGGTTCTGTGGCAGAAGCGGGCTGTGGAATCAGCATAACGCGTGAATATATGGGACTTGACAGGTTGGACATTACGGAAATGCTGTCAAGTCAGGAAGCAATAGACCAATATATGGCAGATTTTCAGGAAAGCACCGGATATGATATGGAAGATATGAAGATAGAATACTACGGAAGTACCTGTCTGGGGGAGGCAATGATATTCACCTTTATGGCCGAATATGAAGAATCCAAAAATGAAGGGGCCATGTTTTTGATTACCGATGAAAATTATTTTTCTGTCATGATTGTGACAGCGTTTCCCGACAAATTTGAATCGACGATGGAAGTAGCGGAGAACATTCTTGCAAACGGTAAGATGCATCAGTAGAAAGAAAAGAGTTGGAAACATTCTTGCGATAGGATATAATTTTGTCAGAGAGTAAGGAAGGCCGGAATTAAGACAGGGACTATCGGGAGAAAATACATGGGCGCACTAAGGCTTAAGACGGATGAAATCATAGATAAATATGCGGATATGGTTTACCGGATAGCGGTAAATGAGACGGGAAACAGGGAGGATGCACAGGATATTTTTCAGGAGGTGTTTCTGCGGCTGGTCCGTTACCGCGACAGAATAGCAAGTGAAGAGCATTTAAAGGCGTGGCTAATCAGGGTGACGATTAACTGTGCGAAAAAACAGAAGGGAAGCTTTTGGAACAGGAAGGTGGCTTCCGTGGAAAAGTCCGAGCAAGAGCAGTCTGATGAGAGGACGGCGAACGCTTATGAGGCGGTAGAAAATGCAGATTCGCCGGTTTTGCTGGCGGTGAGGGAACTGCCGGAAAAATACCGCAGCGTCGTGTATCTGTTTTACTATGAGGAAATGAGCATTGCGCAGATAGGAAAGCTTCTGGGAGAAAAAGAATCCACAGTAAAGTCCCGCATCTACAGGGCGCGGGAGATATTAAAAATGAAGCTGGAGGGAGAGAAGCCATGAGTCAACAAAAAGAGCCGGACTACGTATGGGACGGCTGTGAACCATATAAAGCAGAACTGAGACATGTACATGCGCCCGCAGAACTGGTGGCGCTTACCAAAGAAAAAACAGCGGCAGAGGAAGGAAAGCAGAAACGGCAAAGGCTGCGCAGAAAAATTTATCTGCCGACTGTGGCAGCGGCAGCCTTCGCAGTTGTTGTACTGAGTTTTCCGCTGTGGCAGAAAACGTCCACGAAGGGTTTAGAGACGCCGGTTCAGCCTTATCTGGGAAGTGCCGCGGATATGCCGAAAAGTGAGGGGGAAACCGTACAGCAGCAGACGGCGGTTCTGCCGGTTGAGTTTTTGCAGGAAGATGCATGGACGGAAGAACTGGAAGGTATACAGGTGAAATTTGTGCAGAAAGACAGCGGCTATATAGCGGCGTTTGGCGATGAAGCCGGATATACAGTTGTCAGCAGCAGGACAGAGGATTTGGAAATGTTTCGGGAAGATATGAGATTACTGCTTCAAAATGGAGGGAATGTGAATGAAGATAGAAAATAATTTGTTTTTACTGATTTTACAAAAGAAGAAAAAAGGAGGCGCCCTGCTTCCCATCCTGCTCTGTCTTGTGCTTGTGGCGGGCATTTTCGGCGGCGGTGTGCTTGTCGGAAGAGCCGGCGTGAAAACGGCAGGAGAAGTTGTAACAGAGGGAGACGAAGGCGGCAGGGGAGCAGCCGATACCGACAGATCATCCGGTACGGGAGAGTCTGCGGACGGAGCCGGACAGCAGAATGATACGCAGGATACCGTGCAGAAGCCGGACGAAGAGGAGTTTGGAGAAAATTATGTCACCAGCACATACCTTGCGGAAATGACAAGGGAAAAGCACGAAGGCGGCAGGTCTCCTTATGGTTATACCTATGGGCCGGCCATCACGGGACTTACGAGAAGCAGTGATATTGTGGTTCCCGTGGGCTTTGATGTGGACAAACTGGATGTAGAATATTGGACGGAAATCCTCAATCTCTATGCGGATCCGGAACTGAAATATGAAATCGGACCGAGCAAATGGGAATATGACAAAGAAAACAAGACAATTATTCTTTCTCCCACAAATTATCCGGTGGGACAGATATCCATCAGCAGGCTGCGGACGGATGTGGTGAGAAAGTATGAGCATGATGATGTGGAATTTTTCCCGAAGGATGCCGGTACAGACTGGGGAAATCTGGGAACCATGTACCTCGCCTCCTATGTTGATTTGGAGACGGGTGAAAAGCTGGATACGCCGCAGGTGCAGATTGTGTCGTTTGTCGGCGAACTTTTGGAAACGCCTGTGCTGACTTGCACTTACACCGATGATGGAAGGGTGCAGCTTTCGTGGACAAAGGTGGAGGGAGCAGAAGAATATTTTATCTGCCGCATGAATTACAGTGAAACACATGGCTACGACAGTATTATGGGTGCGCTGGCTGTGACGAAGGATACGGAATGGACGTCGGAAGCGCCGGAGTATGGCTCCATTATTTTAAACAGCCTCTTCTCCAACTATCTCGTTGCACAGGAAGACTGGTATGACCAGGCGCGCAGGGAGAGCCGCATTGCGGAGTACGGTGAGGAGCCGATTTCCGTTTGCAAAACAGAGAATAGGAGCTTTTTCTATGTGGTTGCAGTGAGCAGGGAAGGCACTTCCATGATGAGCAATCCGGTGGACATTCTGGACATACAGAAGAATATACCGGTGGTGATTGCGTGGAATACATGGAGGGCAAACGGTTACAGCACAATCGGCTATGAAAAGGTAGAAGATGTAACGCCTTATGGCTATGTCACCATGGCGGATGGCTCGACGGCAATGAAATTGATTGACTATGACACGGAAAATGCCACGATAATCGAGGACAGATACATTTATACCGATGAGAACGGTGAATATCTGGAGGGCAGAAATGTCAAGGTTTTGAAGATACCTTACCGGATTGAAGGAACGTCTTTTGAGGACGTGGTGAAAATTGTAGATTATGACGAGAGCAGGCTGGAGGCGGACTTAAAGTATATTGAAGAAAGAGAAGATATGCTCAGGAAGCGCGCCGGTGATATTGTACTGAACCGCGATGTGGAATTTGAAGCAAGTGAAAAGGTTTCCACCAAAATCAGACAGGTGGATTTTGCAGTCACGGCAAACAGTGCGCTTTCGGAATACCTTGCCATCAATATGCTTTCCGGCGTGTCTGTTATAGATGTTTCAGCGTTTCCGGAGGCGGCAGATCCGGATATTCTGTCGGATTCCCTTTTGGAGGCATATTACCAGAATCCCCTTATTTTGGGAATCAGTGGCTACAGAACCAATGCAGACGGTACGGCCGTGAAGGTGGTTTATGACGATACGGCAGAGATCAATGAGGTGAAGCAGGAGGAAATTAAAGAGAAGACCCTGCAGATTATTTCTCTGATTATCAGACCCGGCATGACGGAACTGGAGAAGGAACTTGCCATCAACCAGTACCTCTGCGATACCTGTGAGTATGATGAGGCGGCGCTTGAAAATGCAGAGCAGCACAATTACAGGTATGTGGACAGCGAATTTAACGATTCCTTCACTGCTTACGGTGCGTTAATCAATGGCAGATGTGTCTGTGCAGGCTATGCGGGCGCCTTTAAGATTTTAGCGGATGCCGCGGGACTGGAATGTGTCGTGGTGACCGGCACGCTGGAGGGCAATCTGCCGCATGCGTGGAACAAAGTAAGAATCGATGGAGAATGGGAGATTCTGGACGTCACAAACAATGACAATGAATTTTTATCCAATGCGCTTCTCAATCTGCCTGACGAGGCGGGAAGACGCACCCTGACCGAGGACAGTGAATATGTGTTGGATAGCTGTATGCGCAACTACGTGGCGAATAACGGACGCAGGGAGTATTACAGGCTGAATGATATGTATTATGGCTACGATGAAATCGGAGAGAAGCTTGCAGAGCTGATTAACGAAGACGGAACAGCGCTTTTGCGGACAGAATACGGACTGGATGACGAAACCTTTTCCAAAATCGCACGGGAGGTCTATGCAGGGTTAAAAGAGGATGAAGAATTGTACGGTTATTACTGGATGGGTGTTATTTATCTGACAACAAAAGAACCGGATTAAATCCGGTTCATCGGTAGAAAAAGGGCTGGCTGCCTTCCGACTGGAATTCGTCTTTGAACTCCTCACGCATTTTACTGTCGGTCAGGCAGGCGGCCTCGCTCTGCAAATCCATATAGCGGATAAAGATATCTTCGAGGGAACAGCCCTGCTCACCGGCAATTTCCGACAGGACGGGTTTCAGCTTTTCGAGTTGGGCGCCCACCTGTACCTTCTGCGGGTCGATGTCGGCAAGGGCTTCCTCAGCGTATTTGTTGATACGGGCAAGCATTTTTCTGTCTTCTGCTGTCACAATACCACTCCTTTACAAAATTATTTGTTGATAAAAAATCATCAGATTCTTCGATATTTTATCACCATTCACTTGTGATGTATAGTAATTTTTGTTAAAATGAAAGAAAATCACAAGAAAAGAGGGAATATTGTATGGCGGATATCAGACCCTTTCGGGCAATCAGACCGGCGAAGGGCATGGAAAGCAGGATAGCGGCGCTTCCCTATGATGTGTACAGCCGAAAGGAAGCGAAGGCGGCTGTGGCGGACGCTCCCCATTCCTTTTTGCGGATAGACCGCGCTGAGACACAGCTTCCGGACGATGTGGACACCTATGACGGGCGCGTATACCAGAAGGCGAAAGAGCTGCTTGCAGAGCAGATAGCAAAGGGAGAGTTTATTACGGAGCAGAGCCCCTGCTTTTATTTGTACGAGCTTGTAATGGACGGCAGGAGTCAGACAGGAATTGTCGGCTGCGCTTCCATAGACGATTATGCCAATAATGTTATTAAAAAACATGAAAATACCAGAGCTGAGAAGGAGGAGGACCGCATCCGGCATGTGGATGTGCTGGACGCGCAGACAGGCCCCATCTTTTTGGCGTACCGCAGAAATGAAAAACTGAGTGAAATCATCGATGCGTACAAAGGCGGCAGCCCGCTGTATGATTTTGTTTCTGAAGATGCCATCCGCCACAGAGTGTTCTGCATAGACAAGCCGGATGACATAGAAAAAATATCCGCTGTATTTCGGGATATGCAGCAGATTTACATTGCGGATGGACATCACCGCTGCGCCTCAGCCGTAAAGGTAGGGTTAAAGCGCAGGACGGAGCATCCCGCCTATACGGGAGAGGAGGAATTTAACTATTTTCTTTCCGTGCTGTTTTCTGACAGCGAGCTGCTGATTATGGATTACAACAGGGTGGTAAAGGATTTGAACGGACTCACGAAGGAGCAGTTTCTTGCGAGGCTTTCGGAGAACTTTACCATAGAAGAGAGGAACAGTGAGCCGGTCAGACCGGGGGCCAAGGGACAGATAGGAATGTATCTTTCTGACGGCTGGTATCTGCTGACAGCAAAAGAAAGCGTAAGAAGCGCGGATCCTGTAGGAAACCTTGACGTGTCCATTTTGCAGGATTATGTGCTGGAACCGGTGCTTGGCATCCAAGACCCAAAGACGGATAAAAGGATAGACTTCGTTGGAGGCATCCGAGGTACAAAGGAGCTTGAGAAGAGGGTGAATACGGACATGGCGGCTGCGTTTTCCATGTATCCGACATCCATCGAAGAGTTGTTTACCGTAGCGGATGCCGGACGGCTGATGCCGCCCAAGTCCACATGGTTTGAGCCTAAGCTAAGGAGCGGACTGTTTATCCACAGTCTGAAGCAGATTGAAGAAACGCAGCGGGAGGAATTACAATGACAAATAAATTATACAAGCTTATGAACTGGCCGGCGATTGAAGAAATTATATATTCTGAGGCATCCGATCCGCATGCGCTGTTAGGACCGCATACGGTGGGCAGCAGTACTCTGTTTCAGGCATTTTTCCCGGGAGCGGAAAAGGTACAGATTCAGTTTACGGACGATATGTCTGAGAAGGATATGGAAATGGCGGATGAGGACGGCTTTTTTGCCCTTCTTCACCCCGGAAAAAAACCGGGTGGATACCGTTATATTGTCACCATGGCAGATGGCAATGTGGAAATCCGTCAGGATGCGTACAGGCATAAATCCCTGATTACCGCGGAGGATGAGGAAGCGTTTGCCCATGGCGTGCACTATACTGTCTATGAAAAGCTGGGTGCGCATCCCATGACGCTGGATGGTGAGGATGGCGTATATTTTGCCGTATGGGCGCCGGGCGCTATCAGGGTCAGTACGGTCGGCGATTTCAATCACTGGGACGGAAGGGTGCACCAGATGCGCAAGCTTCCGTCAGGTATCTTTGAAATCTTTATTCCGGACGCAAAGGCAGGGGACAACTATAAATATGAGTTAAAGATGAAAGGCGGACTGACCTACTTAAAGGCAGACCCTTATGGCAATGCAGCCCAGCTAAGACCGGAAACAGCGTCCGTGGTTGCCGATTTACGGGAATTTGCATGGGAAGACGAGGAATGGCTGAAGGAGAGAAAAAACAATCGGAAGACGGCTGCGCCCATGAGTGTTTATGAGCTTTATCTGGGCAGCTTTACGGAGCCGTCCGAAGGGCGTGAATATGCCACATACAGAGAAATTGCACCGAAGGTGATTGCCTACGTGAAGGAGATGGGGTATACCCATGTGGAGCTTATGCCGATTATGGAGCATCCCTTTGATGCTTCCTGGGGTTATCAGATAATCGGTTACTATGCGCCTACGGCAAGATATGGTACGCCTGCCGATTTTATGTATTTTATCAATGAACTGCACAAGGCCGGAATCGGCGTGATATTAGACTGGGTGCCTGCGCACTTCCCGAGGGATACCTACGGATTGTCCAATTTTGACGGCACCTGCCTGTACGAGCATTTTGATCCGAGACAGGGTGCACATCCGCACTGGGGCACACTGATTTACAATTATGGGCGCGCCGAGGTAAAGAATTATCTGATTGCCAACGCACTGTTCTGGGTGGAGAAATTCCATGCCGACGGTCTGCGTATGGATGCGGTGGCTTCCATGCTCTATCTGGATTATGGAAAGAATGATGGAGAGTGGGTTGCCAATATTTACGGCGGCAACGAAAACCTGGAGGCAATCGAGTTTATCAAGCATGTCAATTCCATCTTGAAAAAGAGGAATCCCGGCGTGCTGAGTATTGCGGAGGAGAGCACCGCATGGCCGATGATTACCGGTGATTTGGACGAGGGCGGACTTGGCTTTGATATTAAGTGGAATATGGGATGGATGAACGACTATCTGCGCTACATCCGATTTGACCCGTATTTCAGAAGCCATCACCACAGTGAGCTGACCTTCAGCATGATATATACCTACAGTGAAAACTTTATGCTGGTGTTTTCCCATGATGAGGTAGTGCACGGCAAGGCTTCCATGATTGGAAAAATGCCGGGTGAGCGGGAACAAAAATTTGCCGGGCTTCGTCTGAGCTACGCTTATATGATGACACATCCGGGCAAAAAGCTTCTGTTTATGGGGCAGGACATTGCGGAGTTTGACGAGTGGAATGAAGGCAGACGGGTAGAATGGGAGCTGTTGGAGTATCCGGAGCACAAAGGCGTACAGGAGCTTGTCAAGGAATTAAACCATCTGTACAGGACACTGCCGGCATTGTATGAACTGGATAACCGTCCGGAAGGCTTTGAATGGCTGAACTGTATTGCGGCAAATGAGTGTTACCTGACATTCCTGCGAAAGGGAAAGAAACGGGAGGATGCGCTTTTAGTCATTGCCAATTTCTCCGGCGCGCCCATGAAACTGCAGGTTGGTGTTCCTTATGCGGGCAGCTACAAGGAAATTTTAAACACGGATGCTGCAAAATTCGGCGGTACGGGAGTAGTAAACAGCCGCGCTAAAAAGGCAGCGGCAAAGGAATGGGACGATAAGCCGTATTCCATCAACGTCAATCTGGCGCCCCTGTCGGTGAGTATTTTAGCTTATACACCGGAGGCAGACGGTGAGACAAAGAAGAAAGCGCCCGCGGGAGAAAAGAAGGCAAAGCAGGGCGGCAGAAAAAAGTAATGCGGGAGTAAGGTGGATATGGAAGAATTTCTGCAAGGACTGCCTGAAAAGGCAATGAATCTGGGAATCCGGATTCTCCTGTCGGCTGCGGTGTTTTTTATCGGTATACAGGTGATTAAGCTTCTGCGCCGGCTTTTGAAGAAGTCGTTGCAGCGTGCCAAAGCGGATGTGGGAGTCATTCAGTTTCTAGACTCTCTGACAAAGGCAGTCCTGTACGTGGTTTTGATTTTCATGATAGCTTCCGGTTTTGGGGTGGATGCTGCCAGCATTGTGGCTCTGCTCGGCTCTGCCGGCGTGGCAATCGGACTTGCCATTCAGGGAAGTCTTTCCAACTTTGCGGGCGGTGTACTGATTCTGCTGCTCAAGCCCTTCAAGGTAGGAGACTACATCAAAGAGGATAACAGCGGAAACGAGGGTACGGTGTCGGAAATACAGCTTTTTTATACCAAGCTTACGACGCCGGACAACCGCATTATCGTGCTGCCAAACGGCACATTGGCAAATACCAGTATGACGAATGTGACGGAGGCTGCAACCAGAAGACTGGATATTTATGTGGGAATTTCCTATGACTCATCTATCAAGCTGGCAAGAGAGGTTCTTGTCGGTATGTTAGCGGCGGATGCTGCTACTTTGAAAGATATGGATATGCGCGTTTTTGTGGACGAGCTGTCCGAATCCTGCGTCCGGCTGGGAATTCGCTGCTGGGTAAAGAAAGAAGATTACTGGGAAGCCAAATGGAGGCTGACGGAAGAAACAAAGTATACGCTTGATAAGGCGGGGATTTCAATTCCGTTTCCGCAGTTGGATATTCACCAGAAGAATCCATAAATATTTTAAAAAATATAGTTGCATTTTCGGGGGTTACCGATTATAATAATAAATGTTGTGACCGGCATCGGTCACGTGCTGAAATAGCTCAGTTGGTAGAGCACTTCACTCGTAATGAAGGGGTCGAGGGTTCAAGTCCCTTTTTCAGCTCTTCTTATTTCCCCGAAAACCGTTTGTAGCGGTGTTTCGGGTTTTTTGTTTTAGTACAATAAGAAAATGTTGATAGGAGGAAAAAGAATGTATTGTACAAAGTGTGGAAGAGAAAACGAGGAAGGGGTAAAATTCTGCAGCCATTGCGGTTCCATGATGGAAGCACCTTCCTTGCAGAGCGGACCGCCGGATGTGCCGGAGCAGCCTGAAGTATTCGCGCAGCCGGAGACAGCAGAGCAGCCTGAAGTATCCGTACAGCCGGAGGCGTCAGAGCAGCCTGAAGTATCCGTACAGCCGGAGGCATCAGTGCAGCCGGAAGTTACAGAACAGCCGGCTCCGGAGCAGCCAAAGGCTACGGAACAGCCAAAGGCTCCGGAACAGCCTTGGATGACATCCCAGCCCAATGTAGTGGAGCAGTCATGGATGGGAGGTCAGACTGTGGGTGCAGCAACTGTGCAGATGCCGAATGTAGCGCAGATTAATGTGCCCCCTGTGCAGATGCCGCAGGTGGCGCAGACGAATTTGTCTCCTGTGCAGATGGGACAGATGCCGCCGACGCAGGGACAGGCGCCGATGCAGAGCGGACAGATGCCGCCGATGGCAGGCTCCATGCAGGGTGGACAAATGCCGCAGGTAGGGCAGCCTCCCGTACAGAACGGACAAATGCCGATGCAGGGACAGGCACCCATGCAGGGCGGACAAATACCTCAGATGGGACAGATGCCCATGCAGGGTGGACAGGTGCCGCCTATGAATGGACAGAGACCTTCTATGCCTTACTCGGCAGTGCCTCCTGCAAATCCGGCGCAGAAGAAAGGAAACGGCGCTGCAAAAGCAATCGTGGGTATTATAATTGCACTGCTTGTTGTAGGCGCCGGTGCTGTGGCATTTTTGTTTGTCAACAAGAATTCACAGGAAAAGAAGCTGCAGAATCAGCTTGAGGTGGCAGCAGATTATATGGCGGATGGTTCGTATGAAGAAGCAGTAGCCGCATATCTGGAGATTCTGGAAAAGAATCCGGAGAGCAGCGAGGCCATTGACGGGCTGACCGATACTTATATTAAGTGGGCGGAGCGTTACGCGAAGGATGAAAACTACGAAGAAGCAATTTCCATCCTGCAGGGCGCAGACGACCATGCAAAGAGTAAGACGATTAAAAAGAAAATCAGTGAATATGAGGAGGTGCTGGCAGCAAGGGAATATGAGGAGGAGCTGGCAGCAATGAATCAGCAGGGCTTCACGGATGCTGATTTGGTATTCCGGCAGGGCTCTCATGAACTTACCGTGGAACTCAACCATGCGCTTATTGTGCGTTCCAGCGGAAGCTACTATACTGCTTATGCAGATGCTTCTTATGATTATGATGAATCTGGAGAATATGAGACAAACAAAGGTTTAAAGCTTGGAGATTCTCTTGAGGACTATTTAAAGCTCTATGAAGTAGAGCAGGGTTATTCGGCATGGGAGCTTTACAGCGGCGACAACAATGAGTACACAAGTTTTGCAGCGTACGAAGGCCAGCTTCCCTCAGATATGTATACAAGCTACAACAATGTGTGGCTGGATATCGGTTTCAGCAAAGAAAACGGCGAGTGGAGAGCTTTGACAGACATGGAAATCAAAGAAACCTGGTTCTGTGACGCGCCGCTGTATGATTATGAAGAAGTAGTGATATTAGCTGTAAACTTTGATAGGTGGGGAGAGGTAATCGGTCTTTCTCTGGAACATTTCTCCTATGATGAAAGCTGGGTAGAATGGCAGAACTGGGATGATGGTTCCAGCAGTTTCGACTATACCGGAAATAAAGAAGAGTTTACGGATGAGGATTTATATTTCACCAACGGGACCGACTGGGTTGAAATTTCTCTGAATCACTCTTTTATCGTGTATTCTAATGGAAGCCAGATACTTTCCTATGCGGATGCAGATTATGCGACATCAGATGACCTTTATGTCACTTACAGAGGACTTGAAATCGGCATGCAGCTGGAGGACTATAGGGAATTATACTCTGTAGAGCCGGGTTACGCCGTATGGGAATTGTTCAGGGGCGAAAACAACGAGTATACAAGCTTTGCAGAGTATACCGGACAATCTCCGGCGGATATGTACGACGGAACCTATAACAATGCATGGCTGGACATTGGCTTCTGCAAGGAAAACGGCGAGTGGAGAGCGATGTATGATTATGAGGTAAGAGATACCTGGTTCTGTGATGCAGATTTGGATGATTATGAAGAGGTAGTGGTTTTTGCAGTAAATCTGGATCAATGGGGAGAAGTACGAGGACTGTCCCTTGAGCATTTTTCCTATGATGACGGCTGGGTAGAATGGCAGGGATGGGCAAATTAAATTGATGTATGTAGCCGGGCTCATATTTTATGAGTCCGGTTTTTACATGGAAAAAAGTTATTACATTTTTTTCTTGTAATAATGCTCGCCCCACTGGATAATCTGGTACAGTCCCATGGCGATGATGCAGAGCAGAATGATGGAGGTAATCACCATATGCATCTGGAAAACCTGCGAACCGTAAATAATCAGGTATCCGAGCCCTCTTCTTGCGGCGAGAAATTCACCGATGATAACACCGACAAGGGCGAGACCGATATTTACCTTCATCGTGCTCAGAATGGTAGGAATACTTCCCGGAAGGATAACCTTAAAGAAAGCGTTCCATTTGCTGCCGCCCAGCGTATAAATTAAAGTGATTTTTTCGCTGTCTACCTGCTTAAAACCGGTGTAAAGGCTTATGATGGAACCAAATATGGCGACAGATGCGCCGGCAACAATAATGGTAGTGGTACCGGTGCCGAGCCATACGATAAAAAGGGGCGCAAGCGCGGATTTCGGCAGACTGTTTAATATGACAAGGTACGGCTCTGCAATTTCCGAGATACCGGAAGAATACCAGAGCAGGGTTGCCGCTGCCATACCGATAAGAATGACAAGAAAAAAGCTGATCAGAGTTTCGGCGAGCGTGACGCCTATATGCAGAAACAGGGCTTTTTTTGTCACCAGTTCAAGAAAACAGCGTACAACTCTTGAGGGACTGGAGAAAAAAAAGGTGTCTATCCAGCCTAAATCTGCGGCGGTTTCCCATAAGGTTAAAAATAAAATAAAAATCAGAATACGGCAGAAGGATATTTTATTGTGATAGTGTCTGTGCGCTCTGACAAAGGCTTCCTGCCGTGTCAGTTCCTTTGCGGGAGCAGCGTTATATTTTTTCATCGGACAGCGCCTCCCATAGAAGATTGAAGTAGTATTGGAATTCCGGAGCATTTCTGGACGCCAGCGGAGAATCGTCGGGCGGGGAAAGCCTGATAGGAACTTCGAATTTTACAGTGGCAGGACGGCGGCTCAATATAATAATCCTGTCCGCCAGACTGATGGCTTCTGATAAATCATGGGTAATCAGCAGCGCTGTTTTTCCTGTTTTCCTTATAATCCGGCAGATATCGGAAGAAACCGTGAGCCGCGTCTGGTAATCCAGCGCGCTAAAAGGTTCGTCTAACAGCAGAAGCCCGGGATTTAATGCGAGAGTCCGTATGAGTGCTGCGCGCTGCTTCATGCCGCCGGAAAGTTCAGAGGGTTTCTTGTCCTTAAACTTGTATAAGTCGTAATCCTTCATGAGCTGCAGTACCCTGTCCGTATTTTCCGGTGTAAGCATCTTGTTTATTTCCAGTCCGAGAATGGCATTTTGATATACCGTCCGCCATTCAAGAAGATGGTCTCTTTGCAGCATGTAGCCTATTTTCGGATAATGTAAGGAACCGTCGGGGTTGTGAAAAATAATGGTGCCCTCCTCCGGGGAAAGCAAGCCTGCAATGATGGAAAGCAGGGTTGATTTTCCGCAGCCGCTGGGTCCTACAATGGCAACAAATTCTCCTGTATCAATGTGAAAGGATACGTTGGAGAGTGCCGGAGTTTCCATCTGAAGGCTGTGATAGGAATAGCAGATATTTTTTAATTGCAGCAGAGGTTCCGGCATGACAAATTTCCTTTTCCGTTTTACTGTTATTGTATGAAAAAGAAGCAGATTGGTGTAAAGTTTTGTTACACTGTATTGCATTGAAGCAAAATTTATGCTACTATCAAATCTAGATTTAGAATTAAAATGGAGGAAAAATATGGCACAGTTGTGGGGCGGACGCTTTACAAAAGAGACGGACAACAAGGTTTTTGACTTTAATGCGTCCATCCGTTTTGATAAAAATTTGTTTGTGCAGGACATTGAGGGAAGCATAGCCCATGCAGTGATGCTCGGTAAACAGGGTATCCTGACGTTAGAGGAAAAGGATGCCATTGTGAAGGGACTTGCGGGCATCAGAGAAGATGTGGAGAGCGGCAGGCTGACCATAGACGAGACGCAGGAGGACATCCACAGTTTTGTGGAGGCTGTCCTGACAGAGCGAATTGGTGAAGCCGGCAAAAAGCTTCACACGGGACGAAGCCGCAACGATCAGGTTGCGCTCGATATGCGCCTTTATACGAGGACGCATGTGCTTGTCATGGACGGGCTGTTAAGAGAACTTCTCACAGAGCTTCTTTCTATCATGGAGGAAAATACAGAGACCTATATGCCCGGTTTTACGCATCTGCAGAAAGCGCAGCCGGTGACGCTGGCACATCACCTCGGCGCTTACTTTGAAATGTTTAAGCGGGACAGGCAGCGTCTGAAAGATATTTATTTTCGCATGAATTATTGTCCGCTGGGGGCGGGCGCACTGGCAGGAACCACCTATCCGTTAGACAGGAGTTATACGGCTTCCCTGTTAGGGTTTGAGGGACCTACTTTAAACAGTATGGATTCCGTATCGGACAGGGATTATCTGATAGAGTATCTGGCGGCACTCTCCATTCTGATGATGCATTTTTCCCGGCTTTGTGAAGAAATTATCATATGGAATTCCAACGAGTACCGTTTTGTAGAGCTGGATGACGCCTATTCGACGGGAAGCAGCATTATGCCGCAGAAGAAAAATCCCGATATTGCCGAGCTTGTCAGGGGTAAGACCGGACGGGTATATGGTGCGCTGATGTCGCTGCTCACCACCATGAAGGGACTTCCGCTTGCCTACAACAAGGACATGCAGGAGGACAAGGAACTCAGTTTCGATGCGATGCATACGGCGGAAACCTGCACGGAGCTTTTTACCGGGATGCTTCGCACGGTGAAGTTTAACAGAGACGTTATGGCAAAAAGTGCGGTCAACGGCTTTACAAATGCGACGGATGCTGCGGACTATCTGGTAAACAAGGGCGTGCCTTTTAGGGATGCGCACGGCATCATCGGCAGGCTGGTGCTTTACTGTATCGACAAGGGCGTTGGCATCGAGGATCTCAGCCTTGAAGAGATGAAAGAAATAAGCGATAAGTTTGAGCCGGATATTTACGAGGCGGTCAGTTTAAAAACCTGTGTAGAAAAGAGGCTGACGCTCGGGGCGCCGGGACCTGAAGCAATGCAGGAGGTTATTCGTCTGCATAAAATATATTTGGGAGAAGAATGGCAGAAAGGAACAGAAAAAAATGAGTGAGAAATTAAAGGTTGGTATATTAGGCGGAACAGGCATGGTAGGGCAGCGCTTTATTGCCCTTTTGGAGAATCATCCCTGGTTTGAGGTGACGACCATCGCGGCAAGTCCCCGCTCCGCAGGCAAGACTTATGCGGAGGCAGTGGGAGACAGATGGAAAATGGAAACGCCCATGCCCCAGAAAGTAAAAGACATTGTAGTCATGAATGTAAATGAAGTAGAGAAGGTGGCGGCAGAGGTAGATTTTGTGTTCAGCGCCGTGGATATGACCAAGGAAGAAATTAAGGCGATTGAGGAGGCTTATGCCAAAACAGAAACGCCTGTGGTATCCAACAACAGTGCGCACCGCTGGACGCCCGACGTTCCCATGGTAGTACCGGAAATCAATCCGGAGCATATGAAGGTAATTGATTTCCAGAAAAAGCGTCTGGGAACGACGAGGGGCTTTGTGGCGGTAAAGCCTAACTGCTCCATCCAGAGTTATGCGCCCGTGCTGACGGCTTGGAAGGAATTTGAGCCGGTTGAGGTGGTGGCAACCACGTATCAGGCGATTTCCGGCGCAGGCAAGACCTTTAAAGACTGGCCTGAGATGGAGGGAAATATCATTCCCTTTATCAGCGGGGAGGAAGAAAAATCGGAGAAGGAGCCGCTCAGAATTTGGGGAGAAATCAAAGACGGCGTAATTGTTCCGGCATCTACCCCTGTTATTACATGCCAGTGTATCAGAGTGCCTGTGTTAAACGGACATACGGCGGCAGTATTTGTAAAGTTTAATAAGAAACCTACAAAGGAGCAGTTGATAGAGAAGCTTGTAAGCTATAAGGGCGTTCCGCAGGAGCTTGCCCTGCCCTCTGCACCGAAGCAGTTTATCCAGTATCTGGAGGAGGATAACCGTCCGCAGATCAATCTGGATGTGGATTATGAAAATGGTATGGGAATCAGTGTGGGACGTATCCGCGAAGATTCCGTATATGACTATAAGTTCGTGGGAATGTCACACAATACGGTCCGCGGAGCCGCGGGGGGAGCCGTTCTGTGTGCGGAGCTTTTGAAGGCACAGGGTTATATAAGCAGCAAGTAAAAGGGAGATAAAAGAGGGGAAAAAGGGAGAATACGCCATAGGTTATTTTGCAGATAAATAAGGGTTAAGTGGAGGAAACAACATGGATGAACTGAGATATCAGATAGATTTATTGAAGGCTATGAATCAACAATTAAGCGGACGGGACAAAATGTATCGTTTGGTCTGTGATACGTCCAACAATGCGTTCCTCTATGTTGTATTTGAAAAAAGCGATGTCATTACACTGGGCAATTGGGATGATTATTTTTCCTTCCGAATCAAAGAAAACAGGGAACTTCCCTTTATTTTTGACGAGCTTGAGGAAAAGTACATTCTGCCGGTCAGAGAAGCGGTGTTTCTTGAGAAGAGCGGCAGAGAGCAGGAGAACGTGGAGTGCCGCCTGAAAAATGGCAGGACATGGTTGGAATTTGAAGTCAGAGTCAACTATGATGAGCAGGGAGTTCCCATTGATAAGATTATATGTATCAGGGATATTACGAAGTTTAAGGCACAGAACGACGAACTCCGGTATATGGCTTATTATGATACGCTGACCGGGCTCTATAACCGGAATTATTTCGTTATGCAGCTTGGAGAATTTATCCGGAAGGCGGAGGAGGAGCATCGCATTGTCAGCGTTATGTTTATTGACATCGATGACTTCCGGAAAATTAACGATGGTATGGGACTGCTTGTCGGAGATGAGGTGGTACAGCAGTACGGGCAGTTTTTAGGAACTTTTTCCGGTGAGAAAGTGATTGTCTGCCATATGACCAGCGACATATATTGTATGGCGATTTATGACCCCTGTGGCGACAGGAGTGTGGAGCATATCCACAAATGCATTCAGGAGAGGATAAATCAGGGATTTCTGTTAAGCAATGGAATGGAAATCCGTCTGACTGTCAGTATCGGGGTTGCGGAATATCCCGAATCCTCAAAACAGGCAATTGAACTGATTAACTGCGCTGAAATTGTTATGTTTAAGGCGAAAGCGGCCGGAAAAGCATCGATACAGTATTTTGATGCTGTTATTTTACACGACTTTTTACAGACGGTGGAAATTGAAAACAAGCTGAAGGAAGCAATCTTTAACAAGAATTTCTGTCTGTATTTCCAGCCGCAGTACTATACCAACACGAAGCGGCTCAGAGGTGTGGAAGCGCTGATACGCTGGAGGGATGAGAACAACAAAATGATAAGTCCCGCCGTCTTTATTCCGATTGCAGAGAAGAATGGCGCCATTATCCCGATAGGAAGCTGGGTGATGGAGGAAAGTATCCGCCATTATGCAGAATGGAAACGCAAATACGGTTATCCGCTTATCATGTCCATCAATATTTCTGCCATCCAATACAAGCGGAAGGATTTTGTCGGAAAGCTTTTGGAAATTATTCAAAGATATGATGTGGATCCCAGCGAGATAGAGCTGGAGATTACGGAAAGTATTTTAATTGAGGATTTTGAGGAAGTGAAGGATAAGCTTTTGATGCTGAGAGATTACGGCGTCAAGATATCCTTAGATGATTTTGGAACAGGTTTTTCTTCTCTGTCCTATTTAAACGGGCTGCCTATCGACACGCTCAAGATAGACAAGAGCTTTGTGGACAGGGTTATCACGGACGAGTCAACGAAAATCATCACCGAATCCATTGTGTCCATGGTCAGCAAGCTCGGCTATGAAACGGTTGCAGAGGGTGTGGAGACACAGGACCAGTTTGATTATATGCAGCAGATTGGCTGTAATATCATTCAGGGTTATCTGCTTGGCAGACCGGTGCCGGCAGAGGAAATAGAACAGATGCTGATAGAGCTTCTGTAACGCTGGCGTGCGCCGTAAGTGAGGAAAATTGGTGGGAAAGAGTTTATACATAGCAGAAAAACCAAGTGTCGCGCGGGAATTTGCCAAGGCGCTGAAACAGAATATGGCAGGAAAAGACGGCTATCTGGAGTCTGAGGAAGCGATTGTAACCTGGTGCGTAGGACATCTGGTGACTATGAGCTATCCGGAAGCGTATGATGCCGTATACAAAAAGTGGTCTTACGATACCATTCCTTTTATACCAAAAGAGTTTAAGTACGAGGTCATTGACGGTGTGAAAAAGCAGTTTGCCATTGTCAGTGGCCTGCTTTCACGGAAAGACGTCAGTACGATTTACGTTTGTACTGACTCGGGACGAGAGGGAGAATACATATACCGTTTGGTGGAGCAGATGGCGGGCGTCAAAGACAAGGTAAGAAAAAGGGTCTGGATAGATTCGCAGACGGAGGAGGAAATTCTGCGCGGCATCAAAGAAGCAAAGGATTTATCCGCCTATGACAATCTGGCGGATGCGGCTTATCTGCGTGCCAAGGAAGACTACCTGATGGGTATCAATTTTTCCCGGGTGCTCACCTTAAAATACGGCAATACCGTGAAAGGGTACTTAAAGCGTGAAAAAGCAGTGATTTCCGTAGGACGCGTCATGACCTGTGTGCTTGGTATGGTGGTAAAACGGGAGCGGGAGATACGCGTCTTTGTCAAAACGCCTTTTTACCGTCTTTTGGGCGGATTTTCTTATGCAGGGAAGAATTTTGAGGGAGAATGGCGCGCCGTAGAGGGTTCCAAATATTTTGCCTCCCCGCTTTTATACAAAGAAAATGGTTTTAAGAAAAAAGAAGATGCAGAAGCATTGAAAGCTGCGCTTGCGGATGCAGTACAGGGACAATCCTGTCATATTCCGGTTGTGGACAGCATAGAACGAAAGAAAGAGACAAAGAATCCGCCGCTTCTGTATAATCTGGCGGAATTGCAGAATGACTGCTCCAAATATTTTAAAATCAGTCCGGATCAGACTTTGCAGATCATTCAGGAACTTTATGAAAAAAAACTGGTGACTTATCCGAGAACGGACGCCAGGGTGCTTTCCACGGCGGTTGCAAAGGAGATTTACAAAAATATCGCAGGGCTTAAAAATTATGACAAGGCGGCTGCTTTTGCAGAGGAAATTTTGAAGAGCGGCAGTTATAAGGGGATTGCCAAGACCCGTTATGTCAATGACAAGCAGATAACGGACCATTATGCCGTAATTCCCACAGGACAGGGCTTTGGCGCACTGGCGGGTGTAAACCCAACGGCGCAGAAGGTGTATGAGATTATTGTGCGCCGCTTTTTAAGTATCTTTTTCCCGCCTGCCATATACCAAAAAGTGTCCCTTGTTGCAGATGTAAAAGGAGAAAAGCTTTTTGCAAGTTTTAAGGTTTTACAGCAGGAGGGCTATTTGAAGGCTGCGCAGTTTTCTTTTTCCAGAAAAAAAGAAGAAAACGAAGCTGCCGCAGAAGGAGAAGAAGAGGAAGAGACAAAATGCGACGCTGCTTTTATGGAGCAGCTTCAGAAGCTGAAGAAGGGAGAGAAGCTGACGCTCAGGGAGCTTGCCATAAAAGAAGGAGAGACATCGCCGCCAAAGCGTTACAATTCCGGCACTATGATACTTGCCATGGAAAACGCGGGGCAGCTTATTGAGGACGAAGAGCTGAGGGCGCAGATAAAAGGCTCCGGCATCGGCACCTCGGCAACCCGTGCGGAAATCCTGAAAAAGCTGGTGAATATCGAGTATCTTGCGCTGAACAAAAAGACGCAGATTCTGACGCCCACTTTGATGGGAGAAATGATTTATGATGTGGTGGACGGCTCCATACGCCCGCTTTTAAATCCGGCACTCACGGCAAGCTGGGAAAAAGGGCTGACCATGGTTGCCGACGGCAGCATTACGGCAGATGAATACATGGAAAAGCTGGATGGCTTTGTATCCAGAAGGACAAACGCCGTGAAACAGCAGTCGAACCAGTCACAGTTATTTGGAAAATTTGATGCGGCGGCGGCCAATTATAAAAAATAAGAAGAGGTAGGATATGGATGCAGTTAAGGTAGAGAAGCTATATAATTTAGAGGAAACCATAGCGGCGGATTTGTTTGCGGGAGTTATGTATCCTTGGGAAGTACTCGGCAAGATTCATGATTTTATCATAGAGCTCGGCAATTCCCTGCCGGAAGCGTTGTTTGAAAAGCGGGGAGAAAACATCTGGGTGGCAAAATCTGCAAGTATTGCGCCAACGGCGTGCTTAAACGGACCGCTTATCGTTGACGAGGATGCAGAAATCCGGCATTGTGCGTATATTCGTGGAAGTGTCATTGTGGGAAAAGGCGCAGTTGTGGGAAATTCCACAGAGCTGAAAAACGTAGTGCTTTTCAACAAGGTGCAGGTACCTCATTACAATTATGTCGGCGACAGCATTTTAGGATACCGCGCCCATATGGGAGCAGGCTCCATCACCTCCAACGTCAAGAGCGATAAAACCTTAGTGACGGTAAACGCGGGCGTAGAGCAGATTCCCACAGGTCTAAAAAAGATGGGTGCCATGCTGGGAGATTTTGTGGAAGTTGGCTGTAATTCCGTGCTGAACCCCGGCACGGTCGTCGGCAGAAACAGCAATATTTATCCGGTTTCTTCCGTGCGCGGCTTTGTGCCGGCGGACTCCATCTGTAAAAATGGAGGCGAAATTGTTTCCAAACGGCAGTAATCGTGTAAATTCCCCATATTTTTGAAAAATAACTGGATTTTTTGCTGTAAATATGAGAAAATGTACACGATGAAAATGATAAATAAATATCATATTTATTTTTGAAAGGAGATTTCACATGATTTATTCAAAGGAAGTTGAAGAAATGTGTCCCGTAGCACAGGGTGTTCATCACGGCTGTGCACCGATTCCTGAAGAAGCAAAGTGGGTTCAGGCTAAAAGAGTAGAAGACATTTCCGGTTTTACACACGGCGTGGGCTGGTGTGCACCGCAGCAGGGTGCCTGCAAGCTGTCCCTGAATGTAAAGAACGGAATTATTGAAGAAGCGCTGGTTGAGACGATCGGCTGCTCCGGTATGACCCATTCTGCAGCTATGGCTGCTGAGATTCTGCCGGGTCTTACCGTTATGGAAGCGTTAAACACAGACCTTGTGTGTGATGCAATCAATACGGCGATGAGAGAGCTGTTTTTGCAGATTGTTTACGGACGTTCCCAGAGTGCATTTTCCGAAGAAGGTCTGCCTGTGGGCGCAGGTCTTGAGGATTTGGGAAAGGGCTTAAGAAGTCAGGTAGGAACCATGTATGGTACGCTGGCAAAGGGTCCCCGTTATCTTGAAATGGCAGAAGGCTATGTAACAGGCATTGCGCTGGATGCAGACAATCAGATTATCGGTTATAAGTTTGTAAGCCTTGGCAAGATGACAGACTTCATCAAGAAGGGTGACGACCCGAATACCGCTTATGAGAAGGCATGCGGACAGTACGGACGTGTGGCAGATGCGGTGAAGATTATCGACCCCAGAACTGACGAAGAAGTGAAATAAGAGAAGAGGAGGTAAAAACAAATGGCTTTATTTGAATCATATGAAAGACGTATTGATCAGATTAACAGTGTACTGAACAGCTACGGCATTTCTTCCATTGAAGAAGCTGAAAAAATCACAAAGGATGCCGGACTGGACGTATATGAGCAGGTGAAGAAAATCCAGCCTATCTGTTTTGAAAATGCATGCTGGGCTTACACAGTAGGCGCAGCTATCGCAATCAAGAAGGATTGCCGCAAGGCGGCTGACGCGGCTGCAGCAATCGGCGAAGGCTTACAGGCATTTTGTATTCCCGGTTCCGTGGCAGATACCCGTAAGGTTGGTCTTGGACATGGTAATTTAGGAAAAATGTTGTTAGAGGAAGAGACAGACTGCTTCTGTTTCCTTGCAGGACATGAATCCTTTGCAGCAGCAGAGGGCGCTATCGGTATTGCAGAAAAGGCAAACAAGGTTCGCCAGAAACCGCTTAGAGTTATCCTGAATGGACTTGGCAAGGATGCTGCACAGATTATCTCCAGAATTAATGGATTTACTTATGTAGAGACCAAATACGATCCGTACACCAATACGGTAGAAGAAGTATTCCGCAAGCCTTATTCCGATGGACTTCGCGCTAAGGTAAACTGCTATGGTGCAAACTCCGTTCCTGAAGGCGTTGCGATTATGTGGAAGGAAAATGTAGACGTATCCATCACCGGTAACTCTACCAATCCTACCAGATTCCAGCATCCGGTTGCAGGTACATACAAGAAAGAAAGAACCGAAGAAGGAAAGAAATACTTCTCCGTAGCTTCCGGCGGTGGCACAGGACGTACCCTGCATCCCGACAATATGGCGGCAGGTCCTGCTTCCTACGGCTTCACCGATACCTTGGGCCGTATGCACTCCGATGCACAGTTCGCAGGTTCTTCATCCGTTCCCGCTCACGTTGAGATGATGGGTCTCATCGGCATGGGCAACAACCCCATGGTTGGCGCTACGGTTGCAGTTGCAGTTTCTATTGAGGAAGCAGCGAAGGAAGGTAAGTTCTAAAGATACCTTATGAATTGAAAATGCCGAAAGGCTTGAAAGTACCGTAATCTTAAAGGTTGCGGTACTTTTTATTATTTGGTTAAAATAAAAATTTAATATCGATAATTTTTGGATTGACAATAAACATATATTGTTATAATATACTTAACAAGAGAACCGAAAGCTAGATACAGCTTAGCCGCCGGTAACTATGATACTACAAAGAGTAGCGCCTTACTTTGATATGTACCCAGAATTCTGGACACATTCATTTATGAACTAGACACAACGCATGGATGCTTCCCTGTATTTTACAGGAGGCATCCACTTTGTTTTAGCCTGGATTCTCTCATTATTGT
>JAAUZU010000039.1 GCA_014804445.1 Lachnospiraceae bacterium | reverse complement strand
TTCCGGGGTGGCATATCAAGGCTCTTTCCCTCAAAAGTAGTAAATTGGTAGTAAATTCAGCTTGAAATCCTGCGTGTATGCCCGTAAATCAAGGCTTTTTTGAGATAATCAACCATTTTGATAAGAAAATTTAAGTAAATTGCCTTATTGCGGGAGTGCGGAAATTGTGATAAAATAATTACATTAAAACATAAGGAGGCTTTGCATGGAAGCAATTATGAATTATTCCCAAGAAGAAATCGCAAGAATGGAAATTCGTGCTTTTGTCAATGAAGGCTTGCAGGATGTGTATCAGAACAAGCTTTTAGATTTTGACACTACATTTGATGAACTGGAAGAAAGGTATAGTGCCAATGGATGATTACCGTGTAGTTCTTGCCAAGCAGGCTAAGGACGATATCATGGACATTGGCGACTATATCACTTTCACATTATTAGAACCTGACATTTCAAAAAAATTTATAAAAGGTCTAAGAAATTCTATCTCACAATTAAAATTTTTTCCTTATAAATTTCCACTTGTTCAAAATAGTATTTTACCAAATCAAAATATTCGCTGTATGTCCCATAATAATTATCTTGTCCGATAACCATTTCTTTTGCATATCTTAACTTGATTATTAAAACCAATACAAGTATAATGAGGTATAGCCCGACGATCATACATATCAGAAGGGCGGAGAAAAAGAGATAACAGGAGGCAGTCATGAAAATCGTGATTGTAGGCTGTGGGAACGTGGGAACAGCGCTTGTGGAACAGCTTAGCCGGGAAGGGCATAATATTACGGTCGTAGACGAAAAGGAAGAGCTTGTACAGAGCATCGCCAATACCTATGACGTTATGGGTATTGCGGGAAATGGGGCCGTGTACAGTGTGCAGCTTGAGGCCGGCGTGGGAGAGGCGGATTTGTTAATCGCCGTGACAGGAAAGGATGAGCTGAATCTGCTCTGCTGTCTGATTGCGAGAAAGGCGGGCGGCTGTCACACGATTGCCAGAGTGAGCAATCCCGTTTACTATAAAGAGATTGCATTCATTAAGGAGGAACTCGGTTTATCCCTGGTCATCAATCCGCAGCATGCCGTTGCGATGGAAATGGCAAGGCTGTTGAAGTTTCCCTCTGCATTGGAAATTGACACCTTTACGAAGGGAAGGGTAGAGCTGGTAAAGTACAAAATACCGGACAACTCGGTTTTGTGTGATATGCAGCTTAAGGATGTGGGGAGCCGCTTTAAAAGCGCCGTGCTTATCTGTGTGGCAGAACGTGGGGAGGAGGTATATATTCCCGACGGTAATTTTGCCCTGAAGGCAGGCGATAACATTACGATTGTGGGGACATCGTCAAAAATTGCGGCATTTTTCAAAAAACTCGGGGTTCCGACCATGCGTGCAAAGGATGCCATGCTGATAGGCGGAGGTGGTACTTCTTATTATCTCGCTACCATTTTGCTGGACATGGGTGTAAAAGTAAAAATAGTGGACAAGTCCCGCGCGCGGTGTGAGGAGCTCTGTGAGCTGGTGCCGGACGCCATGATTATCTGCGGGGACGGAACGGAGCGGGAGCTGCTTTTGGAAGAAGGGCTTGCAAAGGCGGAGTCCGTCGTTTCTATGATGGATTTTGATGAAGAAAATATCATGCTTTCGCTGTATGCAAAAAGCATTTCCAAGGCAAAGATTATCACAAGGGTACATAGGATTGCCTATGACGAGATTATCGAAAATCTGAATCTCGGCAGCATTGTGTATCCCAAAAATATTACGGCAGAAAATATCATTAAGTTTGTGCGCGCCATGCAAAATTCCATGGGCAGCAATATAGAATCTCTGTATAAGCTGAATGACAACCGCGTTGAGGCGCTGGAGTTTATTATCAGGGAGGATTGTCCCTTAGTCGGGATTCCCCTGCAGGAGCTGAAACTGAAGAAAAATATACTGGTATGCAGCATCAACCACAAGGGCAGTATTTCAACTCCCGGTGGACAGAGTGTTATTTGTGTGGGAGATACGGTGGTGATTGTGACGACAAGAACCGGTTTCCACGATATCAGGGACATTTTGGAGTAGAACAAAAGCTATGAATCATTCAATTATTCGTTATATTTTGTGCAGGGTGTTGGAATTTGCGGGTTTGTTTATGCTGCTTCCGTATTTTGTGGGCCTTATCTGCCGGGAGCCGCAGCGTTTTGCATATTTGTGTGTGGCGGTAGTAAGCCTGCTTGTGGGCTTTGCCGGAAAGCTTGTTAAGCCTAAGAGCAAGGTGTTTTATGCGCGGGAGGGCTTTGTCACGGTTTCTTTGGCGTGGCTGCTCTTAAGCTTTGTAGGCGCAGTGCCGTTTGTGCTCACGGGTGAGATACCGTTTTATGTGGATGCCGTTTTTGAGACGGTTTCCGGTCTGACGACGACGGGTGGTACGATTCTGAACAACGTGGAAAATCTTGCGCAATGTACGCAGTTCTGGAGGCTGTTTACCCACTGGATAGGCGGTATGGGCGTGCTTGTGCTGATTTTAGCCGTGCTACCTTTGTCCGGAAGCTACAATATGCATCTGATGCGTGCGGAAAGCCCCGGCCCCACTGTAGGAAAACTGGTGCCAAAGGTAAAGAATACCGCGAGGATATTGTATCAAATATACATTGCGATTACTGTGATTGAAATTATACTGCTGATGGTAACGGGGCTGCCGCTCTATGATTCGGCCACGCTGACTTTTTCCACCGTGGGAACGGGCGGTTTCGGTCTGCTTAACAGCAGCGCGGCATCCTACAGCAGAGCAGCGCAGGCTGTCATTCTGATATTTATGCTGCTTTGCGGCGTCAGCTTCAATATTTATTATCTGTTTTTAATTAAAAAGCCGAAGGAAGCGCTGCGCAGCGAGGAATTGCGCGCCTATCTGGGGATTGCCGCAGTATCGACGCTGCTGATTGGAATCAACATAAAGGACAGCTTTGCAAGTATGGGAGAATCGCTTTTCCAGGCGGGCTTTCAGGTAGTGTCGGTGATGACTACCACGGGCTTTACCACCAGTGATTTCAACCTGTGGCCTTCTTTTTCCAAAACGATGCTGTTCCTTTTGATGATAGTCGGCGCCTGTGCCGGCAGCACGGGCGGCGGTCTGAAGGTATCGCGTCTCGTGGTGCTGATAAAGAGCATTAAAAATGAGATAATGGCCGCGGTGCACCCGAGAAGTGTGAAAAAAATGCATATGGATGGCAGAGTGGTTTCAGAAAACGTAGTACATTCCATCAGGGTGTATCTGGCGATTTATGTCGTGATATATTTTCTGTCCGTGCTGCTTATCAGCGTTGACAATTTCAGCTTTGAAACCAATGCTTCCGCGGTTATGGCGATGTTTAACAACATTGGACCGGGATTTGACATGGTGGGGCCGGCAGGAAGCTTTGCGGCGTTTTCCCCCTTCTCCAAATGTGTTTTGATGTTTGATATGCTTGCAGGAAGACTGGAGCTGCTGCCCCTGTTGGTGCTGTTTTCCGTAAAAACGTGGAAAAACCGATAAAAACGGGTTGAAAATATTTTAATGTTATGCTACAATATGCCTTGTGTGGTTTAGTGTAATATCTAATATATGAAAATTGACGTGGCAAAACGCCGCGATGGATTGTGCTGTAGCCGGAAAGGAAAGTTATGGGAGCACTGAAGATTATTTTAACGATACTTTTTATTATTGTATGTATAGCGCTTGTAGTGCTGGTATTGATGCAGGAAGGAAAGTCAGCAGGACTCGGAGCCATCAGTGGCGCGGCTGAGACCTACTGGGGCAAGAATAAGGGACGTTCCATGGAGGGACAGTTGGTAAAGCTTACCAAGATATTGGCAGTATCCTTTATCCTGCTTGCAGTCATACTGAATCTTAACGTATTTTAATGAGTTTAAGAGAAAGCACTCTTTACAAAAAGAGTGCTTTTTTTTAACGCAGTATCACGGGAAGATTGATTACAGTGCATAGATGGGTATAAGAATGATAAAGAAAGCAGATGAGAAACGAAAAAAGGTAATATGCAGCCTGATGGAGGACGAGATGTACGTCCCGATGAAGGAGAAGGAACTTGCCATACTCCTGCAGGTACAGGAAAGCGACCGACCTGAACTGAAAAGGCTTTTGGAGGAATTGGTTTCGGAGGGCAGGCTGGACAGAACGGCAAGGGGAAAGTATATCAAGGGAAACGGCAGAAAAAAAGCGCCGCTTACCGGTACTTTTATCAGCAATGCCAAAGGCTTTGGCTTTGTGGAGATAGAGGGCCGGGAAGAGGATTTGTTCATTCCCAAAGAGATGGTGAACGGCGCTTTCCACAAGGATACGGTCGAAGTGGAATTGCTTTCGGAGAGTGGTGGCAGACGTAAGGAAGCGCGGATAGTCCGCATTGTGGAGCATGGCATGAACCGGATTGTGGGCACCTACGAGAAGGTGTCAAAGTTTGGGTTTGTCAGACCGGACAACGCAAAGCTAGCGGACGACATTTTTGTGCCAAACGAGCGTTCCAAGGGCGCTGTCACAGGGCATAAGGTAGTGGTGGAAATCACAGAATACGGAAAGGGAAACAAAAGCCCCGAGGGCAAGGTGGTAGAGATTCTCGGTCATGTCAATGACCCGGGCGTCGATATTATGTCCATCGTCAAGGGCTATGAGCTCCCCTGTGAATTTTCAGAAAAACTGCTGCAGCAGGCGGAGCGCGTGGCAAAGCCGGTCAGCGAGGCGGATATGGCGGGCAGGAAGGATTTGCGGGAAATGCTCTGTGTAACCATAGACGGAGAGGACGCCAAGGATTTGGACGATGCGGTGAGCATTGGCTATGACGAGACTTCGGAGCAGTATCGTCTGGGGGTGCATATTGCAGATGTGAGCAATTATGTGCAGGAAAATTCGGCGCTTGACAGAGAGGCTAAGGAGAGAGGAACCAGCGTGTATCTGACGGACAGGGTGATTCCCATGCTGCCCCATACGCTTTCCAACGGCATCTGTTCCCTGAATGAAGGGGAGGACAGGCTTGCGTTAAGCTGTCTCATGCAGATAGACAAAACCGGTAAGATTGTAAGTTATGAACTGGCGGAGACCGTGATAAGGGTCAGCAGGCGCATGTCCTATACCGAGGTACAGAAGATATTGGAGGATAAAGACGAGCCGGCGGCTTATGCCGGTGCCCGTATAAGGACCATATTCGAACTGATGGCGGAGCTTTCCGGTCTACTGCGCGCCAGAAGGATGAAAAGAGGCGCGATTGATTTTGATTTTCCGGAGAGTAAAATTATTTTGGACGCACAGGGACATCCGACGGAAATAAAGCCCTATGAAAGAACCACGGCGCATATGATTATCGAGGATTTTATGCTTGCGGCAAATGAAACCGTCGCGCAGCATTTTTACTGGCTGGAGGCGCCCTTTGTCTACCGCGTGCACGATAAGCCGGATGCGGAGAAAATCCAAAAGCTGAATGTTTTTATCAACAACCTGGGTTATTACATGAAAGCGGTAGGAAGAAAAGGGAAAAAGGTTTCCGACGAGGAAGTTCACCCGGGTGAAATCCAAAAGCTTTTGCACAAGATTGCAGGTACGCCGGAGGAGGCACTGGTGAGCAGGCTGACGTTGCGCAGCATGAAGCAGGCGCATTACAGCACGGAAAGCACGGGGCATTTTGGGCTTGCAAGCCGGTTTTACTGCCATTTCACTTCTCCCATCCGCCGCTATCCGGATTTGCAGATACACCGCATTATCAAGGAACAGCTCAGAGGAAGGCTGACGGCAGAGCGGATGGCGCATTACAGGGAGATACTGGACGACGTGGCAAAGCAGTCCTCCGATACGGAGCGTCGTGCACAGGAGGCGGAGCGGGAGACTGACAAGCTCAAGAAAGCGGAGTATATGCGGGAGCGAATCGGACAGGAGTTTGACGGCGTGATTTCGGGAATCACCGCATGGGGCATGTATGTGGAACTGCCTAATACCGTGGAGGGTATGATTCACGTATCCAAAATGCCGGGCGACTATTTTCATTACAATGAGAGCACCTATGAAATGGTGGGCGAGCGGACAGGACGTGTCTACAAGCTTGGCGAGCCGGTGCGGGTCAGAGTTGTGGAAGTGGAGATGCAGGTAAGGACCATTGATTTTGAGTTGGTGGAGGAATTAGAGGATGAGCAGGGAAGCGCTGAAACTGGTGGCGAACAATAAGAAAGCGTATCATGACTATTTTATAGAGGAAAAATACGAGGCGGGACTGGTGCTGCACGGCACGGAGGTCAAATCCATGCGCTTGGGCAAATGCAGCATCAAGGAGTCTTTTGTCAGGATTGAAAACAACGAGGTATGGGTGTACGGGATGCATATCAGCCCCTATGAAAAGGGCAATATTTTTAACAGGGATCCGCTGCGTCCCAAAAAGCTATTGATGCATAAGGCACAGATTCGCAAGCTGGTAGGGCAGCTTGCCGAGAAAGGCTTTACCCTTGTGCCGCTGCAGGTTTATTTTAAGGACGGCAGGGCAAAGGTGGAGATTGGACTTGCACGGGGCAAAAAGCTCTATGACAAGCGGCAGGACATCGCCAAAAAGGATCAGCGCAGGGAAGCGGAAAAAGAATTTAAAATCAGAAATCTCTGATTGACGAATACGCTCCTTTTGGATACAATAATAGTGTAATGAAGGGTGAAATCCCATCATGATAAATAAGGGCTAGTCAAGGTTTCGACAGGGGTCTTGCAGCTGGAGAAGCTATCCGCAGGCGATGCGTCAAATCGCAAATTAAATATAAACGCTGAAGATAATTTAGCTCTCGCAGCCTAAGCTGCGGGTAATGCCGTTTTTTAGCGGCTGTCCGCTCCGGAGCACCCCCACGCCGGAATACGGGCATCGACTATGGGGGAAACGGCATACGGTAAGCTTTGCCCGTATGGACGTATCATGAAGCTACCGAACATGGCAGGGTGTCAGTTACCGGCCATGAGAGGGAACGCGCCAAAGTAAGTTTGGCAAAAAACAACTGACTATGATAGTAGAAGGACAGGGAATGGGCTTTTGGACACGGGTTCGACTCCCGTCTAGTCCACTGGTAAGGATTCGATAGCGAGTCGAACCCGTTGGGTTCAGACTCCCGTCTGGTCCATTGAGAAAGTGCTTGAAAACGCGATGTTTTCGGCATTTTCTTTTTATTATTTAAGTTAAAAATTTATAGAAAAATATTGGTGTGCATAGAATCGTATGATATAATTAGCCTGCAAATAAAAAGTCAAGACTAAATTGATGAACGTTGAAAATTTCATACAGGTTGAAAATTAGGTAACAAAATAAGACCACCACACCCGTGCTGGTCTAAAAATTAACGTG
>JAAUZU010000038.1 GCA_014804445.1 Lachnospiraceae bacterium | reverse complement strand
GTTTTTTCAAGAAACAAACATTTTTTCTGCACTTCCATTATATCACGGAATGGGCACAAATGCAGTAAATTCAAGTATGTTCGAACATTTTTTATTGCTTTAAGCAGACATTAATTATACTTCTATTATTGTTGTTGAGGGCAACTTGTAATGATTGGAATATATTTTAGCGGGACAGGAAATACAAAATATTGCGTCGAGAAATTGATGCAGGCGTATGATCCTGTGGCAGAAGTTACCTCTATTGAAGAAGAAAATGTGGCGCAAAAGATAAGTCTACATAGCGAAATCGTCATAGGCTATCCGGTGCAGTTCAGTAATATTCCCAAAATTGTAAAGGATTTTATTGCTGACAATCCGAGTGTGTGGAAGGGACGAAATGTTTTTGTAGTTGCTACGATGGGACTGTTCAGCGGGGATGGGGCAGGGATACTCGCCCGCCTGTTGCGTAAATATGGCGCAAACATAATAGGAGGTCTCCACTTAAAGATGCCGGACAGTATCGGTGATGAAAAGGCGTTAAAACGACCGCTTACTAAAAATCAAGAATTGGTAGCGAAAGCGGTACACAAAATTGAGAAAGCGGCACAAGAATTAAAAGATGGAAATCCTCCGCAGGAAGGATTGGGCTTTTTGTATCATGCAGCAGGATTGTTGGGACAGAGACTATATTTCTACAACAAGACTAAAAATTATTCGGACCGGCTGAAAATCGATGAAAATGCATGTGTGAAATGCGGAAAATGTGCCGCAGTCTGCCCTATGCACAATATATCTGTGGGTGAAGAAAAAGCCATACCGGGGAATAAGTGCACAATGTGCTACCGCTGTATCAGTCTTTGTCCGACACGAGCAATTACACTGTTGGGCAAAAAGGTTTATGAACAGTGTCGTATTGAAAAGTATCTGTAATACAAGAAGCTGCTTAGCAGTTAGAATTTGAGAAAACCGGAAAGGAATCAATCATGAAAAATATCCTTATCATACAAGGCGGAGGCAGAGCCAAAGGAAACACATCCCAGCTTGTTGACAGCTTTATTACCGGCGCAAAAGAAAGCGGGCATTCTGTTGAATTAATTTCACTTGTAAAAAATGAAGTCAAGGGCTGTCTTGGCTGCAATGCCTGCCGCTATGGAAAACCGTGCGTCCAGAAAGATTCGTTTAACGAGCTTGTTCCCAAGATAAAAAGTGCGGACTGTATTGTGTTTGCATCACCGCTTTATTTTTGGACTATATCATCCAGGATAAAAGCATTTATTGAAAGATTTTATTGTATTGCGGAGGAAGATACCAACCCACCATTGGGCAGATATGAAAAATATCCGGTAAAAGATTGTGCTCTGCTCATGACCGCAGCAGACAATTTCTTCTGGACATTTGAGCAGGCTGTTTCTTATTATCAGTTTGCAGTCGTAAATTATATCGGATTTAAAGATAAAGGCATGGTACTTGCCGGTGGATGTGGTGATACCAATGGTAAGCCGCAGATTGATAAGACAAACCATTTGCAGGAAGCATATGAATTTGGAAAGCGCATTTATGCGGAGTAATTGCTTGTGACGCGGCAGAAATAGAAAGTATAATATCTATGCGGCGTTGACTGAGGAGGTATACATAATGGATTATCTGAAATGTTGGTTGAGTGATTTATTTGACGTTATTGAAAACAGTGAGCAACCTGAAAATCACATTGAATTGCTCAAAAAGTGCGGAGGAAATTGTGCAAAGAGAAATTTATTACCCAGTATGAGTGGATTGAGGGAAGAACTGGACGGAAAAAGTGATATGATAGAGATTGCTAAAATAATCAGCAGGCATACAGGGGCAGAATGTATTCCGACATCCGATGGATTCATTTTGACTTATAATCGAGGTAAGGCTTGTGATTGCGCTTTAGTTAATGGTGGATATGTAACTTCTCCCGTTTTTTGTAATTGTACATTAGGTTTTCACGAAACGGTTTGGAGCACCATGTTTGAAAGACCTGTTACAGTAGAATTATTAGAAACATTTTTACGTGGAGGAGATTGCTGCTCGCAAAAGATAACGTTTATATAATCAAGTTTGTTAGTAAGAGGAAGAAATTGAAAACCGTCATTTAGAGGAGGTAAGGTGTATGAATATTGATAACTATAAGGCATATATTTCAGCAGAAACTATGATGGGGCCCAATAGCGTAAGGATATTAGCAGAGCTATTTGACAAATATCCATTACATCTTGCTCCTGATGATAGAATCCTCGACCTGGGATGTGGAAAGGGACTGACAAGTCTTGTCATTGCCAAAGAGACTGGAGCGAGGGTTTTCGCAAACGATTTATGGATAAGCGCAGAAGAAAATGGGAAACGGTTTGTTAAATGGGGTGTTGGAGAGCAGATAACACCTGTTTGTGAAGACGCGAACAATCTTCATTTTGAAAAAAAGCAGTTTCGTGCTCTGATTAGTATCGACTCTTATCACTATTTTGCGGGAAGTAAAGGATTTTTTCAGGAAAAGATTTTGCCGTTTATGGAAGATGACGGAGAGATTTTAATTGGGATTCCCGGTCTGAAGGATGAATATTCAGGCTGTGCCGAAGAACTTCTTTCCGATTGGCTTGGAGATGACAGCTATATGTTCAAAAGTCCAAAACTCTGGAAAGAACTTATCGGCGGTAATGATAGAATCGAGTTGGTGGAAACATGGGAAATGGATTGTTTCAGTGAAGCATGGGGCGATTGGCTTGCAACAAATAATAAATTCGCTCTCGGAGACAGACAACACTTTGAAGCGATCATTAAACCATACACTTGTTTTGTAGGTATTTATATAAAGCTGAAAAAAGCACTGTGATGCGAACCACAAACGATAATGACCGGTATTTCTGTTAAACAGTTTAAATTAATTATAGGAGACAGTATGAAAAGGAATCTGACAATTAGCAAACGTCGTATGAGTTTATTTTTGGTATTGATAATTGGCCTTGTTTTCATCTTGGGACTTAGCGGCTGTTCTTTTCCCTTGGAGAAAAAACCGGATTCGTTGTTACAATCGGATTACTTGAATCATGATATTGAATACAAGGATCCGGACGATAAGGAATGCCTAAGAGTTTTGGTGCGTTTGCTGCAGGCGGTGGACCAAAAGGACCGAGAAACGATAAAGGGAATGTTTTCTAAGGAAGCATTGGATAATATCGATGACATAGATGAGAAGATAGATTTGTTTATTGAGACATTTCCAACATGGGAATGCAAGTATGACCCTTCCTTTGGGGGAATGGGAAAACATGCAAATAGAGGAACAATTACAAAATGGATCAAGCCAACTTTTGATTTTGAATCAGAAGGAAGACAATATGTATTAAAATTTATTTATTTTACAGAGGCAGATGAAAATCCGGATCAGCTGGGATTATCTATGATTCAAATATATGAAAGATATATATCGGGTTATAGCGAGGACTTTAGGGCACAAGGTGAAAATTCGCCACATGATATTTACTTGTGGGATTATACAATGGATTTGCAGGATCGAAAACCACTGCTTCAGACTACGCCTTTTGGAGTGTATGAAAAAACTGATGAAGAGAAGTATGCATATTTGGATACCATGACTGCTGAAGAAGTAAGTATGATTGTTCCGAGTGATAATGTAGAAAGGTACTACAACAAAAAACTTTACTCCCATCAGATTAATCATTATTATGTTGCATTGAAGGAATTAAGATTTGCATATGACTATATCGAGAAAAATAATGCAAAGGATTTGGTTGTTTTTGAAGGAGTTCAGGTAAACTACTTTGACCAGTCGTTATTAAGTGAAAAAGGACCGGATTGTGTTATTTTTCATCTTGCAGACGATGAGAGAAAAACACAGATTTATATAAATTTAGAAGTAAACGGAGACGAAGTTGCAGTTTTAAATGAAGACATGGTTCTAAAGTATATTCATGATTAAACAAGAAGCATACATGAAAGAAAATGGCTGGAATTTATTAGCAGCATCAAGCGTATGATAAGTGCTGATGAAACGATGTGGTTTTTATGTGCAGAAGATTTTGACATGCAGAATGATACAGCGTTTCAACGGAATGCGAAATTGTTGCGGCGTCGTTTACGGATTTTATGGAAAAATCGTAAAAGGGGAATTACAGTTATAGAGACATATAACTTAGAATTTATGGAGGATAAATATATGCAGACAATTATTGTATTATTAGACCCGGGAAAACTTGAAAATCCTGATATGGATTTGTGCTATTGTATTCCAGATCGTATTGAAGAAGTTTCCAATGGTACCATACAAGACAATGGATATGATTTTATCGATACCGAAAGTGACCAATCTGGTCCACTAATGGGAATATGGCTAAAAACGGAATCAGCGGGCGAAAATTGGACCATTATCAAAAAAATGTTCCAAAACGAAAAATTCAAAGGAAACGACTTGTCTGTTTCGGCGAAAATTTACGTTTCGGAAAATGATACTGAGACGATAGAGAATTGCATCTTAGTCTTTCCAAAATGACGACTTCATATTTGAATATGAATGGAGCAAAACGAAAAATTGGAATTTATTAAGGAGGGTAAAACGATGGATAAAGAATGGGAAAGATTATATGAAGAAGCAATGAGCGTTTTGAACCCACATGATGTCTCAAATAAAATGTGGGTAGGAAGTGTGGCATCTGCCGTACTCACAAAAAAAGGTAATATTTACAAGGGTATATGCATTGACACAGATGGCTCCATAGGAATGTGTGCTGAAAGAAATGCTTTATCAACAATGCTTACATATGGCGAAAGTGAGATTAAAAAAGTGGTTTCAGTATATAAAGATGGAAATATAATTCCGTCTTGCGGTATTTGCAGAGAATTTATGATGCATTTAGGCGGAGATGTGGAAAATATTGAAATTCTATTGGATAAAGAAGGACGGACAATTAAATTGATTGATTTGATGCCCGAGTATCCACGACATAAATAAATTTCTGTTTGTTGGTAAGATGAAAAAATAAGTCGGAATTTATGGAGGAAGAAGACATGAAACTTGTGGTTATTACCGGTACATGTGGGGCTGGCAAATCAACGATAAAGGAGGAAATAGAAAGGCACCTCGACTCATGTAAATACGTCTGTATAGATACAGATGAAGTGGGAATTAACTGGTGGGATTATGCGGGAACGGATTATGAACATAAGTATAGTGATGACTGTCTGGAAGAAGCTGTACGCCGGGCTGGCGGAAGGGATCTGGTGTTTGTTGGGTGTCTGAATCCGCAGGATTATATTGGGAAACATACAATTCCCGAAAATATTGAATCGACATACTTTATTGTACTGTGTCCGACCGACGAGAAGATTGAACAGCGCCTTCGTGCCAGATCTAAAGAACGCGGATTTGATTCTGATGAGGCTATACGACCACAGATTGCATATAATCAATGGTTTCGGAAAAATAAGGGAAAGGTACCACTGTTCATTGATAACAGTGATACGTCTGTTGAGGAAACGGCAGAAAAGATTATTTCCTTTATCACAGGCTTGCCCAAATGATATTACATAATCAAATCAGAAGTTAGAGAGGAATAGGAAATGGAGTACATATTTGAAACAGAGCATTTAAAAATTAGAAAATT
Organism: Lachnospiraceae bacterium; assembly: GCA_014804445.1. Lineage (GTDB taxonomy): Bacteria > Bacillota > Clostridia > Lachnospirales > Lachnospiraceae > Acetatifactor. The sequence goes on along the minus strand of JAAUZU010000038.1, from coordinate 2,289 downwards.
TGAGCTTTGGGATGCCCAATGCTTGTATAAAAACCATTTGGAGGAAGAGGTGAAAAAATGGATTCCAAATGAAAGCTATGCAGATATCAAAGAAACAGAGGAAGCAATCAATTTCTATATTGATTGTGTAAATAATAAGCATTTACCATATGTATTGGCTGTTGAATTAAAAAGCACAGGCGAATTGATAGGTGATACGGGTGTAAATGAAGTGGAAGGAAATCCAAATGAGGTGGAAATCGGCTACGGAATTTGTAAAAAGTATAGCGGAAAAGGGTATGCGACGGAACTTTTAAAGGCAATGACAAAGTATATAGCTGAAACTTTTGAGATAAATATTTTATATGGACGTGTTATGCATGGGAATATTGCTTCGGTAAGAGTTCTTGAAAAGAATGGTTATGAATTTGTCAAAGAAGAATTAGGAGCAGAAGATGACCCTTATGGTAATGGAATGTTAATTTACAAAAAAGTATGTTAATTTGGAGGAATTGAAAAATTGGGGTTTATGAAAGAAGGACAAGGGGAGCATAGCGGATATGAAAAAAATCATTCTTATTTTAGGAGCAAATGGGGTTGGTAAAAGTACAACCTCAGAAATGTTATTACAGAAATTAGCCAAGTGTGCATTTATAGATGCTGATTGGTGCCGGGCAATTAATCCGTTTCCCTTTACAGAAGCAACTAAAATAGCTGTGTCAGATAATATTTATTCTTTATTCAAAAATTATCTTCTTTGTGAAGATATAGAATTTGTTATATTTCCATATGGATTTCATGGAGAACGCAAACAAATATTTGAACAAGTATTAAGCAGGCTTAGACAAGATGACATAGCATTTGAGTTGTGTCCTATCATTCTAAAGTGTGACAGGGAAGAGAATATAAAGCGAGCGGTAAAAAACGGAAGGGAAAAAGAACGGATTGAACGAGGTATGAAGAATACTTATGGTTTTTATGATACCTATACATATCCTCAAATTGATACAACACATATGCAGCCGGAAGATGTAGCAGAAAAAATTTTGGATATTTTGAAATTATCTTAGTACTGCAATTTCAGTTTTCAGAAGGGAGATAAAATGCGTCGTTCGGATAGAGAAGTAAAAGAATTTGAAGATATTGTAGCAATTATGAAAAAATGCGATGTGTGCCGAGTTGCTTTAAACAATGATGGCTATCCGTATATATTGCCGCTCAATTTTGGGATGTGCATAAAAGAAGGAAAAATTGAGTTGTATTTTCATGGAGCCGTGGAGGGCACAAAGTATGATTTAATTGAAAAGGACAATAGAGCTAGTTTTGAAATGGATTGTGAGCATAAACTGGTAACAGAAATTGAACGTGGGAGTTGTACAATGGAGTATGAAAGCGTTATCGGACAAGGGTACATTGAAATGCTTTCTGATGATGAAAAGTACGATGCTTTATGTATTTTGATGAAACATTATCATCAGGAAGATTTTCCGTTTAATAAATCCGTAATGCCTCATACAAAAGTTTTCAAACTGGTAGTGGAGAAAGTAACAGGCAAAAGAAGGATGAAACAAAGCAGGAATTAGAAGGGATTTATAAAGGATATGATCGTAAATGAAAAAATGAGCAAGCTGATTATCATAAGAGGAAATTCGGGAAGTGGAAAATCCAGTGTTGCAAAAGGTCTCCAAAGACGGTTTGGAAGAAATACACTTGTTATACCGCAGGATACTGTCAGGAGAGAGTTGTTATGGGCACATGACGGCTACAATACGGCGGCACTTCCTCTGTTAATATCTTTGCTGCATTATGGGCATGAGCACAGCGAAGTTGTTATTTTAGAGGGGATACTAAATGCAAATTGGTACAAACCATTATTTGAAGATGCTGTTGCAGTGTTTGGCAAGGATATTTACGCTTATTATTATGATTTGTCGTTTGAAGAAACCTTGAAACGCCATGAAACGAAGAATAACAGGTTTGATTTCGGGGAAACGGAAATGCGGCAATGGTGGAATGAAAAAGACTATATAGGTTTTATTCCTGAAAAGACAATCGGTGAAAAAATGTCTCTTGACGAGGCAGTTGACATGATTTTTTCAGATACACAGGCCGAGAGGAATCATAGGCTTTCATTGTGATGGAAAATAATCTCAGGAGAGAGGAACATGATTTATATTGTAGACAATATTTTTAATTAATGTCTGCTTAAAGCAATAAAAAATGTTCGAACATACTTGAATTTACTGCATTTGTGCCCATTCCGTGATATAATGGAAGTGCAGAAAAAATGTTTGTTTCTTGAAAAAACCT
>JAAUZU010000037.1 GCA_014804445.1 Lachnospiraceae bacterium | reverse complement strand
ATCGGTAGATTTTGAAAATGCACCCCTAGGGAGCTTTATTAAAGTTACCCTTTTTTACCACCGATACGAAAAAGAAATTTTTTGCTAATTTAGGCTTGACTTTTCATAGCTGGTCTCCTGTTTTCGAAAAACGTATATTAATTAATGTTTATCGTTAACTTTATTATACACGGAAATTCATTTCTGTCAACACAAAATTAATGTTTATCGTTAATTTTTTAATGTATAGTGAAAAAGCGGACAGACATCAAACGGTCTGCCCGCTCCGGTCTCCCGCGTGCCCGACTGTTTACAGCAGAAACCGGCCGAATATCTTCAGCAGATAATCCTTATAAACCGCTTTCTCCACGCTTTCCCCATACAGTATCGGCACCTTGCCGATGACAAGACCATTCAGGAAATAAACTGCCTCTCCTGCCGCGTTCCCTTCCCGCACCGGCGCTTTTGCTGTTCCCGGAAGGCTCAGTTCCTTTTGTACCTGACTGAAATCGTTGCCTTCAATATCGAGATACCGAAATTCCCCTGCGTATACCAAAGGAACCTGTTCTGCCACGCCTCCCTCAACGGAAAGATTCGGCAGCGCATCCTTGTTTTCGTCTACATAGATATGACTTACATTGAAGCCATAGTTCAGCAGTGTCGCCGCTTCCTGAAACCGCGTCTGCGGATCCGGCGCTCCCATAATGACGGCAATCAAATCGATGCCGTCCCTGCTTGCCGTCGCAGAAATACAGTATTTTGCCTTATCCGTGGATCCTGTTTTTAAGCCGGTTGCCCACTCGTACTGCTTTAACAGCTTGTTGGTGCTCGACAAAGTAAAGACACTGCTCCCCCTTGCCGTCACATGCGTGATATCCTCCATCCAAATCTGTGTATACCGAAAAACATCGGGATATTTTGTCGTAAGCTCCCTTGACATAATGGCGACGTCCCGCGCTGTCGTATAGTGATTATCGGAATCCGTCAGTCCACAGCAGTCTTCAAAGTGGGTGTCTGTCATTCCCAGTTCTTTTGCTTTCTCGTTCATCATTTCCACAAAGGCGCCCTCGGAACCGGCTATGTATTCTGCCACCGCCACCGACGCATCATTGCCGGAGGCAACCGCAATACATTTCAGCAATGTGTCCAGCGTCTGCACCTCGCCCTCCTCCAGATACACCTGTGAACCTCCCATGGATTTGGCGTAGGCGCTGATGATAATTTCATCCTCCAGATTCACTTTTCCTTCTTCCAACTGTTCAAAGGCAATGAGCAGTGTCATAATTTTGGTAATGCTTGCCGGACTCCTGCGCTCTGTGGCATTTTTTTCAAAAATAACCTGCCCTGTGGACGCTTCTATGACAATGGCTGATGGTGTAAGAAGCGGCACATCGGCTGCCGTTACATAGGCTCCGCTTTCCAGAAACAGAAGCAGTGCAAGCAGAAACACTGCGCCTTTTTTTAAAATTTTTACGTACAAAAGCCGCACTTCCCTATCTTCTTTACTAAAAAGATATGGAAATGCGGCTCCGGATATGATTACGTCCCTGATTTTATCTTGCGCGAAAGCTTCTGTAACGCTCCATAATCGCTTCCTTAGGCTTGCTTAAATCTACCTTAAATGCCTTTAAAAGCTGAATAATGTAATCCACCAGTACAATCAGCAGAATCACGGAGATAATGCGGATACCGATTTCGTGCGATACCCTGTCAATGAAACTGTAAACCTTTGCATGCAGGAAGCAGACGATTCCCAGTCCGTAAAATCCCCATGCAATCGTGCTCTCCAGGCAGATGATTCCCTTATAGTTAAAAGGCTTGTCGTTGTAGTCCCACCACAACTCGCCAAAAAGGCGTATCATCAGCTTGCCAACCAGAAATTCAAAGGTAGTCGCCAAAAACGCTGCCACAAAATACAAAAGCACATATTGTTTTCTGAGCGGGCTTAAAACCAAATATCCAATCACAGCGCCAAAGCCGTAAATCGGACAAAAGGGACTTTTGGCAAATCCGCGGTTTGTAATCTTATGATTACAAAAAGACATATATATCGATTCCACAAGCCAGCCCAGCATACTGTAAATCACAAAAGCTGCTACAAGATGATACAAGTCTGTTCCAAACAACTTTATTTCCCACATAATCTTTCTCCTCACCAAATCAATCGAATGGAAGAACCCTTCTCCTCTGCCCATTGTGCGACATTTCCATGTACATACTGCTCATAAAACAGAAGTCCCGGATTATCCACCCAGGACTTTGCTGATTAGTTATATTTACGTTTTCTTGCTGCTTCAGATTTCTTTTTACGTCTTACACTGGGCTTTTCGTAATGCTCTCTTTTGCGGATTTCCTGCTGGATACCTGCTTTCGCACAGCTTCTTTTGAAACGACGTAAAGCGCTATCTAAAGTCTCGTTCTCTTTGACGATGACGTTTGACATTGTTACACCTGACCTCCCTTCAGTCCCTTCAAGCAACTCGACTGATGCGGGTTAATATATGTACATCTACATGCACAAGAATCATTATATCATAAAATCGCTTGTCGTCAACTATTTTTTTCATTTTACGAGTAAAATTTTTACAATCCTTCTGCTCCTATGCCGTAATCTGGGATTCCAGCACCTTTTCCGCTTCTACTATTGCTGCCGGAATGCCTTCCGGATTTTTGCCGCCTGCCTGCGCCATATTCGGCCTGCCGCCGCCTCCGCCGCCTACAAGAGCCGCAATTCCTTTAATCAGATTGCCTGCGTGGGCGCCTTTCGCCACCGCGCCGTCCGTCGCCATGGCAACCATGTTGACTCTGCCGCCCTGTGCAGAAAAGAGAACCACCACGCCCTCCCCGATTTTTTCTTTCAGGGAATCGCCGAGGTCACGCAGACCGTTCATGTCCACATTGTCCACGCCGGAAGCCAGAAGCTTCACGCCCTTTATCTCTTTGACCTGATTCATCACATCGCCAAGCGCTTCCTTTGCCGCCTTTGCCTTTAAGGACTCGTTTTCACTCTGCAGGCTCTTTAAGTCAGCCATCAGGTGCGTACACTTCTCCACCAGTGTCGCCGGTGTTGCTTTCACTGCCTTTGCCGCGTTTTCCAGTGTTTCTTCAAGCTGTTTGTAATAGGACAGCACGCCACTTCCCGTCAGCGCCTCGATTCTGCGGACACCGGCTGCCACGCCGCTCTCGGATACTATCTTGAATACGGAAATCACGCCTGTGTTTGCCACATGGGTACCGCCACAGAGCTCCGTAGAAAAATCGCCCATGGAAACCACACGGACCTTCTCGCCGTATTTTTCCCCAAACAACGCCATCGCTCCGGTCTTTTTCGCCTCGTCAAGACTCATAATCTGCGTCTTTACCGACAGCGCATTTGCAATCTGCTCGTTTACAATCGCCTCGGTCTTTTCGATTTCTTCTCTTGTCATGGCGGCAAAATGGTTAAAGTCAAAGCGCAGTCTTTCGCCGTCCACAAGGGAACCCGCCTGCTCTACATGTGTGCCGAGCACCTCCCTGAGCGCCTTCTGCAAAAGATGGGTTGCGCTGTGGTTTTTACAGGTATCTCCCCTGTTTTGCGCGTCCACACACAAGGTAACGGCATCGCCTGTCTTGAACATGCCCTTCGTCACCCTGCCGATATGCCCTGTCTTGTTGCCGGGCAGCTTTATAGTGTCCTCCACGACAAACTCGCCTTCTGCCGCAGTAATCACACCCTTGTCGCCGTTCTGTCCGCCCATGGTGGCATAGAAAGGCGATTCTTTCACCACAATCGTGCCAACGTCCCCGTCAGCCAGCGCATCGGCAAGCTCCGTCTCCGTGGTCATCGCCGTGATTTCAGATACATGCTCCAGCCTGTCATAGCCTACAAACTCCGTGGTGAGCGCTGTTGAAATTTCCTCGTAAACCGTGGTGTCGGCACCCATATAGTTTGTCACCTTGCGCGCTTTTCTTGCCTTTTCCTTCTGCTCCTTCATGCATGCTTCAAAGCCGTCCCAGTCCACGGTCATCTCCTTCTCTGCCAGAATTTCCTCTGTCAAATCAGGCGGGAAACCATAGGTGTCATACAGCTTAAACACATCTGCACCGGAGAGAACCTTGCCCTGCTCCTTTTCCATTTCAGCTTCCATATCCGCTAAAATGGCAAGTCCCTGGTCAATGGTCTTGTCAAATTTATCTTCTTCCTGTGTCAGCACGTTCAGGATAAATGCTTTTTTCTCTTCCAGTTCCGGATAGCCATCCTTACATTCCTGAATCACAGTCTCGCTTAAATTCGCCATAAACTTCTCTGTGATGCCAAGGAGCCTGCCATGCCTTGCCGCACGCCGAATCAGGCGGCGGAGCACATATCCGCGTCCTTCATTGCTCGGCATAATACCGTCGCTTATCATAAAGGTCGTGGAACGTATATGGTCGGTAATCAGGCGGATTGATACGTCAACCGCATCGTCCTTCTGGTATTCCACGCCTGCAATGGCGCAGATACGGTCGCGGATTGCCTTCATCGTGTCGATATCAAACACGGAATCCACGTCCTGTACCACAACGGCCAGACGCTCCAGTCCCATGCCGGTATCAATATTTTTCTGTGCAAGCTCCGAGTAGTTGCCGTGTCCGTCGTTGTCAAACTGCGTGAACACATTGTTCCACACTTCCATAAAACGGTCGCAGTCACAGCCCACCTTACAGTCCGGCTTGCCACAGCCATATTTCACGCCTCTGTCATAGTAGATTTCCGAACAGGGACCGCAGGGGCCTGCCCCATGCTCCCAGAAATTGTCGCATTTGCCGTTTTCATCGCGGTAAAAACGGGTAATCTTCTCCCCCGGCACGCCGATTTCCTTCGTCCAGATATCGTATGCCTCGTCGTCCTCACAGTAGATGGAAGGATAAAGCCGCTCCGGCTCCATGCCCACTACCTTCGTCAGAAACTCCCAGCTCCACGCAATCGCCTCATGCTTAAAATAATCCCCGAAAGAGAAATTGCCCAGCATTTCAAAGAAGGTAAGGTGTCTTGCCGTCTTGCCCACATTTTCAATGTCTCCCGTGCGGACGCACTTCTGACAGGTCGTCACCCTGCGCCTCGGCGGAATCTCCTGCCCCGTAAAGTAAGGCTTTAACGGCGCCATGCCGGAATTGATAATCAGTAAGCTGTTGTCGTTGTGCGGCACCAGCGAAAAGCTTTTCATTTTTAAATGGTCCTTGCTCTCAAAAAAGTCAAGGTACATCCTTCTCAGTTCGTTTACACCTGCCGGTTTCATGGTAATCAGTCCTCCAATGGTTTGTCTTATCTGTCAAAAGGTAAATTTGTCCGCAAAATATGCATCCAGCTCGGAAATCGGAACCCTCTCCTGCTCCATGGTGTCGCGGAAACGCACCGTTACGCAGTTATCCGTCTCTGAATCAAAGTCGTAGGTGATACAGAAGGGCGTGCCGATTTCATCCTGACGGCGGTATCTCTTGCCGATGGCTCCCCTATCGTCAAATTCACAGTTATACTTTTTAGAAAACTGCGCATAAATCTTCTCCGCACCCTCGTTCAGCTTCTTGGAAAGAGGCAGCACGCCTATCTTGACAGGCGCCAGTGCCGGATGGAAATGCAGAACGGTACGCATGTCGCCGCCCTCCAGCTCCTCCTCGTCGTAAGCAGCACACAAGAACGCCAGCACCACGCGGTCTGCTCCCAGAGAAGGCTCAATTACATAAGGTATGTATTTTTCATTTTTGGTATCGTCAAAATAAGTCATATCCTGTCCGGATACATTGGCATGCTGCGTCAAATCATAATTGGTTCTGTCCGCAATGCCCCAGAGCTCGCCCCAGCCGAACGGGAATAAAAACTCAATATCGGTGGTCGCCTTGCTGTAGAAGGAAAGCTCTTCCTTCTCATGGTCCCTGACGCGCATCTCCTCATCCTTTAAGCCCAGCGTCTTTAACCAGTTGATACAGAAGCCTCTCCAGTACTCGAACCACTCAAGATCCGTATCCGGCTCACAAAAAAACTCAAGCTCCATCTGCTCAAACTCCCTTGTACGGAAGGTAAAGTTGCCGGGCGTTATCTCATTGCGGAAGGATTTACCAATCTGTCCGATACCGAAAGGAATTTTCTTTCTTGAGGTGCGCTGTACATTTTTAAAGTTTACAAAGATGCCCTGCGCCGTCTCCGGACGAAGGTATACCGTATTCTTAGCGTCCTCCGTAACACCCTGAAAGGTCTTAAACATCAGGTTAAACTGTCTGATATCAGTGAAATTGTGCTTACCGCAGGTAGGACAGCAGATATTATGCTCTTCAATGAAGGCCTTCATCTCTTCCTGGCTGAAGGCATCCACGCTCTTTGGTAACGTCACGCCGTTTTCCGCACAGTGATCCTCTATCAGCTTATCCGCCCTGAAACGCTCATGACACTCCTTGCAGTCCATCAGCGGGTCGGAAAAGCCGCCCAGATGACCGCTCGCCACCCAAGTCTGCGGATTCATCAGAATCGCGCAGTCCACGCCTACATTATAAGGATTTTCCGTAATAAATTTCTGCCACCACGCTTTTTTGACGTTGTTCTTCAGTTCAACGCCGAGATTGCCGTAGTCCCATGTGTTGGCAAGACCTCCGTATATCTCGGAACCGGGATATACAAATCCCCTTGCCTTTGCCAGCGCAACGATTTTTTCCATTGTTTTTTCCATTTTGATACCAAACCTTTCCGCTGCCTGCTGCATGCAGACGCCTAATTTCTCTTATTTTGTTAAAATATAAGTCAGTTCACCTGTCCATGTAATGTCAGCATCCTCGTCCGGTCCGGGCAATGTGGCCGTTTTATTTCCGGCAAGCTGCGTGCCCTCAGACATATACAGTATTTTTTCCGGCAGAACAACCTGCGATACCTGCGCGCTCTGCCTGATAATCAGAATATGGGCAGTTTTCATATCAAACATCTCTTCCCGCCCGATTCTGCTGCCCGCGTCAGAAGCTCCAATCAGTTCCACATTCAGCTTAAAACCTGCCGCCTCCGCCTCCGCCGGCGTCCCGTAAAACAGCTCTACACCGTTAAAATCCATGTAGTCAGCGCTGGAAGCATACTGCATGCTCACCCATACTTTGCCTTCCTCGGTCTCGGACATTGCAATACCATTAAGCGTCACCGCATTGGGACTGCCGCCTGCATTGTAACGATCCGCCTCTTCGCGAATCATTGCCTCTAAGCTTTCCAGTGCATAGTTTTCTTTTCCGAAGTCCTCCACAATATCGCTTGTAATACTCCCGTCCTTCCCTATCCGCAGACTTGTAACCTGCACGGTTTCCGTCTCATCGCCGCAGCCGGACAAAAAGAGGCACAGCGCAAGAACCGCTGTCAGAATGACCACAAATTTCTTTCCCTGCATATACTTCCTTTCCATACCGCCACAGATTCATGCGGCAGTCATTTCTACTTATGGCCCAAACACGCCATTCCTTATTATAGCGAACTTATAATTGTTTTTCAACACAGAGTTTCTAATATTTCAAGACTTTTAAACTGTTTGTCCATAAAACGCCGCCGGTAAACCGCCGCGATGCCGGCAAGCTCTGTAAGCACCTCATCCTTTACCAGAAAGGTATACAGCCTTTCCACAGAAGCCTCCTCAATAAACCGGAGCGCATATACGGTAGATTCATTCAACTCCCTGTCCGCCGGAACGCCGGGGTATTCTCCGTTTACCGCAAGCGTCTTCAGCTCAAAGATACATTTCACCAGCTTATTGGGAAGCGACGGGGCAAGCAGCGCCCGCATCGACTGGTACAAAAGCTTTAACATTTCTCTTTCGTCATTATTTTCCCTTGTATAATAATCTGCAATTTCCAGAAAATACATACCGTAATAAGCGCCTATGTAGTCCGCCCTGAGTTCTTCAAAGTACTGGCTGATATTTACCTCAGCCACATTGTATGCATTTTTTCCTTCATATAATTTGAACTGTCCAAAAGAAAAAGGGCCGGTTGCCGCCATAAAACGGCTGCCGGGCCGTCTTGCACCTTTTGCAAAGGCAGAAATCTTCCCTCTCTCTTTCGTCAATATACACACCCGCCTGTCATACTCACCGACAGGAGTCTGGCTCAAGACCATTCCCGTCACCATAATAAAATCCTGCATAGGGGTATTCTCCCGCGTTCTTTCCCTCATGGGCGTATTCCTCTCCTGCGTTGGATACGCCCGACTCTTCGGGAGCCTCCTTCTTTTGTCTGATTTCGCCGGCATAAGCCAGATAATCCTGCACCCTGCCGCTTCTCATAAACTGCTTCCAGTAGTTTTCATCGTTCATCTTGCGCCCCCTTTGTACTTTATCTTGCTTTATTAGGGTTCGCCGATTTTGATTTTCTATTCGTTATGAGTAAGTATCTTTTTCGTGATAACCGAAATTTTTCAAAAGGAAATCGCTGTCCCGCCAATCCTTTTTTACCTTAACCCAGAGCTGCAGATTGACCTGCCGCTCCAGCAAATCTTCGATTTCCGGACGTGCAAGGGAACCGATTTTTTTTAACATGGCACCATTTTTCCCGATAATAATTCCCTTGTGGGAATCCCTCTCGCATATGATGGTAGCCTCTATGTCCACAAGCTTTTTCCGGTACTTTAAACTCTCAATGCTGACCGCCACGCCGTGGGGAATTTCCTCAGAGAGAAGTCTGAGCGCCTTCTCCCTGATAAGCTCCGCCACAATCTGACGTGTCGGCTGGTCTGTCACGGTATCTTCATCGTAAAATGCCGGACCATACGGCAGGTATTTCATGATGCATTTCAGCAGTTCGTCCGTGTTGTCGGCTTTCAGCGCGGAAACCGGCACGACCTCCGCAAAATCATACTGCTGCCTGTAGGTATCGATATAGGAAAAAAGCTGCTCCTTTTTTACCGTGTCTATTTTGTTGACAACCAGTATGACCGGCGTTTTTGTCTTTTGAAGCTGTTCTATAATATGGCGTTCGCCTGCGCCGATAAAATTACTCGGTTCTACCAGCCAGAGAATCACATCCACCTCAGACAAAGTCTTTTCCGCCACATTCACCATATAGGTTCCCAGCTTGTTTTTCGCCTTGTGGATACCCGGCGTATCCAAAAATACAATCTGCCCTTCTTCAGATGTGTATACGGTCTGAATCCGATTTCTTGTGGTCTGCGGCTTATTGGAGGTAATCGCAATTTTCTGCCCGATCAGACAGTTCATCAGCGTAGACTTCCCCACGTTGGGTCTGCCAATCAATGTGGCAAACCCGGATTTAAAGGATGCGCTCTCACTCATTGCTGCCTCCCTGTCCTGTCTGTGAGCCCTGAGCAGGCGACTGTGTACTCTGCGGTGCTGCCTGCATGGTCTGTGCATTCGGCGCAGATGGCTGTGCACCATTTTGCACTGCCTGTGCCTGTCCAATCTGCGCATTCTGCCCGGTCTGTACATTCTGTCCGGAGAGCTGTCTGTTCTGCTGCATCTGCTTCATATACTCCTGCTGCTGCCGCATAAACGCTTCCGCACGCTTCTTTCTCTTTGCCGCGCCTTTCTTGACGCCAAGCACGGTAAACAAAACAATCACCAGTATGATAACCGCAAACAACACCAGATAAGGCAATGTAACGATAAACCAGACAAAGAACTCCCTGAAGCCCTTTCCGATATTCTTTAAGCTGTCCATAAAACCGTTCGAAATACGCTCCCATGTGGTCGGCTGCTTCACCGGTACGGGCGTCAGCTCCACCACCTCCGTGATGTCCAGATAGACTGTGCTGTATTCAATCTGGTTGTCATACGTACGAAGCTGTCTCTCCATACTCTCAATCTGATAGCGGACCTCGGAAAGTCTGGACTCTAACATAATCATTTCTTCCACGGTTTCCGCCTGCTCCAGAAAAGAAAGCAGCCTCTCTTGTTCCGCTAAAAGCACAGCCTTGTGGCTGTCCAAATCCACATAATCCAGCGTCACGTCCACTTCCCGCTCAGACCTGCTTGTGATATTGCTGTTTTCCGCCACCTGTACAAGAAAGCTGTCCAGATTGTTTTTGGGTATCCGCAAAGTCAGGCTTGCCGTTCTGTTATTGCGGTAGCCGCTTCCACTGTAGCTTGTGCTGTTATAGCTGCTGCCATTGTAGGAATTTAAGCTCTCCACATACCCGCCAAGCTCCTGTGTCCTGTTCTCCAAATAGGAAAGCAGGCTATCAAAATCCATGGTCTCCACCTGCAGATTCACGGTGCGAATCAGCTTTCTTCCCGCACGCACGTCGCTGCCCGATTCCGCGGATGTGTTTTCATAGGCTTCGGACGACTCATATCCGAAATCATAGTCCGCATCAAAGCCCGCACTGTAGGAAGCGTCCTGCGTCGCATAATAGCCGCTGCCGCCGTTGGTATAACTACCGCTTTTATTGTCATAGCTGCTGCCGCAGCCCGCCAGCACAAACGCCAGCAGGGCCGCAGCCAAAAATGCCTTTTTCATAATAACACATTCTCCCTCATTTTCATCCGACAAAATTACCCGACGAGATTTTCCACCTTTTCAAACAACTCGCCCGCTTCGGTAATTTTTTCGGCATTTCCCACAACGCAGAAGCAGTCGTCCTCCATAAATGCCCTGATATACGCTGCCGTGCCTTTCAGCTTATCCGGCGTTGTGCCAAGCAGTTCATCTCTTTCCTTCTGCAAATCCGCATCCGTCATATCCGCCATATAGCCGCCTAAGGAGAAGGCACCCTTTGTAGCGGGCGTCATCGGCACATCCAGTTCGCTTATGGCGCCGATGATAAACTGGGTCATCACCCTCTCATCAGCCTCAAAAGAAGCAATATAATCCGCCGCCTTCTCGTAAACTTCTATGGTATTCTGCAGATTCGGGTCGCGGTAGGATACAAAATAGCTGTCCCCCTGTTTGCCAAAGCCGCACATACAGCCGTAAGCGCCGCCCTTGACACGAACCTGATTCCAGAGATAGTCGTAGCCCATCATCACCTTAAGCACCTTGAGTGAACCATCATAAGGAAGGCCTTTTTTCTTAAAGTTACCGGCACGGCATACGTACTGTACCTGTCCGGGCGTCTTGTAGCCCTCCTTCTCTTTCTGCAGCGTCACTTCAAAATGTCCCGCTTCCACTTCGTTCTGATAGAGCGAAGCCTTCAGTGTTTCTATCATTGCCGGAAGCTTATCTGCTATTTCGCTGCTTCCCGTAAAGTCCACCATCAGATTTTCCGGTCTGAAAATGATTGCCGCCAGCTCCGCAAGCTTCGCGGAAATGTCTTCCGCCTCTTTATCAAAGTCTGCATTCAGCTTTTCTACCAGCCTGTAAAATGCAATGCCGGAAAGCAGCTCGTTGTATGCGGCAGTCTTCGATATGCCGGAAAGTGCCCTTGTCATTGCGACACTGTGGCCTGCGGATATCATCTGTCCCTGCATCCTGGACTTGCCCTCCGCCAGTATCTCCTTTACCCTCTTTTTATCCGTAAAATCAGAAGTCATCATAATTTCCCGCATCAGCTCAATGGCTTCTTCCAGATTCTCATAGAGTACCTTGGTCTTTAATTCCATGGTCACTGTATGCTTCTGATCGTCACGTACATTGCCGTAGACATTGACATCCGCGGATATGCCGCCCGTCTTGATATTGGATTCGTTAAACAGCTCCGCATAGGAATAGTGCTCCGTATTTAAGAGCATCAGCGTTCCTTTCAGGATGCCAAGGTACGGGAACAGCCTCTCAGGCACCTTATCCAGCTTAAACATCAGGCGCAGATAGCCGATTCCATTGGTAAATAAATTGTGGAACAGGATGTCTGTCTCTCTGCTCTTTCGCAGGTCGTTGACAAAGACTGCAGCTTCTGTTTTGATATCCTTTACGGTGAGCATGGGAATCTTGGCGAGATTCTCCTCCGTATCCGGCGTATCCTGATACTCTTTTAATGCCTTTGTCTTTGCAATCAAAGCCTCTAAGCTCTCCTCTGAAAGCCCCGCCTTGTATGCTGCAAGCTGCTCTTTTAACTCCTTCTCCCTCTTTTCCGTAAGACCCTTCTTCGGCAGAAGCACTACCATGGATTTGTGCGGATTGTCAAGCAGATATTGTTTCACAAGTCCTTCAAAATATCCGGTGTCCGCTTTTTTGCGAAGTGCAGCAAAGGTCTCGTTCGCTTCCACATGGATAAAAGGCTTGTTGTCGTCGTAAAGCCAGCTATCCAGCATACGCATGCCGTACATCAGTCCCTTCGGATAACGTCCGAAATCTGCCTCCCTGTATTCAAATTCATAATAATTTAAGCCTGCAAGCAGCGCCTTTTTATCGAAGCCATTCTCTGCAATTTCTCCCAGCACCCTGTGAATAATGGCAAGGAACTCCTCTTCCTTTTCGGCATCTGTATTTTTGGATACGATGCTGAAATAAGGCTGCTTGATGCCGTTGTCATAGATACTGTAAATATCCGTGCCGATGCCTGCATCCGTAAGCGCCTGCTTTAAGGGTGCGCCCGGAGCAGAGCACAGCGCGTAGTCAAGCACCTGAAACGCCACATAAAGCTCCTTGTCCAGCGTATCTCCCACGGACATGCTGTATGCAAAATAGGCTTTTCCCTTCTCATCCTCTTCATCGCCTATGGGGTATTCCTTTTCCACCCTGTTTAACGCCTCAGGCACAGGCTGACTCTGCACGCTGGAATCCACCTGACGCTCCTCAAAATGGGAAAGGTATTCTTTGTCAATATAATCCAGCTTTTCCGCCATATCCATATCGCCGTAGAGGTAAATATAGCTGTTGGAAGGATGATAATAGCTTCTGTGGAAATTCAAAAATTCCTCATAGGAAAGCTTCGGAATATCCTGCGGGTCGCCGCCCGACTCAAAGCTGTAGGTGGTGTCCGGATACAGGGAATTGCTCAATTCCCTGATAAGTACCTCGTCCGGCGAGGAAAAAGCGCCCTTCATTTCATTGTAAACCACGCCGTTTAAAGTAAGCGGCTCCTCCTTGCCGGAAAGCTCATAATGCCAGCCTTCCTGCATAAAAATCTTTTCTTCTTTGTAAATATTGGGATAAAATACGGCGTCCAGATACACATGCATCAGATTTTGAAAATCCTTATCATTGCAGCTTGCCACCGGATACAGGGTTTTGTCCGGATATGTCATCGCGTTTAAGAAGGTGTTGAGCGAACCCTTTACCAGCTCCACAAAGGGGTCCTTCACCGGAAAATGCTCCGAGCCGCACAGCACGGAATGTTCCAGAATATGCGCCACACCGGTGCTGTTCACGGGCGTTGTGCGGAAGCCCACATAAAACACCTTATTGTCATCATCATTGGACAAAAGCGCAACCCTTGCTCCTGTCTTTTTGTGCCGTAACAGATAGCTCTCGGAGTTTAAATCCGCAATGGTTCTCCTCTCTATCAGTTCATAGCTTGTCAGTTCTTCTACTTTCATCTTTTCTCCCTTTCCTCTCTTTATTATTTAGGTGATTGCGAAATACCTCCTGCAGGTGACGGAAACAGTCAATATAGACAAAAACGCCTCCGAAGCGTGGCAAGTCGCCCTTATTTTGTCTATATTGCCTATTTCCTGTATGCAGCCTGTATTGCAAAAGGAAATTTTGCAATCATCCGTATATTATTGAAGTAATTACAAAACTCTGGTTTCTCGGTTACGAATTGTGTGGATTGTATATGCCATAAGCAGACCCTTGCCAGCCGTCGGCACTTAGCGAGGTACTTTCGAGCTTAGTACCGCTACGGCTGGCTCGGAGCGAAAGCGCGTCTGCGTTGGCATATACAATCTACACAATGACAACAGCATAGTCACCGAGTTTTGCAAATACCCATTGCTATTTTTATACAATCGCCGCAAGAGCCAGTTTGGAAAAAGCAATTTCCTGTATCAGGACTCCTTTTTCCTCTTTTTCCTCCGGCGGTATTTTTACAAAATCCTTCAGCGCCAGTGTCCGGGTCGCATACTCCCGCTTCCCTTTATTCCGCAATCCTTTTTTCTCTTCCAGAATACTGATTTTTACCCTTGTCTTTAACTGTAAAAAAGTCTGATAGGCAAAGCCCTGCCCTGTCATATAATAGAAATGGCTTTCCATTGACAGGTCCTCGCCGGCAAGCTCCGGCTTAATATACCGGTTTATCAGCGATTTGATTTTAAACGGGATTCTCTCGTCCTCTATCAGCTCTTCGTATGTATATTTCGCTCCAAGATAAACATTTGAAATATCCTGCATGATATATTTGTAATCCGTACTGCCAGCACTCATCATAATCTCCATTCAAAAGCGGTTGTAAATCCTTTTTTTGCAAAGCCGCCGAAATTACGCGCCGTCCGTGCCTTCCAAATCCTCTATTTTGCCGCCGCTGATACGGACCGCATCCTCGATTGCATCAACCGACAGACTGCCCTCCGCCGCAAGCTCTTCCACCGTGACCTTGCGCCCATAGTCCTCTGCAAGCTCTCTGGCCGCGTTCGCCACCTTGTTGACCTTGTCCGCAATCTTTTTGTCCTTTTTGCTTTCAGCGGCATTTTCCGCCACATGGCTTTCCATCGCATCCATAATCTGCTTTGCCAGAAACGCCTCCGCCTCTGCGGCATCCTGCACGCCGCTCTGCGCCGTACCCAGTTCTTTTACGCCGACTGCCGCGGCAACATTTCCTTCCCCGATTAAATCCTCCAAAAGCACGCCCTGTCCGGCATACAGCCTCGCCATATCTGCAATCTGCGGCAGAAAAAACTCCAGAAGCCGCTGTTTGGCCTCTTCCTCTCCTCTGACTGCCGCCAAAAGAACCGCTTCCCTTTCCTCCCCGCTGACGGCGGCAAGTCCGGAAATCTCCTCCAGATACAGCTTCAGATAGTCCTTCTCCTCACGGGACAGGTTTTCATCGGCGTCGAAAGGTTCTCCCACGCCAATACCGTTCTTCTGCAGGTAGTCATGCACCATATCCAGTTTTTCGGCTTCCAGATTAAAATCGGCAAATGTCTCTTTTACCTGCTCCTCTGTCAGAAAATTTCCCTGCTCCTTCGCAAACTCCTTAAGCTCCTTAAGCTTACCGGCAAACAACGCTTCTTTTTCCATGCAATCCTCTCTTCCGCCTATAAGACATGCTTATGGCTGAACAAATGCTCCTGACAATATTCGTAGTTGCCATTGCACTTAGAGCAGAACCGGAATTCCAACTCGGGGTCTGACTCGTCCGTCCTGCCGCAAATGGCACATTTGTGCTTTGTGACCGCCATACTCCTGTGCACCTCGCGCCTGTACTCGTACTGCCGCTTCATCTGCTTCGGACTGCGGATAATCCGTTTTCTCGAAGTAAAGAAAAATACAATGAAGTTGAGCAGTGAGGACAGTATGGCAATGCGCAAAAATAAGTTAAAATCAATGGTGAGGAGCCCATTGCTCCATATATTGCCTTTGCTTCCGATCAGTTCAAAGCCAAGGATAACCGCATCAACAATGCCCAGCCATTTTACCTTGATGGGTATCAGGAACATCAAAAGCACCTGCACATCAGGGAAGGTCGCCGCAAAAGCAAGGAAAATGGACATATTGATATAATACGTGCTGAAATATATGGATCCTACCCGGAAAATCTCTTTTTCCAGCCCCAGACCGCTGGAAAGCAGCCATGCATCTTTAAAAAAGAGATAGCTCACTCCCATGGCGATAAAGCTGCCCAGCACGGTAAACAGCATGCCGGAGAAAATGTATACATTGTAGCGGTAGGTGCCCCATGTGCGCTCCAATGTCGTCCCGATGGACCAGTAGAAATACAGCATAATCAGCGTCGTAAAAATATTGCCCATGGAAGGCGGCACCAGTACCCAGCTCACCAGACGCCACACCTGCCCATGCAGAATCTCATAGGGATTCAGCGTCAGGAAATACAGCAGATTTCCGTTGAGAAGCTGCATGATATACCCGGCTGCATAGCACGCTATCAGCACCGTGGACAGGTTCGGGATTGCGTATTTTCCGAATTTCTTTTCAAACCGACTCATTGGTCTCATATAAATCCTCCACTTAGGTCATTTCAAAATAAACGACTGCATATATTCTAACATTCCTAATTTCCAAAGTAAACCAATACTCCGATTTTTCATATAAATTTTGGAAAAGTTTTATATTTTTCCCTAACTTTATTTGAAAAGATTCATGTGTTGTTCGTTGCAATTTGTCGTTTCCTGTCGTATAATATACGTGTTTGTGCGGTCGGTTTTACGCCTGCATGAGAATAAAAAATAAAAAGGAATGATTCTTATGACATATACTCTCGGTATCGATATCGGCTCCACCACAGTCAAGATTGCAATTCTTGATGAACAGCATACCATTTTGTTCTCCGATTACGAAAGACATTTTGCCAATATCAGGGAAACGCTTTCTTCCCTTTTGCAGAAAGCATATGACAAGCTCGGCAATATCACGGTGCATCCCATGATTACCGGTTCCGGCGGTCTGACGCTTGCCAATCATCTGGGCGTTCCCTTTACGCAGGAGGTGATTGCTGTTGCCACCTCCTTAAAAGAGCTTGCGCCCCTGACGGACGTTGCCATCGAGCTGGGCGGCGAGGACGCCAAAATCATCTATTTTGAAGGCGGAAATGTGGAACAGCGCATGAACGGTATCTGCGCCGGCGGCACCGGTTCCTTTATCGACCAGATGGCGTCTCTGATACAGACGGACGCTTCCGGCCTTAATGAGTATGCCAAAAACTACCAATCCCTATACACCATCGCCGCGCGCTGCGGTGTGTTCGCAAAGACAGACATCCAGCCCTTAATCAACGAGGGCGCTACCAAGGAGGATTTGTCCGCTTCCATTTTTCAGGCGGTGGTAAACCAGACTATCAGCGGTCTTGCCTGCGGCAAACCCATCAGGGGACATGTTGCCTTTCTCGGCGGCCCCCTGCATTTTCTTTCCGAATTGAAGGCAGCCTTTATCCGCACCCTCAAATTAGATGACGAACATATTATAGATACGGATAACTCGCACCTTTTTGCGGCAATCGGCTCCGCTTTACATGCAAAAGAGGAAATTTTTTACACAATGGAGGAAATGGTGGGCAAGCTTTCCTCCGAAATTAAGATGGAATTTGAAGTAGAGCGTATGGAACCTCTCTTTGAAAACAAAGAAGCTTACGAAGCGTTTCAGGAACGCCACAGCAGGCACCATGTAAAGACTGCTGACCTCGCTTCTTATAAAGGTGACGCCTTTCTCGGCATCGACGCAGGCTCCACCACCACAAAGATTGCGCTGGTTTCCAAGGACGGCGAACTGCTCTACTCCTTCTACAGCGGAAACGACGGCAGCCCTTTGCATACTGCCATCCGCTCTTTAAAAGAAATCTACTCCCTTCTTCCAGAGGGTGTTCGCATTGTGCGCGCCTGCTCTACGGGCTATGGCGAAGCGCTGATGAAGGCCGCCTTTCTGTTGGACGACGGGGAAGTGGAAACCGTCGCGCACTACTATGCCGCCGCCTTCTTTAATCCCGATGTGGACTGTATCCTTGACATCGGCGGGCAGGACATGAAGTGCATCAAAATCAAAAACAACACCGTGGACAGCGTGCAGCTCAACGAGGCATGTTCCTCCGGCTGCGGCTCCTTTATCGAAACCTTTGCAAAGTCCTTAAATTATTCCGTGCAGGATTTTGCCGAGGCGGCTCTTTTTGCCGCGCACCCGATTGATTTGGGCACCCGCTGTACGGTTTTCATGAATTCCAAGGTAAAGCAGGCGCAGAAGGAAGGCGCTTCCGTCGCGGATATTTCCGCCGGACTGGCCTACTCCGTAATTAAGAACGCCCTGTTTAAGGTTATCAAGGTTTCCGACGCTTCCTCTTTGGGCAGAAATATCGTTGTGCAGGGCGGTACCTTCTACAACGACGCCGTCTTGCGAAGCTTTGAAAAAATTGCAGGCTGCGAGGCAGTCCGTCCGGATATTGCAGGTATCATGGGTGCATTCGGCGCGGCGCTGATTGCAAGAGAACGGTTTGAAGCAGGCTATGAAACCACCATGCTCTCCTTCCAGAAAATCTGCGACTTGCAGTTTGAGACCAGCATGGCGAAATGCCGTGGCTGTACCAACAACTGCCGCCTCACCATCAACAAATTTTCCGGCGGCAGACAGTATATCTCCGGCAACCGCTGTGAGCGGGGTCTGGGCAAGGACAAGACCACGAGCGATGTGCCGAACCTTTTTGACTACAAATTAAAACGACTCTTCTCCTACGAACCGCTCTCTCCCGACAAGGCAAAGCGCGGACCGGTAGGTATTCCGAGAGTGCTCAATATGTACGAAAATTATCCCTTCTGGTTTACCTTCTTTACGAAGTTAGGGTATCAGGTTGTGCTTTCACCCGCATCCAACCGGAAGATTTACGAGCTGGGCATCGAATCCATTCCCAGCGAATCTGAGTGCTACCCCGCCAAGCTGGCACACGGACATGTGACATGGCTGATCAAACAGAACATTCCCTTTATCTTCTATCCCGCCCTGTTCTACGAGCGCGATGAGGTAGAGGGCGCCAACAACCATTACAACTGTCCCATCGTCACCTCCTACTCTGAAAACATCAAGAACAACGTGGAGGAAATCGGACGGGGCGAGGTCGTATTCCGCAATCCCTTCATGTCCTTTAAGTCTCCTGAGACGATTGCTGCGGCGCTCATCAAGGAATTTAAAGAGCTTCCCGCACAAGAAGTAAAAGAAGCGGTTGCTGCGGCCTGGGCAGAACAGTCTGCCGCAAGGGAAGATATGAAGAAAAAAGGCGAGGAAACACTTCGCTGGATGCACGAAAACAAAAAACGCGGCATCGTTCTGGCAGGACGCCCCTACCATGTGGATCAGGAAATCAACCACGGTATTCCCGAGCTGATTACCTCCTACGGCATCGCGGTTCTGACAGAGGATTCCATCTCCCACTTAGGCTGTCCGGAGCGTCCGCTGATTGTTTCCGACCAGTGGATGTACCATTCCCGCCTGTATGCGGCGGCAAGCTATGTCAAGACCACGGAGGATCTTGACCTGATTCAGCTAAACTCTTTCGGCTGCGGACTGGACGCCGTCACCACCGACCAGGTGAACGATATCCTTTCCGGCTCCGACAAGATATATACCTGTTTGAAAATCGACGAAGTAAACAACTTAGGCGCGGCACGTATCCGTATCCGCTCTCTTTTGTCCGCTCTCCGCGTCAGGGAGA
The DNA here is from genome assembly GCA_014804445.1 of Lachnospiraceae bacterium. Classification (GTDB taxonomy): domain Bacteria; phylum Bacillota; class Clostridia; order Lachnospirales; family Lachnospiraceae; genus Acetatifactor. Next base: position 4,923 of record JAAUZU010000037.1, on the reverse strand, counting down.
AGCAGGCAAAGCAGCGGACGCTGCACTCCTCCGCCATAAACAAAGTATCCTTTACGGAGGATATGCGGAAAAGCTACACGATACTCTGCCCGCAGATGTCGCCCATTCACTTTGAGGTATTGGAGCCTGCCTTCAATGCCTGCGGCTACAATTTTGTCGTATTAAACAATGACAATAAGCACTCCGTGGATATGGGATTAAAATATGTCAACAACGATGCCTGCTATCCTTCTCTTCTGGTGGTAGGACAGATTATGGAAGCGCTGCTTTCCGGCAAATACGACTTGAACCGCACCGCCATCATTATGTCCCAGACGGGCGGCGGCTGCCGTGCAACCAACTATATCGGCTTTATCCGCCGTGCGCTGGAAAAGGCTGATATGGCGCAGATCCCTGTTATTTCCCTGAATCTGGCGGGCATCGAGAGCAATCCCGGCTTCCACTTAAATGCAGACATGCTGATGCGCGCTGCCTATGGCGCCGTCTTCGGCGACATCTTTATGCGCTGCGTCTACCGGATGCGCCCCTACGAAAAAGAAGCGGGAAGCGTCGATGCCGTTCATCAAAAATGGCTGAAAACCGCACAGGAATTTGTCTCCGGCAGGCATTTGAATTTCTTCCGCTTTAACCGTCTCTGCCGTGAGATGGTAAGAGATTTTGACGCGATTCCCATTCACGAGGACTTAAAAAAACCCCGCGTGGGCATTGTCGGAGAAATTCTGGTGAAGTTCTCTCCCGCCGGCAACAACCATCTCGTGGAGCTTTTGGAATCAGAAGGCGCAGAGGCCGTTATGCCCGACCTGATCGACTTTATGCTCTACTGCTTCTACAACCAGATATACAAAGCTGAGGAACTGGGCATGAGCAAAAAAGCTGCGCGCATTTCCTCCCTCGGCATATGGGCGATTGAAAAGCTGCGCGGCGCCGCTGCAAAGGAATTAAAAAAGAGCCGGCACTTTACGCCGCCCGCCCATATACGCGACTTGGTAAAATATGCGGAGCCCATCGTGTCCATCGGCAATCAGACCGGCGAAGGCTGGTTCTTAACCGGCGAAATGGTGGAGCTGATTCACAGCGGTGTACCCAATATCGTATGCTGCCAGCCCTTCGGCTGCCTGCCCAACCATGTGGTCGGCAAGGGCGTTATCAAAGAGCTGCGCAGGCAGTATCCGGCTTCCAATATTGTCGCCGTCGATTATGACCCGGGCGCAAGCGAGGTAAACCAGTTAAACCGTATCAAGCTTATGCTCTCCACCGCAGTTACCAATTTGGAAGCTTAAAAGAGAATACTGCACTCTATATAAAAAAAGTCTGCTGTAATAGATGAAGCCTCATCTCATACAGCAGACTTTTTTATATCATGTTTTTATACCGTCACTGCTCTTTTTCTGGTAATCAGCCATGCCAGCAATATCAGGACTGCACCTATTACCACTATGAAAGCCGCCTGCCATACTTCTGCCAGATTGAAAAATCCTTTTCCTACCCCTATCAGCCACAAAATTACTGCATTTTTATTTGCGACCGCCTTTGTGATACTCCTCGAAAGTATGCCGGCCAAGATACAGATTCCCCAAACAAACCACATAAGCTTGTTTCCGAATTTCAGAAACAAAGCGCCAAGTATCAGGCGCAGCACCGCCATTCCCAACACATACGCCATGATTACGCGAAAATCAAGCAAAACATCCTCTGTCGCCACATAGCCCTCCACATCTCTGTAAACCAACCATCCAAACCCTTTCTCCACTGCTAAAAATACAAGGATTGCCGCCATGCTGATGAAATTGTTTATCACTGACCCTGCAAAGTTGGTCATATAAAACTCTTTTCTGGTCCGTCCCATGGACACCATCATATTAAAGTTTGAAGCATAGCCTAATATACCTATTATGATACCTACCATCACGCAGCCGACAACCGCCATCACCGTCCCCAGCAGGAACCACACCTTCTCCTCTTCACCTGCCATGCCGACCTTTACGATAAACAGCATAAACAGACTTCCCAGAACGCCGAATATAAGTACCATGGAAAGCTGTGCAAACAGCTCTTCCTGCAGAGAACGCCATGTGTTTTTTATCTGCCCGCTCATTCTTCTCCTCCTTTAGACCCTGACTTCCAATTTCTTTACTTTTCCGACATAAAGATAAATCACAACGCAGTCTGCCGCCACTGCCGCCGCCACGAAAGCAAGCTGTCCCCACTGGGGCAGACTCCATTTTCCTGCTTCGTGCATTGCCGCAAAAACAGATGCCCCAAGACCTCCCATAATGGTCAATACCAAAAACAGAATCAGGCTAACGGCTTTTCCAAATTGCTGATATGCCCACCCTGAAAGATTGCACAAAGCCGCGGAAACCACTAACAGCAGCACTCTGCCGAAAAAGAACATGCCATTTGCCGTCCTTCCCGAAAAGATGCCTGCCGCAATTATGATGCCGATTAAAAGCAGTCCCTCCAAATGCAGCATGATTTCCATACCGATAAAGCTATCCCTTCTGGTGCTGCCCATGGACAGGGTAAAAGGCAGGTAGTTGTTTATCGTCACCATCCCCAGCATTCCCATAAAAAACGGCATGTACATCCCCCCATACTCATCCATCGTCGCACAGAATGCAAACAGAATATTGCCAGACTCATCTAACCCCGTCACGATGCAGATTCCCAGCACCATAGCCAGAATCATCGACAGCGTCAGTCCTATCGTGTAGCCCCAGTACAACAAATTTCTCTTAATTCCATCCATACCAGTATCCTCTCTCTTCTTTATCAAACGCTTTTCCCAGCCAGAAACAAGCTCAAATATTGCTTTTACCCGTACCGGGCAATCTCAAATATGGATTTTACCCGCCAGGGTCAAATCCATATTTGCAGGAATAAAATCTGCGCCCCGCGCAAATTTTATTCTTTGCATAACGCCACAAACACCTGCTGCAGATTGACAGGCTGCACGGACAGTTCTGCATTTCCCTGTATATGCTCTCCCTCATGAAGCAATACGGTTACGCCCTTGCTTCTTCCTATCTTCTCCTCATGCAGACAGTGAAGTCCCTTTGTTGCCGCAGCCACCACGTCTTCCTTGCCGCTCACATGTACGGCACGCTCTAAAAGCGCCTGTGTATCTTCTTTCAAAATAATCTGTCCCTTATCCAGCATGATAACCTCTTCCAGTACATCGGCTGCTTCCTCAATAATATGGGTGGAAACGATAAAGGTACGCCCGCTCTCGGTGAACTCCTCCAGCAGAGTGCGGTAAAAATACTCCCGCATCACCACGTCCAGTCCCGCTACCGGCTCGTCTAAGAAGGTATAATCCGCCTTGCTTGCCAGTGCAATCACGATGGTAAGCATGGACAGCATGCCTTTTGACAACTTAATCACCCTCTTTTTCACGTCCAAATCAAATTCCTTTACCAGTCTGTCCGCCATCTCCTTGTCCCAGTTCGGCAAATACCAGGCTGCAGCGCGCAGATAATCCTTTACCTTGTAACCATTCCCCTGTCCGTTTGCTCCGAGCGCACTGATTTCTCTGGAAAAACAGATATGATCCAGTGCCTTCCTGTTTTCCCACACGGGCTCCGTTCCCAGCATAACCGTTCCCGAACTTGCCGGATTCTGGGCGGAAAGAATGGACAAAAGCGTCGTCTTTCCCGCGCCGTTCCTTCCGATTAGTCCATATATTTTACCCTTTTCCAGTTCCAGATTTATATTTTTCAAAACTTCCTTTTTTCCATATGTTTTTGTGATATTGCTGCACACTAATTTTTCATCTGTCATATTATGTTCCATTCCTTTCTTTGTCTCCGGTTTCCACCCTCTACTTACTCTCTTCTATCATGACTACCAGTTCCTCTTTGGTAATGCCAATGCTTTCCGCTTCCTCTAACAACTTTTTGACATAATGATCAAAAAATTCACTCTGCCTTCTCTTTTTGATTTTTGTTTTTGCACCTGCTTTTACGAACATACCAATCCCTCTCTTCTTGTACAGAATTTCCTGCTCCACCAGTATATTGATGCCCTTCGCCGCCGTGGCAGGATTGATTGCGTAAAGCTTTGCCAGTTCATTGGTGCTCGGCACTCTTTCCTCCTCCAGCAGGATATCCCGCAAGATATCGTTTTCCAGCATCTCACTGATTTGCAGATAAATGGACTTTTCCTGTGTTAAAATTTCATTCACCAATTTTCCTCCTTTTCGCTTATTTCAATTGTTTTTCTTTCAAGCTGGAAGTGTTTTAGTTCATTACTTATGTAATCAACCATATCACCAATGGACTTTGCTGTCAATAGGGGGAGGGGAATTTTTTTGCAAGTTTTTTGCGGGACGAGCGGGAAGGCTGCGTGTGAGTCATGTGCAAGTCACGCGGGGGGAGCCCTGCAGTCCGATTCAGACGCGCTCTCGCTCTGATAAAGACGTAGCGGACGCTAAGCTCGTAAGGAACCTCGCTAAGCGCCGACGTCTTTATACGGTCTGAATCGGACTGTAGGACTTCCCCCGCTGCCTGGCACTGCAAACGCACTATCGATGCTGTTGCGCAGACTGGCAGCTTGCAGAAAAATATGGGGAATGTAAAACGGGAGGCGAATTTCCCGTTCGCTACTTGTTATATGTAATTGCGAAACTCTGAAACTGCATCGTTGTCATTGCGCACAATTTGAAACCGGCAAAATAGAAGCTTCGCAATTGTCTGCTTATCTCCAAACACACGGCGTAAACTCGTGTGCCCGTGTTGCCGATTTCTGTTGGATAGTTGGAATAGGTGACTTAGAAAATATCCATTATTCAAGGGGGTCCAATGCCCCTATGAACTTGTAATGGATAGTAAGTCGTTGAATTTTCTGCCCGTCTATCTCTACGGGTTCAGAAACAAGAATTTTTTCTATAAGTTGATTGATTATCTTAAAATTGAGTTCTGTTAT
>JAAUZU010000036.1 GCA_014804445.1 Lachnospiraceae bacterium | reverse complement strand
CAGTATGCGTCCTTTGGCGGCGAGCACTTTGGCGACGCTGCAAGACAGGCAGTTCTCGACATGCGGGAGGACATAGCAGGCGCGCTGGCAGGAAGGCGGTAAGCTTATTTGTGCCGGTTTCCGTTCTTGGAGAAAAAGTAAGAATGAATTTTCCGAATATTGATATTGACAGATTGTCGTCCATGGATTTGCCGTATTGCAAACTCATGGGCGAATTCGCTGCATTATTCCGGCAGTGGATTTCATGTACCGCTTATCTTAAATGAGGTAGGCGGTATTTTTTACCTGTCAGCCGCAAATATTTACCTCTTGTGCAAAGACTATTTACAGCCTTTGCATTCCCCTTGTATACTGTACTTGTAAACACCTGATACATAGCCATGGCAGCAGGAAATACAGGGAGAAATGTATGAAAGTAAAAATCGAAATTGTGGAAGGGATGGAGGAGGAAGAGGTGGTTATCCGCTGCGGAAACCTGAATGACTCCGTTATCAGCCTTCAGAATTACCTGTCAAAACAGAATAACGGCAAACGATGCCTGTTGCTGGCCGACAGAGGGACGGATTTCTTCATTCCCATGGAGGACATCTATTTCTTTGAGACGGAGGGGCGGGAGATAAGAGCGCACACGGCAGATAAGATTTTTTCCTGCGGCTACAAGCTCTATGAGCTGGAGGAGATGCTGCCGGGAAGTTTTATGAGGATATCAAAATCCACCATTGCCAATCTGGATCATATCTATTCCATCACAAGGAATCTGACGGCGTCCAGTGTGGTGGAATTTAAGGACAGCCTGAAAAAGGCCATGGTGTCCAGAGGCTATTATAAGCTTCTGCTGGAACGGTTGAACGCGAGAAGGCTTGGACGATAGAAAGGAGAGCAAAGCGATGAAGGGTAAGTTTGAGGGTAAAGTAAATGGGAGAGGTAATGTATTTTGGGGTATTCTGTTTTTGCTGGGAGCTGCGGCATTTCTGGTGAGTAAGCTGGGAATTTTGGAGGGCATCGGATTCTGGTCCATTCTGTTTACCATCGGATTGACAGGAACTTTTATCAGTGGTCTGGTTAAGAGGAGCTTTGGGCAAATGCTGTTTTCGCTGGCATTTCTGGTTATCGTCAACGATGAATTTCTGAATCTGGAGGTGCTCACGCCCTGGCCGGTTCTGGGGGCGGCTCTGCTTGGTACAATTGGTTTAAATCTTTTGTTCCCAAAGTTTGGCAGGACTAAAAGCTTTAAGTTGATTGCCGGCGGAGAGCACAGGGTAGGGGACACTGTCTCGGAGGAGGGCGTTTTCTATGAGAATGCCTTTGGCAGTGCAGTCAAGTATGTGGTGGGTGAAATATCTCATGTGCGTGTGGACAATGCATTTGGTCCCATGGAGGTTTACTTCACGGATGTCGTTTTAAAGGAGCATTCGGCAAGGGTAAATATAGATTCCCGTTTCGGTAAAGTTACCCTGTATGTTCCGAGAGACTGGAGGGTAGTAAATGAAGTGACACTGGCATTCGCTAATGGGAACTACTCGGATTATGAAAATGATTCTCAAGGGGAGAATACCCTGTATATATCAGGGAATATTGCTTTCGGCCAATTGTTGATCCAGGCCGTCTGAGGGCAGAGCCGATCTGTTGATGCAGGCGCGAAGAATGCAGGAACAGTCATCTGAAAGGAAGAGTGGAGAGAAAATGAATAAAAAAACTCCCTTTTCGGAATTGTGTACCCATGTAAAATAAACTTATAAATATACATTATAAGTAGCAGGCAATTATTTTATAATCAAGTATATAAATCAGAGTTTGGAGGAGAAAATAAAAATGGCAAGTACAATTATAAAATTTATAGGATTTTTTTTAGGTTGGGCAGTATTAACTTCTATATTGCCGTTATCATCTTCGGGAGAACCAGCTATATGGAGATTGTGGGCAGAAATTAAGCCGCTGTTGGCAATATTAGCTTTTACTCTCATTTTCTGGTTGATTGAAAGGAAAAATGTCGAATTACATTTATTTGATAACCCAGTTAAGGGAATGGTGTTGGGAGTAATCACGGGAATTGTGTGGTTGGCAGTTCCTGTTTTGGTGATGTACATAGCAAAGATTATCCATTTTGACGGAACTAACTCAATTAAACTATTTCCTGTTTGGCTGTCAGCGGCATTTTTGAATGTAATTATGCAGGAACTTCTTGTTCGAGGCTATCTGTATCAAATGATAAAGCAAAAACATAATATAGTTGCAGCTACAATTGTTGTAACAGTACTCTTTACAGCATTACATGGTGGGGCATTTGAAGCAGGTGTTGTTCCTGTATTAAATGTGCTTACTATGAGTTTGCTTATGACGGTAGTTCTTGAATATAGTGGCTCTATTATAGCGCCAACTATTATGCACTTTTTATGGAATGGAATTGGTGCATTGGTTTTAGGAGGTGTGTCGCTTGCTGATGATTATCCAAACCTGCTTATTACAAATTTTACTGGAAATAAGATTTTATCTGGTGGAGTGTGCAAAATTGAAGGAAGCATTATTGTGTTGTTTGTCAATATGATTTTGATTTTCCTCTTTATGTTCTTAAAAATAAACAAGGTATAAAGTGAACAATTCCAGTTCGAAGAATTGTTAGGTTGGTAGGAATACTTTTCCGAAAAGGGATTAAAAAATTATGAAGAGATACAGACAGAAGTTTTATGAGAAAAATATGTTAAATTATGTTTTCACTATTTGCGCTACGATTTGTTCCAGTATTTCATCAGTGCTGCTGGCGGGTTTACTCAAGGAGCTTATGGATCTTGCGGGCGGCGGAAGCATGGAAGGGCTGAAACGCTGTCTTGTGTTGACGCTTGCGGTGGTGATGGGATTCTGCGCGGTGTTTCTTGTCATGAGATCCACGAAATATAATTTTATGAGGAAGGCAGTGACGGGCTATCGAAATCTGGCATTTCAGGACATTACGGCAAAGAGTATCAGCTCTCTTGGGAAAAATAACAGCAGTGATTATATATCTGCCCTGACAAATGACGTGACATCTATCGAGTCCAACTACCTGTTGGCGGAATTCAGTATGCTGGAATCCCTTTTGACAGCGGCTCTGTCCCTCGTGCTGATGTTTTATTACAGCTGGGTTATGACACTGGCGGTGATCGGTCTGTGTATTCTGCCTGTGATTGTGTCTGTGATTTTCGGCAGCAGGGTCGCCGAGCAGGAGAAGCAGATCAGTGACTGTAATGCCGGTTTTGTAGCCATGGTGAAGGATCTGCTGAGCGGCTTCAGCGTTATCAAGAGTTTTCAGGCACAGGAAGAGGCGGGAGCTCTCTATGCAGACAGAAATGAGAATCTGGAGCAGATCAAGTGCAGGCGGCAGAAGACGGTGAAGCTGATAGAGCTGATTTCTGCACTTGCAGGCATTTCCGTACAGATGGGAGTGTTTCTTCTGGGGGCATATCTGGCCATCAGGGGGCAGATCACGGCTGGAGTGGTGGTAGCCTTCGTACAGATGATGAACTATGTTCTGGGACCTATTAATCAGGTTCCGGTTTTACTGGCAGACAGAAAAGCAGCAGTGGGATTGATTGAAAAACTGGCAGTGTGCTGTGCAGAGGAAGAAGATGGTAAGAGGACAGAGAGTGTGAGCAGTGTAGGGGAGGGCATTCGGTTTGAGCATGTAAACTTCTCTTATGAGGAGGGCAAGAATGTGCTTAAGGATGTGAATCTGGAGTTTGATGCGGGAAAGAGCTATGCCATTGTGGGCGGTTCCGGTTCCGGGAAATCTACGCTCCTGAACCTGATCATGGGAAGTTATACCGGCTATGAGGGCAGAGTTACTATGGCAGGAAAGGAACTCAGGGAAGTGAATGCCGACAGTATTTTTGACGTAGTTTCCGTTATTCAGCAAAATGTCTTTATCTTTGACGACACGGTGAGGAGAAATATCTGCCTGTTTAAGGAATTTCCGGCGGACGCGGTGGAGTCGGCGGCATTCAGGGCAGGGCTGAAGGACCTGATTGCGGAAAAGGGCTGGGATTATGGCTGTGGTGAAGGCGGAGCTCATCTGTCAGGGGGCGAGAAGCAGCGTATTTCCATCGCCAGAAGCCTGCTGAAAGAATCACAGGTGCTGTTAGTGGATGAAGCGACATCCGCTCTGGATGCGGAGACGGGGGATAGTGTCACCGGCGCTATCCTTGACATCAACGGACTGACGAGACTGGTGGTGACCCATAAGCTGGATGAGAAAACATTGAAAAGGTTTGATGGCATCATTGTGATGCGGAACGGCCGGGTGGCGGAGCAGGGAACGTTTGTGGAATTGATGGATAAAAAGGATTACTTCTACTCGCTGTATCAGGTCAGCAGAGAATAAGTTGTGGAGGTATTGGTTTTTAGGGCTGTATCGAATATTCTTTCGTTCAGCCCTACTGTATTTTTGTGATATAAAAGCGATAAAAGGCAAAGGATTCCTTATTATTTTATTTTCGGAGGAAAAAGCGAAAAAAGAAGAAATGATTGATAACTTTATGGTTTTATGCTAGTATAAAAAGAAAGTGAGTGATGAAACAGCCGGAGAAAAGGAAACGGCAAAGCCCTGAAACAGGAGGTCTTTGGAAAATTGGAACAGTACAAGCAGGAATTTATCGAATTCATGGTGGACTGCGGTGTTCTGCAGTTCGGTGATTTTACTTTAAAAAGCGGAAGAAAGAGTCCGTTTTTCATGAACGCGGGCGGCTATGTGACCGGCGGGCAGTTAAGGCGGCTCGGACAGTATTATGCACATGCCATTCACAACACCTACGGAGATGATTTTGACGTCCTGTTTGGACCGGCATATAAAGGGATTCCCTTAAGCGTGGTGACGGCAGCGGCATACAGCGAATTGTACGGCAAAGAGATTCGCTACTGCTCCAACCGGAAGGAAATGAAGGATCACGGCGACGTGGGAATACTGCTCGGCAGTAAGCTGCAGGACGGCGACAGGGTGGTTATCATCGAGGATGTCACGACTTCCGGCAAATCCATAGAAGAGACCTTCCCGATTATCAAAGCGCAGGCGGACATAGAAATCAAAGGACTGATGGTGTCCTTAAACCGCGAAGAGGTGGGACAGTCGGGCAAGGTGGGAGCGCTGACTGAGATACAGGAAAAATACGGTTTTCCTGCAAGCGCCATCGTAAGCATGAGCGAAGTGACGGAGTATCTGTATAATAGGCCTTACAAAGGTGAAATCTATATAAACGATGAAATAAAAGGCGCACTTGACAATTACTTTGCACAGTATGGAATAAAAAAATAAGGAGAGGATTGCCATGGAAGAAAAATTGTACAGAACAATGCGCGGAACCGGCGCAACTAATATTGTGATAGGGGTACTTACTTTGGTAGTAGGTATTACAAGTGGTATCCTTCTACTTATCAGCGGCGCAAAACTGCTGTCGCGCAAGTCTAATATCCTGTTTTAAAAGCAGTGGGCATTTCCTCTGGAGGTGCCCATTTATATTATTTTAGGCGGATTTGGTGGGATATTTAGGTAATTGCGAAACGTCGATTTTGCAAACCGAATTGTGTAGATTGTATACTTCATAAGCAGACCCTTGCTGACCGTCGGTACTTAGCTGCCGTGTTTTGGCAGCTTATGTACCGCTACGGTCAGCTTGGAGCGAAAGCGTGTCTGCGTTGAAGTATACAATCTGCACAATGACACTTGCTGCATAACGAGTTTCGCAATTGCCTGAGGGAGAGTTTCGGGAAAGGAGCGCACCGGACGGCTGCATATGGGGCGGAAGAAAAATTACATTTTTACCAATAAAAAACACTCCGAGCGGGCAATTATGTCAACGATTTTGGGAGTTATAAGTCTGGCCTCCTTTGTGGCAGTTATCTATCTTGCCTATGCGCAGGCGGGGAATATACCGCCGGGCTATGGCATAACCGGCTTTTTGGTGGCAGTTTTTTCCATCATCGGTCTGGTGCTGGGGATTATGACGGTTGTGGAAAAGGACAGATACAAGCTGTTTCCTTGTCTGGGGATTTTTTTTAACCTGTTGGCGCTTTTGGGCATCGGGTTTGTGGTCTATGCGGGCATGTATCTGTAGTGACGGGAATTTGACAGGAAAAAGTAAAACATTATGGAATAAATGATTTGGGAGGTAAAAGATGGACGAAGTGTTACAGGAAAGATTAAGGCTGGCAGAGGAGCGGACTGCGCAGCTTAAGGAAGAATCCATTTCAGAGGAGGCATTTTCCCGCTATTTCAGAGAGGAAGCAGAATGGCTGTCAGGGCTGTTTGAACTGCAGGAATTGCTTGAAAACGGCGGTTATGAGAAGCTTGGACTTGAGGAGCTTAAGGCGTGGAACAGGCGGCTGTACGAAGAACTGCAGCCTGAAAATTATGAAACGAGTTATGCCAATCCCGCTTTTGCGGTAAAAGAGCTGGGCAAGGAATTCGGCGCTTTTTTTGCTGCGCTTCACACAGAACTGCGGCAGTGTATTTCCCATATCCATTATGGCAGGATGGAGGAGTTTGCGGCGGCTGTGGAGCTTTTTCTGGAAGTGGTCAGTGAATTTGCCTGCGCATGGGAGGAAGAGCATGCGCTGCCTGCATTTTCGCAGGTGAAGCAGAGTTATTACTGGTATATGAGCGACTACGCGGATATCCGCTCTGAGCGGCAGGTGCTTGGCGTGGTAGTGCCCTCCATGGGCACAGCAAAGAAAATTGTGATGGAGAGCGATTTGTCGGATTTGCGGTATCTGTACCGCTATGGCGATTGTGTTTCCGACGACGAGCTTCGCATGGCGTCATATCTGAATTCTCTTCCGGAAGAAACCATTGCGGTGATGGCGGATACCTTTACCGAGGGCTACAGGCTGGGCTTTATTGCGACCAATAAGGACATCAGCATCAAAAAAAGCGTTGGCATCTATTACAATGTGGGCTTTGAGCGCGTTGTCAGAAAAGCCGTGGAGAACTTTAGGAAAATCGGGCTGGAAGCCGTGATTGACAGGAACGGAATCTCATGCACGCCGCCAAACAGGCAGTATAGTTATGATCACAAGGACGACGATGTACTCTTCTTAGATAAGCAGTACATGAACCGCAAGATGGAAACGATGCGCTGCGCCTACGAAAAGTATAAGGAAGAGGCGGCGGTGTACGGCGGTCCCGCAGTGATAGAGGTATTTGGGGAAGAGCCTTTTGCGCCGGCCATCAAGGAGGAGGCGCATAAGCCCGACGATGCACACAGGAAGCTTTCGGTGGAATATGCAGCGTCCTTCAGGCAGCTTCGGTCGGAATACATTAAGGACGAGGAGCGCAGCTTTACCATTATCGCGTTCCCCACGCCTGCTATCGGCGAGCAGTTTGAGGAGATTTTTGACGAGACTATCCGCATCAATACGCTGGATTACAATCTGTACAGGCAGATACAGCAGAGTATCATTGACGTGCTGGATACTGCCGAATATGTGGAAATTAAGGGCATGAACGGCAACCGGACGGATTTGCGGGTGGCGCTTTGGGAGCTGCAGAATCCCGAAAAGGAGACGAAATTTGAAAACTGTGTTGCCGACGTCAATATTCCGGTGGGCGAGGTCTTTACTTCTCCCGTGCTCAAGGGAACCGAAGGTATCCTGCATGTGAGCAAGGTTTTCTTAAATGAACTGGAGTACAAGGATTTTGAGATACGGTTTCAGGACGGCATGACGGCGGATTATAGCTGCGGCAATTTTGAGGACGCGGAGGAAGGGCGTAATTATATCAAAGAGAATGTCCTTTTTAACCACGATTCCCTGCCGATGGGTGAATTTGCCATAGGTACAAACACCACCGCCTATGTGATGGCGCAGAAGTATGATATAGGCGCAAAGCTTCCGATTCTCATAGCGGAAAAGACAGGTCCCCATTTTGCGGTGGGCGATACCTGCTACTGCCATGTGGAGGATGTGAAGGTTTACAATCCGGACGGCAAGGAAATCGTTGCACGGGATAATGAGGTGGCTGCGCTGCGCAGTGAAGACATGCGGAAGGCATATTTCAACTGCCATACCGATATTACCATTCCCTACAACGAGCTTGGCAGTCTGGCCGCCGTGCATGGTGACGGTACCAAAACCGTTATCATAGAAAACGGACGCTTTGTCCTTGCAGGCTGTGAGGAATTAAACATTCCCCTGAACGAATAAAGCATGCCAATCTTATATAAAAATTAAGAAAATGGCATTGCGCCGATAGAAAAATTTTAGTAAACTAAGAGTGATTCAAACAAAGGCGAAAAGCGAAAGGAGCAGAAAAGTGGCACAGGTAGGTATTGTCATGGGCTCGGATTCCGATATGCCCATTATGGCGAAAGCCGCAGATATTTTGGAGGAATTGGGAATCTCTTATGAGATGACGATTATTTCTGCGCACAGGGAGCCGGACGTATTTTTTTCCTATGCAAAGAGCGCGGAGGAAAAGGGCTTTAAAGTGATTATCGCGGGAGCGGGCATGGCGGCGCATCTGCCCGGCATGTGTGCGGCAATCTTTCCGATGCCCGTCATCGGTATCCCGATGCACACGACGTCCCTGGGAGGCAGGGATTCCCTGTATTCCATCGTGCAGATGCCTTCCGGTATTCCGGTGGCAACGGTGGCAATCAACGGCGGCGCCAATGCGGGGCTGCTTGCCGCAAAGATTCTGGCGACCTCGGATGCGGCTCTGCTCGATAAATTAAAAGCATACAGTGAAAACCTGAAAGAGCAGGTGCAGGCAAAGGATGCAAAGCTTCAGGAAATCGGATACAAAGAATACTTGCACAAATGACGGGGAGGAATGACGAAAATGGATTACAAAAAAGCAGGTGTGGATATTGAAGCAGGCTATCAGTCGGTAGAGCTGATGAAGGAGCATGTTAAAAAGACGATGCGGCCGGAGGTACTCGGCGGTATCGGCGGTTTTTCGGGCGCTTTCTCCATGAACGCGTTTAAGGACATGGAAAAGCCGACGCTGGTTTCGGGTACGGACGGCGTAGGCACCAAGCTTAAGGTTGCTTTTCTGATGGATAAGCACGATACGGTGGGTATCGACTGTGTGGCAATGTGCGTCAATGACATTGCCTGTGCGGGCGGCGAGCCGCTGTTCTTTTTAGACTACATTGCCTGTGGCAAAAATATACCGGAAAAGATTGCGGAAATCGTAAAAGGCGTGGCCGAAGGATGTACGCAGGCTGGCGCGGCGCTGATTGGCGGCGAGACGGCGGAGCACCCGGGGCTGATGCCGGAGGAAGAATATGATTTGGCAGGCTTTACGGTAGGCGTTGTAGATGAGAAGAATCTGATTACGGGAGCCGATATTCAGGCGGGGGACGTCTTGGTCGGCATCGCTTCGTCCGGTGTTCACAGCAACGGCTTTTCTCTGGTGCGCAAGGTGTTTGAGATGACAAAAGAAAGTCTGGATACCTACTATGAGGAGCTTGGCACAACCTTGGGAGAGACGCTGCTTACCCCTACAAAGATTTATGTGAAGGCGCTTAAGAGCATAAAGGAAGCGGGTGTGACCGTAAAGGGCGCAAGCCATATTACGGGCGGCGGCTTCTATGAAAATATTCCCCGCATGCTTCCGGAGGGCGTGCATGCCGTGGTAAAGAAGGAAAGTTACGAGGTACCGGCCATCTTTAAGCTTTTGCAGAAGAAGGGCGGTCTGGAAGAAAAAATGATGTACAATACCTATAACATGGGACTTGGCATGGTGCTTGCAGTTGCACCGGCAGATGTGGATAAAACCCTTGCAGCGATTACAGCGGCAGGAGAGACCCCTTACGTGGTGGGAAGCTGCGAGGCGGGAGAAAAGGGAGTTACGGTATGCTGAGGACAGTCGTATGTGTGTCGGGCGGCGGCACAAATCTGCAGGCGATTTTAGACGCCATAAAGAGCGGGCAGGTCACCAACACGGAAATCATAGCGGTTATCAGCAACAATGCGGGCGCCTATGCGCTTACGCGGGCAGAGGAGAACGGAATCCCCGGGATACTGCTTTCACCGAAGGATTACCCGGACAGGGAAAGCTATCACGAGGCGTTCATGGAGAAAATGCGGGAGCTTTCTCCTGACTTGATTGTGCTGGCAGGTTTTCTTGTCAGGATTCCAAAAGAAATGACAACAGAGTTTGAAGGGAGGATAATCAACATTCACCCTTCTCTGATTCCCTCCTTCTGCGGCGTCGGCTATTACGGGCTGAAGGTACATAAGGCAGTTCTTGCGCGCGGGGTAAAAATTACGGGCGCAACCGTGCATTTTGTTGATGCGGGTATGGACGAAGGTCCGATTATCGCGCAGAAGGCAGTGCGCGTGGAGGAAGATGATACGCCGGAAATCTTACAGCGGCGTGTGATGGAAGAGGCGGAGTGGATTCTGCTTCCGCAGGCGATAGATGATATTGCAAACAACCGCCTGACGGTGCAAAACGGATATGTAAGAAAGGGATAAGGTTATGAAAGTATTAATTGTGGGCGGCGGCGGAAGGGAGCACGCCATTGCAGCCAGCATGAAAAAAAGCGGCCGGCTGGAAAAGCTTTACTGCGTGCCGGGCAATGCGGGCATCGCGCAGATAGCGGAATGTGAGCCCTCCATCGGTGTCATGGAATTTGACAAAATAGCGGCATACGCCAAAGAAAAACAGGTGGATTTGGTGTTTGTTGCGCCGGATGACCCGCTTGTAGGCGGTCTCGTGGATGTTCTAAAGGAAGCAGGACTGCGTGTGTTCGGACCGGATAAAAAGGCGGCAATCTTAGAGGGAAGCAAAGCGTTTTCCAAGGATTTGATGAAAAAGTACCATATTCCCACGGCGGCGTATGAGACCTTTGACAATCCGGATGATGCGCTCGCCTATCTGGAGACGGCAAAGATGCCGATTGTCCTAAAGGCGGACGGTTTGGCGCTGGGAAAGGGCGTGCTGATTTGCAATACCCTTGCGGAAGCAAAAGCGGGTGTGAAAGAGATTATGCTGGATAAGCACTTCGGGAGCGCCGGAAACTGCATGGTAGTCGAAGAGTTTATGACAGGACGTGAGGTGTCCGTGCTTGCCTTTGTGGATGGCAAAACGATTCGTCCCATGACTTCCGCGCAGGACCATAAGCGCGCCAAGGACGGTGATGAGGGATTAAATACGGGCGGCATGGGAAATTTTTCACCAAGTCCTTTTTACACGAAGGAAATTGACGATTTCTGCCGAAAACATATTTATCAGGCAACCGTGGATGCCATGGCTGCGGAGGGAAGGGAGTTTAAAGGCGTCATTTTCTTCGGGCTGATGCTGACAGAGGAAGGTCCCAAAGTGCTGGAGTTCAACGCCCGATTTGGGGACCCTGAGGCGCAGGTGGTGCTCTGCCGCATGAAGAATGATATTCTGGACGTGGTAGATGCCTGCATAGACGGTACTTTGGATAAGATAGATTTGGAATTTGAGGATAATGCGGCGGTCTGCGTCGTACTTGCTTCCGACGGTTATCCGGTTTCTTATGAAAAGGGCTTTGAAATCACAGGGCTTCACAACTTTGATGGTAAAGAAGACTACTATTGTTTTCATGCGGGAAGCAAATTTGACGATGAAGGGCGCGTCGTGACGAACGGCGGACGTGTGCTCGGCATTACGGCAAAGGGCGCTACACTGCGCGAGGCGCGCAGGAAAGCGTATGAGGCAACAGAGTGGGTAGATTTTTCAAATAAATATATGCGTCATGACATCGGAAAAGCTATTGATGAAGCATAGGTTATTTTTCAGAAAGAGGTGAGGACATGCACGAGGGCAGGGATTTGTTGAAAATGGATGAGTACAACAGACCGAAAACTTGTGAGAAATGTGACGGGGTTATGGTATTTATGGGGGTTGGCGAGTATCAGTGCGAGGATTGCGGCGCAGTTGCCTATGACGACTACGGTACGGTCCGCCTCTATATAGAAGGGCACAGGGGCGCAACGGCGGCGCAGATAGAAGAAGCGACCGGCGTGAAGCAGCGTGCTATCCGCAATATGTTAAAGGAAGGGCGGCTGGAAATTTCACCGGAATCCAAAGTCTTTTTACACTGTATGATTTGTCAAAAGGAAATCCGTTCCGGAAGCATGTGTCCTGAATGCGAGAGGAATTATCATCACCGCTTCGAGGAGGAGCAGAGGAAGATTAAGAATTCGATGCAGGGCTATGGCGCCGGAAAAGAAGAAAAACGGGGAGAGAAGCGTTTCAAATTTGAATGATGCATATGTGCTTTGCATTGTGCATGGAAAGGAAAATTATGAGGTACTTAGGAGAAAAAGACAGAAGAAGGAACAGCAGGATAAAATCGGCGGTATTCGGGTTGTTGTGCATAGCGGTTCTGGCGCTGCTGCCCGCAAGAGATGTACTGGCGGTAGAAGGAACGGTGACAGCATCCTCTGCCAATATACGTGCCGGTGCAGATCCAAACAGCCAGATTCTGGCAAGTGTGCTGAACGGAGACAAACTGACAATCAAGGAGGAAGTAACGGGAACTGACGGAAATGTGTGGTTCTATGTCTTTATTGATTCTGACAGGTTAGGTTATGTCCGCTCGGATTTGGTAAAAAAGGACGACGGAAGCGCGCCTTCTGCTACAACCACCTTCACGTCAACGACGACACCGACACCGGCACCTGCTGCAACGCCGGCTTCCAGCAACAATAACCAAATTAATTTAAATGCGACGATAAACCGGGATGGCGTGGAGGAAGTGCAGCCGGTGAGCGCAGCGGTCAACAGCACGACGCCGGTGCGTGTCAGAGCGGACAGCTCGACGGACGCGGATATTGTGACAACCGTAAAGAAGGATGTGGTGCTTACCGTGCACGGCAGGAAAACGGCCGGCAACGGCGATTTATGGTATCTGGTAAGCTTTATGGTGGATAATACCGAGGTAAACGGTTATGTTCATTCCAATTACGTGACGCTTGGCGGTGAGCTTCTGCCTGTGGAACCGGAAACGCCTACGGAGCCGGAAACGCCGGTAGACACGCCTGCGCCTGCAGAGCCTGTCGTACAGGAGAATGACTGGTATACCAGACAGGGTGACGACGGCAAATGGTACCTGGTGGAAAACGCTACAGGGAAGGGAACGCCGATCGAGGATATGTTTACAAATTGGAACAAGGCGGTAGACGAACTGGAGGCTGCGCAGAGCAAAGTATCCAAACAGACGGCGGTTATCGTAATCCTTTCCATTCTGCTTGTAGTGCTGGCACTTGGCATTACCTTGCTGATATTTAAGATAAAAGATATGACGGAAGATGACGGTTTTGATATGCAGCGGACGCAGGTAAGGAGAAGCAGTGACAGACCGGCACGTCCGACAGGAAGTACGGGCGCTTCCCAGACGAGACCTGCCGGAAGCAGACCTGCGGGAGCAAGGCCTGCTGCACAGGGAGGAACTTCCGGAAACAGACCCGCGGGGGCAAGGCCTGCTGCACAGGGAGGAACTTCCGGAAACAGACCTGCGGGAGCAAGACCCGCTGCAGGCACTCAGTCAGGAACAGCCGGAAGCAGACCCGCGGGGGCAGCACGCCCTGACGGCACAAGACCTGCACAGTCTGCGGGAGCAAGACCCGCTGCAGGTGCTCAGGCAGGAACAGCCGGAAGCAGACCTTCCGGAGCGGCACGTCCCGACGGCACGAGACCCGCACAGCCCGCCGGAGCAAGACCCGCTTCTTCTGCGGATGGCGACAGTCTGGAAAGACAGGCGAGAGCTGATGTGGAGGCAAGAAATTTAGAGCGCAATACAGCGGCTGCACAGCCTAAAAAACCCAGAAATTTTATGTCTGATGACGACGAGTTTGAATTTGAGTTCTTAAACTGGGATGGCGACGGCGAAGTATAACGCCGGCGCATGCAGTTTCAAAAAAGTCCGGACTTCTGTACACAGGAGCGCCGGACTTTTTCTGAGGAAGCGCTGATGAAATCGGCGTTTCTCCAAAATTGCAGTTGACACTCTGCGCTTCCTGTTATAATATTTGTATAACAGTCGGGAAGGAGGTTGTGGTACCGTGATTATTGAGATAGATTTCAACAGTGATGAAGCGCTGTATCTGCAGCTGCGCAATCAGATTATACTGGGAATCGCCACTTCGCGGTTTCGTGAAGGAGAACAGCTTCCCTCTGTGCGCCAGCTTGCGGAGGCGATCGGCATCAATATGCACACAGTAAACAAAGCGTATACCGTGCTGAAGCAGGAGGGCTATGTGAAGGTGGACAGGCGGCGTGGCGCAGTGGTAGCGGTGGACACGGACCGGCTTAAGACCATCACGGAGCTGCGGCAGGAGCTGCAGGTGATTCTTGCAAAAAGCAGTTGCAAGAATATTTCCAAAGAAGAAGTGCATGCTTTGATTGATGAAATATATGAGGATTATGGAGGACGTTGCTGATGCAGTCACAGTTTACGGATAAGGCGCGTGCGGCGCTTTTACTCGCAGAAAAAACAGCAAAGCGCTTAAGACAGGGTTATGTGGGAACGGAGCACATTTTAGTGGGGCTCATGCAGGAGAAGACCGGTGTGGCGGCGCGGGTGCTGTTTGACAACGGTGTGGATGAAAATCAAGTCGTAGAAATGATAAGGGATTTGATTTCCATGGATGGGCCGGTATCCGTCAAGGACCGGGAGACTTATTCCCCGAGAGCCGTGAAGGTGCTGGATATCGCCCACAAGCAGGCAGAACGCTTCGGGGAAAGGCAGACCGGCACCGAGCATATTCTGATGGCCCTGATTAAAGAGGGAGAAAATGTGGCGGTGCGGCTTTTAAACACGCTGGGCATCTCCACACAGAAGATTTATATTGACGTCCTGATTGCCATAGGCGAGGATGGCGGGCTTTACAAGGAAGACCTTGCAAAGAACAGGCAGGGCAGGAAAAATACCTCCACGCTGGCGCAGTACAGCCGTGATTTGACGGCGCTGGCAAAGGAGGGAAAGCTGGACCCCGTGATTGGCAGGGAGGAGGAAATACAGCGTGTTGTGCAGATACTCAGCAGGCGCACCAAAAATAATCCCTGTCTGATTGGAGAGCCGGGCGTGGGCAAAACCGCCGTGGTAGAAGGCCTTGCCCTGCGGATTGTATCGGGGAATGTTCCTTTTACCGTAAAGGAAAAGCGGGTGCTCACACTGGATTTGTCGGGCATGGTTGCGGGAAGCAAATACCGCGGCGAATTTGAGGAGCGCATCAAAAAGGTAATCAAAGAGGTGATGGAGGACGGAAACGTCATCCTGTTTCTGGATGAGCTGCACACCATCATCGGTGCGGGCGGCGCGGAGGGCGCCATCGATGCGTCCAACATTTTAAAGCCTTCTCTTGCGAGGGGCGAGATACAGCTTATCGGCGCGACTACCATAGCCGAATACCGCAAGTATGTGGAAAAGGATGCCGCGCTTGAGAGGCGTTTCCAGCCGGTCAGCGTGGAGGAGCCGGACGTGGAGGCTTCCATAAGGATTTTAAACGGCATAAGCGCAAGGTACGAGGAGCATCACAAGGTAAAGATACTGCCCGAGGCGATTGTGGCGGCGGCAAAGCTTTCCGACCGTTATATCAACGACAGGAATCTGCCGGATAAGGCGATTGATTTGATCGACGAGGCAGCGGCAGCAGTCCGTCTGAAAACCGGTCACGTACCGGAAAAACAGCAGGAGCTTTTTAAGAAAATACGGGAAAAAGACGTGCAGATAGAGCGCTCCATCCGCATGGAGAACTTTGAGCAGGCGGGCGATTTGAAGCGGCAGCAGGATGCGCTTCTCAAAAAGTATGAGAGCATGAAGCGGCGCTGGGAAGAACAGGAGAAAAACAGGGAATATACGGTTGGCGAGAATGAAATCGCCGAAGTGGTTTCCATGTGGACCAAGATACCGGTGCGCAAGCTGGCGGAGAAGGAGAGCGAGAGGCTGCTAAAGCTGGAATCCGTTCTGCACAAGCGCGTTATCGGGCAGGAGGAAGCGGTAAAAGCGGTGGCGAGAGCCATGAGAAGGGGCAGGGTCGGCTTAAAGGATCCCGGCAAGCCCATCGGCTCATTCCTGTTCTTAGGTCCCACCGGCGTGGGCAAGACGGAACTGAGCAAGGCGCTTGCAGAGGCGATGTTCGGCTCGGAAAATGCGCTGATAAGGGTGGATATGTCGGAGTATATGGAAGGCCACTCCGTGTCCAAGATGATTGGATCCCCGCCCGGTTATGTCGGCTTTGACGAGGGCGGACAGCTCAGCGAAAAGGTGCGCCGCAATCCCTACTCCGTGGTGCTGTTCGATGAGATAGAAAAGGCGCATCCCGATGTGTTCAACGTGCTTCTGCAGGTGCTGGACGACGGGCATATCACGGATTCCAAGGGCAGAAAGGTCAGCTTCAAAAATACGGTGCTGATTATGACTTCCAACGCCGGCGCGCAGAGGATTGTAGACCCCAAGAATCTGGGCTTTTCAGCGGAAACCAGCGAGGCAAAGGATTACGAGAAGATGAAGAGCGGCGTCATGGAGGAGGTCAAGAAGCTCTTTAAACCTGAGTTTATCAACCGAATTGATGAAATCATGGTGTTCCATCAGCTCACAAGGGAAAATATGAAGGAGATTGTAACCTTGCTTTCCCACAATCTTTCCAAACGCTGCGAAGCGCAGATGGAATTGAAGCTGAAGCTTTCACCGGCGCTCAAGGAGCATCTGGTGGAGAAATACGCCGACAAAAAGATGGGGGCGCGCCCGTTAAAGAGGGCGATGCAGTCCGTTGTGGAGGACGCGCTTGCAGAAGAAATCCTGCAGGGCAGGGTGAAGCGCGGCGATACGGTGACGGTGGGCTACAAGGGAGAAAAGGTGAATTTCACCGTGGCGGCTCCTTCAAAAAATGGAGTGGAATAAACGGCGGATTTATATTATAATATAGTTACATTTACAGGGGGAGAACCCTGAAATCAGGAGGATATACGGATGGCAATCGTTGCAGAATTACTTCGTGCGGAAGAAAACGGTACAATCAGCTTTGGCAATCACGAGCTGGCACAGAAAACAAAGGTAGAGGATTTTGAGCATGCGGGGGATTTGTACAAGGTAAAGACCTATCAGGCGATGACAAAGCTTGAAAAGAACAGCATGTTTTTGTATGAGTCCGTACCGGGCACCAGTGTGATTGGGTTTAAGGAGACGGAAAAGGGCGTTTCGTTTGTGGTAGAAGGCGCTGAGGATGCACAGCTCACCATCGGCTTAAAGGACGATACGGAATATGAGGTGTCTGCAGGCGGTAACAGTATCGGAAAAATGCGCACAAATCTCGGCGGAAAGCTCAGCCTGAGCGTGGAGCTTGCCGGAGCGGGCGAGGTGTCTGTAGAAATTACACAGGCATAGGCGGAAAGGAAACGAAGATGGCAAAGGGAAAAAAGGGTACTTGTTTTTTCTGCCAGAACTGCGGTTATGAATCCCCAAAGTGGATGGGACAGTGTCCGGGCTGCCGGGAGTGGAACACTTTTGTGGAGGAGCAGGTCAGCACGGTTTCCCTGAAAAAAGGCGGTATGAGCGGCGGCACGGTGAGGCGGGAGCCTGCCGTGCTGTCGGAAATAGAAATGAACGAAGAGGACAGGCTGTCCACCGGCATACAGGAGCTTGACAGAGTGTTGGGCGGCGGCGTGGTGGCAGGCTCCCTCACGTTAGTGGGCGGCGACCCGGGGATAGGCAAGTCCACCCTGCTTTTGCAGATGTGCCGCTTTATGGCGCTTGAAGGAAGCCGGGTGCTATACATATCGGGTGAGGAATCCCTAAAGCAGATTAAAATGCGGGCGGAGCGTATCGGCGCGTTTAACGACAATCTGCTTCTTTTTTGTGAGACAAATCTGGAGATTATAGAGGAAACCATCAAGAAATATACGCCAAAGGTGGTTATCATCGACTCCATCCAGACGATGTACAATGAAAATGTTTCAGCGGCGCCGGGCAGCGTTTCCCAGGTGCGGGAGTCCACCGGCGTGCTTTTACAGCTTGCAAAGGGTGTGGGCGTGTCCGTGTTTATCGTCGGACATGTGACGAAGGAAGGAACTGTCGCCGGCCCGAGGGTGTTAGAGCATATGGTGGATACGGTGCTCTACTTTGAGGGAGACCGTCATGCATCCTACCGGATTCTGCGCGGCGTGAAGAACCGTTTTGGTTCCACTAATGAAATCGGCGTCTTTGAGATGAAGGAGGAGGGACTGATTCAGGTGGAAAATCCTTCCGAATTTATGCTGAACGGCAGGCCCGAGGGGGCGTGCGGCTGTGTGGTGGCATGCTCCGTGGAAGGGACGCGCCCTCTGATGACGGAGATACAGGCGCTTGTATGCCACAGCAACTTCGGGATTCCCAGAAGACAGGCGACCGGCACCGACTTTAACCGCGTCAATCTGCTGATGGCAGTGCTGGAAAAGCGTCTTGGTCTGCAGATGAGCGGCTGTGACGCTTATGTGAACGTTGCGGGCGGTATGAAGCTGATGGAGCCTGCCATGGATTTGGGCATGGTGATGGCGATTGTGTCCAGCTTTCGCAACAAGCCGATAGACGAAAAGACGGTGGTATTCGGAGAGGTTGGCTTGAGCGGTGAGGTGCGCGCGGTGAGTATGGCGGAAAAGCGTGTACAGGAAGCAAAGAAGCTGGGCTTTACCCTCTGTATTCTTCCCGCGGCAAACGCGGAAGCGTTGAAAGGGATGGAGGGCATCCGCATAGCGGGCGTGACAAGCGTGCAGGATGCGATTGGATTTGTCGGGTAAAATTTTACTCGTAAAATCAAAAAAATTCTGCTTGCCTTGCAAGAGCCCTTATGGTATAATACAATCTGTTGGTGCAAAGGCTTAGTGTTTTGGCATTGATGAACAGAATGAAGGGGAATAGTACAGCGGTAGTGCGGCGGTCTCCAAAACCGTAAACGGGGGTTCGATCCCCTCTTCCCCTGCTAAGCGCGTGCAGGACGCATCGCAGACAGTGCCGGTAACCTTGGTTGCCGGCACTATTTTTGTGGACAAAACTGTCAATAAGCATTATAATTAAGATAAAAATTTGCTGTAAAATGTGCAGAAATAAAAATAAAAAAGAAGGAGAGGCAGCATGGACGAAAATTTCAGGAAGCAGATGGAGGAAAACGGCGCTGATGTGGAAACGACGTTGAAGCGTTTCATGGGCAAAGAGTCGATGTACATGAAATATGTGATGAAGTTTTTGGATGACGAAAACTTCAACAAGATTCAGGAAAGTCTGAAAAATCAGGATTATGAAGCGGCTTTCAGCGGTGCCCACACCTTGAAGGGCGTTACGGCAAATTTGGGATTAAATCCCATAAACGCCGCAGCCTCCGAAATGTCGGAATTGTTAAGAGGCAAAGCCGCGGCAGATGTGGATGTGGCAAAGGTGGAAGCGGTTTTTGCAGAGCTTGCAGAGGCATACGGACGCATCAGGAACATTCTGGAAGAGAATAGGCCACAGGCATAAAATTCATTGACATTTTTACGGAACAATGGTAACGTGGAAGGTGAGAAAAAGTATCATATTAAACAACGATTCAAGAGGAGAAGATATGGATAAGCGTCAGATGTTGATTGTTGATGATGAAGAAGTAAATCGCATCATACTTAGCGGAGTTTTTGAAGATGAATACGAGATTTTAGAGGCTTCAAACGGACAGGAGGCAAATGAGATCCTGCAGAACAATCATAATATTGCATTGATTCTGCTTGATATTGTGATGCCGGTGTTAAATGGCTTCGGCGTACTCAATTACATGAGGGATAATGACCTTTTGGAGAAAATTCCTGTCATTCTGATTACCAGTGAGGAAGCGCTGGACAGCGATGATCAGGCGTATTCTTACGGCGTTGCGGATGTTATGCACAAGCCTTTTTATCCGCATATTGTACAGCGCAGGGCGAGAAACATTATTGAGCTGTACGATAATAAGCACAATATGGAAGCAAATCTGAAGAAGCAGGCGGAGCTTATCAGGGAGCAGGAGAGAAAGATTCGTGAGAACAACGAATTTATGATTGATGCGCTCAGTTCCGTAGTTGAGTTCAGAAGCCTTGAAACAGGCGAACATATCAGGCGTATCAAATATTTTACCAGAATTATGTTAAAATATCTGATGAAGTATTTCCCCAAATACAACATGACGCCGGAGCTGCTTGACGAGATTGCCAGAGCTTCTGCGCTGCATGATATTGGGAAAATCGGTATTCCCGATGCCATTCTTTTAAAGCCGGGACGCCTTACCCCTGAAGAATTTGAAATTATGAAGACCCACACAACCATCGGTTGTGACATACTGGAAAAATTCAAGGACAATCAGGACAGTGCTTTTTACCGTCACTGCTATGATATCGTTCGTTATCACCACGAGAGATGGGATGGCAACGGATATCCTGACCATCTGGCAGGGGATGAGATTCCCATCAGCGCACAGATTGTTGCGATAGCGGATGTTTATGATGCACTGGTAAGCACAAGAGTTTACAAGAGTGCCTATGCCAACAACATAGCCTATGACATGATTATGAACGGTGAATGCGGACAGTTTTCACCGGATGTACTGGAATGTTTTGCACTTGCAAAAGAGGACTTCTTCAATATTGTGGAAGTTATCAAGATGTTTACTTTTTCCTAATTTTCTGTCAAACGGCGGGCAGCAAAAAGAGTGTGTTTTTGTTGCCCTTCTTGCAATGTATTTTTGGATGCAGGAGGTATATGGATGGAAGATGGTAGCTGCAGTGCTCTTTCTGTCAAAGCCGCGTTGGAAATGATATTCGAGTTTGACGAAACCGGTACAATATCCTATGCAAACGCGGAGGCAGAAAAAAAGCTGGAATATAAAAGCGGTCTGTGCGGACACAGTATCGCGGATGTCTTTCCAACCGAATTTAAAATAGAGGAAAATGCCTTTACAACAGAATATCCGTTTGACGAAAAGCCGAGACAGTTTGTGGCATATCGGGGAAATCTTACCTGCTTTCCGGTGGAGGCAAAAATCATAAAGAGCGGCAGCACGCCGGAAGTTTATGTCTGCATGGCAAACGACATGCTGGAGAAGGAATATCTCAAAAGAGAGATTGCGCAGGTAAAGCAGGAAGCAGAACATGCCCTTAAAGTCAAGTCAGAATTTGTCGCAAATGTGACGCATGAGCTCCGTACACCGGTCAACGGGGTACTGGGCAATGTAAAAGAGCTGCTTGACGAAGATGTTGACAGCCGCACGATGAAGTCGCTTCGAATGATAGAGCGATGCTGTGTGGACATGAATAAAATTATCGATAACATTCTTGATTTCTCCAAGCTGGAAGCCGGAAAATTCACCCTTGAACCGCGCCGTTTTAATGTGCGGGAGATGCTGGACTATGTAAAAGGCACACATTCGGCGAAAATCACCGAAAAAGGTCTTGAGTTTTTTATGACGGTGTCCCCCAATGTGCCGGAATATGTCATAGGTGACGAACTTCGGATTAAGCAGGTGCTCAACAACCTTTTGTCGAATGCCCTGAAATTTACTTCTGTGGGGAAGGTCACGCTGGAAGTGTTAAAGACGGCGCAGATGAATGACAGGACAGAGTTGTTTTTTATTGTGATAGATTCGGGAATCGGGATTGACAAAGCGGATAAGGACAAATTATTCCAGAGCTTTTCGCAGGTCGATGCCTCAATTTCCAGAAGATACGGCGGTACAGGCTTAGGGCTCAATATCAGCAAGCAGCTTGTGGAGCTGATGGGCGGCAGGATTGGCGTGGAAAGCCAGAAGGGAAAGGGTAGTACTTTTTCTTTTTCCATATGGGTCGGTTCCTGCGAGGAGGAAAAGAGCGCCGAACAGCACACCGACACTGTAAACATGTCCCGCTATTCGTCGGGCGTACAGGCTGTTTCCAGACAGGAGGACAGTGAAGGCGGGGAAGTCCTGAAGCAGTTTGGCACACCGCAAAACAGGGAGGCGCTTAAAAAAGCGCTGTCAAAGCTGATTTTGTGTGTGGAGATGGAAAACTGGGAAAAGGCTGAAATGTTTATGGATACGATCCGACAGCTTACTGAGGGTGCGCCTCATGAGGTGGGACGTGTGATTCTCAGACTTAAGATGGCAGTCCAGAAAGAAAACTATGACAGGATAACAGCCGGATTTGAGGAGTTAAAGAGTTTTCTGCAGGCAGAGGAGGTACACGCATGATTTATAACGCGGGTGTTCCCGAAGGGGCAACGGTTCTTATCGTGGACGACGTTGAAATCAACAGGGCTATTCTGGAGGAGATTATACATAATATCGGATGCCGTGCCGTTCTGGCAGAAAATGGTGAGGAAGCGCTCAGGCTTGTAAAGGAGACATCGCCGCAGTTGATTTTAAGCGATATTTCCATGCCGGGGATGGATGGTTACGAATTATGTCGCAGAATAAAGGGAAATGAGGAGACACGGGAGATTCCGGTTATATTTATATCCGCCTTTGATGCTTCCGAAGATATTGTGGAAGGATTTGCACACGGCGGAGAGGACTATATCACAAAGCCGTTTATTCCGGAGGAGGTACAGGCGAGGGTCAGTGTTCACTTAAAACTCCATGGGATGACAAGAGAATTAAAGGCGATGAACCGTCGTCTTCAGATTTCCGTGAATGAACAGTTAAGACAGATGGAGCAGGAGAAAAAGAGTATTCTCTATGCTCTTGCCGATATTGCAGCGCAGAATTCACTTTATGGAAAGGAGCATTTAAAGCGGTTACAGGAAAACTGCAGGACACTGGCACAGGGAATGCAGCTTTCGCCTCTGTTTGAGGAAAAGATTTCGGACACCTATATTGATACCATTGAGCTGGCGGCGCCGCTCTGCGATATCGGAAATATCGGTGTGCCGAGAGAGTTGTTAAAGAAGACAGAATTGTCCGAAGAGGATGCTGCCATTGTGCAGAGCCATACCGGTATAGGCGCAAAGCTTTTAAGCGATTTGCACGGCAGCAGTGATTACAATGATTTTATCAACATATCTGTCGAAATCATCCGCTGCCACCATGAAAGATGGGATGGAGGCGGATATCCAGAAGGACTGCGAGAGAATGAAATCCCGCTGGCGGCACAGATTGTCGCCGTGGTGATGCGCTACTGCGAGCTGACTGCTGACGGTCATGCAGACAGAGAGGAAGTGCTCGCCATTATGAGGGAAGAATCAGGTGTTAAATTTAATCCCGATATTTTCAAGATATGTTGTAAAATATCACGTCAATTACGCTGACATAAATAAATTCATTATTTTGGCGGAGGGAAAGAAAAGTGATAACAGATGAGGAATTTTCAAGAATCTCGGTTTTTATGAAACAGCGCTACGGCATTGATTTAAGCCAGAAAAAGGTGATTGTGAACGGGCGTCTGGAAAATTACGTGAAACACAATGGATGGAAGAATTTTCACGAGTACATGGATGCGGTGGAGAGTGACAAAACCGGAACACAGGAAAAGATGCTGGTGAATTTCCTGACGACGAATCACACGTATTTCATGCGTGAATTCGAGCATTTTGAATATTTCAAGAGCGTGGTGCTTCCGTGGCTGAGAACAAAGGAAAGCGCAAAAAAGGATTTACGTATCTGGTGCGGCGCGGCTTCCACAGGCGAGGAACCGTACATGATAGCGATGGTTTTGGCAGACTTTTTCGGTTTGGAGCGCGGCCAGTGGGACACCAAGGTGCTTGCAACCGATATTTCCACCAAGGTGTTAAAACAGGCGATGGCCGGCGTCTACAGTGCGGAACAGCTTAAAAACCTTCCGGAACAGTGGAAGCGGCATTTTTTCAAAGCGGTGGCAGGCGGCAGCCAGTATCAGGTGACGGAGGAATTGAAGCAGGAGGTTTTATTCCGCCAGTTCAATCTGATGGATCCTTTTCCCTTTAAAAAGCAAATGCATACTATATTTTTGCGCAATGTTATGATATATTTTGATGAGAAGACAAAAAGCGAAGTGCTCCGAAAGGTGTGCGATGCATTGATTCCCGGCGGCTATTTGTTTATCGGAACAACGGAGACGCTTGACAGAAACAATATGCCGTTAAATATTATCAAACCGTCAATATTCAGAAAGAAGGAGTGAACAGGTTATGCGGCCGATTAGGGTTTTGGTAGTAGAGGATTCCATCGTATTCAGGGAACTGCTTGTGCAGAACCTGAGCAGAGATCCGGCAATACAGGTCGTGGGAACTGCAAGGGATCCCTTTGAAGCGAGGGACGCTATACTGGCATACAAGCCGGATGTCATGACGCTGGACGTTGAATTGCCCAGAATGAACGGGATAGAGTTTTTGCGGAAGTTGATGCCGCAGTATCCGCTGCCGGTGGTGGTAATCAGTTCCCTGAGCGACAAAGTGTTTGACGCATTGAATGCGGGAGCGGTTGATTTTGTGGCGAAGCCTGCCGTATCCAGCCGTGCCCAGCTTGAAGATTTTGTAAAGAATGAGCTTTTGGTAAAAATTAAAATTGCTTCCACTGCTAAAATCAGCAATATCAAAAAAGTGGTGATGGCGCATGAGGAGCAGAAGCTTGCCACGGGAAAAGATAAAAATCTGATTGTGGCAATCGGCGCCTCCACAGGCGGCACGGAAGCCATTTTAGCGGTGGTAAAGGAGTTTGGAACGGATATCCCGGGCATTGTGGTGGTACAGCACATGCCGCAGGGATTTACGGAAATGTATGCAAAGCGTCTGAACGACCAGTGCCGGATTCAGGTAAAGGAAGCGAGGACCGGCGACAGGGTGATGCCGGGCAGTATGCTGATTGCGCCCGGCGGAGATATGCACATGCAGCTTGTCAAGGTGAACGGCGTTTATCAGGTAGAGTGTAAACGGGGACCGAAAGTAAACGGACACTGCCCGTCAGTAGAAGTGCTTTTTGAATCCGTTGCGAAAGTGGCAGGCGCCAATGCGGTGGGAATCATCCTGACCGGTATGGGCGGCGACGGTGCGAAGGGACTGCTTTCCATGAGAAAAGCAGGGGCAAGGACCATAGGGCAGGACGAATCGACCTGTGTGGTTTACGGTATGCCCAAGGTTGCTTATGATTTGGGAGCAGTTGAGTATCAGGAAAAGTTGTCAGATATTCCTGGCAGGACATATGCATTATTAAATAAAATGTAAAGGAGAGAAAGCATGAAGATACTGTTGGCAGAAGATGATTTTGTGACAAGGAAATTTATGGTGAATTTCCTGTCAAAGTACGGTGAATGTGATGTAACTGTGGACGGAATGGAAGCAGTGGATGCATTCATGATGGCTTTGGAGGACGGAGAACCATACGATTTGGTATGCCTCGACATTATGATGCCGGTTATGGATGGCTATCAGTCACTGGTGGGTATCCGCAATCTGGAGAAGGAAAGAAATGTACCGGCGGATAAGGCGGCGAAGGTGATTATGACTACCGCGCTGAATGATGAAAAGAATGTCAAGATGGCATTCGAACTGGGCTGCACCGTATATTCCGGAAAACCCATCGACCAGGATAGATTTGAGCAGGCATTGAAAAAGCTTGACTTGATTTAATAAAGAACACATCAGAATAGGCAGAAAGGAGTAGGATATGGCTGAGGAATTTAATACGGAAGGCATGTTGGACATGTATCTGTTTGAGAATGAGCAGTTGCTCGAACAGCTTCAGGACAGAGTTCTGGAGCAAAAAGATGCGGAATGCTTTGACGAAGACAGCATAAATGAAATATTCAGAACCATGCATACCATTAAAGGTTCATCCGGTATCATGATGTTTGACAATATAACGGCTGTTTCTCATAAGCTAGAGGATGTCTTCTACTATTTGAGAGAATCCCACCCTGAAAACGTACCGCACTTGGATTTGGTGGAGCATGTGTTGGAAGTGGCGGATTTTATCTCAAATGAAATGGATAAGATTCGCAATGGCAGTCCGGTTGACGGTGATTCCAGCGATATTATCAAGAGGCTTGACGGCTTTTTGAACATGCTCAAA
Source organism: Lachnospiraceae bacterium (assembly GCA_014804445.1). Classification (GTDB taxonomy): domain Bacteria; phylum Bacillota; class Clostridia; order Lachnospirales; family Lachnospiraceae; genus Acetatifactor. Next base: position 5,242 of record JAAUZU010000036.1, on the reverse strand, counting down.
AACGGCATTGCACAGGGAGGCGCAGAACAGCCGCCTGAAAACGTGCATGAGGAGCCGAAGCAGTTCTATATAGCGCCTGTGGCGACGAGCGCAAGCCGCTTTTTCAAGATTTATCTCACCTTTTTCCCGGAGACGGAAATGGCGAATGTGCATGCCTACAAAACGGTATATGCATTGAAGGAAATTGCGGAGGATTTGCTTTATTCTCCCGATGATATCATTGCTGATGAGGGAAGCGCAGAGCTGATTTTGAAAGAGGGTTTCCGTATTCTCCTGCAGGCACAGTGCAGTGAGCAGGAAATTCGGGATATCATTGGCGTAGGCTATGACATCAAGAATGTAGATATTTTTGAATGTAAAGCGGAGGAATTCCTTCAGGGCTTCGACTTCGGCGATCAGGATACGCAGATTGATTTGGAATCCAGCGTAGAGGAGATTGAGAGCAAGGCGCAGGAAGCAGCGGAGGAAGATGGAGAGAAAGAGGTAAAGGAACCTCCCAAGCCGCAGATAGCGCCCGGTGATTTCGTTATTAAGTCCAAGGAGCCCGGCAAACATAAGACGCTGGCGAAGGACAAAAATAAAGTCGAAAAGGCTTCCTTTATCAGTGTCAATGTAAGTAAGATGGATCAGCTGATGGAATTGATTGGCGAGCTGGTTATCTCGGAGTCGGTAGTGCTGCAGAGTCCTGATTTGAAGGTGCCGGGACTCAACCTCAACAACTTTAACAAGGCTGCGGCGCAGATGTCTAAGATTTCTACCGATTTACAGAATGTGATTATGTCCATGCGAATGGTTTCTCTGGCAAATACGTTCCAGAAGATGAACCGAATCGTCTTCGACGTATCAAGAAAACTGGGCAAGGACATTGAATTTGAAATGCTGGGCGAGCAGACTGAGGTGGATAAGAATATTATTGAGCATATCTCAGACCCGCTTATGCATATGGTTCGAAATGCAGTGGATCATGGTATTGAAACCAACGAAGAGCGCGCACAGAGTGGGAAGACTGAAAAAGGCAGAGTCATTCTTTCGGCGAGAACCGAGGCGGGCAAGGTATGGATCAGTGTGGAGGACAACGGAAAAGGTCTTGACAGGGAGAAAATACTTGCCAAGGCGCGCAAGCAGGGACTGCTTGATGACAATAAGCCGGATTCTTCTTACTCAGACAAAGATGTGTACCAGTTCATCACACTACCCGGTTTTTCCACCAACGAGCAGGTTACGGAATATTCGGGACGTGGCGTAGGTATGGATGTCGTGGTTCAGAGTATTCAGTCAATCGGCGGTGCGCTGGATATTGAGAGCCAGACGGGCTTCGGTACGGTTATGAGCCTTAAGATTCCGCTGACGCTGGCGATTATCAATGGTATTGTCATGGAAACCGGCAACTCTTCCTTCGTTATGGAGACCAGTGTTATCAAAGAGTTTGTCAGTGTAAGAGAGAATATGATGATTCGCGAGCCCAACGGTGATGAATATGTTATGATTCGCGGTGAGTGTTTCCCTGTACGCAGGCTTGGAAGATGGTATGGCATGAGCGCATACAAAGAATCCGTCGAGGATGGCATGATGCTGATTCTCGAAGTGGAGGATAAAAAGATCTGTCTGTTTGTCGATAAGTTAATCGGAGAACAGGAGATTGTGGTAAAGCCGATTCCTTCCTATATCAAGAAAGTAAAAGGATTATCCGGTTGTACACAGCTTGGCGATGGCAGCATTGCATTGATTTTGGATCCGGCCGGATTGTTAGAATAAAATAAACAGAAAGGAATGGGAACATGATATGAGTGAAACCAGCGAATTGAAGAAAGGGACAGAAGAGAGTCAGCCTGCTTCCAATGAGCGTGATGCGCAGAAGGGCAAGTATATGACCTTTAAGTCCGGAAGCGAGTACTACGGGTTGAAAATCCAGTATGTAAAAGAAATCATTCAGTTTCAGGCGATTACTGTTATTCCGGAAACGGCGGATTACATCAAGGGACTTATCAATCTGCGAGGAAAGGTGATTCCCGTCATAGATGTCCGGCTGCGGTTCAAACAGGCTCCGATTGAGTATGATGACAGGACATGTATTATGGTCATCAATGTGAAATCTACAACGGTCGGCCTGATTGTAGAGAAAATTGCGGAAGTAGTGGAAATCCAAGAAGAAAACATACTGCCGCCGCCGTCTATCGGGCGCATTGACAAAGCACAAAACAAATATGTTTACGGTATCGGCAAAGTAGGAGACTCGGTTAAACTGCTTTTGGATCCGGATAAACTGCTGAATGATGAGGATTTATCAGGTGCAGAGCAGGATGACGATACAGAGGAAGAGGAATAATACCCAAAAATAAGAAGGAGAGGTAAAAAAATAATGAAAAACGTGAAAATTAAAGTAAGATTGATTGGAGCATTTGTTATTTCCCTGTTGTTGATGGTAATTAACGTAATCTTCGGCATGATGGCGATTGAACAGGTTGCCAATACAGAGGCGGAGTTGGAGAAAAGATATGCGGACAATGCGACTATTTTTTCCCTTGTATTATTGGCAATATCCGTTGTTGTTACAGTAGTACTTGCAGTATCTATTGTTAAGGAAGTTGACAGTTCCTTAAAACAGCTTGTGGCAGCTGCAAAAGAAATTGCAAAAGGACGTATTAACATTGACCTGAAGAAACACGGCGAGAACGAGTTCGGTGAGTTAATCGATGCGTTTACGGCAGTAGTTGAAAACAGCAAATATCAGTCAACTATTGCAGACGAGGTAGCACATGGCAATCTGACGGTTACGGTAAAGCCGGCATCAAACGAGGATGTGTTAGGCAATTCCCTTAAGAAGCTGGTTGACGACAACTTAAACGCATTGTCAAATATCAGTGACGCAGGTTCACAGGTTACAATCAGTTCCTCACAGGTGGCAAGTGCAAGTCAGGCGCTGGCACAGGGCTCTACAGAGCAGGCAAGTGCAATCGAAGAGATTACGGCTTCTATCGATGAAATTGCAGAAAAGACCAAGAGAAATGCAGAAGAAGCAAATGAAGCTGCAGGTCTGGTAGTACAGGCAATTGAAGATGTAAAACAGGGCAACAAGCAGATGCATGATATGATGGAAGCTATGCAGGACATCAACAAGTCATCCGAGAGTATTTCCAAGATTATCAAGACGATCGACGATATCGCATTCCAGACCAATATTCTTGCTTTGAATGCGGCTGTTGAGGCAGCAAGAGCAGGCGAAGCAGGAAAGGGCTTTGCGGTTGTGGCAGAAGAGGTAAGAAGCCTTGCAGCAAAGAGTGCGTCTGCAGCGGCTGAAACAGCAGAACTGATTGAAGATTCCATCAATAAGGTTGAATCCGGTTCCAAGATTGCGGACGACACCGCTAAGGCTCTGGAAGCAATTACCAATGTGGTACAGAAGAGTGAAGTTATCATCAACGGTATTGCAGAGTCTTCCAACTATCAGGCAACAGCAGTGGCACAGATAGAGCAAGCAATCACACAGGTATCTCAGGTAGTACAGACCAACTCTGCTACCAGCGAGCAGTGTGCTGCAGCAAGTGAAGAGCTCTCCAATCAGGCATCCAGAATGAGAGAAATGCTTTCCATTTACAATCTGGGCAATGGAAGTTCAGGTTCCTTCCGTTCCTCAGCAGGGGCTTCCTCCTCAGATATCAATGAGCAGGTAATCTCCCTCGGAGACAGCTTCGGCAAGTATTAATATTAGAGAGTGAAAAAACGGGATAGCGGCGGGTCTGCCGATATCCCGTTTTTTATTGTTATTCTTGCATGTGTTCTTTGGGCGCCTTAAAGTATTTTTCCTGTATAATGGTCAATAGCGGTTAAGAAAGCTTGAGAAAAGCAAGCAGAATCAGGATGAGGCCGCCGAGCCATGAAATATTAAAGGACAGCCTGCCGGCAGCCCTGTTTCCGAGAGCGGCGCCGCAGATAACAGCGATGGCCTCTGTAAAAAAGGAGCATACAAAAACAGCAAATCCATTTACCTCTCCGAAAGCGGCGCCGAGACCGGCAGCCAGACCGTCTAAAGACAGAGCAATGGCGAGGGAAATTGCCTCTTTGGGAGAAATGGTTTTCGAGTGGTCTGTGTCTGCGCACTCGGGATTGGCGTAAAGGCTTAGAACAAAGCGGAAATTGCAGAAGGAAAATTTTATATTACTGCTGATAGCCCCATACTTCTGAATCAGGGATTTGGTGATGCCGTCCAAAAGCTTTGTCATACCCAAAAGAAAGAGCAGGGCAAAGCAGATGGCAGCAGTCGCCTGTTTGGGAATAAAGCCTTTTAAAAATGTGCCGATGAGCAGCGCGGCGCCAATGCTCAAGCTGCATATGGCATCCATCACGAGGACGGAGATAAGGGGAATTTTTATTTTACAGGCTCCATAAGAGAAACCCGCGACAAAAGCGTCAAGAGACAGCGCGAGGGCAATAAAGAGCGCTTCCCAAAATAAGATTGTGGTATGCAAGGTAATCTCGCCTTTTGGGGTTTTATTGCATAATATTCCGCAGGAGGGGATTTTGTTCTATGACAAGTGGTGGTTTTACGGCGAGTGATGTTGTCTATCGGCTTTGTCTGTTCAAGGATGCGAGTGGTGGTTTTGCGGCGAGTGACGCCGTCCACCGGGCTTTGTCTGTTCAGAGGTGGGTGATTGTTTTGCGGAGAGTGACGCCGTCCGCCGAGCATATGCCTGTTCAGACGCGCTCTCGCTCGGATAAAAACGCAGCGGTACGTAAGGCGCTAAAAGACAGCGCCTAAGTGCCGGCGTTTTTATACGGTCTGAACAGGCATACGCTTGGCGGGCGGTTGAACGCGCAGAAGGACACTGGCGTCTCTGGCAGGCTTTTGGGTAAAAGCGGTATACAGTCATAGAAAAGTGGAGAGACGGCTAGTTCAGTTGCTTTATCCCAGTGTCCCTTGCGCAGCGAGTATACGACGCTGCCGTCGGCTATGGCAGCCTATACAGCGTCTGTTCCCGAAAGAGCCCTTTAAGAAACGCCAGTGCTTGGCGAGGTATTTTCGAGCCTAGCACTGCTACGTTTCTTGCTGAGCGGGAGCGCGGCGACGCGGGAACAGGCGCTGTATGGGCGTGACTCGACGCACCCCTAACTTTTTCTCTAATTACAGTTGACAAATTAACAATTTTTGATATAATCAGACATATAACATATGTGGAAATCTATAAGGCTGAATCCATCAGTCTGTCCAAGGCATCTCGCCAACATTTTCACAGAAACTACAATT
>JAAUZU010000035.1 GCA_014804445.1 Lachnospiraceae bacterium | reverse complement strand
TTTTCTAAGCACTGCACAAAAATACTTTCCATTGAGAACCATTCCGTAGAAACTGTCCGTACTATGCGCAAGCGCCTGAACAAATGGCTCAGCAAGATTTACAGTCTTCTGATGATCCACTTCCAAAATATCCCCAGACCTTAATGTCTCGCTCATGTGGTAAGCCTTCATTATACTTCCTCCAATAAACTCTGATTACTGCACTGATTATATCACAGCCAAGTCTTTGTATCAATCCGCGATTACCCAAATGCTGTTTGGCGGAAATGTCCTTTTGCATCATTCAGCCGTCAGCGGAGCGACTCGCAACAATCTCTTTTCCCGCCATACAGCCCCTCTTTTTGTCAATCTTTGTCGAACTTTTGTTGTATTTGCCCCCTCAATGTGATACATTATGTAGCAGGGGAAAATTGGAAAAATATGGAAATAGGGTGACGACAGATGACAAGGGAGTATGAAAATAGGGACGTATACACGGCGCTGCAGGAGCGTCTGAAGCTGATATTTGAGGAGTTTGACAATATTTATATCTCTTTTTCGGGAGGAAAGGACAGCGGACTGCTTCTCAATCTGGTATTAGACTATCGGCGGGAGCATTTTCCGGACAAAAAAATCGGTGTTTTTCATCAGGATTTTGAGGCACAGTACACGGTAACGACGGAATATATCGAGAGAACCTTTGAACGTATCAAGGGAGAGGTGGAGCCTTACTGGGTCTGCCTGCCCATGGCGACCAGGACGGCGCTCAGCAGCTATGAGATGTACTGGTATCCCTGGGACGATACCAAAGAGGAGTGCTGGGTAAGGGACATGCCCAAAAAGGACTATGTGATTCATCAGGGCAATAATCCGATTTTCACGTACCGCTACCGCATGCATCAGGAGGATTTGGCAAAGCAGTTCGGCAGATGGTACAAGATGTCCCATGGCGATAAAAAGACAGTTTGCCTGTTGGGAATACGTGCGGAGGAATCGCTGCAGAGATACAGCGGTTTTTTAAACAAAAAATATGGGTATAACGGCGAGTGCTGGATTAGCAGGCAGTTTAAAGACGTATGGTGCGCTTCTCCGATGTACGACTGGGCGTTGAGCGATGTCTGGCATGCCAATTATCATTTTAACTATGACTATAACCGCCTGTATGATTTGTACTATATGGCAGGGCTTACCCCCTCGCAGATGCGTGTGGCTTCGCCCTTCAACGATTATTCCAAGGACTCCCTGAATCTGTACCGCGTGATAGATCCTGAAATATGGGTCAAGCTTGTCGGGCGGGTGAAAGGCGCCAATTTTGCCAATATATACGGCAAATCCAAGGCAATGGGCTACCGCAATGTGACGCTGCCGGAAGGTCATACATGGGAGTCCTATACCAGATTTCTGCTGGATACCCTGCCGCCCAGACTGCGCAACAATTATATCAAGAAATTCAATACCTCCATTGAATTCTGGCACAAGACGGGCGGCGGTCTGGATGAGGACACCATCCGCGAACTGATAGCGAATGGTTATCAGATAAAGAGAAACGGAGTTTCCAATTATACATTGAACAAAAAATCCCGCATTGTGTTTGTCGGTAAAATTCCTGATGACACGGACGATATCAAATCGACGAAGGATATTCCGAGCTGGAAGAGGATGTGCTACTGCATCCTGAAAAACGACCATATCTGCAGGTTTATGGGATTTGGATTGACAAAACAGCAGCAGAACCGCATCGATATGATACGGCGAAAATATAAAAGTATAGAAGAGGTGGAGTATGGCGTCTAAAAGTCCTGTTTACAATGTGATTCCGGTGCCGATTGAAAAAATAAAGGCAAATAATTACAATCCCAATTCCATCGCGCCGCCTGAAATGAAGCTTTTATATGAGAGCATTAAGGCGGATGGTTATACCATGCCGATTGTCTGCTATTATGTGAAAGCGCAGGACGTGTATATTATTGTGGATGGCTTTCATCGGTACCGCATTATGCTGGAACATTCCGATATTTATGAGAGAGAGGGCGGCAGGCTGCCGGTTTCCGTAATCGATAAGCCGATTGACCAGAGGATGGCAAGCACAATCAGGCACAACAGGGCAAGAGGAAGCCATGATGTGGAGCTGATGAGCAATATTGTGAAGGATTTGCATGAGCTTGGACGATCCGATGCGTGGATTTCCAAACATCTCGGCATGGACAAGGATGAAATCCTGCGTCTTAAGCAGATTACCGGACTTGCGGCGCTGTTTAAGGACGTACAGTTCGGAAAAGCGTGGAAGCCGGTGGAGGAAGAGTGACAGGCGCCCGGGCAGAGAAAAATGCGGGTCGAACCTTGATTAGAGCGGGGGGAAATGTTATACTTGTGTAAGTAATATCTAAATAAAGATGTGTGACAGATATATGGGCTATAAAATTTGTGGAGCGAGGAATCTATCGTGAAGGGAAAAACAAATAAAACACTAGTGATGAGTCTGGCATGCGTATTATTTTTATGTATTTGTGTCTTTATCGGAATAGCCGGATTTATGGGCAATAAGAGCGAAACGGCAATCACGGATATCGGCAATATTTACATGTTTGAAATGAATAAACAGATGCAGCAGAAGTTTGACGCCATCATTAAACTGCGCATATCACAGATAAAGGGAGTCATGCGGTGGACGCCGGCAGAGAAATGTGTATACGGGGAAGAGATGTTTGCGGAACTGGCGGGCAGTGCCGGAATCATGGAGTTTTCTTTTTTGGGAATCTATGGGGCGGACGGAACCTGTGAGGTGGTTTGCGGCTCTTCTGTCGAGTTTGCTGACGAGCAGGAGTTTTGGGAATCATTGGCGGACAGCGGAGACTGCGTGACCAACGGCATTTCGGCGGATGGTGAGAGACTGCTTCTTTTAGGCTGCGAAGCATACTATCCCATGCAGAACGGAAAGACCAGTATCGCGCTGGTGGCGGGAATCCCCATGAGCTATTTGGAAGAGGCGCTGGTGCTGGACGGTGACGAAGCGCTTATGTATTCCCATATTATCCACAATGACGGCAGTTTTGTGGTCAGAAGCGGCGAAGCATACAAGAACAGCTATTTTGACCGTATCAGAGAGGAGTTTCAGGCATATGGCGGCAAGACGCCGGAGCAGTACGAGCAGGAACTGATGGCGGCAATATCCAGAAATGAGGATTATGCCAGCGTTATTCTGATTGACGGAGAGCGCAGGCATATTTACAGTTCGCCGCTGGCAAATACCCAGTGGTATCTGGTGAGTATTATGCCAAACGGAGCGCTGGACAGCGCGATTGCGCATCTGGGCAATCAGCGTTCCCTTACCATGCTGCTTTCCTGCTGCGCAGTATTGGCCGGCATTATCTTTATGTTTGTCCTGTATCATGCAACGTTAAAAAAGCAGATGATAGCGTTGAAAGATGCCGAAAATGAAGCAAACAGGGCGAATAAGGCGAAGAGTGAGTTCCTTTCTAACATGAGCCATGATATCCGCACGCCAATGAACGGCATTGTAGGCATGACGACGATTGCCTTAAGCAACATTGAGGATACGCAGAAGGTGCAGGAATGTCTGCGGAAAATTTCACTGTCAAGCAGGCATCTGCTTGGGCTGATTAATGATGTGCTGGATATGTCAAAGATAGAGAGCGGCAAGCTGTCGCTGAATCCGGAGAAAATATCCCTGCATGATACGATGGAAAATATCGTCAATATCGTGCAGCCGCAGATTAAGTCAAGAGCACAGCATTTTGACGTTTTTATACAGGAGATTACATGCGAGGAAGTGTACTGTGACAGCGTGCGTCTGAATCAGGTGCTGATTAATCTGTTGTCCAATGCGATGAAGTTTACACCGGAGGGCGGCAGAATCAATGTTTATTTACGGCAGGAGCCGTCTCCTGCGGGGGAGAAGTTTATCAGATGCCATTTTAGGGTGAAAGACAGCGGCATCGGCATGGATCCGGAGTTTCAGAAGACCATTTTTGACACTTTTACGAGAGCGCAGAATTCTCAGGTACATAAAATAGAGGGAACCGGTCTCGGCATGGCAATTACGAAAGCTATTGTGGAAGCCATGAAGGGCAGCATTGAGTTGACAAGTGCACTTGGAGAGGGAAGTGAGTTCCACATCACGCTGGATTTGGAAAAAGCGCTTGTGCAGGAGAAGGATATGCTGCTTCCGCCCTGGAAGATACTGGTGGTTGACAATAACGAAGAACTATGCTGCAGTACGGTCTCTACCCTGAAGGAAATGGGCGCCGAAGCCGAATATGCACTGTCCGGTGAAGCGGCAGTAGCCATGGTGGAGAAATGCCGCGAGACAGATAATGATTACCGGATGATTCTTTTGGACTGGAAGATGCCCGGCATGGACGGTATGCAGACAGCGCGTGCGATAAGAGAGCGCGTCGGCGGGAATGTGACGATTCTCATTATTTCTGCGTACGATTGGAGCGACATTGAGGAGGAAGCGAGAAAAGCGGGTGCACAGGGTTTGATTTCCAAGCCGCTGTTTAAGTCAAACTTATATATGAGCCTAAGCCGCTATCTGGGTGGAGAATCTGTGGAAGAGAAGGCGCCGGAGGCAGAACAGATGCAGTTTACCGATAAACGCATTCTTTTGGCGGAAGATAATGATTTGAACTGGGAAATTGCCGAGGAGCTTTTGTCGGAAGCCGGCTTTGCGCTGGAGAGAGCGGAAAACGGGCAGATATGCGTTGATATGTTTGAAAAATCAGAAGCTGGGTACTATGACATTGTGTTGATGGATATTCGTATGCCGGTGATGAACGGTTATGAGGCGGCGAAGGCGATTAGAGCGCTTGAACGAGAGGATGCCGGCCTGCCCATCATAGCCATGACGGCGGATGCTTTTTCCGACGATATCCAGCGCTGCCTTGCCTGCGGCATGAATGCGCATATTGCAAAACCGATTGACGTAGAACAGGTGATGCAGCAGATGGAAAAGTATTTAGCCTGAAAAATTTATATGCAAGTTTTTTCGGGTGTGATATAATAGTTACAAAGTCTATACATAGAAAAGGAGAGCCACCATGCTTGTTACATTAATTCCTTTATTTGATGAGAATATGACGGTCAGCGCGTATTCCCTCTTTTCCCAGAAAAAGAATTATTTTTTGAATCCAAGTCTCTTAGGAGCGGGCTTTCATGACGGGGCGGCCTATGTAGATGGCCTGGAGCTCATACAAAGTATGGGAATTGAAACCTTGTCTGCGGATAAGGAAGTTTTTATACCGGTTGGAAATATATCTATCTTTTCCGATATCAGCGGACAGTGTGACGCGCCTCACGAGAGGCTGGTGCTTTTGATTGACAATACGATTCCGCCTGAGGAGTCATATATCCGCAGGCTGCGGGAACTGAAGGCAGACGGCTATAAGCTTGCGATGCGTAAGCTTGAGGTGGCAAAGTTTGAAGCGTACAGGGAAATTATGCTGCTGATGGACTACATGCTTCTTGACCACAAGAAAATCGACATCAGCAAGGCAAAGATTTATTTTGGCAAGATTTATCCCAATATCAAGCTGTGCGCCGGCAATATTGAAAACGTGGAAATTTTTGAACAGTTAAAGGAAGACGGCGGATATCAGTTATATGAGGGTAAGTTTTTCAGAATGCCCATCAACAAGGGCGAACATGAGGTATCTCCGCTGAAAGTCAACTACATTCACCTGCTGAACATGGTGAACAGTCCCGATTTTGAGTTGACAGAGGCGGCGGATGTTATCGGAAGGGATACGGCGCTTGTCATATCCTTGCTTAAAATGGTAAACAGAATGACTGTGAACTCACAAATCACCTCCATCCGCCATGCGGCGGCCATGCTGGGAGAAAAGGAGCTGAGAAAGTGGCTGACAACAGCGGTAGCAGGAGAGCTTTACACGGATAAGCCCAACGAAATCACAAGATTATCTCTGCTTCGCGCAAGATTTGCGGAAAATCTTGCACCTGCATTTGCACTTGCCATCCAGTCGTCAGAGCTGTTTTTGATGGGACTGTTTTCCGTTCTGGATGTTATTCTGGACATTCCGATGTCGGAAGCGCTTGATATTGTCAAGGTATCCAAAAATATCAGAAATGCCCTGATTGACAAAAAGGGTCCTTTTGCACTGGTACAGGAATTTATCACACAGTATGAGAGTGCAAACTGGCAGGAAGTTTCCCGCCTGATGATTCTGCACAATATTGACATGCAGCAGGTATACGATGCGTACATCAATTCCCTCAAGTGGTATCGTGATATGGTATACGGGAATGAAGAATCGGAAGTTGTACAATAAAAACAGCAGGGAAAGGAAATCATAGCTATGGGAATAAAGAAGTTTTTACAAAGGCTGCGCAATTATAACATAAAAACAAAATTAAACCGTATATTCCGTGTTATTATTATTGTTTTTTTGCTCAGCACCATTATGGGAGTGGCAGGACTGTTTGTGGTGGATTCCATGCTGTCAAGAATCATATCCGTTGCCATACTGATTATATTGAGCAGCTTTGGCATAGTGCTTACAGTCATATTGGGCAAGGCGCTGTCAGCGGAGCTGGTAATGCCGATTAAGGAGTTGGAAAATGCGGCGATACAGCTTGCGGCGGGAAAATTTGATTTTGAATTGTCCTATGAGGCCAAGGATGAACTGGGCGTTGTATCAGAAAAGTTTCGGGTGACGAGGCAGACGTTAAACAATGTTGTCTCAGATATCAATTATATCATCGGAGAGTTTGCTGTTGGCAACTTTGACGTTCATTCCAAACAGAAAGAATCCTATGTGGGAGATTTCCAGCTTATCATGGAACAGCTTGTAAAGACGGTGCGTCAAATCAGTGATACGCTGCGTTCTGTCAATGAGGCGTCCGAGCAGGTGGCGAACGGTGCAGTACAGCTTGCAGACAGTTCACAGGACATCGCACAGGGCGCTTCTGAACAGGCTGCGGCGGTAGAAGAACTGCTTGCCACAGTGACAGAGGTTACGGAACAGGTAACGGAAAATACCAGAACGACCGACAGGGTGCACGGCAGGGCGAAGCAGGTTGGCGAGGAGGCAGAAATCAGCAGAAAGAAGATGGAAGAGCTGACGCGCGCCATGCAGCGGATTTCCGAGACATCCAAAGAGATAGAAAATGTTATTTTAGAGATAGACGGTATCGCAGAGCAGACAAATCTGCTTTCCTTAAATGCGTCCATAGAGGCGGCGCGTGCAGGTGAGGCAGGCAAGGGCTTTGCGGTTGTGGCGGAACAGATTAGAAAGCTGGCGGAGGACAGTTCTGCTTCGGCAGAGGCGTCCAAGAAGCTTTTGGAGAATTCCCTGCGCGAGGTGGACAGCGGCAACCGTATCACCTCTGAAACGGCGGAATCCCTGAACACTGTAATTAATGAACTGGAAACAATCATCAAAGATGTGAACGGCATCCGTATCGCATCCGACAGGCAGGCCGAATCCGTAAAGGAAATTGAAAAGGGTGTGGATCAGATTAACGAGGTTATCCAGACGAACTCTGCGGCTTCCGAGGAGGCCTCCGCAACCAGCGAGGAACTGTCAGCAGAAGCGCAGACATTAGATGAGCTTGTAGGGCGTTTCAAACTGCGGCCGGCAGGAGTATAAAACAGAAAAAGAGGATTTTAAGTATGTCAGGCATTGACCAGAGTAAAATACGCAATTTTTGTATTGTTGCCCATATTGACCATGGAAAGTCCACGCTTGCCGACAGGATTATCGAGCATACCGGTCTTTTGACGAGTCGGGAAATGCAGGCGCAGGTGCTGGATAATATGGAATTGGAGCGTGAGAGAGGCATTACCATAAAAGCGCAGACGGTGCGTACCGTTTATCGGGCTCTGGACGGGGAGGAATATATTTTCAACCTGATCGATACGCCGGGGCATGTAGATTTTAATTATGAAGTGAGTCGTTCTCTGGCGGCATGCGACGGTGCCATTTTAGTGGTAGATGCGGCGCAGGGGATAGAAGCCCAGACACTTGCCAACGTTTATCTTGCATTGGACCATGACTTGGATGTATTTCCGGTTATCAACAAAATCGACCTTCCCAGTGCACAGCCGGAGAAGGTGATTGCAGAGATAGAGGATGTTATCGGAATAGAGGCGCAGGATGCGCCTCTGATTTCTGCTAAGAATGGAGTCGGCATCGAAGAGGTATTGGAGGCTGTGGTGCATAAAATTCCGGCGCCGCAGGGCGATGCGGGTGCGCCGCTAAAAGCGCTTATCTTTGATTCTGTTTACGATTCCTACAAGGGCGTTATTGTGTTCGTCCGGATAAAGGAAGGCTGCGTAAAGAAAGGCACACATATCCGCATGATGGCGACCGGAGCCACGGAAGAGGTTGTGGAGGTAGGGTATTTCGGCGCAGGGCAGTTTATTCCCTGTGACGAGCTTTCCGCAGGAATGGTGGGATATATCACCGCATCGATTAAAAACGTGAAGGATACCGCAGTCGGCGATACGGTCACTGATGCGGACAATCCCTGTGCAGAGCCGCTGCCGGGTTACAAAAAGGTCAATTCCATGGTGTACTGCGGCATGTATCCGGCTGACGGGGCAAAATATCCGGATTTGCGGGATGCGCTGGAAAAGCTGAAACTGAACGACGCCTCCCTGCACTATGAGCCGGAGACCTCTATTGCCCTTGGATTTGGCTTCCGCTGTGGTTTTCTGGGGCTTCTGCATCTGGAAATCATTCAGGAGAGGCTGGAGAGAGAGTACAATCTGGATTTGGTGACGACAGCGCCGGGCGTTGTATATAAGGTGCACTGTACCAATGGGGACGTCATAGAGCTGACGAATCCTTCCAATCTGCCGGATCCGTCCGTGATTGAATACATGGAGGAGCCGATTGTCAGCGCGGAAATCATGGTCACCACGGAATTTATCGGTTCGATTATGGAGCTTTGTCAGGAAAGGCGCGGGCGGTATCTCGGTATGGAGTATCTGGAGGAGACAAGGGCGCTTCTTAGGTATGATTTGCCCTTAAATGAAATTATTTACGACTTTTTCGACGCATTGAAATCCCGTTCCAGAGGCTATGCTTCCTTTGACTATGATTTGAAGGGTTATGAGCAGTCCCGTCTGGTAAAGCTGGATATTCTGATTAACCGGGAAGAGGTGGACGCCCTTTCCTTTATCGTGCATGCGGACAGCGCCTATGAGCGCGGACGTAAGATGTGCGAAAAGTTGAAGGACGAAATTCCGCGCCATCTGTTTGAGATTCCGATTCAGGCTGCGGTAGGCGGAAAAATCATTGCGAGGGAAACCGTCAAGGCGATGCGTAAGGATGTGCTTGCCAAGTGTTATGGCGGCGATATCACCCGTAAGAAAAAGCTTTTGGAAAAACAGAAGGAAGGCAAGAAGCGGATGCGCCAGATTGGAAATGTGGAGGTTCCGCAAAAAGCATTTATGAGCGTTCTGAAGCTCGATGACAGAAAATAATCTATGAAGAAGCCTATCAGTATCTATATTCATATTCCGTTTTGTATTAAAAAATGTAATTACTGCGATTTTCTTTCTGCACCGGCGGACAGCCGGACGCAGGAAGAATATTTGCGTGCGCTGGAAGAAGAAATACAAAAACAGGCAGAGTATTACAGGGACTATGTGGTGAAGACGGTCTATATCGGAGGGGGAACCCCGACAGTGGTTCCTTATGAAAAGCTCTGCCATATGCTGCGGGTGCTGTGGAACGCTTTTCCGGTGGGAAAAGAAGCAGAGGTATCCATGGAGGCGAATCCCGGGACAGTGGACGGGGAGGCGCTTTTTGGTTATCGGGAGGCGGGAATCAACCGACTCAGCATGGGACTGCAGTCAGCGAGCGACAGGGAGCTTGCGCTGCTCGGCAGGATACACAGCTATGCGGATTTTCTGGAAAGCTACGAACTGGCACAGAAAGCGGGTTTTTGTAATATCAATGTTGACCTGATGGCGGCGCTGCCAAAACAAAAGGTGGCGGATTATGCGGATACGGTAAAAAAGGTGCTTGCCCTTACGCCGGTGCCCGCCCATATTTCTGCCTACAGCCTGATTATAGAAGAGGGAACGCCCTTTTACGAAAGATATGGAGCAGAGTGGGAGCGTATGGCGCATACAGGAGAAGCGCAGGCGCATCTGCCTTCCGAGGAGGAGGAGCGGGAAATGTACCGACTGACTGAGCGGCTGCTTTCTGAAGCCGGTTATCATCGGTATGAAATTTCCAATTACAGCCTGTCCGGGTATGAATGTATCCACAATAAGGTATACTGGCAGCGGGGCGATTATGTGGGGTTTGGGCTGGGGGCAGCTTCCATGGTGGGGAATGTCCGTTTTCACAACACGCCGGATTTACAGGTGTATATGGAGCGGGAGGAAAAGATAGTGGAGCGGGCACAGCTTACCGTGAAGGAACAGATGGAGGAGTTTATGTTTCTGGGGCTGCGTCTTGTGGAAGGCGTGGATAGAAATATGTTTCAGGAGAGCTTCGGTGTTTCCATGGAAGAGATATATGGAAAAGTGATTGCGGAGAATGCGGGGAAGGGGCTGCTTACGGACGGGGACAGGATAGCCCTGACGGCAAAGGGTGCGGACTTGGGCAATTATGTGTCGGCACAGTTCTTGCAGTAGGAAAAGCACAAGAAGCTTCCAAAGCACATAGAATATAATAAATCTGCTTTTGGGGGCTGTCTTGAAGACATTTAAGAAACCGCTGTCGTCAGAAGAAGAAGCCTGTTATATTCGCTTGATGCAAAAGGGAAGCAGTGAGGAAGCCGAAAACGCCAAGGGGGTTCTGATAGAGCGGAATCTGAGGCTGGTAGCGCATATTGCCAAAAAATATCAGAATGTGGAAGAGGATATGGAGGATTTGATTTCCATCGGTACCATCGGGCTGATAAAGGCAGTGGAAACTTTTGATGCGGGGAAGGGAAGACTTGCTACCTATGCCTGCCGCTGTATCGACAATGAACTTTTGATGATGCTTCGGGCAAGAAAGAAAACGGCGAGAGAGGTTTCTCTTTATGAGCCGATAGGAACCGATAAGGAAGGAAATGAAATCAATCTTCTGGATGTGATTGAAGGACAGCAGATTGAGGTAGTTGACAGGATTGCCTTGTATGAGGATTTACAAAGATTGTTCAGTCTCTTAGACGAGTGCCTGACAGACAGGGAGAAAGAAATTTTGTTTCTGCGGTACGGAATCAGTACGGGAGCAGAGGTTACGCAGAGTGAAATAGGAAAAAAACTGGGGATTTCCCGCAGTTATGTAAGCAGGATAGAAAAGAAAGCTTTGATGAAACTTAGGGAAGCGTTTGAAAGAAAAACAGAGAAATAACGGAAAGTATTGAAAAGTAAATTTATTGTGTGATATACTTTTTATATTGCAGATATTGTCCGGTGCAAAAGCGACCGTTTTTGCACCGAAATCTAAAAAACTACCTTGGACAAGTGGTAGCGGAAGAGGAGAAAATATATGCCTAATGTAAGAGAAATACTGGAAGAAGCAAAAGCGGCGGGAGCGTCAGATGTACATATTACAGTAGGGATTCCACCCAAGATAAGAGTAAACGGCAAGCTGATTACGCTGACGCAGTATAACCGGCTTCTGCCTGCTGATACGCTGGATATGCTGTTAAATATTATGACAGAAACCCAGCGCAACCGTTTTGAAGAGAAGGGCGAATACGATATGTCCTTTTCCATCCCCGATTTGGGAAGATACCGTGTCAATGCGTACAAGCAGCGTGGCAGTGTGGCGCTTGCGTTCAGACTTGTAGGTACGAAGGTGCCTGCGCCGGAAGAACTGGGTGTGCCGGCTTCCGTTATCGATTTGTATCAGAGAAAAAGAGGGTTGATTCTGGTTACCGGACCGACAGGAAGCGGTAAATCTACGACACTTGCGGCAATCATTGATAAAATCAACAACTGCAGGGACGCGCATGTGATTACGCTGGAGGACCCGATAGAGTATCTGCATCAGCACAAAATGGCGATGGTAAACCAGAGGGAAATCGGACTGGATTCCGAAAATTACGCCAATGCCCTGCGTGCAGCGCTCCGTGAGGACCCCGATGTCATTCTGGTAGGTGAGATGAGAGATTTTGAGACTATCAGTGTGGCGATTACCGCGGCAGAGACAGGACACCTTGTGCTGTCAACCCTGCATACTATCGGAGCGGCGAGCACGGTAGACCGTGTTATCGACGTATTCCCGCCCCATCAGCAGCAGCAGATCAGAGTGCAGTTTTCCAACGTACTGGAGGCGGTTATATCCCAGCAGCTTATCCCTACCATAGACGGCAGGGGACGTGTGGCTGCATTTGAAGTAATGCATGCCAACCATGCTGTCCGCAATCTGATTCGTGAGGGCAAGTCCCATCAGCTTACCTCTGTTATGCAGACAAACCGTAAGCTGGGCATGATGACAATGGATGAAGCGATTCAGCAGCTCTATTTTGCAGGCCGTATCAGCCGCGAAATGGCAATCCAGTTTGCCCAGGACCCCGACAACATGGAAAACAAAATTTAATGATTCCCTTTCTACAATTCGTTATCCAGCCGGGCGGGCTTGCTTTCCGCAAGCCCACCCGCAGCTATATACTTTTCTGTACCAATATCTACTATGAGTCAAAATTTTTATTTTTCATATAACTTCAAGTAAATTTAGTGCGCCATCATCAAAACAATACCCAATAACAATACAATAATCGTCCCGTAAATACAAAAATAGGTAATAGCGAAATATCTTCTGCAAGTGACGGAAATGTTCAATATAGACAAAAACGCCTCCGAAGCAGTGGCAAGTCGCCCTTATTTTGTCTATATTGCCCATTTCCTGTAGCCCGCAAGAAAGTTTCGCAAACGTCTATTACACAAGTTGATATGGGATTGTGAAATTCACACTTGCCGCGTTCGAATTGTGCACATGGTATATTCCATAAGCAGACCCTTGCTTACCGTCGGTACTTAGCTGCCGTATTTTGGCAGCTTACGTACCGCTACGGTAAGCTCGGAGCGAGAGCGAGTCTGC
>JAAUZU010000034.1 GCA_014804445.1 Lachnospiraceae bacterium | reverse complement strand
GCAGACTCGCTCTCGCTCCGAGCTTACCGTAGCGGTACGTAAGCTGCCAAAATACGGCAGCTAAGTACCGACGGTAAGCAAGGGTCTGCTTATGGAATATACCATGTGCACAATTCGAAACCGGCAGACTTAAGGTTCGCAAGGGTCTACTAACATAGAAAAATAGACGTTGCGAAACTTTCTTTTGCAACACAGGAAATGAGCAATATAGACAAAATAAGGGCGACTTGCCACTGCTTCGGAGCCCGTTTTTGTCTATATTGAACATTTCCGTTACTTGCAGAAGATATTTTGCAATCAACTAGGAATATACAGTGTTCACAATTCGGAATCAGCAGGTATGAGGTTCGCAATTGTCTGCAAAACTACTTTAGAATGAAGAGGATAAAAAGATGAAAAAAATGATTATGGTATGTTGCGTATGCATGAGCACGTTTCTTTTGGGAGCTTGTGCGATGGGAGAGAATAAAGCTGCGGCGGGAGGGCCGCAGGAGAGTTATCCGAACTTTAGCAGGGAAGAAGTTGGAAATATGGCGTCGGATGAAAGCGGGCAGCAGAATGGACAGGCGGACAGTTTACAGCAAGGAGCTGTGGCAGGAGAAGGAAATGGCGAAACGGTTTCTTCTGCGCCCAAGGTGCATGTCCTGATGGCGGGAAACGTAGGAGAGTTGGGGCTTGGTTTTCTGGCCTATGCGGAGCCTGAACAGGAAGGGGAGGATTACAGACTCTGCTTTTTTGCAACGGAGAGCGGGTCGGAAGATTTGTATAAGCCTTTGGCAGAACTGGAATTTTCACTGGAGGATGCGGACTATATATTTCCTGATGTCAGGGAAAGCAATGCGTCCATCGGCAGGTTTTTAGAGGTGTATTACTATGATGTGACGGAAGTAGAGGGCATCAATGACACTGACGTTATTATAATGGCAAAATATGAGGCGGATGGAAAAGAGTGTTATGACATGCGGGTCTATCGGAAAAGTGAAAACGGCTACAGCGCGGACGAGGCGCTGATGCGGAAGCTGAATGAGAAATGCAGCGAGATAGGGGAAGCCTCGATAATGGAACTGTTCGTGACGGCAATGGAAGAAACCCCATTGCAGCCGGAAAATGAGTCACAGCCGGAAAATACGCCGGAGATAGTCTTTTTCGGAAGCTGGCAGATAACGGACTACCGGACCTGCCGCATATATGCGTTATCGCAGGAGCAAATAGATGAATTTCTTACCTATGGGATGGCCTACTACGAGGATGCTTTTTTCCTGAACGGTAAGCCGGTTGAAGCGGAAGGGTTTGGATATGTCTATATGGATTATACCAAGGCGGAGGTTGAAGAGCAGTTTAATATCGATATGGCAGGCTGGTGGAACGAAAGTGATACCATTACATGTGCCGGTATCACATCAGGGGAAAGCGATACCAGTCCATCTTTAAGCTATTGTTTTGGCACAGACTTTTTTGTGGTGGATGCGGATACTATATGGATTTATTATGAAGGTGTATTTTTTCAGGCAAAGAGAGCAGGAGCATAACTTCTGCTCTTTTTTTGTGCAAAAGGTTGACAGAGGGCGGCGGCGCGTTTATAATAATTTTGTAACATTTTTGTAACAAAGGATATGTACAGGATTTGTTTGATATAGAGGTTTTAGAGCACAAATGGGAAAGGTAACATACATGAACATAAATAAAAAAAGGATACGCAGATTGAGTCTCTGTGCCGCAGGCGTTTTTCTGGCGGGTGTGATGGAATCCGGTCTTTCGCTGGAGGCGCATGCATCATCAGTAGATATGAGTGAACTTACTACATATGCAGGAGCAGCTACTTTGTTTAACATGCCGCTCGACGAAATGGAGTGTATTGCCGCAGCGGAAGCAGCACAGGGTTCTTTTTGGGGTTATACCAATTTGGGAATTGCCAATGTAGAGAGCGGCAATTTGAATGTCCGCGCCATCCCGGGGCTGGACGGCAAGCTGGTGGGCAAGATGCCGAAAGGCTCTGCCTGTGAAATTCTGGAGATGACGGACGACGGCTGGGCACATATCATTTCCGGTGATGTGGAAGGATATGTGAGCACAGATTATCTCTACATGGGAGCGGACGCCAGGATGCGTGGTCTGGAACTGATTCGCACGGTGGCGGTTGTCAATGCGGACGCCCTGAAGGTAAGGGACGATGCCAGTCTGGACGGCGCGGTGCTGACACAGGTGCCTAAGGGCGAGGAACTTGAAGTAGTGGAAGTGCTGGGCGACTGGGTAGAGGTATCCATAGACGGGGACAGCGCCTATGTTTTTGCAGAGTATGTGACGGTGGAGGAGAAGCTGGACACGGCGGTCACCATGAGCGAACTGCTCTATGGGCAGGACGTATCAGACTTGCGTGTCGATATTGCGGAGTACGCAAAGCAGTTTTTGGGCAATCCCTATGTGTACGGCGGCAGCAGCCTGACAAATGGTGCGGACTGTTCCGGTTTTGTTATGTCAATATACAAGCATTTTGGCATTAAATTGTCCCATTCCGCGAGTGCGCAGGCGGGAGAAGGCACCAAGATTTCGGCATCGGAACTGAAGCCGGGTGATTTGGTATTTTATGCTGACAGTTCAGGACACATCAATCATGTGGCGCTGTATATAGGAGGCGGTAAAGTGATTCATGCGAGCAGCCCCACCACCGGCATTAAGATATCCAACTATAAGTACCGCACGCCGGTCAAATATGTCAGCATTTTAAGGGACTAGTGTGGGCAGTAAAGGGGATATAACCATGAAACAGAAAACGATATTGATTCTGGCAGGAATTGCGGCAGCGCTGCAGACAGCGGCGGTGCTGCTTGCTGTTTTTATGACGATGAACCAAAGGGCAGTGAAGCAGATTTGGGTTGCCGACGAAAGTGTGTGCGAAGTGAATTCTTTTCCTACCGGCGCAATGATAGAATTGCTGCTGCCCATGCTTATTTATGGAATTTTTCTGCTCTGTATTGCTTCTGTGAAGAGGAAACCTTCGCAAAGGCAGGCACTGGCGATTATCTTTGTGATTCTGGCCGTTCTTTTTGAACTTGTGACCGGTTTGGTACTGGCGCCCTTTAATCTTATGCTGCAGGCAAGACTGGGAGGAGCTTTGGAATTTGCAAGCTATTCCGCATTAAACAGCGCCATTTCGCAGGTTACACCTCTTTTTACGGTGACGGCATTTGCCCTTTTCTGTATGGCGGCAGGAAGCTGTCTGCCCGTTACAGCGGAACCCGCGGCGCCTTTGCAGGATGCAGGACAGGAAAATGATTGTTTTCCTCACTCAATGTAGGCTGGAACTAAATTTCTCGTCCATAAGTCCCTCCGTTATGTCTTCTTCCGGTTCGCCCATCATGAGCGGACTCTTACGGGTATCCATACCTCATACTGTGCGTTCTGTGGGTCCGGATTTAAGTAAACCTCAATATCGGGAGCATTGGCATATTCATATCCGGAGGTCGGAAGCCACTCTGTTATAATCCGCTGCTCCAATTCCTGTATTGACTGGTTTGTACCCGTTCCGGAAAAGATTGCCCAAGTGGACGCAGGAACGGTATATTCTTCAAACTCGCCGCTTGTTTTTGTACTGGAAACGGCAATAAAATATTTCCATTGTTTTTCATCATTGCAGACACTTACGCCCAAAAGCCCCATGGGCGGCGTATCCATCATTCCTGCCAGTTTCTGTATGGTTCCGTTTACAGACGCATCCTGCCACATCTCAGGCACAACCATAAAATTATTTTCGATTTCCTTATCAAGCGGTGCAGATACGCCTTCGTTTTTCACAGACGAGGGGGCTATCCCGTGAAAAGACTGGAACGCCCTGTTAAATGCAGTCGGGGAATGATAGCCGTACTTCTCCGCAATATCAATAATCCGTGCATCTCCCCCCGTCCAAGCTGTTCATAGTCAATTTCTTCTGTTAAAATGTTCCTCGATATAATTTATACTTTGGTTTAATTTTTCAACCCATTCCATGACATACCTCCTTATCCGCACAGATTGTGCTTTGCGGAAGACCTGAACTCCGCCTTCCTTCATTATAAGGCTTATTCTTACATTTTTCCTCTCTATCCTTGCACAAAAAAGAGAGGCGGATATATGCTTACATTCCTCACTTTTGTGATTGAATAATGCATTGCAAGACCACCTGTTTTGCAGTATCATAGTATCAAATAATAAAATTACATAAAAGGAACCTATTATGAAACACGTTAAATGTTATATTCCGGAATATCCCAGACCGCAGTTTGTCAGAAGCAATTGGCTGAACTTGAACGGCGAGTGGGCTTTTGCTTTTGGAGAAGAAACAGACGCTGCGGATGCGCTTGCGGGCAGACTGAATCGAAAGATCAATGTTCCATTTACATATGAGACCGAGCTTAGCGGGATCCACGATACTACACAGCACAACACGGTGTGGTATTCCCGCAAGATTTCCGGTAAAGCAGGTAAGCGCACTGTCTTAAATTTTGACGGCGCGGATTATGTCACCGAAGTTTATATAAACGGCATACTTGCGGGAACGCATAAGGGCGCATACACACGTTTCTCCTTTGATGTGACCGATTTCCTTGTCAATGATACGGGCGTACTTACCGTAAAGTGCACCGACGATGATCTGCCTGTTCAGGTTAGGGGCAAGCAGCGTTGGGAGGCTCAGAGCTTCGGCTGCTGGTATGTACAGACGACAGGAATATGGAAAACCGTATGGCTTGAATATGTAGATGATGTAAGACTTACAAAGCTTAAAATAACCCCCGATATAAGCGACAGCTCCGTTACATTTGACATGGCTGTTAATAAGCCTGCAGATGATGTTGAGGTAAAAATAGCGGTAAGCTTTGACGGCAGACCTGTGCAGACGGTATCTGTCATTGCGGGCGATATTGACAACACCGTAAAGGTTCGTCTTGACAGCAAGAGCATTACTTATCAGGCGGAGCAGTGGTGTCTTTGGAATCCGGCGCTGTATGACGTTGAGGTGACCGTAAACAATCGCGGCAGAGAAGTCGATAGGGTAGGCAGCTATTTCGGGCTGCGGGAATTTACCGTCAAAAACGGAAAAATACTGCTCAACGGCGGGCCATTCTATGCAAAGCTTGTGCTTGATCAGGGGTATTGGAAAAAATCGGGAATGACTCCTTCAAGCGAGCAGGCCGTCATTGACGATATCAGACTTGCAAAGGCAATGGGCTTCAACGGCGTTCGCAAGCACCAGAAAAACGAGGACGAGCGTTTCTACTATTATGCTGATATTATGGGCTTTGCGGTATGGTGCGAGCTTCCATCCAATCATTGGTTCAGCGACGAGGCTGTAAAGGATATTTCCGCAGAGTGGCTTGACATAGTTACGCAGAACTACAATCATCCGTCGTTGGTGACATGGGTGCTCTTTAATGAAAGCTGGGGCGTTAGGGGTATTGCTTCCAATCCCCGCCAGCAGAATTTTGCAGAGGGTCTTTACTATATGACAAAAAGTATTGACAATATGCGTCCCGTTATCTCAAACGACGGCTGGTATCATGCAAAGAGCGATATTCTCACACTCCACCACTACGAGCAGGACAGCAATTGGCTTACGCACCTATACGACACCAAGGAAAAGCTTACTGACGGCTATTGCGGAAACTCGCAGCTTCTGCCCTTTGCCGCCGGATTTCAATACGAGGGTCAGCCTGTCATTTTCACTGAGTTCGGCGGAACGCATTACGCGCATGACGAGGGCTGGGGCTACGGGGCTTCGGTACACACGGACGAGGAATTTTTGGAACGCTTCGGCTCACTGATAAAGGCTGTGGAGAACATGGATATAAGCGGCTACTGCTACACACAGTTGACAGATGTTGAGCAGGAGACCAACGGTCTGCTTACCGCTGACAGAGCGCCCAAGGTTCCCATAGAAAAAATAGCAGAGATAATTAAATGAGGCGTTCTTAATACTTCTTTGGGCGCACTCCGGTTTTATGCAGGAATATATTTGAGAAATAGTGTTCGTCCGCAAAATTCAGACGGTAGGCTATTTCCTTTACCGTCAGCGAGGAATTTTTCAGAAGCAGCTTTGCGGTTTCTATCCTGCGTGTAAGAATATAGTCGTAAGGCGTTATGCCATAGGCTTTTTTGAACACACGGTTGACCTGCGAAGATGAAATATTTACGTGCTTCGACAACGATTCTATGCTTAGTTTTTCATAAATATTACGGTCTATATAGGATTTGATGTCGGAAGCAGCGCCTTTTGAACTGTGCTCCGAATCGGGCATTATGCTGTCGTGTATTTTGATTATCAGTTTGTGGAAAACAAGGGCGCACTGCGAATGTATTTCATTCAGAGCCAGCTCTTTATTTTCGCATATGTCAAGAAATTCACGGAAAAAGGGAAAAGCATCGATGCCCTTGACGATAAGAGTGCCCGTAATGCCATAAACATGGATAAGCTCATCGCACAGCGTACCGCTGATGTTGAACCATATCTTTTCGAAAGGGGCTTCTGACATTGAGCGGTAATCGTGATCCGCGCCTTTGGGAAGAATGTACAGGTCGCCCTCGGACGGATAATTTGTTATCCCGTCCACGGTCACGATACCGCCGCCCTTTATGACATACTCGAAGCAGTGAATGTACGAATTTTTTCGAGTGATATGATAATTTGGGTCGGGATAGGTTATACCTGCCATTTCAATATAGAACGGTCTGTCCCGGTCGTCAAAGGTCTCGCCAAATGAGATTATATGCTCCATGAATGTATTCCTCACTTTTTTAAACTGCAATTATTAATTATACCATATATGACAACGCTTTTCGACAAGTTGAGGTGATTTTATGAAAAACTTCCTTAAATATGTCAATATAAAGCAGGGTACGCTTTCCGAGCCGAGATTTTCTACAGGAAACACTTTGCCGCTGACCTGTGCTCCCTTTGGTATGAACAGCTTTTCCGTTCAGACAAGAGCAAGCGGCGGGGGCTGGTATTATTCGCCTCTGCACAGACAGACGGAGGGTATACGGCTTACGCACCAGCCAAGCCCATGGGTCAGGGATTATGCGCATTTTGTGTTTATGCCGCAAAGCGGAGAGCCGTATTTTACCGAGGACAGACGCAGTTCATCTTTTGACGAGAAGGAGATGACTCCCGCCTGCACGGAGATATATTTCAAACGGTATTTTGCACAAATGGGCGTTGTCCCCACAGAACGGGGAGCAATCATCAAGATACGCTGGGATGCCGCAAAGACACCGAGGCTTGCGGTGCTTCCTTTTGATTTCCCGACAGAGCTTGTCCTTGACTCCGAAAATCGGATGCTTACGGGGCGCACCAACGCTTACGGCGACGGCACACGAAAGGATTTTCAGTTTTATTTCTGCATGAAATTTGACAAACCCATAAATGCCTCCGAAACCGTTATTACAAAAACGGGAGGTACGGAGCAGGGAATTTCATGCAGCGGCACGGGCGCAGGAATGAACATTGCCTTTGATATACCGCAGGGCGGGGAGCTTATCGTTCGGCTCGGTACTTCGTATATTTCGCCCGAATATGCCGTGAAAAATCTCAGCGAGGTCGGCGGCAGGACATATGAACAGGTCAAAGCCGAGACCGAAGATAAATGGAATGCTTTGTTGTCTAAAATAGAGATAGAGGATTCCGAAGAGCGTATGCGCACCTTTTATTCCTGTTTGTACCGCTGCTTTATTTTCCCGAGAGTTTTTTATGAGTATGACGAGCTTGGCAGGGCGGTGCACTATAATACAAAAAGCGGAGAGATATGCGGTGGCAAAATGTTTGTTGACAACGGCTTCTGGGACGTTTACCGAACCCTTTATCCTCTGCTGACGCTGATAATTCCCGAGCATATCAGTGAAATCATGGAGGGATATCTGAATTTCTATCAGGAGCAGGGGTGGCTGCCGAAATGGCTTTCCCCCGGCGAGCGCGGCATTATGCCCGGCACGCTGATAGACGCCGCTCTTGCGGACTGCGCTGTAAAAGACCTGCTTACGAAGGAACAGATGAAGCTTGCCCTTGACGGTATGCTCAAAAATGCCAACATGGCAAGCGGCACTCACCTTGGCGGACGTATTGGCGTTGAGGACTATGTAAAGCTCGGCTATGTGCCGAATGATAAATACGGTGAGAGCGTAAACAATTCTCTTGACGCTTATTACTGCGATTGGTGTATCGCTAAGCTTGCGGAAAAGCTGAACATT
The DNA here is from genome assembly GCA_014804445.1 of Lachnospiraceae bacterium. Lineage (GTDB taxonomy): Bacteria > Bacillota > Clostridia > Lachnospirales > Lachnospiraceae > Acetatifactor. Next base: position 15,927 of record JAAUZU010000034.1, on the reverse strand, counting down.
AAGGATATACGCGGCGAATATCTGGCAAGGTCGCAGGGGTATAAAAAGCTGTTTGACAGCGAAACGGGATTTATCAGAGGGCTTAGTGCAAGCGGAGAGCGAAAGCCGGAATTTTCCCCCTTTGCATGGGGCGGCGATTACTGCGAGGGCGGCGCATATCAGAACGGTTTTGCCGTATATCATGACATAGAGGGTTTGTCGGAGCTTTACGGCGGCAGAGAAAAATTTGAAGAAAAGCTTGATGAGCTGTTTTCCGCCCCTGCTTTTTTTGAGACGGGCACGTACCCATGCGAGATACATGAAATGACGGAAATGGCGGCTGCCGATTTCGGACAGTGTGCCATTTCAAATCAGCCGAGTATGCATCTGCCGTATCTGTATTCGGCAATCGGAAATATAGGAAAAACCGCAGGCCATGTGCGCTGTATGCTGAGAGAGGGTTACAATGAAAATATTTTCCCCGGCGATGAGGACAACGGCTCAATGAGCGCATGGTATATTTTAGGTGTACTTGGTTTTTATCCCGTCTGCCCCGGAAGCGGCGAGTACGTTTTGGGCGTGTGCAATGCACGGAAGATAACCGTTATGCCCGGCAGCGGGAACATTCTTCATATTATCAATGCAACAGACGGCAGCAGCGCTTTCAGAGTAAGCTTTAACGGCACGGATATTACGGAAAATGTTATTGCCCACGATAAGCTTATGCAGGGCGGAACGCTTAGATTTTATACGGAGGTATGAATTATGAATCCAATCGTAAACGGCTGGTACGCCGACCCCGAAGCACGGTACTTTGAGGGCAGATATTATATTTATGTTACAAAATCGTTTACCTCTTATGGTGATCAGATGAACATTGACTGCTTTTCATCGGAGGATCTGACACATTGGGAAAAGCATCCCGATATTATAGATATGAGCGGTTACAAATATGTTTACAGGGCTGTGTGGGCCCCCACTGCCATAGAGAAAAACGGAAAATATTATCTTATTTTTGCAAGCAATGATATTCAGAGCGACGACGAGACAGGCGGACTGGAGATCGCTGTTTCGGATTCACCGGCGGGACCGTTCAAAAACCTGACGGGAGCGCCTCTTATCGATCGTTTTATTAACTATGCGCAGCCGATAGACGCACATCTTTTCAAGGACGACGACGGCAGGATATATCTTTATTACGGCGGCTGGAAGCACTGCAATGTGGCTGTGATGAATGAGGAAATGAACGGCTTTGTACCTTTTGAAAAAGGCGGGCTTTTCAAGGCTGTCACGCCTGACGGCTATGTCGAAGCGCCCTGTATGCTTAAACGGGACGGCGTGTATCATTTCATGTGGTCGGAGGGCGACTGGGTCAACGGAACATACCGCGTTTGTGAAAGCAGCAGCAGTTCCCCGCTTGAAATAAACCCGAATGGCGAAATAATACTCAGCAATTCGGAAATTGCCGAGGGGGCGGGACATAACAGCTATATAAATATTCAGGGCACGGACGATTGGCTGATCGTTTACCACAGGCGTATCATCGGCGACAACGAAGCGGGACACAGGGTGTTGTGCATAGATAAATTGAGTTTTGACGGTAATGAAATGCTGCCTGTTATCATTACTTGACGGAGGTTTTATTATGAGTAAAGTTCTCAGCAGACTGAATATCGAAAGCTATGAAAAGAGCGAAAACAAAATGACAGTTCGGACGGATTCCGAATGTGTGATATACTTAAACGTGATTTCCACGAAAACCATTGGGGTCTGGGTCGATTTTGACGGCAAGGGCATTGCACCGCATTCCTACAGCATTGAAAATATGCCTGAATGCAGGGCTGAAATTTGCTGCGCCGACAAGGAAGAGTATCTGTTTGTTTCTGCAGGAACTGCAGCGGTAAGGATACGAAAAAACGGTATCAAAATAAGTTTCGTTTCTGCCGATGACAAGACCGTTATCTGTGACGGGAACGAAATAGGAAAAAATAACGACGGTTCTGTCTTTATGGAAAACCTTATCGCTGTCGGCGAACATTTCTACGGTCTTGGCGAGGATAACGATGCATATCAGGGAAGTCTTGACCGAAGAGGACAGACCCGTGATATGATAACAGAGCAGAGGATAAATGCCGGTCATGTTACCGCGGATATTCCCGTGACATTTTATATGAGTACAGGCGGCAGCATGCCATACGGTATTTTTACCGATAATTCGTATCCGATGAATTACGATATGGGAAAAAATGATCCGTCGATATGCCGTCAGCATGCCTTGGGCGGTGACATGATATTTTATTTTTTTGCAGGTGAAAATTTCGGCGACATTTTGAATGAGTACACAAACCTTACAGGCAAGCCGCCTATGCCGCCGCTGTGGACCCTTGGGTACACACAGTGCCGCTGTTCCTATTGGAACTGGGAGCAGATAGACGAGCTTGTTGCAAATCTGCGTGAACACCGTTTCCCGTTGGATTGCCTGGTATTCGATTATGACTGGGCGGATAAATTTAATAATTACAAATGGAACGAACGCTGGGGCGAAAAATCTCCCGAAAAGCTTGCCGAATATAGAGCGCAGGGGCTTCACTTTATGGCTTCAAATTCGGGACCCATGCTGAAAAAGGACAGCGACACCTATCAGTCCGCACTTGATGAGGGCATACTTGCAAGAGATACCGATGGCAGCACGATCACCTGCGGTCATTTCGGCGGCGATTTGATAGACTTTACGAATCCGAACACAAAGGAATGGCTGCGTCCGCAGCTTGAGCGTATTCTCGACGACGGTATCGAGGCGTGGTGGCTCGACCTTACAGAACCCGAGGGCGACCCCGAAAACACCGCATATTTCGGCGGCGAGAGAAATAAGATACACAACATATTTTCACTGCTTAATACGAAGACCTACACGGAAATCACAAGGGAACATCTACCCGAAATGCGTCCGTTCGTGCTGACAAGAACGGGTACGGCAGGAATACAAAAATACTGTACGGCTATATGGTCGGGAGATGTTTACTCTGACTACGATACTTTCACGGCTCATATTCCGGAAGCGCTTAACACGGGAATGTCAGGCATACCGCTCTGGACAAGCGATGCAGGCGGATTTATTTCTTCTACAAGCAATGCGGCGGATACCCGCCACCTTTACAAAAATGACATTGCGCGTCACGCCAATCTCTATGAACGCTGGGTGCAGTTTGCGGCTTTTTGCCCTATGATGAGAGTCCACCACGCAGGCGAGTCCGCTCCGTATATGTTCGGCGGCGTTGTTACGGACAGTGTTGCACACTATGTTCGTTTGCGGTACAGACTTCTTCCGTATATCTATTCTTACGCGTATAAAACACATATTACGGGCGAACCGATAATGAGACCGCTCCTGTTTGAATATCCGCATGACAAAAATGTTTTGCATTTAAAGGACGAATTTCTTTTCGGCAGCGAATTATTGGCAGCCCCCGTACATGAGGAGGAGCAGTGCCGCCGTCAGGTATATCTTCCCGAGGGCAAATGGTATGATTATGATTACGGCTATGAATACGAAGGCGGCAGGAGTTATGATATTTACGCGCCGCAGAACCGTATTCCCGTATTTGTTAAGGCGGGAGCGATAATCCCTATGACAAAGCAGATATACAATACCTCAGAGCTTGACAGCAGCGTGATTTACGCCGACATATATCCCTGTGGGAAAAGCAGATTCACCCTTTACTCAGATGACGGCAGGACCAATGCATATGAGAACGGCGAGTTCACGCTGACGGAAATTGTCTGTGATGAAAGCGATAAAACTGTCATTACGGCAGCGGCTTCCAACGAGCTGTTTTTCGTAAAACGCATGAATTTGAAAATTCATGTAAATGCCGTTCCCGAATCGGTAAAAGCAGACGGAAAAAATGCCGAAAAACGTTTTCATCTTAAAGAGCTTGAAACGACTGCAAACGGCTGGTTTTATGATGATTTCAGCCGAGTACTGTATATAGCTTCCGACATTGGCGGGCTTTGCAGCGAGTTGGTTATCGAATATAAGGACGAACCCGTCCGAAAGCCTCACAGAGACGAGAACATCACCTCCGGTAAGCAGGATATACCAAGCTTTATTTTCAATGACAGTCTGAATTGACGGATATCATGGATACATCAAACAAACTGAGAATTATACAGTGTGCTGTAAAATCCACCCTGCCTCAGCAATTCCTGATGGGTTCCCTGCTCGGTGATTTCCCCGCCCCGAACCACAAGTATGGTATCGGCATTTTGGATGGTGGACAGACGATGGGCGATTACAAAGCTGGTCCGGCCCTTCATCAGTTCGTTCATAGCTTCCTGAATCTGAATTTCCGTCCGGGAATCCACATTGGAAGTGGCTTCGTCCAGAATCAGCATCGGAGCGTCGGACAGAAATGCTCTTGCAATAGTGATCAGCTGCCGCTGTCCCTTGGAGATGTTTACCCCATCGTCGGAAAGCAAAGTATCATACCCGTCGGGGAGGCTTTCAATGTACCCATCGATTTTAGCAGATTTGGCGGCCGCTTTTACTTCCTCCGGAGTTGCACTTTCTCTGCCGTATACAATGTTTTCAAAGATGGTGCCATGGAAAAGCCATGTGTCCTGAAGCACCATGGTAAAGCTGCGCCGCAGGTCTGCCCGCTTGATTTGCAGCGACGGTACGCCGTCTACACGGATCTCGCCGGAGACAGGATCGTAAAACCGCATGAGCAGATTGATGATTGTGGTTTTGCCTGCGCCGGTGGGACCTACAATGGCGATCATCTGCCCCGGTTTTGCCGTTACGGAAACATTGTGCAAAATGACAGTGTCTTTTTTATAACCGAAGGTGATATCATCCAACTCCACCTGCCCGTTTACCCGCTCCATATCCCGGGCATCGGGGGCATCTGCCGTTTCCGGCTCCTCATCCAGCACCTTAAATACCCGTTCCGCGGCGGAGAAAGCGGACTGAAATTCATGAAGAATATTGGAAAATTCGTTGATAGGACCTGCAAATTTTCTGGAATACTGAACAAACTGTGCCACTCCGCCCAGCGTGATGAACAAAACGGAGCCTGCCTGAATCAGCCCGTTTTCGGAGTACATATATAAAATACCGCCGAAAATGGCCACCAGAGAAAGGGAGGCATTATTGATCAGGTTGATGGTGGGAAACAGCAGGGATGCACCGTATTCCGCATTGTAGAATGCCTCCATTGCACCGTCATTATGCTTGTTGAATCGGCCGGAGATCACATCCTGTCGTCCGTAGGCCCGGATGCTGGCGGATCCGGAAAGCATTTCTTCCGCATACCCGTTCAGTTCGCCGTATTTTCGGGAACGTGCGCTGAACAGGGGACGCACCTTTTTGGAACGGTATCTTGTAAACAGGATTGAAACCGGCACGGTGAGTACAAAGATTAATATCATCGGTCTGGAAATTTTCCACATAAAAATCAGGGAGCCTACGACAGTATAAATACTTGTCATTACCTGCACCAGATCGTTGGACAGGGAGGTATTTACCGTGTCGATATCGTAGGAAATACGGCTGATGATGTCGCCGGTGGCATTTGTGTCAAAGTAGTTTACCGGCAGTGTATTCAGCTTTTCAAATACCTGCTTACGCATGATATATACGATGCGCTGGCTTAAGTTTACCATAATGATTGAAAGAAAATAAGCAATCATGGCAGAACCTGCGTAACAGAAGATCATTTTGAACACGTTGTCCCAAACTGTAGGAAAATCGACTCCGGAGGACAGGCTGATGGCATCGATGGCGGCGCCGGAATATCTGGGTCCCAAAAGGGACATCTGGTTAGAGACCAGCGTCAATATGACTGCAAATAAAAACAGATGCCATTGCTTCAGAATATATCCGCCCAGCCGGAGCATGATCTTTTTATTGTCGCGTTTGTGCTGCATTGTTTTATGATTAGTCAAGGAAAGCACCTCCCATCTGAGAATCGCTGATCTGCCGGTATTCTGCGCAGTTTTCCAACAGATCTTCATGTTTGCCGCGGCCGATGACCCTGCCTTCATCCAGTACCAGAATCAGGTCGCAGCTTTTGACGGAGCTGACCCGCTGTGCCACGGTAATAATGGAAAAAGAATTTTCCATGGTGGAATCTGACATGGATTCCTTCAACGCCTGACGTAGGTTCGCATCGGTCTTATAATCCAGCGCTGAGGAGGAATCGTCCAAAATTAATATGCCGGGACGGGCGGCAATGGCCCGGGCAATCAAAATGCGCTGCCTCTGGCCGCCGGAGAGATTCGTTCCCTTGGCGGAAATCATATGTTGAAATCCGTCAGGCATAGCGGAGATGAAGTCATAGGCCTGGGCAATCTTTGCGGCGCGGACAATATCCTCATGGCTGATTTCCCTGCCAAAGCGGATGTTTTCCTCAATGGTATCCGCATAAAGAAAATCGTTTTGCAGCGCCACGCCGAACATGGCGGTCAGTTCCTCCTTCGTGTAGGAGGATATTTTTTTGCCGTCGATGCGGATGGTGCCGGAATCCGCATCGTAAAAACGGAGCAGCAGCTTGACAACAGTGGACTTTCCGCTGCCGGTGGCGCCGATGATGCCAAGTGTGCCTCCCTTAGGAACACGGAATGTGATATCCGCAAGATTCGGCTTTTTGCCCAGATAGGAGAAGGTCACATTTTCAAAGGAAATTTTAGAGGCCGGATCGCCTTTACCGTCATCCTCTGTCACCGGGAAGGAATCCGGCGTATCTAAAACCGCACTGATTCTGTTGGCGGAAGCAGCACATTTCGTGTACATGATGAACATACGGGAGAGAGACATCAGCGCCATGGAAATCAAAGTAAAATACTGGGTAAATGCAATTACCGTAGCCGCGGAAGAGGTACCCGCCGATACCCGGTAGGCGGCGACGGCGATTACCCCGGCAATTCCAAGGTTCATGAGCAGCGTCATAATGGGGTTTACCGCATTCATTATGATACTTGCATGACGTTCCTGTTTGGTAAGCGCATAGTTGTAGCCGTCGTATCGGCGGTTCTCATAGTCATTTTTGGAAAGCGCTTTAATGACCCGGATGCCCAGTACATCCTCACGCACGACCCGTATCATATCGTCAGTGGACTTCTGCACTTTGGTGTACAGCGGAACGCCGCGGCGGGCGACACTGTAGACAGTCACAAAAATAAAGGGCATGGTAGCGATCATCACCAGAGCCAGTGCGCTGTCCATGAACAGCGTGATGCCCACGCCCCCCAGCAGCAGAATCGGCGCGCGGATGCCCATACGCTGCATCATTGCCACAAAATTCTGTACATTATAGGTATCGGAGGTGATACGGGATTCCAAAGAGGGAATCGTGAATTGGTCCGTATCCCGGGCGGAAAGATACAGGGTTTTGGAAAACAAATCTTTTCGCATGGCAATGGAAAAATCGGCGGTGACCTTTGCTGCCATCCGGTTTGCGGTCACATTGCCGACACAGGCGGCCACCGAGCAGAGGATCATTATGATTCCGTACAGTACGATTCGGGAAATTTCCATGGTAATAATGACATGTTCCAGTATGTAAGTCAGGATAAACGGAATCAAAAGTTCGGCAAGAGTACCCAGAATTTTAATGGAAATTCCCAACGCCATTCTCATTTTATAAGGCGCCAGATAAGAAATTATTCGTTTCAACTTAACGTACCTCCAACTCATCTGTAATCTTTTTGGCATTTTGCTCCATTATGGACAGTACTTTGTGGAACACCTCCAGTTCCTCCGGGGAGACATTCTCCGTCAGGCGTGCATTCCATTCTCTGTTGGCAAGCTGTATCTTTGGATGGAGCTCCAGCATTTTTGCCGTTGGGTGTACCAGATACTGCCGTCTGTCTTTCTCATTGGGAAGGCGGGTGATGTAGCCGTGCTTTTCCAAATGGGCGAGAGCTCTGGCTACAGTGCTTTTGTCCAGGCAGAGTGCCCTGGCAAGTTCATCCTGTGAGCGGCCGGGCTTATAACAGACAGCCAGTACAAAAGCATAGTGGTTGGGACAAAGGTTTTCTGCAGAGATTGTTTTTTTTCGATACATTGCTTGACTGCGGCTGATGTTGTTTAATGTTTTCATTGTTGCAGGCATAAAAATCTCCTTTTTTGTTGCTTATACAACAGTTGACATTGCAACTATTGTACAATATAATAAGTGCAGTGTCAATTATCAGAAGCAAAAAGATAATCTGCGGATGTGATTTGTATACATTGCTGCAGAACTGGAACAGAGGATATGAAATGTCGAAAATAAAGGTATCCGAAGGTATGGTATTTGAGCGTCACGAGAAAAAATACCGGCTGACGGAAGAAAAGTATTTGCTTTTGACAAAGAAGCTTACCGGATATATGAAGGGTGATCAGTACGGAAAGCATACAATTTGCTCTCTCTATTTTGATACGGATGATTATTTTCTGGTCGGACGCTCTCTTGAAAAGCCTGAATACAAGGAAAAATTACGCCTGAGAAGCTATGGAATCCCAACACAGGACAGTACTGTTTTTTTGGAACTGAAAAAGAAACTGTCTGACATTACATATAAGCGAAGGATTCCCATGACACTTGCCGAAGCCGGACGGTATCTGGAGGAAGGGCAGCTTCCTGATAAAACGGAACAGATATTGGAAGAGATTGACTGGTTTATCAGGTACTATAAAACGTCTGCGAAGGTATTGCTGTTTTATGAAAGAATTGCTCTGTACGGAATAGAAGATAACAGTCTGCGCATTACCTTTGATTCAAATATCCGATTCCGGACTGAAAGGCTGGATTTTTCCCAGGGCGATGGAGGGACATTGCTGCTTGCTCCCGGCGAACGGATTATGGAGCTTAAAATCGATGGGGTCATTCCTGTATGGTTATCCGGGATGCTTTCAGAATTGGACATCTATCCTGTATCATTTTCAAAGTACGGTACGGCTTACCGTATGCTCAAAGGAGGACAAATCAGTGTTAGATAATATCATTACAAATTCAGACAATATGACCGTAAGCACGCTCCTGTGTCTCGGAGCATCGCTGGCGCTGGGAATCCTGATTGCGCTTGTGCATATGTACCGTGGGACCTATACCAAAAGTTTTGTGATTACTCTTGCTTTGCTGCCGGCAATGGTACAGACGGTCATATTGCTTGTAAACGGAAATCTCGGTGTAGGCGTTGCGGTAATGGGAACTTTCAGCCTTGTCCGCTTCCGTTCCGTGCCGGGGAATGCCAGCGAAATTTCCTCTATCTTTTTTGCAATGGCAGTCGGCCTTGCATGCGGCATGGGTTATATCGTGTATGCCGCATCCTTTACGGTTATTATCGGCGCTGTAATGATGTTCTATAAAATACTGAAATTCGGTGAAGGCGCTGCCACGCAGCGTTCCCTGAAGATTGTTATTCCGGAGGACCTGAATTATTCAGATCTATTTGATGATTTGTTTGACGAATATACGAAGAAAGCGACTCTGGAGTGGGTACATACTACCAATCTCGGCAGCCTTTTTGAATTGAAATATAAGGTGGTGTTGAAAGACGCAAAAAAGGAAAAGGAAATGATCGATAAAATACGTGTGAGGAACGGCAATCTCAATATTATTTGCAGCAGAAGTGCTGCCGGAAAGGAAGAGTTATGATGCGTAAAATCAGAATACCGGCTATTCTCTTATGTTTCCTGCTTTTGATCACCGGCTGTTCCAGGGCATCGGATACTGCCGATACACCGGACAGTCCGGAGCGCGGTATGGAAGATTACGATAGCCGGATTATGACTCCGCCGGCGCCGGAGGCGTCCACGGAAAGGACGGCCCGTGATATTACCGCAACGATAACTCTGGCCGACGATAATATCGAAATAAAGGGTTCCGGAGCGCGTGCAGATGGTAATACATTGGTCATATTCGCAGACGGTGTGTATGAAGTTTCAGGTGTATTATCGGATGGCCGGATTGTTATCGATGCTCCCGATAAGGCAATCGTCGAATTGGTGCTGTCCGGTGTGGATATTTCCAACAGCAGAAACGCAGCGGTTTATTGCAAAAACTGCGATGAATTTATCATTACCCTTGCGGAGAATACGCAGAATTTCCTGAGCGATGCAAAAAATTATATTTATGATGACGATGCAAAACAGGAGCCGGATGCGGCAATCTTCAGCAAGACCGATCTGAATATAGGCGGAAGCGGCTGGCTTACCATTAATGCAAATTTCAATCACGGTATCAGCTCCAAGGACGATCTTGTGATTGAGGGCGGAGGATTTACCGTCACTTCTGTCGTTGACGCAATTCGAGGGAAAGATTCTCTTGTGATTCTGGACGGTAAGTTTGAACTGGACGCCGGCGGCGACGGACTGCAGGCAAGCAGCAATGACGGAGCCGAATTCGGTTACGTACAGATTATGGGAGGAGAATATACCATAAATGCCTGTGGAGACGCTATTCAGGCGGAAACCGTGCTCACTATATCGGGCGGTACTTTTTCCATTACCACAGAAGGCACACCGGCCGGGGAATCCGACAGTCAGAAAGGACTGAAGGCAGGGACGCTTCTGACAGTAGAAGATGGTACATTTCGTATCATCAGCCGGGATGACGCAGTTCACTCAAATATAGACGCGCAGATTAACGGCGGTACTTTTTACATTGAAACGGGTGATGACGGGGTCCATGCAGACAGGAATCTCTATATCAACGGCGGCGAAATCAATATTCCCGTCTGTTATGAAGGTTTTGAGGGCACTGTCATTGAAGTCAACGGCGGGAAATCTTTTATTGTCGCCCGGGATGACGCCGTGAGTGCCGCTGCCGGAGTCCCGGAAGCCAAAGTGAATGCGGAAAGGGGCGGAAATCCGAATGTCTACGTGGTATTTAACGGAGGAGAGCTTGAGGCTGTATCCGGAGGAGATACCGTCGATTCCAACGGCAACATCTATGTAAACGGCGGCACATTGCGTCTGAGTGCGCCGCCCAGACCGAGCTATGAGGGTGGTCTTTTTTGTAATGGTTCCGTTACGATCAGCGGCGGCAATGTGGTGCAGGTGGGCAATCTGGGCGTCGGTTTATATGCAGAGGAACAGCCGGTGCTATGGGTCTCGCATGTGAAAGAGCAGGCTGAGGGAAGCATTTTGTCATTACAGGATCAGTCGGGCAGTACGCTGCTGGAGCTTACAGCGCAGAAAAGCTTTATCCAGTCGGTCTTTACCTGCGCGGAACTGCAGTTGGGCAGTACTTACAGCGTCTGCGTTGACGGTGAGAAGATAATAGATGTCACTTTGACGGAAACGGTCACAAAAATCGGAGATGACGGCGGTGAATTTACAGGCGGATACAGCCGTGGAGGATGGTAAGGAATTGGCGGGTTCCGACAATTCCTGCAAATACATTGTAGTAGAAGGAGGACATGAACATGAGCAAGGCATATGAGTTTTTGAAAGAATGCGGCAGTTTCTTTGTGTTGACGATGAACGGCGATTATCCGGCAGGCAGACCCTTTGGCGCTGTGATGGAGGTGGGGGAGGATTTGTATCTTTCTACCAATGATTTCAATCAGGCTCACAAGCAGCTTCGTGCTGACGGACATGTGCAGATCATTGCCAAAAGACCGGATTCCATGGAGTGGATCCGGATCACAGGCATTGCGACAGAATGCAGAGACAAGGCGCTGAGACAAAAAATGTATGAGGAAACACCGATTCTGCAGAAACATCACGCGTCTGCGGAGGCGGAACATTTTCTGATGTTTAAAGTAACTGTCGAAAACGTGGAGATGAAATAAAAGCGGGTCAATACGGGAGAATGGTTTACGATGAGAAAAGTAAAGTATATCAGTCTGGCAATCTTTCTTTTAAGCCTTACGGCATGTTCCTCTTCTGTGGAAAAATCCAATCAGGCACTGAGTTCGGAGAGCGAAGCAGGTACGGAAGGCACAGAATTGCCGGTCATCCAACCGGGAGAGACGGCAGCGGAGAAAAGCATATACATTGACTGTAACGGAGATTCTGCGGTCATTCCGGCGGAATTCAGGATATCAGACAGGGAGGACGAACAAACCATCTGTTCCGGGCTGGTGGTCATAGGACCGGACGAAAGTGAATTTGTCTGGATACCCACTACGCAGACATCCCTTGCAGTCCGTGATTTTGGCAGCTACTTTTCGGGCGGTTCCATCTCCGGCTATTATGATGAAACAGAGCTCGAGAGTTATCAGGAGATGGTAGAGAGTACGGAACTGTACGGTGGATTCTATATAGGCAGATTTGAGGCAAGCTACGGCAGCGGATACAATCTGATGGGCGGCGCCTGTCCCGGCTCGTCCTATCCGGCAGCCTTGCGTGACCCGCTTCCGGGGAATGACCATCATCCAAATGTTACGTTCAGAATCGGGCTGTATATAAAATAGGCAATACAGCCTGCGGCGGTATCAAGGAGATAAGAAACAACAGATAGCAGGAGGTATGGAAATGGACGAAACTTTTAAATTGACAGAACTGCCCCGGGAGGAAAGGGCACAGGGCGAAACACTGGAAAAACTCAGAGAGCGGGTACGCTGGTTTGAGACAAACGATGCGGAGAGATTCGCCGGTGATGAGCCGGTGGACGCCATTGCACTCTATCATGAGTTGTTGGAAGACTACGAGAATGTGAAGCCGAAATATTATGAGAAGCGCATCCGGTTATGCGGAATCGTTTCCAAAATCGGACCGGATGAATTCGGTGCGCCGAGTTTTGAATTTACCGACGCGGAAAAAAAGAGATGCTATGCACTGGTCGTTTTCCCGACAAAAGACGTCTATGATATGGTGAAAACGGGCGACAGGGCGGAGATTATCGGAAATATAGTGTTTATTAGGGAACCCTACGGGCTGGTGGTAAAAAGATGTGAACTTCTCGGAGTAAATGTATAGAAAAGGAGAAAAAGGAATGGGTGATATCAAGAGACTTGGACTGGGCTGTATGGGTATGAACCTGTCCAATAAAGACAGATCGGTTGAAACAATTCATTATGCACTGGAACAGGGGATTACGCTGCTCAATACCGGTGAATTTTACGGCGGCGGCGAGAGCGAAATGGTGTTGCGGGAAGCGCTTGCAGGCGTACCGAGGGACAGTTACTTTCTTTCTGTGAAATTCGGTGTGCTGCCGAAACCGGGCGGCGGGATATACGGCCTGGATGTAAAGCCCTTCAATGTAAAGGCGCATCTTGCCTATTCCATGCATCGTCTGGGGCTGGACTATATTGACCTGTATCAGCCGGCGCGGATGGATGAAACCGTCCCGGTGGAGGAACTTGTCGGTGCGCTGGAAGAATGCGTGAAAGAGGGTTATATCGGTAATATCGGTCTGACGCAGCTTCCTGCGAAAACACTGGAAAGGGCGGCGAAGGTGCATCCCATCCACACCGTCGAGCTGGAATATTCTCTTGCTGAACGTCGGATTGAGACAAACGGAATTCTTGAGGTGGCGGCGGACAACCACATTGATGTGCTGGCCTTTGGCGTGCTGTCCCATGGACTTTTTACGGAACGGGCGATGGGCAATGCCGCATCCGGCAGACCCGGACTTTTCTCACCGGATAATATCAGTATGGTTTCTGCGCTGAAAGCGATTGCTGATGAGCGAAACACCACCATTGAAAAACTGGTACAGGCTTATGTCTGCGCAAAGCATCCGAATATGAGGATTCTGATCGGCACCACAAGCAGGCGGCATTTGCAGGATTCCATTGATGCGCTTTCTTTGGAGCTTACTGCGGATGATATACAGAAGATTGAGAATGCTTTCCCGGCGGATAAGGTGCAGGGCATCGGAATGAGGGATTTTGTGTTCAGGGATGGAAGAATGGGATTGAAGTAAGTAGTGCTTGTGGCAAACCTGAATTTTATGTTATTTCTGAAAAAGGAGTTTTGCGATACATGAATAAAAAAATATATAAAGAAGAGGGAAAATAATATGAGCATGATTGGATACTATTTTAGGGCTGATGACGATATTGTACAAAAGCTTAAGGAGGGCAGCGGCGGGAGCTTATTTGATGAGAGCAATGAAGACCGCCTGATGTGTGTCGATAAGGCATGGCATGCTATCCACTACACCCTGACGGGCGAGGTATGGGGTATGACAAAAGAACCGGCAAGTTGGCTGGTGCTGGGCGGAGAGCCCGTCAATGACGAGGATATGGGTTATGGTCCGGCGCGGCTGATTGAAAAGGACATTGTAAAGCTGATAGCAGATGCCCTGACTTCGTGGGATGAGACAGCCTTTCGGGAAAGCTTCTGCATAGAGGATATGATTGCCGACCAGGTTTACCCTGTTATGGACAATGAATCTGAGGAAGAATTTTTTCAGTATGTCTGGGCAAATTTTGCGGAATTAAAGAAATGGATACAGGAAGTGGCAGAAGCAGAGGAGAACGTCATCGTTTTTATTGCCTGAAGTGCAAGGTCATTGTTGTTCCGTATTCGATTACTGTGCGGCTGTTGGATATACAAGCATAAAATATATGAGATGTCAATACTGTATTAAAAAATATAGCCGAAAACCTGTTTGCAGGCTTTCGGCTTATTATCGGTATCTATATGTTTTTATTTGCATTTAGTTGTCTGACTTCATCAAGGGAAAGACCTGAAATAGTGACGATTTCTTCCAATGCATATTTTCCCGCCGTCAGCATGCGAAGTGCAACTTCTGTCATTCCTTCTTTCAACGTTTGATTCCGCATATCTTCCATAGCACGACACATAATTTCAATACCCTCCTTACTTTCCTTAAAAAACCTTACTTTGTCTGCAAGTGTTCCATAATGCATACTCGCTGCATTTGTGCAGGAGAAATCATGCATTAGCCTTCCTAGTGGTGTATTTCCACGGTAAGCGCCATTTACATATAGTATGTGCGAACCATCTTCAAATTTTTCTCCTGTTTCTAAAAAGCAACGTTCAATCGGATATAAAGGCAATCCTTTTCCTATTACATCATTTTCGGTAATGAAAATTACCCATGTTTCCGGCAGTGCGTCAAAATCCTCACTCTTTTGTAAAAGATTGATGTCCATCATACTGCTGTTATATCTTGCTCTTTTTCTTGCGGCTCCTTTATCGGAACGCTGGATTTCTACATTGAGTTTTGCTCCTGTGCTGTCTGTTGCCAGAATATCAAATCTTACAGAACGGTACAGTAGATTTTCTACAAATACTTGCGTACGAACGTCCAACACTTTTAAATCAGGTTTTTCTAATATAATCTGCAATATCAGTTCAATACAGTCGGTGTTTCCTTCAAAACACTTTGTCAGGAAATCATCATCAAACAGGCTAAAGTTTCTAAGTCGTTGTAAATCTTCCTGATGTTTTTGGTCTATTTGCTCTGTTACTGTTAAGGATTGTTTTTGTGTTTTCTTTAACTTTTGTATTTTCATACTATCATAAACCTCCTGATTTTACAAGCAGGGAGCCGATATGTTTCTTGGGTTCCTGCATTTTTTCTCTTGTTTTTTCTTCCGTCAACATTCATAATAGCAAGGGATGCAATCGCACAAAAACAGGCTGAAAGGGGTTCTTATGGCAGAAAAAATGTTTGTAAACGAAAAAGAATATGAGATAGTAAAGCTGTTGGGAAAAGGGAAGGGCGGTTACTCTTATCTGGCGTCGGACGGTGCCGGGCAGTATGTGCTAAAGCAGATTCATCATGAACCCTGTGACTATTATCAGTTTGGAAACAAAATAGAGGCGGAGATAAACGATTACAAGCGATTAAAGAAAATCGGAATCAGAATTCCCGAGATGCTTGCTGTGGATGTGGAGCGCGAGCGTATTTTGAAAGAATATATAATGTCTGCTTAAAGCAATAAAAAATGTTCGAACATACTTGAATTTACTGCATTTGTGCCCATTCCGTGATATAATGGAAGTGCAGAAAAAATGTTTGTTTCTTGAAAAAACCTTGC
>JAAUZU010000033.1 GCA_014804445.1 Lachnospiraceae bacterium | reverse complement strand
TGCCCAGAAATATTTATCACCTCGTTAGGAAGCAGACTACATAGTGCTGTGTGTGTTAATTCATCATATTCACAATCACATTCATCAATAATGCCTGTTTTACAATCAACTAAAGTACATTTCTGTGATGAGATACAAAGTAATTTATTGTAATATTCTTTTGAAAAGCCAATCCATTCCAATCCACCAACAGAGAATTCCTTAACACATTCCCAATTTGTTAATCTATCAACAGCTATCAACATATTTTCTACCCCTAAAATTCCGATTTATATATTTGATTATAAAGCAATGTAGATTTATAAGCTTGCTTTTATTTTTTCAATAAAATCTTCTGTGATATACTTTATAGAGGGTACGTGAAAGAACACTGCTTGACGATTGTATTTTTTTAACATATGCCAATAGGCTTCATTGCACAGGGATTGGATGGGCGTATTTCCTATATCAGTGATGATGCCTCTTTGATTTAATTCTATCGCAATCGAATGAAAATCCACATCCGAATATAGGCGCACATCATCTTTTTGGGCGACGCAGTCTATTCTTATATTTCCTTTTAATCTTTTATCCAGCCCAAACATATAGACTACATCATAAGTGCCACTGATATTATCAATATCCTGCTTTAATCCATGATAGGAATTTGTCAGGAACAGTTTATCACCGTCCAGATTTCTCACAATTTTATTAGCGGAATTGCCATTCCCCTTAAATGCAGCGTATAATGTTGGCATCTGCTTATCTCCTCTTGAAAACAACAAATTTATCCCAAGTGTTTTGCAATCCAATCGGCCACGCCATCTTCATCATTTGATAATGTGACACAATCTGCAGCAGCTTTCACATCCGCAACCGCATTGGAAACGGCAACTCCCACGCCGCAGATTTGAAGCATTTCCATATCATTGATATCGTCGCCAAAAGATACAATATCACTTAGAGATATGTTTAGCAGCTTTGCCAATTCAAAAATTGCCTGTATCTTGCCCGATTTTTCCGGCAGAAAAGCATACCAGTTCTCTCCCCGGTAACTTTGCAGACGGCAGTGATTTCTATTTGCAATTTTTACAGCTATATCACTGTCGGAAAGCTCTGCTACGATTTTATTAATCGGGCAGCTCAAAGGCTCTTTATAATCATAAAAAACCGCTTTATGTAATTTCTCGGATTCTGATATGTGATGACTGTTCCAAAAGACCTGACGGTCTGCTGCCACGGTTATTTCCGTATCCTGATTTTGTTCCAGCAAATCCTGTATGATCTGATTCGCAGCATTGATATCCATGTTGCAGCTGTAAATCTGTTTTCCACGCTGATGAATCAGCGTTCCATCCGTTGTGATTTCATAATCCGGTTGGATTTCTTCTATGTAACGTTCTGCTCCTATCCAATATCGGGCAGTCGCAATCACAACCAGAATTCCACGGCTTTGACATTGTTTCAAAATCTGTTTTGTGTACTCTGATATACTGCCGTCAGAACGAAGCAGCGTATGGTCAAGGTCTGTCAAAATCATTTTGATATTCATAATGGAAAACTCCCTTACTTGTTATAAGCATATCTTTTTGGGGTAATTTTCAATAAACTATCATAATTCTGTTTTACCGTCAAGCAATATTTTTCCCCACAGTCCAGCCGGATGGGTATCTGCAAAAAATCGCAGGACAAGAAAGGACTGGCGAATAACCAGCCAGTCCTTCTAATAACTATTCAAACGCAAATCAAATTTTTACTTTTCGTACAGGACGCAGCACTTCATATCCAATCACTTCCGGATAATGACGCTGATAATTCAATCCTAATCTATCAAAACTTCACTTTCCTCAACAATTCTACCTTCATAACAGCCATCACTGCCCCGTATATCAGAAGAAGAATAAAACCTCTCATTACTTCCCGCATATTAAAATAGCTTTCATTGGTAACCCAACTTATTACGTCTGAAATTGGTGGTATTACCCAGAGGATATACTTCATAGTGGCAAATTTTGCAATCACACCGTTTCGGCAAACTGCCAACAAAGCAATAAAAAATGTCAATCCGATTCCTGCTTTTCTGTTTTTCATTACCCGCATATGAAACAATTCTCCTACCATCCCACCAATAAACGAACATGCAGACATTAACAGTCCGCCCCCAACAAAATCCGACCAAACTAACTGACGTGATAATAGCGCATTTCCACTCCATATATGTATAAAAACCGGAACCACAATAGATATTCCGGTAACTACTACGCAAATACACATCATAAATATTATATGACACAGGTAATATTTTCGTTCGCTTTTTAATCTTAATATCATCACCTGCTCCGATACTTCCGGTTCCACTTCTTGAGTTGTCCTTCCAACCCACACCATAACAACAAAAAGAAATATTCCTGTTATCGAAAAACTGTCTACAATCCAAACCGACGGCATACTATACATCATACCCAGAATCCCTAATAGCACGATTAACGGCATCACCCATTTTGCAGACATCATATATTGTTTATATTGATATTTAATCATTTCACATATCGCTTTCATTCATCATACCTCTCAAGTTCCATCCGGCCTGTAACATTTCCATACTCACAATATTACAATCTTTCTCTTCTACACGAAGTATGCATCCATTTTCAACATACTGCAAATGCCCCTTCCAGCGTTCCGGCACAGAACACTGCTTTCCATTTGTAAATTTTAAAACATACCACGTTTTTTCTTTTATATTACGCTGGTTAACCAGTGTTAATAATCCATCATCCAACTGATATACACAGTCTGAAATTGCATCGATTAGGTATGGTTCATGACAGGACATCAAAATCACAACCCCATTTTTTCGTAACACATTAATCTTGTCAATAAACACCTGCTGCGATGCAATATCCTGACCTGAAAGCGGTTCATCCAGCAGCAATATATCCGGCTCCTTAAGCAATGCCTGTATCACGCCAACTTTTTGCAAACTTCCTTTTGACAAACGCTTCATAGGTGTCTTCAACATGGATTGAAAAAAGAAATCTTGAGATAAGCTTTGGATTCGTTTTTTTAATTCTATCTCCTCAATTCCTTCCATTTTTCCCTGACTGAATAAATATTTTTCTGCTGTTAACTGCATTTGTGGAAAATGTTCCGGTACATAATGAAACAGGAATGAGCGCTCATAATTCACTTTTCCTTTTGTTGGTTGTACCAAACCTGCAATAATTTTTAACAAGGTACTTTTCCCACATCCGTTATGTCCGGTAAAGGCAATGGACTGTCCCTGCTCAATTATCATACTGATATCATGTAAAACTATTTTTTGATTGTATTCTTTTACGATGTTGTCCAGAGTAATCATTGCGCAATTCCTTTCTATTACAATATATTTATAAGCCCGTTTTTAGTGGGTACACAAATCCGAAAAGGGAGTTTCATAATTGAAAACTCCCATCCTTCCCAAATCTGCCTTCAACCTCACATAACCTGTTTCCCTGTCATATAACCCACAAGATAAAGAGCCATCAGCATCGCAGACACTGCTACAGCCGGTACTTTCCACCGCTCATGCCTGTCCATCCACTCTCCCGCCAGCATGAATCCCGGCAGCGCACACAAGGTATACCTTCCGCCGCTTATCAGCCAGTTGGAAGAAAAGGTAATGAAAAACAGAGCGGTCATATACAACAGATACATCGGGCGCAGTCTCCTGCGTATTCCATAGGCAAGCCACCCTATCCACACAAAAAAGAGCACAAGCTCCGGTATCCATATACTCATCCCTACAGAACTATATCTGCCGGTATAAGCGTTTTTTACCACGTCGGATATCGTTTTCCAAATGGGCAGGAAACCATTACACCAATGCGTCCTCTGATAATATAAAAAACGCAGCGGGTCTCCTTCCACACGCCAGTTGATATAGAAGTAAATCCCCAGTCCGCACAGCATGGAAGCGCACAAAAGCCCCGGCAGAAGAATTTTCTTTAAGATCGCCCTCCAGTCCTTCTCTTTCAGCCTGACAAAAAAATGCTCCGAGCAAAGAATCTCCACCGCCACTGCCACCGCCAGCAGAGCACCCTGCACCTTAGTCAGACAGGCAAAAAAGCCAAAGAGCGCCACCAAGTACCACTTATGCTCTCTCAAGTAATACAAAAAAGCCGCCGATATGGCAAAGAACAGGCTTTCCGTCAGGACGGCGCCGAAAAAGAAAGAAAAGGGAAACACAGCCAGCATAATCAGGGCATTTTTCGCCGCCTTCTCCCCGAATTCCTTCTCTGTCAGCTTATAAAAATAAAGGCTTCCCACCGCATAGCAGATCAAATTTAAAAATATCCCGCACAGCCGGTAATCACTGATAGCAAAATGAAGCAGCCTAAGCAGCCATGGCAGGAGCGGATAGAATACCAGAAAAAGGTGCTTTCCGTCTTCGACGGCGCCGCTGTAGCCATACCGGGCAACATCAATATAATGGGGCGAATCCCACCTGTTCCACGCCTCCAAAAATTCCGAAAAGGTGAGCGGTTCCGTATACTGTCCGAACATGATAAGAATACATGCAGAAAACAGGTACACCGCAAGCCGCGCTCCCACTGCCGCAGCGATAATCTCAATCTCTGTCCGTTTTTTTGCCAGGAAATGTGCCATAGCCTGTCCCTCCGGAATCTGATTCTAAGTTTATTATATCATTCAAAAAACGGAAACTCAATGCAGATTTATATGGAAGCCTCTACACACTTTTTGCTTTTCGTATGGGACGCAGCACTTCATAACCAATCACTTCCGGATAATGCCGCTGATAATCCTGACAAACCTCCTCGTTCCACTCATATCCCTTTGTTTTAGGGTCAAAATTCCATGCCAGCTTTTCGACTTTTCCCATCACCTCGCCGCAGTCTTTCAAATAATCAAAAGGCGGGTGAAAGAAAACCAGATAATCACTTGCAGGCAGTTCCCTGATTTCAAACCCCTCCGGAATGACTCCCTGATAATCTTCCGGTACACCAAATCCATAAAAATAGCCTTTCCTGCCATTTTCATAAAACCATCCTGCCGTATGACAGGTAACAATCGGATGAGAAACATGGCTCATGCTGTCTATGGTTCCGCAAATACTGTCACAATCGTGCCTGTTCCAAAAGCCCGCATAATCGGCAGCATCGATATCCCAGATACCGATATATTTATGTGCCGGAATATGCTCCACACGAACATGCGCTTCTGTCAATAATGTCTGATTCATAGTAGGTTCTCCTTTATTCATATAATGTTCAGGGAAGAAAACAACCTTTAAGTTGGAAAGAGCAATGGGCACGGGATTTCTCCGATATGCAGCCGGTGTACATCCGAAAGCATTCATAAAAGCCCTCGTCAGAGCTTCCTGTGAGGAATATCCGTATTTAATCGCAATATCGAGGATGCGGGCATTTGTATCCCGGATTTCCAAAGCAGCCATGGCAAGCCGTCTGCCGGCAATATAGCTCTTAAATGTCATTCCCGTGATTTCATGAAAACGACTGGAGCAGTAATATGGTGAATATCCAATCTCATTTGACATTTCCAAAAGAGAAGGATTTTCCGTCAAATGCACTTCTACCCAATCTATCATTTTCTGTACAGTCTCATTCCACTCAAACAAATCTTTTTCCTCCTTGTCAGAAATAGGATAACATATAGTCAGATAAAAAGTTTTGATATAAGTTGTACTTTATTTTTTCCACATAAACAAACACCCATTGCATAGACAAAGCTTGTGCAATGAGTGTATTTTGCCCGGCGCGGACATTTAGGCAAACGGGAATCTGTCGTCGGATGCTACTTTTCAAATTTTTCCCGTAAGTTTAAAGCATCTTTGAAGTCAAATACGGTCTCTGTCATTTTGCTGAAACTGCCAATCAAAAAACCATTGGCAAAAGCACATATAACGGTACCCAGTTTAACACCCTCAAAATGCCATAAACCGAAAAAAGCAAACGATAACATAATTGCGACAAGGCAGCTGACACAATCGTAGACTGTTTTTATCACATTGATATCTTTTCCTGACTTAGCAGAAATCTCTTTCACAAACAACTCATATGCTTCCGGAGCAATATAGGTGTGAAACAGCAAAGAAACACCAAACGCACAAAGCACCATTCCGATAAGATAATAAATAATTCGTCCCGCTATCCCAGTCAGAGGTAATATATCGACAAACCTTATCGCTATATCTAAAGTGAATCCATAGATTACTGCCGTGACAAAAGAAAATAAATATATCGGTTTGAACTTACGCAAAGATATAGACATTATGATAAGCAATACCGCCTGCAAAGAGTATTCCGCCATTCCAAATGAAAATGCCGGAACATATTGTGATATTTTCAGGTGCAGCAGATATGCAGGAGCAACTACCATTGACAGCCCAAAGTCTGCCCGCTTCATCATCGCCGTACCCAGAGCCAGCACAATAATTCCTAAAATGTATGCCACTTCACTAAAAAATACCTTTTTCGTTTTCATAAAGATACCTCCGGGAATAGATATATGCTGACGTTTGGTGCAGAAACGGCAAAAGATACTATAATGTCATTTATATCAGGGAAAACATTGCGATAACGGAAGCGAATATATTTGACAAAGCATGTATAAACCAACTGGGTAAAATGGAGCCATTCGCCTTCTTTTCATTTACATAGCCCATGGCAAATGCAATTGCTCCTGTCAATACTATAACCATGACTGCTTTCACAATCCCAACCAGACTGAAAAACATGATTCCATGCAATAATCCGAACATCATACTCTGCAATATATTGGCAATACGATAACCTGCTTTATTCGACAGTCTCTTTAATAAAAATCCCCTGAAAAATATTTCTTCCGGCAATGAGGTATTGAAAATAGCATATATGAGAGCCGGCAACAATGCGCTTATCCCTAATCCTTTAAATTCCGAAGTCGCTGTTTCAATATCCTTTATGATATAAAGTGTGTAAACAGAAACAGGTATAAACAGCAAAGATATCACCAATGTACTTATCCATGCTGCTTTCTGATTCTCTTTTTCTATTCCTTTTATTCCAATCCATTTTAAAAATTTTTCTTTTTTCCTGGCCGTTACCAGCCACCAAATAAAAGGCACTAAACCAATTAAAACAATTTCAACAATGCTGCTTATGATTTTATTTACTAACATATCAATAACATCTCCCTTTATCCGCGGGCACGATCCACCTCGATAACCAAAAGCTCTGCCGGATTCAGCACCCTGACCTTCGGGCTGTGCGTCCCAATCCCCCGGCCCAGCGCCATATGGGAGTTTCCTTCCGTGTACAGCCCTCCGTCATATTTTGGAAAAAGACGGAGCGCCGGTGAGATAAGACCACCTAAGAAGGGAACCCGCACAATGCCGCCATGTACATGTCCTGACAGCACAAGGTCTGCTCCCCATTTTGCGTATTCCGGAAAATAATCGGGGTTATGTGCCAGAAGCACGGTATAGCAGCCGTCATCCTTTTTCCCCAAAAGTTCATCCAGATAAGTATCCGGCATGTCCTTTTTGGTAAAATGCTGAAAATAAGCGCGCTCCAGCTCCAGCCCGTAGATGGCAAGACCTCTGTCCGGCAGCGTGACATGGGCGTTGCGAAGCGGCTCTATTCCCGCTTCCCGCAGTCCTTTTTCAAACCGCTCGCCCATATCCCCGTATGTCCCCTTGCTCAATGTAATCTTCTGCTCATGGTTCCCATAAGCATAATAAACCGGGTACTTGTCCCGCAGTACCTTTAAAAAACGTAATGTATGGTCAAATTTTTCTTTTTTAAAAGCCGTTATCATATCTCCGGCAATCACAACCATATCGGGAGCCTCTTTGTCAATCGCCGCAAGAAGCTCGCTGTTCTCCCGCCCGTACCGGTAGTTGTGCAAATCTGACAGCATAACCATTCTGACAGGCTTCTTCATTTTTTCAGAGGAAAACCGATAATGCCGCACGACAAAACGATGGGTATCATATAAGATAATCCATACGCCAATTACCACAAGTATAAAAAAAACCGTACAAATGACTTCCAACATGTAGTCTCTCCTGTCCCAACCGCGCTTACGCCGGTCGTTTTACCATTATAACAGGCGGCAATATACTTGCGCAACCATTTCATTTGTACGGTCAAAGCTTTCATTCATCCATATCATCAGCGTCATATTCCAGAATATCGCCCGGCTGGCAGTTTAATGCATCGCAGATTGCCGCAAGCGTTGAGAAACGAATCGCGCTGATTTTACCGGTTTTCATCTTTGAGAGATTCACATTGGAAACTCCCACCTTTTCCGAAAGCTCCTTTAAGCTTATTTTCCTGTCCGCCATCACTCTGTCAAGGCGAAGTATAATCTTTCCCATCCTGTACCTCACAATGTTTCATCTGACTCCCGCTGCAGTTCCTCTCCATAGCGGAACACGTAGGAAAGCAGGAAAAAAACACCTGCTGTTACAATAAAGTTTAAGTCCATGACATAATTAAAGTTACAACCTGTAACGGTGCTTTCCGAAAAAAATGCAGCCAGGTCATATGCCTTCATTTCAGCAATCATCGTGATACACCCGCCACCCCGAACGATCGCTCCGCCGACCAAAACAACCCACGCAAGCTTTTTTATCATTTGGGAAATACCTTTATCAAAAGGTCTGCCCTCTTTCATCGGTTCAAGCACCTTGCGGATGATCCCGACTGCATAAACACAGATTGCAATCGATATGGTACCATAAACAAGGCTTATGGCAAGGCCTATTTTCAGTGCTGATTCATTCAACAGCGCAGAATCGTCTTTTAAGGTTAATTTTAACTGTCCCAATGAAACGGCATTCATATCGGTAATCATCTTTTCTCCAAAGAATAGCGCCAGCGCCATAACGATAAGATAAAGTATACCACATACAATGGCAACTCCTTGCAGAATTTTTAAAATTCTGTCAATTACAACTGCAGTTTTCATCATTTTTGTATTTTCCATATGTACCTTGTATGATGTTTACAGAAGCAAAAACACCATAACTTCCTTTCTTTTTAATATCGTGGTTCAATACAACTCAGATACTGTGGACTTTTGATTATTGACCTGTAGCTTGACTACTCAACAGGAGTGTATTGCCGCTACCTTTATCTGAATTGTTTATCTGCTGGATGAGCCGGAGCGTCTGTTCCTGAGTTCTTATTTCAATCAAGTCTACGATGATAATCGTTGGTGGATATCACGGTATCAGACTTTTATGAAAGGGAGGTACAACCTCATGATTTACGTAGGCATCGACATTGCCAAACTCAATCACTTTGCATCAGCCATATCTTCTGATGGCACTGAACTCATGAAGCCGTTCAAATTCACAAATGACGGTGATGGCTTCCAAATGCTGGTTTCTCGTCTCATTGATCTTTCTCTTGAAGACGACAGCATCATCATCGGTCTTGAATCCACGGCACACTACGGTGACAACCTTGTAAGATACCTTGTTGCCTGTAATTACAACGTGTGTGTGTTGAACCCCATCAAAACATCCGTCATGCGCAAAGATAACATTCGCAAGACCAAGACGGACAAGGTTGACACGTTCATCATTGCCAAAACACTTATGATGCAGGATTCCTACAGGTTTGTCTCTTTTTACGACCTTGACCTGTTGGATCTCAAGCAGCTGGGACGTTTTCGCCAGAAAACCATTAAGCAGCGGACACGCTTAAAGATCCAGCTGACTTCCTATGTTGACCAGGTCTTTCCGGAACTGCAGTATTTCTTCAAGTCCGGTCTGCATCAGAAAGCTGTCTACGCACTCTTGAAAGAGGCTCCTACGCCTCAGGACATTGCTTCCATGCATATGACTCATCTTTCCAGTCTGCTTGTGAAATCCTCCCACGGACACTTCACCAAAGAACAGGCGAAAGAATTAAGAGTTCTCGCACGGAAGTCTGTCGGTGCTAATGACAGCGCCCTATCTATTCAGATAACTCACTCTATTGCACAGATCGAGTTACTGGATAGCCAGTTAAACAGTGTCGAGGCTGAAATGACAGAAATCATGAAATTCAATGATTCTGTTATCATGACCATTCCGGGTATCGGTTACATCAACGGCGGAATGATACTTGGAGAGATCGGTGATATTCACCATTTCTCCAGCCCCTCCAAGCTGCTTGCTTTTGCCGGTTTAGACCCTTCTGTTTACCAGTCCGGTAATTACAGTGCCAGGCGCACCAGAATGTCTAAGCGCGGCTCCAGAGTGCTCAGATACGCACTCGTCAACGCAGCTCACAATGTTGTAAAAAATAATTCCACCTTCAAAGCTTACTATGATGCCAAGATGGCGGAAGGCCGGACTCACTATAATGCCCTCGGGCACTGTGCCGGCAAGCTTGTCAGAGTCATCTGGAAGATGCTCACTGACGAAGTTGAATTTAACCTCGATTAAAAGAGGTCTGTATACCAATATCGGTAGATTTTGAAAATGCACCCCTAGGGAGCTTTATTAAAGTTACCCTTTTTTACCACCGATACGAAAAAGAAATTTTTTGCTAATTTAGGCTTGACTTTTCATAGCTGGTCTCCT
>JAAUZU010000032.1 GCA_014804445.1 Lachnospiraceae bacterium | reverse complement strand
ATACTTCCACAAAGGAACTGCATGATTATGTAAGCAGGGTGAAAATAATACCGGAGGTGAGACAAGGTTATATGTCATTGTCAGAACGTTTTTTCTATGAGCGGCAGGAAGGGATAAAGGAAGGGGCAAGAGAAACTATGGTCGAGAATATTTTAGATCTTTTGGAGGATTATGGAGAGATTCCCGAAGACCTGAAGGAGAGGCTTAACAGCATAGAGGATATGGCTTTGCTGAAAAAATATCTGAAACTTGCGGCAAAGGTAGATGATATTGCGGAGTTTCAGGCGGTTCTTGCAGAAAGGGCAGAAGAAAAATAAGGAAAAATGATAAAAGACGGCACAGCCGATAATGGCTATGCCGTTTTTGTCAGTCTATTAAAAAATTGCAGCTTATAGAGGTTTTCCCGTCAGCTTTTCATAGCCTTGTAAATAAATATCGATGGTCTTATCCACGATATCCTGCGGCAGCGTCCAGTCGTTATCCGGATTTGCTTTCAGCCAGTCGCGCGCAAACTGCTTGTCAAAGGAAGGCTGTCCGTGACCGGGCTCGTAGCCTTCTGCGGGCCAGAAACGGGAACTGTCAGGAGTGAGCATCTCGTCGCCAAGGACAATATTGCCTTCTTCGTCCAGACCAAACTCAAACTTAGTGTCCGCGATGATAATGCCGCGGCTGAGCGCATACTCGGCACATTTTTTGTAGAGTGCAATGGTATAGTCCCGAAGCTTTTCTGCGTATTCACGTCCCTTTCCCGGGAAACGCTTTTCAAGGTAGTCCACGCTCTGTTCAAAAGAAATATTTTCGTCGTGGTCGCCGATTTCTGCCTTGGTGGAAGGCGTGTAGATGGGCTCCGGCAGCTTGTCGGATTCGCGCAGGCCTTCCGGCAGCTTAATGCCGCAGACTTCACCCGTCTTCTGATAGCTTGCCCAGCCACTGCCGGTTATGTAGCCGCGGACAATACATTCAATGGGGAGCATATTCAGTTTACGGCACAGCATACTGTTGCCGGTAAACTGCGGCTGCCTGAAAAACTCCGGCATATCTGCCACATCTACGGAAATCATGTGGTTAGGCAGGATATCCTTTGTCATATCAAACCAGAATCTGGACATCTGGGTCAGAACAGCGCCCTTCTTATCCACTTTGTTGTGAAGAATCACGTCAAAGCAGCTGATTCTGTCGGTTGCAACCATAATCAGGCTGTCACCATTATCATAAATTTCACGTACTTTGCCCTCTTTGATGGGCTTCATTTCCTGAACACTCATTTTTACCTCATTTCTGCGCTGTTTTTGCGCGTAAAGATTAGTTAAATATGTAAGGCATATTACGGAACATGATGAGTATGACTACACAGCCAATTGCAATAATTGCGCCCATTATCCGTACAATCATTAACTTTGCCGGACTTTCGGAAAACGATTTTTTAGCTATTACCTTTGGTGCAACTGCCATCAGAATGCCCATAACCCCCATAACAATAACACACGCATACATTATGAACTTGTACATCACTTTACCTCCTAAAGAAATGTTTATAAGCATATTATATTATAAAAATGCGGTTGTCAAGAAATCGCAACCTTGCGTCTCTCATTTTCTTTTGTCTGTTACCTTAGTGCCTTGTAATAGCTGATAAGAAAAAGGGAACAAACCATTTCTGATTTGTTCCCTTATGTGCATTATTTAGTTGTAGTTATCAATGCAAGGCTGGAACATATCCTTGGTTACGCCGCACAGAGGGCAGCACCAGTCATCCGGCAGATCCTCAAATGCTGTGCCGGGAGCAATGCCATGCTCAGGATCACCTTTTTCAGGATCATATGTATATCCACAAGGGTTGCAAAAATATTTCTTCATAATGGTTTACCTCCTTAGCTAAAATATCTCTTCAACAGACCTTCAAATGCTTTTCCGTGTCTTGCCTCATCGCGTGCCATTTCATGAACGGTGTCGTGGATAGCATCAAGGTTAGCTGCTTTTGCTCTCTTTGCAAGGTCAAACTTGCCTGCGGTAGCGCCGTTCTCAGCGTCTACTCTCATTTCCAGATTCTTCTTGGTGGAATCGGTTACGACTTCGCCTAACAGCTCTGCAAACTTCGCTGCATGCTCTGCTTCTTCGTAAGCTGCTTTCTCCCAGTACAGACCGATTTCAGGATAGCCTTCTCTGTGAGCAACTCTTGCCATTGCGAGGTACATACCAACTTCAGAACATTCTCCTTCAAAATTTGCACGAAGATCCTTGATAATGTCTTCAGGAACGCCCTGTGCTACGCCTACTACATGCTCTGCAGCCCAAGTTTTTTCGCCAGCCTGAACCGTAAACTTCTCAGCGGGAGCGTGGCAGATAGGACATTCAGCCGGTGCGGAATCTCCTTCGTGAACATAACCGCAAACTTGACATACATACTTCATACTTTTCTCTCCTTTTTATATAAAATTTAATTACTTTCTGAATTTTCCTTTTTACAGCAGTTTCCGCAAACGCCGTAAAAATAGGTGACATGTCCGGCAATTTTGCCGTCGAAACCGGCGCCGGCAAGCTTTAAAATGGAGTCAATATTCTGCATATCGAGATCAATTACACTGCCGCACTCGGTGCATACAAAATGATAATGAGGGGAAGTATCATAATCAAAATGGTCTACGCCATCTCCGACGCGGAGCCGTGTGATTTCACCTGCGTCAACCAGCATGGTGAGATTACGGTATACAGTTCCAAGGCTGATATTGGGAATCTGTCTGCGAATTGCCATGTAGACATTGTCTGCTGTCGGATGGTCCTTACGGGAAGCAAGGTAAGTTTTGATTTCTTCACGCTGCCTGCTGTACTTGGTCGCCATACTTCCTCCTTCCAAAACGATAATGATTACTGTTTTATTATAGCGATATTTCAAGGATTGTCAATAGGGTGATGGGAAATATTGAAAAAAACCGCTATAGTTTATAATTTTTTTAGGATAATCTTCTGTGTAGTTAATTTCTTTTTCCAGTATCCCATGTTATAATCGACTATATGATAAGATATAAACTGTCCGGTATATGCGGGACAGGAAGATTTTCGGAAAGGCAGAGTTGTTATGAAGTTTAGGACAAGACTGTGGGTAACCTTTGCCGCCATTGTTTTGATTCCTTTGGTGTTGGTGATTGCCGCATTTGTGTTAATCGGGAGCTGGATTTTGCGCGCTGAACAGTTAAATGGTTTTGGACTGGTGGATTTTAGTGATATGTCCGGCAGTGTGCAGACGGCAGGGAAGTATGCCCAGCTTCTATACGAAAGTCTGGCGGATGTTTTGGAGGAAAATCCGACCGCTTTTGAAGATATAGAGTATTTGCAAGGGATAAGCGATGGCATTACCAGAAGGAACAGTTATATTCTGGTCAGAAGAGGAGAAGAGCTTTATTATGCCGGCAATGAGGCGGCGGCAAAGGAGATTTTTCATCGGCTGCCGGACTATGGGCAGGAGAATGAGGAGAGTGAGACAGGTTATTTTTTTGACGACTCCCAAAAATATGTAAAGCAGTTGGACTTTGTGTTTTCAGACGGTACGCCGGGCAGTCTTTTTATTGTCACAAGGATTACTAGTCTGATTGCAAGACCCCTGCTTGTAGATATGCTTGTGGCAGTGCTGATTATCCTTATATTTACTGCATTTATGCTGACAAGATGGATTCACAGAGGGGTGTTCGGACCTATCAATCAGTTGAATGTGGCGATGAAAAAGATAAAAGATGGCAATTTTGATTATATGCTCTTTACGGACAGTAAAGGTGAAATCGGGGATTTGTACCGTAATTATGAGGATATGCGCCTGAGGCTGAAGGAGTCCACGGAAGAAAAAATGCTGCAGGAGAAGCAGAACAAGGAGCTTATCAGCAATATATCCCACGATTTAAAGACGCCGATTACCGCCATCAAGGGCTACATGGAGGGTATTATGGACGGCGTTGCAGACACGCCGGAAAAGATGGATAAATACATCAAGACTGTTTACAATAAAGCCAATGATATGGATAAGCTGATTAACGAGCTGACGCTGTATTCCGGTATTGACAACAACCGTATCCCTTACAATTTCCACCGAATCAATGTAGCCGATTATTTTGGAGACTGTGTGGAGGAGGTCGGGCTGGATTTGGAATCCAAGAATATTGAATTGAATTATTCCAATCTGGCGGCGCCGGATACCATGATTATCGCGGATCCCGAGCAGATGAAGAAGGTAATCAACAACATTATCGGCAACAGCATCAAATATATAGATAAGGAAAAGGGTGTCATTGATATTCGTATCCTGGATGAGGTGGATTCCGTCAGGATTGAGATTGAGGACAATGGCAAGGGGATTGCCGCCAAGGATTTGCCGAAGATTTTTGAAAGATTTTACCGCACGGATGCTTCCCGCAATTCCTCAAAAGGAGGAAGCGGCATCGGGTTGTCCATCGTAAAGAAAATTATTGAGGATCACGGCGGGTATATATGGGCCACCAGCAAAGAAGGGGAAGGCACCTGTATGCATTTTGTCATCCGGAAATATAAGGAGCAGCGGGCCGAAGCGGACTGATGCAGGTAAATACAAGAAAAAGCAGGAGGAATATCCATGAGTAAAATATTAATTATCGAAGACGAAGAAGCGATTGCAGATTTGGAGAAGGACTATCTGGAGCTCAGCGATTTTGAGGTCGAAATCAAAAATACCGGAGACGAGGGGCTGGAAGCGGCGTTGAAGGGCAATTTTGATTTGGTTATTTTGGATTTGATGCTGCCCGGGGTGGATGGCTTTGAGGTCTGCCGCAAGGTTCGGGAGGAAAAGAATATTCCGATTCTGATGGTCTCCGCCAAAAAGGACGATATCGACAAGATACGTGGCTTAGGACTGGGCGCGGACGATTATATGACGAAGCCTTTCAGCCCTAGTGAGCTGGTGGCAAGGGTCAAGGCGCATATGGCGAGATATGACAGGCTGGTGGGTACTGCAGCAAAGCCGCAGAATGATATTGTGGAAATCAGAGGTATCCGCATCGATAAGACGGCCAGAAGGGTGTATGTGGACGGTGAGGAAAGGGCGTTTACCACCAAGGAATTTGATTTGCTTACTTTTCTTGCGGAAAATCCCAACCATGTATTTACGAAGGAAGAGCTTTTCCGCGAAATCTGGGATATGGATTCCATCGGGGACATTGCGACTGTCACCGTGCATATCAAAAAGATCCGGGAAAAGATTGAGTACGATACGGCAAAGCCACAGTATATAGAGACTATCTGGGGCGTGGGCTATCGGTTTAAGGTATAAAATATGCGCACGAAAATTCTCTATGAGGACAAACACATTATCGTGGTGTACAAACCGGCAGGCATTGCGGTGCAGTCCGGCAGAATCGGGCAGGCGGATGTGGAAAGCGAACTGAAAAATTATCTTGCTGCAAACAGCGATGGCAGCCAAAGGGGGAAACAGCCGTACCTTGGCGTGATTCACAGGCTGGACCAGCCGGTGGAGGGAGTTTTGGTGTTTGCGAAAACGCCGCAGGCGGCTGCCGCGCTAAACAGACAGCTTGCCGGAGAAAATTTCTGCAAGGATTATTTTGCGATTGTCTGTGGAAAGCCGGAGCCTGCAAAGCAGGAGCTTGTGGATTATATAAAAAAAGAAGGCGGTCTGGCCAAAATTTGTCCGCCGTCTGCGAAGATAGCTGCGGAAGGCGCGAAAAAAGCGGCATTAAGCTTTGAGGTGCTGTCTGCCAAAGAGGTGGAGCAGGAAGAAATTTCCATGCTTGCGATACGGCTTAAAACAGGGCGTTTTCATCAAATCAGGGCGCAGTTATCTCACGCAGGATATTCCTTGCTCGGAGATGCCAAATACGGAAGTGAAAAAAGCCGTGCGTTATCCGGGAGTCTACAGGTTCGCAATGTGGCATTGTGCGCGGTGCACCTGTCCTTTCTGCATCCTGTGAGCGGAAAGAAAATGGAATATAGTGTCAGTCCCGAACAGCCGATTTTTGCATTTTTTTGTGAATGATATTTTTGAAAAATCCTATACTAATTCCAGAAATAAATATGGGTAAGTATTTTGCCTTGAAAGAAGGGGATTGGTATGCAGGAAAAAAACAAAATTTTTCAAAACAAGTATATAGTACTGCTTCTGATTACAGGAGCGGTCTATTTTTTTCTGCGGTTTATCAGTCCGCTTTTGACACCCATCATCATTGCGGGCATGTTTCTGACCTTTTGTTATCCTACTTTTGACGATATCCAGAAAAAGACAAAAATTAAAAAACAGTACCTTGCGGGCGTGATTCTCTTTCTGCTCTGCGGCATTCTGATTATTCTGGTGTGGATGGGCGGTTCACTGCTTTTGCAGAAAATTCCCATCTGGGTGGAAGGGCTGGACGATGTACAGCAGAGTGTGCAGTTGTTTGTGACGGATTGTTGTGACGGCGTGGGCGGATTTCTGGGAATCAACACAGAAGGGCTGGAGCAGGTTCTGATTGAGCAGATAGATGTGTTTGTGGAAAATTTTCAGGTACAGGTGCTTCCGGGACTTCTGGGGAGCACATGGACTTATATCAGGCAGTTATTGTCCATTATCGGCATACTTGCCGTCACCATGATTACCACTATGCTTCTGGCAAAAGATTACGATGCGATTCTTTCTTTTATGGGAGCACATGAAGGGAGCCGCACCGTATTGGAAATTGCACTGCGCGTTCTTCGGTATATTGCAACCTTTGTCAAGGCGCAGGTTATTATTATGCTGTCCATTGCAGCAATTTGTTCTCTCAGTCTTTTTTTCACAGGCGTACAAAACGGTGTATGGTTTGGTATTCTGGCCGGCATACTGGATGCGCTTCCCTTTATCGGCACCGGTATTGTGTTGATTCCGCTTGCCATATGGCAGCTCTTTTCCGGCTTTTACTGGAAGGCGGCAGTCTGCGTCATTATTTATATTGTATGTGCGCTGCTGCGGGAATTTCTGGAGCCGAAACTGATTGGGCAGAAAGTGGGCGTTTATCCGGTTGCCATTCTGATAGCAGTTTATGCGGGTCTTAAGCTGTTCGGGCTGTGGGGAATTGTAAAAGGGCCGATTGGGCTTGTCCTGATTATGCAGATTTACGCGGCGTATGGGCGTTATGTTGACGACGCGAAACAAATGCATTATGATAAGGAATGAAATTATATCGGACAGCTACGGGAGCAGTGTAAAGGGCCATGTATAAAGTAAAAGACTTGTATCGGGACTGGGAAAAAAAGAAGCGGGAAGTAAAAGTACAAATCGGGGAGATGAGCATACCGGAGCTCTGCCGGACAGTTCTGCGGCTTCTGCTTCAACTTGTGACGGTTGTGTACCTTATCTGTATGCTTGTGTTTCTGCCGTTTTATTTTGAAAAGGAAACGGGTTATGTTTATATCGGAACAAACAAGTCGGATTTTTTTATGAATAAAGGCTTTGCCATCGGAAAGGCATTTCTCTATATTTTTATTTTTTATGTGGTATTTGTCCTGCTTTGCTTTTTTGTAGAAAACAAGGGGGAAAAAGGGAAATTTTCGATTCTTTTAAACTATTTGCTGGATGAAATGTCGCTGACGGATAAGTTTGCCATTGTGTATGCGATAGGCGTATTTTTATCTTATTATTACACCAATTACAGGACCGTGCTGCGTCTGGGGACATCGGGGTGGTACATGGGCTTTCTGCCGCAGCTTCTTATGCTTGGCTCCTATTTTGCCGTTTCCAGATTGTTGCCGAAATGGGCGGCAAAATGGACGGCGGGTGTTCTCATCGTGGTTCCATTCTTGGTGTTTTTGCTCGGGCTTTTAAACCGCTATGGTGTGAATCCGCTGGGAATTATGTCAATTGGACCGGGCTTTATTTCAACCATCGGCAATATCAACTGGTACTGCGGTTACTGGTCGGTGTTATATCCTGTTGCGGCCGGCTGCTTTGTGTTTTATAGACGAAAAGAAGGAAATAAAACGAGGAACAGAGCGATTCGTGCTGTTTTGGGCTGTGCTGCTGCGGTGGGTTTTGCCACCGGCATTACGCAGGGAAGCGACAGCGGTGCACTGGCACTGGTTGCGGTGATTCTGCTTATTGGGACGCTTGCAGTGAGAAAGCGCGAGAGGCTTCAGAATTTTCTGGAATTGCTCTTGCTTTTTTGCGGAACGGCTTGTGCGTTGTCCGTGGTGCAACTGCTCTTTCCGGAACGGAATCAATATATGACGCTGGTGTCATATGCTTTGACAAAGACGATGCTGCCCTGGGTGTCAGGTATTGTATTACTGTGCATGTATTTGTGGCTGAGAAAGAAGCTGTTTTCGGTTGGGCAGACAGAGGATGGTAAGAGCGCTGAAGAGAGTACGAGTGAGGGGCGGAGAGCAAAACGGTATGAAAAGGGTATTCGACGGGGCTGGTACATATTTATGGGTTTGATTGGATTGATACTAGTGTCATTTATTGTTATGGTTGTAGTCAATACCCTGCATCCGGGGAGCATAGGCGCGCTTTCCGAAAATCCGCTTTTTACCTTTAACAGAGAGTGGGGAAGCGGCAGGGGCGGTACATGGAAAGCCGGTATCCGCGCGTGGTCTTCATTGGATTCGCTGCACAAAGTAGTGGGAATCGGACCGGATGGTATGGCGGAATATATTTATAAGGGGCCCGACAGCGGGCTGCTTGACATGGTTCGGTCGCAGTTTGGCAACAGCAGACTGACAAATGCCCATGGAGAGTGGATTACGATTCTCGCCAATCTGGGCATCATTGGTCTTTTTGGCTTTGCAGGCATGATAGTGAGCGCGATCGTGCGTTTTCTGCGGACAAGAGCGGGCCGTGCGCTCTGTATGGCATGTGGTCTTGCTATTTTCAGCTATACCATAAACAATATTTTCAGCTTTCAGCAGATTATGAATATATCGCAGATGTTTATTGTACTGGGACTGGGCGAGTGGCTGCGGCGGCAGGAAAGGGAGTAAGAAGCATGGCAGATACGAAAATCCTGATTGTGGAGGATGACGCAGATATCAATCAGATATTGGCAAGGATTATGAAGAGTCAGGGCTATGAGACGGTTTCGGCGTTTTCCGGAAGCGAGGCGGAGCTGCGGCTTTTTGCGGGTGCAGAAGAGGGCGGCATATCAAAAGAATATGACCTGATACTTCTCGATTTGATGCTGCCGGGCGTTATGGGAGAGGAGCTTATCCGTGAAATCAGGGAAAGAAGCGACATTCCACTGATTGTTATTTCTGCGAAAACAGCCCTTGAGGACAAGGTTCAGGTTTTGAATGCAGGCGCGGACGATTACTTGATAAAGCCCTTTGAAAAGGAAGAGGTAATCGCAAGGGTAAATGGTGCGCTCAGAAGATACAGGCGGCATATGGGTGGTGCTGACAGGCAGCAGCCCATCCATTATAAAAAGCTGGCACTTTATCCCGAAGCGCGGGAGGTGAAGGTGGACGGTCAGCCGCTCGCCCTGACAGGGCATGAGTTCGACATTCTCTATCTGTTGATGCAGAATCCGTCAAAGGTATATTCACGGGAAAGTCTGTATGAACAGGTCTGGCAGGGCGGCTATTATGGGGAAGATAATACCGTAAACGTGCATGTCAGCAACCTTCGCAAAAAGATTGCCGCCGCAGACGGAGAGGAATACATAAAGACGGTATGGGGCATCGGGTTTAAAATGGCGTAAAAGGTGATAAAAAGCAAACTTTACGATTTCTTTAAACTTTCTAAAGGACTTATTTACAGTGTAAAGGGTATGCTTGGTACATAACCGGGAGGAAAGTGTGGATTCACACATAAGTCTTTGGAATGGAGGAAGAGATGAGTTTAGAATTTGTTGTAAAATCCCAAAAGCTGAATAAGCGATATGGCGAAACAGCAGCGCTGAAGGATGTAAACATTACTGTAAAAAAAGGAAGCATTTACGGCTTGGTCGGCAATAACGGAGCCGGCAAGACAACTTTTTTAAAGGTTTTAACCGGACAGACAAGAGCGGACAGCGGAACTTTTACGCTGTTGGGCGAAGACAATGAGGCAGGATATCGGAAGGTGCGGAGGCAGACGGGCGCCATCATTGAAAATCCGGGCTTTTATCCCAAACTGACTGCAAAGCAGAATCTGGAATATTACCGTATACAGAGGGGCATTCCGGGCAAGGAAATTGTGGATGAAATGTTGAGGATGGTCGGTCTGGAACATGCGGCAAAAAAGAAGTTTGAAAATTTGTCGCTGGGTATGAAGCAGCGTCTCGGACTTGCGCTTGCCCTGATGGGAGAGCCGGAGTTTCTGATTTTAGACGAGCCGATTAACGGACTTGACCCTTCGGGCATTATTGAAATCCGAAATCTGTTGTTAAAACTGAATAGAGAAAAAAATGTTACCATCCTGATTTCCAGCCATATTCTGACAGAACTGGAGAATATTGCTACCGATTATGGTTTTTTGAACAAGGGCGAACTGGTGGAGGAAGTGACTGCGGAAAGGCTCAAGGAAAAATGCCGTACCTTTCTGGAGGTCAAAGTTACGGATGCGGCGGCTTATGCCGCGCTGCTTGAGACAGAGCTTTTGTGCAGCAAATACAAAGTGCTGCCCGGCAACTGCATCCATATTTTGGAGCATGTGGACAGGGTCAGCGATTACAGCGCGCTGGCGGTGAAACATGATATCGGGCTGCTTGCCTTTGAGATGAAAGAAATTAATCTGGAAAACTATTACATGAATTTAATCGGTGCGGAAAATCAGACCGACGATTCGCAGGAATGGGGTGTGACATTATGATGAATTATATGAAAAGTGAATTATACAGGATAGTACATTCTAAAGGAATTTATATTTTGTCAGGAATCTGCGCGTTGCTGCTTTTGAGTATGAATGTAGTGTTGCATCTTTTTGGGCAAGGAGGTCATTTTGCCTACAACAATACAGGGTTTGTCTTTAGTATGGTGTGGAGTGCGTTGAACTCGGTCTTTTTCCTGACACTGTGCATGGGCAGTATTATTTTTGCAGACGAATACAAAAACAAAACAATTTCCAACAGTATTGCCTTTGGGTATTCGCGGATTTCTCTGTATTTCGGCAAGATTTTGGTAGGGGCGATTGTGTCCGCTGCTGCGCTGGCGGCTGTACTGGGTATTTTTATTATAAGTGCGTATCTGCTGTTGGAAAACAGCGGCATAGATGTTTTGCTTAAAATGTTTCGGGGAATCGGAGCAAGCATACCGGCCCTGCTTACAGGGGAAATTGCGGCCATTACATTTTGCTTTTTGCTCGGAACGACGACAGGAGCCATTTGGTCTTGGTTTGGACTTATGATAGGTGTCCCCATGGTGTCCGAAATTTTGGGAATGATGGGGAAGAAGTTTGATTTTTTTGCCAGACTTTCCAAGTGGCTGGTATATGAAGTATTGCAGGACAATCAGATTATCATGACCGAGGACGGGATGGCAAGAGAAGTGGTCATGGCATGGATGACGAGGGACGGACTGACTAGAATGATTCTTGCAGGTGTGATCGGAATTGCAATATTCCTGATATGGGGTGTTGTGGGGCTGAGGCATAAAGAAATAAAATGACGCAATCGTCAGATAACGGCGGGAAAGGAAATGACATATGGGTTGGTTGCTTTTTACAATAGCGGCTTTGGCTGCCGTTATCTATATAGTGCGTTTTTACAGCCTGAAGTCTGCTGTAAAAAAGTCAGCAGAAGAGTTTGCGTCGATAGAACAGAATCCGGAAGATAACCGGATTCTGCTTCTTTCTTTTCCGGACAAAGGACTGGAGAATCTGCTGGAGAATTTAAACCGCTACATTCTTTTGACAAGAAAAGAAAGAATTTTTTATCAAAATAGGGAAAAAGCGCTGCGCGCACAGATTGAAAATATCAGTCACGATTTGCGCACGCCTTTGACGGCTATCATCGGTTATCTGGAGCTTCTGGACACGGATGAGCTGAGTGCGGAGGACGCGGCGGCGATAGAGCGTGTGAGCAAAAAAGCAAAAAGCCTGCAGGGACTTATCGGCAATTTCTATGATTTGTCCCGTCTGGAGATGAATGACTATCACCTGAATATGGAGAAGGTGGAGCTTGTACATTTTGCCAAAGAAATAAGCCTTCTCTTTTATCAGGAATTTGAAAAGAAAAAAATTTCCGTACAGTTTGACGCGCCCGAAGAACCGCTTTATCTTCCGGCTGATACCGGCGCGTTAGAACGAATCTTCAACAATATGCTGCAAAACGCCCTGCGCTATGCAGAAAGCAGCCTTTATATTGGTATTTCGGCAAAGAAAGATAACATCAGCATTGTGTTTGAAAACGATACGTCGGCACTGAAGCCGGAAGACGCAGCCCACCTGTTTGAACGTTTTTATGTACAGGAAAAATCCCGCACCAGCCAGAGCACCGGTCTCGGACTGACCATCTCAAAGCTTCTGACGGAAGCTATGGGAGGAAGCGTAGAGGCAGAGGTTGCAGAGGGGAAATTGCGGGTTGAGTATTGTTTTGAAAAGGCGTGACTTGCTGTAAATCTGCATAAATTTGCAAAACTTTTGCTCCTCCTATTTACTTTTTATTAATATCATGCTATTTTTTAAGCGTATTGTATCTCTTAAAAAAGAGAATGATAACAGGAGGAAACAAAAATGAATAGTAAAAAAACTTTTAACATGGTTGTGACGGCGCTTTTTATTGCAATTATTGTTGTCATGACTTTCGTACCTAATGTGGGTTACATTAATCTCATTATCATCAAGGCGACGCTGCTCCATGTACCGGTGATCGTCGGATCCATTGTACTTGGACCGAAAATCGGAGCGGTATTAGGAGGGGTGTTTGGTCTCACAAGTCTGATAAAAAACACCTTAGAGCCAAGCCTTTTGTCTTTTGCTTTTTCCCCGTTCTACTCGGTGGGTGGCATAGGCGGCAATGGCTGGAGCGTTGTCATTGCGCTGGTTCCCAGGATTCTGGTCGGTGTTGTTCCCTACTTTGTTTACAAAGGCATAGAAAAGCTGCTTAAAAATTTCAAGGGACGCAGGATGGTTGCCATTCCTGTGGCAGCAGCGCTGGGTGCTTTTACGAATACTTTGTTGGTTATGAATTTGATTTATTTCTGCTTTAAAGAAGAACTGGCAGCAGCGAAGAACGTTGCGATTGACGCGGTATATGACGTTATTCTGGGAATTATTGCGGCAAACGGCATACCGGAAGCCATCGTGGCAGTGATTATCGGTACGGCTGTCAGTGTAGTGCTGCTAAAGGTTATGCCGCAGGTGCGCAAGGATACAGCGTCTGCCGCCAAAGCGTAGGAATAGGTGATTGCGAAACTCAGAAATATGCTGTTGTCATTGTGCGCATGGTATATTCCAACGCAGACGCGCTCTCGCTCCGAGCTTACCGCAGCGGTACTAAGCTCGAAAAAACCTCGCTAAGTGCCGGCGGTAAGCAAAGGTCTGCTTATGGAATATATCATGTGCACAATTCGAAACAGGCAAAGGTGAGTTTCGCAATTACCCAAAGCAATAATAGGTAAGGAGAGAA
Organism: Lachnospiraceae bacterium; assembly: GCA_014804445.1. GTDB lineage: Bacteria > Bacillota > Clostridia > Lachnospirales > Lachnospiraceae > Acetatifactor. Next base: position 61,369 of record JAAUZU010000032.1, on the reverse strand, counting down.
ATTATGCTGGAAGGGAAAAATATTGTATTGGCGGTGACGGGCAGTATTGCGGCGTATAAGATTGCCAATCTGGCGAGCATGTTAAAAAAGCTTCACGCCAATATCACTGTGCTGATGACGCAGAATGCGACAAATTTTATCAACCCCATTACCTTTGAAACGCTGACCGGCAACAAATGTCTGATTGATACCTTTGACAGGAATTTTCAGTACAGTGTGGAGCATGTTTCGCTGGCAAAGAGCACGGATGTAGTGCTGGTGGCGCCGGCGTCCGCCAATGTCATCGGCAAGCTGGCGAATGGTATTGCGGATGATATGCTGACTACTACGGTGATGGCGTGCACTTGTAAAAAAATTGTATCGCCCGCCATGAATACCCATATGTATGAAAATCCTGTTGTGCAGGACAACATCAAAAAGCTTGTACATTACGGCATGGAGGTTATTACGCCGGATACGGGCTATTTGGCGTGCGGGGACGTTGGCGCAGGCAAAATGCCCTCCGAGCAGGTGCTTTTGGAATATATTTTGCGGGAAGTGGCGTATGAAAAGGATTTGGCGGGAAAGAAGGTGCTTGTAACAGCCGGACCCACCATGGAAAAATTAGATCCTGTCCGCTATATTACCAACCACTCCACCGGCAAGATGGGCTATGCCATAGCAAAGCATTGTATGCAGAGAGGCGCAGAAGTAACGCTAATCACGGGCAAAACGGAGACGCCGAAGCCTTCCTTTGTTAAAATTGTCGATATCGTTTCCGCAAAGGATATGGCGGATGCTGTGAAAGCTTGTTATAAAGAACAGGACATTATTATCAAGGCGGCAGCGGTGGCGGATTACCGCCCTGTGGAGGTATCCGATGAAAAGATAAAGAAAAAGGACACGGAACTGTCAATTGCTTTAGAGCGCACCGAGGATATCCTGCAGTTTTTGGGGAACAATCGCAGGGAGGGGCAATTCCTCTGCGGCTTTTCCATGGAGACGGAAAACATGCTGGAAAACTCCCGTGCCAAGCTGGAGAAAAAGCATGTGGATATGATAGTCGCCAACAATGTCAAACAGGCAGGCGCGGGCTTCGGCACGGACACCAATATCGTAACGCTCATCACAAAAGATAGCGCAAAAGAGCTTCCCATTATGAGCAAGGAAGAAGTGGCAAAACAAATTATAGATACAATACAGAGTATGCAGAAGTAACAGAAAACCTGTCCTCAGGCGCGTTTGAGGACAGGTTTTTATCGTTTCTTATACAACGGTGTAGGGTCCGCCGTGTGTCAGCCAGTAAAAATTAAACGCGGCGGAAACTATCGTCAGGAGAAGAATCCATAAAAATAACTTCATATTTTTCTCTTTGGTCAGCTTATATATGGAAAATCCCAAAAAGCCAAGCGATAATACAAAATGCAGATACATCAGTCTGAGAAGGTAGTAGAAAATGAGTGGTATCCACCAAACTAAAAAGACCATGCCGATACCATCCAAAATCCTGAGGGCAAAATTCGGGAGATGGTGATACAGCATCTCGAATAATGGGACAAGAAGCGGTCTAATCAGTACGGTGGGAAGCAGAAAGATGCAGTTTACCAGCAAGTAGATGCAGCCGCACTGCTGTAGGGTATATTTCTTCTTTTCCGTAGAAGATTCTTTTTTGATACGTGTCATAGAAATTGCCTCCCTTTGACTGGACTCTGCTGTTATCGTGTAATGGCAATCAGAGGAATTTCCATCTCCTCTGTGGTAAGACCGGCGTGATTGCCCTTAAAATGGTTTGGCACGTTGCCGATAGAAATATCGCCGATTGCGACGGCAAGGTAGTCGCCAAGCATGCTATCCAGTTCAGCGTGGTTATTTCCGTAGCCAAAAAGCTGTTTTTTCATAAGCTCTTCTTTTGAAAGCAGCAGAAAGCTTTCGCTGAAATGTCTGTTGAAAGTCTGAGAAAATTGTTCTTTCATGCCGTCTTTGATAAAGAAATTGAGCGCCCGCATTTCTATGGAAGGCATACGGACAAGGCATTCCGTAATATCCGGATAGTCGGTTAATGATTCATTTTTGACATTAATATGTCCGTGGTCAGCCGTAATAAGCAAAAGGGTATCCTGCAGTCCGCCTGCAAGCTGCTCTGTAATTTTTTCAATATCGACAAGAATTTGTCGTATATCGTCTCCGTCAACGCCGTTTTTGTGCATTGTGGCATCCGGTTCGTCCCAGTAAGCGTATATGTATTTGCGGCCGTCCATGTCGCAGAGCCGCTTGATTTCCTCGCAGAAAGTGGCGTAGCTTTTGGGATAAGGCTCCACAAATGGTGCAAGATAATGAGCGTCGGCACCGGATTTTTTAATTTTGTCACGAACGCTTTCATAGGGAACATAGGTATGCGCCACATTGTAATCCATCTGTTCTCCCGTATCGTCATCGATGCTGAAAAAATAAATAATATTTCTGTCTATTTTATCAAAATATCCCGTCCATCCGAGCCAGCCGGACTGATTGGGAAACAGACCGCTGTCAACGGCGGTGGTCGCGGCTACCGTCGTGGGCGGAAATGTCGAGGAATATACCGATTTCAGATGCCTGTGGAAAAAACCATCTTCCAAAAGATGTTTTTGCAGAATATTGATTCCCATACCGTCAAGCAGAAGCAGTACAACATTTTTGTAATCCTTTTGCAGAAGGGCATCGGCTTGCGGCAATGTGGGATTGGGTGGGGTTACTTCGTAATATTGCAGAATTGAACAGGCAAGGTTGGCTATGCAGTTGCGATAGTCAGGATATTTTATATTCATCAATTTTGGCCTCTTATATTTCGTATTATAGTGATAAATTGGATTTATTATATCACTTTGACGGGTAAAAATCGACAGAATGTATAGATTTTTAACCGAATATTAAGTATTATATATTGTAGAGAAAGATGATAAAAATGGTTTGAGAATATTAGCAGAAGAGAGGAATGAAAATGAAGATTGGAACATGTATTAGGGGAAATCACATCTTTGAGGATTTGGAAAATGCAATAAAGTTGGGATTTGATACAGTTGAATTATATTTTAATGAAACACTGGGCGGTCTTGATTTGGATGAGCTGTCTAAAAAGATGAAGAGTACAATTGGGGATTCAGGAGTTACTATTTCAGGGATTGGATTATATTGTAATCCGTTGGCAAGTGAGCAGGCACGGGCGGAATTGAGATACTGTATGGAAAATGCACATTTGTTTGGAACAGATTTTATCGGGACTTTTGCAGGAGCGGTTTCCGGTAAAAGTGTGGACGATTCCATGCCGGAATTTAAAAAGGTTTTTTCAGAACTGGTCAGGATTGCAGAAAGCAGTAATGTGAGAATCGGAATAGAAAATGCGCATATGTATGGTCACTGGTATGGAACGACTTGCAATATCGGCTTTTGTCCAAGGGCATGGGAAATGATGTTTCAAGAGGTTGACAGTGACCGATTGGGACTGGAGTGGGAGCCGGCTCATCAAGTAGGGCAGTTGATAAATCCCATACAACAGTTAAACGACTGGCTGCCCAAAATATTTCATGTACATGGAAAAGATGCGCAGTTAGATAAAAAACATATTGAGAAGTATGGCATTTGGTTCGGGGAGTCTTATTGTAAGCACTGCTTTCCGGGAAGAGGGGACACGGACTGGAAAGAAATCATTCATATTTTGCAGCAGGGAGGATATCAGGGTGATATTGCTGTAGAGGGCTACCATGATTCGGTATATTGCGGGGAAAGGGAATTGGAGGGCCAGAAACTGGCATTGGAGTATTTGCGAAAATGCATTCTTTCAGAGACAACAGCACAGAGGAGGGATTTATTATGATGAGAAATCCGGAAAAAACCATAGGTAATTTAATTGACAAGCAAAAGGTATCTTTTATCGCATCGATTTCGGAGGAAGGATTTCCCAATATGAAAGCGATGCTTTCGCCCCGCAAAAGAGAGGGAATACGGGAATTCTGGTTTTCAACCAATACTTCTTCCATGCGGGTGGCACAGTATCGGGAAAATCCCAATGCCAGCATTTACTTTTATGATAAGCGTTTTTTCAGGGGTGTTATGTTAATCGGTACGATGGAGGTACTGGAGGATGCTGCCAGTAAAGAGATGATCTGGCAGAAGGGCGACACCATATATTACGCAGAGGGCGTGACAGACCCTGATTACTGTGTGCTGAAATTTACCGCCGTGAAAGGAAGATATTACAGCAATTTTCACTCAGAAGATTTTGAAATTTAAAAGGGAGTAATCGGTATTGCTTGCGAGGAGAATAAAATAAGGAGATTGATCATTATATGGCAAATACAGTTTTGTTTCAGCACCCTAAAAAATGGCGCGATACGTGTGACTTATTTGCGCTGAATTTTCATACATTCCACCCGATTGAAATTTTAGGGTATCCCCATGCCGGAAACGATGTTTTTCATGTGAAAGGAACCTATGAGGGAAAAGAAATCACAGCATATGTCAAGGTTGCCCGGCAGGAAGGCGCCGGCATTGAAAATGAGGTTCTACTTCTAAAACAGTTGGATTTGCCATATATTCCGAAAATACTTGACGCCGATTTTCAAGGCACACCTTTTGTGGTGACGTCTGAAATGCCCGGGCAGCGTTTATCTGTGATCCTTGGGGACAATAAAGATGGTGCGGCTCTATCTTATATGGAGGAATATGGAGAAACTTTAGGATATATTCATACCTTAAAACCTAATGCCGTTCCGGTTTCTGATAGAAAATTCTTCCATTCACCAACTGATGAAGTTTTGGAAAAACTGGATATTGCATTTTTAAAACCATATTTTGTGAACATGCCATCTGATAAAACGCTCGTTTTTACCCATGGGGATTTCCATTATGCAAACATTCTATGGGAAGATCATCATATCAGCGCAGTGTTGGATTTTGAATTATCCGGTTATGGAGACAGGGACTTTGATATTGCCTGGGCATTGATTCTGCGTCCGGGGCAAAAGTTCTTGAAAACACAAGAGGAACAGCAACAGTTTCTAAAAGGATACTGTAAATATGGCAGCTATAATGCTCATACTGTGCAATACTATATGGCACAAATCTATGTCCATTTTTTACGTTTCAGTGGGAATGATTTGGCATATGTGGAATATGTAAAATGTTGGCTTGCAGAAAATTGTTTGACATCATAGGTTCGGAGAATTGCAGCAGAAGAACGCACTAAGCTTCTTTTAAGAATTATCAACACGAAAGGAAAAAGGGCTGTAATCAGAGAGGGATTGTATTTTCCGGAAATTTTGTATATAATACACTTAAGAGCGGGGGTAAATATTATAAAGACATCAAAAAAAGAAGAATCTTACACAATAGATGATATTTATGCTTTGCCGGATGGGGAACGTGCGGAATTAATTGACGGGAAAATTTATTATATGGCTCCGCCGAACACAAGGCATCAGAGGCTTGTTTCGGATTTACATTATCAGATAAAAGATTATATCAAACAAAATAAGGGCGAGTGTGAGGTGTTTCCCGCACCGTTTGCCGTATTTTTGAATGAAAATAATGAAAATTATGTAGAGCCTGATATATCGGTTATTTGTGATAAGAATAAGATTACGGATAAGGGCTGTAATGGCGCTCCGGATTGGATAATTGAGATTGTTTCATCAGGCAGCAAGTCTATGGACTATTTTAAAAAACTTTTTAAATATCGTACTGCCGGTGTCAGAGAGTATTGGATTGTTGACCCGATAAAGAATCAGATTTTGGTGTATCGATTTGAGCAGGAGACAATGGAAGAATATTCCTTTGGAGAAGATGTGCCGGTTGGAATTTATGAAGGATTTTCCATAAGAGTAGAGTAAATTATAAAAAAGAAATAGATAAACAAAGGAGAATTACCATGGGTTATTATTTAACCAGCCAGCTTTGCAGAAAACGCAGCTCTGTACAATCCATACCGATGAAACATTGTACAGAGTATAGCGCTTGAACAGCGTGTTTGGATTTCATCGGGAAACAGAGCGGTAAGTGCAACAGTGCGCTTATGGCTTGTTTTCCGTGGGTAAATCAGGCGTGAAAGGCTATGGACAATGTTTTGTCCGTAGCCTTTTGTGATGTAAAAAGCGTTAGCAAAAAGCATGCTTATATGCTTGGCAGGCGCTTTTATAAAGGCAGAAGGCGGTGCAGAAAAATGCACGAAAGCTTTCTGCTTTTTTGTGTTTGTAAATGAATAGTCAACTGTGAAACTTATATCTGCCGTTTTCAAATTGTACAGATTGTATATTCCATAAGCAGACCTTTGCTTACCGTCGGTACCAAAGTCATGCCTGCATGACTTGCTGCCGTATTTTGGCAGCTTACGTACCGCTACGGCAAGCTCGGAGCGAAAGCGTGTCTGCGTTGGAATATACAATCCGTACAATGACACTTGCTGCATAACGAATTTCGTAGTTGGCCATTGTAAATTAGCGTTGAAAGGAATGTGATAGAGATGAGTTTATTAGAAATAGAAGGCCTGACCCATGCTTTCGGTGACAACCTGCTCTACAGAAATGCAGGTTTTACACTGAATAAGGGCGAGCATATCGGCATTGTGGGGCAGAATGGTGCGGGAAAGAGCACTCTGATTAAAATTTGCACAGGGCAGATTATGCCGGATGCCGGGCGTGTAATACGAAATCCGAAGGCAGCCGTGGGCTATCTGGACCAATATGCAGAAATAAAAAAGGATATTACCATGGAGGCGTTTTTAAAATCAGCGTATGAGGGGCTATACCGCCTTGAGCAGGAAATGCTTCTGCTTTATGAGAAAGCAGCGGACGATGAAAAGGCGCTGGAGCTTGCGGCAAAGTATCAGGAGCGGCTTGAAATACAAGGTTTTTATAACATTGATACCCGTATCGGACAGGTGGCAAGCGGGTTGGGACTGTCTGCGATTGGGCTTGCGCGTCCCGTCGGGCAGATGAGCGGCGGACAGCGGGCAAAGGTGATTTTAGCGAAGCTGCTTTTGGAAAAGCCGGACGTGTTGCTGTTGGATGAGCCGACGAATTTTCTGGACAAGGAGCATATCGCGTGGCTGTCAGACTATCTGGCAGGACTGGAGAATGCCTTTATGGTGGTGTCGCATGACTATGATTTTTTGGAAAAAATTGCAAACCGCATCTGCGACATCGACAACAAAACCATAGCAAAATATTATGGGACGTACTCTGAATTTTTAAAAAAGAAAACGCTTCTGCGGGAGGACTATGTGCGTCAGTATGCAGCCCAGCAGAGAGAAATTAAAAAGACGGAGGAATTTATCCGTAAAAATATTGCGGGAATCAAGTCCAAAATGGCAAGAGGAAGGCGGACTCGTCTGGAGCGAATGGAAAAAATGGAGGCGCTGGAAGAGAAGGAGATAATGCCGCAGTTTCAGTTTTCGGCACTGCCGCTTACAAATGTGGAGCATCTCCAAATAAAAAGGCTGGCAGTGGGGTATCAGTATCCCGTTCTATCAGGTCTTGATTTTACTGTAAGAGGCGGGCAGAAGGTGGTAATTTCGGGCTTCAACGGAATCGGAAAATCCACGCTGCTAAAAACGCTTGTCGGGGAGCTTGCACCCATACAGGGCAGTTTTCGGTTTTCAGAGCAGGTTGTAATCGGCTATTTTGCGCAGGATTTGGTATGGGAGGATGAGGCAAAGACGCCTATACAGGCAGTTGCCGACGCATATCCAAACATGGTAATGAAGGAAATCAGGAAAAAGCTTGCAAGATGCGGAATCTCGGAAAAGCATGCCGCCCAGCCGTTGGGAACCTTGAGCGGCGGGGAGCAGGCAAAGGTAAAAATGTGCCTGCTGACGCTTACTCCCTGTAATTTTCTGATACTGGACGAACCGACGAACCACCTTGACGCTCGGGCAAAGGAAGCGCTGCAGACCGCGTTGTCAGAATTTTCCGGTACGGTTCTGCTTGTTTCCCATGAAGAGGCGTTTTATAAGGAGTGGGCACGGAAGGTATCCGTGGAAAGTATCTGTGGAAGATATTTGCAGTAAGAGATAAAGAAGTAAAGTGGTACAAGGGTCGGGGCGGTCAAAATGTGTTTGACAACTCTGACCCTTGTATTTATTGCATTGACATGATAATTTATTGTCATAATATTAGACAAATCGGAAAGGAGAACTTTATGAAAAGAAATTGTAAAAAATTAACATCAATTATGACCGCTTTTATTTTACTGTTTGCTTTGTGCACAGTGAGTGCGAGTGCAAATGAAAATATGGTATGTGACAGAGATGTTGATGTCATTGTACAAGATTTTGCAAAAGCTTATTCGGATTCTTTGGTGCAGCAAAGCACAAGTGAATTGCAACAGATAATGGAGCAAAATGATGATAATGCTTTTTTTGAAGCATTTATGGAATGGCGGTTTGCCATTATGCAGAACATGAACAGTGGGTACCGCTCTCACGACTGTAGTATAGTAAAAACGGAAGTGGTGTCAGGTAGTGCGGATGTTGTTAATTTACACATATACTTAAACGAAGATTTTGAATATACCGACGGTGGAACCGGATATGCATACAATGTGCAGCTTGATATGCAGGTAAGGGATGTTTTCGGAGAATATAAAATTACAAAAATAGTATTTACTGTGGAAGACTTTTATGGAAGTTTTTGTGAAAAAATGGCAGCGATACCTGAAATGATGTCAGCAGAGAGTACGGAAGAAAATTTATCCAATAAATTGGGCATTCTCATTACGGAACTTGAAATGTTGAGACAGGAAATGGATGAAGTCACACAGGAACAAATCGGAAGTGTGTCTGCGGTAGAGGAAAGTATTTCGCGTGCAGCGTCATATGCGTATGATGCCGGGAGAGGGGTGCAATATGCGCGAACTTATGGAGACACTCCAAATGGAAACTTTTATAATGAGGAAACGGGTGATTGTACGAATTTTGTGTCTCAATGTGTCTGGGCAGCTTATGGCGGCTGGAATAGCACAATGAGTAATACGGACATGATAAACAATATAAGAAATAAGGTTAGGATGGTTCCCGGCGTTTGGCAAGGTGGAAGTGGCGGCGGGATGCCCAATTGGGAAATGGTAAACAATTTTTGGAGTTATGTGACAGGTAATACGGGAAATGGGCCCAGAGCGACTGGGTACAACAATGGTGGCTGGTATACAGGTGTGCTACCCATTGACATTTCAGCAGGGGATATTTTACAGGTTAGTGTTGATGGTAGTTCCTATTATCATTCGGTGTATGTTGTATCAGTGCCCGGAGGTTCAAATCCTTCGTATGACCTTATCTATGTCGCACAACATACTGGTAATCGCAGCAGTAGAAAATTAACTGAAGTGATAGGGACAGATGGTCGCTATATGCGGCAAATGCGATTCCATGCAGGCACGTTTGATAAATAACAGTGTGAGGATGCAGAAAGGCGGAAAATGAAAAACAAGTGGAAAAAGATTGCACTTATCGGCATAATCGTACTATTGGCAGCAGGCGGCATATTATATTATTTTTATGCAATAGATAAAGACAAAAACGGACTAACAAAGCAGGATGTGGCGCAGGCGAAAAAAGCGCTGTTGGCATATATTGCTTTGGGAAACCAAGGGGATATTTCAGGATGCTTAAGCTGTCTGTCAGAATTCTATGCGGATGAATTGGAAAGATGGCGGAAATCATATGAATATACGAATGGTCGCATACTGGAAGATTTCCATGCGGAATATGACATTGATTTAAGCCATCGGCATATAGGATATTTGCGTGGAGGAGGAAGGTTTGTCGAATACAAACCGGAAGCAAAGGTAATTTATTTTTCCTGCAGCTTTTCTGTTGCCGGATCCTCACAGAGTTCTGCAATGGAGGTAGGGGCACACTATGTGGAATATGGTTACTGGTTAATCAAGGAAAACGGTAAATGGAAGATACTTGAGAATGGGTATTGAAACAAACGCACACCCGAGTTGCTTGTTTCCCATGAGGAGGCACGTTTGATAAGTAACTATGTGAGGAAGAAGAAAGGCGGAAAATGAAAAGCAAGTGGAAAAAGATTGCCCTTATCGGCATAATCGTATTATTGGCAGCAGGCGGCATATTATATTATTTTTATGCGATAGATAAAGACAAAAACGGACTGACAAAGCAAGATGTGGCGCAGGCGGAAAAAGCGCTGTTGGCATATATTGCATTGAAAAATCAGGGGGATATTTCAGGATGTTTAAGTTGTCTGTCAGAATTCTATGCGGATGAATTAGAAAGAGAGCGGAAAGCATATGAATATGAGAACGGTCTCATGTTTGAAGATTTCCATGCGGAGTATGACAGTGACTTAAGTTACCGGCATATAAAATCTTTGCGTGGATGGGGAAGTGCGGTAGCTGAATATAAACCGGAAGCAAAGGTAATTTATTTTTCCTGCAGTTTTTCTGTTGCCGGATCCGCACAGAGCTCCGCAATGGAAGCAGGGGAAAAACATGTGGGATACGGTTACTGTTTAATCAAGGAAAACGGTCAATGGAAGATACTTACGAATGGGTATTAAATGGCTGTTTTTAGGTTGCACAGAAGAAATAAAACGAAAGGGAAACTGTTAGGCGATAGCAGTTTCCCTTTAAATTTGCAGCCGCCCTTGAAACAAACGCGCAGCCTGTTATTCATTAGCCAATCTTCGAAGCAGAAGCGCGCATCCGACCGCGGATACCACAAACAAAAGCAGCAGATACCACAGATTTTGAAGTCGGAAGCCCTCATTAAGCATAAGCCGGTAGCCCCATACTGCAGGGAAAATTTTCCCGATAGCGGCGAGGGCGTTGGGCAGTAATTCGAGCGGAAACATGATGCCGGACAGCATAATGGACGGCAGGAAGATGAGCTGGGCAAACATGGGAAGCTTTGCCTGACTTTTGACAGCCAGCCCAAGGAGACTTCCGATGCCAAGAGAGGCAGCGGTAAAAACTGCCAGCGCCGCAAAGTAAAGCGGCAGGTTTTGGGGAAGACTTGCACCAAAAGCGACGGGAGCTGCCAGAAATATGATGACAGACATAAGCAGCAGATGAATAAAGGTGGAGAGAAACATGGAAACCAGTCCGAAAAACAGGGGTGCATCATTGACCTTATAGACATTTTTAATATCGCTGCCGTAGGTTTCCACAAGGGAAACAGGAAAGCCGATAAAGGCGCCCATGGATACGCCCATTATAGTCATGGACTGTATGAGCGTATCTTTCATTTCTGGATTTACGGAAGTAAAGATACCGCCCATAAGGGCAAAGAAAATAAGCGGGACAAGGTAGCAGGAGACGAGGAGTGATTTGCTCCTGATATCCAGTTTCCATTGTAATGCCACTCCGTAAAGAAAAGCGCTCATGCATTTGTCCTCCTTGTCATTTTCATAAAATGCTGCTCCAATGAGCCGCGGTCCACTTTGATATCCCGTATTCTGCTTCCTTTTTGTTTTAAGCTGCCAAGCAGTGACAGAAGCGAATCTTCGATGTTGTCGGTTTCAAAACTCTCGCTGCCCTGTTCTGTCTTAATGTGAACGATATAATGTTCACCCATCTGCTCTGTCAACTCTGCGGCAGTTCCTTCAAATATAATTTTTCCTTCATTCAAAATGACAATTCTGTCACAAAGGGCTTCCACTTCCGCCATATCGTGACTGGCGAGAATGATGGTTTTGCCGTCCGCTTTCAACCGGCGGATAAGGTCGTGAAGCGCCGCTCTGCCTTCCACATCAAGGCCGGCGGTCGGTTCATCCAAAAACAGAATATCCGGATTGCCCGTTAAAGCGAGGGCAAGGTGTAGACGCCTTTTTTGTCCTGTTGACAGTTCCGAATAGCATTTATTTTTTAATTCGGGGATGCCAAGGGCGGTAAGCGTAGATTCATCGATGGAGGTTTTTTTCCATTTGGCAAACAATCGGACTGCCTCCATAGGCTTTATATGAGCGGGAAGAGAAGCCGACTGTAACTGTATACCCATTTTGCCGTCTATTGTAATGTCGCCTTTTCCGTATTTTTTCAAGCCTTCAATACAGGAAAGCGTAGTGGTCTTTCCCGCGCCGTTGACGCCAAGCAGCGCAAACATTTCACCTTGTATTACGTTAAAATCGATGCCTTTCAGTACGGCGTGGCTGCCGTAGCTTTTTTCCAGTCCGTGAACGGATATTGCGTAACTCATGTTAAGTCTCCCTTCTGTGCACATTTGAAACGGGTTCGGCAGACGGGTTCAGGCAAATGGATTCGTGCCTGCCCTCTTAAAATACGCCTCCAAAGCCGGCTGGATATAGGACTGGATCAAGGTAAGCTTTTCCGCCCAATCCTCATTTGCCTCTTCCGGTTTTGCGATTTCCAAAAGCTGGGACAGCAGACTCATATCGCCGCCGGTAAATTCCGTCACAATATCCCAGAAATCCTTTGCTAAAACCAGGCTTTCTTCGCTGTCGGGCAAAAAATTCTGATCCTGTAACTTTGTAAATGCATCCAGCACAAGCGAAAACCGCTTTATAAAGGCCGAGGCGCTGTCTTTGTCAAACTGATTGTGGATATGGTCAAGCATTTTATCGTCAAAATGTTTGATTAAAAAGTAAAACTCATTTTTCATCTGAAGATTGACGATAATGTCAGCATATTTTTTAAAGTCTACCTGCTGCATTTGCAGAACCTCATTTTTCAAGGCCTCAATTTCCTTTAAAGATTCTGACAGAGATGTTATTTTTTGTTGTATACCAGCCGCCTGCTCGGATAACGCTTTGGCAACATCTGCGGGACTGTCGAGGGGAATCAGCCTTTCCCTGATGTCGTCCAGAGAGAATCCGAGGGATTTTAAGGATAAAATCTGATGAAGCTTTATCAAATCCTTGTCGCTGTAAAGCCTGCGTCCGCCTTCGCTGGCTGCGGATGGACACAGCAAATGTTCCTTGTCGTAGTATTGCAGGGTGCGAACCGTAACGCCCATTTTTTTAGCAGCCTCGCCCACTGTCATATAACCTTCCGGTATTGCTCTGTGCTTTTCCATAGTTTCTCCGTTTCAAAAAATTCTGTGTTTTTATTATAACTCATTACGTTACGTCATAAGCAAGCCTTGTATGAAAAATATTTTAGGAGAGTGATTTGCAATCAAAAAATGCCGTAAGATAACCGGAAAAAGGCATCTTACGGCACGTTTTTTATTTGATGGGTTCGCGAATCACTGTCCGCAGCTTTTCGGGAGCTGCCCGACGGGGGTCGCTTAGATATATCTCGTGATGAAAGCGCGTGTCGGAAAAATCAAGGGAATAGTTGTTTTCGGATAAGTACGCGTTCATTTGACTGATGGTGGCAGGCTCGCTGTCATAGCTTCCGATGTGCATACACTGTACGCAAAGTCCTTCCTGATAGGTGAAAAAGTATGCTTTGGAAAAATCGCTGTGTTTCTTTTCAGTGGCTTCGCGGACAGCCCATGCAAACTCTTCTTCCGTCACAAATTCCGGCAGCCGAATCATGGAAATCCATTCAAAGTTTTCTTTGTGTGCGTAATCGATGCCGCTGCAGTCTTTCTGCCACCACAAGCCTTCCAGCGGAGGTACGACATAGGGAAAATAGCCTTCTATTTTGTGGCTGCCCATGTAGCTCATTTTAATGGTGAAGGCGATGGCGTACAATATCCCTATCGACGCTTTGTATTCCCCGTCCGGTTCGTTGGGGTCGCCCTTTCCCCTGACGGCGATGTAATGCATTTCCGGTATCTCTATGATACCCGGCTTTTTGGGCGGCAGATAAAACTCCTTATATTCCTTTTTATAATCAAAAGCCATATTATGAGCAATCTCCCTTCAAATTTTTCACCCGTGTCTGAATCGACTCCTCAAATTCCTGTTCGGAAAGGGAGGGGTCTTTTGTGGCTTTCCAAACGGCACAGGGAACATTTTCGCAGGCGGCGCAGTTTGCAAACTTATGCTTTTGTACGGAGCAGCTATAGATAGGGCAGGCCTTTCCTTCCGGCGCATGGAAAACCTTTCCGGAAGAAGCATTGCACCCATTGCAGAGAGAGCCCAAGAAGCTGCAAGATTCACATTCCGTTCCGCAGGCGCTTAGCCCGAGGATTTCCCGCTGCCGCTTTTTGCTGAAGGTTTGCAGCATAAGCCTGTATGCTTTATCTAAAAGGTCCATCAGCAGCTCGTCGGGGACTTCGCCGTCGGGCTTTACGGAGATGTAATGTGTCTTGTCCATATAGTAGCCTGCGACGATATCCGAATACTGCGATTTCAGAAAATCACCTTCATCGGGATCTACCTTTAGTGTAATGTAGTAGGGCTTGTTATCCCAGTCCAGACAGATTGCGGCGAACATTTTGCCGCCAATCTTGTAGCGGACCCAGTTCCAGTCAGCCTGTAAATCCTTTGTCACCTTTCGTTTGCCAAGTAAATATTCGTCAATCCATGGGTATTTCATCTTCAATCTCCTTTCGTGTGTGGGTTTCATACTGTTTCAGAGTCTTTCTCAATGCTGTGAGCAGTTCTTCCCGAAGTTCCACCGGTTCCAAAAGCTCTGCTTGCTCGCGGAAGGTTAAAAGCCATGTGATGAGGTTTTCCTTGTTTGTGTAATCGGCGTGAAACAGCAGTCTGCCGTCAGGAAGTTCCGTAAAGCAGCCTGTGCCGAATTCCTCGACCAGACGCCATTTGCATGAGGCATCGAAGAGTGCCTTTACACGGATATTGCCGGGAAAAATCTGCTCGTCTTTTAAATCAGGCAGCGGCATCGGTCTTTTCGGAAAAGAGGTTTCCGATATTTGCAGCCCGTCCATGCGGTTTAACTTAAACAGGCGGAAATCCCTGCGCTTTTTGCACCAGCCCCACACATACCAGCTTGACCAGTGGAAAATTAAATAATACGGCTCGATGTTTCTTTCGCTTTCTCCCGTCGGCGAATAGTAGAAAAAGGAAAGCTCCCGCCCATTGTCTATGGCATTTCGAATCAACTCAATTTTGGGAGCGAGAGAATCCTTGTACCACGAGGATAAATCAATCAGCACGGACTGGCTGCCCGACATAAAATCGGAGGAACCGACGGACAATTTTTCCATAAGCTGCCCGTAGCGGTTGGTTCCGTTGATGCTGTCAAGCCCCCGCAGCCCTGCAAGAATGTCCAGCATTTCTGTGTTGGTGAGCAGGGTGCGCTCTATTTTGTAATTTTCCATAATGGAAATGCCGCCGCTTGTGCCCTGCTTTGTCACGATGGGAATACCTGCTTTGCACAAATCCTCGATATCGCGGTTAATGGTTCGTCTGGAAACCTCGAACTGCTCCGCCAGATAGGGCGCCGTAACCACATCCTTCTGCAGCAGAACAGATAAAATGCCAATCAATCTGTCTATTTTCATGACTTTACCTCCACATATTGCAAGCATAGATATAGTATCACCTGCATACGCTTCCGTTAAAATGATATTATCATATGAAACATGACATCTGTGTGTCGTGTTTATAGTATAACAGAAAAAAGAATTTTAGGAAATGGTGATGAAAACGTTTCCCACACCGGATTTGACACGATTCTTTATAGATGATAGTATGAAATCAGGTCACTTTTCATGGAGGATTAACATGATACTATTAATAGCGGGCGCATCACATACAGGAAAAACAGCTTTTGCGCAAAAGCTTCTCGAAAAATATAAATATCCCTATCTTTCCATTGACCATTTGAAAATGGGACTGATACGGAGCAACAGCACAACGCTTACACCGTTAAGTGACGAGAAGGCGCTGACAGATTATCTGTGGCCGATTGTGAGGGAAATGATTAAAACAGCGATTGAGAACAAACAGAATCTGATAGTGGAAGGCTGTTATATTCCATTTGACTGGGAAAAAAGCTTTGAGGAGGAGTATCTTCCCTATATCAAATACCGCTGTCTGGTTATGAGCGAGTCGTACATACAAAATCACTTTCATGATATTAAGAAGTATGCAAGTACGATAGAAGAACGGCTTGATGATTCGGACTGTACAATGGAAACTTTGCTGTATGATAACGCAAAGACATTGCAAATGTGCCGGCTATACGGTGCGGATTATCTTCTGATTGAAGATTCTTATCCAATGGATATAGATTTTTAATTGTTTGCTTATGGAATTGCAGTACGCAGGGTATAAGGGTGGAAGAAAAGCATATGAATACAATCTGTCGCGATATATTCAGGGCGGTCTATGAGGAAAAATGGCTCAGCATTGAATATAAGAACGGAAAAGAGGAAATCACAAAATACTGGGTAGGAATTATCAGCATTAATCCCATCGAAAAGTCCATGAAGGTGGAAGGACTTCATCTGTCCAAATATACCACGCAGGAGTTAAAAATCTACGTTGATTCCATCTTGTCGTCGTCCGTCATCGACGGCTCTTACTTCAAAACGGATATCAGACTGAAAAACGATATTCAGCAAAATCCCATCAAATACCAATCCTTGTTTCACCATGCTGCAAATTTGAAAATACTCAATTATCTTGTGGACTGCAACAAGCTGGACACTACGCCCTATCAGACGGAGTATGCGCTGATAAGCAAGTTTGACGGGGACTGTGTGCGGGCGGGAAAATACGATTTGAGTCCGGAGCAGTTTAAGGAAATTGTAACCAATTTCCAGTATGGGGCAAAAAAAGTATTCAGCACAAGAATCAAACAGTTGGCGCTCAATGTGATGAGCGTTCACACCAGACAGGGCTTGTATGTGCTGGCATACCGCCAGCTCAGGCTGGACGTGAAGCACAGGACACTCCGGCAGGAGGAAGAAATCAGCATTAACACCGAGTTTACCATAAACGGAAACAAGCAGAGCATTCGGCGGTTTCTGGATGCGGAGGACTATGCGCTGTTAGAGCATTTCGAGGAAAATGCAGAAAAAATCAAGGACAAAATCACCCAAAGCAACCGGCAGATAAGCGGTGTGGACGATATGCCGTACATGATTGCCATTGGAAGGGATATGCTGCTGGATTTACACCATGAATACGAGGCAATTCACAAGATGTATGATGAGGATAAAGTAAGTATCCCGATACATGCATTTTTCGGAAATCTGCTGAAGCCTGTTATTCGGACGAAGGATTATCCCACCGTTTTGCTGAATAAAAAAATCAATCTGGATCAGCTTCTGGCAATTCATAACGCCATAAAATACCCGCTTGCCTATATACAGGGACCGCCCGGCACCGGAAAAACCAACACTATTGTCAATACTATTATGACAGCCTTTTTCAATGAAAAAACCGTGTTGTTTGCATCTTACAACAACCACCCAATAGACGGTGTGTTTGCTACGCTCAGCAAGATTCCTTACCGGGGCAGGGAAAACGTGGCGTTTCCCATTATCCGGCTGGGCAGCGACGAGAAAGTCGCGGAAGCGCTGGACTATATGAAGGCGCTGTATGAAAGGACAAAAAAGCTCAATATCTTTGACAGCACCTTAAAACGCAATAAAGATGATAGGTCTGTCAGAACCAAAAAACTGACAGAGCTGTTGCGCCGCCATGAGGAGAAACTGGAGCTTTTGGAAAAGAAGGAAGCCATTGAAAAGCTGATGAGAACCAACAGGCATCTCACCTTCCAGACCTCCCTGCAGGGTGTACAGCTCGCAGAAGTGAATGAAAAACTGGCGCAAATCGGGGAAATTACGGATGAGGAAGCGCTGAAGCTGGTGCTGGAGGACGAGGAGGAATTTAAGCAGTATTTGTATTATACCTCGGCAAAATACATACAGCGTCTGAAGGAACCGAAAAATGAGGATTTGCTGAAAATTATCTGCATGGAAGCGCAGGACAGCGACAGTAAGGAAGCCCGAGTGAAGGCATTTAATGATTATCTGAAGAAGCCGGAGAATGTAAAGAAGTTTCAGAGGATATTCCCCATCGTGGCGACCACATCTATTTCCGCGCACAAAATCGGACAGCCGGAGACCTATTTTGACATGGTGATTATGGACGAGGCAAGTCAGGGAAATATTGCGGTTTCTCTGGTGCCGATTATCCGCGGCAGAAACCTTATGCTGGTGGGCGACCCGCAGCAGCTCAGTCCGGTTATCCTGCTGGACGCTGCGGACAATGCAAAGCTGCGCAAGCAGTACGGTGTGACGGAAGAGTATGACTATGTTCAAAATTCCATTTACAAAACCTATCTGGCGTGCGACGCGGTGAGTGGGGAAATTCTGCTGAGCCATCATTATCGCTGCCACAGAAAGATTATAGAGTTTAACAACCGAAAATATTACAACAATAAGCTGGTGATAAAAAGCCAAAATGAAGAACCGCAGCCGCTTATTTTCACGGATATTCCGGACGACAGCACTTACTACAGGAATACTGCGCCCAGAGAGGCGGAGGAAATTCTGCGGTTTGCCGTGCAGAACGCGGACAAGCGCATCGGCGTTATCACGCCCTTCGTCAACCAGAAGGATTACATCAATGATATGCTGAAAAAGAATGAAATCGGCAATGTGTCCTGCGGTACGGTGCACGCTTTTCAAGGTGATGAAAAGGACGTGATTCTCTTTTCACTGGCGCTCACCGACAAGACGGGAACGGGCACCTATGGCTGGCTGAAGAACAACAAAGAGCTTATCAACGTGGCGACCTCCCGCGCTAAAAATCAGCTTATTATTTTTTCCAGTAAAAAGGAACTGGAGCGGCTGCACACGGACGAGAGAGACGACCTCTATGAACTGGTGCAGTATGTACAAAGCAACGGCACTTCTCAGGTCACACCGCAGGTAAACGCTTCGCGAGCCCTCGGCATCAAGCCTTACAGCACAGAAACGGAAGCCGCTTTCCTGACCAACCTGAACCACGCGCTTGACAATGTCCTCAACACCAACAAAAAGTGCGTTGTACAGAAAGAAGTCAGCATCGCCCATGTATTTAACAACAACACCCGCTACAACGATTTGTTCTACACGGGACGTTTCGATTTTGTAGTCTACGAGCGCGACTACCACAAAAATGAAATCCCCATCCTCGCCATCGAACTGGACGGCCGGGAGCACGCAGAGGACAGCGTTGTAATTGAGCGCGATAGAAAGAAAGCCGAAATATGCCGCGAGCATGGGTTTGAACTGATACGCATCGAGAATACGTATGCGAGGCGGTATAATTATATTAAGGAAATATTGATACGGTATTTTAAGGGGGTGCGGGGGTATTAAAAAAGGTTTAATTTGAAAAACAAATAATATTATAAAATTTGGTTTTTAGAAGGAGGAAAAAATATGATTGACTTTTCACAATTAGGAGTAGATTCATTACAAAAACCAATAGAACCAAGAGCTATTTTCATGAGTTTAACTCAAAAAGCAAAGGAGTTTCAATACCCGAGAGATGTGCAAGGAGAAGTTTGGAAACAATGGTATGAGCTGCGTAATAATACTGATAATTTGATTAAGATGAATACAGGAAGTGGAAAAACAGTTGTTGCATTAATGATTTTGCAGAGTTGTTTAAATGAGGGAGTTGGTCCTGCTTTATATGTAGTACCAGATAACTATTTGGTTGAGCAAGTAATGAAACAAGCTGATATGTTAGGGATAAAAACTACTAGCTCAGAGGAAGGTTTGGATTATAAGAGAAAAAAGGCAATTTTAGTAGTTAATATCCAAAAATTAGTTAACGGGAAAAGTGTGTTTGGTATGCGCGAACATAATAATTATGAAATAGGAAGTTTAGTGATTGATGATTTGCATGCTTGTATTAACATTATTCAAAAACAATTTTCAATAAAAATATCACGGGATGATGTTGATTTATATAATAAGATAATAAATTTATTTCAAGCATCTTTGGAAGAGCAATCGGTAGGAAGACTTGAAGAGATTAAAGAAGGTATTTCGTATGATAACATGTTGGTACCTTTTTGGGAGTGGCAAAATAAACAAAAAGAACTACATAACATATTAGTAGAAAATAGAGAAAAAGAATTTATAAAGTTTAAAATTGATTTGGTTAAAGATAATTTAGTGCTATCACATTGTTATATATCTGCAAAAGAAATTAGCATTATTCCGCATTGTACACCCATACATAAAATTACTAGTTTTGAGAATGCAAAGCGACGGATTTATATGAGTGCAACTTTACCAGATGATAGTCCATTTGCTACAGTGCTGGGAGTAAATTTTAAAAATCAAAATTCTATTATTACGCCAGACAAGGCAAATGATATTGGCGAAAGGTTAATATTAGTGCCTAAAGCCATTAATCAAGAATTAGATGATACGGAAATAAAATATGCAATTGCAGAAAAAGCAAAAGAATATAATGTAGTTGTATTAGTTCCTTCATATGCATTAGCAAGACAATGGGAGCAATATGGAGGAGAGGTTTTAGCATCTAGCAATATATCTGAAGGTGTAAATAAAATTAAAAATGGTAGCAATGGTTTATATATCATTGTAAATCGTTATGATGGGATTGATCTCCCAGACAATGCCTGTAGAATATTAGTGATTGATGGGCTACCTAATATAGCTAACATGAATGATAAATATGAGCAGGAAGTTGTAGAAAAGAGCAGCAGAATACAGCGAGAGCAAATACAAAGAATTGAACAGGGAATGGGAAGGGGAGTGCGTTCTAATTCGGACTATTGTTTGATTTTTCTGTTGGGAAACCAACTGACGGATATGTTATATACAGATGATGGATACGAATTGTTTAGTGCAGCGACGAAGGAACAGTTTAAGTTATCTGAAAAAATGTGCGAACAAATAGATGGTAAATCATTAAACGAAATAATGGAGGTAGGAGATTATTTATTAAAGAGAAAAGAAGAGTGGATAAGAATTTGCAAAAGTGTTACATCCAATGTTGAATATGTAAAATATGCTAATGTTAGCGATATTGTAATTGCAATGAGAGAGGCTTATAATTATGCTGAAATTAGAGATTATGAAAAAGCGGCAGATATTATTAATTTTGCTTCGGGTAAGCTTACGGATAATAGAACCAAAGGATATTATAAGCAATTGTGCGCAGAGTACAAAAATTTTAGAGACAAAAGTGAAGCACAAAAGATGTTGCAATCAGCTAAACGAGATAATCGAAAGGTGTTGAATCCAATAGAAGGAATGCAGTTTGATAGACAGCCCGAAGATATAAAGGAACAGGCAAGAGAGATTATAGAGTATATTTCCAGAGAAAAGCTAGACACAAGCAACTATATATTGCATGTTAATTCTATATTAGATGATTTAAAGTTTGAGCAAGAAACTGCAAAAAAATTTGAAAAAGCAATAGCAGATATTTTTTGTTTGTTGGGTTTCTACGCATATCAACCAGAAAGAGAATGTGGAAAAGGACCTGATGATTTTGTGATTATGGGAGAGGGAAGATATTTGGTTATAGAATGTAAAAATGAAGCGGTGACAGAAACAATAAGTAAACGTGACTGTAATCAATTAAATGGTTCTTATAACTGGTTTCAGAATTTATATAAGGATAGGGGTACAGAATGTGTGCCCATATTGATTCATAATAGTAATAAATTTGAACAAGCATGTTCTCCACGCCAGGGAACGCGAATTATGACACAAAAGAGTGTAGAAAATATGGTTAATAATATTAAATATTTTGCGGTGGCGCTATGTCAAGAAGGGAACTTTAAAAATATTGGAAAGATTAAAGAGTTATTAATAACATATAAGTTGCGAGCAGTAGATATAAAAGACAATTACACAGTACCCTATAAAGAATTATAATATAGCATAAAAAAGTATAAGTAATAAATTGTAAAAAGGAACCCTAGAAACAAATCTACTTGAAAGTATGTGCGTAAACAGCTAAAATAAAATTAGTTAGAGGTGTTGATAGGGTTCTTTGAGCTAGAGAAATTTCTAGGTTCACAACAAAAGAAAGGACATGCCTATGGGTACATTCGGAAAAGCTGAGAGAAGAATTTTAGAATTTATGTCAGTTGGTACTGAATTTGATTTTGAGGGAAAACGCTATAGAATACTAAAATCGGGGAAGCCAACATGTAAAGATAGAGAATCCCAAACAGATATTTATCTATGATAATTCAAATGATATATATAAGATGATTGGCAATGCAGTTCCGGTCAATTTTGCATATGAAATTGCGTGTTCTATTAAGCAAGCATTGGCAAATTATGTAGGGTAATTTATTTGATTAAGTTTAGGATAGCGTTAGAAGAGGGACAAAAGAATTATGGCAGTTGCATTTGAGGAACTTTCGGAGGCGGCACTTGTAGTAGATACAATTTATAAAGGCGGAAAAGTTAATGGTAAGGGTTCGGAGGTTTTGTCAAAATTATTACCGAACTGTAGTAATTCCGGTGGGTTTAGAAAGGTAATGCGGAAAGATGGCTCAGGGCTTCCGGCATATGTGGTGCTTTATACATCAATGCAAGAATTAGCATGGCCGGATTATCTTGATGAAGAAACAGGAGTGTTTCGTTATTATGGTGATAATAGAACGCCTGGAAGGACTATTCTTGACACCCCTCGAAAAGGAAATCAGCTTTTGGAGTTTGTGTTTGACTGTTTAAACAGTAAAGATGGAGCGATTAAAAATATACCGCCATTCTTTATCTTTAAAAAGGCGGGCAGTGGATGGGATGTACAATTTTTGGGATTGGCTGCACCAGGGAATCCTAAAATTTCTCCAGATAAGGATTTAGTTGCATTTTGGCGTACGATGGACGGACAACGTTTTCAGAACTATGAAGCGTATTTTACTGTGTTGGAAACAACTCAGCCAATTAGTCGAGAATGGTTAAACGCATTAATTTATAATCATGATGAAAATTTGCAATACGCGCCGGAAACATGGAAGCGGTTTATTCAGCAAGGCAGGAATGGGATTGTTCCATTAATAGCTAAAAAGTTGCCCAAAATTCCCACAAAATATGAGCAGCTTCAAAGTGATATAGAAGGAACACAATGCTTAAAGCAAATTAGAAAGCATTATCAAAATAATCCATATGGATTTGAAAATTGTGCAAAAGATATTTTAGAGAAAATGGATGAGCGGTTTCAAGACTTTTCACTTACACGACCGTGGAGAGATGGAGGGCGAGATGCGCTTGGGTATTATGTGATTGGAAATGAGAGTAAGGCAAATTACCCATTAAGAATTGATTGTGCAATGGAAGCAAAATGTTATGCAGAAAATCATTCGGTTGGCGTTAGGGAAATGTCACGACTAATTTCCAGAATCAGATATAGACAGTTTGGAGTGCTTGTCACCACAAGTTATGTACATGAGCAAGCGTATAAAGAAGTGATGGAAGATGGACATCCGATTTTGATTATGTCAGCAACGGATATTGCAAATGTATTGCGTAAAAATGCAATAACAAGTACTAATGTATTGGATTGGCTGATATCGCTAGACGAATCTGATAATCATAGTACACGGCGAAGGATAGCGGCGTATTATGATAGATTACATCATGGATGATAAATGCAAAGGTAGAATTATGTATGAGTTTACAAATACTTCAGAACAAACGTCAAAGGTGATGAAAAAGCTAAGGAGTAAAGACACAGGTATAGAAGTCCAATTGCGAAAAGCCTTATGGAAGAAGGGGTATCGATATCGGAAAAACTATGCAGCGCTGCCAGGGAAGCCGGATATTGTATTGATTAAATGTAAAATTGCAATTTTCTGCGACGGAGAATTTTTCCACGGAAAAGATTGGGAAATTCTCAAACCACGTCTTGAGAATGGAAAAAATAAAGAATATTGGATAAGTAAAATTTCCAGAAATAGAGAAAGAGATGATGATGTGAATAAGCAGTTGCTGTTCAGAGGATGGACTGTTATTCGGTTTTGGGGAGATGATATTAAGAAACATACTGATGAATGTGTGAAGGTAATAGAAGAAGTAATTTTAGACTTGAAAACGGAAGACGTGGAGACAGGGTAAATGAAAACAATCAAAGTCGTAGCAGCCATCATCACCCACAATAACAAAATCTTTGCCACCCAGCGAGGTTATGGAGAGTTTAAGGATGGCTGGGAGTTCCCGGGCGGGAAGATAGAGGAGGGAGAGACGCCGCAAGAGGCGCTTATCCGTGAAATTAGGGAGGAACTGGATACTGAGATTGAGGTAGGCAAACTGATTGATATTGTGGAATATGATTACCCGCAGTTTCATCTTACAATGCATTGTTTTTGGTGTACGGTGAAATCAGGCAATCTGGAGCTCAAGGAGCACGAAGCGGCAAGGTGGCTGACAAAGGACAATCTGGACAGCGTGGACTGGCTGCCGGCGGATTTAGGGTTGATTGAGAAGATAAAAAATTCATAAGATAAGGGCAGGGAGGAATTGCAATGGGATTATTTTCAAAAAAGATTGGACCGGTATTTTGCAAGGAAACTAGCGATACGGGCATTTTCATCAGCAAAATGCAGATGTTACTGGAAAGAACCGATGGAGAAATAAAAAAGAAAATAGAGAAACAGATAAATATGGCGCGTTATGGGGAAATTGGGGAAAATAATATCGCATATGAGCTAAAGAACAGCGGCATGGATATGTATATTCTGCACGACATTTATTTGGAGATAAATGGATTGTCGGCACAGATTGATTACATTGTGATAACGCGGCAGCATATTTATATCATTGAATGTAAAAATCTGATTGGCAACATTGAAGTGGACAATTCGGGCGCTTTTATCAGGACATATGAGCTTTCGGGCAGACGGGTTAAGGAGGGTATTTATTCTCCGATTACGCAAAATCAAAGGCATATGCAGGTGTTGAAGGAGGTCAGACTGAGTGCAAAGGGTAATTTTGTGAGCAGAATGTTGTTTGAGAAACATTTTACAGAAACCTATAAGCCAATTGTGGTGCTGGCAAATCCGAAAACATGCATTAACTATAAATATGCGAAAAGGGAAATAAAGGAACAAATTATTCGGGCAGACCAGTTGATTGCGTACATAAAAGGGCAGGATGCGGAGTCAGCGGTGAAATCAGCAAATATGAGTGTGGACGAAATGTCTCGCCTTGCTCAGTTTTATCTTTCCAAAAATAATCCCATGCGCTCAGACTATGCGAGAAAGTATGAAGAAATGGCGGGCGAGGCGGCAATGAGTATGCAGACGGAAGAGCCTGTTCCCTCAAATGACGGCAGAGAAGAGATTATACGTAGGCTGAAAGCGTTTCGGCTTGAACAAAGTCGTCAGGAAAAAATAAAGCCCTATTACATTTTCAATGATGCACAAATGGTAGACTTAATTGAAAAATCACCGCGTACAAAGGAAGAGCTATTAAAAATTTCGGGCTTTGGAAATGTAAAGGTAGAAAAATACGGAAACAAAATACTGGAAATTTTATCCAAATAGTGACACTTTCTTCCATTCGACAATTTTCGGAAATTTAAGCTATATTTATATTGCTTCCGCAATGCAAAAGTGATAGACTTAAGGCATATTTTTGAAAATAATGAGGGAGAAATGTCATGAAAAAAATCAAAGGTCTTTTATTATTGGGCATGATGGCTGTGGCAATGTTTGCATTGACCGGGTGCGGTAAGACCACGGTAAATCTGAACAAGTACATTACGATTAGGTGTGAGGGCTACGATTCACTTGGAACTGCCTCTTTCACATTTGATTACGAAGCGTTTGAGAAGGACTATTCGGGAAAGATTAAGTTGAGCACCAAGGATAGCAATGAGATGAAGATGCTTGTGCTTATGTCGGGTGAATCTTCAGAGGAATTATTGTTGGATATGTGTGTGTCCCAAAGTTTGGATCAGGCGAAGAACTTGAGTAATGGCGATACGATTACGCTTAAATGGAATTGTGAAGATGAAATGGCGAGTGAATATTTCAACTGCAAACTGAATTACTCAGACATTACATATACCGTATCAGGTCTGACAGAGGTAGAAAAGTTTAATCCTTTTGACTATGTAGAGGTAAGTTTTTCCGAAACAGAGCCATACATCCATGCGACCATTACGCCAAATTATGATCAGCAGGAGATGCAGTATATAAGATTTACTGCGGATAAAGAGGATCATTTATGCAATGGTGACACCATTACGATTACAGCGTCCATTTCCGGTTCAGTTGATACTTTTGTAGAAAATTATGGTGTGGTAATCAGTGAAACAGAGAGAACATACACGGTTGAAGATATGCCTCATTATGCGACAGATGTTGCAGAGATACCGGCAGATATTATGGATGCAATGTCTGCTAAGGGTGAAGAGGTATTTCGGGCATATGTGGCAAGTAACTGGAGCAAGCCGGAGAATCTGATAAGCGTTACTTATATTGGAAATTATTTTCTCAGCTCAAAACCGCTTGAAACGGAAGTATGGGGTCGCAATAAGACATTTTGGACTGAAAATTATCTATATTTGATATACAAGATCACAGCAACTAATCCGGATCCGGAGGAGACGATAGAGTTTTATTATTATATCAATTACGCAGATATAGAGATTCAGCCGGATGGAACCTGTTCTGTGGATATCAATTCTTACACAGCGCCTGACACGGGCTGGTTTGCGACGGAGATTTTTAAAGTCGGTAATTATACTTATGTTGGATACGCGAACCTTGAAACCTTGAAGCAGAACAAGGTGACGGAACGGATAAATGATTATGAATATACGAGTTCTGTTCAGGAGTAGTAAGGTTTATTGAGAAATAGAATAGAAAAGTGAATAGGAAAAAGGCTGGTGCATTTAAATGTGTGCCAGCTTTTTTGATGAAGATTAAACGATATTCCATTTTGCATCGGGCACTAAGGGACTGAAATATCCTTTAATACAATTTGGGTTTATTATACATAGCTGTGTATGAGTTTTTTCCATTATTCCGGAATCTTCATAAACGGGATTTCCCTCTATAAATACGCCTCGGACACTGTCGTAGGCTCTTTCGTTATTTTCTCTATTGTATTGATGGATTCTTTCGATGACGGCACAATCTAATTCTCTTAATAGAAGGTCTTTGTTTCCAGAAATATTGCGGTTTATGGGCAGAGGTTTTCCTAATAGGGATAATTCCAATTTTAAAATTTCGTATCCGGTTTTTAAAATAAACGAGCTTCCGTAATCAGTCAAATCTAAACAATGTCCTAAGCTTATGACGGCACCAATAACGGCTGGCCTTTAGTCGTTCTTGGTTATACAACACGTTTTTGTACGTGTTAAGGTCACAACCGTGAAATCCAATAATTAAATTTGGTAAATTACTGTACATATTTTATCCTTTACTTTGGCTATGTAGTCTGCTGTAACGGTATCTTTCCGTAAATTCACCATTTTTCTGTATAATATGGCTGTTTTCCAGATTGAATTTTGAGCGCTTTACGGCTTCACTATTGGGCATTGTTTTTAATTTCTGTAAGTATTCCTCCATGCCTTTTATATATGCAATTTTTTCACATTCTACCGATTTAATGGTGGGCATAACATCCCCCTCCTCGTCATTTGTAAATATGTTGTCTTTAATTTCTTCATTTTCCATCAAGCGTACAACCTCCTTATACAACAAAGTATATACTTCGATATATAAGAAAATTGTAGAAAAATGTGTTGGCTCTTACATTATAAAATAAATTTTTTACTTTTACAATGAAAATAATTTTTGCGTATTCTTTTTCTTGTCTTATGTACGGAATTAAACTATAATATTTCTAGTTTTTGCAAAGGGAGGCAATCATGGACAAAACACTCTGCAAACAACTGGAGAATCACAAATACCTTTATCTAAGATATAATAAAAACAACGAGAGAAAAATATGCGCTGTCTGACGGTCGGGAAATGCTTTCCCGTCACTTTGACGGCAGAGCGGAAGAGAGGATAATGATGAGTAAAAAAACGTTAGCGGAAAGAAATGTAAAATTTGAGACTTTGCAGCTTCATGTGGGACAGGAGCAGCCGGATCCGGTGACGGATGCGAGGGCGGTGCCGATTTACCAGACTTCTTCTTATGTGTTTCGAAATTGTGAGCACGCGGCGGCAAGGTTTGATTTGAGTGATGCGGGTAATATATACGGCAGGTTGACGAACCCGACAGAGGATGTTTTTGAAAAAAGGATTGCGGCTTTGGAGGGCGGTGTGGCAGCGCTGGCGGTGGCTTCCGGTGCGGCGGCGATTACCTATACGTTTCAGAATCTCGCGCATGCGGGAGAGCACATTGTGGCGGCGAAGAATATTTACGGCGGAACCTACAATCTGCTGGCGCACACGCTGCCGGAATATGGCATTACGGCGACTTTTGTAGACCCTTTCAATTATGATGAAGTGGAAAGCGCAATTCAGGAAAATACAAAGGCGATTCATATTGAAACGCTGGGGAATCCCAACTCCGATGTGGTAGACATTGAGAGGATGGCAGCGATAGCCCATGCACACAAAATTCCTCTTGTGGTGGACAATACTTTTGCAACGCCTTATCTGGTGCGTCCCATTGCGTACGGCGCGGATATTGTGGTGCATTCTGCGACAAAGTTTATCGGCGGTCATGGGACGACGATAGGCGGCGTTATTGTGGACAGCGGCAAATTTGACTGGGAGGCAAGCGGCAAGTTTCCTTCCCTCACAGAGCCGAATGAGAGCTATCACGGCGTAAGTTTTACCAAAGCGGCAGGCGCGGCGGCGTTTGTGACAAAGATTCGCGCCATTCTGCTCCGCGATACGGGAGCGACTCTCTCTCCGTTCCATGCGTTCTTCTTTTTACAGGGGCTGGAAACCCTGTCGCTGCGGGTGGAGAGGCATGTGCAGAATGCTTTAAAGGTAGTGGAATACCTTGCGAAACATCCTCAGGTGGAGAAGGTGCATCATCCTTCGGTATCCTCGGAAGCAGAACAGCAGGCGCTTTATCAAAAATATTTCCCCAATGGCGGCGGTTCCATCTTTACATTTGAAATTAAGGGCGATGCGGAGAAAGCGAAAAAATTTATCGACAATCTGGAGTTGTTCAGTCTGCTTGCCAATGTGGCGGACGCAAAGTCTCTGGTGATTCATCCGGCTTCTACTACCCATTCCCAGTTGAATGAGGAGGAGCTTGCCGACCAGGGCATCAGACCTAACACAATCCGTCTGTCGATTGGACTGGAAAATATTGACGATATTATTGAGGATTTGGACGAGGCATTTCAGGCGGTGGAAGTACTATGAGATATCATATCAGCATATGCGACGACGATGCGACATGGCGCGCCATGCTGGCGGAAATGGTCGGAAGCTGGGCGGCAGACCGGCAGCAGCCGGTGCAGATAGAGCAGTTTGAGAGCGCAGAGGAATTTTTGTTTAAAGAGGCGGACAAGGAAACGCAGATTCTGCTGCTTGACATTGAGATGAAAAAAATGAATGGTGTGGAGCTTGCGGGACGGGTGCGCCGTGAAAACAAGGAGATGCAGATTATATTCGTGACCGGCTACATGGAGTATATTCAGGATGGGTATGAGGTGGAGGCGCTTCATTACCTCCTAAAGCCGGTGACGGAGGAAAAGCTGTTCTCTGTGCTGGATCGTGCCGCAAAAAGGCTTGCCTCTTTGAGCAAGTCGCTGGTTTTGACGCTGCGGGGCGAGACGGTGAGGATTCCCCTGCACGAAATACGGTATCTGGAAGTACTGCGGAATTATGTGACGATTCACGGGCGCGAGGATTATGAGGTTAAGCAGCCCCTGCATGAGCTGGAGGAAAATTTGGATGACAGCTTTTGCCGCACGGGCAGGTCTTACATCGTAAATCTGCGGTTTATCAGGCGTGTGACCAAAAAGGAGGTCATACTCCATGACGGAGCCGAAATTCCGCTTTCCAAAGGAATGTATGATAAAGTCAATCAGGCAATGATTCGGTATTTTTAGACAGAGGAGTATTAAGATGTCATTTCTTTCCCGTTATGTGAACAAGCAGCTTTCGGCGTATCAGAATGAATTGATTCAGACACACTATGAGGAAGTGGAAAATATGTACCGGCAGGTGCGTGGCTGGCGGCATGACTACCGGAACCACATACAGGTGATGAAAAGTTATGCGGCGGCAGGGGATTTGGAGGCACTCAAAGGCTATCTGAATGAACTGGATGAGGATTTGTCCACGGTGGATACGGTTATCCGGACGGGAAACCGCATGACGGACGCCATCCTAAACAGCAAAATTTCACTGGCGCGCGCAAGACAGATTCCGGTAATTGCGGAGGCGCATGTGCCGGTGGCGTTAAAAACCGCGGAAATCGACTTGTGCATTATTATCGGTAATTTATTTGACAATGCTATCGAGGCGAGCATGGCGCTGCCGGAGGAAAAGCGCATGATACGCGTCTATATGGACATGAAGGGAACGCGGTTGTACATGTCCTTTACCAATATGACGGCATCCGGAAAATTGAAAAAGACAGGCGGCATCTTCCGCACCACAAAGGGTTCGGAGCATGGCTTCGGGCTTGTCAGAATAGACAGCATTGTGGAGCGGTATCACGGTTACTTAAGCCGCAATAGCGAAGAAGGTGCGTTTACCACCGAGATACTGCTGCCGCAGGAATAGACTTTTATCCCCCAAAGTATGCCATTCGTCCCCGAATGGCGCACTTTGGTTTTTTTTGTGCTAAAGTCAGGGTACAAAAGCAGATACAGGGAGGATATATGGAGCGGATGAAAGAAAAGTCCAAGATAAAAGAAAAGAAAGAGAAGGAAAAAGCAAAATACGGCATGTGGAGCAATTCCTGTTATATGGTGGGGCAGGCGTGGCGTGGGTGCAGGAGCGTCCTGCTTCTGATTGGCGTCATGGCAGGGCTTGAGGTGACAAAAAGTCTGCTTCAGCTTTTTGTGGTGCCTGTCATACTGGGCAGAATTGAGGCGGCAGTCCCGCTTACAAAACTGGTGGGGACGATTCTGCTTTTTACGCTGGGGCTGATTGTGACGGGAGCTCTCAGTGCATACGTGGGGCAAAATCAGCTTTATGGCAGGATAACGGTGCGCGTAAATATTATCTGCGATATGCATGACAAAGTAAATCTGACCGCTTATCCGAATACGGAGGAGCAGGAATTTATCAATCTGCGGGAAAAGGCGGTGCGCGCTACATGCTCTAACCAGGAGGCTTCTGAGGCAATTTGGCATACGTTGGAGAGTTTAATTCAAAATATTCTGGGATTTGTAATCTATTTGTGTCTGTTGGTAAGGGTCGATATAGTGGTCATTGCCGTGACACTTTTGACAACATTTGCAGGCTATGGACTTACCCTGCTGCTCAACAGGCAGATGTACAAGCTTGAAAAGGAACAGCTTCCTATTTATCACAGGTTGGGCTATATCAGCGGGAAGTCGCAGGACAGTTCGATAGCGAAGGATGTCCGTATTTTTGACATGAAGGACTGGCTGACCGGGTTGTATGAAAAGTTTTTGCGCAGGCTGCAAAAGTTTTTGCTGTATAAAGGAAGGACGTATCTGGGAAAAAATATACTGGATATTATGCTGAATTTTTTACGGGGTGGGGTTGCATATTTTTATCTGGTCCGCATGGTTCTTGGAGGAAGTATCGGAGCGGCGGAATTTCTACTCTATTTTTCTGCGATAAACGGTTTTACATCCTGGGTTGAGGGAATTCTTACGGGTATGGCGGAATTGCACAAGCAAAGTCTGGATATTTCCAGCATCAGGGAGTTTTTGGAGTATAAGGAACCGTTTTTGTTTGAAGAGGGAGAGAATCAGGAGCCGGCAGAAGGCGGCGCTTATGAAATTGAATTGCAGAATGTCAGCTTCCGCTATCCGTCCGCGGAACAGGATACGATACACCACGTAAACCTGAAAATCGGAAAGGGAGAGAAACTCGCAGTGGTAGGCTTGAATGGCGCGGGAAAGACCACGCTGATTAAGTTAATATGCGGCTTTTTTGACCCAACGGAGGGCAGAGTGCTTTTAAATGGGGAAGATATCCGCAAGTTTAACCGGCGCAGCTATTACCGGCACTTTGCGGCAGTGTTTCAAGGATCTTCCCTGATTGCGGGCAGTATTGCGGAAAATGTGGCACAGACGGATGAAGGTATAGACAGAGAAAGAGTTGTGGATTGTATCGAAAAGGCGGGGCTGAAACAGAAAATAGAAGCTTTGCCGGAGAAATACGATACCAGACTGAACAGGGAGGTCTATGAGGATGCTGTGGAGTTGTCCGGCGGAGAGAGCCAGCGGCTGATGCTGGCACGCGCCCTGTACAAGAAAGCGCCCATTATTGTGCTGGATGAGCCGACGGCGGCTCTGGACCCGTTGGCAGAAAGCGATATGTACAAGCGATATAACGCGCTGACAGGCGGCTGTACCTCTGTATATATTTCCCATAGACTGGCATCTACCCGTTTCTGCGATAGGATTATTCTGCTTGATGGCGGCGGTATCAGGGAAGAAGGAACTCATGAGAGTCTGCTTGCGGCAGGCGGGGAATATGCCCGTTTGTTTGAAATACAGAGCCAGTATTATAGGGAAGGAGGTGCGGAAAATGCTGGATAAAAAGAAAGAAAAAAACAAAATGACGTGGAGGGAAGCTTTTCGGTTGAATAATCGCGCCATGAAGCTTTGGTGGGAAAAATATCCGCAGATGTTTGCTACTAATATTTTAACTCGTGTTATGAATACTGCCACGCCTTACATTAATATCTGGTTTTCCGCCAGAATTATCGGGGAACTGGCTGGAGAAAGAAATCCGGAAAGGCTGTTTTCCCTGATTCTGTCCCTGCTTCTGCTGAACGTGTTCCTTGGGGTGGCAAAAGCAGTTCTGGCACATTGGAATTCCGCGTTATTATGGACGGCTTATGAAGGGGTAAACTGCATGTATAATGAAAAGCTGCTTTCCATGGATTTTGCCTCGCTTGACAGTTCCCATACGAGGGATTTGTTTGCCAAGATTCAGCAGAATGACAACTGGTCAAACTGGGGACTGCGCAGGACACTGTGGCAGGTTGGCTATGGATTCCTGATAGATGGGACTGTCGGTATTGCCGGTGCGGCAGTATTGTCATTACCGTTGTTTACAAGGGCCGTATCAAAGACGGAGGGCGGCCTTGCAATAATCAACAGTCCGTTGGTAAACATACTGCTTTTTGGGCTGCTGCTTGGTGCAGTGTTACTTTCACCTGCACTTGTCAGACGTGCGGATGACTACTGGGTAGGATATTCCGAACAGGCAAGATTTGGAAACCGTGCCTTTGGCTTTTTTGGACGTGCGGGTTATGAACACCACAGAGCGCTTGATGTACGTGTCTACAGGCAGGATAATTTGTTTCGCAAAAAGATGAAGGAAGCCGATGGTATAAGTTTTGGTATTAAATCACCGATTGCCAAAAGTGCCAGAGGCGCCGGCGGACTTCTCCATGCAGCGTCCGATATGGTTGGACGGGTATTCACAGGTGCGGTTTATCTTTTTGTCTGCATCAAGGCATGGGCAGGTGCATTCGATGTGGGGGAAGTGACACAGTATATTGGAGCAGTAACCTTGCTTTATGAAACAATGGCAACCCTGCTGCGCCAGTTGGGAGAAATGCGCACGAATGCTGCCTTCTTGCAGGATACCTTCGAATTTCTGGATATACCGGACGATATGTACAAGGGAAGCCTGACGACGGAGAAGCGGCGGGATTGCAACTATGAAATCGAATTCTGCAACGTCAGCTTCCGGTATCCGGATACGGAAATAGACGTGCTCAAAAATGTATCCTTGAAATTCAGGGTAGGAGAAAAACTGGCTGTGGTAGGGGAAAACGGTTCCGGAAAAACCACTTTTATCAAGCTGCTCTGCAGGCTGTATGACCCCACGGAGGGCGAGATAAGGTTAAACGGAATTGACATCAGAAAATACAGCCACAGGGAATATATGTCCATTTTTTCAGTCGTGTTTCAGGATTATAAGCTGTTTGCGTTTCCGTTGGGACAGAATGTAGCGGCGGGAATGGACTACGATGCAGACAAGGCAAAAGCATGTCTACAAGAAGCGGGAGTCGGGGAGCGGGTTTCCCGCATGAAGGATGGGCTGGAGACCTATCTTTATAAAGATTTTGACGAAGGGGGCGTGGAAATTTCCGGCGGTGAGGCGCAGAAAATTGCCATTGCCAGAGCGCTCTACAAAGATGCGGCGTTTCTGATTCTTGACGAGCCCACAGCAGCGTTAGATCCTGTTGCCGAATATGAAGTTTATACCAAATTCAACGAAATTGTGGGAGAGCGCACTGCTATCTATATCAGCCACAGGCTGGCGTCCTGCCGTTTCTGCGATGAAATTGCAGTTTTCGACAAGGGCAGAGTCTGTCAGCGCGGCAGTCATGAGAAACTGCTTGCCGATACGGACGGCAAGTATTATGCGCTCTGGCACGCACAGGCGCAGTATTACAAAAAAGAAAATATGGCATAAGCAGAAAGAGACGCGTTTTGACAAAAAAGCGCGTCTTTTTTGCATAGTATATCTATGTTGTAAAAGTGAGGCCGGCGGTTTATAATATAAGCATTAAAATATAAATTGATTTTGGGAAGAATATTCTGCAATAAAGAAAGGAACCTGACACGATATGCAATATTTTATCGCGTTTTTGGAGGGAATCATTACGTTTGTTTCGCCCTGTCTGCTGCCCATGCTGCCGGTGTACATTTCCTATTTTGCCGGAGGCGAAAACAACAGGAAGCGGACATTTTGCAATGCGCTTGCATTTATCGCGGGTTTCACCGTAGTATTTTTGGCGCTGGGCGCGTTTGCGGGGACGGTGGGTGCCGCCCTGCAGAGGTATAAAACGGCGGTGAACCTGGTCACAGGCGGTATTGTGGTGATTTTTGGCCTTAACTTCAGCGGGATTTTGAAAATCGGATTTCTCAATAAGACAAAAAAGCCGGACGTACAGATAAAACCGGGCAATATAGCGTCTACGTTTTTGTTCGGTATGATTTTTTCGATTGGCTGGACGCCCTGCGTGGGTGCTTTTCTGGGCTCGGCGCTTATGCTGGCATCCGAGAGGGGAACCATGGCAGAGGGGCTTCTTATGCTTCTGCTGTATTCCATGGGGCTTGGGATTCCTTTTTTGGCCAGCGCCCTGCTTCTGGACAGATTGAAGGAAACTTTTCGGTTTATCAAAAGAAACTACTTGTGGATTAATCGGATTTGTGGTATTTTTCTGATTATTGTAGGTATCAGCATGATGACCGGTCTGTTCGGCAGACTGCTTGCCGTGCTGGGCAGTATGGTGCAATGATCCGTTAAAGCGGATATGGGACATTCAACTATTGATTTGAGTACGCGCTGTAGCGCGCAGATGGGTATCAGCTTGCGATATGCAGGGGTGTGAAAATGAGAAAATATGGAAAATTAGTGATTGGCATCATTGTTTTGGCATTGCTTATAGGAGGAAGCACTTTCCTTTATAAAGGACTTGCGGAGAAATATCGTCCTGATGCGCTGACAAAGGTTGACAAGGAGGAGAATGGCAGCGGGACCGGAGGGCAGCAGGATACAGAAGGCAGCGGGACCGGAGGAGAGCAGGGAGCAGGGGACAGAAGCGATGGGACCGGCAGCCGAACCGACAGCAGTGGTGCGGGCAGCAATGACGCAGTTGACGGTGAGAAAACGGACAATAGCGGTGAGGATAATACAGCAACGGAAGATAGCGCGAAAGCACCCGATTTTACGGTGGTGAATGAGGCGGAGGAAGAGGTAAAGCTTTCGGACTTTGTGGGTAAGCCTGTCGTTCTGAATTTCTGGGCAAGCTGGTGCGGGCCATGCAAAAGCGAGATGCCGTTTTTTCAGAATATGTACGACACCTACGGAGAAGAAGTAGTTTTTATGATGGTAAATCTGACGGACGGCAGCCGCGAAACCATTGCGACGGCTCTTGACTATGTGCAGCAGGCGGATTATACTTTTCCTGTCTACTTTGATACAAATCAGGAAGCGGCATATGCCTATTATGTAAGTTCCATACCTGCCACATATTTTATCGATGCCGAAGGGAATCTTGTAGCATACGGCGTAGGCGCCCTGCAGGAGGAAAATATTCTGCAAGGGCTTAATATGCTGGGTATTGTAACAGAATGATGTAAAAATAAAGGAAGAGAGGAAAACAGGCTTATGAGCAGGACAGAGGTTACAAAGGATATTCGTTATGTAGGGGTAAACGACAGGGAAATCGATTTGTTTGAATCGCAGTATATTGTGCCAAACGGCGTGTCTTACAATTCCTACCTGATTATGGATGAGAAGATAGCGCTGATGGATACCGTTGATGCGAGAAAAACGGACGAATGGCTTTTGCAGGTGAAGGAAGAACTGGCGGGAAATGCGCCGGATTATCTCGTGATTTCTCATCTTGAGCCGGACCATGCCGGCAGCATTGCGGCGATTGTCTCTGCATACCCCGAGATGAAGCTGGTAGGAAATGCCAAGACATTTTCTATGTTTCCGCAGTTTTTCAAACTGGATATAGAGGATAAAAAGGTGGTAGTTTCGGAGGGAGAAACCTTGTGTCTGGGACAGCACACTCTGCAGTTTTTTATGGCGCCCATGGTGCATTGGCCGGAGGTCATGGTGACTTATGAACAGACGGACAAGGTGCTGTTTTCTGCGGATGGTTTCGGCAAGTTTGGTGCGCTTGATACAGAGGAGGACTGGGCTTGCGAGGCAAGGCGTTATTATTTCA
The DNA here is from genome assembly GCA_014804445.1 of Lachnospiraceae bacterium. Taxonomy (GTDB): domain Bacteria; phylum Bacillota; class Clostridia; order Lachnospirales; family Lachnospiraceae; genus Acetatifactor. The sequence continues at coordinate 24,750 of JAAUZU010000032.1, read as the reverse complement.
ATATTGTGGGAAAATATGGCGCAATGGTGCAGGCACTTTTAAAGAAGGCGGCAGCGTTGGACATTCAGATCATTTGTCCGTTGCACGGTCCGGTATTAAAGGAAAACCTGTCTTACTATATCGAAAAATATGATACATGGAGCAGCTACCGTGCGGAGGATACGGGCGTGCTGGTTGCTTTTGCTTCCATTCACGGTAATACGGCGCAGGCAGCGGCAAGGTTTGCCGATATGCTGCGGGAAAACGGTGTTGCAAAGGTGGTTACAGCCGATCTTACGAGAGAGGATGTGGCGGAAGTGATTGAGGATGCGTTCCGGTATGACAGAATGGTATTGTGCTGCGCAACCTATGACGGTGGAATTTTCCCCTGCATGGAAGACTTCTTACATCATTTGAAGGCAAAAGGATTCCAGAAAAGGACAGTCGGCCTGGTGGAAAATGGTTCCTGGGCGCCTATGGCGGCAAAGAGTATGCGTAAGCTTTTGGAGGAAATGAAGGACATCAATATCGTAGAGCCGGTAGTGTCAATCCGCTCCACAATGGATGAGAGAGTGGAAAAAGAGCTGCGGGAACTTGCGGATATTGTGGCAAACACTCAATAAAAGTTTAAAACAAAATTCACTTTTTTGTGGCTTTTTTCTGAAGGGTGTAGTATAATACCTTTCAGATACGCAGCTATAGTTCATCGGTAGAATGCTAGCTTCCCAAGCTGGAGAGACGGGTTCGATTCCCGCTAGCTGCTCTAAAGAATATCTTATAAAACAGCGGATTTCTTTGAAGGCAATGGAAATTCGCTGTTTTTGCATCTTGTGCTACGTTTTTGATATTTTGACGTTCCTTTAGAATTTGTTAATTGGACTTTGGCAAGTCCACTGTGCTATAATTTTCCGAGAATGCGGAAAGTATCCGGTATTATAAGTGTAGGCGGAGGTGCGGTATGGCGCAGTTTACGGAAAAGGCGATAGCGGAATCCCTGATAAAGCTTTTGAATGAAAAACCACTGGATAAAATTACGATTAAGGACATTGTGGAGGATTGTGGAATTAACCGCAATACCTTTTACTATCATTTTGAGGATATTCCTTCTCTGGTGAAAATGATATTGAATGGAGAGACACAGAGGGTACTGATGGGCAGGCAGGAGGAGATGATTTCGTGGGAGGAGGATTTTATCAGGGCGGCGCAGTTTGCCCTGCAGAACAAAAAGGTAGTCTATCACATTTATAATTCCGTGCAGAGAGAAGATGCGGAAAAGTATCTGTACAATATTGCGGGTGACGTTATGCTGCACTATGTGGAAGCGGCAGCAGAGGGCGGCAAGGCGAAGGAAGAAGACAAAAAACTGATTGCGGATTTTTATAAGTCGGCGCTGGTGGGTATGACACTGGAGTGGCTGAACAGCGGCATGAAGTATTCGCCGGAGCCTTTAATCAGGCGGCTTGGCGTTATGTTAAAGGGTAATATCGAGGAAGCGCTGAAGCGAGTGGAGGGCTGATTTGGGCATTTTGCCTCAAATGCCTAAATTTTGGATAATCAAATGGCGGTGTACGAATTTTGTACACTGCCTTTTTGTTGTCTGTTTTCAAAGGGGAAAAGGACAGCTAGAATAAAGGGCGAAGGAGGCGAAGAAGAGTATGAATACCACAAAAACAGTGCGCTTTGCAAAAATAGGATACGTTCTGATATCTGCAGCATTTTGTGCGGTGGGCATATTCCTGATGTTTTACCGGAAAGTGTCCGCGGCTGCGCTGACAAATGTCTGCGGAGGGCTGTTTCTTGTATGTGGTGCGATCAAACTGACCGGTTATTTTTCCAAAGATATGTATCAGCTTGCTTTTCAGTTTGATTTTGCCATGGGACTGTTTGTAGCAGTAATCGGGCTTCTCATGCTGATAAAAGAAGGCGGCAGTCCGCGCCATTTTGAGCAGCTTTTCGGAATCCTGATGCTGGCGGATGGACTTTTAAAAATGCAGACGGCGGTGGATGCCAAAAGGTTTGGAATAAGACCGTGGTGGCTTATAGGAGGTCTTGCAATGTTGGCAAGTGCTTTGGGCGTTCTGCTTATCTTTTATCCGGCTGTTCGTGAGGAAGGTACAACGATAGCGGCAGGCGGCGCCTTCATTTTGGACGGCGCATTGAACTTAAGCGTTGCAATCTGCGCTTTAAAAAGTTTTGGGAAAGGAAGGAAAAACAAATGAAATTTGGAAAAGCGGTTGTAAAATACCGGATACCGATTTTGATTTTGGCGGTGCTTCTTTTGATACCTTCCGTTATCGGAATGGAAAGCACCAGAATCAATTATGACATGCTGACGTATCTGCCAAAGGACATTGACACTGTAATCGGACAGGATATTTTAATGGAGGATTTCGGAAAGGGCGCATTTTCTTTTGTTATCATTGAGAATATGAAGCCAAAAGAAGTGGCAGCGCTCAAGGCTTCCATGGAGGAAGTGAAGCACGTGGATACCGTACTCTGGTATGACAGTCTGATGGATATATCCATACCAATGGAACTTCTGCCGGATAAATACTATGAGGCTTTTAATTCAGGTAATGCAACCTTGCTGGCGATTTTTTTTGACACAACAACCTCGGAGGATGAGACCATGGAGGCAATTGGCCATATCCGCAGTGTTGCCGGAAAGCAGTGTTTTGTCGCAGGTATGTCCGCCATGGTTACGGATTTAAGGGATTTATGTGAAAAAGAGGAGCCCATCTATGTAGGGCTGGCGGTCCTGCTTGCCTGTGCCGCTATGATGTTGTTTATGAACAACTGGATTATCCCATTTGTATTTTTGATAAGTATAGGAATGGCAATTCTGCTGAACATGGGAACCAATTACTTTTTGGGTGAAATTTCCTATTTGACAAAAGCGCTTTCCGCAGTCTTACAGCTTGCTGTCACGATGGATTATTCCATCTTTCTGTGGCACAGCTACGAGGAACAGAAAAATTACTGTCAGGACAATAAAACAGCGATGGCAGAGGCAATCGGAAAAACCGTTTCTTCCGTAGTGGGAAGCTCCATCACCACAGTTGCAGGATTTATCGCTCTGTGCTTTATGAGCTACACGCTGGGTATGGATTTGGGCGTCGTGATGGCGAAGGGCGTTGTAATCGGTGTTATCGGCTGCGTTACCACTCTGCCGGCTATGATACTGGCGCTGGATAAGCTTTTAAACAAAACGCATCATAAATCGCTGATACCGCAGGCGGAAAAACTGGCGGGATTTGTAACCGGAAAATGCTGGATATTCATTGCATTATTTTTAGTCATACTGGTGCCGGCGTATATCGGTTACAGTAAGACAAACAATGAAGTCTACTATGATTTGGGCGACAGCCTGCCGGAGGATATGGAATATGTGATTGCAAACACAAAGCTTCAGGAAAGCTTCGGCGTGGGTGCAACTCACATGGTACTGGTAAACACAAGCGTGCCGGCGCAGGACGTGCGGCAGATGCTGAAAGAAATGGAAGCAGTGGACGGCATAAAATATGCACTGGGAATGGAGTCGGTGGTCGGCTCGCTGGTGCCTGAGGAGATGATTCCGCAGTCCATAAGCAGCGTGCTAAAGAGTGATAGATGGGAGCTTTTGCTGGTCAATTCCGAGTATAAAACGGCAAGTGATGAAGTAAATGCACAGATAACGGAGTTGAATGCTATCCTGAAAAAATATGATCCTGCAGGCATGCTGATTGGTGAGGCACCCTGTACCAAAGACCTGATTGAGATAACAGACAATGATTTTAAGGTGGTTAATGCGGTTTCTATTATAGCAATCTTTATGATCATTGCACTGGTGGAAAAGAGTATTACATTGCCGTTTATCCTTGTGTCAGTTATTGAGTTTTCCATCTTTATCAACCTTGGACTGGCGCATTATATGGGAACGTCACTTCCGTTTATTGCTCCTATCTGTATCAGCACCATTCAGTTAGGCGCGACCGTGGATTACGCCATTCTGATGACGACCCGCTACAAGACTGAAAGATATGAGGGACAGGATAAGCGGACAGCGGTTGCAAATGCACTGAAGGTATCGGTGCCCTCAATTATTGTCAGTGCAATGGGACTGTTTTCCGCAACCTTCGGCGTAGCGCTCTACTCCGATGTGGATATTATCAGTTCGCTGTGCAGCCTGATGGCAAGAGGCGCAGTAGTCAGTATGTTTAGTGTCATTCTGGCACTGCCGGCCATGTTCATGCTGTTTGATAAAGTCATTTGTGCAACTAGTATAGGATTTGTAAAAAGAGAAAGGAAGCGTAAAGTATATGTGGAATGTCAATAAAAAAATGGTAAAAACGAGTGCACTTATGTTGTCAGTAGTGGTAGCGGCAGGTGCGGTGGGAGTGAATGCACATGCGGCAAATACAAGTAATAATGCCGATTCGGATGTAAAAGACCAGATAGTGGATAGTGTGAAAAATGTCTGGCAGCCCGTAGGAGAAGAAGAGGGTGCCATTGGGGAAACCGTATATGTGATTGCCGGAGCAGACGGAGATGTACAGAAAGTCATCATCAGTGATGGGGAAGAACTGACGGAAGAGGCGGAAAGTGCCGAAAACAAACTGCCGCTTTCCATGGAAATAAGCTATACCCTGGATGGAAAAGAAATTTCAGCAGAGGAACTGGCAGGAAAAAGCGGTCATGTCGTGATTCGCTGCACCTATATTGTAAACCAGTATGAAATGGCGGATGTGCAGGGCAAGGAAGAAAAAATATATGTGCCCTTTGCCGTTGCTGCCGGTACGATACTGGATGGTGCACATTTTCAAAATGTGACAGTATCGTCAGGGAGGGTTATCGATGACGGCAGCCGATGTATTGTGGCAGGAGTCGCATTTCCCGGGCTTGCAGAAGATTTAGATCTGGAAGACGGACCGTCCAATTATGTGGAAATAGAGGCTGATGTAACGGATTTTGCTTTGGATGGTATCTATTCTATTGCCACCAATGAAATTTTCAGCGATATCAATGTGGATGATGCTACCGCTCTGGACGATTTGAAGGAAGCTATGGACGAAATGACGGAAGCCATGGAGGCACTGATGGACGGTTCCGCTGCCCTGTACAACGGTCTGACAGAGCTCTATGAAAAATCCGGCGATTTGCAGAAGGGTATTTCGGCCCTGCAGGCAGGTGCGGCACAATTATCGGACGGTTCAGCGGCTCTGTTGGAAGGTGTAAACAGCTTGCGTGACGGTGCGGCGAGCCTGACAAATGGATTAAATACATTGTCTTCCAAAAATGACGAGCTGGTGAAGGGAGCAGCGCAGGTATTTAACACGTTACTTGCAGAAGCCAACAAACAGCTTGCAGCAAATGGTCTGAGCGTTCCTACTTTGACAATCGACAATTATAGTCAGGTTCTGGGCGGCGTTGCTGCTTCACTGACTCCGGATGCGGTGGGCAATCAGGTTTACTCTGCAGTTTACAATGCAGTTGCCGCAGAGGTGAAGAAAAACGAAGCAGCAATCAGGGCAGGTGTTACACAGGAAGTAAGAAAGCAGGTATTTGCAGGTGTTCTGCAGGCAGCGGGTATTGACGAAAGCCAGTACAATAGCATGCCGGATGCTCAGAAGCAGGCTATAGACAGCGCAGTGGAAGAACAGATGCAGAGCGACCAGATAAAGCAGACGATAGAGGCGGCTGTTGCGGCACAGGAAAAGCAGTTGATTGAGCAGAGTATGCAGTCTCCCGACATTCAGAACAAAATCGCAGCAGAAACTGCAAATGCGGCAAACAGTGTGAGTGAAGGCGCAGGTAAAATTGCAGCATTAAGGGCACAGCTTGACAGTTACAATGCCTTTTATCAAGGTCTGATTGCTTATACAAACGGTGTTGCGCAGGCAGGGAACGGTGCAGCACAGCTCAGTGCCGGTGCAGAACAGCTTGCGGCAGGCGCGGAATCTCTTAATGCAGGCGCAGTAGCCTTAAAGGATGGTATGGATACACTTGCAAATGGCAGCGCAGCGCTGATAGACGGCGTATCTCGCCTAAAGAAAGGCGCCATGGAGCTTCGCGATGGACTGACTACCTTCAATGATGAAGGCATCAGCAAGCTGGCAGAAGCCCTTGATGGAAATTATGAAGAGCTGCTTGCCAGAATGCAGGCGATGACTCAGGTTTCCAGAAACTACAATTCCTATACAAACGAGAATGGTGTTTTAGACGGAACTGTAAAATTTATTTATAAAACATCAGAAGTCCGTTAAATATATTTTGGAAAGTATGACTGCCAATCCTTGCAATTTCCGCCGTTCTATCGTAAAATAAAAAGCGAAATGATTTTACGTACAGCCATACCCTGTGGGACGGCGGAAAGGTGGAACAGACATGGATATCAAAGAAAAAATTGACGGAATTGTGGAGAAGGTAACAAAGGATAAATCTCTGATGGAAAAATTTCAGAAGAACCCGACCAAGACGGTGGAGGATTTGGTTGGTGTAGATTTACCTGACGACGTTGTGAAGAAGGTAGTGGAAGGCGTAAAGGGAAAGATATCTGTCGATAAGCTTTCCGGTGTTGCCTCATCCATCAAAAAACTGTTTTAACAGGCATGTTCTGAATTGTGAGATGATTTTGGAGAACTGCCGCACGGCTGGAGATTTGGCCGACGCGGCGGTTCTTTTCTTTACAATTTTTTCACTATCGGATATACTATAGGGCAGAAAGAAACATGCGGCCTCCCCGATTTGTGCGCCTGCTAAAGCGGATAGATGGGAGCCGGAACGGAGGAATTGCCAATATGCAGGATTCCAGACAGAATCAGCAGTCCGATTTTATGATAGAGAAAATCAAAGAGCGGCCGATTAACAAGAAGAAACTGCTGCGCAGGACGGTGACTACCGCCTCCATGGCAGTTATTTTCGGATTGATTGCCTGCCTTACTTTTTTGATTCTGGAACCGGTTTTCAGCAACTGGCTGTATCCCGAAGAGAAGCCGCAGACAGTGGTATTTCCCGAGGAGTCGGAAGAAATGGATCCTGAGGACATGCTGGTTGAGGAAGAGCCTCCCTCTCCGCAGGAAGCGTTGGAACCGGTGATTTTGGATGAGGAGCAGATTCAGAAAATACTGGATAGTATACGGCTGGATGAGAAGCATTATATACAGCTTTACAGTGCGATGTCGGCTTATACGGCGGAGCTTTCCCACTCCATGGTAACGGTTACCGGCGTGACTTCCGATGTGGACTGGCTGAACGACACTTATGAAAGTAAAGTACAGACCTACGGTGTGGTGGTGGAAAGCAATGGCAGGGAATATTTAATCCTGACGGACAGGAATACCATAAAACAGGCGGAGAGCATTATCGTAACATTCTTTGACGGGACGCGGGCGGAAGCTGTGATGAAGCAGGAGGATAAACAGACGGGACTTGCCATTATCTCGGTAGAGTTGTCTGATATTCCGGAAGAAACCAAAGAACTGGTGCAGAAAGCAACGTTGGGTTCTTCCAATCTGCGGAACCTGATAGGAACTCCGGTGGTGGCGCTGGGCGCCCCCATGGGGATGGTCGGTTCGGCAGGTTATGGTGTAATTGTCGCTTCAGGAAGCATTATGAGCCGTGTTGACGCCAATTATAAGCTGTTGACTACGGACATATACGGCAGTCCGGATTCCGAAGGCGTGCTGTTTAATATGCAGGGACAGATAGTTGGCATTATCACAAGCGACAGAGTAGATTCCAATATGAAAAATGCGGTTACGGCAATCGGTATCTCGGAGCTTCGTAAGCTGATAGAAAATATGTCAAATGGCAAGGAGCCTGTCTATATGGGCATCAGCGGCATGGATGTGACGTCGGAGGCAAATCAGGAGATGGGCGTGCCTTATGGCGCTTATGTGAGAGAGGTTGAGATGAATTCTCCCGCCATGCTTGCAGGGATTCAACGCGGAGATGTGATTGTGGAAATCGGCGACAGCAGCATTGAAAACTTTAACAATTATACGGCGACTCTGCTGCGGCTGGAGGCCGGTCAGACGGTAAAAGTGACCGTGCAGAGGCTCTCACAGAACAGTTATCGGGAAATGGAAATGGAAATTACACTGGGGACGGAGGATTAAAATGAAATATATCAAGGATTATAATGACGGCGACAGAATGTCGGATATTTATCTTTGCAAGCACAAGCTGTCGGCTATGACAAAGAATGGGAAGCCCTATGAAAATGTGATTTTGCAGGACAAAACCGGCACCATCGATGCAAAGATATGGGAGCCGAACAGCGCAGGGATTGAAGAATATGACACTCTGGATTACATAGAGGTCTATGGCGAAGTGCACAATTTTCAGGGTGCGCTGCAGGTTAATGTGAGGAGAATCCGCGTGTGCAGGGAGGGGGAGTACGACCCTGCCGATTATCTGCCGGTAAGCAGTAAAAACAATGATGAAATGTATAAGGAATTGCTTCAAATAATAGATTCTGTTGCGAATCCATGGATGAATCAGTTGTTAAAGGCTTTCTTTGTGGAAGATACTGATTTTATCAAGAAATTCCGTAAATCCTCTGCGGCAAAAACCATGCATCACGGATTTGTCGGCGGTCTTTTGGAGCATACCCTGAGCGTAACGAAGCTGTGCGATTATTTTTGCACGGCTTACCCGCTGTTAAAGAGGGATTTGCTTTTGCCTGCCGCTATGTTCCATGATATAGGAAAAACCAAAGAGATTTCGCTTTTTCCGGAAAATGATTATACGGACGACGGACAGCTTCTCGGCCATATTATCATAGGCTGTGAAATGCTGGAGGAAAAAATACGGAACATAAAAGGATTTCCGCCGGTGCTCGCCTCTGAGCTGAAGCACTGTATTCTGGCACACCACGGGGAATATGAGTATGGATCTCCGAAAAAACCGGCGCTGATGGAAGCACTGGCATTAAATATGGCGGACAATACCGACGCAAAGCTGGAAACCATGACAGAAATATTCGGCAGCGCCACGGACACGGGCTGGCTTGGCTATAATCGCGCGTTTGAGTCGAATTTGAGGGTGACGAGGATGGAGTAAACAATGAATTTTAATAAAAATGATACGGTCGTTGTGACAATAGAAGATATGGGAGCGGACGGGGAAGGCATCGGAAAAGTAGAAGGTTTTCCTCTGTTTGTCAAGGACGCCATCATCGGCGATACAGTAGAAGCTAAAATTGTAAAAAATAAAAAGAATTATGCCTATGCAAGATTAGAGAAGGTGCTGTCACCTTCTCCTTTTCGTGTGCAGCCCGTCTGCCGGTTTCACAGACAATGCGGCGGCTGCCAGCTTCAGGCGATGAGCTATGAACGGCAGCTTATATTTAAGCAGGATAAGGTAAAAAACAATCTGCTCCGTATTGGCGGTTTTTCTCAGTCTGAAATAGACCGTGTGATGGAGCCGATTGTGGGAATGGAAGAGCCATTTCGCTATCGCAATAAAGCGCAGTATCCCATCGGCGAAGACAAGGACGGAAATCCTGTGGCGGGTTTTTACGCAGGAAGAACCCATTCTATTATTGCCAATACGGACTGCGTTTTGGGAAGAGAAGAAAATAAGGAAATACTGGACACGATTCTCGCCTATATGCGGGAATTTCATGTGCGCCCCTATGATGAAAAAAGCGGAGAAGGGCTGATTCGCCACGTGCTGATCCGTACCGGCTTTGACAGCGGGGAGATTATGGTGTGTCTGGTGTTGAATTATCGGAAGAAGGGGGAGGGAAAAACGCATTCGGTTGTTGATTCTCCATCGGCCCCAAGAGAAGGTGGCGGCTATTTGCCGCATCAGGAAGAACTATTATCACGCCTCTCTCAAATTAAAAACATGACGAGCGTGTCAGTGAGTATCAACACGGAAAAAACGAATGTCATTATGGGAAAAGAAATCCATACCTTATGGGGAAAAGACAGTATTTCGGACAGCATAAGGGTGCGGGATATGACAAAAGCGGATATGGCATTTACCGGCGAAAAACTGGAGTTTTCCATTTCGCCGCTCTCCTTTTATCAGGTAAATCCGCGCCAGACGGAAAAACTCTACAGCCTTGCACTGCAATATGCGGGGCTGACAGGGCAGGAAACAGTCTGGGATTTGTATTGTGGAATCGGTACTATTTCCTTGTTTCTGGCAACCCGTGCAAAACAGGTCTGCGGTGTGGAAGTGATTCCGCAGGCAATCGAGGACGCTAAGGAAAACGCCCTCCGCAACCATATTACAAACGCAGAATTTTTCGTGGGAAAAGCGGAAGAAGTACTCCCCGCCTTTTATGATAACCCGGATGGCTGTGACGAAAACGCCGCCATGCGCCATCCCGACGTCATTGTAGTAGACCCGCCCCGCAAGGGCTGTGACGCCGCCTGCCTCGCCACCATGCTCAAAATGGCTCCCGACCGTATCGTCTACGTAAGCTGCGACTCCGCCACGCTGGCGCGCGACTTACGGATACTGTGCGATGGAGGATATGAATTGCGGAAGGTAAGAGCGGTAGACCAATTTGGGGGGACGGTGCATGTAGAGGCGTGCATACTTTTAACCCATAAAAAGTGAGATGATGTTAATATTGGGATAGAAGTTAAAGTAGAGAAGGAGGTGTAAAATATGGGGGTATTATCTTATATCATTGTCGGTTCAGGATATCGGGCAGAATTTTATGCACGCATTGCGAGTACTTATCCGCAGCAATTTCGTGCCATGTTTTTTTGCCGCAGTGAAGAAAAAGCTGCAAAAATGCATGCTAAAACAGGTATTCAGGCAACAACATCGTTACAGGTATGTGAACAATTTCAAGCGGATTTTGCTGTTATAGCGGTGAACAAAGAAAATATCGCTGACATCTGTGAGGAATGGGTGAATCTTGGGTATCCAGTCGTTTTAGAAACACCGGCAGGAGCTTCAATTGAAAAGCTGCATCGTTTATGGGAACTTCATGAACGTAAGGGCGCCCGTATCACGGTCTGCGAGCAGTATCATCGATATCCCGGTCTGACCGCAGGACTGGATGCAGTTTCGGAAGGTAAAATCGGAACGCCATATTCTGCATATCTTTCGCTGGCGCATGACTATCATGCGGCAAGCCTGCTGCGCAGGATGCTTCTGGTACAAGGAGATTCTTTTACAATGCGCGGTGAACGGTTTCGCAATCCTGTCGTGGAAACGGATTCCCGAGTCGGTGTGATTACGGATGGACGAAGTGATATCAAGGAGCGAAACATTGTTTTTGTTACCTTTTCTTCCGGAAAAGAAGCCATTTATGACTTTTCAGGCGTGCAGTACAGATCCTTTCTCAGATCGAGGCATCTTGTTGTTCGCGGAGAAAGAGGAGAGTGGAATGATAATCTCATTTACTATTTGGATGAGCAGAACCGGCCCAAGAGAGATTATCTGATGCCGTTTATTCGTGAAAAATATTTGCCACTTGATACGCAGAATCTCCGAGATATGCGAAAGACATGGCAGCCGGAATTATTTCTTGATACGCGGCAGGACGAATATGCGATTGCAACAATGCTGTTTGACATGCGCTGTTATCTGGCAGGCGGAGATGAAATCTATCCGTTACAGGAAGCCTTGGACGATGCCTATTTTTGGTTACTGATGGAAAAAGCCCTTTCCTCCCCCTGGACAGAGATAAAATCACAGGATATGCCGTGGCATTCACGATACTTATAAATGATGCCGGAACCATGCGAAGAGATGTATAGTTTGAAAAGGGTTCTTTATACCTAGAGAAACTTGGTAATGTTGGAGTAGAGGAAAATGTTGTAAAAGGCATTTGCGGCAGTTGGCAATCACACTTCACAGATATGCTTTGATAGTGAAAAGATATATTTATTGGCTTGGATTGGAGGAATTGTATATGAAAGATAATAAAAAAGATATACAGAGTGAAATCATCATATACCAAACAGAAGATGGAAATACAAAAATAGACGTCAAATTTGAAGATGAAACGGTTTGGCTTACACAGGCTCAGTTGTGCGAGTTGTATCAGACCGGTAAATCTAATATCAGTGAACATATTAAACATATATTTGAAGAGGGGGAATTAGACGAGGATTCAGTTGTTCGGAAATTCCGAACAACTGGTGCTGATGGGAAAAATTATAATATTATCCATTATAATCTTGATATGATTATCTCCCTTGGATATCGTGTTAAGTCGTTAATTGTCACACAATTTCGTCGTTGGGCAACCGAGCGTTTGAAGAGTATATGATAAGTGAAACATTTTGTTTGTTATCGAAAAACCAAATTGATACGGAGAACTTTACATGGAATACCTATTAGCTCAAAAAAATGATTTAAAATTAGTGTTTGATATTGTGCAAAAAACAATTAAATCCATATATCCAAAGTATTATCCGCAAGAGGTAGTTAAGTTCTTTTGTGAATTGCATAATCTTGAGAGTATTGAAAAAGATATTTGTGGCGGTTCTGTTGGATTGCTTAAAGATGGAGATTGCTTTGTAGGAACCGGGTGCTATAAAGAAAATCACATAACAAGAGTATATGTTCTTCCTGAATTTCAAGGTAAGGGTTATGGGACATATATAATGAATTGTTTAGAAGAAGAAATATCTAAAATTCATAAAAAAGCGTATTTGGATGCCTCCTTACCGGCAAGTCATTTGTATGAAAAGAGGGGATATGTTACCACAGAGCACCGCAAATGGGAAGTAGATAATGGGGCGATTCTTGTATATGAGGTTATGGAAAAAGAATTGTGCAAGAATGTCACCGGCATAGATTATAATGGAAAAAAATTTATTCCAAAAAGTAATACGGAGAATGGCGAAGTTGGTGGAGAAACAATTTTCCAATACTATCAAAACGGAGTTGATTTTCATGCCCATTATAGTGGTGGAGAAGTGAAAAAAGGATATATGGTTGGTAAAGTAAGTGATAATGGAGAACTTGATTTCTATTATCAGCATATCAATATCAGCAATGAAATTCGTATTGGGAAATGTCATAGTGTCCCCATAATTCTTGCCAATGGAAAAATAGAACTTTATGAAGAATGGCAATGGCTCAATGGGGATTGTTCAACAGGCAAATCGATAGTAACAGAACAGTAAGAACGGATGCCATTAAACAGACACTGAAATCTTTAGAAGAACATGAGATATTTTTGCGGTAGACCATTTACTTGGCGCTTTTATAGCATAAAGCCAAATACCAGAATCTCATATTGTGTAACAATGTGTAGAGAAGAAAGGTAATAATTGCTGTATTCAAAAAAGGGTGAAAGGCTCATTATGCACAAGAACTGTTGCATAATGAGCCTTTATAATACAGAGTATGCCCAATCACTTTGTTTCAGGAAGCTCTTCATTTGTAGCTAACAGAGCTTCAGTGGTGGCAAGAATGACTTTAAGCTGATTTTCATCACAGCGAGTCATCATACGTTCTATTTTCTGGTATGTATTATTAGATAAATTCTGATTGGGATAGATTACTGAGTCTGCTGAAAGGTTGAAGTAACGTATAACCCTTTCGAAAATCTCATAACTTGGATTATTTCGAAAACGTTCAAGGTCTTTCAGGTAAGATAAAGAAATATCTAATATTTCTGCTAATTCCGCTTGTGTAAGTTTTTTGTCTATTCATGCATTTTTTAGTACTATGCCAAATTGCTTTGGATGAAAAATCATAGTATCAACCCCCTTTCGATATGATAACACCACACTTTTGCTTGGTAAATATGGTGTAACAATACTTTTGAAGACAGTGTGACCTTACCTTTAAGAAAATATAAAGAGATTTCTTTTGGTTTATATCTTATAAAAATAATTAAGTACATTTTGGGCTATATGGGCATAGTTTGATAAAAAATTAAGCTATGTATACATATGATGGGATATTTTTGAACAGATACGGATTATAGTCTATGCCTAGGGAGAAATCGGGTTTGAACGGAAATACGGGATTGAGAATAGATGTGCTGTGGCGGATGAGGCAATTGGGATTCCTTGACAGGATAAAAACTGCGGAATAGGAAGGAATAATCTTAAATGGGAACCAGATGGAATATTTGCAGCCGAAGGTCTTTTTTGGTACTGATACCTACAAATGAGGGGAATTTAACCGTATTATTGAGGAATCATGGCGGAAAAAATCAATATGTTCATTACCAAGCCTATCGGCCGTTTTGCAAGGAACACACTGGACTGCCTGAAATACATCTGATAGTTAAAAAACTGGAATATCCCAATACTTTTTGAAAAGAGAATATCAATATCATGGATTCCAAAGGGGTGCAGGTCAACCATAACCGTTTCCTTGGATACACGAAGAATGACGAAGGCGGCTGATTATCGAGCTAGAAGAGGCAGAGGTTGTAAAGCGGATTTACTAAAAATATCTAGAAGAGGCGAACCTCGCACAAATCGGGAAAAGCCTGGAGGCAGACGGCATCCTGCCGGCTGCGGGAAAGGTGAGATGGCGGTCGGAAACATTGAAGAAAATATTGCAGAAGGAGAAGTATATCAGGGATGACCTCTTGCAGAAGACCTATACGGTGGATTTCCTTTCCAAGAAGCTAGTCAAGAACAATAGTATTGTGCTGTAGTATTATGTGGAGAATAGAATCAATCATTCTCCGTGACATTTATATGCAGGTATAGGAGGAGATGGTGTGGAGAGCAAACCTCTACAGCAGGATGAAAAGGAAAAAACGAGTATACAGCAGTAGGTATGCTTTATTAAGCATTGTCTATTGCTCTGAATGCGGAGATATTTACCGTAGGATTGTTTGGAATAACAGAGGGAAATCTTCTACGGTTTGGCGTGCTGCACCCGTGTGGAGCATGGACCAAAGAAATATGGCGCACTGACGATTCAGGAATCGGACTTGCAGAATGCAGTGGTAAAGGCAATTCAGAAAGTATTGAGTGAAAAGGATGTATTCATGTCTGTTTTGGAAGAGAATATTGGAGCGGTATTGGAGAGTGAAAGCGGAGAGTAGATTGACTGTAGGCTGAAAGCGTTGCAGTAGAAGCTTTTGCGGCTGACAAACGTCAAAAAGGAATACGAAAATGTTGCGGATGAGATTCATAAACTGCGACAACAGCGGCAGGATGTTCTGGCGGAGGATGCGGAGAGGGATGACAGGCGGCAGAGGATTGAGGAAATGAGGAATTTTTTGAAGAAACAGGTAAATGAGCCACTGACATATGATGAGTAGTTGGTGCGGAGGTTGGTGGAGAAAATTACCGTGTATGGGGATAAGCTGACGGTGAAATTCAAGTCAGGGTTGAAAATAGGAGTGGAGGAGTAAAATTAGGAAACGGCAAAATACCTTGAAGTTTGACAATGGACTGCAAGGTTCTTTGTAGTTCGACAAAGTATGGTGTAGCCATATTGTGTTATCAATCGTAAGATTTATAATTAATTTAATATTGATGGAGGTGGACAATGACAACACCAGATATGATAAGAAATTTGTGCAAGAAGAATATAAGCTTGGTAGAATTTTGTAGACGTATCGGTCAGACCCCTCAAAATTTCAATAAGAAATTAAAACGTATATAGTTTCTTTTAAAGAAATGTTAGTAATTGCAGAAGTAGTGGGAGTTTGCTATAAGCAAGCATTTATATTTTCTGATGGTAAAAAAATTAGTTTAGATACAGAAGGAGGAGAGAAAGATGCCGCATTGCAATAAAAAGATGTTGTCATTTTTTTTGACTACAAAATGTAACTTGTGTTGTAGGTACTGCTATAATGCGAAAGAAAGAAATGCCATTAAAGAAAAGACACTCTCTGTTGAAATTGCAAAGGCAGGAATTGATTGGTATTTTGCAAAAAATGATAGTAGACATATAAGATTTTATGGACCTGGTGAGCCTACACAAGAGTTTGAAAGACTTAAAGAAATTACTGAATATGCTAAATCTCATTCAAACAGAGGAGAAAAAGTTACAGTTGAAATTCAGACAAATGGTGTCTTTACTGAAAATATACGTGAGTGGGCACTGGATAATTTGAATATTATGTGGATGTCTTTTGACGGGATGAAGGATGTGCAAGCGTTTAATCGTCCTTTAAACCCTGTCTATAATAGCATATTTAATAATCGTACATCTGCGGATGTTTTAGAAGATAATGTGCGATGGTTAATTAGCAATAAAGGTAATCGAACTTTGATGGTTGGTGCACGAGTTACTATTACAGATATGAATATTGAACGGCAAGTAGAAATGGTAGACTATTTTTATGATCTTGGTATCCGTTATGTATGGACAAACCCTCTTTTTTATAGTGTTGGCAAAGTTCCTGTGTGTATGGATGAACAAAAAAAACGTGATTACCATTTTGATATGGATTTGTATATTGATAATTATTTGAAAGCTTATGCGTATGCTAAATCAAAGGGAGTTTTTTGGGGGAGTTTTCTTACAATTAACTTTGATGGAGAGTCTTCATTTCATTGTCGCTGTTGTACTCCATTAAGCGCACCACATCTCACGCCAGATGGGTATATTTCTGCTTGTGATATGGTAGTGTTGGGTGCAGAACCATATCATATGAGCTCTTTTATTGTCGGAAAATGGAATAACGAGAATAACGCATTTGAATTATATGAGGATAGGATTAGAAATTTAAATAATAGACAGTCTACAAAAATAGAACATTGTAAAAATTGTCCAGCAAAACTTCATTGCGGAGGATATTGTTTAGGTGAAACTGTAAATGAAACTGGAAAACTTGATGGTCAAAACTCTATAAAATGTGCAGCCGTTCGTAAACTTTATAAAGAATTAGGGGTCTGTGATCCTTATCCTTATTTACATCCATGATTTATTAAAAATTTATTGAAGTGAGGGGAGGTGGAATTTCATGGACTATGAAAGCATGACGAAAGAGGAATTAATTGCTTATGTTGAGGAGATGAAAACAAAAAGGGCTTTTACATATGAGGATCAAATGAAACTATTGATTCTTGATAATTCTCCATTTACTGTGTGGGCAAGTGATAGAAATTGTGTTATTAAGCTATGGATGGGGCAATGTAATGCTTTATATGGATTTAGTAGTCAAGAAGTCATTGGAAAAGATTTTGTCGATTTGTTTGTTGCAAGTGATGAACAAGTTGCAGCTCGTAGGGATCAAATTGATATAATCGATAATGAAGCAGTTTTTCATAATATAGCAAATGATGTTGGAAAAAATGGTAATACATTACAACTTGTTACTATTTGCCGGCGCATTAAAGATCCGGTTTCAGGTGAGTATTGGAATGCGGAAATGGGTCTTGTTATAGACTATCTCGAACAAGAAAAGGACAGGTTGAAATTGATTGTATCTGAAAGTCAAAGAATTAAATCATGTATATCACAGTTTATTGAGGATACAAAGCAAGTGAATGAGGGTTTTGCAAATCGTAAAAACTCAATTACTACAGCGATACGGGGGTGTGAGCAGAAAGCTACAGCACTGAGGCGAAGGGCAGAATTTAAAAGAAAAATAGCTGATATTCAAGTAGAATTAACCAAACTTTCTCAAAAGATGAATGATACATATGATGAACATGTTTCAAAAATGCAATCTTGTGCATCGTTTGACAGTTGTGAAA
The DNA here is from genome assembly GCA_014804445.1 of Lachnospiraceae bacterium. GTDB lineage: Bacteria > Bacillota > Clostridia > Lachnospirales > Lachnospiraceae > Acetatifactor. The sequence goes on along the minus strand of JAAUZU010000032.1, from coordinate 7,189 downwards.
AAATAAGACAGTCTTTTTTTAGGGAGTATGAAATAATTTCCGATTCATTGGAGGAAATGGCTTTGGATGTGTTTGACATATCTTGCAACTATGATGTTGAGCAAAATTTTGTATCAGATAAGGATGCTTTGATGAAAGATGTGTCAGCACGGTCTCGTTCGCTTTCTGAATTGACTCATAATATTTTGCGTGAAGTTGAAAAGGAAATAAATGATTATAAAGATTTGGTTACAGCTAATCCTAATCCTGAATCTGGTCAATTTAAATCATTTATGGATATAAGGCAAGATATAAATAAATTTAAGAATGAAGTGGAAAAACGGGAAGACGAATTATCATCACAGATATTAAGTGCTATGAGTAAACAAGAGTTAGAAATAATCAAGACACAAGTTGAAGTTGAAATGGAACAAATACGTAAGCGAATACTAGAAGTAGAGTTTAGGCTTAAGGGGGGATCATAAAAAATGTACAGAAGAATTTGTATTCCGCTTATGCTGATTAACAACAATGTATATACGTTTATAAGCGGTATTCTTGTTTCGTTATCAATTAATGTATTTACAAGTTTGTGTTTTGAAAAGAGTGGTTTGTGTGCTAACTGGTTTATGTATCTTGCAACAATAGTGTTTTTATTGGCAAGTGCATTGTGTATGTATCTTGCGGCAAAATTGAGCAGATTTCAGAACTACATTATTGAAAAACATATTACCGAATATGAAAGCAAAAAGTCTATCGTATTGGATGCAACGAAGGATAAGGGTTCTGAATGGATTATAGTTTATATTTGCACTGCTCTTATGGTTATCGTTGGTGTAAGTTTGCTTGTTTTCAATTTTATCGGTAACTGAATTTGAAATCAATATTAATAGGAGGTATTATAATGAAAAATGCATTGGTTACGGGTGTTTCATGGACTACAGGAATAGGATTTGCTATTTCCAAACAACTGATTGCGGATGGTTTCTATGTATATGCGGTTTATCATAGCGAGGATTCAGACGCAAAAGTATTTTATGCTCAAAATCCAGACAACATAGAGTTTATTCGATGTGATCTTTCAAAACGGGATTCCTTAAAGTTACTTATCAACTATTTTAAAAGTTCCGATATAAAATTGGATGTTATTGTTAATAATGCAGGAGCATTTGGCGGCGGAGAAGATATTGACAATTATGATTTTGAAACATGGGATCGTATTCTTGCAGTTAATGTAACGGCTCCTCTCGCCCTTGCTGTAGAATTAAAGCCACAAATGAACAGAAATGGTGTCATTATTAATATGATTAGTACAGATGGTATGAAAGGTTCATTTTCAAGTTTGTCTTATGCAGCAAGTAAGGCAGCTCTTATTAATTTAACAGATAGTTTGGCAATCAATTTGGGGTATGATGAGAAAAAAATCCGTGTAACTGCGGTTTGTCCTGGATGGGTTAAGTCTTTTGATGAAATGGATCCATCATCTTCTGAAATGGTACCATTTATTTCAAGAAGCACTGGTTCTCAGTTATGTCCACTAGGGAGATTTGCAGAGACTTGTGAAATTGCTAATGTAGTTAGTTTTTTGGTTTCTGATAAGGCGAGCTTTATATCTGGTGGGTTTGTGCCGGTCCACGGAGGATATAATGGAGTTGCCTTTGACATGTATGTAGAATCTGGTAGACCTTTTGAAGGTTATCATCCAGAAGAAGCAATTGAAATTCAAAGAAAGAAAATTGAGAGTGATTGATGATTGTGCAAAGAAGAATGGGGTTAATAGGAGAGTTTGAACGGCATCATGGCACAATTGCAATGTTTCCTTTCAGAAATGACATTTGGAGAGATGATGCTGTTCATATGCAGAAATATATACTTGATTTGGTTTCTGTTATTTCAAAATATGAACCGGTATTTCTTTTTTGTCAGACAAGGCTAATTGACAAAATAAGAAATATTCCAAATAATGTGACAATTATAAACTCTGAATATGATGACATATGGGCGAGAGACATCGGTCCCACATTTGTGTATAATAATGGGAAAGCCGAATGCATTGATTGGAAATTTAATGCTTGGGGTGGTAAAAAGGAGGGGGCATATTTTCCGTGGGATGCTGATGATAATTTCGCTTCTGCAGTGTCTTCTTTCTTTGGGTTAACATGCAATAGAATTAACATTGTTCTTGAGGGCGGGGGCATTATTTCAGATGGAAACGGTACACTTTTTACTACACGAAGTGTTTTGCTTAACCGAAATCGTAATCCGTTTAAAAAAAGAGACTTTATAGAGGAAGAGATATTAAAGGCAACTCATGATAAGCAAATTATTTGGATTGATCAAGGTCTTGCATATGACGAAACAAATGGTCATATAGATAATCTTTTATCTTTTGTCAATAATAACGAGCTATGCTTGGCGTGGACGGAAGATAAACATAATCCAAATTATAGAAGAATAAAAAAAGCTTTTGATATCTTGTCGAATATTACCAATACCGATGGTGATAAATACAAAATTCATTTAATTCCTCTTCCCCCAATGCAGTATATGGATGAAAAAGAATCGAACGGATTAAGAAATCATCCAGAGGCTTTACCGAGAAACGCCGGAGATGCCTTACCAGCATCATATCTTAATTATTATATAATTAATGGCGCTGTTTTAATTCCCTCATTTGGCTGTGACACTGATGAATATGTAAAAACTATGTTTGAAAATATATTTCCCGAAAGAGATATAATTCAGGTGTATAGCCGTGAACCATTATTAGGAGGTGGAGGAATACATTGCTTATTACATGAGGTTCCGCTGATGGAGGATATCAAATGAAATCTATAATAAGTAATAAAGTTGAGATTCGCAGTAGTGAAATTGATAAAAAGGGAATGTATGCAAGAGAAGATATCTCCAAAGGTGAAACCGTCTATATTAAAGGAGGACACATACTAATCAGAGAGGAGTTGTTTTCATCATCAGTCATTAACAGTTATTTACCAATTTCTGATGACTTTTTTATTGGGGCAGTTTCATCTGAAGAAGAATCCTATGTTAAGTTGTATAATAATCATTCATGTGATCCAAATTGCGGAATGCATGGAGAGATAACTTTTATTGCCATAAAAGATATTAAAGCAGGAGAAGAACTTACAGTTGATTATGCCTTTATAGACAATGAAGATTATTCTTTTGAGTGTCACTGTGGCAGTCCGATATGTAGGCGCACGGTTACAGGCTTTGATTGGAAAATAAAAGAATTACAGGATAAGTATTATCCCTATTTTGCACAATACTTAAAGGACAAGATTGATTTACAGAGGTTGCAAAAAGAAGCTGAGTTATGAAGATGATCAGTTGATTGGGCTATCATATCAGTCTAATGTGAAGGTTGAAATGATATTTAAATTTGGCTAGATACAAATCGGCTAACTGTCGGAATGGCACCTTGCAGAAATGTAAGGTGCGTTTTTTAGTAAAATTATTCTATTTTCTAATAAGGTCACGATAGCAATAATTGTAAAAGGAAAGAGAGTTTGATATAATTAACGTGAGTTCAGTAGAGATTTTTTAGAGTGAAACTGTATTCAAATTAAAAAACAGATATTGGAATTTATTTTTTTATAGATAACATTTATCTGACAATCACATTGTTAGTGTTTCTTGATTAACATTATTTTCCTTATTTTTAACATTCATTGAATTCATGTTAATTATATTGGATTTTGCGGGCTAAAGGAAAATGAGGTGGGAATGTAAGTGTTGTATTTGGCATACAAAAAAAGGTAGAATGATAATTGTTGAGGACAAGAGACTACTTTCTATAGACGGCTCGTTTATTTGTGACGAAGGATAAAAAGTAGTTGTTATTAATGATAAATTAGCGATTACTACAGATGGAAACACTGCTATTGAAAAAGCCGTATTATTAGATGTAGACAAGTGTACGGATAGAGTGACAACGGATGATTTGATTGAAATAATAGATGATTTTTACAAGCATATCATTGAAAATAATTGTATTAGCATTTATATATGTCTATTCTGTTGTTCGATAGATAGCATGGGAAAAGATGAAAAGTCTTATTTGATTAAGGAAGAAAAGTTTAAAACTGGGTTTGCTACAAAGGATACACCTATGGCTTTATATCATCCAACAGATACAAAACAAGATGATTGCAAACAAATATTTGTGAAAAATTATAAAATGCATCATGGAGATTTTGTGAGAGGACTGTTTGAGTTTTAATGTGAGTATGGTTTCGCATACGGACGAAATAGAAAAATGGCGGTTGATAAGTTTCCGTATACCGAGAGGGGCATTTAACGCACTATCCTCTCGAGCCATATAGAAACATTTTGTTTGTTATCGAAAAACCAAATTGATACGGAGAACTTTACATGGAATACATATTAGCTCAAAAAAATAACTTAAAATTAGTGTTTGATATTGTACAAAAAACAATTAAATCCATATATCCAAAGTATTATCCGCAAGAGGTGGTTAAGTTCTTTTGTGAATTGCACAATTTTGAAAATATTGAAAAAGATATTTGTGGCGGTTCTGTTGGATTACTTAAAGATGGAGATTGCTTTGTCGGAACTGGGTGCTATAAAGAAAATCACATAACAAGAGTATATGTTCTTCCCGAATTTCAAGGTAAAGGTTATGGGACATATATAATGAATTGTTTAGAAGAAGAAATATCTAAAATTCATAAAAAAGCGTATTTGGATGCCTCCTTACCGGCAAGTCATTTGTATGAAAAGCGAGGATATGTTACCATAGAGCATCGAAAATGGGAAGTAGATAATGGGGCGATTCTTGTATATGAGGTTATGGAAAAAGAATTGTGAATACTCCTTGAGGGGACTATAAACACTACTACTATAGTGCTTGAAAGCTGGAGGAAAAATGTATGTCGAAACATAAGATAGCAGTTATCTCCGATACACATTCATTATTGCGGCCGGAAATTATAGAAAAAATAAAAGAGTGCGAGTTGATTGTGCACGCGGGGGATATTGCCTCAAAAGAAACTGCAGAAAAAATCAAATCTCTTGGAACGACATATTTTGTCAGGGGAAATGCCGACAAGGACAGTTGGGCAGATGAGATACCTTTCAGCAGAGAGCTGGAGCTTTTTGGATTGAAAATTTTTGTCATCCATAACCGCAAGCAGATTCAGGAAGATGTATCGGACAAGGATATAGTGATTTACGGACATTCTCATAAATATTCTGAGGAGTACAAGGCAGATGTATGTTATTTCAATCCGGGCAGTTGCGGACCGAGGCGGTTCCATCAGGAAATCACCATGGCAATCCTGACGATTGACGAAGAAGATAAGAGCTTTTCGTTTGAGAAGGTTGACTGCTCGCCACAGCTTACGGCTGGCAGTGCCAAACTTCCTGATAAAGATATGGCAAAACTTATCAGCAAAATCATGAAACAGATGGATGCGGGCAAGTCGGTTGGAGAGATTGTCAGGAGAAACAGGATAGATGTAGAACTGGCAAATCAGATACTACAGATTTATACAACACATCAAGGGATTGATGTGCAGGGAATACTGAACAGGCTGGATATTTGGGGGAAGTAGGATGACTATGAATTTTTCAGAGGCAGCACAGAAGATTTTGATGAAAAAATTGTTTATCTTTTTATTTTCAGTTTCTGTATCTATAACCGTTTTACCCAATGGATTAATCAATACATATGGCTTGTTTGGAGAGATTACATCATCAACAGCAACAAGTGATGAAGATTCAAAAATCTCTGAAGAAAGACAAGTATTCGAAAATAGAAAACAGGTTAAGGGTGTAAATGTTTACAATATCTGGTTTGAAATTTGGCTCTGCATTATTTACATGATATTTGTAGCATATATACTTAGACTCCCCAGAGGAGATACAATTATTACATTAAAAGTTCGTATGAATAATTGATTCTTTCTGCATCAAAAAGCAGAAAGGAGAATAGAGATTGTTTGAACAAGATTATATTATGCGGCTTATAAAGGAAATGGTTAGGGCAATATTAAAATTGTTATTTAATATTGATACAGACTCTCCCTCCACAGATTTGTTGAAGGAGACAGAAGATAAAGCGATGCTGGAATCACTCATGAATATGATAGATGATGGCAGGATAGACGCGGCAGAAAATAAAATATATGAAATAACAGAAGAAAGGAATAAAAAGAATTTAGAAATTGCGATACTGTTCTACTCATATCTAAATGATAAGTCTGATGCATTTTTAGAGGAACATAATTTCAGCCGTGAAGAGGTAAGGCAGGGATTAAAAGATATTTTGTCCAGATATGAGATTGATAGTTTTGCAGAGATGATTTTGCTATAGTCATTCGCTCCTCCGCTGCCACTTTGATTGAAGCTTTGATGAAAAGTCGGTAATGGAGGAGCTTCTTACAAAAGCCAATAGCAAAGTGTGAGAACCGACGAAATTAAAATAATTTTTAAGGAGAAAAAATATGTTACAAGTTTATACACCCCAATTAGAAGATTTATGGTTCCGACAGAGTATGATGTCTGACGAAGAAACCATGTCATATAATCATGCATGGGGAGGTACGATTCCTTTTCCGAAAGAAGCATGGGAGGATTGGTACGACTATTGGGTTGTAAATCATGAAAATAAGCGCTTTTACAGATATCTGAAAGATGATAAAAGGGGATTTGTCGGGGAAATAGCATATCATTTGGATGAAGAAACGGAACAGTATATGGCGAATGTCATAGTAAAAGCAGAGTATAGTGGCAATGGTTTTGGGAATCAGGGGTTAAAACTTCTTTGCTGTTCGGCAAAAGAAAACGGCGTCACAATATTGTATGATGACATTGCGATTGACAATTTTGCGATAGCATTGTTCCTGAAAAATGGTTTTGAAGAAGAATACAGAACAGACGAAATTATTATGTTGAGAAAAAATTTGTAAAGGCTTATTGCAATAAAAGATTTCATTGACAAATATAGTCAGGTATAAAGGAGGATGTCTAATGAAAGGTTCAGAATGTAGATTGATAGAATATATGGAAGGCTCAAAGAAACGCTTTATTATTCCTGTCTATCAACGTAATTAATGTCTGCTTAAAGCAATAAAAAATGTTCGAACATACTTGAATTTACTGCATTTGTGCCCATTCCGTGATATAATGGAAGTGCAGAAAAAATGTTTGTTTCTTGAAAAAACCT
>JAAUZU010000031.1 GCA_014804445.1 Lachnospiraceae bacterium | reverse complement strand
CTCTCTTTACTGTTTTTGGTTCGTTCTTTTTCTCTGAATATTCTTTTTAGGAATTTTCAGGGCTGCACTGCTGTTTTTTTGTCAAGGTTCTTCGTTTCTTAAGCAGACGCTTTTGAAACCTCGTTGCTGTTCTTGCCGCAACTCATTTAGAATATCATGAGTGCTTTTGTTTGTCAACAACTTTTTGATAAAAATTTTAATTTTTTATCCCACCGCAATTTTACTTTTTGACGGTGGACTTTTATAATATCCCAAGTTTCGCAATTTGTCAATATTATACAATCAATTTTGTTCTTGATTTTACTATATTTATTTCCAAAAGCAAATTCAAGGGATACACTCCTTGGATAAAAATAGGAAGTGCTCTTGGAGCACTTCCTACCTTGACTTTAGCTGCTAAACGGAGAAAGAGGGATTTGAACCCTCGCGCCGGTTGCCCGACCTACACCCTTAGCAGGGGCGCCTCTTCGGCCTCTTGAGTATTTCTCCAAATCCGAATTGCCTCTGTCAAGTTTGAATGCAATCACTAAATTCGTGATGCAAAAGTTATTATACATATCAAATCCCGCTTTGTCAATGCCTTTTCTTGCAAATTGATTACAGGACGCTGCCGCAAATCTAAACCATTGCCATAAAGCATTATCAGGATCTATTTGAATTCTGCAAGCTGTCTGGCAATTTCCGCCTCAATCCGCCTTTTTACTTCTTCCGCAATTTCATGGGTTTTCATTCCTTTATACTCTTCATAGTACATTGGCGGCAGATAAGTAAGTTTAACGGTTACCTTCTTGATGGATTTTTCATCAAAGGGTTTGAAAGAATCAATCAACGCGCACGGTACAATGGGACACTTTGCTTTTGTTGCACTTTTAAAGCTGCCTCCTTTAAATTCCAGCAGCTGATTTCCCTTTCTGCTTCTTGTGCCCTCCGGAAAAATCAGAAAGTTCTTGCCATTCTTTACTTCTTCCGCTACTTGATTAATGACCTGCATGGATTGTTTGATATCTTCTCTGTCTATCGCGATAACACCCAGCGCATCGCCTACCTGCTTCAGCAAAAATACGTTTCTTGCCTCTTTTTTTGTAATATAAGTAAATGGTCTGGGCGAAGACTCTAAAAAGACCAGTCCGTCAAAAAGTCCCTGATGATTCGGGAAAAAAATGAAACCATCTTTCTTTGGCAGATTTTCTTCTCCATGGGATTCAATGATAACCCTGCCGGCATGATTTGCCCGCTTTGTCACTTTCTTAATGTAGGCAAAAGCCTCTTCATAAGAAGCGTTATCATCCCTTCCAAATTTCCAGATACGGTACACATAGTATGGCGCAATGTAAAACAAACGTAAAACCATCAAGACAATTCTTCTCATTTTTGACCTCATTTCTGCGCTGTTTTATTGCACAAAGCCACTCATGGCTTACAAGTTCGTGGCAGGCAGCATTATAATTCGCAAGCGCTTTCGGATGCATATTCCCTGATGGCAGTTTCGTACAGATTATTCCCTTCCGCATCCGCTACCACAATAACCGGAAAATTCACAACCTCCAGTCTGCGTATTGCTTCAGTGCCTAAATCCTCATATGCAACCAGTTCTGACTTCGTAATGGACTTTGACAGAAGTGCACCTGCACCTCCCACTGCAGCAAAATAAACTGCTCCGTTTCTGACGATTGCATCCCGCACTTCCTGCGAACGTTTTCCTTTGCCTACCATTCCCTTTAATCCCAAATCAAGCAGAGTGGGCGCATATTTATCCATTCTGCTTGCGGTTGTCGGCCCTGCCGATCCAATCGGTCTGCCTTCCCTCGCCGGTGAAGGCCCCATGTAATATATGATGGCATCCTTCAGTTCTATCGGCAGATTTTCGCCGGCATCAAGCGCTTCCTGCATTCTTTTATGCGCTGCGTCACGCGCAGTAAATATTGTACCGGTAATATATACATAATCTCCGGCTCTTAACTCCCTCGCCTTTTCTTCTGTCAATGGAGTGTGTATATGTTTATCCATCGCTGTATTTACCTCTCCGTTTTATGACAATCTCTTATAGTATTCTTGTTACATGCCGGTTAACATGACAACATATATTAACGGCAACCGGCAATCCGGCTATATGTGTGGGATATGTTTCCACATTAACCGCCAATGCAGTTACCGTGCCGCCCAATCCGCCCGGACCTATCCCCAGGCAGTTGATTTTTTGCAGCATTTCCTCCTCCATTTCTTTTACATAAGGGATTTCTGAGTGCTCATTTACCGGTCTCGTCAACGCTTTCTTTGCCAAAAGCGCACATTTTTCAAAGGTTCCTCCGATTCCCACCCCTACTACCATAGGCGGACATGCGTTGGGACCTGCATCCTTTACTGCAGTCAGAATTGCCTGTTTCACGCCGTCAATACCGTCTGACGGCTTCAGCATAAATATCCGGCTCATGTTTTCACTACCAAAACCTTTTGGTGCAACAGTCACCGTAACCTTATCTCCCTCTACGATTTCGTAATGTATCACCGCCGGCGTATTATCCTTGGTATTTTCTCTTAACAAGGGATCTTTTACTACCGATTTCCGCAGGTATCCTTCTGTATACCCCTGACGTACTCCTTCGTTGACAGCATTCTCCAGCAGACCGCCTTCAAAATGAACCTCCTGTCCAATCTTAAGGAAAATCACTGCCATACCGGTATCCTGACATATCGGAATCATATCCTCACCGGCAATTTGCAGGTTTTCCTGCAACTGTGCAAGAATCTGGCAGCCCAACGGCGCCTTTTCCACGGAAACCGCATGTTTCATTGCAATATCCATATCTCGCGAGAGAAAATGATTTGCCTCTATGCACATTTCCTTAATGTTCTTTGTTATCTCACCTACATGAATCGTTCGCATATTATATCCTTTAATTAAGTTTATTCTGTAATCTGTCTCTTTATTTCCTCTAATTCATCCTGTGAAACTGTAGGCTGCTCATGAAACAACTGTTGTCCGTCTCCATGGTATCTTGGAATCAAATGCATATGGAAATGCATCACAGACTGACCCGCCGCTTCACCGTTATTCTGCAGCAGATTAAATCCAACCGCTCCCAGCTTCTCCGTCATTTTTTCTGCCATTGTCTTTGCCAGCTTCATAACGCCTGCCGCTTCCTCCTGCGGAATTTCATATAAATTTGCATAGTGCTCCTTGGGCATCACTAAGGCATGTCCCTTTGTAGCCGGTGCCAAATCCAGTATCACACGAAATTGTTCGTCCTCATACAACGTTTTTGAAGGAATTTCACCAGCTGCAATCTTACAAAAAATACAATCTTCTTTTTTCATTTTTCCTCCCATTCTACTGCATAAGCAGTATTCTTCTACAGATGCTTATGACTATTTGTCTTCAAACAAAAATATCTGATCCAATGCCCTAAGCATTCTGAAATCGCCCTTCATCTTCATTTCGCCAGACATAAATGCCCTCTGAAAAGTCATTCTGCCATACATAATGTCATTTATAGTTTCCTTTTCTGCATGTATTTCTACATCAGCCTGCACTTCCCCGCCAAACTTGCAAATCAGCGCACCCGCACTTACTGCAAGAGTCAAAGGTACTTTTTTCTCTCCGATAAAGATTTTGTAATCGGCCTTTAAACCTGCCTGCGGCTTAAAAGACTTTTCAAAGCGCTTGATAAGCTCCTCCTCTTCCTCCTGAGAGCCTCCCATCAAATCCTTAAACATGCTGGTAAGCTCCTGTATATCAGCTTTCTGGCGCTGTACGTAACTGTCGTCGGAAGCATATTGTGAAAGCTGCTCCGACTCCTGCGGTGTTAAATCTATATTCTGTGTACTGAATACCACCTTTTTAACAGCCTGATAACTTGCAGGAAAACTGGCCATTTTCTGATTTATGGTCCGGTACATGTTTTCAGCTTTTTTCTCTATCAGCGTGATATACTCTTTATTCATCTCAAGCTGTGTGGTATTCGCTATATACCCGCACATACCGCTGCAGGGACGTCCTCCCAGAATCTCCCATGCAGTTGAAAGCGTCAGCTTTCCGTCACGCTCTCCATATGTGGTCGCCATGACAACGGGACACATATATATTTTTTCTATTTTTTCCTTATCGCCGTACAGCCAGCACGAATCCAGAAACTGAAGCATATACCCGCCTATGCCATACCATTCCACAGTGGCCGCCAGAATAATTCCATCTGCATTTTTCAGTGTTTTAGGAAGGGTCGTGATGCGATTTCTCTGCTCGTATAAATTATACCGCTCAACTTTTACATGCAGTTCCTCTAAAACCTCCTGCATCTTGTTAATCACAAATAAAGTAGGATCGTCAATCAGACCTCTTCCGCCGTAGTAAATATTAATGTTCATCTTTATACCCATCTGCGCGCTGCGGTGCGCACCTATACAACGGAAAATATTCCGTTTTCATAAATCAATAGTTGAATACGCTTTTTTTATTCAACTTTTTTCGGAAAACACATATTAACAGACCCGCCAGAAATCCGGCCAAAAAACCGCCAATATGCCCGGCATTATCAATATTGTCTGTACGCATGCCGCTATACAGCGAATAAGCTATCACAATGAGAATCCTCTGCCATGTCACATTGGGCATCGATTCCGTACGGCACAAAACCATTGCCAGCAGAGCACCCACCAACCCAAAAACCGCGCCGCTTGCACCGATGGAACTGACATACCACTCATCGGTAAACAGCTTATAGCTCAAAGAAACAACGCTGCCACCCAGACCCGCCGCAAAATATAATACTGCAAACTTCAAATGTCCGATATCCTTTTCCATCATCATCCCCAAACCGGCAAGCAGCAGCATGTTGTTTGCCAGATGATAGATATCCGCATGAAGAAACATTGATGTAACAATGCCAAAATACCGTCCGTCTTCCAAAAAAGACTTTGGGCTCAATTCTCCTACATTATATAACATTTCACCTGTAAATGTACATATCAGAAATATAATAACATTTGCCGTAACCAAAAAAATTGTGATATAGGGAAGCAGCTTCAGTCTGAACCATTGTTGCTTTAACCACCTTGTATCCATATTGGCTCCCATCTGCGCTTCAGCGCGCGTACAAATCAAGGCGATTGAAAATCTTCGATTTTCAATCTTGGCACCTGCTCTTTTAAACAAACGTTTCTGTTTTTAGGGTATCATTTCTCACCTTTTATGTCAACGATAGGTGAACATCAACTTTCCCGGCTATATCTCGTCCTTCTCCGGCTTATCCACTTTATATTCCCAGGCTTCCGCCGCCATATGCTTCTGACAGTCCTCTGTCTTTATCTTTTTATGCCTCCCGAAAATAAATTCAGATAAATCTTTTTTTCTTTCCACAATAATCTCCAGTTCCTCATTCTCCTGCTTTGCGCAGGTGGAAATCCTTTCTTCACGTTCCTCTAATGCTCCGTTCTTTTCCTTTTTATAATTTACCCATAAAGAAACCATATCCTCCGGCTTAAAATCTTCTTGTATTCTGTCCCACTTTGCAAAAAGATTATAGAGAAACGCCGTGGTATCGGCCTCCTTTTCTTCTGCGTTTTCTATCAAAAAGGACATCAAATCTCCCATATTGCCCTTTTCCTGTTCTGTATAATATGGATAATACAGAAAAAATATTTTTTCCGATTCCATATTCACAAAAATACAGTCTCGGCGCATAATTAAATTGCGGCTGTCCAGCAAATACTCCTTTAAAGACCATAATGTCATCTGCAGACCGGACATTATCTTGTCTACCCATTCTTCACTTATTTTTTCTTTTATAAACCATTTATCCAATCCCTGCATTGATGAGATATCATAATAAAGTCCATTTTCCCCATTCGTTGCATACAGCATAACCGGAAGCAGCCCGTCCAGCTTTTTTGTCGATATGATCTGCTGTTGATACCTAATCCTGCCGCCCTCTTCCGCTTTCGTTTTTAATTTTAAATAATTGTGATTAAAACTATTTATATATTCCATCTGCAGCATATTAAAAATCCTCCAACATACGGCACATCCGGATAAAAACAACCGGATTTATACATTTACTTTCTACATTTTCTAAAATTTCCCATTTTTCTTTTCCAAGCAATTTTGCCAGACCGTGAAACGGCATTGCTATCTGTCCACTTATCGCTACATTAACCTTACTCTGCACGGTTATAACAACCGCATAATCTGTTGCAATATACTTATCCTCTGCCAGTCTTGCAATTGTATCCGCTACCGTGTTATAAACCTTTTGGTTATCATCCCGATAGATACTGCTTCCGGCAAGTGCGGCCCGATACGCATCCTGTCTCATCAAGCACCTGTCATACCAGTAAAATCCGGTATAAATGATAAAGACGCAGACATACAACACAATTGGCATAATCAGGGTTGCTTCCACGGTAAAATAACCTTCCACGCTCATGTTTCTTGCATCAAATTTCTTTCCCATTCCAATGACCTCCCTTAAACTCTTTCAGTGAAGAAACAGCAGTGCCATTCTTGCCGCCAGCAAAAATGGCACGAAGGGGATACAACTCTGCTTGTCCGCTTTTTTGGCAATCAAAAGACCAACTGCAAACAAAGACTGCAAAAATAATCCTATGCAGAACACCAGAAACGCAGTTTCCGCTCCCTCCATACACCCCAGAATCATGAGCACGATGCCATCGCCGTACCCTATCTTCTTTTCCGTCAAAAAAGAAAGCACGACCAAAATAGCGCCGGGTACTATCCCGGTCAGGACAAAAAGCAGCGTTTGTGGTATCCCCGTCTCTGCCGCTTTGAAAACCAGTCCGACAACGGACCATATTCCTCCTGCTCCTAAAACTGCAAATGGTATTTTTTTGCTTTTGACATCAAAAATACCTCCTGCTGCCAGCAATCCGACAGCTCCTGCCATTCCAAACATAATCTTACCTCCCGCATCGCGAACACATTCTATAGTGTTTTTCTGCCTCCGGACGAGGCATTGTCATAATTGTCCTTTTCAGTCCGCTGCACTCTAAACTTTGGTGATAACGGTTTCCTGTCGGCGTAATGTAAACGCTCCCTGCTCCAACCTCTACGCATATCTCACAAGGCGTGTATTTTTCTCTGTATTCATTCCTGATTTTTTCTGTTTCCTCTAAATCAATTTCTCTGATTGACAGTTGAATGTGGCTGCAGCTTCTTTCCAGATGGTATACCTGCGCATTTTCCGCTACGTATACGTATTCAACCTGCGTTTCCTCTCCACTCTTTCCCTCCACATCATAACCCGTCCACGCTCTTCCATAATATCTGCTGTAAAATGCCGCAGGACGAAAACCGGCAATTCCAATAAACGGAGATACCGCGTAGGATGCCGTCAAATCTATAATGTCACCCTGCTGCAGAATAGAAGAATCCAGATAGGAGATTCCCTGACTTCCTCCCACAAGCGGCGAAGAATCCAGATAATCCACGCCTGCCAGTTCCTCCACTCTCCCCTTCACGTACAAATAAGAAAACGCTGCGTTTTCGACAAATGCCTCAAGACCTGTATCCTCTTCCTCCTGTACAATTTTGTCATAGGCGTAAGCATAAATAGACAATTCCCTGCCCACCTCCCGCAATGAAGAAAGCAGTGTACTATGCAGCCTGTATATTTCTATCACCCAAAGTATATTCAGAAAGAAAAATAAAAAGAGTGGCAGTACAATCGCTGCTTCCACCGTCATGCTTCCCTGACAGGCTTGTCTTTTTCTGCCGGCTCCCTTTCCTGCTGGTTTTCTTTTTAGGAAAGAGAGCGTGGAAATCCCCTTTATGAGATTTATTTTCTGCAAATTGACATTAGCAATTATATTTGAGGAGTTTTTGGGAATTCCAAGGGAGAAATTTCCAATCGATGTTTGAGTAAAAGAAGGCTGCTGTGTGCTGATTTTTATTTTGTTGTTCTTTCTCATAAAGGGGATTTCCACGCTCTCTTTCCTAACGTTCAATAGTCACCACTTCTGACAATATGGTAGCTTTTGCCGTCTGCCCCACGATAAATAAGGGAAGCAGTCAGGCTGTCTATGCAGCAATCCATTCGAAAATTTTTGTTTCCGGGCGTTTGCCGTATATCCATTTCCATGATATCCATCAGTCTGTAGGTAGTCGTCTGCTTATCCTGCAGGCAAAGCATAACCCGAAGATAGTCATTGTAGCTTAAACCGCTAGTTTCTTTTTTCTCTTCCGTACTCCCTCCAAAGTCAAAAATAACTTCCAGACCATAATGCCAGTCTGCTTCCGATTTCAGCAGCGGCACCCTGCCTCCCTCCAATAGCTGTGAAATATCATAGAGGCTCTCCGCCATTGCCCATGTAAGGATAAGTACCACCACAAACACCGGCTCCGCTTCCGGTATAGTCAGAAGCGCCGCTATGATAGACGCCGCAGATTCGACTATCATGCATTTTTCTTCGCTGGACAGCAGATGTATCAAATTTGCTGCCGCCCTGATTCCAAGCAGTTTATACACAACACTTTTTAAATTTTCCAAATCACTGGATTTTCCTGAAAGAATATATTCTGTCTGATATTTGAGAAGGCTGTCCTCTTTTTCCTGATTGTAACGCCCGGTGTGCGCCAATATATATTCATGGAAAACAAGCTGCTCCCAAAAACCATCTTCAAAGGTAACCGCCGGATTCATTCCCGTTCCTTGCAGAAGCTGCCTTGATGAGAGATACTGCTGTTCATTGATTTTACAAGCGGAGAGTTTATCAGGATCTTTTACCACAAAACTCAGCACACCGGTCTCCCAGATGGATACCACCTTATTTCCCAAATCCTTTGCCGATTCACTTTCGTCACCGCTGCTCTCAAAAAATGCATCCCATTCCTCCAACTGTTTTACGCTTTTTTCCCGCTCCTGCATCACATCCCGGGTGTCCAGTCCATACTCCCGGGTGGTGTTCACCCAGTTTTCTATCTGTTTCAGATAGCTGATTCCTACACGCTGATACATCACATCCACCGCCTGTCTTCTGAGTACAGCGCCTCCATCGTCTGACGCCGCTGAAACCGCCGTAATATCGATTCCTTCCAGCTCCAGTTTCAGGAGATTGCGGTATAATGTCTGGAGAAAAATTTCTTCCCCGCCCAAATTATAAGCTATGTAGTCCTGAAGGTGCGATGCCGTCTGGTAGTAGGACGCATTTGCAGTTCCATAGGAAGTGTCTATAAAGAACAAATCATATTGCCTTAACAGCTCTCTGTGATATTCAGCCAGAATACTATCCATCCCAATATCCGTCACACATTCGATTTCCATGCGCCTGCTGTTTTCCCGTGCACCTAATACAAGCATCAGACACAGGGAAAGCATAATCGACAAAATCAGTGACAAAAATACGGTCAGGTATCCATCTGTTTCTTTTCTTTGGATTGTCTTCCGCTTCTTCATATGTGTTACATCTTATCTATCTGGGACGTGATTTTAGAAAATAACGCCTGCACGATGGCGGTTATTTGATTTTTGAACAGAACCACCAGACCTACCAGTACCACAATTATCAGAATCACTTCCACCGTTCCCATACCATCTTCTTCTCGCAAAAAATCACGAAATCCTTTTACTTTTTGTTTTTCCATATTGTTCTCCTTTTCCCGCATAAGCGGTTTTCTCATGTTTATTCCCGTTATTAAGTTACTAAAATGAAAGAAATGCCGGCACCATAATAAATACCATTGTCATTCCCATCATAAGCAGCATCGGAAACAGCAGCTTTGTCCCCATTTCCTCGCCTGCCCTTTTTATCCGTGCAGCATGTTCTTCCATTGCCAGAAAAGCTTCCTGTCTGAGCTGAAACAACAATGCTGCATTTCCTTTCCGTAGATTCTGTACCAGCAGCGTCGTAAGCCTGATATACCGCTGCAGCCTTATCCTCTTTCCAAATCTTTCATACGCTTCCGCTTCGGAAATGCCCCCTTCCATCTCATGACAAGTAAACTGCATCTCCTCATATACGGGGTTCACCGGCTTATTTTTTATGCCTTCCCCAGCCACCTTTTCCCATGCACTTTTCAGGTTCATGCCCGCTCCCAAATATAGAGACAACTTACTGATTACAGCCGAATACTCTCCGGCAATCTGCTCTTTTCTGATGGCTGCCTTTTTTTGTAATTCCCTGTCATGTAGTATCCACACTGCAAACGCTCCTGCCAGCGTGAGTAAAAAAATATTCCGGCCGGCATGTTCTCTCCTTTCTGTCCATACCACTTTTTCTCCCTCAATTATTTCAGGCAGAATCACCTTTTCATAATAGGGATTTTCCTCCTCGGCCTGCTTCAACAGGTTTGCGGCCTTTTCATCAAAGGTTTCCACTGAGGCAGGACATATATTGGCATAAAAAATATGCTCCCTGACAAAATCATAATATTCCGCCCGCAAAGTAAGCGGTACCGGCTTTGACGGCTGTGCAAGATCCTTTACCTCCTGCCACTTCGCTATCCTTCCGCTGTTTGTCACATATCTGTAATCGCCGCTCTCCCAAGACAATACAAATGGATAGCCGTCTATTTGCTGCATGAACTGCAAGTCGTTATGAATGTTGTCCCACGAATCATTTTCACCCAAAGCTGTTTTAAGTGCCGCCTGCAGCATATCTTCATACAGCATTTCCAGTTCTTCGTCCCGAAACCGGCTTTCCCTCACCGTAATTTCCGTATCTGTTTTTTCTCCATTTTCCCGCTTTGCAGTAAGCAGAACTGTTTTCTCTTCTCCTCCCTGTTCCGCCCGCAGTATATAACGGTTGCTCACAAGAAGCCCTTTGTTGCTGCCGCTTATCCACAATGCAAATGCCGTTATGCTGCCGACAGACAGGATTGTCAGTACCTTTTGCAGTCTTCCTGTTTCATACCGCCGTTTCAGACTGCTCTCTGAAGCATTTGGATAAAGCTGCACCAGCATTTCCATTGCTTTTACATTGCCATTTTTTCTTTTTGGCAAAAAATCATAGAGTAAACCCGCTATTTTACGAAACATACGCCACCCTCACAATATCTTCTTGCAAATCTGCCGCGACAGGTAGTAGGCTGTCAGATAAACCGCAAGACAACCCGTCATGACAGCAGCCCCCAAAGCATTGTGATATAACACGTCGAAAAATCCTCTGTTTCCTGCCTCTATGTAGCAAACCAGCAAAAACGGCATAATGTTCATCACTCGTTGCTCCAACACCCTTCCACTGATGATTGTCTGGATTTCCTGCTGCCCGGCTATTCTCTCGCCAATCAAATTTGCCGTTGACTGAATTACCTCCGGCAGATTGCCTCCGCTTTGTCTGGCAATAGTAAAAACCTCACCAAATTCTCTAATGCTTGCGCAGCCGCTTCTCTTTCCAAGATCCTGCAGCAGTTTTTCTAACGGCACATTATTGCACAATCCTTTTTTTATTCTGTAAAGTTCAACCAGCATAAGGCTCTTTTTTCCATACAGCGGTATAATATCCTGTATACATTCCGCAAAAGCGTTATCCACCGAATATCCTGCCCTCAGATTTGCGGCAACCGACATAATGCAGTCCTTAAACTCTGCCTCCAGCTTTCTCTTTTGCTTTTCTCCTCGCTCCTTCTGAAATGACAAATAGGCATATATGCCGACCGGGCACAGAAAAACGGCTGCCCATAGGCTCCGGTAAAAGAACAAGGCCAAAAATAGGGTAATGCCAAGGCTTGCGCTAAAATACAGAAGCTTTTCCCTTCCTGAAAAATAGTATATTTCATAATCCGGCGTTCCCCGCGCTTTAGCCAGAAAGAACTGTCTTTTTTGACTGCGGTACAGCGATACCTGCTGCCTCCAGCTTATGCCCATGCTTCAAACCTCCTTTCTTTTCCAGTTTTCCCAACACTTTTCCGGCAGCATCAGAGCCGCTTTCCTTAAACCCATAAAGCGTATGTAAGTGTATTTCGCCCTCCGCACAGCCGTCAAGTTCCGCAATTTCCAATACCCGCCTGCTCTTGTCCCGCAGCCTGCCCAGATGCACCACAATATCAATTCCTGATGCAATTTGCTGCTTTACCGCGGACAAAGGCAACTCCATCCCCATCAGTATCATGGTTTCCAGCCTGCTCAGCATATCGGCGGCACTGTTGGCATGTCCTGTGGACATGGAGCCGTCATGTCCCGTGTTAAATGCCGTCATCATATCCAGCGCTTCCCCGCCGCGCACTTCCCCCACGATAATGCGGTCCGGCCGCATACGCAAAGCCGTCCTGATTAAATCCCTGATACCGACGGCATTACAGCCTTCCACATTCTCATTCCTCGTTTCCATGCGCACTAAATTGGGAATTCCCTGTATCTGCAGCTCCGCACTGTCCTCAATGGTGATGATACGCTCGTCGGAGGGGATAAATCCGGAGAGCACATTGAGGAAGGTTGTCTTTCCCGATCCTGTTCCGCCGCTGATAAAAATATTGAAGCCTGCACGTACCCAGTCCGTAAGCTCTGCCGCTGCTTCTTCACTGATACTGCCCCATTGTATCAGCTTCTCCATGGTAACCGCCTTGTTGGGAAAGCGCCGTATGGTCACAATCGGTCCGTTTATGGCAATCGGATTCAGGACTACATTCACTCTGCTGCCGTCCGGCAGCCTTGCGTCCACAATCGGAGAAGCCTCATTGACGGAACGGTTGCAGCCCGCCACAATTCTCTGTATCACATGTAGAAGCTTTTCTCCCGATTCAAAATGCCTGTCCAGACTTTGAATCTGTCCCTCCCGCTCTACAAAAACCGCATTTGGTCCGTTTATCATAATTTCCGTAATGCTGTCGTCCTCCAACAATGACTGCAGGATATCCAGCCGCCGCAGGGAACAAAAGATTTCATGCTTAAGCTGTTGCCGCTGCTGCACCGTCCAAAGCCTCATTCCCTCTTCCTGTAAAAGCAGGTTGTCTATCTGTTCCTTCACCTCGTCATCTGTAAGCTCTCTGGAGTAATCCATTTTATCCAGAAGCTGCTGTTCCAGCTTTTGTTTCATGCAAATCTCCCTTCTACGCCGCGCCTAAATCTTCCCTTATCAGCTTTCGTATGTATCTCGCCAATTCCCCGACGGTGTACTGTTCGATTCTTTCCGGAAGATGTTCAAACTGTGGCAGCAGCTCTTTCCGCGTTTTTTCCAGCACCTCTTCATACTCATAGGCACGCAGAAGCTCTTCATACTGCGCCAGTTTTGCTCTGGCGCGTTCATCCTCCCGTACGATTGTGTAGATTCTGTCGCACATACACAGTATTTCAAAGGTCCCTTGGATACTCTCGCTCAAATCCAGAATGATATAATCATACCCTCCCGTCCTTGCTATTCTTTCAATCAGCGCTTCCCACTCCTTCGTGCTTACATATATCAGATTCTGTCCGGCATAGGCCGGCGGAATATAATAAAGCCCGCCGATTTTCAGCGTCATGGACTGCAGCCTGTAAAAAAACTTTTCTTCCTGCTCTCTTCCGAAATACAACAGTGCCGTCAAATCTCCCCTCACATTCTTATCCAATAGCTGGTTCCATCCGGCATAATGCTCGAAGCTGATATACAAGGTCTTTTTCTTCTCTGCCAAAGCCTGTCCCAGTGTCAGGGCAAAAGAAGTCTGCAAACACCTTCTGACCGGTGAATACAGTCCGATAAGCTTTGCCTTTTTCCCCGTATCCAGCCGTTTCTCCTCTGCCATGACAAAATCCGTGTAGTCGCTCATCAGCTCATACCAGATATTTTCGGCCTTCTGGTATTTATCAATATTCCTGATATTTTCCCCTCTGACAGTCCCGCTTTCGTTCAAAAGCAGCGTTTTCCCGGCTGCCAGCTCTGATACTTCATAGGTAAAGTCCGATTCCGATACCAGAAGAACGTCTATCTGTTCCTTTTTCCCAAACTCCAAAAGCTTATCCACCTCCGAATAGGCGTGAAGCGCAAAGGGAAATTCCTCCCTGCCCTTTAAAAATTCCGCAAGACTATCCAGATAATCTTTTTCACTGTCACATAATGCCAATATTCTTTTTTTCACACTGTCCTCCTTTTTAATGTGTCACACAAAGGTACAATAGAAACCCCAACAGCAGCGGGCCTGTCATATGCAGTCCGCTTTTTTTCTTCTCAAAAACAATTCCGTATTGATAAAATAAAAGCTTTCCGTTTTTCGCCACATCGGCGACGTACGAACAAAAATAATGGATTCTTTCCCGCAGATTTCCAAGAAAAAGCATTTTGAGCAATGCGGCGGCGGCAGAAAGTAACAGACTGAGTGAGAAAAAAATGAGGCAATCCTTTCCCGCAAGAAACGCGGCGGACATACAATAAAGTTTTACATCTCCCGCCCCCAGCATCCCAAGCATGTAGAGCGGATATAAGAGAATCAGGACAAGAAGTATCCTAACACACAGCAGTCCAATGCTGTTTTGTGCTGCCTGATAACCACATGCAAGAAGCAGTCCTGTCAGAATCAGGGCATTGGGGATTTTATCCTTGCGGTAGTCAAAAAAACAGGCCAGCACCAACCATAATAAAAGTGCGTAAATAGAACTTACCTCCTTCTTTTGTTTTGCTCCGACGCAAATAACCGCGCGGCCTTTTTCTTATCAATAAAATACGGTGTCAGAGATGATTCATCTCGCGAACTGTGATAATGGATACCTGTAACAGACCGTTACAGATTGTAAATTGGATTATATACGCAACTTTTTAGTTTGTCCAGTTGTATTTTTCAAAAAAATAATTTTTGGTAAATTTTTACATAGTTTTATAAAAATGGATGCCATAAAGCATGGCAAGCCCAGGAAATCCAAGCAATCCCGATGTCAAAACGGTAACAGGATTCAGCCCTATCAGGCTGACCATACCCGCTTTCTGCATAGCCACATTGATAAAAAATATTGCCAGAGTTCCCACGACTGTACGCAGAATAAAATTCAAAAGCCATTCTGCGCGCCGCCTCATTGCACCCAGCAGCAGAACACAAGCACATGCTCCCACTATAAATAAAGTACCTGTCTGTCCTTCCATATTTGCTCCCTCGCATATCGCCGGTCTTACCTGCGGTACTGCCAAATAGACTCTCTATAATCTATGCTGCGGAAAACAGCAGTATTCTTAAAAGGATTTTATTGTCATTTTAACCAAAAATTGTATTTATGGGAATATTTCACCATCTTATGGCTATAATTTAATAATAAGGAAATCTATATCGATAAAGGAGTGCCTATGAAAGTATTATTTCGACAGGAACGTTCTGAAACCATACCGGTAGAAGAAGACTTCTCCTGCCCCACCCTGCAGGAAGACATAGAAAAAACCCGTTATGCGCTCGAAATCGCATATGCGGGTTTTGACAATGCAACCAATTTTGACTTAATTGACTGCTATATATACGAGGTAAACTCTCTTTTAAAAAGATATAAATATCTTACAGAGCTTGCCGCTGCCGAAAAACAGACTGTACCGGAACTACGCCCGGAATCCCCGATTCGCGCCCTGATCGGCCAGGTTTTCGGATAAACTGTTTTTCCCATAGGTCAGCCCTGCGTATACTGTCTGGGAATTCTGCATAACCGGACCCGAAGTATCCTGTCCGGCAAGTTCCCGATACGCTTCAAGAAGCTTACTGACAACGCTGCGGATATGCATAAGCGGTTCCTTTTCTTTTCTGGCGTCCGCTTTTATCAGCTCCCTGTTACAGTATAAGTATAAGGAGAGCAGCCGCGCTGCCAGTTCATAGTCAAGATTCAGGGAAGCAATCAGCTCACCAAAGCAGCTCCGCACCTTGCGGAGCGCTTCCCTGAATTCTGTTATATTACCCGCCTCCAGAGCCACTTCAGCATCTTCCATATATCCCAGAACAATTTCATATAAAATGACTATCAGCTCGGTTTTGTTTGCCTGTGTGATACGCAGCGTGAACTGCTGTTTACGTTCCCGTGTCATACTACCTCACATTCTGCCGCATAAGCGGCACAGCACGATATTTGTTTACTGCAATAACTGTAATACCTGCGACGGTCTCTCGTTTGCCTGTGCAAGCATGGAGGTTCCTGCCTGTGCAAGTATCTGATAGGTTGTATACTGTGTCATCTCTTCCGCCATATCTACATCCATAATTCTGGAATAAGCAGCCGTCATGTTCTCACTGGTGATATCCAGATTGTTTACCGTTGACTCCAGACGGTTCTGGTAAGCGCCCAGCTTACTGCGGACAGATGAAATATAGCCTACTGCATCGCTTATCCTGTCAATTGCATCCCTGCTGCTTTCCTGTGTGGTAAGGTCAAGATCTTTGATGCTCATATTCCGCAGGCTTATCTCAGTAATCCGAACTTCCAGAACCTGGCCCTCATTGGCTCCGGTCTGCAGACGCATGGGACCGATTCCGGTCACGTCTATATTGATATCGCCGATATTTGTGGTGCCTGCCTTTGCCACCTCGTTTAAATCCAACTGCAATTCAAAGCCCATATCGCCTTTTATGGTCACCAGATTGTCTTTTACCTCTGTTTTCAGGTTAGCCGCATCCGGGAAATCAGCGCTGAAAGTCGCAGTAAACGTCTCAATATTTCCATCCGCATCATAAGTCACGGAAGCTCCCGTTATCGCATATTCCTTGACGGAAACCACGTCGGAGCAATAACTTACGTCTACTTCCTCCACATCCGTATATGCCTTTACATCAAATTCACCATTCAGAATTTTCTGGCTGTTGAACTCCGTATTTTGTGCAATCCTCTCTATTTCCTCAGAAAGCTGTGTAATTTCGTCCTGAATCATGCTCCGGTCACCATCTGTAAGGGAGCCTGTGCTGGACTTCACTGCCAGTTCATTCATTCTCTGCA
Source organism: Lachnospiraceae bacterium (assembly GCA_014804445.1). Classification (GTDB taxonomy): domain Bacteria; phylum Bacillota; class Clostridia; order Lachnospirales; family Lachnospiraceae; genus Acetatifactor. The sequence continues at coordinate 47,263 of JAAUZU010000031.1, read as the reverse complement.
GCATAGCATGAATTTCGGAAAGCGCACCGTCCGCCGTCTCAATCACGGAAATACCGTCGCTCGCATTTTCATTCGCTTTGGAAAGTCCCTCGAGCTGAGCGCCCATCCTCTTTGCCATGGCAAGCCCCGCCGGATTGTCCTTCGCGTGATTTATCTTTAATCCTGAAGAAAGCCTCTCCAAAGATTTAGACAGTAAATTATCGCTGGTGGAAAGTGCATTGTTTGATATCATTGCCGATACGTTATAATTGATTCTCATATTTGCTCCTATCTGCCTGCTTTGTCAGGCTCTCTAAATTGTCTCGGATAAAGCTTCCTTTAAGGCGCCCAGCGCCATACCCGCTATCCTGTACAACTCCTTGGTTTCTTCTTTCTGACTGCTTTCAGCAGGGCGGCTGCTGCTTATGCTGCTCTCTACCACCTGTATCCTGCTGTCTTCAAAGCCTGCCGCTGAGAGTCTTGCGCCAAAATGCTCTGCCGCTTTTTCCAGAAGCGCTGCCGCTTCTTCGCCGTTTCCGCCGAGATAACCGGAAACAGTTCTGTCATTTACGGAAAATTCTCCCGAAAGATAACCGAATGCCGTCGTATCCACTCCTATGGAAATCTTTCCGCTCTCCTCAGAATTGTGCACCAGCTTCAAGTGAATGGCTGTCAGCTCACCATCTATCACCTGCGGCAAATCATATTCTTCTTCCTTTACTGCCCGCAGGCCCTGAATATGAAGCTGTTTGCAGACAAGCTGCATTGCCCGCACATCCAGACTGTCTGCGCTTTCTGTAAAGGTCAGCTCTTTCGCCATTGCCTCTCCCTGCCGCAGCAGTTCGCTGTAAGTCCTCTGCAGGCTTTCCCTATCGGAAAATGCCGCTTCATCCACTGAGGCTCCGCTGATGTCCTCCCCGAAGCTCTGCGCCGCATCCTCGGAAGCGCTGCTGTTTTCCACGGCTTCCCGCAGCTTCTTGAAGGGTCCTGCGCCGTCCTTTCGCAGTGCGTCCGCCGCCAGCAGATTGTCTATGGTAATGGGCTGCTCTAACTGCTTTAAATCCTGCAGGACTTCATCGCCTATTTTATCTACGCTTCTAATCTGCGTCAGTATCTCGCTGTTAAACGCCGTTTCTATCTGTACATCAATGGAAGCGCCCTGTTCCACAGCTTCCCTTAATCCGCCAAATCCAGAATCTACTGAGATATCCACGCCCTTTACCCTGCCGGTGCGGATTGCTGAAAGTAAGTTTTCAAAATTTACTTCCGCCTGACTGCTTACCAGCTTTCCGACAGCAGCGCCGTCAGATTTTTCAATCTGTCTGAGCAGTCTGTAAATTCCGATATAGGATTCCTTTTCCTCTGCCGTAATCTCATTGCGGCTCTCGAGATGATAGAGAAAACTACTGTACTTTGTGCTCTCCTCATCATAGGTATCTCTTTCAGAAAGGTAAGCGTCAAGCTCTTCCATGGAACTCTTTAAAGGATTGACGCCATCTCTTATCATGCCGAGCACTGCGGCAGGCGTCATTTTTTCCACAACCCGCTGTACCACTTTATCCGCTTCCTTGACGGCAAGAAGATTTTCCTCCGTCAGTTCCTGCCTGTTATAGCTTAAACTTCTGACTGCCTTCCGGTTTTCCTCTGTCAATTCCTGCCCCATATCCTGAAGCAGCGCGTCCACATTGCGGAACGCTGACTGGATATTGTCTCCCAAATCCGCTCTCGGCGCAGTCATCATGGTTTCATACGCCTCTCCCGCCTGCCGGAACACCTCTTCCAGTGCTTTTCCTGTCTCATAAACAGAATCAACACTGATGGTCTCTCCTAAGGAAATCAGACGTCCCAATGTCACAGCCGGAAGATAGGGAATCTCTTTTGCCTTGGAAACCGCTTCCTCGCATAAATCAGCAGGCCGGCTCACCGCAAAGTCCGCGGAAGTCTGCTTCTGCTCCAATGACTTTAATGCATCTATCAACTCCTCCATGGGAGCCGTATCTATGGAAAATCCACTCTTTAACAGCTTTACGTTTGCCTCCAGCGTCATGTGCAGGCGGACTTCTTCGAGCTGTCTTCTCGCTTTGACGTTCTCGGCTGTCGGCTCTGCCTCCAGAGAAGCCTGATATTTATTCTCATATGCAGCATAACACTCTACAGCCCTGCGGTAAACGCTCCTGCCCTCTGCCAGATTTGCCTCTCCTGCCGGACGTCCTTCCGCCAGCGCGCCTGCAATTGCGCCAAGCAGATCCTCCGTCTGCGCCGGAAGCTGCACTTCCTTTAACTCCTCCATGAGACGGAAGCTTTTCTCTGTAAACGGCACGCCCTTTTCTATCAGCCAGTAACCGTCCGCCAGTGTTTCCTCTGTGACGGGATAGCCCGCGTTCTCTATAATTTTTTCTACCTGCGCCCGCAGCTTTTCCGTGTCAGCAGCAGAAGCTTTCTGGGCGTAATAACCCGGCATCTCTTCCGCAAAATAGCCCTGTCCCTGACGGCTTGCATCCACCGCACCGGCATGTTCTGCCAGATATAAATTGTCAATATCCGGCTCCATTTCGTTGGTCACCATGTACTTCATGGCGCCATCTGACAGCTCTGTCAGTTCTTCGCCTCTGGAGAATGCTTCCAAAGCCTGCTCCACATTTTCCTGCGTAACCGGAATATCCTCCATGGCAAACGCCTGCACAAGCTGTTCCGCAAAAGCCATGCTGCCTGTAATCTCTGCCAGTTTATCCATGTCGATATCGTCGGTATAGCCCACTACATTGGCGCCGCCCTTTATCATCTCCGCCTTTATGGTATCCAAAATGGTTACAGCTTCTTCAATGTCCACGTCCGTCAGGCTGCGCCCTTCCTTCTGCATCTTTGCAAAATCTTCGTCGGACATAGAATGGGACATTACTGTCATATAATTACGGTACAGGGTAAGATCCTCGCTCCCTGCTGCCTGCACCACTTCCTCCGCCGTCCTTCCGTGGACGCCATGACTTTTATGAAAGCCATACGCAGTGTTTTCCGTAACTGTTCCAGAAATGTCCAATGCATAACCGCTCTCCGCCCTCTTTGGAGCAGAAGAAGCAGTATGATATGAAGTTGTAACCTTGTCTACATTTGAAGAGGGTGTATTGTTAAATGTAATATGCATGTTTTCCCATTCCTCTCTTGCAGCTTAGGCAATATAATACAAAATAAAAGGTGAACGTATCCTTACGCTCACCTTTTATTTCGTCATGCTTAACTGTTTTCTTAACCTTTAAAATACAAATACTGCCGCCATATAAGGTTCCAAATCAAATGTAATGGAATAATCTTTATAGTTTGCCGGCTCAGCTTTTGCCTCCAATACCTCCGGAAGCTCGCCGCCGGTTCCTCCGAAACGTTCTTCGGCGCTGTTCAGCAGCAAACGGTATTTCTTCTTTTCCGGCACACCCAGCTGGTAGTTTTCCCAGCGCATTGGTGTCATATTTATCACAAAGAGCAGATTATTCTTTCCGGTTTTGGACTTTCTGAAGAAACTGTAGGTGCTTCTGCCGCTATCATCCGCATTCAGCCACTCAAAGCCTTCCCAGCTATTGTCTATGGAATACATGCAGGGATACTTTCTGTAAATGCTAAGAAGCTCGGCAACATAAGCCTTCATTCCACTGTTAAGAGGCTCCTCCAGCAAGAACCAGTCCAGCTCTCTCTCTTCGCTCCACTCACGCTCCTGTCCGAAATCCTGTCCCATAAACAAGAGCTTCTTGCCTGCATGTCCGAACATATAAGTATATCCCGCCCGCAGGTTGGCATATTTATCCGTGTGGTATCCCGGCATTTTATTGACCATGGAGCACTTCAGGTGCACTACCTCGTCATGGGAAAGAGGCAGAATATAGTTTTCACTCTCATTGTAGCTCATGGCAAAGGTCATGGCATAATGATTATCTTTCCTGAAATAAGGGTCCAGCTTCATATATTCACAGAAATCATGCATCCAGCCCATATTCCATTTGAAAGTAAATCCCAGTCCGTCATCCTCTACCTTGCCGGTAACCTGCGGCCACGCTGTGGACTCCTCCGCAATCGTCATAAAGTTCGGGTAGGTTCCCCTCACTACGGAATTGAGATGCTTGAAAAATTCGATTGCTTCCAGATTTTTATTGCCGCCGTATTTGTTGGGGCACCACTGCCCATCCTTTTTGCCGTAATCCAGATAAAGCATGGAGGCAACTGCATCCACTCTGATGCCGTCAACATGAAACTCTCTCAGCCAAAACAGTACATTGGCAATTAAGAAGTTCTTTACCTCCGTTTTGCCGTAATTGAAAATCTTGGTTCCCCAGTCAGGATGCTCGCCCAGCCTTGGGTCCGGATGCTCAAAAATACATTTGCCGTCAAAGCAGCCCAGACCATGTGCATCGGTTGCAAAATGCGCCGGCACCCAGTCCAGAATCACACCGACATTCGCGGCATGAAGCTTGTTTACCAAGTACATAAAATCCTTTGGCGTGCCATAGCGGGAGGTAGGTGCATAATACCCTGTAACCTGATAGCCCCAGGAACCGTCAAAAGGATGCTCTGCGATTCCCATCAATTCCACATGGGTATACTTCATCTCTTTCAGATATTCAACCAGTCTGTCCGCAAACTCCCTGTAGTTATAAAAACCGTCCGGTGTGCCATTGGGATGCTTCATCCATGATCCGATATGGCACTCGTAGATAGCAATCGGTTTCTCCAAAAGACTGCCGCTGTCCCTCTCAGTCATCCATTTTTCGTCGTTCCAGTCAAAGCCCCGCAGATTCGTGACTCTGGAAGCGTTACCCGGACGCATCTCCGCATAGTTTGCAAAAGGATCCGCCTTGTAAAGCTTCCATCCCTCATCGGTCGTAATCAGAAACTTATACATGGAGCCTTCCTCTACATCCGGCACGAAAAGTGTGTGGATGCCACCCGGTCCGATTTTTGTCATCGGATGGCTGTATTCATTCCAGCCGTTAAACTCTCCTATGACATGTACTGCAGCCGCATTGGGCGCCCATACGGCAAAGAAAACGCCTTTGACACCATTTTCTACCGAAAAATGCGCTCCCAGTTTTTTATAAATTTCATAATGTGTGCCCTGCGCAAACAAGTACTGATCCGCCTCTGTAATCACTACGGTTTCCAACTCGTCTGCTGCTTGAATCTTCTTATCCATAAAACCCCATCCTATACTGATATATTATTAAAATCTTTTTCTCTCAGAATAATCATATCTTCCTCATCATACCGCTTTGCCAGCAAAATCTCAAAGAAGTGTCCCAACGTCTTTTTGTTTGCATGACGGATTGCCCCTTCCATGATTTCCCTGACTTCAGCGACCGTCACGGCATGGTCACTGGTCTGCCTTTCCGCGATACAGGTATGAAGCGCCAGAACGCCAAGCTCATCTATGCTGTATTCTTTGTCCTTTGCATATTTTTTGCCGATGGCAACCAGCGAATCGTTATCAAGCGCCTCTATATCGATTCTGATATTAAAGCATTCCAGAAGGGCAGGACTCCTTTTTAACAGCTTGTCCATGGATTTCCTTAAATCCTCCAGAACTACGATAATGCCGCTGTGCTCCTGCTCCAACGCATTTCGAATCTGCTCCGCAGTTTCCTTCTTAAGCGCTCCCGCATTCTGTATAATCAACGCACCGTTTACCAGCTTTTTAAAGGTCGCGCTCACTTTCTTTTTGTTGAGAACCTCTCCGGAAATTTTCGCTATCTTTCCTGAGAAATTGCTGTCTGTCTGCTGCACCTCCTTAATCAGGTTCTTTGCCAGCGTCATGGTATCCATTCCCTCTTCACCGGTGATGATGACATTGCCGGTATATGCCGCCATGCTGATATTGTCAATCGCATAGACTATCTGCTCTTTTGTGGCTTTGCTCTGCAGGTAATGACCAAAATGCTGCCGCTCCTCGGGAGACATGGCGCGAACCTTGCTGCCCTCGTGCTTTGACGTTTCCTGCTGGTCTTTTGTATCCTCCTTTGCTTCCTCTCCGGCTTCGTCATCGGTTTCTTCTGCTCCGCTGTCGGCTTCTGCATCCTCCTCCGATTCGCTTACTTCATTTTCATATCCGCCGGATTCTTCCGCCACTTCTTCATACTCTGTGGATTCCTCATAGTTGTCGTCATCCGCACCGCTGTCCGTTTCTTCCTCGTATGTATCAATCTCTTCAGCTATTTCCTCCTCGTATCCGCCAACTTCTTCGATGGCCTCGGTTTCATACTCTCCGCCCTCTTCAACCATCTTTGCCAGTTCATCAAAGAGCGCCAGCATTTCTCCCGCAGCCAAATCCTCCGATTCCACTGCTTCTTCCATATCGGTATCCGGCTCTTCCGCAATTGCTTCTTCTATGTCGCCACCCGGCTCTTCCGCAACTGCTTCCTGTAAGGTTTCTTCTGCAAATGTGCCGTTTTCACTCTCAAGCTGTTCCAAAAGACCGTCCCTGGCAGCCTCTTCAAATTCTGTAAACATGGCGCCTGTCTGCTCTATCACGTGCTGACGTACAGCCTCCATGCGCTTCTCTTCACTGTTTTTCTTTATTTTCTCCCACTCTACCAGAACTTCATCCAAACGAAGCTGACCGGTTATCTGCTTTTCTACCTTTTCAAAATCCGGCACCAGCATACTGATTTGCCCGTCATACTCCATACCGAGAATTTTATCAAATTTGGTAGGTTTTTCCTTTGACGCCGCTTCCGTTTTTCCTGCTTCTTCTGTTTCTCCTGCCGCCCCTGTTTCCTCTATTGGTTCCGGCGCATTTGATGCAGCTTCATATTCTGCGGCCGCCCCTTTTGCTTCCTTCGGTAAAAACTGCTCCGGCGCTTCCTCTGCCTGTATCGGCTCTTCCTGCGCCGGTACCTCTTGTACCGGTTCCTCTTGTATCGGTTCTGCCTGTACCGGCTCATCCCGTACCGCTTCTTCCTGCAATACGGTTTCGGGCGCTTCCCCTAAAAGCTCCTTCATATTCTGTGCCAGTTCTTTTTGTATATTGATGGTATCGTACTGTCCCACATTCATGAGCTTTACCTGAATATCAAGCTCCTGCTGCGGAATTTCCTTTGTAGGGGCTTCCAGCCAGTCCATTTCATTCGGAACCGTTTCCTGCACTTCCCTCTCTTGGTAATATTCCTCCGGAACATCCAAGCCTTGCAATTGATAGTACTTTACCTGCTGCTCGTTCGTCAGTGGCGCATGAAGCTGTTTTAACTCCATCGCTTTTTGCACATACTTGCCTTCTCCAAACCAAAGTATCAGTTCATCACATTCCTCAACACATTTTGTGCCCAGTCCGATACGGTGATATAGATATGCCAGCTCATATGCCCATTTCTCGCTGTAATCTTTTGACTTTAACTCCTCCAGAACCTCAATCCGCTCTTCAAGGCTCACTTCCTGCGCTTCATACAGCTTGTACTGCAGCACATAACGCCCACTGTCTCTGGGAGCAATCTGCACAAATTCCTTATAATACTCTACTGCTTCCACAAACGACCCCATCTTAATGGACAGTTCACAGAGAGAATATACAATAAAACGTCCTCCCGGGTGCCTGTCATATGCCAGCAAAAGCACATCCCGCGCATCCTCCAGACGACGGTTTATTTTATATAAATCGCTGATAGTACACAGCGTTATAACCTTTTTGACGCGGCGCCAGTCGATAGTATCTGCAATAGCGGCAGCTTCCGCATATTTCTGCTTTGCTATCAACGTTTTTATTTCTTCCAACCTTATGCTGTATTCGTTCTTATCCACGGCGGCTGCCTTTCTTAATAGTACTTACCTGTTACTGTTATCTTTTTAAAGGTGAAAATAACCCACTATTTACTTACTAAATATATCATATCCTGTTAGGTTATGTCAAAAAAATATCGAGGAAAGTGCACAAAAAATACAAGATATTGTGCATTTCCTCGATTATAGATTACTACATGTCGTAATTTAGTTTTTACTGTTCACGAATCAGTTCAAACGGATAGGAAATTCCGGGTAAAAATTCCTCTCCTTCTGCCCCATCTACCTGTTCAATAATCAGCTTATCTTCTTCAAAATGGAAAAGGTCGTACTGATTCTCATTAATTTCTTCTTCTCCTATATACAAACGGTCTTCTTCTACCCTAAAAATACCATTTGTCTCCGCGTTTTCCAGAGTTTCCTCTATCATTTTCTCCACATCCAGCTCTGACATCATGGATTCTTTCAGATACTCTTCCATGGTCATACCGTACAATTCCTGAACCAGTTCATCTGCATCTTTCTTGGAAAGTCCCATCTCTCCAAACATATCGTACACGATATCTGCTGCATAGACAAGCAATTCATCGAGCCAGTCGTTAAAGTTTTCTCTGAAACTTTCTTCGTCCACATACATTTTGAAGGTGCCATCCTCATAGAACCCAAACATGATGTTCACAATAAACGGCGCATCAAGATCGTCAAATTCAGATCCCATTTCAGCAGTAATCGCTTCGGAAAAGTCGCATTCCATTCTCCACGTGCCAAGAATTGTACCATCCACATACATTTGGGCGGTAATCTCTGACAGCTTATCTGTCAACGCCTGCTGCTGTGCGCCGGAGATGCCCTGTATTTCCATTGCATCATTGATAATGCCTATCGCATCACTGTAGCGTCCTTCACCTGCTGCTCTATCAGCTTCTTCCAGAGCTTCCACGAAAGCCTGCTGCACCACGGCTGCCTCTAAATCATCAATCGCACTGAGAATCTGTGTATCGCCTTCCAAAACGGTCAGCGCTTCCTCATAAACATCTCGTGCTTCTTCATAATTTCCGCTTTCTTCATAGGACCTTGCTTCTTTTATTACTGCTTCACGGTAAAGATTCTCTGTTTCTTCTATCGCCTGCTGTGCCTGTGCATAGTTTAACTCGTCTTCTTTGATAACTTTTGCATATTCACTGAAAGCTTCTACATAGTTTCCTGCTTCCTTGTAGCTTTCCGCCAGTTTGAAAGCAGAACGGGAATCCTCGACAGATTCAATGGTAGAAATCCAGCCTGCCAGCTCCTTGTCGCCACTCAGAACACTGCCTTGCAATTTACTCAAGGTATTGCTCACAGTCTTATAATCCTGTTCTCCTGTTCCGTCCAGATAGCCTTCTGTGAGCTTTTCAGCATACTCACGTGCTTGAGAGACAACTTCATCCATTTCTTTGTCTCCCACCTTTTCATACAGTTCCACTACGGTATCGATATCATTCGCCGCAAATGCCGCCGCTATCTTCTTAGCAGGGCTGTTCATACGCATAAAGACGAAGACGCCACCGCCTGCAAGGACGAGAAGCAACACTACAATCGCAACAATCAGACCTGCTTTTCCCTTTTTCTTCTTCTTTTCCTCTACCGGGGGTACCGGAGAAAAAGGTGACACATTGCTCTGGGGCGGCTGCTGCATAGGTGCCGCCATGGGCTGCTGATACACAGGCTGTTGATACATCTGCTGCGGCTGCGACTGCATCGGCGCTGCAGACTGCGGCATGGACGCTGTCATTGTCGGCTGCTCCATTACGGGCACTGCCTCTACGGGTGCTGCCACGGGCTGCTCTACTACGGGCGCTGCCACGGACTGTTCTACTACGGGCGCTGCCTCCACTGGTGCTGCCACAGGCTGCTCTGCTACAGGCGCTGCTTCCACAGGTGCCGCTACAGGCTGCTCCACTACAGGCATTGCCACGGACTGTTCCGCCACGGGTGCTACAACGGGCTGCTCTACTACCGGTGCTGTCTCCACAGGTGCCGCCACAGGCTGTTCCGCTACAGATGCTGCGGGCGGTGTCATTACCGCGCCGCAAAACCCGCAAAACTTAGAGTTATCGCTAATTTGTTTTCCACAATTCGGACAAAACATTTATCTACCTCTTACACTTTCCCTTCCTATTTTACTCTGTGAAGGCTATACGGATAGGACAGTCCCGGAATATCGCTGTCGTCGGTTGCTCCCTCAGGAAGCGTCAACGTGAGGGTATCGCCGGAAACTTCAAAGATATCAAAGCGGTTTTCATCAATCTTGCTGCCGTCGGACATATAAAGCTTGTCACCCTCTACTTCCCAGATACCTTTTGTCTCCATCTCGTCGGCCATTGCATCAATATCAACGGAGCTTTCCATTGCCAAACGGATATACTCTTCCATGGTACAATTATATGAAGACTGTATAAGCTCATCCGCTTCCTCTCTGGAAAGTCCATATCCTTCAAACTCCGCATACATGACATCTGCACTAAACACAACAAAAGCATCCATCCAGCCTGCAAAGCTTTCCCTCAGGGCTCCTTTGTCTGCATACATCTTAAAGCTGCCATCTTCATTGAAATCGAACTTCAGTGTGATAATCAGCTTGCCGTCAAAACCTGCAAAATCATCACCCATCTGCCTGTTCAGCTCTTCGGAAAGATCAACATCCATAGACCATGTGCCAATGATGGCACCACCTGCATTCATATAGTCAGTGATTTCTTCCAATTTTTCCTGAAGAGTCTGCCGCTGTGTCTCAGAGATACCCTTCATTTCCAGTGCAGAATTTAGAATATCTATTGCTCCATCGTAATCTCTTATATTGACCGCACTGTCAGCCTCTTCAATGGCTTTCTCGCACGCTTTTGCTACTTTCCGGTTCATATGCATAACGCCAAAGACCCCGCCGCCTGCAAGCACGAGCAACAATACCACAATCACAACAACCAGACCTGCTTTTCCCTTTTTCTCCTTTTTTTCCACTGCAGGAGGCACCGGAGAAAAAGGCGGCATATTGCCCTGGGGCTGCTGCATAGGTGCCGCCATGGGCTGCTGATACACAGGCTGTTGATACATCTGCTGCTGCGACTGCATCGGCGCTGTCGGCTGCTGATAGTTCGGCGCTGCAGACTGCGGCATAGGCGCTGCCATTGTCGGCTGCTCCGTTACAGGCATTGCTACAGGCTGCTCTGTTACCGGTACTGCCGTCACAGGCTGTTCCGCAGCGGATGCTGCGGGCGGTGTCATTACCGCGCCGCAAAACGCGCAAAATTTAGCGTCATCACTAATCTGTTTTCCACAATTCGGACAAAACATTTATCTACCTCTTGCACTTTCCCTTCTTATTTTACTTTGTGAAGGCTATACGGATAGGACAGTCCCGGGATATCGCTGTCGTCGGTTGCTCCCTCAGGAAGGTTCAAAGTGAGGGTATCGCCGGAAACTTCAAAGATATCAAAGCTGTTTACATCAATCTTGCTGCCTTCGGACATATAAAGCTTGTCACCCTTTGCTTCCCAGATACCCTTTGTCTCCATCTCGTCAGCCATTGCATCAATATCTACAGAGCTTTCCATCATAGCACGGATATACTCTTCCATGGTACAATCATACGAAGACTGTACAAGCTCATCAGCTTCCTCTCTGGAAAGTCCCATATCCTCAAACTGTGCATACATAACATCTAAACTAAATGCAACAAAAGAATCCATCCAGCCTGCAAAGCTTTCCCTCAGAGCCTCTTTGTCTGCATACATCTTAAAGCTGCCGTCTTCGTTGAAGTCAAACTTCAATGTGATAACCAGCTTGCCGTCAAAGCCTGCAAATTCATCACCCATCTCTCTGTTCAGTTCTTCGGAAAGATCAACATCCATAGCCCATGTGCCGTAAAGAGCTTTTCCGGTATCGGCTTTTCCACAGCCTACTAAGGAAAACAGCATAATACATGCCAACAACATTGTTACAATTTTACTGATACGTTTCATTTTTATCCTCCTCAATGCTTATATGATATTAAATAAATATATCTCTTCTATTATAATCTTGCATTTTTTCGCTGTCAATGACTATAATTTTCTAAATCTGTTTTCTTATGAGCAAATTATGAGCAAAGCAAGTCAGCCAGTTCTGCAAACTGCGCCAACGTCAGCGCCTCCCCCCGCACAGTGGAAGAAAGCTGCATTTTTTCAAGAGCCGCCGCCACCTGTTCCCTTGAGAGAGACAGGTTCCCGGCATTGGAAAGGCTGTTTGCAAGCGTTTTGCGGCGCTGGTTAAAGGAAGCACGAATCAACGCAAACAAAAGATTTTCGTCCTTTACCGCAATCGGATATTCTTCATACCGCGTCAGCCTGATAACTGCGCTTCCTACATTCGGTCTCGGAATAAAACAGTTTGGCGGCACATTTGCCACCACTTCCGGCTTTGCATAGTACTGCACCGCAAGAGACAGCGCGCCGTAATTCTTGGTTCCCGGACCCGCCTGCATACGCTCCGCCACTTCCTTCTGCACCATCACCGTCACGCTTTTCAAGGGTACGCGATTTTCAAAAAGACTCATAATAATCGGCGTTGTAATATAATAGGGAAGATTTGCCACCACCTTAACCGGTCTTCCTCCGTTTTTTTCCTCTACAATGCGGTTCAAGTCTACTTTTATGATATCCTCGTTCAGAACCGTGACATTGTCGTATGCCGCAAGGGTTTCCTCCAGAATCGGTATCAGCTTTTTGTCAATCTCCACCGCCACTACTGCCCCCGCGCGCTCTGCCAGATACTGGGTCATGGTGCCAATCCCCGGACCGATTTCCACAACACAGTCCTCCTTCGTAATTTCAGCCGCATCCATGATTTTTTCCAGTACATGTGTATCCACCAAAAAATTCTGCCCGTACTTTTTTTGAAACACGAACTGATACTTTTGCAGGATTGAAATTGTATTCTGTGGAATTCCCAGTGTAGCCATATTTCCTCTCATTCTGCCGCACGGACGGCTGCTTACTTCTGCTTTACAAGCATTTCTTTTACATCTTCCAGACTTTCACATTTTGCATACAGCAGGCGCTCTATTTCCGGCGTCGGTGCAATCAAATCCGGCACCATAATGGGCTTTAGCCCCGCCGCATGGGCAGAACGGATTCCATTTGGAGAGTCCTCGATTGCAAGCGTATCTGTCGGATTTATTCCCAGCTCCTCACAGGCGCGCAGATAAATATCCGGCTCCGGCTTTCCATGCTCTATCATATCTCCGCCTATGATAACCTCGAAAAATGACGTAATTCCCGCACGGTCGAGATGCCCCAAAACACCACGCCTGCTTGTGGAGGAAGCAAGCGCAATCCGATAACCTTCCTCTTTCAAGTATGCCAGCAGCTCGCGGACTCCCCGCTTCATGGGCAGTCCCTGCTCCGCAATTTTCCTGCGGGCGCGCTCCGTACACATTGCATGGTATTCTTCAAAAGGAAAATCCGCGCCGTATTCCTGTTTAAAAAGCGCCTCTGTGTCTTTGCTGTTCAGCCCGATACAACCCATCACGGCTTTCTCACTATATGGTATCCCTTTTTCGCCCGCCACCTCTTTATAAGTGTCCAGAAAAAGCTTTTCCGTGTCAAACAGCACGCCGTCCATGTCAAATACAACTGCTTTTATTTCTTTGTCCACTTTTTCTTCCCTCCATAGCCAGACCTGCATGAGGCCGGCTCTCTTATGCCATAAACAGCCTGATACCGGGAATCTGCTCCCCATTTTGCAGCAGCAGAAGCTTTCTTGCCAGAAAAGGCTGCAGGTACTCTTTAACCGCATTTTTATTTTCTGTCCGGTAACTGCCATCCGTCAAAACCAAAATCACTTTGGAACGTGCGTAAAACAGCTTTAACTGCCGAAAAAGCTCGTCCAGTGTTTTTACTGTCTTTTCCACAGCCGCTTCGTCCGCAAAAGCCCGTCCCGCCAGCAGAAATGACAAAGGTATCACTTCTTTTTCCATTTGTGCATCCGAAATCCATCTTATCAGATTGAGCCGTACATTGCGAAAAGTCTCGTTCTGCTTTTTCAGCATGTCTGCAATCTGACGGCACTCCTCACGCAGGGTACCCACCGGCAGATTATAATCAGCCACTATCGCCATCTCAAGCACGCTTCCCGTATAATTTCCGGGCACATGCAGGATGTGGCTGACAGCGTTTTTTAGTTGTAAAAGCTCTATGTCCGTAAACATAAATTTCCTCCCGCAAATGCCGCCATTTCTACCAAACAGCTACATCATAACACAAAGCCGGCGAACTGACAAATGATAGTGCTTTTTCTGCCACAATATCCCTGCTAATGTACGCTTCTTCTACTATACATTTTTGTAAAATATGATAAAATAGTAGTATCAGATTGGGGATAGCCCCACAAAAAGAGAAGGAGATACATATATGTACGACATCTTATTCAAAGTTGTTCCTATTGCCGCTGCCGTTATTTTTGTTCTGATTATCCTGATTACAGGATATGTCAAGGCATCGCCGGATACCGCTTATATCATTTCCGGTCTGCGCAAGCGCCCCAAGATTTTAATCGGACGGGCGGGCATCAAGATTCCTTTCTTAGAGAAAAAGGATGAATTGAATCTGCAGTTGATTCCCATTGACGTAAAGACCTCAAGCGCTGTTCCTACCGCCGACTACATCAATATTCGGGTGGACGCCGCAGTCAATGTCAAAATCAGTGTTATACCTGAAAATTTAAGTCTTGCAGCACAAAACTTCCTGAACAGAAAAACCGATTATATCGCACAGGTTGCCCGAGAAGTGCTGGAAGGTAATATGCGTGAAATCGTAGGTAAGATGAACTTGGAGGAAATGGTCAGCGACCGTCAGAAATTTGCCTCCCTTGTAAAGGAAAACGCAGAGCCCGATCTGGCTGCCATGGGTCTTGACATCGTAAGCTTCAACGTGCAGAACTTTGTGGACTCCAACGGCGTTATCGAAAACCTCGGTGTTGACAATATTGTAAAGATTCAGAAAAATGCAGCAATTTCCAGAGCAGAAAGCGAGAAGGAAATTGCAAAGGCACAGGCAAACGCACAGCGTGAAGCCAATGAAGCGCAGATTGCCGCACAGACGGATATCGCTCAGAAGAACAATGAACTTGCCATTACGCAGGCGGAATTAAAGCGTGTTTCCGATGCCAAGAAGGCAGAAGCCGATGCCGCTTATCAGATTCAACAGGAAGAGCAGCGTAAGACGATTGAAATTACTACTGCCAACGCCAACATTGCAAAACAGGAGAAGGAGATTCTCTTAAAGCAAAAAGAAGCCGAGGTTATGGAGCAGGCGCTTGATGCACAGGTTAAGAAGAAAGCGGAAGCTGAGAAGTTTGCAAAACAGCAGCAGGCGGACGCACAGCTTTACCAGCGCCAGCGTGAAGCAGAAGCAAAGAGATATGAGCTGTCCCAGCAGGCGGAAGCCTTAAAGATACAGGCAGAAGCTGAGAAATATGCAAAAGAGCAGGAAGCAGAAGGTATCCGTATCAAGGGACTTGCGGAAGCAGAAGCAATTCAGGCAAAAGCAGTTGCCGAGGCAGAAGGTATTGAGAAGAAAGCGGAAGCTATGGCGAAGATGGGCGAGGCTGCCGTACTTGAAATGTACTTCAAGGCTCTGCCCGACGTGGTAAGAAACGCTGCCGAGCCTCTTGCAAAGGTTGACAAGATTACCATGTACGGTGACGGCAACTCTACCAAGCTGATGAAGGATGTTATGAACACCTTAAATCAGGTAACAGACGGCTTAAAAGAATCCACCGGCGTAGATTTGAACGCAGTTCTTTCCGGTTTCTTAGGCGCAGGCGCAGCAGCCGGGCTGATGAACAAAACCTCCGGCGACGCGGCGAAAGCTGCTTTTAAGGATGAGGCAGAGGGAACTTCACAGGCTTAAGAGTAACTTCATGGTCATGTACCCCTAAAACACTTTTATAAATCAGGAGCTCACATCAAGATGGTGTGGGCTCCTTTTATCCATTTCTAATAATATTGAAATTCTTCTATAAAATGAATTACATTATACAGTACCAGAATATCCATATTTCCTTCTGCACCGCACTCCTCCAGCAGAGAAAACAACGGCGCCTTGTAATATCGCAAATCCAACACATAAATCGTCTCATAATGCTCCGTCAGAAAAGGAATCAAACAGTTTGCGTAAGAATCCTTGATGACAAACAGCTTTTTTCCTTCTGCCGCCGGATCCTGCGCACCTGTCTCAATGCGGATAAACGGATGATTATCGTCCAGAAAATAGCCATACTTATTTTTTGTCTCCAGATGTTTTTCCTCGTAGAGAGAATCCCTGCCTTCCTCAGAAAAATCGTAGTAGACCTGCATGGCTCCGCCGTCGGACGCACCGCTTCCCTGTATTTTTCGTAAAACGACAGGAAGATAGGCTTCTATGGTATCAGGCTTTACCGGCAGATTCGTTTTGGAATGTAAGGTACCCAAAAAGTCTGTGGATACAGTCTGCACATCATATGACACAGGTGTCACTCCTACTGTCTCTGCCCATGCCAGATATCCGTAATACGCGCCTCTGGTCGTCCAGTGATGGTCTGTTCCGTAATAAATATATTCTTCTCTGTGCGCCTGTAAGCTGTCAGTCACATCTATAGCACAACTGCCTGCCATTTCCTGAACTTGTTCCAGCAACTCTTGTTGTTCATAATAAACAGCATGGTCCGGAAGCTTATCAGCCAGAATATTATCCGCCGTTGGCACCAGTATAATATGAAGTGCTCCGTTCTCCCTTCCCTCCTGCCATTCCATCAGACGCTGCAATAGCGCAAGCTTCTGTGCTGCCACTTCCGGTTTGATGTCCTCCGGCACATGTTTTTCAATCAATGTCTTGTCCTTTGCCAGATAAACACCGTTTATCTCCTTCTTTCCCAGCAGTACA
This sequence comes from Lachnospiraceae bacterium, assembly GCA_014804445.1. GTDB lineage: Bacteria > Bacillota > Clostridia > Lachnospirales > Lachnospiraceae > Acetatifactor. Next base: position 30,599 of record JAAUZU010000031.1, on the reverse strand, counting down.
TCCGTCATGGTTTTTATAAAAATCCACCTATCCCGCTCTACAAACTGGTCTGTCACATAGGTTTCATAATCTTCCGTATAGCTTCCGTCAAACAGATCTTTTAAGCTGAAATCCGGTTTGGAGGCAAGAATCCGGTTTTCATATTCGGAAAACAACCTGTCTGGTGTGCAGATATCCGCAACTGCCAGTCCAAGCAGGATTCCGCCCAAAAGCAATAAGGTAATCACCGCATTTATCTTCTTCATCGAAATCCTCCTTAAAACCTGAAATAGAGAAAAGGATTGTAAGATGCATCCACAATATTGGCTATAGATAACAGCAATACGGCCACGAAAAACAGCTTTTCTGCAATCCCGAAACAAACTGCCGGAACCGAACCGGCTTTTGTCTCTTTGGCGCACCGCACTTTTATCCACTCCACCGCTTTCTTTCCAAGCGGCAGCGCACCGATTGCCAGTATTGCAAGCAGTACCGCATAATTACCCAGCATATACCATGCTTCTTGATTGGCAAGTCCCGCTCTGCCAATACCGAACATGGACTTTAAGAAGCGTATGATGGTATCCGTTTTTTCCAGAGAAAAGAAGCACCAGCTTACCAGCACCACCGCCATGGTGTAAATCCAACCGGCAAACTTCGGCAGATTTGCAAGCGCTTTTCCTAAAATGACTTTTTCCAAAATTAAAAATACGGCAAACCACATGCCCCACAACAGGAAATTCCAGCCTGCACCATGCCAGATACCGGTCAGGGACCAAACAATCACAATGTTTAAAAGCTGCCGCCTCAACCCCTTACGGTTGCCGCCAAGCGGAATATAGACATATTCCCGAAACCAACTGCTCAAGGACATATGCCAGCGCCGCCAGAAATCCGTGACGCTGACTGCCGTATAAGGATAGTTAAAGTTTTCAGGAAAGTGAAAGCCCATGATTCTGCCCAGACCGATTGCCATGTCGGAATATCCGGAAAAATCAAAATATATCTGAAAAGCATACGCCAGAATACCCAGCCACGCCATAAGCAGACTTAAATTTTCCTGTGCTGTTCCGGCAGCCTCCACAAAAAGCTGCCCAATGTTATTGGCAAGCAAAACTTTTTTTCCCAGACCGATAATAAACCTGCCGGCTCCCTCTGCCATATCCTCCAGAGAGGCTTGTCGCGTGCGCAGTTCTTTTGCCACCACCTTATACTTGACGATGGGACCTGCTATTAATTGCGGAAACATTGCGACAAACACGCCAAAATCCAGGATATTTTTCTGTGCCTCTACCTCGCCCCGATAGACGTCGATGGTATAGGACATGGTCTGGAAAGTATAAAAGGAAATGCCGATGGGAAGCGGCAGATTCAGCCCGCTGTACTTGAAAAATCCCAGCAGACCCAGATTAATGACAACGGAAGATACCAAAAAGCATGTAGCGGCTCGCTTTCCACGATAGCGGTCTATCAGCAGTCCGTGTATATAGTCCGACAATGTGGAAAAAAGCATTAAAACAACATAGACAGGCTCGCCCCATGCATAAAAAACAAGGCTTCCCAAAAAGAGGACGAGATTTCTCGCCCTCTTCGGAACCATAAAATATAAGATAAGAAAAACCGGTAAAAACCTAAATAGAAAAAGTATACTGGAAAATACCATGTTTATACCTCATGTATACCGCAAGCTGTGTCAAAATTACTTTGAGAGTGCAGCGCGAATCGCATCAATCGCTTTCTCATTCTCCTCCTGACACTGCAGGATTGCTGCCTCCTCTTCCGCATCCGATACATCCGCGCCCAACTGTACAAAGCAGACATAATTTCCGAAAGTTTCTATCCGCGAAGACTGGATTTTACTGATATTCATGGGATACTGCATCGTGTCATTTACCAGATTGTCACGATAGGCATTGAGCGCATCCTCAACCGCCGAAACCTTTCCGTCCTTCGCTTTCACAATGATAAGTGTATCTACATTGGTGCTGATCATTGGCGTCTCTGCAAAATATTCTTCATACATATCAGAAGTCACGCCGTATATCTGGGAAAACATTTCTTCCTCCATCGCCATATTCGGCCAATAATTTTCACCCAGCACATCAACCACTGCCGCCTTCAGATCCTCCATAGAAGCCTCTCCAAATGCGGCGTCCCCGCCATTACCGCCGCCGGATGTATTGCTGTCTTTTTTGCCGCAGGCAGCCAGCATTGCAGACGATAAAAGAACCGTAAGTAAAATAACTGCTTTCTTCATAATTTCCCTCCATTTTACCCTGAACTTATACTACAAGTGTACCCATTTTTTGTTAGTACATACATTTTACCATATAAGTGGGGATTGCGGGAAGCAAATATCTTTGCTATACTCCTTATTGCCGACATTTGCACAAAAGCAGACTGCATAAAGCGGCAGGAGAAAATGATCTATGAGTATTTTAAATGTGGAAAACTTAACCCATGGCTTTGGTGATCGCGCCATTTTTACCGACGTGTCTTTCCGCCTGCTCAAAGGCGAACATATCGGCTTAATCGGAGCAAACGGCGAAGGAAAGTCAACCTTTATGAGTATTATTACAGGCAGTCTTATGCCGGACGAGGGAAAAGTAGAATGGGCAAAAAATGTCCGCGTGGGCTATCTCGACCAGCACACCGTACTAAAAGAAGGCATGACGCTCCGTCAAGTGCTTGCTTCCGCCTTTGATTTCCTCTTCGAGCTGGAGCGCCAGATGAACGATATCTGTGACAAGATGGGCGATGCCTCCGAAGAAGAACTGGAGCGGTACATGGAAGAGTTAGGAACCATACAGGATTTACTCACCATGCACGATTTCTATATGATTGACGCAAAGGTTGAAGAGGTTGCCAGAGCACTTGGGCTTTTGGATTTAGGCCTTGATAGGGATGTAACGGATTTAAGCGGCGGACAACGCACCAAAGTGCTGTTGGGTAAGCTTCTCTTGGAAAAACCGGATATCCTGCTGCTGGACGAGCCGACAAACTATCTTGATGCAGAGCATATTACATGGCTGAAACGGTATCTCACAGAGTACGAGAACGCTTTTATCCTGATTTCCCATGATATCCCTTTTCTGAACAGTGTTGTCAATCTGATTTATCATATGGACAACCAGAAGCTGACGCGCTATGTGGGCGATTACGATAAGTTTCAGGAAGTTTATGCCATGAAAAAAGCGCAGTTAGAGGCTGCCTACAACAGACAGCAAAAGGAAATCGCCGAGTTAAAGGATTTTGTCTCCCGAAACAAGGCGCGGGTTTCCACCCGCAACATGGCAATGTCCCGCCAGAAAAAGCTGGACAAAATGGAGCTGATAGAGCTTGCAGGGGAAAAAGCCAAACCGGAGTTTCTCTTTCGGGAGGCGCGCACACCCGGGCGCTATATCTTCCAGACATCAGAGCTTGTCATCGGCTACGATGAGCCCCTCTCTTCTCCACTGACGCTTACCATGGAAAGAGGACAAAAAATTGCCCTGATTGGCTCTAACGGTATCGGAAAAACCACCTTGTTAAAGAGTATTTTAGGTCTGATTCCACCGCTTTCCGGCACTGTGGAACAGGGCGATTACCTGCACATCGGGTACTTTGAACAAGAAATGCCTTCCGGCATAGAAACCACCTGCATAGAGGAAATCTGGAAGGAATTTCCTTCCATGACACAGTATGAAGTGCGCTCTGCCCTCGCAAAATGCGGTCTGACCACCAAACACATTGAAAGCAAGGTTAAAGTATTGAGCGGAGGCGAACAGGCAAAGGTACGGTTGTGCAAGCTGATAAACAGGGAAACCAATATCCTGCTTTTAGACGAGCCCACCAATCATCTGGACACGGACGCAAAAGATGCACTGAAACAGGCATTACAAGATTATAAAGGAAGTATTTTGATGGTCTGCCATGAGCCCGATTTTTATGCGGACTGGGCGACTGACATATGGGACTGTACCAAATGGACAACCCGTATTATATAGGGTTGTTCATTTGGAGTTATGCTGCGATTCTGCGTTTTCCAATATCTCCTGCGCTTTATCAGCAGTTTTCTGGACATCGAGCTCTTCACTGATTACATAATATGCCCGGGAAGCCTTCGCGCTTTCTTCATTATGGCAGCCTGTCAGCAGGACAAGCGGTATTACGGAAGCTATCAGCAGTGTCAAAATGCACTTCCCTCGGTTTCTCCTCATGGTTTTTTCCCAGAACCTTTCCCCATATTTCTAAAAGCAGCAACACTGCTCTTTTCTATTGTACCATCGGATAGAGAAACAAACCACTTAAGAATTTCTTAAGAATTTTAATATTTTCGTAAAATTTGTACTCATGCCTATTTTACCAACTGATATCCGATGAATTTGGATAAATTAAAGCCCCTTATGCCCATATCCTTGTAATCCTCGCTCAATGCCGCCAGATAGTAGCTGCCCCAGCACTCTTCACTGCTTCTTGGACCGCCAAAGATTTCGTAATAGCTGATGTGCCCGCTGCTGTTCGTTCCGTTCTCCACCTTCGCCTCTACTTCCGCCAGCGAAAATCCTTCTTCCTTTAAAAATTCTGCAAGCGCCGGCGCGGCATCCGCCGACAACCCGGCCAGATATCTGTAATCATTGTAGCTTTCAGACCTGAAAAAGCCGCCCGAAGAATTTTCCATATTTCCCAGATTTGCCAGATTACATTTTGCAATCCAGTAATCCGGATGGGAAAAGGACAAAGCCAAATAACAAACCGTCACCACTACCATACTGTATTTAAAAAGCGGAAAAGACTTCTTATAAATACTCACGATAACGCCCGTCAGCAAAATAAACAGAACCAACAGCGACCACAACACAAATATCCGCAGGAAAGTCAGGTAATAATGCTGAACATAAAGAATCATTCTGTATGCGGAGGAAGCAATCATAATATAGGTACATAATGACACGACTGTCAACATTCCCTTTAAGGCTTTATTTTCCTTAAAATATGCATGACCGACAAGCACCAGTACCAGATTGATAATGCAGACTATCAGCAGTTGGAAAAAGCCCTGTCGCGCATATTCTGCGTAGGTATAGCCTTCTAATATCATTTTTCCCAAAAACAGAAACACGATCTGAATTCCACAAAATACCAGATAAAGAATCATAATGGGAGCAAGCACTGTAATGGCAAGCACCGCTTCTGTCTGTTTTCTTTCTCTGTATTCTTCGGAAAAGGTTTTTTTACACAAATATGCCATAATACAGTAAGCCATAAAAAACATAAAAATAACCGTAAACAGCACACCGAAACCATCTTCCAGTACGGTTCCCATAAACAATTTTTCCGCTATCCCATATGTTATGTCGTAAAAAATGGTATCCGCGCTCATCAACAGCAGCCATATCACACAGAAAAGCGGAATTCCAAGTGTAATACCGATTATAATATAGATAGCAATGCCGCTTCCCTTTTTCCCGCGTTCTCTCCGATGTCCCGTCAAATCCTGAAAAGGACGCGCAATCTGCCCCAGACTTCCAAACACCGCTGCAATCACATATCCGACGTATCTGCCAAAGGTCCAGTTTTCATCTTTATAAACCTGATGCAGCAGAAAACTGATTGTCAGAACCCAAACGCCCGCCTTATTCATCGCTATAACGCGTCCATCCGCAGTACAAAAGGTGGACAGCCCCAACAGCAATATACTAATCATGTAAAAAATACTGTCTTTTTTTAAGGAAATCTCTAGTTTTTTGAAACAAAAGCAGTAAAACCAGAAACTTCCTGCGAGAAAAAAAGGATACGTGATTCCACTGCTATTCCTGTACATGCACAGCGCATAAAAGCAGGAATACAAAATACATGCCGGCCCTAATATGCCAAAATGCTTTTTCATGTTTTCCGTCTGTTTTGTCTGCGGTCTCGGTGCCGGAAATGGCTGTCCATATACCGGCTGTCCCTGTGCCTGCTGTCCATATACATATACAGATTGCCCATATGGCTGCTGTCCGTATACTTGTTGACCATTCAAATTTTCACTCATCGCTATTGTCCTCACTTTCTTCCACATATTCTAAAATATCTCCCGGCTGGCAGGAAAGCGCCTTACAGATTGCATCCAGAGTTGAAAACCGGACCGCCTTTGCCTTATTATTTTTCAGGATTGATAAATTTGCCAGTGTAATGTCTACCTCGCCCGCCAGCTCTGTCAATCCCTTTTTGCGCTGTGCCATCACCACATCAAGATTAATTCTTATCGCCATACGGTCCTCCTAAATTGTCAAATCATTCTCTTCTTTGTAATTGACTGCCCTCTCAAAGACAAAGGCAAGTACCTTGCTGAAAAGCCCGGCAATGATAAAAACCAAAATCACTACAAGCATGGCAATCGTCATGCAAAGCAACGTGCGCACCAGAGAAATCAACGCAATCATAAAGCTGTACGTTCCCATGCGCTGAAGACTTACCACATTGTCATACACAAAACAGTTGTCCGCCAGTACAGTACGGAACATCTTGCGCAGCTCACCCAAAACAGCGATTGCCAGCACACCCAGAACAAAATAGAGAATCACATATTCCGTGTAACGTGCCTCTAAATCCGGCAGGTAATTAATCAGCCACTTTGCGGAAAACGGCAATGTTACCGTCACGATAATCCCAGCAAAAAACATGAAATCCAGCAAATACTTTGTTATCCGGATAATACTCTCTTTTTTCATCCGCATCCTCCTTCTGCCGGAATTTTTCATACAAAAAATCCCGTGCTATCCATTTACATAAATACCCATAGGGCCTCTATGCACATGAATATAGCACGGGACTTTCCGATTGTCAATATATTTTTATTGAATTTCAATAAATTTTTATTGTTTTATGTTTTTATAAATTGCATAAGCGTTCTTACCGCTCTGCTTTACGCTGTACATGGCTTCGTCCGCACATTCGATCACCTTCTCGTAATCATCCGCATCCCCGGGGTAGGAAGCCGCGCCGACGCTGCCGCCGATATTGTGAATCTTTCCTTCCAGCTTAAAAGGCTTCTGGAACACCTGCAGACACTGATTGGCTGCGGTGTCTACAATTTTAACATTGTCGCTCTTCAGTATCACGATAAATTCATCGCCCGCAAAACGATAAGCTGTGAGAAGCTGGGTCCGCAGCGCTTTCAGCCTTGATGCCACTCCCTTTAACGCTTCATCACCGATAGAATGTCCATAGGTGTCATTAATATGCTTAAAATTATCAATATCCAGCATAATGATTGTATACGGCTGCTTTGCCGCTGCCGCTTCCATCAAATCATGCATAAATTTGGAACGGTTCGGCAGCCCGGTCAGGAAATCGTGATTGGAAGCATCTTCCAAGTAACTCCTCGACTCCTTCAACTCCGCCGTCAGCACTCTCTTTTTGATATTATCTACACTTGCCCATGCACATATGATAAACAAGGCCACCACTGCGATTATCGTCGGAACCAGTATCTCTCGGTTTCGCTCAAAAAAGTTCGGCTCATGATTTACAAAAACGGTTTCATCCGGCAGCACCGACGCCTTAATGCCAAACTTCCGCATAACAGACTCATCAATGCAGTAAATATTGGGACTGTCCACAATCACGCTGACTTCTCCCATATCCTTTTTCCCGCTGATGATATCAACCGCTATCTCTGCAGCAATTTTTCCGGACTGTTCCATGGAAACGATATTGCCGCCCAAGACACCATATCCGATTCCGCCTTCTACCATACGGAATGCCGGTACCGTAGAATACTGCGCAATCAGCTCTATCGCTTCTTTGTTTGTATAATTCCTCCCGTTGGCATCCTCCGTCATCACCACATAAATTAAAATGGTATTTTCCGGCAGATGGGAAAGCTCATACTTTATTTTTGTTTCCGTCAGCTCAGAAGTGTTCAACTCAGAAAATTCCAAATCCGGATATAAGGAAGCATTGTTGTAAAAATTTCTTCGTTCCGCTTCTCCGGTAAGAGAATTGTCCAAAATACCTACTACTTTTTTAGCATCCGGATATATGGACAGTGCCAGCTCTATATTCTTCTGAACCGAAAGGCTTTCTATCACACCGGTAATCATCGGGTCCTTGGAAGCCTCAAGCGCAAGCTCTTCGTCGTTGACGCCTTCAAAAACCAGAGGAATCCCTGCAAACAATTCATCACGGTATTCTAATGCAAATACCAATGCAGCGTCATCACCCAGAATAACTACATCGTATGGCTCTACCATGGACATGCGGTAAGCAAGTCCCTCTTTAAAAAGGTACATTGCAACATCGTCATCCACCCGCTTGGTGTCCATAAATTCATAATCAACCACAATTCCATCAGAAACCCCCTGTTGGATTCCCTCGATTTGCAGCTGCACGGCATCCCAGGCATAAGAATAGGAACTGATAAACAGAATTCTTCCTGAGTTTGCACTTCCTGCCGCATATGTACTTGTGTGTAAACTCCAGAACAATCCTGCGCAGATAACAGCACATGCAAGCATGACAATGGCTGTCCACGCCGTCTTTTTGTATTTTTGCTTCATATCTTTATCCCCAATCCTTAATAATTCCCCTTACTCTCCCTCTTTGGTACCCCTACTTGTGTAAATTATATCACATATCTATCTATTATACATCTATAATCGGAACTTTTTTATAACCCATGTTCTTTTTGATTCTTTTCACAATATCCTTTGTAATCTCGGAATCCACAAGAATTTCTTCCCCTGAAACCAAATCCCTTATCCAAAATTCGTAGCTATTGTCCACAGACATAATTCCTTTGGGTTTCTTTGCTAAAATATGTTTCGCATAGGCTTCAAATTCCTGACGATACCCATCGTTGCTATTTACCATTTCCGCCTTTGCCTCTTTATTTTTTAACTCCACGCCTCTTCCGCATACCGGACACATTTTGAAATAAGTCTTCTTTACGGGAAAAAGCGGTATGTACTCCAAGTGCGCCCAAACAGAGTTCTTTACATATCCCTTTTTATATACTCTATGGCAGAAAGGGCATTCCTCCCTTTGTCCAAAGTAACCCGCCAATTTTGTAAAGACATGAGTTCCGTAAACAATGACAGCCATAACCCCATTCTCCTCTTCAACTTCATATTAAGTATAGTGTACTACTAATTTATGAAAAAATCTATTACTAATTCTCCGTTCTCAGTAAACTTTTTCCATACGGTAGAGCTGAAAAGCATTCTGCCATGTAATTTCCTCTACCTGCTCCGGCAATAACTGCTTTATTCGGGCAATTTCGTTGATAACAAGCGGAAGTTTGGACGAATCATTCCGCTTTCCCCTGTTCGGTTCCGGCGCCAGATACGGGCTGTCCGTTTCCACTACAATCCGCTCCATGGGAATGTATTCCACCGCTTCCTTCAATTTTTTGGCATTTTTAAAGGTTACCACCCCGCCAATTCCGATGTAAAAGCCCATTTTCAGAAAAATTTCCGCAGTCTCCTTTGTATAAGAAAAACAATGGACAACACCGCCGATTTCTTCCGCGTGCTCCGCCCTCATGATTTCTATGGTATCCATCGCCGCATCGCGGGAATGGATTACCACAGGCAGATGAAGCTCCTTCGCAAGCTGTAACTGCCTGACAAACCACTTTTTTTGTATCTCCCTCTCCGGCTCCTGCCAGTAGTAGTCCAGTCCGATTTCCCCAACCGCTACACATTTTTCATGACGGCATTGTTCTCTTAACCCTGCGAACAGGGCTTCGTCCAAAGCCGCCGTCTCACTGGGATGAATCCCCAGCGCTCCATAGACAAAATCATATTTTTCCATCAGTTCTATCGTAGTCTGACAAGATTCCGGACTTGCCCCTACATTGACTACCCTGCCGATTCCGTTTTCGGAAAGCGTTTTCAGCAGACTGTCCCGGTCTTCTGTAAAAGCCTCATCGTCATAATGCGCATGTGTCTCAAATATCATAGTAAACTCCTTTACCGCTATACAAAAGAAAAAGCACCAACCCCCGAGATTAACTCGAAAATCGGTACTTCCGTGCGCCGCCAGGGGCTCGAACCCTGGACACCCTGATTAAGAGTTATAGTGCGTAACAGCCTGAAGGCTGTATTTTTTTGCCCGGGTTTAAGGGTTGCCTGTGGTGCACGAAGCGGTTATAATGTAATTGCTGTGTTGCCTCCAGTAGAAGGGAGGTGAGTTTGGTGTCTGAAATTCTTTCTTTCGTACTCTCCGTATTGGCGAGCATAGTTGCCTACTATGTCTGCAAGTGGCTGGACGGGGATGATACATAAACGCAGCCCAACCCAAAGCGAAAGCCTCGGAATTGCGACTTCCGGGGCTTTCTTTTTTGTTTAGTGCCTCTTTCTTTCTTTGCCTGCTTTTAATATACCATGCCTTTCCCGGTTTGTAAATCTTTTTTTGTAATACAATTTTGCTGCAGCAGCTCCGGCGGACGTCTGTTTTGTCATACAAATTTATTTGTTTACTTCTTTCCATGCTGCTTCTATGTATTCTGCTGTATGATCCCCGTGTTCCAGCGGTTTCTGTTTTCTTCTTTTTTTCTTTCGCCTTTTTGCCTTCTTATAATTTATTGTTCCTGGTCGGACACTGTCAACCAGAAGTCTTATTGTGGCTATAAACAGGATAATAATTACTGCTGTAATCAGCAGCAGCTTTTCGGATCCTATGCCCATGGCTTCCGCCAGTTCTCTTATGTTTTTCATTACGTTTCCTATCATTTGTGCCCCCTGTGTCTTTTTATCCAGTCTTGGAAGCTGATGATTCCAGCTCCGCGCTTTCTGATTCTGCTGTCCTTAGTATCGCCCTTTTGCCTCTTTCATCCGCTTTCCGGTAAAACTCGACAAGCCGCATCTCCTCCAGTGTCAGTTCTCCGGCTTCTTTTCCGAAAATCAGCCAATGAAATGAAACTTGTAGAAAATCTGCTACTTTTATAACTTTGTCGTAGCTTGGAATGTTTTCATCCCAACGTTTGATAGTTCCGTTTCCGAGTCCGATTTCACGTTCTAAAGCTTTAAGTGATGTGTTTTTTTCGGTACATTTTTCCCTTATTCTAGTTACTAAACTCATTTTTCTCCTTTATGCAGTATCAAATTTGCTATTTTTGTATTGACAGGTAGCAAATTTACGACTAAAATAAAAAATGTAATACAAAAATCATTGAATCAATGCATGTAATATCTAATTGTAACACAAAAGCGCGCTTAATGGAAGAAAATCCGCAAGGTAGCCCCCGTGAGGGACCTGCGGAGGAAAGAGAGGAAAAAAGATGTTTTTGTTACAGAAATCCCGAAACGGGAAACCGATTGCAAAAATTGAGGTTACATCAGTAGAGAGGCATGTTATGCCCTCTGAAGGATCTCCTGTTTGTGCAGTGAGGCTTTCCTGCCGTTATCCTGACGGCTGTGATGAGCTGGATCTGCATTACGGCAGCATGAAGGAGATGCTGCATATGTATGACGGCATCCGCCTGATTGTGGGTAGTAATGCCATTTATGGCAGCATTGCGGAGCTGGAAGCCGCGGCACTCTCCGCGCTGGAGGGGGTGTCGCCATGAAAGTAAAGGATTATGGAGGCAGGGAACATGATGTTTTTTCTGTCTCTGTGGAGGCTGACCGTGACGGACGGGGAGAAGTCTATTTTTACGTGATGGGCAAAACCCGCGGCGATTGCGGCAGCGTGAAAACATGCTGCATTGATGTATTCCGCGGCCTGCAGGAACTTGATGCTGCCCTGGACCTCCAGCAGGAGATCCGCTCAGGCCGCAGGAAAGAACAGGAAGCCGCCCTTGAAAAAGCCCGGGAGCTGCAGCCATGAGGAAGAAAAGCGCCTCCACGAAGTCCGTCCGGTTCACGGAAGCCCAGCTTTTCTACATAGAAGGGCTGAAGGGAAAGACCTTCACGGAGAAGCTCTCCTCCCTGGTGGACGATGCCATAAACGGCGACGAGAAGCGGCGTGAGGAGCTTGCCTATTATGATGACATGCTGGAGAGGCGCAGGAAGGAGCTGCAGGCATACAGCAGCCTGGCCTACACCCTCTCCGGCGTGAGGAACGACGTGCTGCGGTTGGAACACCTGGCGCACGGCCTGCTTGAACACATGGAAAAGGCTTCCCGTATCCTGCCGGAAGCGGGGCAGGAACGCCCTCCGTGACAGACTGCCGGCTGCGGCGGCCGCGCGGGCGCACCATATGGCGCTTTCCTGTCCGTAAAAGGGAAAAGAAGGCGCTGGCCCGTGATGATGGGATGAGGCGCGAAGCGCGCTGGATTCCGTACACCGCCGCCGTGGTGTGGAAAGGGTGTATAACCTGCATCTTTCGTCCTGCTGTGGGCAGGATGTGTGCAGGCTGTGTATGGGCTGTGGATAACAGCTTTACCGTTATCCATGGGCCATGCACGGGCTGTGCACATGCTGTCCATGGCAGGCAGCAGGTTATGCATGCTTTCCACGCCTCCCCGTCTTTTCCCGGTACCCGGGGTGCTTCAGGCTCTGTCCCGTCGGTGCGGGCCCGGGCCTGCTTTCCCCGGGGCGGGCGGGTACTGTGGCAGGTGGTGCGCCCGCGCGGGCCGCCGCAGCCGGCACAGGAAAGGAACGTGGAAGGGACGCCCGCAGCACGTGCGGCATGCGGGAGAGAAACAGGGCGCAGGGCATGGCACGGAACCGGCACCCCCGCCGGGGAACGGCCTGCCGGAGCGTCGGAAAGGATGCAGCTTATGGAAGGTTTTTTAGATTTGGAGCTCGTGTTGTACGCCGCCTCGTTCCTGGCTGGGATTGTGATGTTGTATAGAGTTTGGAAGCGGCATGGGAAACTTATCGCCCTGTTTTACGGTCTGATAATCCTGCTGGTGTACCTGGCATGCAGCCCTGCAGCAGTAAAAAACTTCGTCCTCCGCGCGCTGCTGCGGCTGTTGTGACGGCGGGCGCGGAAACACCTGATTTTAATGCCTGGCTCCTGGAACGGACCGGCATGACAAGCGCGGAAATGTGCGCCATGCTGCTGCGGTGCGGCAGCACGCCCCGGGCGGCTGAACAGGTGATGGACGACACATATAGACACTACCGGCTGTATGCGGACGGCCTGGGGCTGGATTTCCTGCCCTGGCTGGAACACCGGACGGGCATGAAACAGGAAGCCCTTGCGGAGCTGGCGCTTGCAGCCGGCACGGCGGCGGAATACGCTGCCATGATGGACTGGTACCGGAACCGGTACGTAATGGAAACTGAAAACCCTTTTTTTGCGGGGGAAGAGCCCCCGGGAATGGAGAAGAACAATGGGACTTGAACTGAACAACACTATGCGGATACTTGTGACTTATGCAAAAACCTATGACATGCCGGCGGAGCCCGGCCGTGACGCCATGCGCGGCTGCACGGTGCACTATTTTTTTCTTGGGCAGGACGGCAGCGAATTCCAGCCCTTCCATGAGTGGGACACGGCGCTTGCTGTTGGCTACCAGCGGGGCAAGGTCTCCCTGGACTATCCCTTCCGTGCAAAAATACCCGTTGCGCCCGGCATATACGACGGTGAATTTGCCATGACGGTGGGCGGCGACGGGAAGCCCGTTGCCCGCCTTGTTGACCTTAAATTCGTGGAGCCCTTCCGGTTCCTGATGCCGGGGGAAGGTACAACGGAAACACAGCCGGCCCCTGAAGCAGGCACAGCAGCAGAAGCCGCCCCTGAAACGGCAGCCGCCAAGGCAGCCAAAGGAGGTAAGTAATGTTTACCGGCGTTGATTACATAACCCCGTCCCCTCCCCCCGGCACTGTTTCCGGAGGGGACGCGGGAACCCTGCACCAGGCAGGGGAAGGAACGGAAACCCCGGGCGGGAGCGTCTCCCCCGCCCCAGGCGGTGCCCCTGGTAATGCCGGTGCAGATATCTCCGGCGGCGATATCCTGCCGGATATCCTGTCCATGCTCTCCGGCGCGGAAAGTGACAGCGGGGAAGCTGCCCTTTACGCCGGCACGGAAACCGTATCCGGAAACGGGGCGGATACCCTGCAGGCCGTGGCAGCCATACAGGAAGGCTTTGCAGCCGTCTGCCTGCTGCTGGGTTTTATCGCCGGTATCCTGCTGATGAACGGCTTTTTTGTCTGGAAAGCGAGGGAATAAGATGGTTTATGATTACGTGCGCATTGCATTTACCATGCTGTCGTTTGGCGCCTGCATGGAATGCATTGTCATAATGACCGGTTACGTTTTAAGAAACGTGTTCCGGATGTTTAAGAAAGGAGGTAGCTGACATGTTAGTACCTGTTACAGTAATGACAGCATTGGCTGAAACTGGGACTGAGGTGGCATTTGATATGACCAGTCTGATGACTACATCGGTATCGAGTATTCAGACCCAGCTTTTTACAGCGATGAACATTGTTGTTCCCGCCATTGTTTCGATAACGGCGGTGGTTGTGACCGTAAAGTTCGGCCTTAAGTGGCTGAAAAAGATTACGGGATAATGCCGTAATCGGGGAAAGCTGGGGTCTGGTGGTTTCTGCCCCGGCTTTTTTCCTGCCATGGAAAGGTGGTTACTATGAAAAACATTGATAAAATTCTGTATCTCCTTTTATTAGGGGAGAGTCTGAAAGACTTTTTGGGGCGTATGCTGCTTGATAAAGAAGAATCCTGCAGGGAATGCAGCGCCCGCTCCGGCTGTGATCCGGATCGTCACGGGCTCTGCCGGGACTGCAGCACCCGCAGAAATATATTTGAACTGAAAAACATGATTTCACATCTGGAGGAAATGCGACAATGAAAAGGAAATTTTTAACCCGTGCAGGTGCCGCCCTGCTTTCCGTGGTGCTTGTATTCTCCTGCGTGCTCTCTCGACCTGCGGCATTAAATGCCAGAGCTGCATCCCTTGCTTTAGGAGAAGCTGCAGCAAATGAAATGTCAATGGTGTTATGGAACCTGCTTATGAACTGCCTTGTTGCCTGTGGCGTTGAGGCATCTTTTGGTGATTATGGCATGGAGGTTGCATTTTTTACGGCTTATCTCAATGAAATTTCTATTTCTGATGATATTGATTCTAATATTACTTTTACTTTAACAGACGGTTCTAAGGTTTCTCTGCGCCAGCTCATGGGTGATAATACGGTAGGCACCGGTGCGCTTCAGATTCCTGATGAAGCAACATGGCAGCGTTTCCGCGTCATCGATGGCGGTGGCTCCGGCTCTTCGGATCCGGATAATGATCCGGAGTTTACCCATCTTGCTAGTTTTGCAATGAATGCCGGTGTTCTGCTTGGTATTTCTAAGTTTATAGGAGCCTTGCAGGATGGCAAAATTGAAGGCATTGACCCTGCGGATTACTTTCCGGATGGTTTTGATGGCACATTGGATCAGGATGCGGAAGGAAACTATATCATGAATGCGACCCGTTTAATTGGTACCCTTTACCAGATTTATAACGGGCAGCCTGTAGGTTATAAAGTCATTTCCGATCTGCAAGGTCTTAGCAACCCGTATCCTGTTGTTGCATACTTTGACATGGTTACTATACGTACTGACTGCCCGGAGGTAGGCTGTATTTATTTTATGCAGCGCAGAACATTAAATGAAATTGTTCATCTAAATGTTCCCGCTTCTGTTATTTATTACCGCCCATCCGGTGTTACTTCATCTAATGCAAACAGTATTTCATACTATGTAGATCCAAACACTTACAGTTTTAACATTCCTGTTTTTTCCAATCGAGCGGCTGCGGAGCTGTTTTTAAAGACTGGTGAATTTACAGGCTGTGAAAATGCGCTGGATTATGATTATGCTGCACTGCTTGACGCGTTGCCGGATAATTTTGCACCTCTTACCGGTACAGATCTTAATCCGTCTGTTTTTAACTCGCTTTTCCCTGCCCTGCTGTCTGCTATACAGTCGGCTTTTCCGCAGCCCCAGCCAAACCCTGATCCGGATGCAGATCCGGAACCGGTTCCGCTGCCTGATCCTGTGGCAGGTACGGAGGTATTTAACAAGGTTGTATCAGATACGGCTACAGACGTGGCAGCCGATGCAGCGCCTGATCCGGAACCCAATCCTAATCCGGATGTTGATATTGATGTAGGCAGCTATGAGGTGGACCTTACCTATATTTTCCCTTTCTGTCTGCCCTTCGACTTCATCCGGCTTCTGGACGCGCTGGACGCGGAGCCGGTCACGCCGGTCTTTGAGTTCCCTTTTGTGGTGCCGTCGCTTGACATAGATATAACGGTAACGCTTGACATGTCCTTCCTGAAGCCCGTCATGGAGGTTTTCCGCATGGGTGAGACGGTCGGCTTTATTATCCTTTTGATTGTGCTTACGCAGCGTGTCATCAAGTGGTAACAGACTAAAAAAGAAAGAAGGTGTTTTTTATGCTCGGATGGATGAAGGAAATCCTTGATAAGTTCCTGGCAGGGGTGCTCTCGAAGCTCCCCCTGTCCCCGTTCGCGGAAACCATAAGCGCCCTGGGCTCCATGCCCTTTCTGGGTTATCTCAACTGGTTTTTCCCCATCGGGACCTTTTTAAAGATTGGCAGCGCGTGGCTTGCGGCCATCGGGGTTTATTACCTGTACAGCGTCATTGCGCGCTGGATAAAGCTTATCAGCTAGGGGGTGGCATTATGATAGAACTTTACAGCGGGACCCCGGGCAGCGGCAAGAGCCTGCACGCCGCGCGGGAAATCCGGGAAAGGCTGCGCAGCCGGAAAAAGCGCATTATCCTGGGCAATTTTTATATTGACCGGAAAGCCTGCGGGAAAGGGAAAGGCATCTACCTTTATGTTTCCAATCATCGGCTTACGCCCGGGAGGCTCCTTTCCTTTGCCCGCCGGTACTCCCAGCACCTGGGGCGGCGCCTGAAGGAGGGGGAGCTGCTCCTTGTCATTGATGAGGCGCAGCTCCTCTTTAACGCCAGGGAGTGGCAGAACCAGGCGCGGGCCGGCTGGCTCTCTTTTTTTACCCAGCACCGGCACTATGGCTATGACATCATACTTCTGACGCAGTTTGACCGCATGATTGACCGCCAGGTCCGGGGCCTGATTGAATATGACACCGTGCACCGCAAGGTAAGCCGGGCCGGCAACATAGGCGCCGTGCTGGGCTTTTTAACCCGCGGCACCCTGTTCGTGTGCGTGAAACAGTGGTACCCCCTCCATGAAAAGGTGGATTCCCAGTTTTTCCTTGGCGGGAAAAGGCTTTACGCGGTCTATGATTCCTATAACCATCTGGAGGCGCCCGGCGGAAAGGAGGCTTCCCCCGGGGAGAAACGCTCCCCCTCTTCCGGGAAAAGGCGGCTGCTCCCCCGCCTCCCTGCTTCTTCCCCCGTCCCGGCGCCGGATCAGGAAGCTTCCCCGCCCCCGGAGGAAAGCGCCTAGCCTCCCCATCGGCGGCGGCATCCTGAAATCTGTGTTACATTTTTTCTGCAGAAAAGAGCTGCCGCTTTTTTTTGTAACACAAAACCAGGATTTACGCCGGCGGGAAAACGTACAGGGAGGGCATACAGGGACAGGGCGCGCGGCGGGTCTCGGGGTCCTGCGCGCGCCCTGTCCCTGTATGCCCTGCCATGTACGGAAAACCGTCATCGGAAAAAGCTGTTTTTTTGTTCCCGCAATGTATCCACGTCCTGTAATACGTGGTCTCAGAATACATTGTGTTACACAAAAAAATCCAGTCCCACACTGACAAAAATGCCAAAAAAAAATCGTCGCCAGAATGATTTTTCGCGACGATTTCAAAAAGTCGATTTTGTAACACAAAAAAGGAGTTTTTCTATGCTTGATAAACGATATTTTAATAACTGCCGCATTATGGATGAGCTCGACCTGGAAGCCCGTAAAAAATGGTTTTCTTTTTCACAAAGCAAGTTTTTGCACAACATAGATACTTTCTACTACAGCGTGAAGTTCCGGAACGACTTCCGGCAGCATACCCGTGATGATCACGTCCTGCGGCTCAGGCGTTACTTCCGCTTTAAATATGACGGCTTGGGAGATTATGACGAGGACGGCGAAGTGTACTTGAAGGAGATTGACCGCCGGCTTGTGCTGCGTCTCGTCACCTTTTCCCGCTTTTATAACGTGTGCCTGAGCTACCCGGAATACTTTGACATATTCCTTGCCCCTGTGGTCCCTAAGTCCATGGGCGGCGGCGAGTCCGTTACCAGTGAATGCATTGTGCAGATCAGGAGCTACATGCTTTGGATTCTGGGCATCCATGCGGCTTTTGAAAACTCCTACCGGATCGTGAAGGCGCTTGCTGCCTATTTCGGGCTTGAAATCGATTTTGTGCAGGAAAACCGTGTTGATTACTGCTGGCATTCCAATTACCTGAAGAATCCTGAAAGTTTTTTTACGCCGGAAAACTTTTACAAAATGCGTGTTGACCGCTTTAAGAATGCAACGTATGTTACCAATAAGATAGGCTCCGAAGATTATGAAATCGACTACGTGGCGCTTGGAAAACGTTCCGACAAGGTATTTGTCCGGATATACCAGAAAACGCGGGAAGTGATAGAGCAGAACTACAAGCCCTGGTTTTTCCAGATATGGCGGATGCACGGGCTGATCAGCGAGTATGATTTATACGTGTACGAAAGGTGCTTTCAAAAGAAAAGCTGGTTTTACCGGTTTTATGCCCGCCTGGAGTTTTATGCGGAGCACGGCTCCCACCCTTCTTATGTGCGGCTCTGCCGCGACATTCTGAAGGAAAAGGTGCAGCCCGGGGAGGATACAGTCATAAAACTGGCAAAGGAGCTGACGCCGGAGCTGAACCTTGTCGTCAACGTGGAATACCAGACCATGCGCCGGCACTCCAAAAGTTACGACCTTGTGCCGTTTCGGGACAACCGTCACACGGGGGAATGCAGGCGGATTTATGACTACCTGGATAACCGGAAGCTTATCATGGACTACCTGACGGACAGGGTTTTCCGCCTGGTGGAAAAGAACGGGGACAGCAACAAAGCGCGCCGGCCCCTGTGCGGGTTCTGGAAGGCGCTGAGGGAAACACGCTGCATTGACGTGAAGCTCACGCCGGAGGAGGTCAGGCTTGTCCGTTCCTACAACAGGAGGCTTTCCGTTGAGAGCATGCGCAAGCGTGTCATCAATTCCGCGGTCACCCTGGGCTTTTACCTGCGCGGCATTAACGAGGACAGCCCCATGCAGGACTGCTTTGAAGCACTGCTGAAAATGAATGATAATGATATAGCCGAGGCGCGCCGGTATAAAAATAAAAAACTCCGGCAGCTCAACAGGGAGGAGCTTGCCGGGGTATTTGAGGATGCTGCTACGCATACATTTGAAATCGTCCGCACCGATACGGGCGATATCTACGATAATAATGCATTAAATACGTGGCTTTGTCAAGAGGAGGAATTTGATGATGACGGTACAGGCGGCATATGACCTTTTCCTTGAGGACCGGCGCTCTTACTGTTCCCTCAGGACATTGGAAACTTACCATTGCGGCATCCTGCTTTTCTTCCGGTGGCTTGAGGGGCGTTTTGGCCTGCCTGTTTCCTGCCTGTCCTTATGCCAGGAGGAAAATATTTACCGCGGCTACATACTGCATCTCAGGGAAAGCGGCACCCGCCCCGTTACCATCCGGAGCTACTGCCGCAGCATAGCCGCCTTCCTGCGCTGGTGCTATGAAAACGATTTATGCGGGGACTACCTGAAGGGCGTGAAGTTGCCGAAAAGTGATGCCCGCCCGAAACTGCCGCTTTACCGGGACGAGATGGAAAAGATTGATTCCCTTTTTGACATGGACATTATCCAGGGGATCCGGAACTATTGCATTGTGCACTTCATGGCAGACTGCGGGCTCAGGACACAGGAAGTTGTGCATCTGCAGCGTGGAGATCTTATGCCGGAAAGAAACCTGCTGCAGGTGCTTGACAGCAAGGGAAACAAGAACCGCCTTGTACTGGTGCCGGATTTTCTTCTTGAAGCCGTTTCCCGTTATTGCTCTATGGCCGGGATTCAGGAAGGCTTTCTGTTCCGCAGCCTGAAGGGAAATGTCCCTATTACCGGGAACACGATCCGGCAGCTCTTCGGCAGCCTGAAGAAACAGAGCGGCATAGAAAGGCTGCATGCTCATCTGCTCCGGCATACTTTCGCGACGTCCTACCTGATGGGCGGCGGTAACCTGGAGTTTTTGCGTGTGTTCATGGGACATACGGACTATGCCGTCACGCAGGCTTACAGCCGGATGGCTGCGGAATATAAAATGCTCGGGGCTGACATTTACCGGCTTGATGATATTTTCTTTACCCGCGGCTATTAAATAAAAAATAACAAAAAAAAGCACCAACCCCCGAGATAACTCGAAAATCGGTACTTCCGTGCGCCGCCAGGGGCTCGAACCCTGGACACCCTGATTAAGAGTCAGGTGCTCTACCAACTGAGCTAGCGGCGCTTATATGTGAAATGTTTCACAACGCAAGTGTTATTATATTATATTGATTTGCTATTGGCAAGTACTTTTTTAAGATTTTTGTAAATTTATTAATTTTTTCTGCTGTTTTCCCCTTTATTCGGGAATAATTGGTTATTTTTACAGCTTTTGCAGTAGCCGTACAGCTCGAGTTTATGCCCTGTAACCAAAAATTCGTCTGATTCTGCGGCAAGATGCAGGTGTTCAAAGGGACATGCCTGCAGGGGCAGCTTCTTATGACAGCCCAGGCAGACCGCATAATGGGTATGCCCGTTACGCTTCCACTCGTACATCACAGTGTCTTCGCCCATAAAGGTACTTTTTTCCACATAGCCTTTTTCTTCAAACACCGTCAAAATACGATAGATCGTCGAAACGGCATAGCCGCCTTCGCTGCCGCTCTGTAAAATCAGGTTGTATATCTGCACTGCGCTCAACGGCTCTTCCGATCCAGATAACACTTCATATACAGCTTTGCGCTGTTTTGTCCATTTTATTCCTGCCGGATACACAAAATCATTTTCCGCCATCATTTTATACCTCATGTATAGTATAGGAATCTCTTTGCAAGTCACCGCCGCCAAGTCAGCTTACACAATGGAAAAGCCCGTCAGTTCCATCAGCAGGCCCGCAGCCACACCGATACCGTAGAGAAGCAGTACGATTCCTGCATTTTCCTTTTTGCTCTTATTTGCCCGAAACAATACCAGTATGCCCACACCTGCGCCCGCAAGCAAACCGGTCATACAGGCGGCAAAGCTCATGACGCCCTCTAAGTACAGCCTTGTAATTACCACGGAAGAAGCACAGTTCGGTATCAGCCCGACCAGTCCCGCAAGCAGCTCACCTATCACCGGTTTATTTAAAAGCAGTCCCTTTAAAACGTCTTCTCCCCAAAAATGAAGCACTATATTTAATAGAAAAGATACCAACAGAATAAACAGTGTGATTTTTATGGTATGAACCACGGCAGATTTCAGTATTCCCCCGCCTTCATCACAATGGCAGTGGTCATGCTCACATATTTCATGGATATGGTCGTGGTCGTGTTCTGCTTTTTTCGGACGTATCACCATATCTATCAGAAAACCGGCGGCAATACCGATTACCGCTTTGACGGCCAGTATTTTCAAAATGGGAGCAATGCCAAACCTGTCTGCCTCGGATATCAGAATCGGAAGCATCTCGTCAGAAGTAGACAGGAAGACGGCAATCAGGGTGCCTAAGGTAATCACTCTTCCTGCATAGAGGCCTGCTGCTGCCGCGGAAAATCCGCATTGCGGCACAGCGCCTAACACGCCGCCAAACAGAGGTCCCAGACGCCCGCCCTTCTTTACCAGATTTTTGGCGCTGTCCGCCGTTTTATGCTCCAGATATTCCATTGCCAGATAGGTTAAAAACAAAAAGGGGAGCAATCTGGCGCTGTCCACCAAAGTGTCTAAAATGACATCCCACATAACTTCATCCTCTTTTCCGGGGCTGCACGTTTCCAAAACAACAGTCCGGTCACAGCCCTGCCTCTAAATGCAAATGCAACTCATTCGCATTTAGAACTATACCATCTTTCAGAGGAATGTCAAGTATTTTTATCCCTGCCGCCAAAAATTAAATTCCGGATATTTCTCTTCCAAAAGCTTCTGCGTCTCTTCCCAGTCTAAACTTGTAATATCGGTTCTTTCCACCTCTTCTCCCCATTCGGAATAGACTGCCACATCAACCAACTTTTCACCATCCCATGACCCATAGTGCAGGTCAAGCTCTTTTTCCAATTGATATTCTCCGTTTTGCAGCCCATAAATCTCATAGAATTGATGTGACACCCCCGATTGCCCACGGTTACAAATTTTGTGCGCCGCATAGTCTATAAAGATACATTGCGGAAGCTCCGTTTTTACATACTTTCCTTCTTCTTCAGACCAGACAAAGAGCTTATAGTCAGCAAAATCTCCCCCGCTGCCGCCGTCGTAGCCTGCATAATACAGAATATCCTCATATCCGTCATCATTGCCGTCCCATGCCATACATGTCTGTTGACCATACGACAATAAAATTCTCTTCCTGCCCGTTAAAATCACCTGATAAAAATCAGGGTTTCCTTCTCTCCCCTTAATCTCTATTCTGACCCGCTCCTCATCGTCATTATAAAGCAGTTGGAATCCGGTCTGCACCAATGTCGTATCCGCTATCTCTTCCGTTACGGTCACGGCACGTACCCATTTATAAGCCTCGTCAGAATTATTGTAGTTATACTTCCATCCGTACAGCGCCATTTCCTGCTTTTCATAATCATGATAAACGGCAATGCCCTGACTCTGCCATTTATACCGGTAAACAAGCGTCATCATAAAAAGCTCCGGCTCCTGCCATGAGCCGCCGGTCAAATAGGCCGCCTTGGGCAATAATATCCTTTCATAGATGCCATCCTTGGACAAGTACCAGATATCCCCGCCGCAAAATCCATTTTCTCCTTCATCAGCGTTGCTGTGCACCACCACATAATCCATTCGCCCATTACTGTCAATATCATATTCTGCGTAGTAAAGATACTCCCATGTTTCCCCCGCTTCCTCATACAGCCCTGCAATCACAGCGTTTTCCCTGCCGTCCTGATAAGTGCTGAATACATTGGCACACGCAATTTCCTCCGACACAAAATCTTCCGGATGGAACAAATACTGATAATTCCCGGCATTCCCAAAGAATATTTCGTCTATGGCAATTCCCGTTCCTCCTATATCCGCCTTTGCCGCCATTGCGGCTTCCTTTGCTGCAAGGTACTCTGCTTTTAACACATCCGCTATAGCCAATGACAGCGGGCTTTTTTCCGTTTTTTCTTTTCCACAGCCGGAAAGCAGCAAGATTCCCACCAAAACCACCGTAAGCATCCGTAAATCTGCTTTTTTCATAACGTCTCCTCCGAGAAATACTCTGCATATAATACCATATCTCCCTATACATTTCTATCTTTTTAATAGTCTCATTTTACAATATTCTATATTGACTGCCTGCCTAAAGTGGTATAAAGTGAGATTATTGCATTATAGACGACACGCGGTGTTATTTCGCCCGGGTTAAGGAGGCATTGGTTAAAGAATGTTTAAAAAACTGATTCAAAAAAGAACCTTTCTGTGCATTACCATTGCGGCAATGCTCGCGCTCGGAAATTTTGCAGGCAGTATACAGGTATATGCTGCCGAGTTCGAATCACCAACGGATTCGCCTTGTGAACCACCGGCTGATCTGCCTTGCGAATCATCCGACAGCGCACTGACAAACCCTTCGGAAACGCCGGTATTAACCGACGAAGAACTGCGCATCTACTTTGGCAATTCTGTTTTTATCGGTGATTCCATTATGGCAGGGTTTCGCAATTACAGTGCAAACCAGGAAACCTATGTTCAGAATATCCAGTTTCTGGCGGAAGTAAGCTACGGCGTAAGGAACGCCTTAAAGCCCTTAGATAAAAGCCGCACACATCCCAAGTATAACGGGGAAAAATATCTGGTTTGGGATGCCGTTCCCCTCACAGGCTGTCAACGCGCTTTTATCATGCTCGGAATAAACGATATCGGCATATGGGGACCTGAGAAAACCTGCGATAAATACAAGGAACTGATTGATAAAATACTGGAAATCTCGCCGGAGCTGGAAATTCATATTGTCAGCATAACCTATACATTAGAGGGGGCGGGAAAAGGTGCATTAAATAACGCAAATATCGCAGCGTACAACACTCTTTTACAGGAAATGGCTGAAGAAAACGGCTGGGGATATCTCGATTTGTGTACCGTTATATCTGACGGCAATGGCAGCCTTGCGGAGGACTACTGCAGTGACGGTTTTGTCCATCTCACAAAGACCGCTTATTCTCTGTGGGAAGCGGAACTTATCAATTATGCAGGCACCGTATACGGGAATACAGCAGAAGAACCCTTGACAGACGATTTAGAAAAGCGGGAATAAACTCCCGCTTTTCTAAGTTTTTACCTGTCTTCCGCCACCTGAAAAATATAAAACTTCAAGTAATAAGAAGAATCCGATGCCCAGAGTATAGGATGGTCCGGCGCCTGTGTCCGAAACTCCACCTGCTTCAGACGCTTGTGCGCTCCTCTTGCCGCCTCCGCAATGGTTTTTCTGAAAAGCTCCGGNTCCATNAAGTGNGAGCAGGAACAGGTNGCAAGNAAACCGCCGTCCTCAACCAGCTTCATGCCCCGCAGATTGATTTCCCGATATCCCTTTACGGCGTTTTTAACCGAACTGCGCGATTTGGTAAAAGCCGGCGGGTCTAAGATTACCACATCAAATTTTTCTCCCTTTTTCTCCAGCTCCGGAAGCAGTTCGAATACATCGGCGCAAAGGAACTGTACCNTGTCCTCNAGATTGTTCAGCGCCGCATTTTCCCTTGCCTGTGCAATTCCCAACTCGGAAGCGTCCACACCAATGACTTCCTTCGCCCCTGCGATACCCGCGTTCAGCGCAAAAGAACCCGTGTGGGTAAAGCAGTCCAGTACCTTTTTGCCCTTGCATATTTTATGAATCGCCGCGCGGTTGTCCTTTTGGTCAAGGAAAAATCCGGTCTTTTGCCCGTCCTCCACATTTACCATATATTGAACGCCGTTTTCCNCAATTTTTACGTGCGTGTCAAAGGGCGCACCAATATAGCCCTTGCTGCGCTCCATTCCTTCCTGTTCCCGCACCTTGGCATCGCTGCGCTCATAAATGCCTCTGACTGTAATACCGTCTTTTAACAATACCCTCTTCACCGCTTCCAGAATCTGCGGCTTCAGCCTGTCGATGCCAAGCGCCAAAGACTCCACCACCAACACGTCCTCAAATTTATCGATTACCATGCCGGGCANATAGTCAGCCTCCCCGAAAATCAGCCTGCANCTGCTNGTATCGACAACCTGCTTGCGGTAATCCCACGCGTCCTGCACTCTTTTTTCCAAGAAAGCGTCGTCGATTACCGTGTCCTTTTTCCGCGACAGCACCCGGACTGTCAGCTTTGATTTTGTATTGATAAACCCATATCCCAGAAAATAACCGTCAAAATCATGCACAGTAATGATATCGCCGTCTGTAAAATTCCCCATTACCGAGTCTATCTCATTGTCATATATCCATGCGCCGCCTGCCTTAAATGCTCTGCCGCCGCCTTTTTTCAGTGTTACAATGGTATCGTACATAATGCCTCCTGTTTCATCCGTTATCTTCGCTTTCATTATAAACTTACGACTACCATAAAACAATGAGATTTTTACTAAATGGGTTACATTCTTTCATGCAGATAAAGCTGCACCCTGTTCTGAATCAGCCCTGCCACATCNTCTGCACTCTTCTGTCCCTGAAAGAAACTCTCCGCCTCCTCATAGATAATATTCATAATTACCTCGTCCGCAAAAGCCGGATTATGCAGCCCTTCGATAAAATGCACCGCCCTGTCAATCTGCTCCTGCGTCATGGGTGGAACCGAAACAAATTCATCATTTATAAAGCAATACCCTTCCCATGTGGCCGCTATCTGTGCCTTCTCATCAAAAATATCCCGTCTGGTGGGCAGTCCGCTTCCCTCTATTCCATACAATTGATTNCTCTGGAAATCTTCCGTAAGGAAATATCTTACAAATTCCCATGCACCATCCGGTTTATCGCTCTTGCNGGAAAGTACAAAACCCACGCCGCAAATGTTGATGCAGGAACCCTCCCTACTTTCTGACGGATACCCCACATAGGCAATATCCTCTCCCATACAGCCATATATCTGCTGGGCCAAATACGGAATATAGCGAATTGTCACCGGCTGGAGCAGCGCCCTGTCCTCAAGATACNGGGAACCATAACNGTTCTCCTCATAGAAATAGTCTTCCGCAAACTCCGGCAGCGTTGCGGCAAACCTAAGCGCCTCNACAAAAGCCGCTGANTGAAAATCACAGGTTCCCTGATCCATATCAATATACTCCCTGCCGCANACCCTCATATAATTCTCCAGATAATCGTATCGGGAAGTTTCGGATACCATTTCCGTTCCTTCCGGAAGNCCCGCCAGCACCGCTGAAAATTCCTNCTGGTTCCAGCCCGTCCGCTCCCCCACTTTCGACTGCTTTGCCACAAGAGTGTCCACCGAAAAAGCAGGAACTACATAATACAGCGTTCCATTCACACGAAAAGCATCNANAACATTCTCCATAAACTGNCCNCNGTCCAGCTCCGCATCCTCCTCCAGCAGCTTTCCTACATCTGCCANCAATCCCTTCTCAATATAGCTTTGCAGCGGCATCTCCTCATCAATCAACAGAATATCCGGCATCCTTCCTGACAAAATNTCCGTATTNANCTGCNTAAGGGCGCTCATCTCTTCATTATAGGTGACNTACTGCCTTACGGTAATCCTNTACCGGCTGTTTTCCCGATTAAANGCTATAATCCGGCTTCTTAAGCCCGCANCCAGNTCGTCCATTGTCCCCAGCACCACTATCTGCTTCTGTTCTCCTGCAGGTACTGCGNTACGGCCAAACAGTCCCAGTTTCACTGNTCCCCCATCNNTAAATACCCCCGCAAGACGTGTTTCGTCTATCTGCTGCACCATCTGAAATCCGCCGATATCCAAATCGGCATCCACATAGGAAAGCATCTCCACAGGCACATTTTTGCCTGATTCCAACTGATAAACACCTACAGAATCGCACAGCAGAACATCTGCCATAGTTCCCTGAAAAACCTGATACTGAAAGAAATTATCCGGCAGTTCCCTCCGCTCTTCCTGCCCGGTTTCTATATCATAAAATTCTGCATACGCCATTCCCGCATTATCCGTCGCTATCACAAGAAGCCTGTTATCCGGCATAATGTAACAGTTCNGGAAATTACTGAAAATGTCTCCGTCCGCTTCCACACTGCCTGTCAGTTCTCCCTGNGCGTTATAAGTATTTACCATGCGTCCGTCCCCATTTCTTGCAAGGATGACAAAGCCATCCTCCCCAAAAAACAGATATCCTCCGGATTCTGCCGGCTTTTCCCAATGGACATCCTGAAATCCATCCCAAAACAGCAGACTTACTGCATTTTCCGTGTCCGAATAAAACAACGCCGCCACACATCCATCATCCGACAATTGCATGGTGCTCACATACCCGCCATCCTCAGGCAGATAGATTTTTTCGGATACCGTTTTCCGGCTTCCATCAGCCAGACAAGAAAACACCTGATAATAACTTGTGAACTCCTCTTTCTGTGTGTTATCCTCCGGCTCCTCTCCCCATTCCCGCACTTCCAGCAGGACATACACCTGATCTCCCCTGCCTGCAATGTCATGAACTACAACATCACTGCCATATTCCATAAAATCTATGATTATCGTGGAATAGGCATACTGCATTTCTGATTCGGCATTTTCCGTTTTTTCTGTGCCTGCGGAATTTTGAACCGTGGAATTTTCACTTATGGAATCATCTGTCTTTCCACTCTGTTTCGGCGAACATGCTGCCATTCCGAACATAAGAGAGATTTCCAGTATCCATAATACAAGCTTTTTCATAGTATTTCCCTTCATTCTATTATTTTTTGCCGTCTCACTCCGCTATTTTCCGACTTGGCTATCGCTGCTCATCCAGATATAACTGCACCCGGTTCTGTATCTTTTGCGCCGTTTGCTCCACCGTCTGCGCACCGCTGTTATACGCACCAATCTCCTCATCTATAATATTGCTGATTGTCCTATTATGGCCATCCTTCCGGTCAGCCAATGCAATCAGTTCCCGCACAGCCGCGACCTCCTCCTGGGTGGCTGCATAGACATAGGGTACATCCGGATCGTCAAAGGAACCCTTGGGAAGTGGACTTCCCTCATAGTACTCCTGCACCATAGCCTGTTCCAACTGTCTTTCAAAAGCACTTCGCTCTATCCTGAATCCTATTATGGTCCAGTCGTCCTTCGCCCAGCTTCCCTCCGTATAGAACCTTAGGAAGTCCCATGCCCCTTCTGCACATTCACTATGGGCATTGATGCCCATCGCATCATAAAGCCGGACCGCCACACCGGCACCACTGTTACAAGGAATGCCTTTCACCGCCATATTCCCTCCAAAAAGCTGCATACGCTGTTGATATCCTGCCACACTCAGAATGAGATCCATGGCTGCCAGATGCGTTCCTGATTTTATGCTTTCCGCGGATATTCTTGATACGCCTGCAGCATCCCATTTTGCGCCGAATCTCAATATCTGGTAAAATTCCTCCTTGCAGAAATCAGCCTCCCCCTTCTCCCAGTCAATAAAATCCTCCAGCAAATAGTCTGTCAATGCAGTTGACACACACACACTGCCAAACCCGGTCAGTGCATTCGAATCACGCCCTTTATCCGCAAAACATTTCATCATTTCCTCCAAAGTCCATCCGTTCTCCATACCTACCTCGGCACCGTTCCCCACCACTGTACAAAGTGCAAAGGATGGCCCCAACTCATACAGCGCGTCGCCTGTTTTAAGACACTCCAAGATATTGGTCAAATACCGCTCCTGCGTCTCCTCCAGAAAAGGTTCCAGATCCATCAGGATTCCCCGATATCCCAGCACTTCTGTATCCAGCTCCGCCAAATCAATGATATCCGTTCCATTCCCGGTGGCAATATCCATCCTGAAGCGATCCGCGGATGCCTCATAAACCGCATTGTCAGCCTGTTCAGGAAGATAATCCACTATTTCCACGAAGTAGTTCTCGCTCTGTCTGTTATAGGCATCTACCACACTCTGAAGGTTTCTATTCCCCACTGTTCCCAGCGTCAACGTTATCCTCTCTCCATCTTGTCCGGGATGCTCTGTTCCATCGCTTTGTACAGGTAAGTCAACCTGAAAACCTGTATCCAAATCCGGGCTTTTCCCGCCGCCACATCCAGTAAAAAAAGTTGCACTTAATGCAACCACAGCACAAATTCCCCTTATTTTTTTCCTAGTACTCATTTTTCTGTCTCCTCTCTGCTTCCTGTTATACGCATCCTCGTATGCTTTATACTGCCGCAAAATAAGTATAAGAAGAAATCAATTCCCTATGCCATATAATACTCCATGTAACAATGGTTCAAGGCCTCCCAGCGCGATTTGCTGATGGGCAGCATCTCCTTTCCATCAATTTCCACTCCCTCTCTTGATATTCTGCCTGTATATTTCAGGTTTACAATATAAGAACGATGGCACTTGCAAAACTGCGGCTCCTTGAACTGTGTTTCAAACTCTTTCAGTTTTGCCTTAAACCGGATAGCCTCTTCCTTTAAATGCAGGATAACATGATGGTTATCTACTTCAATATAATAAATATCGTCTTTAAAGATGCGGCGGGACTCATCACCCTGAGTCACAATAACAGCTTCCCTTTTTCTTTCTTCCATCATCCGGCTTGTTTTCGTCAGGGTTTGAAAAACCTCATCCTCCTGCAAAGGCTTTATCAGATACCGAAAAGCCGATACCTCGTATCCCTTTGGCGCATAATTTTTTAGAGCTGTTGTAAACACAAGAAAAATCAGCCTGTCTTCTTCCCTTATCATCTTCGCTAACTGCAGCCCATTGATTTTGGCCATCTGGATATCCAAAAAGGCAAGGTCATAATGCGGTTCATCTTTCATACAGAAGAGAAACTGCTCTGCAGACCGATAACATCCAATGACAACCTGCTTGTCCTCTTTTTTTGCCCAACGGTTTATCATCTCTTCCAGAATCTCTGTATGCTCCCTGTTATCCTCGCAAATTGCTATTCTCATAGGCCTGTCCCTTTCCTAATACTATCTTTACGGCTTTATCCAGTGTAACACAATAAACAGTGGAAATATCCTTTGGACGCAGATTGCCGCATTTCAGACGTGAATTGCCGCTTCCTATTTACCGGGGATTCGGATTCGGCAGCGAAAAACATGATTCTTTAATTCCCTTTCACAATAACCGTCATACATCTGCACGATTCGGTCAATATTTTGAATCCCGAATCCATGCATGAAACTGTCTTTCTTTGTGGTAGCCCAGACATTCCCATTACCGGAACGCTCTCCCTCATATGCAGCATTTTCAAACAAAAACAGCAGATTCCCGCCATCAGACAATATTTTAATATGGATAAACCGCTTATCCTCATCTGCGATTTTCAGATTTGCATCAATGGCATTGTCATATAAATTGCCTATCATCACAGTCAAATCCCCATCTGTCAGATTCAGTTCGGCAGGCACTGCCATATCCACATCGACTTTAATACCAT
>JAAUZU010000030.1 GCA_014804445.1 Lachnospiraceae bacterium | reverse complement strand
TCAGACATGGTTTTTAGCCTCCTTTGGTGGATTATGTTGTGGTGACTTTATTTTACCAAACGGCTATAGACCATGTCTATTCTTATGAAATTAATTTGCGAAACATATTATACGTCATCAGTATGGGGGGTCGCCAAATAGTATATATGTAAAGCGGTAAGAAGATAATGGGAAAATGATAAGGAGCTGTGCAGGCTCCTTTTTTTTGATTGTTTTATGCTTTTCATTCCCAGAAAATAGTCGTTTCATGCTATCTGACAATAGACAGGAAATGCGGCGGGCTGGTATTTTCACAGGCAGGCCGGGCGGACTGATAACAAAAATTGAACATTGTGCTTGAGCATGATGGAGTG
Organism: Lachnospiraceae bacterium; assembly: GCA_014804445.1. GTDB lineage: Bacteria > Bacillota > Clostridia > Lachnospirales > Lachnospiraceae > Acetatifactor. The sequence continues at coordinate 21,917 of JAAUZU010000030.1, read as the reverse complement.
CTTAAACTGATTGAGATTAAAAAGACCTCAAATCTGGGAACAGAGTTAATAAAAGTATTTGATTTGCTAGATAAGTTGTCCACACCTCGTTCCAAGGGAACGGTTATTTGTATGAAGCCGGGATTAAGTGCGATTGATAGGGATAATTATATTGTGCCGGTTTGGATGATTTAGGAGGCGGCAGGTGAGTTGAATTGAAAAAGAACTAAATGAACGGATCATAGATTAGCAACTATTAATCCAGATCAATGGAAGTAAATTAAAGAACTTCAAGAGGAAATTTATTGTGATAAAAATTCTATTCGTCTGCCAAGGTGCTCCGGTTTTATTATAATTCCATACCTTTGTAAAATTCGGCAGAGTGGGACAAGAGGTGGCAGGACGCCTTGGATTTATTATGGTATAGACTGCACACAGAGAGAGAATAGCGATGATAAAAGCCGCAATTAGTGGTAGTAAGACGACAGAAATTGTAGTTTTCGCATAGTAGCTACAAAAAATGAGCAATATAAAAACTGTTTGATTTATATAAGTTATGTGGGAGGCTCGATATTCCTTTTTTATATGCGTTGAATGATTTGAAAACAAGATAATAATGAGTAATACCGTTCTTGTCGGTATAAGAGAATTTATTATTTGATATGTGAATAATTTCTTCGACTGCAATATTTTTTGTTTCTATTTTCGATATAGCCTCTGTCATGTTAGTTATTATTATTCTATTTTCCATTGAGTGCTCCTTTATAATGACCAATGAGAAAAAATAATGAAGAAAATGGAGAAAAAGATATAAATATGCTATTGACCAATGCTTTTTTTGAGAATATAATTAAAAAAACATTGGAGGTTAATGTATGAACTTAAAAGAGTTAGAAGTAAAATTTAAAAAGAATACATTTAATAATGAAGATGATATTAAGATTCATTTTCATTCTGACATAGTGAAACCATTATTGGAAGAGTTTAATCCAGAGATGGCGGGACAGTATCATAGTGAAGATGTTTTAAAGGCTGGCGGAATAACAGATGCAACTTTTCAGAATATTTTGTTTGAATTTAAAAAAGAAGGATATTTTGATAGAGTTTCAGGGGTAAATGAAGCTTTATATGGAAGAGATCGTACAGACCATGGTCTGCATGATTATATCTTAAGCAATGCTGGAATAAATGTCAATGACGAACCAGATATTATTGCCAAGAAGATTCTATCTGGGATAGGTGTTGGTTTTGATGGAAAGAAGTTTATTTTTGCAAGATTTGTTCCGGCAACTCAAAAAAAAGTAATTGATACAAGTAAAGTTAAAATTGAAATAAATGAACCTTTAAATATCGAATTTATAAATGAGATAAAAGATTTTCAGAAGGGAATAAAAAGACTTGCATTGTTGCTTAAGCAGACCGATAAAGTTTCTTTATCGAAGCAAATGCTATGTGCTGTTATAAACCCCAAGAGTGATTATGTTAGAAATAGTATTTTAACTATTTATCAAAGTGTGGAAGACAATTTGGATACAACCAAGGAGTCATTTAACAATCGTGTAAAGACTTTGTATGACGAATGGGAACGCGTATTTGGTGTTATGTATGGTGATGATGAAGATGCCACAGATTTTACAGAAGTATCATCAAAAATCAGAGAAATGTATGGCATCAATGATACTTATGAGATTGATAGTAAAAGATATCTTTTTTCAATGCAGACATTTTTTAATATATTTTTAAAGTTATTGGTGTATTCATTCTTGGCACAGTTGGTTGAACCAATGTTTACAACGCAACAAGAACTTACCAAAGATGAAATCAATCGCCTGTTTGATGGAAGTACAGATGCAAGCTGTAAGTTAGTTAACAATTTTTTTGAGTCACATTTTCTTGAATGGTTTACGTTTACAGCAAATATTAGTGACCCGGAGTCAAGTTTTGATGTTAAGATAATCAATTCTACATTAGATGTTGTAAATAAATTCGATCTTAGCACATTTGTCCTTCGACCTGAGAATGTTCAAGATATATTGCAGGAAGTATATATGGGACTGATTCCACAGGAAATGCGTCATTTAATGGGAGAATACTTTTCGCCAGATTGGATAGTTGAACATGCATTAGATATGGCTGGATATACAGGCGATATAAGCAAGACTTTGATAGATCCAACTGCAGGTTCCGGTCCTTTTTTAGCACAAGCAATTAAACGAATTATAAGCAAAAAGGGTGGAATATTAACTAAAGCTGATATAGTTAGCATTACTCAAAATATTGTAGGATTTGATATTAATCCTATTTCTGTTGTATCAGCTAAAGCAAACTATATTTTAATAATGTTTTCCGCCTTTTTTGATAACTGTGATGAAGAGTTTGGAGATTCCGTTGGCATTCCGGTTTTTATCGCTGATTCTATTTTAGCACCAGTAGTATACACGGAAGAGAATGACGAAACATTAAAATTGGAAACAACTGTAGGAGAGATAGAGATTCCTAAATTTGATTCATTTTCTAAAGGAAATGAATTCCTTAAATTGTTAAGTCAATCCATTGATGACAGAGGCTCATATGAGATATTTAAGAATTTAGCACTTGGAAAGAACCTAATCAAGGAGAAAGATTTAAATATTGTAAAATCACTCTTTTCTAAATTGAGCGTACTCCATCGTGCAAGTAAAGATTCATTTTGGCCTATCATATTCAGAAATAGTTTTGCACCAGTTATGATAAGAAACAAGTTTGATTATGTCGTTGGAAATCCACCGTGGATTGCTTGGAAAGCTATGAGCAAAAGTTACCGTGCAGGTACTCTTACTATCTGGAAAAGCTATGGCATATTTGAAAAAAATGCTTATGATAAAAAAACTACACATGATGATTTTGGAATGGCAGTAACATATGTTTCTGTAGATCAATATTTAAAAATGGGTGGAACAATGGTTTTTCTTTTGCCGGCCTCTTTTTTGAAGTCTACCAAAGGAGGAGAAGGTTTTAGAAAGTTTGAAATTATTCGCAATAATCAGAGTGTGCCATTTTGCGTTGATGAAGTGCATGATTTTTCAGGTGTCAGCTTATTTACCATTCCCACAGTAGCAATCAAATTCGGCAAGGGAAATCCCATGAAATATCCTATGGATAGATATAGATTTTATAATCAGATAGGAAGAAAAAGTAAAATTGATTCACACGTAGACTGGAAATATATATCAGAAATAGTAGAGTATTCTGACTGTTTAGCACAACCCGTTGATAAAGATGATATTCAATCGGCATGGCTTACTTTGGAAGATATGACATTCGCAAACAATGTTGTAAACCCTGATATTGAAAGAATTTATAAGGGAAGAAAGGGAATTGAACCTGCTGGTGCAAAAGGAGTATATATCCTTTTGAAACCCAAGAAAGTGAGAGAAGGATATTTAGAGATTGTAAATGACATGTCGAGACAAAGACGACAGGATATTATTGATAAGGGTGTACATAAAGGTGTTATAGAAGAAAAATATGTTTATCCGATGTTGGGGGGAAGAAATATTGCACGTTGGATGGTTAAATCTAATGAGTATATGTTGGTTCCACACACGGCAGAATATAAGTATGGTGTACCAGAACTGATTTTGGCAAGAGAAGCTCCTTACACTTTTCAGTGGTTATCTTTCTATCATGATGAATTATTAGATACAAGAATTCAAAATGGAAAATTTTTTAATAAGGATACACAGCCTTTTTATAGATTGGATAATGTCGGAACATATACATATTCGCCATATAAAGTTTTATGGAAAGAACAGACAGGAAGTATGTCTGCAGTTGTAGTATCGACGTATTTGAATTCCGTACCAGAGGCAGATGAGGGTCTTTTTTCAGTTGATAAGCCGATAGTTGTTGATTCTAAGGTTCTTATGTTAGATCTATACGATGAAATGGAAGCTTATTATGTTTGCGGTATTATAAATTCTCCGAGTGTGATTGAGGTTGTTGACGGCTACGCAATTTCGACCAATAGAGGTGTAGATGTTTTAAAATATATAGCTATTAAAAAATATGATTTGCAGAATCCTTTGCAAAGAAAGATTGCAGAGATATCAAAGAATATCCATACAAAGATGAAAGAGTCATTTGGAAAAGCTAATATTGTATCACTTGAAGAAGAACTTAATGCAGAAATACATAAACTGTTTTCGTAAAGGGGTCCAAATGGGCAGTAAAAATTTATCCTGTACATAGAACATATTAACGGCAAACGCATTTTGTGTACAGTTGGCGACTTGAGCCGACAGACCCCCTTCCGGTCGGGAAGAAGCCTTGCTTATCACTGAGGGAATTGGAGAAGCAGATCGGGTATGACCTTGATTCCCTTTCGGACCCTTTGGGGAAGAACATCACGGTTGGGGAGCTGGTGGAGCGGTACCTTGCAACGAAAACGGTGGTCCAGCCAAACTCGCTTATGAATTATAAGTTTGTACAAAACGTCTTCAAAGGCGAAACTTTTAATGACAAAAAGATTTTACAGGTCAAAACATCAGATGCAAGATTGTTCCTTATAAAGCTGCAGCAGGACGGAGGTACAGCACCGTCAAGACCGTGCGCGGTGTCCTGCGCCCTGCATTCCAGATGGCGGTTGATGATGATGTGCTGCTGAAAAATCCCTTCGGATTTGAACTTGCCGGAGTGGTGGTCAATGACAGCGTGACGAGGAAAGCCATTACAAAAGACCAGATGCGGAAGTTCTTGAAATTCGTGCATGACGATAATGTTTATTACAAGTATTACGAAGTGGTTTATATCCTTTTCCACACAGGGAGGCGTATTTCGGAATTCTGTGGACTGACGCTGCGGAATATCGACTTGGAGAATAAGGTCATCAATATCGACCACCAGTTTTGGCGGACTTCTGACATAAGGTGGGTGATCGAATCCACAAAAACGAATGCAGGAACAAGGAAACTGCCCATGACGGAGGACGTGGCGTAATGCTTTCGAACGATCATCGAGGACAGGGAAGAACCGAAATGCGAGAGGGTGGCGGAGGGATATGCTGGATTCCTTTTTACGGATAAGAGCGGTTACCCAGAAGTGGCGATGCATTGGAAACACCGCTTCAACTATATGGTCAAAAGGTACAATGATATCCACCGGGTGCAGATGCCGAATATTATTCCCCACGTCTGCCGCCATACCTATTGTAGCAATATGGCGCAGTCGGCATGCCCCCAAGACACTCCAATACTTGATGGGGCATAGCGATATCGGAATCACGCTGAACACCTATACGCACCTTGGCTTGGAGGATGCCACGGATGAATTGCGGCGGATGGAAGAATTGAAGAATGCCAGAAAGGAGCTGGAAAAGAACAAAGAAGAAAAGCCCGTATCACAGAAAATGTTCAGGGCGATTTAATATGGAAAGAACGAACTGCGCCCTGCTTCCGCAGGGCATTTTTTAGATAGAAGACTATAGGAAACAAAAAACGACATGGCGAGAACGGTTATTTTCTGTTATAATTAGAAAAACAAATAACTGTCAACCGAGTAGTTTGTGGAATTGGTGAAATTATTATCTTTGAAATGTTAGAGGTAGAAAGATGGAAGAGAATTTGAATAGATCATATTCAGGAAAGATATGTGAGATAAATGGTCAAAAAGTAGATTTTAGAGCAGAAATATATTTTGATGAATATAAAGAAGGTGTCGTAACAATTTATGGAATTACTAATGAAGTGATAGAAAAGGCAAAAGGTAATATACATAGTTCGGCAGTAATGCTTTTGGAAAGTAAAGAATATATTTCTATATTTAATTATTTTGTTAAACAACAAACATATACTACTGAAATTATAGAAGACATGCCAGTTGTAAGCGGAGCTACTTTAACTATTGTATCTTCGGAGATAATTAGAGGAAAGAAATTTTTTTCTGTTAGAGATACTTTTGATGAAATGATTATGGAGATAACCGATGGATATGAGTTAATCGGTAAATGTCCATATGATTTGAATAAGGGATATATGGATATAAAGATGTATAAAAATATCGATATTCCGATCCGTGTTGAGCCTATTTATGTGAAAACTATAATAGGTGATTTTTCATTTGAGGCATTCCCAAAGTATCAGCAAGGCAAAGATTGTTTTTCACTGGGATTTAGACATCAGATTCGATTTAGACCTATAGAATCTATAACTGTTGATAAGTTCCGTGAAATTTTGGAGAAAATCACTTCTTTCTTTTCACTTTTATGTGGAGAAGCGGTAACTATCAATAAGTTGTTGTTAAATGATGCAGAAACTGTAAAATGTGATTCGTATGAATTTATTGGTTTTTGTAATTTTCCTAAAGAAAAATTAAGAGCACTTGATAATTCAGGCATTGATGCTACTAGCTTTAAACGGATTTATTTATTTAAAATTACTGATTTTGGGCAGTTAGAAGAATCAATGAACTACTGGTTTGAACATTATAATCTACTGTGTAATGCACAAAAAACATACAACAGAATACTAATGGATGAAGATTTGAAAATTCTAAAAATAGATAAGTATTTAGCTGCAATGCAGTTGGTTGAAGGATTTACACAAGCATATGTAGATGAAGAAAAAGAGTTGGAAGAGTTTGAGATGCGAAAGGAGAATATCATTTCTAAATTAGAAGATGAAGAGGATAAAGAACTGGTTAAAAATGGATTGGGTTTTTCCGGCATAGCATTCAGGAAGGCCTTAACGAAATATTTATATGAAGGAATAACTTGTTTAGAGGAAATGAGCAAAACGCTTTTTAATAAAAGATATGATTCATTGATTACTAAAATTGTGAATGATAGAAACTTCTATACTCACACTTCAAGGCGTATGACAGCGGTTTTGGGATTTGGTGAGGCTATGGATATTGCCACTATTTGTAAGGAAATCTATAGAATTATAATTTTGAAGAAAATGGGAATTCTACCCCTCTTGTTAAAATATCGATTGGCTCATAATCGTATAGTTGCGGCATTGTTAAAAAATATATTTGAGGTTGAAGTAAGTGGAGAAGGAGAATTGTCTGGTTTTGATAAAGCTATGTGGTGGTTTGCTGACGAAAAATAATAAAGATATGATAAAATAGGTAACATAAATAATTCGTGTAGAAATAATTTTTTTAGAGTAGTAAAAGCCCCCGATTTCTACTACGTTTGACGGCATCAACTTGCCCCGTTTTGCTTATTTCGTTACATTTTTCAAAATTCCTACGAAAACCGTAAACCTCGCAAATCGTGCCAAAACACGGCAAATCAGTGCTTTTCAGGAGGAAAAATTAACATGATTAAGATATTATTTGTGTGCCACGGCAACATCTGTCGTTCCCCCATGGCGGAATTTGTTATGAAACAAATCGTAGAAAGAGAAAACAAATTCGCCGATTTTTACATCTCTTCCGCAGCGACCAGCACGGAAGAGATTGGAAACGGCATCCACTATGGCACCCTCTCCAAATTGAGGGAAGAAAATGTTCCCTGTACGGGGCATAGGGCGGTGCAGATGACAAGGGCGGATTATGAAAAATATGATTATTTGATCGGCATGGACGATGCCAACATCAGAAATATGCTTCGGATAGTGGGACAGGACAGAGAAGGTAAGATATATAGGCTTCTGGACTTCACGGATAAGCCGCGTGCAATAGCCGACCCGTGGTACACAGGAAATTTTGATGTGACTTACGAGGATGTGCGGGAGGGATGCGAAGCTTTTTACAGGTATTTGTGCACGGGTGGAAGGTGAAAAGAAAAACAAATCATGATCTCGGAATATGCGGCAGCAGGTATTTTTGGGCGTAATGGGCGCAGAGACCGGTGAAAAGTCCGGTTATGGTTCCGCTGAGAACCAAAAATGGAAGGTACGCGAGAACGCCGACGTTGCGGGTTATCAGAAAAGCAGCACCGAGCTGTCCGGCATTGTGGAGCAGGGCACCGAAAATGCTGGTGATGAAGATAAAATGTCCGTTTAGAAGGTGGTTCAGCAGGCACATAATTACAAAGCAAAAAAGACCGCCGCACAGACTGTAAATCAGGCTGACTGCCTGTCCGGCAAAAAAGGCGGAAAGAAAAATGCGTGCGAGCAGCACGATGAAGGCGTCCGCAGGCGTAAAATTAAGCAGCAGAATCAGGGTTACAATATTGGACAGACCAAGCTTTATCCCCGGGATGGGGACAGGGTTTGGGATTGCGCTTTCTAATATAAAAATGGTCAGTGCGACTACCGTAAAGACGGATAGGGTGGAAAGTCTTTTCAGGTTCATGAGCAAACTCCTTTTTGCAACTGCTTATAGACAATTATCCATAAGTATTCATAATAAGCATATGGGTTTGTGAAGTCTTAGCATAGCAGTCTATCCTAATAGCTGATAACATCCGGCTGCNACTGATTANTTGTTTTCAANTCTATCACAANCCGGTGNGGCAGACAGACGATGGGCAGCAGGGTGGAATTGACAAAGCCCGTGGAGACGCANAGCTTATCNGGGCAATCCGCGTCGATGATNCCGATAGCGTCGGGNCGNACCTCGACGGTGTTGCTGCCGCCGTNAGGCGCAGGTATGGTAAAGGTGTAAGNNGTCGTGACTGCGTGCAAATCNATGGTTTCAATAAGNTGTCCGTCCTGATAGATGTANGCNGTCAGCCCGTTTGCAGGNTCCTTNAGGCGAAAATAGATTGTCAAACAGGCAAGCAGGCANAANACCAGAACGAGTNNNGACAGAAGCAGNGCCCGTCNGTAAAAAACAGGCTGCGGGCGGTCTTTTTTTTCTTCTATTTTATCAGATGANATNTCTTTCATGTTCAAATTTCCTTATAGTAATCCGCNGTTTTTTTTGCTATACTTTTTTTATACGNACATNCAGTGTNTATGCATACCATCAGTATANCAAAAGGAATTGTGGAAATGAAGAGAAAACCGAAAGATTTTTTGACAGCTTTTNTGTTANTCGGCGGGCTTTTGCTTTTTGCCGGCNGCGGNNAGGTGGAAAAATATTCGATGACNGNTATTGCNATGGGAACNGTAACCAATCAGACGATTTATTCNAAGGANGGCGATTTGACGCTTGCAGTGAGGNACATCATGTTAGAACTGGAGCAGGAAGAGTTGTCATGGAGAATAGAAGGTTCCGAGGTGGCGCAGATGAATGCAGCGGCGGGAAGCGGTGNATACACGCCGGTATCCGACAGGCTGTACAAAGAATTGGAAATTTTGATAAAGCTGTCGGAGGACAGCGGCGGCGCTTTTGATATCACAATCCGCCCNGTGGCGGCACTCTGGAATATAGATGCATGGGCGGCNGGGGAAAATTCGGTGACAGAAGAGAANCTGGCAGCAGAAACAAACCCAGAAGAACAAACGACAGAAAGCACTTTCCTTGACAAGCAGCAATCAGNCATAATCCCAACCCANGAGCAAATNACCCTTGCCNTGACTCACACAGGCTATGAAAACCTGTCCCTGACAGACGGCACAGTTATGCTGCCAAAGGATATGGCACTTGACTTAGGCGCGGCAGGCAAGGGAATTGCATGCGACAGGATTGCGGCATATTTAAAGGAGCAGGCTGTCTACGGCGCGGTGGTTTCCGTGGGCGGNAGTGTGGTGACCATCGGGAAAAAGCCGGATGGNACNCCTTGGCAGATAGGNATTATAGATCCGCGGGACACTTCTTCCTTCATCGGAATACTTTATCTGGAGGGCGAAAATTTTGTTTCTACCTCAGGGGATTACGAGCGGTACGTGGAGGTGGACGGCGTTCGTTACCACCACATACTGAATCCGGCGACGGGNTATCCGGCGGACAGCGGNGTGCGGAGCGTCACGNTTTTGTGTGACAGCGGNATTTTAAGNGATGCNCTCTCGACGGCCTGCTTTGTGCTGGGAGTGGAAGAGGGTATGGCACTGGCGGAAAGCTACGGTGCGCAGGCATTATTCGTGGACATGGAGGGTAATATTTCCATGACGGATGGCATGAAACAATTTTTTAAAGAAAAATAAAGCGAGGACAGTAAATTGCAAAAACAAAAAACAGAGCCCAAACGTCTTATCACGCAGTGGGGGCAAAAAATTGAGCAGATGGAAGAAAAGGATACCGTTTTATCCGAATATCCCAGACCTTTTATGGTGCGGGGGAATTGGCAGTCTTTAAACGGTTTGTGGAAATATGCATGGCTGGACGGGCAAGAGAGTCAAAAGAGCATTGGTGAAAAACTGCGGGAAAAAATGGGAGGGAAGCGGAAGGAAAAATATGGACACGATCTGCCAAAGCATTTTGATGGGGAGATTCTGGTGCCTTTTTCACCGGAAACCCGCCTCTCAGGAGTGGAAAAGCAGCTTTTGCCGGGCGACTCTCTTTTTTACGAAAAAGAGGTTGTGTTCAGTCAGGAGGTTATGAGCCGCTATCAGGAGGGCTATCGTATTCTGCTGCATTTTGGCGCGGTGGATCAGCGATGTGAGATTTTTGTGGACGGCAGGAAGGCGGGAAGCCACAGCGGCGGGTATCTGCCTTTTACGCGGGATATTAGCGGATTTTTGAAGAAGGAAGAGGTGTTAAAGGCGGGTGGCTGCAGGCTGGGTCTTCTTGTGCAGGATGACTCCGACACGTCTTTTCATAGTGTAGGCAAGCAGACTTTAAAGCCGGGCGGCATGTATTATCAGGCGACCAGCGGCATTTGGCAGACAGTGTGGCTGGAGGCAGTTCCGCAGGTCTATATCAGGGATGTTTCGTGGGATATTTTTTATGACGAAGGAGAGGCAGCGGTACAGGCAGAATTGAATCTCGACATACAAAATCGAAGAAATGACTATGAGATAAAACTCACTTTTTTAAACAAAGAATATGGAGCGGTGAAATTTGGGGCGTTGGAGGAAAAGCGGCTTGCTCTGCCGGATTTTAAGAGCTGGAGTCCGGAAACGCCGTATCTTTACAGGGTGCGCCTTGATTTATATGAAAAAGGGAAGGCTGCGGCATGCGACAGTGTGGAGAGTTATTTTGCCATGCGCAAATGCAGCATTGGAACGGACGAAGCGGGAATCCGCCGTATCTTTTTAAATAATAAGCCTTATATACAGGTGGGCATACTGGACCAGGGATACTGGCCGGAGAGCATGTACACGCCGCCTTCCGAGGAGGCTATGCTCTATGATATCGAGCAGATGAAAGCGCTCGGTTTTAACATGCTCCGCAAGCATGTCAAGGTGGAGCCGCAGAGGTGGTACTACCACTGCGACAGGCTGGGTATGCTGGTGTGGCAGGACATGATAAACGGCGGCAGGAGAAACAAGGGGCTGTATGTGACCTATATGGCGACGCTGTTCCAGCTTCTTCACATCAAGGCAACGGATCGGCATAAATTTCTGCTTTCCAGGCAGGATGCGGCGGGCAGGAAGGAGTATGAGCAGGAGTTGCGAGAATTGACAAGGCAGATGAAAAAGCATCCTTCCGTGGTGTGCATGGTGCCTTTTAATGAAGGCTGGGGGCAGTTTGAGACGGAGAAGATGACGAAGCTGGTACAGGGCATAAATTCCAATGTGATTGTGGACTCAGCCAGCGGCTGGTTCGATATGGGATGTGGAGATTTAAAAAGTCTGCACTGGTATTTTTTCAAGCTGAAATATGAAAGAGAAGCGAAGAGAGCGCTGGCGCTGACGGAATTCGGCGGCTATGTGCAGAAGATTGAAGGGCATGTCTGTCATGCAAAAGAGTATGGATACAAGATTTTCCACTCGAAAGAAGAACTGGAAGCGGGTTATGAAAAGTTAATGCGCGGCACCGTCCTGCCCGCAGTAAAGGGCGGTATCAGTGCCACGGTATATACCCAGCTTTCGGACGTGGAGGAGGAAATCAATGGATTGTGTACCTACGACCGCGCCGTTCTGAAGCTGGAGCCTGCTCTTGTCAGGAAATGGAACCAAAGGCTGAAAAAACAAGGATAGCGTTTATTTTCTCGCACGGAATACCAGAATAGCGGCAATCGAGGCTGCGACAGCGTAGCCCAGCACCCAGTAAAGGTGCGGGAAAATGTCCGCCATATTGCCGGAGAGCACGGCGCGTTCCAGTTCCACGGCGTGCACAAACGGCAGCAGGTATGCGATTTTTTTGAAAGCCCCGCCTACAAGCTCCAAATCAAACCAGATGCCGGACAGCCATGCGGAGAGATTGGTGAGCAGCGCACCGCACAGGCCTCCCACCTGTTTTACATTGAGAAGGCTGCCGAAAAGCAGTCCAAGCGCGATAAAAAACAGGGCGACCGGCAGGATAAAGAGCACGGCGTATACGATATTGACTGTGATAGAAAGCCCTAAAATCAGAGCGACAACATAGCAGAGTAAGCATTGTGCCACTGCGATAGGCAGGATGGGCAGGGTATAGCCGAAGATGAAATCCGCCGCGGTCAGCGGTGAGGTGTAGAGCCTCTGCAAAAAGGTGCTTTCCCTGTCTTTGGCAATCAGTGTTGCAGAAAATAGTGTCATAAAGGAAAGACCGAATATGGTCATGCCGGGCGTAAGGCTCTCCAGTTCAAACAGGCTTACGGGAATGTTTGCCTGAAGCGCGCTCAAAAGTAAGATCAGAACAATGGGAAATCCTAAGCCGAAAGCTGCCGTGAGCGGGTCGCGCAGGATTTCCTTTGCATTTCTTCCTGAAAAAGTAAGTAGTCTCATTTATTTCTTACCTCCCTCCAAGGGGGAATGATTTTTATCTGCCCCTTTTATAATCGTTACAAAGGCGTCCTCAAATTTGTCTGTGCCGACCATCTTTTTCAACTCGTCAGCCGTCCCCAGAGCAAGGAAAGAGCCCGCCCTCATAATACCGATTCTGTCAGAAAGGCTTTCCGCCTCTTCCATGTAATGCGTTGTAAGAATGATGGTAATCTTTCCTTTGAGAGAGCGGATAACTTCCCACAAATCGCTTCTCGCCAGTACGTCCAGACCCAAGGTCGGCTCGTCTAAAAAAAGGATTTGCGGCTCATGCACCAGCGCCATCGCAATGCTGAGTCTGCGCTGTTGTCCGCCGGAAAGCTTTCCGGCGCGTCTTTTCAGAATATCATGCAGCCCGAGCGAATCAGAGAGCTCGGCTATCTTTTTTGATGAATGTTCTTTGGTAAAACCATAGATACCGCACATCAACTCCAGATTTTCACGCACGCTGAGGTTGGGAGCGACAGCGGTTTCCTGCGGTGATATGCCGATGATTCCCTTTACTTTGGCGGTGTCAGACAGAATGCTGTTTCCGTTTAAAAAGGCATCGCCGCCTGTGGGTGGCATCAGGCAGGAGAGCATTTTGATGGTGGTGGTTTTTCCGGCGCCGTTTACGCCGAGCAGGGAAAAAAGCTCTCCTTGTTTTACAGTCAGGTTCAGACCGTCCACGGCGGTCAGGTTTTTGTATTTTTTCGTCAGGTTTACGGTTTTGATGGCGTCCATGTGTTTTCCTCCGATTCTTGAAAGCGGGCTTTCAGTCCCATATACATGTCTGTCAGCATGGCGCTGATGGTTTCCGTGTCCAACTCCAGATAGGAAGTGGCAAGCATGGTGGCAATGCCATGAACAAATACCCACATTTCCAGATGGAAATACAGTGCCTGTTCGGCAGTCAGCCCTGTATTTTTTTGAATCAGGGCGAGTATTTCATCCATTTCATCACTGGGCTGTTCCGCTTCCTTTTTGGTTCTGGTACGCATAAAGAGCAGCTTAAACAGCTCGGTTTCTTCTTTGGCAAACCGGATATATGCCATACCGGATGCCTTGTAGGGCGGATATTTGCCCGCTGCCATATCCTCCTGCAGATAGCTTTGGTAGAGCTCATTGGCGGCTTTGAGCACTTCTCCTTGAAGTTCTTCCATATTGGTGAACAGACCGAAAATAACCTTGGGAGAAGAATCCAGTTTTGTGCCGAGCGCTCTTGCGGTGACGGCGCGGAAGCCTTCTTCCCTTGTGATGTCCAAAGCGGCACTTATGATTTCTTTCTTGGTAAATCTGCTTTTTGGCGGCATAATAACTCCTTTCAAAACGATAAGACACAAATGTTGCGCAACGCTTGTGTCTTATTATGGCAGAAGTTATTGGGTTTGTCAAGCTTTTCGATTATTTCGTATGCATAAAATTTGCACTTATGATAACGGTTGTATATCCCGGCAAAATAGTTTATTATATTAGAAAAGAACAACGCAAACGCGGACAATGATATAAGCAACAGGATGTGAGAAAACTATGGATTATGAACATACGGAAAGAATGGTAGAAGGCTACCTTTTTATGAATGAAGGGGATGCAGAGCTGGCAAGGCAGGAAAAGAAAAAAATAGAGTATTTGAAGCAGCATATCAATTACAGTTCGACAGAGAGCGTGCTGCGGATCTATAAAAAGGCGATTGCGGAGCGCATATTCAAGACACCGGTGGGACATGATTTCCTAAAAGCTATGCGGGAGCAGCTTTTGCAGAGCGGACAGATAGCGGAAGAGGAAGTGCCGCCGGTGGTACTGTTTACCACCTACAATATGCGGATGAGGCAGAGTTATTCTCCGGCAAGGCAGCGTGTGAAAGCAGAGGAAGAGAAAAAGGCACACTGGCCGGTGATTTCCCTGATAGCCAACCTGATTCTGGTGCTGGCTATTATTGCCATGTTTACGATTACGCTGAAAAGTGACAATCCCAACATATTAAACTATGAAAAAAATCTGGTGAACCGCTATGCCGCATGGGAGCAGGAGCTTCGGGAGCGGGAGCAGATAGTCAGGGAAAAAGAAAAAGAACTTAATATTGAGAATTGGTAGCCGTTTCACAAATTGTACATATTTTTGTGGTAATGTAGATGAAATAGTAGAATTTACAGCCACGGAAAGGATACGGCTATGGACAAATTAAAGGTACTGGTAGTGGACGATGAAAGCAGGATGCGCAAGCTTGTGAAGGATTTCCTGTTAAAGAGCAACTATGATGTGATAGAAGCAGAGGACGGCGTGCAGGCGGTCGATATTTTTTTCGCACAGAAGGACATTGCGCTGGTGGTGCTGGACATTATGATGCCTAAAATGGACGGCTTTCAGGTGTGCAGGGAAATCAGGTCATATTCCAAAGTGCCGATTATTATGCTGACGGCAAAGGGCGACGAGAGGGACGAGCTGCAGGGCTTTGAGCTTGGGGTGGACGAATATATCAGCAAGCCTTTCAGCCCCAAAATTCTTGTGGCGCGCATAGAGGCCATCTTAAGGAGAACCAATCAGGGGGCGCATGCCGGTGTTATGAAGGCAGGCGGCATCGAAGTCAATAAGGATGCCCACATGGTAAAAATTGATGGCAGGGATATTGAGTTGAGTTACAAGGAATTTGAACTGCTCACTTATTTTATGGAGAATAAGGGGATTGCCCTGTCGCGGGAAAAAATCCTGAATCATGTTTGGAATTATGACTATTTCGGGGATGCAAGGACGATAGACACCCATGTGAAAAAGCTTCGCAGCAAAATGGGGGAAAAGGGTGAAATGATAAAGACCATCTGGGGTATGGGCTACAAATTCGAGGAAGTTGTTTGAAAGGCATATTATATTTATGAAACATTCCATAAAAAGACAGTTTGCCGTTATATTTATCTCTCTGCTGGCGGCGACTCTGTTTATCTGCTGGTTTATCAATCATACCTTTCTTCCCCGATACTACGCAGAGAACAGGGAAAAAGCTATACTGGACACTTACAACCTGTTGAATGATGCCGCGGCAAATTCCAGATTTACCTCCGAGGCGTTTCAGATAGAGCTTGAAAAAATCTCAGGAAGATACAATATTATGGGTGTGATTCAGGACGCAGGAGGTATCATTATCGGGACCTTCGGCAATGATATGGAGATGCTGCAGGGATTGCTTTGGGACAGGCTCTATGTGCCGGTGCAGGATCCTCAAATCTTAAGCCAAAGCGACTATTACACCATACAGAGGGTGACAGATTCCAAGACCCGAACCGAATATATGGAGATGGTTGGCTGGCTGTGCGGCGGACAGGTAGTTTATATGCGGACGCCTCTGGAAAATATCAGAGAGAGTGCGGCGATAGCAAACCGTTTTCTGCTTTATGTCGGCATAGCCGGCGTTTTGGTGAGCAGTATTGTCATTTGGTTTGTATCCAGAAAGATAACAGAACCGATATTAGAGCTGGCGCACATATCCGAGCGCATGACAAGACTTGATTTTGAAGCAAAATATACCGGAAAAGGCAAAAATGAAATTTCAATTTTGGGGGATAATATCAATGCACTGTCTGAAACGCTTTATGAGACCATAAAGGAATTAAAAACAGCGAACAATGAGCTGCAAAAGGATATAGAAAAGAAAAATCAGACAGATGAAATGCGAAAGGAATTTTTGTCCAATGTATCCCATGAACTGAAGACGCCCATTGCACTGATACAGGGCTATGCGGAGGGGCTTAAAGAGGGTATCAACGACGACGCGGAGAGCAGAGCGTTTTATTGTGATGTCATTATGGATGAAGCTGCCAAGATGAATCAGATGGTAAAAAAGCTGATGACATTGAACCAACTGGAATTTGGCTATGATGTAGTAAGCATGGAGCGCTTTGATATTGTATTGCTGATTCGCAATTATATACATTCCGCAGGGATTCTCACAAAACAGAATGATATTTCTGTGCGCATGGCTTATGAGGCCTCCCTTTATGTGTGGGGGGACGAATTTAAGACGGAGGAGGTTTTTGCCAACTACTTTTCCAACGCGGTAAATCATTGTGAGGGTGAAAAAATCATTGAAGTCCGGCTTGTCCAGACAGGAAATAAGGTCAGAATAGAGGTGTTTAATACCGGAGAAAGGATACCGGAGGAGAGTATGCCCCATCTGTGGGAGAAGTTTTATAAGGTTGACAAGGCAAGGACCAGGGCATACGGCGGAAGCGGCGTCGGACTTTCTATTGTGAAGGCAATTATGGAATCCATGAATCAGGGGTATGGAGTGAGAAATGATTTGGATGGCGTTACTTTCTGGTTTGAGTTGGAGACAGTCGGAAAAGAATAGCCGGAAATGATGAGGGAGGATTTGATTTTGGAGGGAAATGAAAAGGAAAAGGTATTGCTTGTGGGCGTCAATACCGGAGGAGAAGACGATTTTGAACAGTCCATGAAGGAACTGGAGAGTCTGGCGGAAGCCTGTAATATGCAGGTAACAGGTATGATTACACAGAGTCTTGAGACAGTGAACAAAGCACTGTACATCGGGACGGGAAAGGTGGAGGAGGTTCGTTCCTTTGCAGAGGACTGTGAGGCGGAACTGGTGATTTTTGAAGATACTTTAAGCCCATCCCAGTTAAAGAATCTGGAGGAAGAGCTAAAGCTTCCCGTTATGGACCGTACCAACCTGATATTGGATATTTTTGCGACCAGAGCGAAGTCGAGGGAGGCAAAGCTGCAGGTTGAAACGGCAAGGCTGAAATATCTTCTGCCCCGCCTTGTGGGCATGCATGCCGCACTGAGCAGACAGGGCGGCACAAGCGGCAGTATGAGCAGCAGGGGCGCCGGTGAAAAGAAGCTGGAACTGGACAGAAGAAAAATAGAGCACAGGCTTTCCGAACTGGAACAGGAACTGAAGGCGGTATCGGGGGAGCGGGAGACCCAGCGCAAAAAGCGGGTGCGCTCTAAAGTGCCGCAGGTGGCGCTTGTCGGATACACCAATGCAGGCAAGTCTACCTTGTTAAATGGTATGGTGGATGCTTATATTAAAGATACAGACAAACGTGTTTTTGAAGAGAATATGTTATTTGCCACACTGGAAACTGCGGTCCGCAGAATTGACAATGAAAGGAATAAGCCTTTCTTCCTGGCGGATACGGTAGGATTCATCAATAAACTGCCGCATGGACTGGTAAAGGCATTCCGTTCTACCTTGGAGGAGGTCAGAAACGCGGATTTGCTTTTGCATGTCATTGATTATGCTGACGAAAACTACAAGAAACATATTGAAGTGACAAAGGAAACGCTGAAAGAACTGGGTGCCGGAGACATTCCGGTTATCTATGTTTACAATAAGGCAGATTTGTGTATGGCAGACCTGCCACAGATAAAAGAAAACCGGATTTACATGTCAGCCAAAAGAGGCGACGGCATAGAGGCGCTTTTTGATATGATTTTGGGCAATCTGTATGCAGAAAACCGGAAAACGGCTTTCCTGATTCCCTACGACAAGGGGCAGATAGTTTCTTATCTGTGCGAAAACACAGAGGTATTGGAACAGAACTACGAGGAAAACGGCGTCTATCTGGTGGTGGACTGCCCAAAGGCAGATATGGCAAAATATGAAGCGTATATCGTGGGGCAGGAGAGTGAAAGGACGGAAAGATAAATGGATAACGGAAGAATGGGAGTGGAACGCAGCATTGAGATGCTGCGCAGCCAGTCGCAGGATGAAAATTATACAAGATATCTGGAAAGTTTATTGTTGCAGCTTCGGCAGGGACGGATAACAGTACAGTATGCCGCCGCAGAACTAAACCGAACCTATCCGCTTTATCAGCAGCGTATGGGAATGCTGCAGCAGTACGGACAGCAGAGGCAGTATGTGCAGCCGCAGTATATGCAGCAACCGCAGAATACGCAGTTACAATATACCCAGCCGCAATATGCCCGGCAGCCGTATATGTGGCAGCAGAATACCCAGCCCCAGTACATGCAGCAGCCGCAGAATATGCAGCCACAATACGCACAGCAAGCACAGACCATGCAGCCACAGTACGCACAGCAAGCGCAGTCTATGCAGCCACAGTATGTACAGCAGGCGCAGACCATGCAGCCACAGAGTATGCAGCAGCAACAGGGCGTTCAACAGCCTCGGTACATACAACAGCAGGGCATTCAACAGTCCCAATACGCACAGCAGCCGCAGAACATACAACAAGCACAATACATACAGCCGCTGCAAAATGCACAGCAGGCGCAGTATACACAACAGGTACCATACATAGATCCGCAAAAGGCAAAGCGGAAAAACGTGGAGTTTGCCGTGGGAGCCGGTGTTTTGAGTGTGGTAGGCGTTCTTTTTGTATTGGTAGCGTTTGTATTGCTTAGCATCAATTATATGAACGGCATGCTGAAGGGCATGTGTCTGTATGGAATATCGGTGGCAATTTTGCTCTTCTCAGAACTGTACTTGCAAAAAAAACTGCCCAAATTTGCAATTGGTATCACAGGGCTCGGTATTTGCTGTCTGTACCTGTCCACCATGATAAACTACCTGTATTTTGCAAACTTTAATGTCTGGATAGCAGCCGGCATTTCTGTTTTGATTTCCTTGATGGCGGTATTGCTTAGCAGAAAACGAGATTCAGGGATTTTAAAAATCATCAGTTTTATCGGCTGTTATGTTTGTATCTTTCCAATCTGCAGGGTTCTTTCAGGAGAGCAGGGGAAGACACAGGCAATACATTTCGGCTTTATAACGGTTATGATATTGTTTATTAACCTGATGACGGTTTTCCTGCCGGTAAAGAAAAACCGTGTTATGGCAAATATTTCTCATCTGATAGCAAACACGGTATTTACAATCGGGTTTGTAAATCTGATGTGCGGGTATCTGGAAAATCCTTCCTATGTGCTGTTTTTCCTGCTTTCTATTTTATTGGTGCAGGGATTTGTTTTCTATCAACTCGAGAAGCCTTATTTTGATGTGGAATCGCACAAGGGAAAAGCAGGAAATGTGACGGCTTATACGGTGACGACCGGTCTGATACTGGTGTATTTTGTGGTAGTGTCGCTTCTGGCAGTGAGGGACGGATTTTTCGTTTCATTCCATCTGGCGTCAGGTCTCTTTTTGGTGGTATGCGGCATCCTGTTCTTTCTATTTAAGAAGAGCAGTTTAAAATGGATACAGTACTGGCTGTTTTGTCCGACTGTGCTGCTTATGTATACGATACGGCTTGACGGTGCAGCGGTAAGCCTGCATATTGCAAGCGGCAGCTTGCAGTGGTGGAAAATGGGCGTGACCCTCGCGGTTTTTGCTTCTGCCAAAATATTATCCCGAAAAAAGATTCTCAGGGTAAGCGAACTGCTGATTACGATTTTTACAGCGCTGCAGGCAGTGATGGTGTTTATTGTCTATGATATACAGCTTCATGTTTCCCTTTTGTATCCGGAAAGGGAAGCGGATTTGACGGCAGGCTTGATTTGTACACTCTGCTTTCTGGGAGCGTTCCTGCTTTCGCTTGCGGCATTGTATCATTGGAAATCGATATATGAAGAAATCGTTATATGTGTATTTGGGTTATTCATACTGATTTTGTTCCGAAATGAACTTACACCGGCTGCACTGATGTGTGTACTGTTTACCGGCGTGATCCTGTTTAACAGCATAGAATTTTTCAGGGGGAAATATATTAAAATTTTCAATTATATTAATTTGGCCTTTATTGTATGTCTGTATATGGCCGCGGCATTTGCAAAAAATCATGTTTCGTACGGCATTATGCTTGTGCTGGGAATTTCCTTTATGGTATTGGCGTTCAGGGAACGGTTTGGCATGAATTTTAAAATAAAGGAGATTATATTTGCCCTGTTTTTGTGCTATATGGTATTGATTTGGGACATTCCGATTCCTATTTTAAAGAGCATTGTGCTGATGTTAATTGCAATAGGCGCTGTGGCAGCAGGATTTGCCATCAGACAAAAGAGATTGCGGATAACCGGTCTTGCGCTGACACTGGTGGTTTGTGCAAAAGTAGTATTTTATGATTTTGCGGGAGCGCAGACAGCGGAAAAAATCATTCTTTTCCTGATGGTAGGGCTGATTGCCCTCGCAATATCCGGCATATATCTTGCATTGGAAAAAAAAATAGTGTAATCTATAGGTAGTGAAATTTTATGAGCCAGAATATGTGCGCGGCACAATGCGCAGAGGGGAGTAAAAATGAAAAAAAGGGAAATAAGCTGTGGAATAGCAGCGTTATGTCTGATATTGTTTACAGGATGCGGTGCGACGCTGCCGCCGATGACGGATGCGCAGCAGGATGCAATCGCAGAATATGCGGCGGCGCTTGTAATGCGCCATACAAGGGATTATAGCAGCAGGCTGGTAGACTTATCTTTATATGAAGAAAAAGAGCCGGAAACAATAGAGGAGCCTGAATCCGGTGGTATGGATGCGACAGCGGATACGCCGGTGATTGATAACAGCGATAGCAATAATATAGATGAAACCGTTTATCAGTCCATCGATGCATTGCTTGTGCCGGATGGTGTTGTGATAACCTATATGGGCAGCCAGATTTTGGATTCTTATCCGGAAAATGAAGATGACGATCTCTTCTTTACATTGGATGCTTCAACGGGGAAAAAATTGTTGGTGCTTCGGTTCTCCTTGCAGAATACGACAGGAGAAGAAAAGAATTTGGATATCTTTTCTGTTGCGCCCAGATGCACGCTGAAGATAAATGACACAGAGAGAACCCACGTGATCTCGACAATGCTTTTGGATGATCTTAGTACTTATGTAGGAAGTCTGGCGGCGGGAGAAGAAATCTCACTGGTGCTGCTTGCGGAAATTGACAATACACTGGATACGATTGAAAAACTGGAGTTGACAGTGCGTACTGCAGAGGAAAGCGCAGTGACCCTGCTGCAGTGAGAAAGAGAACTTTGAAATTATCGAAATGGGTATTGACAAGCAGAAAATCGGGTGCTATACTCAATTTCGTTGCTGACAAGAAAGTAAAAATGGCAGCAGCAAATTGAATTAAAATTTGTAATAAAAAGCTGTTGACAAAGCTTACATAATGTGTTATTTTAAGTAAGCTGTGTCGAAAACAGCAGTAAAGTTTCAAAAGCGTCTGCTTAAGAAACGAAGAACCTTGACAAAAAAACAGCAGTGCAGCCCTGAAAATTCCTAAAAAGAATATTCAGAGAAAAAGAACGAACCAAAAACAGTAAAGAGAG
>JAAUZU010000029.1 GCA_014804445.1 Lachnospiraceae bacterium | reverse complement strand
CGCTGCGCCAGGCTTTGCTCTTGCATATATTTATTTCCTTTCTGGTATGTACTTCCGTCATTTCCCTTAATTTATTGAGATAAGTATATCATTAAACCATTGATCATGCAAATAATCCAATCACATTAACACTCAAAAAATTTACAATAAATCAAATTCCAGTACCCTCTTTATTTTGCTGAGCCTACCACCCTTTCCATTTCATAGTTGCTTTTCACCCGATTCAGAGTTAACATACACCAACCACGAAAGGAAGAATCGTTCTCATGGACAAACAATCTACATTGTTCTTGTTTTCTTTTTGGTTTTGTTTCGTCTTTTTTCTTACACAAAAAGCCTATAAACACTGATGTTTATAGGCTTTCTCTAAGCGTCATTCTCGCGCTTTAGCTCCCCGAGTAGGGCTCGAACCTACAACCCCGCGGTTAACAGCCGCGTGCTCTACCATTGAGCTATCGAGGAAAGCTGGCATTTTCTGCCTTCGATGCTAATTATAGTAACTGCTTTGTTTTCTGTCAATAGGATGCGGCAAAAATCAGTAAATCACGCCGCAGGCTATTTTCATACCGGAATCTCCCGATGGCTGGCTTTTGAAGTCGTCCGGCATATCATGAATGATAACGGTATGGCCCGCCACCTCGCCCGGCAGGAATCGCTCCGTGAAAAAAGCCCCCCATGCGACCCCGTTGTTGCCGAAAAGCACCGGCATATCGCCCATATGCAGCGGATGCTCCTTGCCATATGGATTCAAATGCATCCCTGCGTCCGCAAAGGCATCCGTACTGTTACCCGTACACGCCTTTCCTTCATGGATATGAAAGCCGTATACGCCGCTTCCGTTATCCGGCAGTCCCGCAATATCCGCCACCACTATCGTCCCTCTTCTGAACCTGTAAAATAATACCATGCCTTCTATGTGTGGATAGTCCGGACCTCCCTTTATGTTCGCATAACGCTCCGGCTGTCCTGACACCAGCAGCGGATAAATGGATTCCGACAATATTTCATACATACAAAAAAGTGCCTCCCGATATAGAATATTCAACCTATGATATCCTATTCCGAAAGGCGCCGTATGTGCCTGTCTTTCTCAGCCCACTTTCCCGGGAACCTCATACCGGATTCTGAACTCAGGCGGATTTTTCATCTCTGTATAGTAATTGTAATTCCAGTCCTCCGTGCCGTCATCATGGTTTTCCCCGTCCGCAGGCGTGGCAAACAATTTTACTTTAAGCTGCTTACTGCCGTCAAGCTTATCTTTGAAAAATGCAGACATAAGGTCTATGGTTTTCACATCAGGAGCCTTATAAAACCAGTGTCCGTTTATCTCTATCATCAGCGCGATTTTATCTTCCACGGTAATCTCGCAGAATTCGGGTGTTCCTTCAAAATCAACGGGAATTTCGATTCCGTCCGCATCTTCGGAGCCGCCCCAGCGCATGGTCACGGGGAACTGCACTTCTTCGCCCGACGTCATCTCGGGCATAAAATACGGGTCATGCAGCACCTTTTTATACTCCTCCAGCATGGGCTGCTCAATTCCCACCGACTTGTTATTCGGGTCTTCAATCTCCAGACCC
This sequence comes from Lachnospiraceae bacterium, assembly GCA_014804445.1. Taxonomy (GTDB): domain Bacteria; phylum Bacillota; class Clostridia; order Lachnospirales; family Lachnospiraceae; genus Acetatifactor. The sequence goes on along the minus strand of JAAUZU010000029.1, from coordinate 190,869 downwards.
AGACGCCCCCTGTCGCGGAACTGGTACATGGAAATCCCCTTAAACCAGTCTTCTGCGTGGTTATCGCGAAAAGTTTCCGCAAACCGTACAACGGACTCGCCCTGCGCGAACGCACCGGTCACATCGCCGTCCGTATTAAACTCGGCCGTCGTCATCGGCTTTTTGCCGCAAAGCTCTGTCAGCCTTTCTGCAGTATTTTTAAATTTCTCATAATATCCTGCAACGTCATCGCTCTTGTACTGCCCGCCGCCCACTTCTGCAACATCATAGGGCCAGCCGTAATGCAGCGCAAGATAACAGTCCGCCGACCAGATATCTGCCGCCTTGTATGCATCCAGAAATTCCTTCTCATACTCCACGCCGGAGCCGTCAGCCTTCATAAATCCCGCACAGAAAATCGTGCTGATATTTGGTGCTTCTTCCTTAATGATATTGTGGAAACGCACAAAGAAATCGGCAACTTCCTGATAGGAAAAGCGCTTGTTATGGGTAAACCAGGTTCCCCCGCACTCGTGATTGATACGGATGCGCATACGCCCGAAAGGCTTTAACTGGCGGGCCACCTTTCTAAGCTGCTCGTCGTCCAGGGAACAGTCAATCGTCAGGGTCAGCAGCACATCCTGCCCATGGCGGCGGATATCCCTCATCTGCTCAAAAGGCTGTCCGTCCACATCATACGGAAAATAATCGTCGTAGGGATAATCCCACTGAAAGCTGATATCCAAATCCTTGCATGCCTCGCTGATTCTCTGCGGCCATTCCTTATCCTTTGGATAATAGGTGTACATAATATTGACACAGCGGTGCGGTCTTCCCAGCTTATGTAAAATATAATCCTGGCAGACATACTCTGCGCGCTCACTGCCGTCTCCCAAATCCAAAGCGCATTTTGCTTCTCCCATATGAACCTTGTTGTATTGATTTGCCATAAAAATTTCCCTCCGAAAACATTTTACATACAGAAAAGGCACCTCCCAAGAGCACAGGATATCCAACCAGCGATACCCTGTTTCGGAAGGCGCCATATGTGCATTACTTATGCGATTTTTGTCTTTGCAAGCTCTGCCAGTGTCTTGAAGCCTTCGCTGTCATTCACTGCCATCTCTGCAAGCATCTTTCTGTTGATGTCAACGCCTGCCTGCTTCAGTCCGTACATAAACTTGCTGTAGGATAAGCCGTTCATTCTTGCCGCTGCGTTGATACGTGCAATCCAAAGCTGTCTGAACTGACGCTTTCTCTCTTTCCTGCCCGCGTAAGAGCTTGCAAGTGCACGCATAACGGACTGCTTTGCCACTCTGTACTGTTTGCTTCTTGCGCCTCTGTAACCCTTTGCAAGCTTTAATACTCTGTTATGTTTTCTTCTGGCATTCATGCCGCCTTTAATTCTTGCCATGTCTTATTTTCCTCCTTGCCGATTGATTATAAATACGGTAAAATCTTCTTCATGTTCTTCTCGTTGGTCTTGTCTGTAATAGCAGACTGTCTCAGATTACGTTTTCTCTTCGTGGATTTCTTGGTTAAGATATGGCTTTTATAAGCTTTGCTTCTCTTTAATTTACCTGTTCCTGTCACCTTAAAACGCTTCGCTGCTGCTCTGCTTGTCTTCATTTTTGGCATAACGATTTCCTCCTGTTTTTTGCTTAATCTATTTTAACTGCGCTAATTACGCTTCTCAGTTAAAAACATGGTCATGCTCCGCCCCTCTACCTTGGGCGCTTTTTCCACCACGGCGATATCGGACAGGCTGGCTGCAAAGTCGTCTAAAATATGCTTGCTGTTGTTCATATGCGCCATTTCCCTGCCGCGGAAACGCAAGGTTATCTTTACCTTGTCGCCCTTGGTCAAAAACTTTCTTGCCGCGTTCACCTTGGTGTTTAAATCATTGGTATCAATGTTGGGAGAAAGCCGGATTTCCTTTATCTCTATAATCTTCTGTTTCTTTTTGGCTTCCTTCTCTTTTCTGGCCTGCTCATACTTGAACTTGCCGTAATCCACAATCTTACATACGGGCGGCTTTGCCGTGGGTGCGATTTTTACCAAATCAAGCCCCGCCTCTTCCGCCAGCTTTTGTGCTTCCCGCGCAGACATAACGCCTAACTGCTCTCCGTCTTCGCCGATGAGACGTACCTCTTTGTCTCTAATCTGTTCATTAATCATTAATTCGCTAATGGCTATACCCTCCATAAAGAAAATAAAAGTGGATAGCATAACTATCCACTCATCATTCATACCTTTCATAATCCCGACCGGAAACCTGACGCAGACTGCTCCTTTTGGGAACGCTGCCCGCAAATCCGTTTTGCCGTTTGCCTGTAATGGCCGCTTATGGGACTACGCAATTTTGAATTATTGACACTTACGAGCCTGCGCTGTAAGGTGAGAGCGGATACTCTGCTTGATTGTTGCACGTTTTCACATGCTTAAATAGCATAACACACACTCTCTCCTTTGTCAATCATTTTTACCGCCAAAATTTTCTTTTCCCCTTTTTCACTGAAGGATAAAGCGCATGTACACAGGGTCATGGTCCGAATATCGGTACTGCAAATCCACATTTTCATACCATGTGCATTTCACATTATCCGAAATAATGAAGCCATCCAGCGTCACCGTATAGGTGGTTGCGGGGTTGTATGCCTCATCCGCGTTTCTGGCGCTGTCATGCATGGCAGCCCGCTCCTCGTCGGAAAAATCGTCCAGACAGAAACGAAAGCCCTCCGGCAGTTCTTCCCTCGGAAAAGGATATGCCCAGGATTCCCTCGCGCCGCCATCATCCGTAAGCGCCTTTAAATCATGGTTAAAATCGCCGCCGCAGATAACATAATTGCCCGCCTCATACTCCCTCTGCATATCCTCGCAGAGCATGGCTATCTGACCTTGCCTGATTTCGTCACTGTTGCCGTAAGCCGACATATGCAGATTGATAATGCAGAGATATTTTCCGCCTTCTACGGGTATCCGGTTTATGCTGTAGCAGCGATCCAAATCCAGAAACTTGCTGAAAGAAGTGGATATAGGAAAACTCCGCCGCAGAGCACTTTCAATCGGATATGCGGACATCACCGCAAGCCCTGCCTTGCTCTTTCCATGCGGCTCTGTCAGAGGATAAAACAGAAACGCCGAATCATAATTGACTGCAAAGGTCATGCAGTAATCCTTGTAATATGCCTGAATTTCCTCATACTCATCCACATGATAACTCCTCGTGGCATCCAAATCAACCTCCTGCCACAGTACAAAATCAGGATTTATGGTCTCCGATACATAGGAAGCTGCACCGCCCACCGTTTCCAATACACTCTCTTTGCTCTCCGCCACGGAGGATTTGCCCCCGTCCATGAAAAAGCTGAACTGCGGCGTATACGCGCCGAATCCGATATTATAGGTGACAATGCCGTACTCCTGCCCAATCCGAACGGGTTCTTTATTCTGCTCCCCTTCCTTGGTTATGGTTACCGCAAGCTCCAGATTGTCCGGCAGCCGCTTATAAGATAATATCACGTATGCCAAATAAACCACTACTACCAGCACAAGCGCTCCCGCCAGTATACCCACCGCCTTAAGCGCCGCTTTTAAAATCCGCTTTCCCGTAGTCTCTTTCTTCGTTTCCTTCCCCGCTTTCGCCATTTCCATAACCTCCATCCGTTCCAGAACAAATTCTTATCATGAGGATACCACAACCAAAAGGCAAAGTCCAGTTGCCGGTCAGATCTCACCATTACTCCATCTCCGCAAGGTAAAGCTTCACCCTGTTTTCTATCACGGCACTGATTTCCTCTACTGTCTTGTCGCCCGTAAAATAAAGTTCCGCTTCCTCCTGTATGATGGCAAGAACCTGCTCTGTCCGGTAGGACGTCGGCTTTGCATTGGCAAGGCACTCCCAGAACTTTTCCTCTATCCCTTCCGGAAGCTCTACTTTGCCATATCCCGGAACAAAGTAATCCAGCAGTAAATCTTCCTGCACACTCTCTGACAACGCCCCCTCATGCACCGGCATCATCAGATCCTGCCACGTCAGCTTCTGGTTTTCCTCTTCCATCAAAAACCGGATAAACTGCCATGCGCCTTCCTTATTCGCAGAAGCGGCGTTTATGGCAATAGAATTTATCAACAACCAGTGTACCATGCCGCTTTCCGAAGGGTAGCCTGCCAGCTCCCTTCCACACTGTCCGGCTTCCAGTTCACTTCGCACCATAAAAGAGAAACCTTGTATTCCTCCCCAGCCGGCAACTTCCTCCCATGCCCTGTTCCTGTCCGTCAGGCCGTACTGTTTTGAAACCCTCAGTATCTGTTCCCAAAGCTCCCCGCTGAAATCACAAGTTCTTTTTTCCCAGTCCACCATGCCGTAAAAATTATCTGACATCCCGAAAAAATACCCCAGCAGATTGGCAGGTGTATAGTTCAGCATTTTATTAAAAACCACCTGACCGTCATAGCTTTCCATATTGCTTAACAGGACTTCAATGCCGGTCTGCCCGCCGCCGTCCAGCAGTTCCTCCCTGATGTACAGGCTCTGGACATACATTTCATATCCGACGCTGTATATGCCCTCATCCATCCCCCTGCTCTGAAAGGTCTCCGGATGATAATTCTCCCTGCTGATTCCGCTCTGTTCCAGATATGGCTCCAGATTTTCCAGGGCCCCTTTTACTGCAAGCGCCTGCATGTCTGACACCGCTGTATCCACAATTAAATCCGGCCCGTTTCCTGTGGCAATCTCCATGTCATTGCGCGCCCTAAAATCCAGGCCATATTCCTCCCCGCTGTCCTGTAAAAATATATGGTACTCCTCATTTTCTTTATTGAATTGTGCCACAAGCTGTTTCAGCCCGCTTCCTGCATACAGTACTCTTAGTATCAGGGGAACCTTCCCCATTTCTTCCGGGTATATTTTCTGCAGGTCGACCACATAAAAGATATCCCCGCTGCTCTCAATCTGCTCCAGACTGCCGTCCTCCTTCAGTTCGGCCGCATACCAGAACCGGTTCCCGCTCGGACTGTAGGCGGTACCGTTCCACTTCATATGCCAGCTTTTCTCCCCGCTTTCCATGTCAAGGTCATAAGCACCGGTCTGGTCTACCACAAGAAGTCCCCGCTCTGTACCCGTCCCTATGCCGACGCAGTCCGAAAGTGTATAGCTGCCGGACAGTGTACCGCTTGCCGCATCCAGCGTTTTCAATACTGCACCGCTCCCGTTTTCGACGGCAAGAACAATGTTGCCCTCCCGCGACTCGCAGAGGCGCATGATTCTTCCCTCCGCATACAGCGTGCATACTTCTTCCCCTTCCGCATCCAGCACCGTCAGCTTATCAAGATTGTAAGCATAAAAGTTTTCCCCCGCCCTGTAGAGTGTATCTCCCAGACAGGCGGCCGGTATATGCTCCAGAAGCAGTTCCCGCTCCCCGCTTCCTTCATGGTAACAGAATACCTGACTGTCCCAGTTTCCCAAGAGCCATATCCGTTCCCCTTCAAAATACTGCGCCCCGCGTAAGTCTTCTCCTGACTGTATGGGCAGGGCTATTGTTTTCTCTGTTATTGCAAAATCGTAAAGCCCTTCCTCAGGCAGGTTTTCCACACTGTTTCCGGCCTGCCCGCTGCTCTCCTGATTTTTTCCATTATTTTCACTGTCTTTGCTGCCACAGCCGCCAAACAACATGACAACGGCCAAAAGCAGGCAGAACCATTTTCTTTTTTCCATAACCAGTCCTCTTTGATGATTTCCGTCTAATGCTATACTTTTAGGGGCGGCTTTAAGCCGCCCCGCTTTGTCAATGAGTCATAGAGTGTTTTTCAGATATTGCTTCCGAACCCGTTCCTACTTCCTCTCCACAGCCTCTGCATATGTACCTGTATCTTTGAAATGTGGTGGTTAAGTTGCATGTTGCCAAAATGGGCTCTCCGTTTGGTTTATTGGCTACCCATACAGGATGTGTTGACTTGACGGAATATGTACCCGCTTCTACTCTATAGATATTGTTATGTTCGTGTGTTTCGGATTCCACTGCCGCCGACGCCGCCATCTCCATGCTCCCTGCCAGAATCATCACTGCTGTTAATAATGCTATCATTTTCTTCATTGCCTTTACCTTTTTCCTTTCCTGCCGCAATTCTCCTTGCTTGCTCCGCAATCCATTACGGCAAATGCCTGTGTACCCCATTCCGGGATTCCACGTTTACAGTTACAGTTTACGTTCCCAATGGAATCACCCCCTATTGCATGTTTCATGATCTATCAAGACGCTGCTTCATCCATATCAGGCTTTCGCCCACATGTTTTCTGCGGCAGTCTCCGCAGCCCTTTCATGCTAAAACCATATATTCCCCTAAAATACCATGCCTGCTTTTTCATCTATTCAAATTCATTTTCTACTTTTTATTATTATAGCGCGGTTTATACAACTTCACAATAAATTGCACTATCTTGATAACACGCCGGTATCACAACACCCTTCTTTTACATCCGCTCCTCCAATATCCACCGAATCCCATCCGCCGTTCTCCGGTCGGGTTCCCTGAAATGATTCCCTTTATTTAAGACGAACGCAGTCAAAATCCCCTGTTGGCTGTAATATGCATAGAGCTGCTTCGTCCGCTCCTCCACAGAGGACAGATATGGGTTCTTTGTATGTGCTTCCCTGTCGCCAAGTGAAAAATACATTTTTTCGGGCACACGGCGCATTTCATGTCCCTTCACATAATCCACAAAATCAGGAAACCAGAATGAGCCGGACGCACTGACAATCCTCGCGAACGCGTCCGTATGATATGCTGCATATACCGCAAACAGCCCCGCAAGGGAATACCCTGCAAGGACATTGTATGCCGGTCGGCCTCCAAGCGCCTCCTCTACGGCAGGCAGAATTTCCCCCGTAAGAAGCGCAAGATAAGATTCCGCTCCGCCTGTACACGGCTCCCCGCCCTTTGCTATCGGCGGAGCCTGCCACGGCGACATGTCATGATACCATCCTATATCCGAAACTGCCACAAGGGTAAACGCCGGACATTCCACGCGCCGGCATTGCTCCCATACCGCGCTTCCCTCTCCTTGTACCGCGTTCAGATAAACAACCGGAGCGCCCGCCTGCTCTTTTCCATATATGCTTATTTTTCTGCCCTGTACTGTAAATTCCGTCATAGTCCCTCACCTATTCCTATCCAAAAAGCCGTATCTTCCCGTTTCTTTCCATCTGCAAAATAAGCGGCGGCTTTGATTTCATTTTTTTCATCAGTGTTTATTACAATATTTTTCCACGTAAATACTGTGTCATAAAAAGGAGCAAGGGATTTTCTTTCCACGATACCTGCCGACTCGCCGTTTACAAACAATTCCACTTTTTCCGCATTGGAATATACCTTTACCTGCGGCACTTTTGAGGGACGCCTCAGGAATCTTTTTTCCGTAATGTGCAGCATTGGCTCGTCACTCCATACGGATTTATAAAAATAAAAGGAATCTTTCGGCTCGCGCTTACGGGTAACCAGTCCTTTGTCGTTCTGCCCCTTTGTGTCTCCTTCCTGCCTGCCGTCAGAAGCAAAGTCAAACATGCACCACACATATTTTGCCCACAGGTACTGCCTTTGGGCAAACTGCGCCCATATTTTTTCGTGTATTGCAGACTGATAATTTTCGTAGTGTCTTTCTCCCCATGGGTCAATTTCCGTTTCCCAGTCGATATTATCCTTATGCTGGGAAATTGCCGCGCCGCCTCCATATTCCGAGACACAGATAGGACGGCTCTCCCTTACACCGTGGTAACTGTCCAGCCATTCTCCGTATTTTTCTGCGGGACCCGCCTCTTTATACCAGCCGAAATATTTGTTGTAACCAACTACATTTGCCGGCAGTTCCAGAAATCTGCCCCAGAACTGGTCGTCCGCAAAAGTGATGAGCCTTGTCGCGTCCTCGGCATTTGCAAGAGCGTTAAGCTCGGTATAAATGCCATAGATTTCATCGGACATCTGATAAAGCTCGTTTGAAGTCCCCCATACAATAATTGACGGATGGTTATAATTCTGCCTGATAAGCTCCGTAAGCTGCTGCTTTGCATTTTCTGCAAATCCACCGGCAATTTTCAACTCCTCCGTTTCATCTGCGGACATCTTATTTATGACTCCTATTTCAGTCCATACCGCGATTCCCAGTTTGTCGCACAAGTCATATTCATAGCCATCATGCTGATAATGCGCCATTCTGACCGTATTGCAGCCCAGAGCCCGCATCATATTGTAGTCCCGCTCCCGCTGTGCATTGGTCATTGCCCAGCCGTTTTCAAAGCTGTCCTGATGATAATTGACACCGTGTAAATCAACATGCTTTCCATTCAGGAAAAATCCCTTGTCCGAGTCGATACGGTAAGTTCTTATGCCGAAGGTCTGTGTATACTCGTCAACCATTTTTCCTTCCTGTAACAGCATGATTTTTGCATGATACAGATACGGATTTTCTGTGCCATTCCACAAAACAGGATGTGGCAGTTTGATATGCAGTTTTGCTTCTCCGTTTTTTCCTGCCAAAATACTGCAAGTCGTCCCGCCCGTGGCAGCCGTATTTCCGTCCCCGTCCATGATTTCCACATTTACGGCAGTCTCTCCGTCCCTTGCAGAATCGTTTGCGATTTTCACAAGCAAATCTATATCCGCATTTTCGGCAGTTATATTTTTCGGCGTCACATAAATTCCCGAAGCGCCATAATCCATAAGGTCAATATGTATTTTGGGAACCGCAATCAGCTTTACGTCACGGTACAGACCTCCCATCTTTGTGAAATCGCCCTGATCTGTGATGGGCGCGATATAAGCCGTCGGCGCATTATTGACTTTTACCGCAATGGTATTGTCCGCATCGAGTTTGACCAAATCGGTAACGGCAAACCGGAAAGCAGAATATCCGCCCTCATGGACGCCTGCGGACATACCGTTTACAAAAAGCTCTGCCACCGTATTTGCGCCCGCAAATGCAAGAAAAATTTCCCTGTCCTCAAAATCCTTTTTGGAAAAATAAAAAGTTTTTCGATAACCGCCCAATCCGCGGTAATAATGTTCGCCGCCCTCATCTATTCCCGACCGGCCGTCACAGCCGTCCTTGTCGTTCCATGTGTGGGGAAGGGTAACGCTTTCCCATCCGCTGTCGTCAAAATCAACATTTTCTATAGCAAGCTCAGATAAACCGTATTTTTTCGTAAGCTTTAAAAATTTCCATCCGGAATTGAAGTCTTCGGTGATTCGCGCAGTCATCCTTTTTCCTCACTTTCAAAATATTGTAGCAGCATCTGTAAAACATTTTACAATGAAATATGCCCTGAATCAACTTCCGCTTGCGCCCAAAACAGAAATATACTATGATAGGATAGAAAAAAACAGAGGAAAAGAGGGACAGCCATGACAACCAACGAAAAAGCATTACTGCTCCATGAGCAATGGAACGGAAAAATTGAGACAGTAAGCAAAACACCTGTTAAATCCAGAGAGGATTTGGCGCTCGCCTATACCCCCGGCGTTGCAGAGCCCTGCAAGGTAATTGCAGAGGATAGGGAAGCCGCCTATCAATACACCATGAAAGCCAATACCGTAGCCGTTGTATCGGACGGCAGCGCCGTTTTAGGACTGGGCAATATCGGTCCTTACGCCGCGATGCCCGTTATGGAAGGCAAAGCGGTACTGTTCAAGGAATTCGGCGGCGTCAATGCAGTCCCGATTTGTCTGGATACACAGGATACCGAAGAAATCATCAAAACCGTTGCATACCTTGCCCCGGGCTTCGGCGGCATTAACTTGGAAGATATCAGCGCGCCCCGCTGCTTTGAAATCGAGGAACGCCTGAAGCAAATGCTGGATATCCCCGTTTTCCATGATGACCAGCATGGTACTGCCATCGTGGTGCTCGCGGGCATCATCAACGCCTTAAAGGTGACCGGAAAGCGAAAAGACAATTGCAGGATTGTCGTAAACGGCGCAGGCAGCGCGGGCGTTGCCATCACAAAGCTGCTGCTCACCTACGGCTTCCCCGATATCATTATGTGCGACAAGACCGGTATCGTTTCCAAAGAAACCGAAGGCTTAAACTGGATGCAGCAGAAGATGACCGAAGTTACCAATCTGCAGAATATGACCGGAACGCTTGCTGACGCCATGAAGGGTGCCGACATCTTTGTGGGCGTTTCCGCGCCCAACATTGTCAGCGAGGAAATGGTTGCTTCCATGAACAAGGATGCCATTCTCTTTGCCATGGCAAATCCCGTTCCTGAAATTATGCCCGATTTGGCCAAAAAAGCTGGCGCAAAAGTAGTCGGCACCGGACGCTCCGATTTTCCCAATCAGGTCAACAATGTGGTCGCTTTCCCCGGCATCTTCAAGGGCGCTCTGGAAGGACGCGCCACACAGATTACGGAAGAGATGAAACTGGCTGCCGCCCTTGCCATCGCAGGGCTCGTACCCGAGGAAGAGCTCAGCGAGGACAATATCATGCCCGAAGCCTTCAATCCCAAAGTGGCAGAGGTAGTGGCGGAAGCGGTAAAATCCCACATCAAATAGGAACTGCTTATGAACACCGAATGGCTCTCCAAACCGTATTACTCTTTGGACGCTTACATGAAACATACCTACGGGGAAAAATATTATAAACTCGCGCTTGACGGCGGTTTTACCTGTCCGAACAGGGACGGTACCTTGGGGCGCGGCGGCTGCATTTTCTGCAGCGCAGGCGGCAGCGGCGATTTTGCAAGGCGGACGGATGCCGCTTCCGTAAGGGAACAGCTTCTTATTGGCAGGCAGCTTTTGTCCGGCAAAAATACCGGCAGCCGCTTTATCGCCTATTTTCAGGCATATACCGGCACCTACGCGCCTGTTTCCTATCTGCGGGATATTTATACCGCCGCCCTCTCGCTCCCCGAGATTGCCGGCATTTCCATTGCAACCCGCCCCGACTGCCTTGGCAAAGATGTGCTTGCACTGCTTACCGAATTAAAAGCAGGCTATCCCAAAAAGCTGATTTGGCTCGAGCTTGGACTGCAGACGATACATGAAGAGACCGCCGCTTTTTTCGGCAGGGGCTATGCGCTCCCTGTTTTTGAGGAAGCAATGGCGTCCCTCGCCCAAGCTGCTATTCCGGTGATTGTGCATGTGATTTTGGGACTGCCAAACGAGACGCCGGAAATGATGTACGAAACCGTGCGCTATTTAAATCACATTCCAAATCCGCAAAGCCCGTCCTCGAATACAGTTCTGCGCCCCTTCGGTATCAAGCTTCAACTTTTGCACATTCTGCAAAATACCGCTCTCGGGGATATGTATCTGGAAAACCGGCTTCCCGGTTTTTCCGTGTTGTCTTTGGAAGAATATACGGATATCCTAATTCACTGTCTGGAGCTTTTAAGCCCCGACATCGTGATTCACCGGCTGACCGGAGACGGACCTAAGAACCTGTTGCTTGCTCCGCTTTGGAGCCTGAATAAAAGAAATGTACTCAACACGCTGCACAAAACCATGAAACAGCGGCACACATATCAAGGGAGATGTTTTTATGCTGCAGGACCCACTGACTTTATATAAACTGATTGTACTCTATATGCTTGACAGGGTAAGCTTTCCGCTGACCAAAGCACAGGTAAGCGATTTTATACAGGAAAAAGACTACACCAATTTTTTTACCCTGCAGCAAGTGATTGCAGAGCTGATTGACACACAGCTCATTACGGCCACGACCATTTTAAACCGGACGCAGTTAGCCATCACCGACGAAGGGCGGGAAACGCTCCGCTTTTTCGGCAGCCGTATCAGCGCCGCCATCAAAGAAGATATTGAAAATTATTTGTCTGAAAAAGAGTTTGCGCTGCGAAATGAAGCCTCTGTTTCGGCGAACTATTATAAATCCACAAGCGGAGAATATGAAGCGCGCCTTACAGCAAAGGACCGCGGCATCACGCTGGTGGATATCACGCTCTCCGTTCCCGTAAAGGAAGTGGCGGAAGCCGTCTGTGAAAACTGGCAGAAAAAAAACGAAGCCGTCTACCAATATCTGGTAGAACAGCTTTTTTAAGGAAGCGCTACCTTGTACTCAGCACTGTCAGCAACGACTTGTAACGGTCGCTTTCTTCGTCAATGTCCTGCTGTGTGACACCATAATACCGGTGAATATCCTCCGAAATCGCCTCCATCGCCCTGCCGGCATAGGAAACGGAAATCACCGGCCGAAACATGTCCAGTTCAATTTCCAGCCTTCCCTCTTCTCCCCTGTCTATCACGAACATATGGTATTCTGTCGGAAAAGCTTCATAAGGAACCGCCCCCGCCCTGTCATGACATTCCTTTGTCCATGCGTCAAGTTCCTTCTGCCATTTTATGAGCGCTTCTTTATCCGTCAAGTCCTTCGGCGGATAAAAACGCTTCACTTCTCCTAAAAGCTCCGGTTTTTCCCGCTGAATCAAACTGTACTTCATCCCCTGCTTCCGCTCCTCATAATAAGGATAAGTGCCATCTGCTTCGACTGCGCCGTAACGCTGCTGCATATACGCGATCAGCTCCTCCATGGTGTGGCCATCCGCTGTAATCGTTTTGCGCACCTTATTTCTTTTTCTCTGATATTGCTTCCTCCGCAGCCATATTTGAAAGCGTTTCAAAATATTTGTTTCCTTGTGCCCAATCGTAAATATGGATGTGGGACCGTCCTCGCCTCCGATAATCGTAACTGCATTTACCTTTTTACTCATATGGTTCCTTTCTAATTTTTCACCTCATGCCAGCCGCCATCCTCGTACACATAATAGAGCATGGTGCCATCCCACTTCCCTATTGTCAGATTGTAATTGTCATCTCCCCATATAATCCCCTGAAAGCCACTCCAAAGTGACTCTATATAAATGCTATCCACAAGCGTATTGGTTTCCGTATCGTAAATATCTATCTGAATACTTCTCAGCGGATTTTCCGACACTTCCGAAAATTCCTGCTTTGCAAGATACCTGCCGTCAAAGCTTTCACAGTCAGTGGGAACAAACCATTTTATTGTGTTATTTGCGGGCGACGGCTCTTTATAGAAACAGGTCGAATATAACACCGAAAAAAGCAAAACACCTACGCCCACATACCGTATAAATTTAATCTTATTCCACTTGTTGAGCTTTACCCCGACTCCTACGCCAACCGTGTTTAAAACCAAATCATCCAGTTCCGTATATCCTGTCCCCAGCACATACTGCATACTCTCGATTGCCAAAGACAAAAGAAAGCCGTACAGCACAATACGCCGAAGTTCCATTTCCGGCTTTTGGTACTTCAGATACATGCCAAAGGGAATAAATGCTGCAATATTACCTAAAAACAAATACAGCACCCGTAAAAGCCGCCCTTTTCCCAACAGCTCCGCATATGCTGCAAACGGTTTTACATTGAGACTGCCCTGAAAAAAATGGTTCCACGACATTGCCCACGGGCGGAATACCGTGATGCCTAATAGCAGCGCCATATATATGATAAAAGGTGTTTCCCATTTTTGCTGTTTTTTTAAATCATCCATTTTGAAACAATCTTCCCCTTTCTCCCTGCCGCTTTTGCTCTGTTTGGCGCTTTACGACTTTGCCGTTTCGCTTCCGCCACCTTCCGCCTCTCTCCTGATTCTCTGCATATGTTCCCTGATTTTTACCTCGTAGCCGTTTCCGGAAGGCTTGTAAAATTCCCTGCCGTTCAGTTCATAGGGCAGATATTGCTGCTTCACATAGTTATTTTTGTAATCATGGGCATATTTGTAGCCAGTTCCATGCCCAAGCTTTGCCGCACCCTTGTAATGGGCGTCCTGCAAATGTACCGGAATCGCAAGATTTCCGGTCTCCTGTACGGCATGCATTGCCGCCGCAATCCCCTCCGACGCAGCATTGCTCTTGGGCGCCGAAGCAATATAAGCAACCGCCTGTGCCAAGATAATCTGCGCCTCCGGCATACCGACGCGCTCCACGGCAAGAGAAGCGTTTACCGCCACCACAAGCGCCTGCGGGTCTGCATTTCCCACGTCCTCCGCAGCGCATATCATCATTCGCCGCGCAATAAAGGTTACGCTTTCCCCCGCATAGAGCATCCGCGCCAGATAATAGACCGCCGCATCAGGGTCGGAACCCCGCATACTTTTGATAAAAGCAGAAATCGTATCATAATGGCTGTCCCCGTTTTTATCATAACGCATAACGCGCTTCTGGATACACTCCTGCGCAACCGCCAGCGTAATATGGATTTTCCCATCTTCACTGCGGTTCGTCGTCATAATGCCCAGTTCAATAGCGTTCAACGCATGTCTTGCGTCCCCACCGGAAAGCTCCGCCAGAAATTCCAGTGCGTCCTCCTCTATCTCCGCCTCATAAGCACCCATGCCTTTTTCCCTGTCATAGACCGCTTTTTTCAGAAGCTGCCGGATATCCTCTTTTTCCAAAGGCTTTAATTCAAAGATAACAGAGCGGGAAATCAGCGCGCCATTTACCTCAAAATAAGGATTTTCCGTGGTCGCGCCAATCAGGATAAGGGTGCCGTCCTCCACGAAGGGAAGCAGATAATCCTGCTGTCCTTTGTTAAAACGGTGGATTTCGTCAATAAAGAGAATGGTTCTCTTCCCATACATTCCCTGCGCGCTTTTCGCCTTTTCCACCGTCTCCTCCATGTCCTTTTTTCCGGCAACAGTGGCATTTATCTGCACAAACTCCGCGCTTGTAGTATTGGCAATCACTTTGGCAAGGGTTGTCTTTCCGGTGCCTGGCGGTCCGTAAAAAATAATGGAGCTCAGCTTGTCCGCCTTGATGGCGCGGTAAAGCAGCTTGTCCTTCCCGATAATATGCTGCTGCCCCACCACTTCCTCTAACGTAGTCGGGCGCATCCGCGCCGCAAGGGGCGACTCCTTCTCCATATTGTTTTGTCTCATGTATTCAAATAAGTCCATATTTACTCCACTTAAGCGTTTTACTCTTCCGCTTTCTCCACATGGGGAGCATGCTTTATAATAAAATCACAAAGCTTATCCGCATCTTTCTGTGGCATAAAGAAAAGCGTCGCATGATTTAGTTTCCTTCCGGCATTTGTTGCACCTATCAATTCACCCTTTAAAGCTTTTTTATTCTCATCAGAAATAAAGAAAGCCCAACTCCTTGTAGCAAGGTCCCTAAAAGAATGAACATACTTAATACTATTCAGATTAAATGCTTTAAAACTATTCTGGTTGTTTTGCAGAACAAGTTCACTTTCTGTCACAAAACAATAACTATAATTTCCACTTAGGGAACACTCTTCCACAATTCGACCACTGTATTTCCTTTTTATTTTTTTTACAGCACTTTGAGACTGTGCTCTCATTAGTGCAAAAGTAGCAGCAATAACGACAACAACAAAAATAATAATTGCCAAAGGCGGTAACTCCTCCGCGGATTGCTGTGCTGACAATAGTACCATAAATAAATCCTCTCCTTCTTCTAATTCTGCCACCGAATCTGCTCTTCTAAAATCAGTGGATAGCGGCACAGTTCTTTTCCGTCCAAGTCCGCACGGTGCATATCTACTGCAGAAATCTGCCGGTTGTTATAGGTATTGTAGTAGTAAATTCCACGCGCCGTATTGCAGCAGCTTGTATAGATTGTCTTCTCATATTCGCCGCTCTCCAGTTCACAGCAGCCGTTCTGCTGATCCACTGCGCCGAGAATATGGAAGAACTGACCCATACTTTCATTCTCGGAATCGCCGGACACAGAATTCATATTGACAAATGCTGCCCTTACAAACCTTGACTGCGAGGACAAATCCCCGGGCAGTCCCAGCGCACCCATGCCCCTGCTGTAAACCGTAAGAGGAAGCCCTTTTGCAAAAAGATTTTGGGGCGGCTTCACGGACAGGTGCATATAATTGTTCAGTGCAAACATCTGCTCCGGAAAGGTCGGATTATTCGCCAGCACCCTGACCGGATTGTCATAGACATGGATGCCGTCCTTCACCGATTCCAACGTAATCGTCTCATCCTTGTCTGCAATCATCCAGTGAAGCTGTGCCGTCGGAAGACCCACAAAAGTCGTATCAGTAAGGTTTATCTTTGCAAGCTTCTCCCTGCACTCCTTCACCGTAGCGCAGCTTCCCAAAAGCCACCAAATCAATTCAAAAACCGCAACATTCTCCCTGCCCTCCACCGGCTTGTTGTAATGAGCGTTTCCGACAAAATTAAGTCCTGCTATGGCAAGGCCTTTTTCATTGACGGCATCATAATAGAGCGGGCATCCCTGCGCAACATGCGCCATGCCAATCATGGCATAATGGCTGTCCATATCTCCCATCTCAAGGAAATGAAAAGGATAATTGCGGGGTGTCACCACAACCTCCTCTCCATAGGAACATTCGTAATCCAATGTCCTGCCAAAATATAAATCCTTCGTTTTATAAGCCGCTGCCGTGCACATAAAAAATCCCTCCTATTTTTTTCTTTTTTCTGCCACTTTTCTCTTCAATTCCTCCAAAGCATCCTTATAACGTTTAGAACTCATGGAAGGGTTATTGCGGATACGACTTTCAAAGCCTGCCTTGATTTCATCCATATGAAATTTCTCGGACAAAGCTTCCTTTTTGGCGTTCCATTCTTCTCCTGCCACCGCTGCCAGCACGTCCAGCCGCTTCTGCAGCCGCTGCATCTCTTCCTTCGCTTTTTCCATTCGCACCAGAATATCCCGCAAATCCAATGCTTCCTTGAAAGAAAGCGCAAAATCGCAGGAGATGTAAACGGTCAAAAGAATCGTCACCGCTGTCAAAAGGTTGGCAGGTATTCCCAATACAAGGCTTTCGATGGGCCTATGTACTACATAGTTCATCAACAGGGTAAGACCGCCCCACGCCAGCGTCGAACTTAAGCAAATCTGCCCTTGAAAATTAAAGGGCTGGTTGGAGTAATCCCAATACCGCACCTTAAAGAGCGCCTCCATCACAACGCCTGTCACATATTCCAGCACGGTTGCACCGATACAGCCGGCAATATAAACCGCCCACCAATGTCCTAAAAAGGGCTTTGATACCACCAACATCATGATAGCGCCGCTGCCGTAAAGCGGCAGAAAAGGTCCCTTCATAAACCCTCTGTTCACCAGTTTTCTGCTTTTTAAGGAAACATAGGATGACTCAAAGCACCACCCGAAAAAGCAGTAAAAATAGAACAGAAACAACCATTGTATTAACGTATAAGAATACATATCCGCTCCTATCGGTACACCTGCATGCCCAGACACAGTTTCCCTTTTTTCGTCTCGTACTTAACTCCTGTAAAAATAAACTTGCCGTACCCTCTCACATTCACAACCTCACCGGCCTTTAGCAGGCGGCTGTTATTTTCCACCAGCCTGCCATCCACATATACCTTTGCACTCTGAAACAGGGCAAGACTCTCCGCCCGCGAAAGTTTGTAGAGCTTTGACAGGCACCCGTCTATCCGCAGGGAACTGACCTGCACTTCCTCTTCCTTGGGTTTATCTGCCTCCATCTCCTCCATCTGCTCCACCACNNCGCANCTTACATGGGTATGCTTTATCTGCGTCAGATTTTCACAAATATATGGTGCCATGGAGGACTGACAATAGAAATAACCGCCGTCCTGCCCTGCACGGATATCGCCGATACAGCTTCTCTCAATGCCCAGATTCATCAGTGCGCCCAAAAAATCCCTGTGGCTTAAGGCTTCTGCAAATTTGAGCATAAGCGGCTTTGCATGAATACAGGAAATCGGNTANGCCTCCTCATAGCCAAGCTCCTCGGGGGAACCGAAGCGTATCATCTTCCGCTCTGCGCCCTCATCTCCGCCAAACAATGCCGGCGCGGCAAAATCCAGTTCTCTTTCCATTCCGTAATAGAGNTCCAGCTCCGCNAGCCCCAGAAAACCNCTGAAAGTAAACAGATTCTGCCGATAGGATTTATCGGCCAAATCCCGCAGATGCCTCTGTAATTGTAGTTGTTCCTTTTCTGAATCAAGTGCCATACCTATNTCTCCGAATCTTTGAAGAATAACCCTCGGCCATTCCCTTCACACTTATCCCAACGCAACGTCNAGTATCATCATCAGTAAAAAACCGGCGAGNACGCCCATCGTGCCCACATGGGAATGTTCCCCCAAATGCGCCTCCGGTATCAGTTCCTCCACCACCACATAGAACATGGCGCCCGCCGCAAAGGACANAAGCCACGGCATATAGGGAACCANAAAGGANGCAAGCAGCACGGTCAGCACGCCGAACANCGGCTCCACCACGCCGGACAGACAGCCCGCCCAAAACGCCTTNAAAGAGGTNGTCCCTTCTTTCTTCAACGGCAGCGAAATTGCCGCGCCCTCAGGGAAATTCTGAATCCCGATTCCCANAGCCAGCGCAAAAGCCGCCGCATAGTCTGCNCCNGNGCCTCCGTTTANCTGNGCNTTGGCAAAAGCCAGCCCCATCGCCATGCCCTCCGGAATATTGTGCANGGTGACNGCAAATACCATCAGGGTCGTCCGGTGAAGCGAGGTCTTCGGTCCCTCCGCTTCTTTCTCTCCCTGATGCAGATGGGGAATTATTTTATCCATNATAAGCAAAAATGCCGCGCCAAGCACAAAACCGCCCGCCGCAGGCATCCATCCCTTCTGTCCGTTCTCTTCCGCCTGNTCTATNGCAGGTATCAGCAGGGACCAGACCCCTGCCGCAATCATAACGCCCGCCGCAAAGCCCAGAAAGGACTTGTGCACGGCCTCCTTCATTTCCTTTCGGAAGAAAAAGACAACAGCCGCCCCCANCGAGGTCATAAGCCACGCAAAGCCTGTGCCCTCCAAAGCCAGCAAAAATGTGTTCATATCAATCCCTCATGTCCGCGCTGAATCCTGCTAATTAAAGCTTATCACTGCATTTTTCGGCGCNTTTGTTTTTTCCACGCTGACCGCATGCAGAACCGGTCCCTCTCCCTGATATTCTTCCCTNTATTCCTTNGCAACATTCGCTTTTACCTTTACCCATTCCTTCTGTGCAAGCGAATCTGCTCCGGCATACTCACAGGGATAGCCCAAAAATGCCATATCATCCGCACAGCAGGTCATTGCCATGCGCCCCGGCACAAAATAACCTTTGGGAAAATCCTCCGGTTTCAAAACCATGGCGGTAAATTCTACCTTTTTCCCGATATATCTCTCCGGATGGTCCATGCTGTCCAGATACCAGATNCCGTATCCGTAATCNTCCAGNNCTAAAACCTCCTGCTTTAAATCGTANGGTAAATCGTCCTCCATGATTTCCGTAATCTCGCCGTTCGCATCTTCAAAAATAATGTCGGCGCGGGGATTCACTGCCTTNAGATTCCGCTTATAGCTGCTNAAATCCTGGATTCCGTCGCAGCGGTTCATAATAATCATTTCGGAATTACGAATCATCTCCGCCAGAAGCGAGCGCATATTGGTATAATAACTCTGGAAGGTCGAACCGTCTATAATTGTAATCTGTTGTTCTATNTTCCAGTGCCACGGCAGCTTCATGTTTTTAAAATTCCACATGCCGTTGTATTCCACGATAATTCTCTCCGGCTTATATTTCTTTTCCAATTCCAGAAGGTGACTCGGATTAAATTCTTCCTCCGCCTCAATCAGNTCCACCACTGTCCGGCTCTTTTTCAGCANGTCGTCATCATATTCCACTTCGCCCTCTTCACAGAGCAGAAGCAGNGTCGTCCCCCTGGTCTGGAAGTATGGCTGTGCAAGCGTATATGTGATAAACTCCGTTTTTCCGCTCTCCAAAAAACCGTTAATCATATAAACAGCTTTCATTTCCCTTATTTCCTTTCAAACAATTCTTCCAGCTTTTCTTCTGAAAGTTTGGAACCGATAACACAAAGTTTTCCCGTTACCTGCGGCTTTCCTGTCCGGATATCGCTCTCTTCCGGCACATAATCAAAGTAAATCCATGTGCCGTCCTCCGCGGGAACCATGCCTTTCGCACGGAGAACCATGCCGTATTCCCCACCGTCAAGCTCCTTTAAAATCGCTTCTATTCTCTCAGCCGTATAAACGGTTGGTGTTTCCTTTCCCCAGCTTGTAAATACCTCGTCTGCGTGATGGTGATGATGTTCATGGTCATGGCAGCCGCAGGTGCAGTCCTCGCCGTGGTCATGGTGATGCTCGTGCTCGTGATGGTGGTCGTGGTGACATTCCTCATCATGGTCATGGTGGTGCTCGTGATGGCACTCTTCCCCATGTTCATGGTGGTGCTCATGATGACACTCTTCGTCATGCTCATGATGATGGTCGTGGCAGCACGCCTCGTCGTGGTCATGATGATGCTCGTGGTGACATTCCGCGCCATCCTCATGGTGATGTCCGTGGCANCACTCCTCACCGTCTTCATGATGATGGTCGTGATGATGTTCCTCGTCATGCTCATGGTGGTGCTCATGATGATGCTCATCNTGTCCATGGTGATGGTGCTCATGCTCCTCCTCTAACAGCGCCGCCATCATCGTCTCCAGCTTATCTGCGCCTTCGATGGTCTTTAAAATATCTTCGCCCTGCANTTCCTCCCACGGCGTCGTGATAATAGTCGCCTGACTGTTGTACTCGCGAATCATCTCCACGCATTTTTCCAGTTTCTCCTGACTCATGCCCGCTGTCCTGCTTAAGACAATCGTTCCTGCATAGGCAATTTGGTTGCAGAAAAATTCGCCGAAATTCTTGATATACATCTTGCATTTTGCAGCGTCTACCACTGCAACTGCGCTGTTTACCTCTACCTCGGTATCCGCCGCCACATTTTCCACCGCCTTAATGACGTCGGAAAGCTTGCCCACGCCGGACGGCTCTATCAGGATACGCTCCGGTGCGTAAGTGGTGAGCACTTCTTTCAAAGAAGTGCCGAAATCTCCCACCAGTGAGCAGCAGATACAGCCGGAATTCATCTCTTTGATTTCAATGCCTGCTTCCTTTAAGAAACCACCGTCAATCCCGATTTCTCCAAATTCGTTTTCAATCAGCACCACCTTGGAATCTGCCAGTGCTTCCTTTAACAGTTTTTTAATCAAGGTCGTCTTTCCGGCTCCCAGAAAACCGGAAAAAATATCTATTTTTGTCATAATGCCCTCCATTCCAAATTCTGTGCGGCTTAGCCGCCTGTTTTTTCATATCATATTGTGGAACAATTTTAACAGAATGTCAAGAAACCCGTTACTATTTTATCATCATTTAAGAATTCCTCTCCCCTCCATCTGAATCCATTCCGATTCTATGATGGAATAAGGCAGGATTGCCGACTCCCTTGTCTTGCTCACACCGCATAAAATTCCGACAAAATATCCGTTTTCCTCCACAATGGCGCAGCCCGACATACCGGCACGACAGTCCATTTTAGCAAGCATCATATCCAGAGAAAAATCCTCTAAGTAAACCCAGAAATAAATCAATTCTCCTTCAATCCGCTCCACAGAGCCGCCTGCGGATGACACCGCCCACAGCCCGTCCCCGCCTGCCAGCGAATCAAAATGCTCTCTGGACACAGGAACCGCCTGCAGCCCTGTTACGCTGCTGTCCATATGCACTTCCAGAAAAGCCACGTCCGCGGTTTCAGAGCGGTAAAGCACTTTTGCCTCCCACTCTTCTTTGCCGCCAAACGCTACCCTGCAGCCTTCCCCGTCTGCAAGCGCATCCAGAACATGTCCCGCCGTGACAATGTAAAGCCTGTCTCCCTGCTGCCTGTAAACCACGCCCTGTCCCACATATTCCGCCGCCCTGACCGTCACCTCAAAGGACGGCTTCTCTTCTCTCCTGCCGCTAAGTCCCTTCCCGAAAACGGCTGCCGCAAACACGGCCGCTATTCCGAGCCATAAGAAAACCCATTTTCTATACTTGATTCCTTTTTTCATCATACCTCATTTCTGCACGCATCCTACTGCATACACAGACTTTTGCCGGATACACACAAGCTTCCGGTTACGCGGCAGTTGTCTTTTGTCAAATTATCATGTATAATTATTTTACTACAATACGAAGGAGGTTACATATGGGTAAATTTGTAATACGCAAAACAAACACAGGTGTAAAATTTGATTTGAAGGCCGGCAACGGCGAAGTAATCGCTACTTCTGAGGTATATTCCTCCGATGCTGCCTGCAAAAACGGCATTGCCAGCGTGCAGAAGAACGCGCCGATAGCCGCTGTAGAAAATCAGACAGTGGAAGGTTATACCACCGAGAAAAATCCCAAATTTGAGGTTTACACGGACAAAGCCGGTGAATTCCGCTTCCGCCTGAAAGCTACCAATGGACAGATTATCGCTGTCAGCGAAGGTTATAAGGCAATGGCAGGCTGCATGAACGGCATTGAATCCGTCAAGAAAAATGCTGTGGATTCGCCTATTGTAGAGGCAGATTAACCCTTTGGGAAATGCAGGAAGCAATATCGCATCGGATATTCCCATCCGATGCGATATTTTTTATCTGCCCGCTCCCTGACTGCCATAGGAATAAAGATTTACATACTGCTTCATTTCCTTTGCCATATCGTCCAGCTTCTCCTTCGGTATACTGCCGCAGACTGTAAAGCTGTTTACCTTACTGCCGGCAAACACGGCAAAGCTCTGCTCTATATCTGCCGCCATTCCCACCCTTTCCAGAGACGGGTGATTGGCATATATCTGCAGGTCCCTCACCGGATAGACAAATTCCTTCAGCTTTGTGAGACCGCAGACTGCTGAAAGCCCCGCTTCATTGCGCGCTGCCTCTGTCAGATGGAACTCCGTCAGCTTCTTCAACCCCTGTAAAAAGTCCAGATTATCCAATGTATGCCGATGCAAATCCAGCTTTTTCAGGTTCTTCAGCCCGCCGATAAACGCACCATCGTGCAGCTCCATGTCCTCTACACTAAGCTCCTGCAGCCCTTCAAAACCAGTCAGTTCTTCCGGTGCTATGCCATTTACCTTTCTCACGCTGAGACTTTTCAACGTCTTTGATGTCTGCAATGCAGACAAGCCTTCCGCACTCATAACGTTCAGGCTGAGTTCCTTAAGCTGCGGTGCCTCTGCAAGCACTGACAGATTTTCTTCCCCAAAGGTACAATTCGCAAAAATCAGTTTTTTAAGCTGCGGCGCTTTTGCAATATAGCTTATATTTTCCAGCGTACAGTCATGGAATATCAATTCCTTCAAATTATCCATATATTGGAAAGGCACACAGTCAATCATTTTTCCCTTAAGGAGCAAAGACTTCTCCTTGGCAAAGCAGCTTACCTGTACGCCCGCCTTTTTATAACGCTCCTGCCAGAAACCTGCCGGCAGACTTATCTCCGCCGCATCGCCGCTTTCTGCCGGCGCCGTCAGCTTGTCCAGCGAATTGAACAGATGCCCTGTGACTTCCATGAGAAAGGGCCTGTCACCGTCCTTGGTATTGACAATCAAAACGCCGCTTTGCAGCCACACTGTCATCTTTTCAAACAGCGCGCCCAGACTGTCCGCCAGCAGATAGCAGCGGTCTGTATCGTAATCCACCGCAATAATCTGCCCCGCCTTGCCCTCGCTTGCGGGAGACATGTCCATAAAAAGATACGCCCGGCTGCCGTCAAAGGCAAAGGGAATCCATGTAAGCCCGCACACAGGCTCCTCCTGTATGGCTTTGGTTCCCATGGCGGTCATTTCAACC
Organism: Lachnospiraceae bacterium; assembly: GCA_014804445.1. Lineage (GTDB taxonomy): Bacteria > Bacillota > Clostridia > Lachnospirales > Lachnospiraceae > Acetatifactor. The sequence goes on along the minus strand of JAAUZU010000029.1, from coordinate 167,241 downwards.
TCCGCTTCCTTGAAAAATGCAAGCTCTGAAAGCACCCGTTCCAAAGGCAGAAAACTAAGCCCTGCAAAAAATCCCGTATACGCTGTCAGAACCTCTCCGTCAAAGCGGCTGTACAATGCAGTCAATTCCGCAGGCAGCTCACATCCTGCCGCTGCCGCCAACTGCTGCAGGCCATCCTCCCCTGCTCCTCCGTTTAATCGTTCTTCTATATCCGGCAGCTTTGTTCTGACTGCGGATAAATATTGTTCCAAAGATTTCATCGTGGTATTCCTCGTCTTTCCGGCATCAGCCATACTTCTCCTCATACTTTTCCACCATCTCAGAAATTTCCGCCGCATAGTGGGGATATTCCGCCGCCACATCACGGATTTCCTTCTGGGCGGCTTCCGCGAGCTGCTGATTGTATTCAATCTGCTTTCTGAGTGTCTGGCGTCTGACAATCAAATCATGGCGGATTTCCAGTCTTTCCCTTGTATCAATAATGGCGCCCGGCTGCAGCACCCATCTGTCAGGGTCCTTTATCCGAAACTGGACAAGCTGCCTTGCAAGCTGCTTCCTGTAATATTCCAGCTTTGCCTCCGCTTCCGCGTACTGCCTGCGCTCTTCCTTCTCCTCCTGATACATATCCCACTGTTCCTTGAGCTTTGCTGCGCTCTCCACCCCGTATTTTAAACAGAGATATTCCAACAGGTTTGTGTTGTTGACATAGCGGATTTTTACCTTATTCTGGAGTTGAATCAGTTTATTGGCTGACGCCTCCACTCTTCCCAGTTCCTTTTCCGTGTCCGCATATTTGACAAAAAGCACAGTGATGGCAATCGCAGCGGCAGCAGCCGAAACAAAATAGCCGATTGCCGTATCCATGTGAAAACCGAACTGCAGAATCAGCAGCATAAACACACAGGCAAAAAGCGCCGTAAGACAGATGACCGCCATTCCCCTTAAGTTGACCAGCGCACTTTTCAGCTCCTGCTTCCGGTAACTATATGCGTGGCGCTCCCCGTCCAGCCTTGCAAGATCCTGTTTTACAAGCTTCCTGTACTTTTCCGCCTCCTGCAGCTTGGCAATGCCCTCCTCTATTTCGCTCTCCTGCGAGCGCATCTGTCTGTATTCCGCTTCGGAAAGGTGCCGCTCCTTGTCCAGATAACGCCTTCTGTCCTGCTCAAGCGTCTGCATTTTACCGGCACATCCCTTGATTTCCATCATATGCTCCGGCGGCAGCGCTTCGATTTCCTCCATATCGGTGAGATAGGCTGTCACCATGTCGTATTCTCCATTCAGAAGCTGTATTTCCTTCTGTGCTTCTCCAATCTGCTCAAGACAGCCTGTCAGGTAGCGTGCCCTTTCTTCTCCATCGCTGAAATCGATGTTACTGCGCTCATATACAATTTCCGAAAAGTCTTCCTCTTCTTTCTGTTTTTTTCTTCCAAACAGCCATTTTAAAAAGCCCATACGGTCTCCTTTACCATCTCATCCTGTCTTAACTGCCCACGCTTTCACGATACTCATTTTTCAATTCATACAGCCTTTTGTCAGTCTCTTCATAATACCCTGCCGAATCCCCCTGTACCTTCCGCAAGAGCCTCTTATCAAGATACCGCTTCTGCTCCGACTCTTCCCATGCCGCCATAAGTTCCTCCACACGTTTTTCAAGAGTAAGGGTTTCCTCATAATATTCGGGATGACCTGCCGCAAAAGCAATATAGTCCTCTTCCTTCATGGACAGCCGCATCGCCGCCAGATACTCCACCAGTGTCTCCTTGTCCTGCCAGAGTTCATAGGATTTCAGAAACTGCTTTGCCGCTTCCTCAAACAAAAACAAACCGCACAATGCCACGCCCATATTGTGAATGATTTTGGAGGTCAGTTCCCTCTCCTCCACGGGAAGCTTGCCCAAAAGCACCTCATACTCCAGAATCGCCGCTGTATACTTGCCATTCTGTACCAGATAGTCCACTCTTGACTTTAACTTTTCATATACGTTTAAGTTTGCCCCCGTCTCATAAATTTCTTCCGCACGCTCCACGGTTTCTTCATCATAAAAACCTGTGTACCGCAGAATCACACCGGCAAAAGCGCCTGCAGGCGTCTTTTTATGCAGCAGCGGATACAGTTCCCCTGCCAGTTCAGGAAGCTTAAGTTCTTCCTCTATCCATCTCACGAGCCGCTTATTGATGATTTCCCTGTCCAGCAGAAAAGCGTTTTCCTTCAGCACATAACAGAGTTCCTCCGCTGAATATACCCGCAAGCCGAGATTATCAAAATAATATGGAGTTGCCGCATATTCGCCTGTTCCAAGCAATATTCTTCCCACTTTAAGCCTCATTTCTGCATATGCTTTATTACGCAATCTCAAAACTTTCCGTCCATCTTAAATGGCTTGCCGGATATATTTCACCAAAACCCAAATCCTCCACCGTAAGCGCAATACATCTCTCGGAGGTCATTCTGATTTCCATGTAAAGTCTGGATGCCGCGCCTTCCCTGATAGGCAGACCTTCCAGCGTAACCTGCGCAAATTTTATGTCCCGTCCATTTAACGGTGTGATAATCAGGGAAAATACGTTGTCCTCCTGCAGCAGAAATTCGACGCTTCCCTGCGCCTCAAACCAGCTTGTCCCTGCGTCCAGAAGCGCATAGTAAGAATCCTCTCCCTGCCGTGACAGGCGCATACCAATATTTGCCTTTAGCTTATCGTCGCCCAAAAACACATGTGCGCTGCCGGTTTCGCTTGGCGAGAGCTTTTCCCGCATGGCATAGCAGGCGCCTTTGCTGTATAAATTATTTCCCTGAAACACTCTCCTGCCGCGGCACAAATAGGGAAGGGAGTCCTTCATCCACTCCTCCCGGAAACCGGAGCCAAGCAGATATGCCGAAGAAATCAGCTTCCCCTCGCAGACCTGTTTTAACAGCACGAGAAATTTCTCGTCAAGCCGCCTTCCCAGCTCTTCGTCAAAAGGCTCTTCCGGCGCCGTCTCCCCACAGCTTAAAAAAGGATATTCCATCTCCTTTGCAAACGCCACCACAGGCGTGGTTCTGCGGTTAAACTCCACATTGTATGCCTTGACAGAATCCGTAATATAGTCAAAGACCACTACCTGTTTCTGCCAAAGCTCTTCCGGCTGGTGAATGGTGTAATAGTAGATGCTCTCCACATGACTCTGATAACAGATATTTTTCGTCTTCAAGGACAGCCCTGCCACAATACTGTCCATCAGCTCCACCATTCTGCCGTCCATATTTTCACAGGTCATCATCAGGGCGCCTATTCTGTCCGTCTCCGCTATAAGAGAAAGGCGGTTTAAGCTGCGCTTGACAAACAAAGTCAGAAGCGCCGCGGGTTCAAATTCTTCCTCTTCCACGATTACTTTTTCCCCGTTTAACGCCAGTTCTACAAGGTCGGTGACAAGGCTCCCCTCCCCTGCCTCGGCATACTTATATGCCTCTTTTCCAAAAAACCACTGGTTCGCCCCGTTTCGCTTGCACAGCACGGTCGGAATATTATAGCTTTCTTCTCCTGCTATCACGGACAAGGTTTCAGGCTCCCCGCCTTCATATGTACAATAGCTAATCTGGGAGTAGCGATTCCCAAGGTCATATCCCACTATGATTTTTTCCTTCATCCGCAATCTCCCTTCCCGTCCTGTCAGTTCAGTCCAAACAGTCCGTTTTTCAGATATTCCTTGTATTCATATTCTGCAAGCAGCTTGTCCACTGTATCATAATCCTGCAGCGTATTGCTGATGCTTAAATCATTCAGCATATCATATTTACTTTCTATGCCGTGACCTCCGGTCTCGCTCACCTGAATGGCTGCGCTTTCCGTAAGCTGCTCACTGCCGTTTCTGCTTTCCATGATATAGTACTGCAGGCGTTCCCCGAAAAACAGCACAAAATCCTTGTAGCAGACCCCGCCGTAAGCTTCCTGCATCTCCTCCGTCCGGTACACGGACTCCCCGCCGTCCGCAGACTCCACACAGTAATGCATCACTGCCTTCGCCTCCGGATGCGCCTTGTATTCCACGATTGTCCTGTCGGAGAGCAGATATCTGTCGGCGGCATCCAGATTCGGAAATTCCGTAAACATTTTGAGCCTGATGTGCTCTGCCAGCATTTCATGGATAAAAGTATATAATATATTTTTTAATTCGCCTGTAAGCTCTGTCTTATTTTCTGCATAGTATTTGATAAAGCCCAGCTTACATACGATGTGCACATTTTCTCCACGCCTGTACATAGCAGCGATTTCTTCAAACAGATACCCATCCGTCACCCTGTCCTTCACAAAGTATTCATAGGCACACTGGGATAAAAATGCCGCCTCCACCTCCGTCTTGGCACCGCCCGACACATAGGTCTGAAAAATTTCGTTTTTTTCTCCCACAAAAGAGCCCGAAAACAGCATTTGCAGCAACATTTTTTCGCAGAGCTCATAGGTATCCACACAGAAGGACGATGCTGCCTTATAAACATCGCGCAGTTCCCTTGTCAGCCCTTTAAAATGCAGGGTGAGATAGCGCAGGCATCTCTCGTCGTATTTGCCGTGGCGGAAGGCATACCACACCGCCTCCAAAAGCACCGGCTCCTCCACAAACTCATTTTCCCTGATCGTCCATGAGCACAGGCGCACCAGTGTCTTCGGATCCATGCCATAAGGTCCGTAAGCCTTCAGCCATTCGTAAGCGTTTTCCTCCTTGCCCCGTATCACCATAAAGCGGAACGCTTCCGCCCGCTCCTTTGTGGAAAGCTGCAGATTCTGCACCTGTTCCAGATAATCATCCAGTTCTGCTATTTTGTCATTTTCATAGTAGTAATGCATCAGCTTCATGCCAATGACACGTTTTGTGGCTTCGCTTACTTCGCTGTCCTCCAAAAGGAAACGGAAACGCAGCGCATTGTCTTCTGTCACCTCCGACGGCTCGCGCCCGCTCATACACATATAGAGGTTTAAATCCTGTTTGTTGCCCGCAACCGGCGCAATCAGCTTCACCAGCTTGCCCGGCAGCAGCAGCTTTTCCGTGGTATGCGGCACACTCACAGTATACCGGTTCTGCTGTCCGTCTTCCAAAAGAAGCACGCTGTCCGCGCCCGGCAGCGACACCAAAACGCGCCCATCCGTCACCGGATAGTACTTTTCCTTTGCCAGACCGGCCTGATATACCACCGCATAGCGTATCTGCTTCCATGGCGTCTGTATCAGATGCATAAAAAGCAGTTCCGCAAGTGCTTCCGCAATCTCTTCCGTCAGCATACGCGGCTGTACAAACTCCTTGTACAAATATGCCAAATCACGCGTGATGCGGCGCTTCCGTATCTGTTCCAGCACAAACTGCTCAATCGTATTGCGGTAACTCTCATACAACTCCGGAAAAACATGCCTGTCCCTGTGTACATTGGCGTACACAAAGGCCGCCAGTTCATAGCTCAAGCTGTTCTGGTATGAAAAGTACATCAATACCACCTTAGGAAGCTTTTCCGCCGTGTCAATATTCACACTCATCACATAGTACTCATAGAGACGGGTAATTCTAAGCTCGTGTTCCACGCCCAGCCTGTACCAGTCCAGATATTTCTCACCCGTTTTATTCCCTTTAATCAGCAGGCTGCAGATTTCCTGCAGTACGCAGGGCTCCGGCTTTAAGCTGTAGCAGACCTTTAAAATCCGGTACAGGCCATCCGAGTACTCCCTTTCCTTCTGTACCAGATACAAAAACTGCAGGATAACATCATCGTTTAACATTTCCTGTTTTGCACCGTATATCAGAAGCTGTTTTTCAAAGGGATGAAGCCTTGTCAAAAGGGAGGGGTTCAAGTTCAGCAGAAGCAACGCCTCCACATAGATAATCGGGCTTCGGCAGCCCCTCTCAAACTGCTCCTCCAAAAACATCCATCTCTTGGAAAAGCTGCGGTTATATTCGTCGGAAAGATAGAGCAGCAGCCACGCTACACGCCACTCGCTGCGGTTCTTTTTGTAAATATGTTCCACCTTATCCGTGATTTTATCGATATATGCTTCGTCCCTGCTCACAAGCGTCGTCAGGTAAAGATAATATGCCTCCAGCACAGGATCCGTCCACTCACCGCCATAGATAATATCCGCGGCATGGTCTAAAAACCACTGCGCTTCGTTGAACCGCTCCTCCGTAATGAGTAATTGTGCCTGAAAAAGCTTTGCCGAAATGTCAAAATCATCCTCCGACGCCATCCTGTCCACCAGACTGCCGCTCTCCCGAAGCCACGTGGCAGCGCTGATTCGTTTCAGTCGAAATGACTGATAAAGCTCCATCAGCTCCCATGTCTGCCGCTTCTTTTCCCTGTGCAGCGCGCCGACATCGCCCATGCCCCCAAAACTTACCGTCACCGAAATCTCGATTACATCGCTGCTTCCCAAAATCCTGACAGCGCCGAAATTGCTGCCGTCATGCAGATAGCCGCTGTCAATGAAAAAGACGAGGCGGCAGCTATTACCCTCAAAATCGCCGTCTGAAATTTCTGTCGTCTCTGTATACAGAAAATCTCCTTCTGTCTCTATCGCAAGTGCAGTATATCCCCAGCCATTGCGGGTTATGAGCACTTCTTTTTCTACAATCCCCTCCGGCTCCTCAATTCGGATTTCATAGGTATCAAGCAGATACTCTATCTTTTGCTTTTTGTTGATTCCAATCAAAAATTCTTCTACATTCTGCCGGTTGCCCTCATATGCGGACATGCCCAGATAATACTCGTAGTACTGCCTGTCACTTCCGTTAAAAATCCGCGCAAAATCTGCGGAATAAAACATCCGGACCGCCTCTTCGGGGTACGCCTTTGCCAGATTTGCAAAATGAAAAAGGTTCCTTATCGTGCCGAGCGGAGAGTCAAGCTGCGTATATTCCACATTTACCACAAAAGGCAAGTAATATTCGCCCTGGTTGCTGATAACATAGAATTCGCCCTTTACAACCTCGCCCTCCTCCAGATTTTCCCCGTGGAAGCAATAAAATATTTCTTCCTCGCTTCCCACAAAATCCGTGGTCATACATTCCATCCTGCCGTCCGAGGAAATGACACGCCCCTGCGTCAGCCTGCCCTTCTCCCCGAATATCCGAAAAGAGCCCTCGCTGCACTCGCCCCGCTTTATGGTGAGTTCCAGTTTTGTACATGAAAAATCAAGGGAACCGTTCTCGTACTCGAAGTTCCCTTCCAAAAGTCTCTCTATCACTTCCTCCATGGCGCTCACCCTCTTTTGCATATTTGTATTCATTATACCATTACATGGCGGTCTTGTGCAAATTTATTTTACGGTGAGGCTTCCACACTTTGACAATGCCGCATATACTGTTGATAAGTAAATCAATGAGGATTTTTTATGTCCAAAAACCTTCATGCTGCCCAGACGGGTGCAGAAAACACAGATTCCGGTGAACTGCGTATAAACGTTACCTCCTCACTCGGACAGATTCCCATTCGGGATGCCACAGTTTCCATCTCCTATGCAGGCTCCTCGGGCGATGTCATCGAAACGCTTTCTACAGACAGTTCCGGGCTGACGGAGACTGTAACGCTTCCGGCTCCTCCCATCGACTTAAGCCTTGAGCCGGAAACCGAAATACAGCCCTACTCCGAATACAATATTACGGTGACGGCGCCCGGCTATGAACCGGTGGAGGTGACCGGCTCCGAGCTTTTGGCAGATACCGTATCTCTCCAGCCCATACGCATGAATCCGCTGGAAATCACAGAGGAAGAAGAAAAACTTGTCAATATTCCGCCCCATACGCTTTGGGGAGAATATCCGCCGAAAATACCGGAACCGGAAATCAAACCAATCGATGAGAGCGGAGAAATTGTCTTAAGCCGCGTCGTTGTTCCCGAATATGTCATTGTCCATGACGGGGTTCCCTCTGACAGATCCGCTCCGAATTACTGGGTAAAATACACCGACTATATTAAAAATGTGGCGTCCTCCGAAATCTACGCTACATGGCCGGAAGCCACGATATATGCCAATGTTCTGGCAATTATGTCCTTTACCTTGAATCGCGTTTACACGGAGCAATACCGCAATCAGGGTTATGATTTCACCATTACCAGTTCGACTGCCTACGACCAGAAATGGATTTACGGACGCAATACCTTTGAAAACATAGGCAGGCTTGTAGATAATATTTTCAACAATTACCTTTCCAGACCGGGGGTACGGCAGCCCATCTTTACCTCCTACTGCGACGGGCAGCGCGTTACCTGCGCGGGCTTAAGCCAGTGGGGCTCCAAATATCTGGGCGACGAGGGCTACTCCGCGATTGAAATCATACGCTACTACTATGGCAGCGATATGTATATCAATACCGCCGACGTTATTTCCGGCGTGCCCTCCTCCTGGCCCGGCTACAATTTGACGACGGGTTCCTCCGGCGACAAGGTGCGCCAGCTTCAGCAGCAGCTCAACCGGATTGCCGGCAATTATCCCGCCATCCCCACCATTGTTGCCGACGGCATCTACGGCCCGCGCACGGCGGAGGCTGTCCGCGTCTTCCAACAGGTATTTGCCCTGCCCGTCACCGGCGTCACAGACTTCGCCACATGGTATGCCATTTCGCGGATTTATGTCGGCGTTACGAGGATTGCGGAGCCCGGTTAAGCAGTCTATGTGTGGAAAAATATGATAAAAAGGCGTCCCCGCCTATGCCTTCTGAAAAGGTTATAGTCCGGAGACGCCCTCTTTTTGCTTTATTGTGCTCTTTCATTCAAATATAACTGCACCCTGTTTTCTATAATACCGCTGATTTCCTCTATGCTCTTGTCCCCCGTAAAATACAGCTCCGTTTCCTCTTTGATTATCTCCAAAATATATTCCGTCCGGTAAGGTTCAGGCTCTGCATTATCAAGGCATTCCCAGAACCTTGCAATCTGGTCTTCCTGCACAGCCGGGGTATCATAATAAATCTGCTCTGCCTGTGCAGCCACACACTCCTGCAGCACCTTTTCATGAATCGGCAAGTTGGAATCCTTTTCCACGAGCCTCTGGTTTTCTTCCTCCAAAAGAAACTTTATAAACTGCCATGCACCGTCCTTATGTTCGGATGCCGCATTGACAGAGACACCATATATGGACAGCGGGTGCTTCATCCCCTCCTCTGTCGGATATCCTGCCAATACCATGCCTTCCTGCATTGCTGTCGCATCATCCCTTGCAAACATGCTAAGCCGCCCGCAAAATACCGGCGTAGCAATCTCATCCCATTGCCGGTTTCTGTCCGTCACACCGTACTGCTTCACAACACGCAGTATTTTCTCCCACAGTTCCCCGCTGAAATCGCAGGTTTTTCCCTCCCAGTCCACCATGCCGTAAAAATCATCGGACATTTGGAAAAAATAGCCCAAAAGCTTATTGGGGGTGTAATTATACAAAGAGTTAAATACTACCTGTTCGTCATAATTTTCCATGTTATTCAGAAGAGTTTCAATATTGTTTCCTGTCAGTTCCTCTTTTATATAAAGGGTATTCACCGTCATTTCATAGCCTATGCCATAAATGCCGTCCTCCCTGCCAAAACTTTGGAACGCTGCCGGGACATAATCATCCCTGCTTATTTCTTCCTGCGCAAAGTAGGGCTCCAGATTCTCCAGCGCACCTTTTGCCGCAAGCCCATATATGTCTGACACTGCATCTTCTGCAATCAAGTCCGGTCCTTTTCCCGTCGCAATCTCCAGATCGTTGCGTTCCTGAAAATCCCAACCGTATTCCTCCCCCCCAGCCTGTAAAAACACATGGTACTCCTGGTTTTCCTTATTAAACTTTGTCACCAACAGTTTCATTCCTTCATTGGCATACATCACCCTGAAAATCAACGGGATTTTTCCCATTTCTCCAGGACTTACTTTCCTTAAACTCTCTTCACAGAAGCTCTCCCCGTCGCCTTCCAATTGTTCCAGTATTCCGTCTTCCGTCATTTTAAATGCTAACACAATTCCGCCAGTCATGCCGGGGCGGTAGGAAGTACCATTCCATTTCACATACCATGTCTTTTCCTTGCTTTCCATATCTAAATCATACACACCACTTAAATCTATTATCATAATGCCTCTTACCGCACCTTCAGCTATGCCATAGCATTCGGACAAGGCATAGCCGCCGGATAATACCCCACTCTCCCTATCCAAAACGTTTAACACATCGCCAAATCCATTGCTTTCTGTCACAAGAGCAATTTCTCCCTCTCTGGACATGCAGATATCGATAATCCTTCCTTCCGGCCGCAGGGTATATGCTTCCTCTCCGTCTGAGCGCAACACAGCCAGCACGTTGTTGCTGTAAGCATAAAAATATTCCTCGTCCCTGTACCATGTATATCCAACGCGGTAAACTGCAGGCACATTTTCCAGCAACAGCTCCCTTTCGTTTTTCTCCTCGTAATAGCAGAATACCTGTTCTTCCTCATTTCCGATAAACCAAATCCGCTCCTCGTTAAAATATTGTGCCCCAAGAAAAACCTCTCCCTCCTGCAAGGGGGACGCTACTGCTTCCTCTGTAAGTTCTATATCGTACAGCCCGTCCGCTGCTATGCCGCTGATGGCAGGGCTGTCCGAAGCATTTCCACCCTGCGCGCTGCTTTCCTGTCCGTTCGGCTCATCACTTCCATTTTCCCCGCCACCACAGCCTGTCAGTAATAAAATAACGGATAAAAGCAGGCAGAACCATTTCTTTCTTTTCATGGTTATTTCCTTTCCCTGTAAGTTACATATATTATAAGATTTCAAACCATACAACCTCTTTAGGGGCGGTTATAAACCGCCCCTCCTGACTAATTGATTAATGGGTCATAGAATGGGTTTCTGAAATTTCTTCTGACCAGTTTCTAAATTCCTGCTGGCAAACCGAACATATCCTTTTATATTTCTGCCACTTGGCGGTTATAGTACACGTCGCCAGAATAGGGTCGCCATTCGGTTTATTTGCAACCCACACAGGATGTGTGGATACAACAGTATATGGAGTCTCATAGCTTATATTATATATTTTGTCATCCGGATGCTCACATATGCTGGGGTCCACTGCTGCTGACACCGTCATTCCCACATTTCCCGCAAAAATCATCAACGCTGCTAATACAACCATTATTTTCTTTATTCTTTTCATTTTCCTTACCTGATTTCCTCTCCTGCCGCAGTCGCTTTTTGGTACTTCACAATCTCCTGCAGCAAATACTTGTATATATCCCATTCCGGGATTCTACGTTTACAGTTACAATTTACCTTCCCAATGGAATCACCCCTCTGTTTTTATCTGATTTCCTATAAGCTTATGCTACTCCAGCTCTGCAAGATATAACCTCACCCTGTTTTCAATGATACCGCTGATTTCTTCTATGGTTTTGTCTCCTGTAAAGTAAAGTTCCGCTTCTTCCTGAATTATCTCCAGAATATCTTCTGTCCGCCAGGGCGCAGGCTCTGCATTATCAAGGCATTCCCAGAACCTTGCAAAAAGCTGCTTCTTCCACCCGTCCATTTCCTCAGGTAATATAGCAGCGTTGTAATACCTCTGTTCCTCCCATGCCGCCACACACTCCTGCAATGCCTTCTCACAAACCGGCAGGTAGGAATTTCTTTCCACAAGCTTTTGGTTCTCTTCATTCAAAAGAAACTTTATAAACTGCCATGCACCCTCCTTATGCTCGGAAGCTGTATTAATGGAAACACCATGTACGGACAGCCAATGCTTCATCCCCTCCTCCGTCGGATACCCTGCCAGTATCATACCGTCCTGCATAGCATTCGCGTCATCCTCGGCAAAAGACCAAATCCCCCCGCCAAATGCCGGCATGGCAATCTCCTCCCACTGCTGGTTTCTGTCTGTCACACCGTACTGCTTCACAACACGCAGGATTGTTTCCCACAGTTCCCCGCTGAAGCTACATGTTTTTTCTTCCCAGTCCACCATGCCATAAAAATCATCTGACATCCTGAAAAAATATCCCAGAAGTTTATTGGGAGTGTAATAAAAAGAAGAACAAAAAACTACCTGTTTATCATAATTTTCCAGATTATCCAAAAGGACTTCCAGACTGTCTCCTGCCAATTCTTCTTTCATATACATAGTATTGGTGCGCATTTCATAACCCATGCCATAAATGCCGTCTTCCCTGCCAAAGTTTTGGAACGCTGACGCTACATAAGCCTCTCTGCCTATTTTGTCCCGCACAAAATAGGGTTCCAGATTCTCCAACGCGCCTTTTGCCGCAAGCCCGCATATATCCGATACGGCATCCTCTGCGAGAAGATCCGGTCCCTTCCCTGTTGCAATCTCCATGTCGTTGCGCTCGCAAAAATCCCAGCCATATTCTTCTCCCCTGTCCTGTAGGATCACATGGTACTCCTGATTTTCCTTGTTGAACTTTGCCACCAGAAGCTTCAATCCTTGATCGGCATGCAGCACTCTGAAAACCAGCAGTATTTTCCCTATTTCCTCAATGTTCACTTTCCTTAAACTTTCTGTCCGAAAGCCCTCCTCCGTTTCTACCAGTTGTTCCAACGTTCCGTCTTCCGACATTCTAAAGGTACAGAGCCAACCCGTCATGTTTGGAATATAGGAAGTGCCATTCCATTTCACATGCCAGATTTTTTCTCCGTTTTCCACATCCAGATCATACACGCCATCATGATCCATTATCAAAACGCCTTTCTCTATGCCTACTGCCATGGCATAGTAGTCAAACAGCGGATATTTACCGGAGAGTGTTCCGTTTTCCCTGTCCAGAATCTGCACGCTGTCGCCCGTACCGCTATCGTCCTTCACAAGGACAATTTTCCCCTCTTTTGATATGCATACATTGATAACCCTTCCGTCCAGCTCCAGCGCATATGCTTCTTCCCCGTCCAGCCGCAGTACAGCCAGCACGTTGTTGCCGTAGACATAAAAATACGCCTCATCCCTGTACCATGTATTCCCAAGTCGGTACTCTGCAGGCACATTTTCCAACAATAACTCCCTCGTGTTTCTTTCCTCGTAATAGCAGAAAACCTGTCCGTCATTATTTCCGATAAACCAGATCCGTTCCCCACCAAAATACTGCGCTCCAAGGAAGAGTTCTCCTTCCTGCAGAGGGGCGACGAGCGTTTCTTCTGTCAGTTCTATGTCATAGAGCTCACCTGCAGCGACAACGCCCATAACAGAACCGTCCGAAGTGTTCCCACCATTCGAACTGCTCTTTGGTTCAGCCAGATTACCGGCTTCATTTCCTTTTCCGCCACAGCCGGTACACAGCAGAAGCACTGACAGCAACAGGCAGAGCCTTTTCTTTCTTTTCATTATGATTTCCCTTTTCTGCATACCCATAAATCCCCATGCAATAAACTTTCTAATGATGCATAGAATGCGTTTCAGAAATTGTAATTGTCCTCTCAAAAATTACTTGTCCGCAGAATGCGCATGCTCGTTTCCATTTCTGCAGTGTATAAGTTACCGTACACGATGCTAAAATAGGTTCTCCGTTCGGTTTATTCGCAACCCACACGGGATGTGTGGATGTGACAGTGTAAGGATCCTCATATTTATCATATATATGATTATCGGGATGCTCGCATTTACCGGAATCTACTGCCGCCGATGCCGTCATCCCCAGACTCCCTGCCAAAACCGCCAATATTGCTAATACAGCCATTATTTTCTTTATTCTTTTCATTGCCCTTACCTGCTTCCCTTTCCTGCCGCAGTCGCTTTTTGGTACTTCACAATCTCCTACAGCAAATACCTGTATATATCACATTTCGAGATTCTACGCTTACAGTTACAACTTACATTCCCAACGGAATCACCCCTCTCTACCTTTCATTGTAGGAGGGGTGTCATCTTAAGTAAAGTGAAGAATTTTCCAGTTCCAAATCCGAACTTCCTCTTCTGTTTTACTGCCACATATGGTATAATAATTCATTGTGTGAAATTCATGTCGGACATATAATATCCGCCGCCGCATTCGCAGCACGCTATCCCAACAATTCCGTCACCGGCACGCCAAAGACATCCGCCATGCTGGTTATGGCATAGATATCCGGCACCGCCACGCCGTTCTCCCACTTTGATACTGTGGATGGCGTCACGTACAGCTTCGCTGCCAGTTCCTTTTGGGTCAGTTTTTTCTCCTTTCGCAGACCGCGCATCTTTTCACTGATTTTATCCCTATTCATATTCATTAACCTCATTCCCTTTTGTCCTGCATATCGCGACAGACTCTTTATGCTGCCGGTTCAAATCCCCTACAAAATGTCTATTTCTTCCGTCTCTTCTTTCCCAAACCGTTTTACCAGTATCTTTTTGTACGGCTTGTCGTATCCCGCATGCACCAGCCTGCAAGTCACATTGCCGTCCTCCCCTATTGTAAAGTGGTATTGGTTGTATACACCTTCACGATACATAAAATCCGCCCCGTTGTCAAGGTAATGGTCGTACTCGCCCTCACCCGGCCATACCATAACGGTCAGCGTATCCAGCGGTTTCTCTCCCACATAGGACTGCTCCTCCATCATCGGCAGAACCGTTCCCGCCTTCACATAAATGGGGCAGGTGTCCAACGGCGCATCCCGCAAAAACCACACCGGACCGGTGATCTTTTCGCCTGTCCAGTAGTCATACCAGATGCCCTCGGGCAGATAGACCGCGCGCTTTCTCACGCCCTGATAGACTACCGGCGCTGCAAAGATTCTGTCGCCAAGCATAAATTCGTCGTTGCATACCCTTGCCGTTTCGTCCTTCTCATAATGGAGCACCAGCGGACGCATAATGGGCATGCCCGTCTTTTCCCCCTCAAAAAACAAATCATAAAAATACGGAATCCACCGATAACGCAGCTTCACATATTTTCTGTAAATATCCATAATTTCCCTGCCAAACTGCCATGGTTCCTGCTGCCTCGTGCCCAAAGCGGAATGATTGCGGAACAGAGGGGAAAAGCAGCCCACCTGCACCCATCTCGCCAAAAGCTCCGGCGTCACGTCTGCGCCAAAGCCGCCCACATCCGTTCCCACAAAAGGCATACCCGACAGCCCCAGATTGCAGAGCTGGGGAATCACCATCTGCACATGCGCCCAGAGACTGTTGTTGTCCCCCGTCCACGCCGTCGCATATTTCTGGCTTCCGGCATAGCAGGCTCTTGTAATCACAAAAGGTCTGCGCCCGTCAAGCTCCTTCAGTCCGCCAAACGCCGCCCTTGCCATCTGATGTCCGTATATATTGTGCATCTCCGCATGGGTTATTTTTCTGTCCTCGTCGGAAAATACCACATCGTCCGGCAGAGGTCCCTTAAAGCTTGCCGGCTCGTTCATATCGTTCCAGATGCCGCGCACGCCCATATCCAGCAGAAACTGCTGTTTTTCGCCCCACCATTTCCTGACGGCAGGATTGCCGAAATCGGGGAACGCCGAATCGCCCGGCCATACTGCATTGATATAAACCTCGCCCTCCGGCGTTTTGGCAAAATAACCGTTTGCCACGCCCTCTTCATATACCTCATAGCCCGCCTCCTGCTTTACGCCGGGGTCATTGATGGTAACCACCTTAAAGCCCTGTGCGGACAGCTCTTCCAGAAATGCTTTGGGCGCATTTTGATAGCGTCCTTCATTCCATGTAAACACCTTATAATCCTGCATGTAATCAATGTCAAAATGAATCACGTCACAGGGAATGTCGTTGCTGCGGAATCCTTCCGCCACCTTCTTCACATCCTCCTGCGTTGTGTATCCCCAACGCGACTGATGATACCCCAGCGTCCACTTTTGCGGAAGCGGACAGGTTCCTGTCAGATAGGTATATCCGGCAAGCACCTCCGGCATGGAATGTCCCGCTATGTAATAATAGTCCAGTGCACCGTTCACCGCGCCAAACCAGTAATAATCCTCCGACTCCTGCCCCATGTTAAAATAACTCTTGTAGGTATTGTCCATGAAAATACCGTATACATGGGTATCGGTAAGCGTGATAAAAAACGGAATCGATTTATACAGTGCCTTAAAACAGTCCACCTGCGGCGCCGGATTATCCGTATTCCACATTTCGTAGTCATAATGCCTCTTATCCAAAAATCCGGTCTTGTCGCCCAAGCCGTAAAAATGTTCGGAGCCGCTCAGTTTTTTAATGACCTCAAACTCACATCTCTGCCCGTCAAAATCCGCAACATGACC
The DNA here is from genome assembly GCA_014804445.1 of Lachnospiraceae bacterium. Taxonomy (GTDB): domain Bacteria; phylum Bacillota; class Clostridia; order Lachnospirales; family Lachnospiraceae; genus Acetatifactor. Next base: position 151,089 of record JAAUZU010000029.1, on the reverse strand, counting down.
TTCCTCCACCAAGAGCCTTTTCATCTCTTCGCTGACCCTCTCCAGAGGCTTTCGCTCACCCCGATAGTCCTCACAGACGCAGACCCCTTCTCCATCAAAAAAATCCACATAAAAACCATCCGAAACCCTGACTGCCGCATCCTTTGTCCGAATCCAGAGAAAATCCCCCTCTTTTTCCACCTGTATATCTGTAGGAACTTCCTTTTCCCCCTCAATCGCCTTCGAGCCCACACTGCTGCCGTCCCTGCTTCTGAAAACATTGAAAATAAGCGGCGTAAGCACCTTAATTTGTGCTCTTTCTCCCTCAAAATCAAGCGTTATCTTCTGTCCGTTCACTTCGTAATTTGTCAGCTTTCCAAATCCTCTCATACCGTCCTCCGCCAAACATGATTTTCTTTGCCAAATTATACTCTGATTATAATATAATTCACCCGAAAAGCAAACACTTATATTACCGCATCAGGATAGATTGATTGGCTTTAAAAAGATTTTGAATTGCAACGCTGATAATATCGAAATAAGCAGAGCCACTGGATGTACAGCGTGACGCCGTCCTCATGGGAATGTGGCAGCCCCGCCTGCTTCAACGCCACCTGCACCTGCCTTTTTGTAAGCAGTCCTCCTTTTCCGCAAACACCATATTTCATCGAATATGCAATAAATTTTTGAAAGGCACCATATTCACTCTTCTTCAAATCAGGCGCTGCTTTTTTCGTGAAATGCAAAAGGACGGAATCTACAGACGGTTTGGGGTGAAAATCCTCTCTGCGAAAATGCCATAAAACTTTCATTTCCCAATTTACCTTCAATAACAGTGACTTTTCGTTTTCCCTTGGAATCCCCATAAATCTTTTTGCCGCGCCCTTTTCCATAATAAGCCAGATATCCGTCGGCGGATTGTTGGTATTCGTTATTTTTTCTATAATCTGCGTCGTAATAAAATAGGGAATGTTGGCAAACACCTTGTAATTTCCCCTTGCCGGCAGAGAATACTTCAGAAAGTCCCCGCAAATCAGTTTTACATTGGAAAACTGCGACAATTTTGTCTTTGCACAGTCTGCAAGCTTTGCGTCAATCTCAATAGAATACACAAAACCGCCTTTCTGACAAAGCGCTTCCGTCAGGTGCCCTTTTCCCGTTCCAATCTCAAAAACAGTGTCCTCTTTGCCAATGCTGCCAAGCTGCACAATCCTGCGCAGCAGTTTTCTGTCCGTTATGAAATTTTGTGAATTTGAAAGCTGTTTTGTATCGTTTCTTTTTTCCTGTTTCCTGCCTTTTTGCATATAAATCATCTCCATTTCCAAATCAATTCATAGTTTCTTTTGAAAAAGGCAACAAAAAAGCAGGTAAATCCTCCGCAAACGGACTTTTCCTGCTAAAACGATACAATATGGCAAACAGAGCAAAACATGAGCCTCCTCACATCTTGCCTACCTACATATGACATTTGTATTTGCATGCAAAAAAATCCCATTTACATGAGACAATATATCTGCTTTTTTATCGCCCTGTTATACGGATACGACCGATGCAAATACAAATAAACACACGTAAGCCACCTTTCTTTTCTATTTGGATATGGGTAATTGCAAAATATCTTCTGCAAGTGACGGAAATGTTCAATATAGACAAAAACGGGCTCCGAAGCGTGGCAAGTCGCCCTTATTTTGTCTATATTGAACATTTCCTGTGTTACAAAAAAGTTTTGCACACGCCTATCTACATTGGATAAATTATAACAAAAAGAAAAAAACATGTCAATTTTTTCTGGCGAAAAGGAAAACAACCTTCTCAGGAAGCAGGAATATACCTATTATAAATTTCCACATGATCATAGATACATCTCCAAACGCTGGTTGAACCTACCGTTACACAAATATACGGTGTTCCGCCTGCAAAAACACCATAGCTTACCGCACAGTTTTGGGCCTGGGTTATATACCCCGTCTTAGCGCACAATACCTCTCCCCCTGTTTCCTTATCCTCAATTCTCCGCAGGAACCAATTAGAAACTGTAATCCCATCCGGATGTTGTTCCGTCGGCGCAGTGGTATAAATATGTGCAGACAAAAATTCCCTGCACAACTCGTTCTGCATAGCCGCCTTCATAATAACAGCCATATCATAAACAGTGCAATAGTGGTCTTCATTATAAAGTCCTATACAATTCGTAAAATGTGCGCTGTCCGCTATCCCAAGCTCTTCCAATTTTGCATTCATCATATCAACAAATGCCTCATGGGAACCTGCTATATAAGTCGCAAGCCCTAATGCAGCATCACCTCCGGACGGCAGCACGGTTCCGTAAAACAAATCACGCACTGTTACTTCTTCTCCATTCAAAAATCCCACTGAGCTGCAATCATTTACGTAGGCATAATCGGTAATTTCCAAAGTCATGGTGAAGATGTCATCCAAATCTTCTTCCTTAATCTGCTCCGCTGCTACAAGCACCGTCAGTACCTTTGTCATGGAAGCGGGATAGATTCTTTCATCTGCGCCTTTTGCGGCAATGATGATATCTGCACTTTCATCGACCAGAATGGCATTTGTACTAATTACTTCCTCATCGTAAATGGTAACTGTGTCCGGTGTTACTGCAAAGCTATAAAAGGGCTTTTCTTGTTGCGGTTCTGATACGCTTATCTCAGTTTCTGTTATCTCTCCCTCCGCCCCAGCCATATTCGGTTCACCGGTTCGCCTTACAGCCCCCGCACTTTGTACCTTTGACAGAATTTCATCCGCTTCCTGTTTTCTGCCGTGTTTTATGGCAAAACCGATAAAGACTGCCAGCACAATAAGTCCGATCAGGCACAAAAGCCTTTTCAACATACGCTGTCGTCTTATGCGCCGCTGCCGCTCAAGCCGCATACGTCTTCTTCGCTCGTAGCGAATGCGGAATTCTCTCTCTTCATCTCTGTCATCCAAATATGGTTCCATGGTCATTCTCTGTCAGCTTTCTGAAACGCTTTATCCTTCCATCTTTCCTGTACATTTTAAAAGATGTGTTCATTTTATCATATGCCCATAACCATTTCAATTTATTTGAGGCGAGAACTTTTTGCAAAAACTTTTTCGCATTACTCCTGCCGCAGCACCAACGGCGCAATTTTCCTGAAATCCCCGTCCATAATGCGGTAGGAAGCACTGTACACCCCGTATTCCTTTGGGGAAATATCCGTGTGGATGTACAGGGAATCCATACCCACTGCACATGCGCCTGCGATATCCGCTGCCTCGTCGTTTCCTATCATAATGCTCTCTTTCTTTACCAGCCTGTATTGTTTGAGCAGCCCATTAAAAAATGCGGGAGAAGGCTTTTTGACTCCCTGTTTGGAGGAGAGGAAAATGCCGTCAAAATAAGGAACAATTCCCAGCATACAAAGCTCCGGCTCCGTGAAGTCCGCCTGCGCATTGGAAAGCAAGTAAATGTTCTTTTTCCTTCTCTTCAACTCCTTTAAAAATGCCTCCACACCGTCGTAAAGGGCAAGTTTCTCCCTGGAAAGCGTTCTGAAAAAAACTGCCGTCATCTTCGCCTGCGTGTCGTCACAGACAATCTCTTTTTGCTGATACAGCTTTGCAAACACCCAGCGCAAATTCGGCTCTGCATCCTTGCCGCCAAGCGCCTCTTTCTCTTTCTGCTCCAGCCGACGGAACTCCCTTTTCAACTCTGCCGGACTGTAAAAAGCCCCGAAGGATGCATAGAGTTCGGCAAGCTTCTTCCACAAATACGGCTTATCCTCGTCGGTGCGGATATCCGCCAGCGTGCCGTATAAATCAAAAATATAATTCTGGTACATCTCACACTTCCTCCCGCAGCACATCATACACGCGCAGCATTTCTCCCACGCTCCACGCCTGTGCGAAACAGCCCTTCGACGAAACCGGATTCGCGCCGTCGTAAATCTCAGGAAGCTGCCCGATACAGCCCTCCCGCAGCGCTGCGGTTATACTCGCAAGCTGTTCCTTTACATACATCTTTGCTTCCTCAGAATATCCATGCACCTTCAGATAGGCAAGGTAATAGCCGCCCAGCGGGAATACCCACACCGTCCCCTGATGGTACGCCAAGTCTCTTTTTAGCTGCTCACCGCCATAGACAGGACAGAATTCCCCATCCGCAGGGTCCAGCGTTCTAAGCCCATAGGGAGTGTACAGCTTCCGAAACACCGTCTCCACCACTTGGCTTTCCCTCTCAGGAGAAAGCACCGAAAAGGGCAGAGAAACCGCCCAAATCTGGTTACAGCGAATCTGCAAATCCGCCTTTGTGCCGGAGAGCACGTCTTTTAAGCAGCCTGTCTCTTCATTCCAGAACTTTGCAAAGCTTTCCTTCACCAAATCGGCAAGCCGTCCATAGTCCCATTCCTGTACTGTCACCGCACTTCCAGCGCCCGCTACCTTCTCCTTATCGGCTTTCTGCGCGGGACAAAGCTTCTGAAACTCCTCCATAATGCGCAGAACATTGTACCAGTAAGCATTGATTTCCACAGGCTTACCATGCCTTGGCGTGGGCAGGATATCCCCCACCCTGACGTCCATCCATGTAACCTGGTCCAAATCCTTTCCCGCAAAAATCAGCCCGTCCGTATCCATGCCAATGCCAAAGTCCGTGCCCTTTTTGTACCATTCTATGATCTCCGCCATCGTCCCGTAGGCGCTTTTTACAAAGGCAATGTCCCTTGTCCTCTTATAATATTCATACACGGCAAGAATAAACAGAAGCGAGGCATCCACGGTATTGTACCCGGGCGCTTCTTTTCCCTCCGGAAACAGATTCGGCATCAAACCTTTTTTGCAGTAGGCAAGAAAGGTCTTTAAGATGCTCTCCGCCTCCTCATACCGCCTTGTGGCAAGGCAGAGCCCCTGTATGGCAATCATGGTATCCCTGCCCCAGTCCTCAAAGAAAGGAAATCCCGCCAGTATCGTCTGCTTTGCCGTTGATGCGCGATAGGAAATAAACTGGTCCGCATTGACAGCAAGCGTCTTTGCCGTCTCGTCCGCAAAACCCGCCTGTCGCTCCAGCGCGCGCCGGCGCTGCTTCATGCACGCAAGCATCTCCTCTACAGAAGGCAGCTCCTTCATCACACCATAGACGATGGAAAGTGTGTCCGTCTGCCCCGCAGAAACAGTCAGCCTGACACGGTGGTTGACAGCCGTGCAGCCCGTTTCCCGCCTGCCGTCACAGGCGTCATAGGCATAATAGAGATTGTCAAAAAAGCGAAGGGGCAGCTCCGAAAATTCCCCGTTTGTCTCACAGTAAAGCTGCTTTCCGTTTGCGCTGATTTTTCGTCCTTCCACCGTAAAGGACTGCTCCTTGGAGAGCAGCGCACCCTTCGGCACAAACTGCAAGTGGGGATACACAAAAAGCGTTACCGCCTTATCCGAACGGTTCTTGATTTCGTAGGATATACCCACCGTGTTTTCTCCCTGCTTTACAACCAGAGTGCGCATGATTTCCACTCCCTTTATCAGATAGCTGAATTGCGGATAATCCTCGTAGGAAAAGCGTGTCTGATAGAGAAATCCCTCCTCTGCAGAGCCGTCGGCAAACCGCTGGCTGGAAATATGTATCTTTTCTTCCCCCATACACAGCATCTCCTCCAGCCTGTGTATCATATTGACCCTGTTGTTGGGCGCGTGCATACATGCCATCAGCACCGCATGGTCATTCCGGCTGCAGGAACCGGTCATGGTAAGGGAAGAAAATCCCCCAAGCCCGTTCGTCATCAGAAAGCAGTTTTCCTCTCCCCGCTCCAATGTCTGAAAATCCTGTTTTCCATATATAAATTTCATAATCGTCTCCATTCATGGGAAAAACCGCCGAAGCGGTTTTCCTTGTTTATTCCGGTAAGCGTGCGCTGATTTCGGTAAGCCGCCGTATTTTTTCAATGACTTCTTCGGTCAACATCCCTTCTGTCATTCTCCACAGCCAGTTTCCGCCCAGCGTGGAGGGCTTGTTAATTCGCGCCTCTTTATCCAGTCCCAGATAGTCCTGCACAGGAATGACGCAGGTGTCGGCAACACTCAGCATTGCCATGCGCACAAAATCCCAATATTTTTCTTTGTCCGGCGTTGCCGCATTGTCCATGTATTCTTCTGCAAACGCTCTGCTTTCGTCGTCAAGACCTTTGTACCACTGCACCAGCGTCTCGTTGTCGTGGGTGCCTGTATAAACCACACAGTTTTTATGATAGCTGTGCGGCAGATAATCCGATTTCTCCCGCGGATCAAAGGCAAACTCCAGCACCTTCATACCGGGGTATCCGCTTTCCTCCAAAAGCCGCATAACCGACTCCGTCAGAAAGCCCAAATCCTCCGCAATAATTTCCTGCTCTCCAAGCCTTGCACGCAGCGCCCAAAACAGCTCCATACCGGGTCCCTTCTCCCAATGTCCGTGCTCCGCCGTCTCATCCCCCCACGGGATACTGTAATACTCGTCAAAGCCGCGGAAATGGTCAATCCGCACCACATCATACAAGGAAAAACAATGCTCCATCCTGCGGCACCACCACTGGTAACCTGTCTGCCTGTGGTATTCCCAGCGGTACAAGGGATTGCCCCAAAGCTGCCCCGTCTCGGCAAAGGCGTCGGGCGGACAGCCCGCCACGGCAGTCGGACAATACTCGCCGTCAAACTGGAACATCTCCGGATGCGCCCATGCATCCGAGGAGTCAAATGCCACATAGATGGGAATATCCCCGATAATCCGAATTCCTTTTTCGTTTGCGTACCGCTTCAGCCTGCTCCACTGTTTCTGAAATACAAACTGCAGATACTTATAAAATTCAATGTCAAAATAACACTCCCGCCGATAATAATCCAGTGCAAAGGACCAGCGCTTTTTGATATCCTCCGCCCATTCGCTCCATGCCGCTCCGCCAAAGCGCTGCTTGACCGCCATAAAAAGAGCATAGTCCTCAAGCCAGTCTGCATTTTGTTCCATAAAACGGATAAAATCCGGATTCTGTGCAATATTGCTGCGCTCATAGGCAAGCCGCAGCAGAAGAAAACGCTGTCTGTACTGTTTTTCATAGTCAATTTGCACAGGGTTACTGCCAAAGTCAAACGACTCGCATTCTTCCTCCGTCAGCACGCCTTCTTCCACCAGCGCATCGGGGTCAATAAAATAGGGATTGCCCGCAAAAGACGAAAACGACTGATAGGGAGAATCCCCATAGCTTGTAGGGGAAAGCGGCAGAATCTGCCAATAGCTCTGCCCCGCTTCCACCAATTTGTCGATAAATGCATATGCTTCCTTTGAAAAACAGCCTATTCCATATTTGGAAGGCAGGCTTGCCACCGGAAGCAGAATCCCGCTTGCTCTTTTCATGTGTCCGGTTCCTTTCCTTTTATATCAAGGCGAGCAGCATACCGCTGTGCGCCGCAACCAAAACCTCTTTTTCTTCTGTATGCAAGGCACGCTTTATGTCCGCCGCCATCCCGTCAGCCAAAACCGCCCATGTGCCCTCCGGCAGTCGAAAGGGATAATCTTCGGTATCAGCATTGTAAATCACCAGCAGCTCTGAGGCGCCTTCCTTATCCGGACTTGTATTGTCCACGCGGAAGGAAACCACGCCGCTCTTGTGTATTTTTTTCTCTGTAATCCGCGTGGAAGCAGAAGCCGATTTATCGCACAGCCCCGGCAGATGCTTCCTGAGACGAATCAATCCTTTATAATACTCCACCAGCTCCTTGTATTCCACCGTTCTGCTCCAGCGCAGCATATTAATCTCCGGCAGAGAATTGTAACTGTTGCCTTCCCCGAATTTGGTACGACCAAACTCCTCTCCGGCCTGCATAAAAAGATTGCCCTGACAGGTAAAATAGATAAACGCCGCCAGCTTGTTTGCCGAAAGCACATCCTCGTATTTCTTTTCAAAATCAGGCTCCTCGTGCATGGAATACACCAGCTTATCCCAAAGGGTAAAATTGTCATGTGCAGACACATAGTTGATAATCTGCGCGCAGCTCTTCGGTCTGAAGCACGCGCCGCCGTCCCGCCAGCCTGTCACGGCAAACAAGAGCAAAGCCTCCAGACCGGAACCGCCATTGACAAAGCCGGGCTCCTTTTCATCAAACACATGGCCTTTAATCACATCTCTGGTGTCGTCACTGAAAATACCGATGCCCTCGTCAAGGCTTTCCATATTTTCCTTTAACGCCGCCTGTGTACCATCCTCCATGGGCGATGCATCCGCCCGCCACGGCTCGCCATACAGGATTTTTTCGCCCTCGCCAAACGCTTCATTTAGCTCGCGCCGTATCCGGTTCATCAATTCCACGGTCAGAAGTCCCATCAAATCAAAGCGGAAGCCGTCTATATGGTACTCTTTCGCCCAGTACATCACGGAATCCGCAATGTAATTGTCTACCATCGCCCTTCCTGCGGCAATGTCATTTCCACAGGCGGAGCCATCCGACAAACTGCCGTCCTCCTTGTGACGGTAATAATAACCCGGCGCCATACGCTGCAGCCACGAATCCTCGCTATAAGTATGATTATACACCACATCCATGATAACGCGCATCCCTTTTTTGTGAAGTGCCTGAATCATTTCCTTGCACTCCCGTATTCTGACCGTGCCATCGGACACATCAGTGGCATAGGAGCCCTCCGGCACATTGTAATTTAAAGGGTCGTAGCCCCAGTTATACTGCCCGGCATTTCCTGCTTCGTCCACGGAACCATAATCAAAAAACGGCATAAGGTGCACATGGGTAACGCCCAGATCCCTTAAATATTCCATGCAGGTCGGATAACTTCCATTTGTCCCCTGCACCGTAAATGCTTTATACTTTCCGCGGTATGCCTCCGAAACCCCGCTGTCCGCATCATAGGAAAAATCCTTGATATGCAGCTCGTATATAATCTTCTCCGGTTCCGACTCCGGCGCTTTATCCTCCGCAAACCCCACCGGGTCCGTCAGTTTCAGATTGACCACCATGCTTTTGCGCCCGTTACAGTTACAGCCCGTAGCATAGGGGTCGGCAGTGCGTATCGCCTGCCCGTTCGTATATACAAGGTAATCATAATACATGCCGTGCAGGTTTTCTTCAAATTCCTGCTTCCACACGCCCCTGTCCTCCGGCTCCATTTCCCTTATGATACATGCTTCCTTGTTGTCATTTCGGTAGAGCCGCAGTTCTATTTTTTCAGCAAAAGGGCTCCACACCTTAAAAACCGTCCCTTCCGCCGTACACTTTGCCCCTAAATCCTTTCCGTCATACCGGAAACAGTCGTCAAAATCTTCTCTATATACAAAGGTTTTCACAATTCCTCACTCCTAAGTTCGGGCAAAACCCTTAGTTTAAAAAGGCTGCCGCAAAATAGAAACGTTTTTCGCGGCAGCTCTTTTTTCGTACTTCTCTGTAAAACAATCAGCCTTTTACGGCTCCCGATACTCCTTCCACATAGCATTTCTGCGTCATCAGGAAGAGAATCGCTATCGGTATGGAAATCACAACGCAGCCGGCATAGAATTGCGTATAGTAATATTCTACAAATTCCTTTTCCAGCATATTCCACAGACCGATTGCAATGGTATAATAGGGCGTTTCATTTCCCATGATAACCTTTGCAAAAATGTAATCCACCCAGGGACCCATGAATGCGGTCAGCAGCGTATATGTGATAATCGGCTTCGACATGGGAATCGTCACATGGATAAAGGTATCCCATTTGGTCGCGCCGTCTATATAAGCCGCCTCGTCAATGGTCTTGGGAATCGTGTCAAAAAATCCCTTCGCCATATAGAAGCCAAGTCCTGCACCGCCGGAATAGACCAGCACAAGCGCTACCTGCTTCAACACACCTGTCTCCAAAAAGCCTAAGCCCTTTAAGATGTAGTACACTGCTATCATGGACATAAAGCCCGGGAACATACCGAGTATCAGCGCAATGTTCATGAACGGCTTTCTCATCTTAAAGCGCAGGCGGCTCATAACATAGGAAACGCACAGCACAAAGAATGCGGAAAGTATTGTACTGAATATCGCAATGATCAAGGTATTCATAAACCATCTTGGAAAATCAACACCGCTGTTTCCATGGAACAGATTCTTATAATTATCCAGCGTAAAGCCTCTGGGCCATATATAACTCTTATAGGAACCGCCTTCCTTACGGAATGAGGTCAGTACAACATAGAATATCGGCAGAACCCAGATAATGCTGAGGATAGCCAGCAGCACATGGCAGGCTGAGTTGGTAATAAATCGTTTCGCTCTCATTATTGGAATGCCCCCTCATCTTTATAAGCACCGGTACGACGGTAGGTCAACAGTGACAAAACGGCAAGGATAATAAATACCAGAATACCGATAACGGCGCCCAGATTGTAATCCTTCTGCGTGATGGTCAGCCTGTACAGCCAGGTAACCAAAAGGTCTGTCTTTCCTGCGTAGTAGTAGTCCAGAGAATCGGGACCGCCGCCGGATAACAGGAAAATCACGTTGAAGTTGTTGATATTGCCCGTAAAAGAGGTAATCAGGTTGGGCGTCATAACGAAGAGCATATACGGCAGCGTAATCTTTCTGAAAATGGTAGGTGCGCTTGCACCGTCAATCTTTGCCGCCTCGTAAAGCTCTGCGGGAATGTTCTGCAGAATACCCGTTGTGGACAGCATGGTAAACGGCACGCCTATCCAGATATTGATGCAGATAATGGTAATCTTTGCATACAGCGGATTGGTAAAGAAAGGTATGGATTCCGTAGCGCCAATCACGCCTAAATGTCGTAATAATACGTTTACAGGACCATTTGCATTGAAAATGGTTCTCATGCTGAGCAGGGTTACGAACTGCGGAACCGCTACCGACAGCACGAACATAAATCTCCAGAAGCCCTTGGCCCTTGTTCCCTTGCGGTTAATCAGAAGCGCCAGCAGAAGCCCAAAGATAAAGCAGCTTACCGTTGCAAACACCGCCCAGATTAACGTCCAGGACAATACCGGCCAGAAGGTTGACGCCAGCTTGCTTCCCTGTGAGAACATGGCCGCAAAATTGTCAAACCCCACCCAGTCAAACAAATTTCCGGGCGGCTGATGTTCATGGTCATAACTGGTAAACGCAATCAGAATCATGAATATCAGCGGTACAATCGTAAAGCAGATGATACCGATAATCGGGAACGTCAGCAGGAATGCGTGAAGGTTTTCCTCCTGCAGCGATTTCAAATCGTCCTTAAAGTTCGGCACCTTCAGACCCTTTTCCTTGCGGAACTGCGTACAGTAAGCGCTCTTTCCCGACATGCACGCCACAAAGATGACTGCTGCGGTCAATACAAATGTGATAACACCATACAGCAGACAAAGCATGGAATTGTCGCCGGCTGTATACTCATAAATACCGAGGGCCTCATTGTATGCCTGCCCCTGCTCCACCGTACCCAGTGTAATGAAGTTGCCAATCGCACCGATTCCGAAAGAAATCATATAGAACAAATATCCGATTTCAATGGCAAGGAACAACAGGCCTCGTACAATCTGTTTGTTGATAAGATTTCCAAGCCCGAATATAAAGAAGGAAAGTCTCGTGATGATATTTCCGTTTTTAAACGACTCGGAAATTCTGATATCGGCCGGCCTGCGCGCAGCAGACCGGTCCTTTTTCTTAAATATCGTCATTCTGGAACCTCCCCCCGGAGTTTTACTCCGCCGTCATAGCGTTTACAAAATCATCCAGTTTTGCCTGTACATTGTCTTTTGTAATGTCACCGCTTCTGATTTCGGTGGGGATTGCATTTGCATAGGTCCAGTATCTTGCACTGAATACAGAGTTTGCAGGCTGTGCAACACTCGCCATATTTGCCTCGTTTACGATTACGGTTGCCATCGGGTCAGCCTTTACCGCATCGCTGTTGCCTGCTGCGATGTTAGCCGGAATCTGTGCAGACAGTTCATAGCGAAGAAGCTGATTCTCTTCATTGCCGAGGAATGCTGCAAAAGCAACTGCTGCTGCCATGTTCTGGGAATGTGCGTTTACACCGATACACTTGGAGCCGTAGAAGCCCAGAAGCTGATAGTCTGTACCATCGGGATTGAAGGTAGGAATCACTGCCAGACCAAGGTCGTCACCGAGGATGCCCTTGTACAGGTCATACTCCCAGGAACCGGTAAACCATGCGCCGATTCTGTGGTCCTCAGCCAGCTCGGAAACAGAAATTTCACCGTCGTATGCGCACTTCGGATTGTTAATCAAATCAATCAGGTAATTGGTAACTGCAACACCGGTTGCGTTGTTCCAGTCAACACCTGCGGACAAATCGCTTCCTTCCGGTCCGAAGATGCTTAAGCCTGCGCCATAGTAGTAGCAGCCCAGCTTCCAGCCGCCTGCGGATTCAAAATAGAAGTTGTATACATTGTCTGCAGTTTCCTTCGCCATAATCTTCTCTAAAGAAGTGATGTCTGACTCGTCAAGAATTGTCTTGTCATAGTACATAAAGAATGTATTGTGGGTATAAGGAATGCCGTACAGTGCGTCGTCTACAACTGCGGTTGCCACAACGGACTCTGCAATCGTTTCCTTTACCATTTCCTCGGTGCTTCCGCCAAGTCTTGCGATTGCACCTGCCTCTACCATCTGGGGAAGCTGGTCGTTTGCAAACATAAATACGTCTGCAGCCGCGCCTACGTCTCGTAACAGGTTCTCTGCGCATTTGTCTTCGCCGACAATTTCAGTAACCCATGTAATGTTATACTCCGGATGCTCTGCAGCAAATGCAGCCTGCTGCTGTTCCATAATGCCGGTATCTACCTGGTTCTGCGGACACCAAACCTTCAACGTTACATCCGTAACCTCACCTGAAGGCGTTCCCCCTGCATTTTCCCCGCCGGTGTTTGCCGGTGTGGAGTTTCCGCTGTTTCCTCCTGTGGAGTCGTTATTTCCACATCCTGCAAGTGATGTAACAGTCATCGCCGTTACCAACAATGCAACTAATAGCTTCTTCATTTCTTTTCCTCCTTATTTTTACTTAGAAAATAATTGGTTTTGCTAAGTTTCGTTATATTAGCATGCTACCATAGCATTTCCCTTCGGTCAACACTATTTTTATGCACTTTTACTATAAAATATGCTTATTTTTGGTTTTATTGTACACTTTGTATATTGTTTCTAAACTTTTTTCTTTTTTGGTTTCGAAACTTTTGTTTTGGAATTTTCGTTCCGTTTCGTCTGAAAATATTACTTTCAAACGCTCCGATACGCTTTCCGTAACGGTTTGCCGCACAGCCTGTCCCGTCGTTTATGCAGGCACGAAAAAAAGGACAGGCATAAAGTTTAGTAACCTTGCTTGTGTTTCGCCATTTCTCTTGCTATAATCAATTTACAGGCAAAAACATTATTGTCATCTTTCACAAATTTTTCAGGAGGGTTCTGTATGGCTACGATTAATGATATTGCGGCAAAGCTCGGCATCTCCAAAAGTACCGTTTCTAAAGGTTTAAACAATGCCACTGACGTAAGTGATGAGATGCGCAAGCAGATTCTTGAGACCGCCGTGGAGCTTGGCTATGTCAACAAGCGCATGCAGAAAAGAGAAAAGAAAATTTGTATTCTCGTGGAAAATATGGAGTACGATACGCCAAACCAGTTCGGGCATGATATCGTGCTGGGCTTCAAGCAGATGGCAGAACCCAGCGGCTGGGCCGTGGACGTTATTCCCATCAGCATTGATATGCAGAAGCTGACGCCTTACAGCGTCTTTATGCTGCAGCAGGGCTATCAGGCTTCCTTTATATTAGGCTTGTCGCTTTTAGACCCCTGGATGCAGGAACTGCGTACTGCCAAAGTCCCCACCGTACTCTACGACAATTATATCAACGACAACCCTTATATCGCCTCCGTGGGCTGTGACAATCAGGAAGGCTTTGATTTGGCAGTCCGCCATTTAGTCAAATTGGGACATAAAAAAATCGGGCTGATCTCAGGCCCGCTGGATTCTTATATTTTAAAGGCACGCTACCACGCCTATATCAATGCCCTCGAAAAATACGGGCTTGAAATCAATGAGGACTATATCGGACTTGGTTATTACGTATCGGAATCCACACGCAAATATATCCCCAGGCTGTTGGAGCAGGGCGTTACCGCCATCCTCTTTTCCCATGACGTGCGCGCCATCTCCGCCATCGCGGAGTTTGACGACAGGGACGTCCGTATCCCCGACGATATCAGCATCGTGGGCTTCGACGATTTGCCCATGACAGCCTACACAACGCCGCCCCTTACCACGGTCAGACAGGACAGGATTGCACTTGGACAGTGTGGCTTTTATGCGCTCTCCTGCCTGCTCAACCATGTGACCATCGGTTCCATCCTGTTACGGGCGCCTCTCATTGTCAGAGGCTCCACCGGACCGGCGCCCCATCAGGAATAAATTTTATACCCTTTCAAAAACAGGAATCCGGTCTAAAGGCGCTGCACAGAGCACCGTCCGTCCTCCTTCACAAAGCTGCCCGTCCGCAAGGCTTCTCCAGTTTCCGGCGGGCAGATACACCTCGCGTTCCCGCTGTCCAAGGGCAAATACCGGCGCTACCAGATACTTATCGCCAAACATGTACTGGTCTTCTGTCTCCCAGCAATGCGCATCCTGCGGAAATTCATAGAACATCGTCCTAAGAAGCGGCGCTCCCGTATCTGAGGCTTCCTGCATCAGTTCTGCCACATAAGGCTTGATGGACAGGCGAAGCTCCAACTGTTTCTTCATAATCGCAAATGCTTCCTCACCATAGCTCCACAATTCGTTGTCATGTCCTGTGTAGAGGCTGCCGCCGCCCCACTCCTTATCGGAAAGCGGCGGAATGTCATGAGGCCCTCTGTCGCCATGCATACGGAGAACCGGACTGAATACCGCAAACTCAAACCAGCGCAGAAGCAATTCTCGAAACGTCTCATCCTTCACGTCATCCGTCATAAAGCCACCGATGTCCGTGGTCCACCACGGAATTCCCGCCAGCCCCATGTTAAGTCCTGCTGCAAGCTGGTCACGCATGGATTCAAAGGTGCTGGGAATGTCCCCCGACCAAAGGAGTGTGCCGTACTTCTGGCTTCCCGCCCAGCCGCAGCGAATCAGGTGCAGAATTTCCTTTTCCCTGCCCTCCGCCTTCAGTCCATCGTAAAAGGTTTTGGCATAAAGCTTGGGATAGATGCTGCTCACCTCCAGAGCGCTGCCAAGCTGATACCGGTAATTGTCAAAATCATACACATTGTAATCCGGCTCGGCATTATCCAGCCAGAACATATCGATGCCGTAATCATAGTAATTCTTTTTACATTTTTCCCATAAATAAGCCCGCGCCTCAGGGTTGGTCACGTCAATCTCCAGACAATCCCCCTGAAAATCATAAGTCTGATTGCTGCCGCGCTCCGTCTGAATCAAAAGACCACGCTCCGACATTTCCCAGAAATTTTCACTCTTTTTGTCCACGGAAGGCCATACGGAAACCACCACCTTCGTCCCCATCGCATGCAGCTCGTCGCACATTGCCTTCAGGTCCGGCCAGTACTCCTTGTCAAATTTCCAGTCCCCCTGCCTCGTCCAGTGAAAGAAATCGATGACAATCACATCAAGCGGAATGTTAAGCTCCTTGTATTTTCTCGCAACGCCAAGCACCTCTTCCTGTGTCCGATAGCGAAGCTTGCACTGCCACAGCCCCAAAAGCCCTTCGGGAAACGCAGGCGCCCTGCCGGTGACCTCCGTGTAATTTTCCAAAAGCTTTGCCGGATTCTCGTCCGCCGTAATCCAGTAATCCATCTGCTTTGCCGCCTTCGCTTCCCATTCCGTGTAGTTTTTGCCAAATATCACGCTTCCCACACCCGGGTGATTCCACAAAAAGCCGTACCCCAAACTGGATACCGCAAAGGGAACCGAAACCTGTGAATTTCTCTGGGCAAGCTCCAGTGTGCAGCCCTTTAAGTCAAGATAAGGCTGCTGGTACTGCCCCATGCCGTAAATCTTTTCCCCGTCGTTGCTCTCGAAACGCACCTTCAGCGCATAGTCGCCGCCCACAATGGCTTTGTATTCCCTTCCGCGGATTTTTAAGCACCGGCTCTCCCTGCAGGAAGAATGGTCGTAATCCCTGTGGTATTCCTTGAGAATCTTCTTCCCGTCACGGTAAAAAGTCATGATGCCGGAACCGTCCACCTTAAGGCAGAGACGTCCGTTCGTAACTGCCGCCTCACCATCGCCTATCTCGACCGACACATTTCCCGAAACCGGAACCGGCTCCTCCAGCGCCCAGTCATGCTCCGTAAATTTCGGATACTTTGTGGCGCGCACACGCAGTGCGTTCTTCCCCCACGGCGTAACCATCACCGTCTCGTACCCATGCTTCCATACCAAAGACTGCTCTTCTTTCCAAAACCTCATGTCTGCTTCCTCCGTTTTTTGTTGTAGTATTCTGCGATTTCGTCGTTGCGCTCTCTTTTTTTCTTTGTTTTTTCTTTCCTGTCCGGTCTTTTTATACTTGTCCCTGAAAATCATGGACATATCCGGAAAATTTTTAAATTGCTTTTTCCCGTTGTTCCCTCTATACTAACATTATATTGACGGAAGATTTTTAATTCTTTAACAATATTTACATAAGCTTACACAATATTGATATTTTTGTATATGGATAAAGTTTCAGAAAAAGCGTCTGCCAAAATATGCCTTCCGCCACAGAAACGAGGATTCAAATGAACACACAAAATATTCCCCTGCTTCGTGAGACCACGCCGCACGGAAACGCCCTGTTTCCTTTTATGTTATATGATATTTCTTCCAATCCGTCCTTCGAGGAACGCATTGGCTGCCACTGGCATGAGGAAATTGAGTTTCTGGTCATTACCAAAGGCGAGGGCAGCATCCAGTTAGACGGCAGAATGTATCCGGTAAAAGAAAACGATATCTGCCTGATTCCCTCCAATCAGCTTCATTTTCTGACCTGTCCCAAGCAAGAGCCGCTCGATTTTTTTGCCATTGTTTTTCACCCTGATTTTCTGCGTAGTGTAAGCAAAGACACCATTCAGAAAAAATACTTAGAACCTCTTTTTTCCGGCAGCGCAGACTGTGTTCTCCTGCACACCGATGCCACGCTGCGGCAAAACCGCCTGCGCACCGATGCCACACTGCTGCTAAGCCGCCCGCACACCGATGCCGCATGGGAGCTGTCCCTGCTGCAGTGCCTGAACCAAATCCGGCAGGCTTTCCACGCAAAGGAACACGCCTACGAGCTCTTTATAAAAGTGCGCCTTCTGGAAGTCTTTCATCTGCTTGTCACCCACGCTGCCCCTGACCTCAGTCCGACCGAAAACAGTTCAGCGCATCAGATTGTGCTTGCCAAATCCATGATGGAATATCTTCGCGCAAACTACGACAGTGAAATCACGCTGTCACAGCTTGAAAAAAACTTTCATCTGAGCAAAGGACATATCTGCCGCCTGTTTAAAACCATGACGCACATGACGCCGTTTTCCTATCTGAACTATTACCGGATTCAACAGAGCGTGGAGCTTCTTGAGCACTCCGACGACGAAATCAGCCTGATTGCAACCAAATGCGGCTTTAACAACATCAGCTATTATAACCGCACCTTCCGCAAATATATGCATATGACGCCTTCCGCATTTCGGAATATGCAGGCTGCTCAGTCAAACAGTATCTCGTCCACCGCTGTCAGTCTATCCTCAATTCCTCCTGATGTATATTAGCATATTCATCTATCTCTGCCTGCCAGCCGGCTATTTTCTCCGGTGTAATTTTATCCCCTTTCCCCAGCTTAATCATATCGTTTCTTCTCTCTTCTATGGAACGAATATAACCAATTTTTTTACTTTTACACTTGTTTATAAAAGAACCGAAGTCTTCTGCCAGTTCAATATACTGTAATGGTTTATCGTGATAACAAAAATATATTTTTTTGTTATTCACGCTTATCATGATATAATCTCCAAATATATTGAAACCAATAGGAAACATTTCGCATTTCAGCCATTCCTGTATTCTAACAGAATTTTTTAAACGGTCAAAGTGATAGCTTTCTTCTGCATTTCCCACTCCAAAAAAACCTTGGATATCCGAAGATACTCCATTTATTTTAAATTTTGTTTCCGGTGTTTTGCCACCATTATACTTGATTAAAAATTTTTTGTATTCGTCAGGCAATGCCATATCATACATGTTTTCTAATTGTTTTACATTTATATTGGATTCATTGTTATCAAATTTTGAAATCAGCATCTACTTTCTCCTCAATCTTCCTCAAAAGTATTGTTATTTCCGGCATCTTACATACTTTTTAAAAGTTACACCTTCTTCCTGTATCGTAATTTCCTGCCATTCTTCGCCCGGATAAAGTTGTATATTTGTTACGTTATCCTTACACCAGACACTGCCTGTATCAAACCATATCGCATTTATGCCTTCAAATTCCACCATGTGCCGGCTGATTATTTCATTATCGTCATAAAAAATTTCCTGATATCCTATATAAGCAGACGTCTCGTTTTGTTCATCCTCATTCCCCTCATATACAGGTGCAAGTCTTCTGATAATTTTCCATTCGCTATCAGCATACGCATACATAAGCATAATTATCCTGTCCTCTATATCACTGCCGGCAAAAAACAAAACTGCAGACAATTCTGTATTCCATAATGGACGAAACATTACTTCCTCATATACTTCTTGCTTTGGAAAAATCTCCGGCTGATAAGATGACGTTTCCATATTCCATATCAGAAAATGCGTCGTTGTTGAACTAAACTTTGCAAGAATATATTCTGTACAAAAAGCCAAATCAGGAAATCCATCTCCCAAAAAATCTATGAGCCAATGCATATCTTCGTATCGAACAGGATAATTGGTCAATACCTACTCCGCAATCAAATCTCCGTTTTCATCAAAAACCTTTATACCATAATCTGCAAGCAAGTCTCCGTTCTCGAAAAACAGCCCACTGTAAACTAAGCTTGTTCTCTCAAAAGTCACCTTGTACAACTTATTTTCCCAGAAAAATTCCTCAGACCATATGGATAATGGCAATTTTTCCGTATTCGAACTTGCCAATACTCTTTTATCTTTTCCTGCCGTTATTTCCAACACATTGTTTGTTTCGTCAGGTAAAAAAATAATTGGTATCGTATTCTCTTTTATCTGATTATCAACCAAATCTCTATGTCGAATAATAATACAAGATTCATTTACGGAAACATTTAAAATTTCTCCGTAACAATCCGGTATATAGAGAGTTTCACCGGATTTCTCTATCGCAAGATAGTCCCCTTCTTTATAGTCGCAGTCAAACTCTTCATACGGCACCCGGTACACTTCTATAGCTTTATTTTCCTGCACATCTTTCCCACATGCATGAAAACAAATTCCTATGCTGCATAAGACCGTAATACGCACTATTATTTTTATCATTTTTTTCATTTGCCGCACTTTATTTCTCATAGGGAAACCTCATCCTACTGTATCGATTAGAATCCTGCTTTCTATAATAATAGAGTATCACAAAACCACCAATTTCACAAATTTATCTCAGAGATTCAGCAAAGTACATACAGTTCAGTCAAACAGTATCTCCTCCACCGTCACAAAAAAGTAACGTGTACACCCCGTTCCTGTAAGCCGTCGAAAATCTGTTTGCAGGTGTGGTAGAACCGTCATAACTTATTCTTTGCAATGCAAAAAGGCGCATGTTCATCTTCATACGCCTCTACGCTATTATTTTAATATTCAAATTTTTCAAGCTTTTTTCTTACGGTTTCTCTGTACCACGGCACTCTTAAACGCTTTCATCATCGCAGGAGACAATTCCTCGCAATCCTCATCAAAAGTGATCGGATGCTTTTTTGCTTCTTCAATTTCTCTAAATTGCTCTTCTGTAGGTCCCTGTCCATTCTCAATAATATATGTCTTGGTCATAATAAAGATCCCTTTCTGCGCTCGTTGCAAGTCTGGCTGAAATCAATCTGACCGCTTACTTTCTCTCTGTAAATACCACAAACAGAACATCCCCAACTCTTCCTATTGCAATATACCTGTCTTCATTGACACTATGTTCAAAGTCAAACATTTCTATATAATTGGGGTCATCAAAAAACATGTGCTGCTGTCTCAAATGAAATTTTATGTTTTTCCTTGTTTATGGAATTTTTGTCCTCATCCCATTCAAACCTCATTCTGCTTACTCCTCTGTTTTCTATGTCAATAGCATATCATAAAATCACTAAATTTACACTACTTTTTGCAGTTTTACCACTCGCTTTTTACAGATAAACAAAAAACGCCTTCCCCTATCAGCAATTTCACAATTTATCTCGTCTGACATAAATCACTTCCTGTCCGGTGATTCCCATGATAATTTCGTTCGACCGAATCAGTTCCTCCTTAAACCAAAATATAGCCGGAAACCTGTTTTAGATTTCCGGCCTGTGATTTTTTTAATATGACTCATCCTGCTTTCGACGCCTTAGTTCTTCCATAACCTTGCCCAATTTCCTTTCAAGCACAGCTTGACATTTCTAAATGTAAAATTTTCTAACCTCATCCTGCGTCAACTCTACCAGCTTTTTCCCGACATGTTTTGCATATCTGGACAATTCAAGTAAGTTCACGTTACAGGAGGGGGCATTTTTATATGGATTGGGGGCTTCAAAATATTCCGGTTCCAATTCCTTTCCCTCTAAAAATTTAGGTACCATACCATTCATACTGATATACCTCCAAAAGCTTTTTTGCGCAAGTTTCATCTATAAAAAATTGAAATTGATGCAGCATGCCAAGATACTCTGCATGGAATATGTCTATATAATGCATTAATAATTCTTTATTCGCTGCAAAACCATGCATTGCACCTTCATATCCCCATTGAATAGACTTATCAGCAGCAATTGCAAATAAATGTCCTCCGACACCTATATACTTTTGCTTTCCCGTATCATGAATGTTATTTTGCGGTGCTGTACATGCCCAATGAAGATATACTGCATTTGAATTTCTGTCATTCCTCACACCTATTAACCCTTGTATTTCATTAGTATCTCTTAATGCAAGAGCATAAACCTCTATGTCTTGTGGTATTTCATTCCAGTTTATATGCCAACCATTGTTTTTTTGGAATTTTTTCAGGTATTTTCTGCTTTCTATTTTGAACACCACGGTTTCTATCATCTGCCCGGTTTCAGTATCACGCAAACATGGTACCATTTCATCAATCCAGATGTCAAGGCAGCCAACTTCCAGAACAGTCATAATCTGCTCACTTCCTTTCTCATAAAGTGCTTAATGGCAATAGGTACTCAAATAGATTTACCACAATGGCTCGGCCTCTTTTTGCACAGAATGTAATTCCTATTTTCTATATAATAGAGTATCACAAAGCCACCAAATTTACACTACTTTTTTACAGTTTTACCGTTTGCTTTTTGCTGATAAATCCAGATATCTCTTCCTCTCAGTTCCAATTCCACAATTTATCTCAGAGATTCAGCAAAGTACATACAGCTCAGTCAAACAGTATCTCATCTACCGTCACAAACACATACCCCTCTTTTAACAGTTCATCCACCACCTGAAGGGCTGCCGTGACGCTGGATGCTGAATAATCGTGCATCAAAATAATATCATTCTCCTCCACGCGGGAACACACTCGGCTTGTAATGCTTGATACATTGTCCGTGCACCAGTCTAGCGGGTCCACGCTCCAAAGCACGGGAAACATATTAAGTTCTGTCTCAAACTTCTTATCCCATGAGCCATAGGGCGGTCTGACATAAATCACTTCCTGTCCGGTGATTCCCATGATAATTTCGTTCGTCCGAATCAGTTCGTCCTTAAATGCCTCCCGATTACCCGCCGTGAGCTGTATGTGGCTGTATGTGTGATTGCCGATCAGGTGCCCCTCCTCGCTCATACGCTCTATAATCTCAGGATGCAGTTCCGCATGTTCACCCGTCACAAAGAAAGTAACGTGCACGCCCCGCTCCTGCAGACCGTCGAGAAGCTGCTCTGTGTAGGTGGGGTGGGGGCCGTCATCTGCTGATGTCAAGTAAGGAATTAAAAATTTTAGTTTTTCGGTAAAATATGGCATTTTTCAGATAATTACTATTACCTTATACCAGTAAAGTTAATTCTGCTTAGAGAAAATCCGCCTTCAGACACTCCGGTAAAAACATATTCTTTGAAATGCAAAAAGGCGCATGTTTCTACTTCATACGCCTCTACGCTATTATTTTGATATTCAATCTTTACTCGTATGTAATGACACATACCCTCTACTTCAATTTTCTTCAAATCATCAATGACAACAAAAGAGCACAAACCGGAACTCGGATTTTTCAAGCTTTTTTCTTACGGTTTCTCTGTACCACAGCACTCTTAAATGCTTTCATCATCGCCGGAGACAATTCCTCGCAATCTTCATCAAAAGTAATCGGATGCTTTTTTGCTTCTTCTATTTCTTTAAATTGCTCTTCTGTAGGTCCTTGCCCATTCTCAATAATATATGTCTTGGTCATAATAAAGCTCCTTTTCTACACAGAAGAAAGTCTTTACCCTATCCTTCGCTTTATCAGTTTCAACCGGATTTCTTCAAATTTATTTGTTTCTTCCTTTGTAAAATCCAAATCAATCGTCCTGCTATTTACAAAGTTTACAATTTCCTTTACAGAAACTTTTTTCTCGTATAGCTGTTTTAATATCTCAATATCCTCTTTTTCTATTGTGCGATATGGAATAGTGAGTTCCTTGAATTCACTTGGTACAAGTTCACTAACGCCGCCGCCATAATATCTTCCATTGTACTCGCACTGAGCCAGTGTCATGGAATTAAAAAAACAAAACACCAAACTTTCCGCATCAAATCCTCCTTTTAACCGAATATGATATCCTGCATCTGTTGTATGCACATTCATTTGATTAATATATATTTTGGGCAAAATATTATATCTTTTAAAAAAAACAATGTCACCTATTTTTACAATCGGTACTCCATACCAAGGCGAACGATTTGCACATTTAAATCGCTTTCTTAGAATAATATCCTGAATTTTTTGTTCTCCTGCCCACATCAGATAATCCTGTAGCGGTTTAGGAAGATTTTTTATTTCTTTCTCTCCGGCAAGATTCAATAAATAGAAAGGTCTTTTTCTCCCTCGGATATCATTTAATACCTGTTGATTGATTTCAATCGTCCCCTCTAAGATATATGACGCTTTCTGAACAATAGGCAATGCATATTGAATGCATTGATACTCCTGTACCTGCTCTTCATTTAATATAAAATATTTATTTCCTCCTGTCACAATTCCAGGTGCGATTTCACCCATATCACCGATTTTTTTATATTTTCTCTTTGTCTCTTTTAAAATCGAAATCTCATCATCCTTCAAAATGGCATTTGACCATTTCTGCAAAGGCTTATTTTTTCTAATAACATTTACACTAATCGGCTTTCTATCGTCCGCCGTTTTATATATCTCATAGAGAATATGTGCCGAACATTCTTTCCTGTTTGTCAGATATACCAGACAGACATCCTGCTCAATTTCCGGAAAGATCGCCTCTTCAAAAGAAACAATGTGAATTGTATTGAACTTCCGTTCCAAGTAAGTCCTTAACTTTTCCGCATATTGCACCTGTAGAAATTCCATTGGCAAGACAAAAAAAATAGTTCCGCTAATATCTATAAGCCGTGCGGCTCCTACTACAAAAGCCAACCACATATTTTGCATAGTGCCTTTGGCCAAATCTTCCTGTTCACATATTTTTTTTGCCTTTTCTACATCCTTTTTCTCCATCATTTTCAGATTAATATATGGAGGATTACCTATTATTAACGAATACCTTTTTGTCGTCTCTGATATGTAGTCCAAAAAATTTCTTTTTTTCACCTCCACATTTCTTTCTTTATATGTTTGCCGTATTTGTTTTACTTTTTCTTCAAAGACTTCTATCGCTTCTACATGCTTGGATTGAGGTACAAGCAAAGAAAGGAACCTTCCGTCTCCTGCAGAAGGCTCCAGCACATTTGAAAAATCCTGCTGTTCTTTCTCCAAGTATTCTATCATAAACCGTATCAATTCTACCGGTGTATAATAAGAACCCGTTTTCTTTTCCTCTTTCATCTACTCACCCTTAATAAATGCCTCATCCACATAATCATTCAATATCATGTTTGTTTCTATGTAAAAATCCTTTTCTTTCTCTGTAAGTTTCCCTTCTTTGTACAGATTTTCCAGTTCTTTTTGTTTATCACGCAGTAAATTTATTTTCCAATACAAATCGGTTCTTCTTATATCCAGATGCAGCATATTGCACATGCTCTTTCCAACAGGAGTAATGCCCACAACATAACCATCTTTGTCTCTTTGCATATGCTGATCATACTCGCCGGAAACAGGATCAACAAACCCTTGCTCTTCATTATGAGAGCAGTTTTTATCCTTAGTTGGCCATTTATCTGATTTGGACAGATTACATCTGGGGCAGGCAAGCACAAGATTGTAATAATCATTTTTACGCTCTTCATCAAGACGCTGGGGAACAAAATGATCTATATGAAACTTTTCACGCATTACTTTTCCGTCTTTTCCACAATACCCACATAACAAATGAAAATCCTCTTCCAATATGCTTCTTGCCTCTGTATAGTGGTTTAGTCCTGCAATGCCTTCTCTGCGCCGCAGGTGTTTTTCTCCATGTACTCTCACTACCGTCTACCCCTATTCTTGCTGATGTTTTTTAATTATTTCATCTCCCATATTTAGTAACTTATCCAGCTTTTCTTCAAATTCAGAATTCAACATATTTGCTGGCAATTTCTCCACCATTCCATAAGAAGACAAAACCTTATAAAGTTCTAAAAATTCCTCTTCCCCGACTCCCAATGTACCAGCTTTTTTCTTTTTTAATAGTTCCTTATACCGCTCCACTTTTTGCTCTCTGCGAGTTCTGAATACAGCAGCACTATCCTTCAAAGATTTCAGAAAGTCGTTTAATTCTGTAATCTTTTGGGTGTCCTCTGCTTCTGTGTCAAAAATAGTTTTAGGAAACCTATTTCTCTCCGCCACAAGACCATCTGTTATCTGCTCTTTATCCACCGCAGTCAGAATAAAACATTCCAGATCACGTATGTGATCGTTAATATAATTGATTAGACTAGTGCCATTAAACCCATAGGTACCCGCCATTTTGTAATCAATTAGTAAAACATCAATCTGCTTTTCAAATATTTTATCCAGAAATTCTTCCTTCGTATTGCAATCTTCCAAGAGCACGAGTTCTAATTCATCACATCTCCGCTTAAGCTTTCTTGAAAAATTTTCATACTGTGTTGGCTCGTCATCTATATATCCGACTCTATACATGCTATGCTCCTCGTCCTACAAATTGAATCTTAATATAAAATCCCATCTCTGCTCTACGGTTTTCACTCAAATCAATAGAACCATTATATTCCAAAACAGTTCTATTTACAATCCACATTCCCATGCCCGTTCCATCTTCCTCTTCCCCTATCAGAGTTCTGCTGCTCTCAAAAGCTTCCAAAATCATTTCAGGTCTCTCTTTATATTTCGGAACCAAGCCCCATCCAGTGTCACTATAATCTAATAGGAAACCATTTTCCAGCGCTGATATACTTAAAGTAATTTCCCTTTTTTCAAGAACTGTTTCCATTTCTCTATCAAAAGAAACCATACTGTTGGAAATAAGATTGCTTATAATATTCTCAATATCAAACTCAAAACACCAAAACTCAATATTATCTTCACATGAATAGTGTAAAATCACTCTATTTTTTCTCAAAATTTCATTCCATGTATTCATAAAACCATACAACATCGTCTTGAGATTTTGTTTCTTTCGCATTCTCTTGTCTTTCTTAATGGATTCAATCGTTATACCAAACCATGCTCTGAAATTTTTCTTTAAAGTAATTGCCCTCATGATATTTTTTGTTGCATAATCCATATCGTTATCGTACTTGAGCGCTTCATATGCTGAATCCAACTCCTGACCTATATTATTTGTCAAAGTACGGATTTCATGCATAAACATATTTGTAACAATCCCTGTTGTTGCAAGAGTCTGTAACATTTTATTTTCATCTCTTAATTCCTGAAGTTCCTGCTCTTTTCTCTGCTCCATTGCATCCAAAAGCGCATTCACTTCCGTTGGATTGGCACTTGGTGCTGGTTCCCACCTCAACAATTCTTTTTCCTGTTGTTGCTCTCTACCCTGCTCCTTTTTGCTTCTTTCCTCCTGAGCTCTTTCTTCTTCCCACTTTTTACGTTCTTCAGCCAGCCTACGCATTTCTTCCATTTTTTTTGCCAATTCATCTTTAGCCTTTTCGTATGCTGCCAGTTTACGTCCTACAGACTGACGATCTCTCTCAAATTCTCCAATCGTGAATAATAGAATCTGTTTTAACTGAGTTAATCCGATTCCCTCCTGAATCCCATTTCGGTTTGCATCATCTTCCAGATTAATATTATCCCGAGATATTGCTACATTTCCAAAAATCTGTTCTGCACCCACACGCCAATTTCCTGTAGAATGTCCTAAACCCGCAGGAGAACGATTTCTACGGGCAGACAGTTCCAGCCAATCAAAATCATTATCCCCATATTCACCATATGGGCGAACTCGAAATTTATCCCTGTATAACTTGATTCCTCCAAATCTTTTTACCAGATTGGCCCTTCCCGTAATACTTTTTGTATAAAACTTTTCCTGGTCTTTTGCCGTTTGAGTTATTTTATAGAAATATAATGTGCCTGAAAAGTCACCGATACAATTCTGTTTCCCACAAACTTCTTGAACAGAATGTTTTTCTTCCTTCTGTTTTCCATGAAAATACTGCTGATCTTCCAAACCAAAATCAGCTTCTTTAAAAACTGTCTGTTCTTTTCCTCGGAAATCAAACTCATTACGCAAAATCTGTATTTCCAAATCATCTCCTTTAATTTGAAAATCAATTTTATAGTCGTAAGAGTCCACATTGGCACTTATTATCTCTGCATTGTTCCGATCCGTAGTATCGGCAAAAAATAATATTTTGAAATCCTCAGCCACATCTGGCGGAAGTAAATTCTCCAAATGGTTACGCAAACGCATCAGAGTTTTATCATCCCATGTATCATGCAGGCCCTCCAGACAAAAGACCGTCCCTGTTCCTCCATAATTAAGCGTCTTTATATATTGTGCCAATTCTGCATTCATCCAGCTATCCACACCCACATATTCAAGCAGGCTGACATCCGTATCAAAAATCTTGGCTTTCACATCTGAAATTTTCTTGTTACCATCAAAATCTTCCCAGTTAACAATCCATTCAAGTCCGCCCTGATCAGATATAGTTAACATTCTGCATCTATCAGAAAGGCGATCCAGCGCAAATCTCCCAATTCCCTTTGCCCCTGTCTGTATCCTCTTTCCAGGTGTAACATATTTACTTTTTTTAGAAGAGTTGCCAATCGTCATCCAATGGGTTTTTATGATATCCTCCGTCATACCACACCCATTATCCATAATGAAAATACAATTTTGTGATTCCGAATAATATAGGCAAAAAGTTTTTGCATCCGCATCGTAAGCGTTCTTTACTATTTCCAGTACCGCCCCTTCTAGCTTGGAAACATTTTCACGCCCGATCAGCCTTGCTGTATACGCCTCTACATTAAATTCTATTTCTCGCTCTTCGCCACGCATATGCTTCCCTCACACACCTATTTACCTTGAATAGTACATTATTCTTTTGGTCATTTTTATTTATTCAATCATAAATTACTCAAATACATATTCTCTGCGTTTTATATATTTATGAAAACTTTATCATGATTTTCCATTTTTTTCAATGCATTTCTGAAAATCACCGCAAACATCTCATACTTTCCTCTACATGCGATACCATACAAATCCATATATGAAACATCGGTTTCATACTTCCGGTATTACTTTGCCAGCAGTAAAGGCAGCCCCACTTAGGAACTGCCCGCCCTTTGTTTCATGTATCATCAGAAAATCCACTTATTCCTCATAAGGAAACCTGCATCCCACCGTATAGATCGGTATTGACCTTACCTGCCTGCCCATGCCCCCTCGTGTGATCTCCGCCAGATATGCCTCATCAATAAAATCATTTTCCAGATATTTATCCAGAGACTTATGCTTAGACGAATCCTCAGACTTTACTTCTATGCCATAGCGCCGGTCTTCCCCGTCTACCAGCATAAAGTCCAGCTCAAATTCATTATACATGGAACAGCATAGCTTATCTCCCTTCAGGCGTTTTTCCTTGTAAATTCTGTACAGTTCTGTGTAAACAAAATTCTCTGCCAGAATTCTCTCTACCGCCTCGTTGCTTAACGGCGTCTGCTGTGCCAGATACATGGCAATGCCGCAGTCCATAAAGTAAACTCTTCTTACGCTCAGCAGAACCGCCACGTTACCTTGATTATATAAGTCACAACCGCCCAAAACTTTTGAAAACTTCAGCCAGGATACCGCATCGTTTATTTCCCGCCTGCTTACATGTTCGTTGGTATCTTTCCTGATAAACTCCGTTATATCTTTAATATCTTTTGCCGATGTCCCTCGCTTTTCTTTTGTCATAGCCATAAAGGCAGCCTCCTTATACACGTTTTGAAACACCATGCCGCACTTTGTGTCTTGAAAATATGACGCAGATTCTTCCGTGAACCTGTCCGGAATCGACTGGATTTCTTTATAACAGCTCACCACATCCTTCGTCTCTAGGTATGTTCTTACCACCGCTGGATATCCGCCTATTTTTTTTATACACCCTGTACAGCTTTATAAGCGTCTCATATTCCTTACCAGCTGATTTTCCATACAGACTGATATGCATCAACAGTTCTTCTTTATTGAAACACCCTACAAAACTCTCTGAAAGATAACGGCAGCATTTCTATATCATACATGTTTCCAGCAGGCTTAAAATACTTTGCATTAAGCGTTTTCCCCAGATAGCTACCTGTCACCATGATATCACACGCAAGTCCGCCCTGTTATGCCCTGATGCTGTTGTATATGTCACTGCTTTCCTGTATTTCATCTATAATCAACACCGTCTTGTCTAAATTGCAGAACTCTGCATTATCGCTTTCCCTACAATACTGAATCAAACCAAATAAGTCTGATGTATTTCGCACTGCACTCTCAAAGCTTTCCAACTGTTTTTTGTCAGCCAGATTGACATAAATGATCTGCTCATAATTTTTGTCTGCAAACTTAAATATCTCTGTGGTTTTCCCCGTCTGCCTTGCTCCACTCACATACAAAACTTTATTATGCTATTCTTTCTTCCACTGCCCCAGTTCCGACTGTACATCCCTGATCAGCGGATTATTCTTACATAGCTGATTATACCTCTTTTCATTCACAGCTTTTATAGATTGAACCGGTAGCTCCCCTACTTTTGAGCGCACTGTCCCGTTTGACATCAATGCCAAATTGTCTATCAGTTTTATGTTTCTGACGACATCATAATAATTCGTATAATTGCCGTTTATAATAAATCCTACTGTCTTATTGCTGCTGTCTTTTACCCTATGAGTTGCTTTTACGCTCATATATGTCTCCCTGAAATCATGCCCTCAGATATCATTGTAATATTCACGATGATCAGATTTTCCTTTCCGCACAGCGCATGTTGTCCAGTTATGCAACTTGTGCTGTAAAAAAATTGAAGAATCTCAACGCTCATCAGAATAAATGCGGGCATTCCTGTTTCTGCTTACATTTTACTACTTCCATAGAAACAGTGATGCCCTTGAGCAATAATCACTAATCTTTCTCTACTATATTCTTATTACACTGAAAAGCTTCCCCTTATACAGTAATATAATACCAGCCTCCAAGTCTACTATTTTTAAACATCTTGCCTTTTCCCATTTCTATATACTTTATAACCTTTGTGACACCAGATTTGAATATTATAATCCATTATTTGGCTATCGTAGTAATTTTCTATGATTCTTTGCAGCAGAAAGCCATCATATGTAAATGTAATATTTCCAATTTCTATTTTTCCATTTCCAATAACCTCAATACTATTTTTTCTATCCCGTAATTTTAAAAGATCTGTATATACAACAAATTCCTTATTTGAATCAATATTAATTAACCCTAAATGTTCTAACTCAAGAATCCCTCGATTTGTTAATCCATGATTCGCATATCCCTGGGCATTTTTACTAAAAAAAATAATTGGATAAATACTTATTATTTCTGTCTCATCTGCTGGTATATTCATATTTGCAAACCGGAATTTACATATACATTTAAAAGTTTCCGCTTGCTTCTTATTCATTAATGATAGTGTATTAATTAATGTTTTTGTGCAAATTTCTGGGTTATCGCAAGCTTCTGCCAATATCGCTCCCCAAGTATTACGCATCTGTTCATCCGAAATATAGGCCGCTTTATTCATAAAATAGAATAGCCAATCATCATCTAGGCACTTAGGATCTGCTGAATTTCTTATATTGTTGATTGCCACATCCAAAATCTTAACTTGGTTGTAAAACTTTATTGTGGACTTATTAATGTCCGAAATAAGTGCTGCACGTGTACAATCGTCTAGTTCTTTTCTTTCTAATATATCATATTTAAATTTCATGTCGTAAGCACTCTGAAAATTTCTTAGCTGATTTTTATTATCAGTTATGGTTTTTACTGTTGATGATATTGGATAGAATATCCCCGTAACGCTAGTGAGCTTATTAAGCAGTTCTTTAATAACATCCTTCATGTTCTCCTCCTTGAACAAATTCATATACAAAAATCATTTCAATAATATAGCTATTTCATAAATTATACATCAAATGTACGGATTTATCTAACTATTTTTACAGACATTTATACCATCGAAATAATCTTAAATTTACATATAGCATAAACTCTCACTATTTCCTGCATTCTTCGCTATTTCATAATCTCTCCCGGCTCCCCAAACTCATCCCGATACCGCCAAACCACCTCAACCCGTTCCTCATCATACACCACCACCTTCTCCACCATCTCCCGCATAAACTCCTCCCGCCTATCTCCATAGTCGCTATATTTCTCTATCAACTCAGATACACTCCTATATCTCTTCCCCTTTACCTCCAGCTCATCAATCTGCCTCAGAACCTCTTCCACGCTTCGGGTCACCGATTCCTCCCTGCTATTCAGAATCTCTTTTTCCTTGAGAAAGGCTTCCTTGCCCAATTCACCGCTTCGGAAACGCTCATACAGGTTCATCTTTTTTGTTGGTAAGCGTTCCAGCTCCTGCCGCAGTGCCGTTTCCTGTTTCTTCAGCTTTGCCTGTTGCTGTACAAAGAACTGCGATGCGGGCATTGTCTCAAACAGTCTGCAGTGTTCCTCCCAAACGTCCCATATGGTCTTTTCCAGCACTCCCTTTTCCATGCGGAGTTCGTTGCAGCCGGTTCCGCTTATAAAACTTCTCCGCTTACAGAGATAATAAGGGTTCTTTGTTTTACGCAATTCCAGACGATTGCCACAGCAGCCGCAAAAGACAATTCCCCGTCTGACTTTGGAACGGTCGTGACCGGCGTTTTTCCCCTTTCTGATACTGTCGTTTGCCCTCTGAAACAATTCCCTGCTGACAATCGCCTCGTGGTGGTCTGGTATCACAATCCATTTTTCTTCCGGCTGCCTCTCTTTGTGCCTGTCCCCCGTCTTTGTCCGGATAGCTTTTCTATATACCATGTCGCCTATATATACCCGGTTATGTACAATGGTATGTATTTTGTTTCGGTTCCAGATAGCGGTTTCAAAATGGCGGCCCCGCTGCTCTCCTTTTGCCTGCTTATATGCAAGGCGGGTGGGAATTCCCTCTGCGTTCAATTCCTGCGCCAGCGTTCTGGCATCCTTGCCATCTGCCATCTCCTTGAATATACGCCGCACCGTAACCGCTGCGCCCTCGTCAACTACCATGCCTCTGCCATCCAAAGTTTTCTGATAACCATATACCATGCAACCCGCATAGTAATCCCCACGCTTTATACCGGCAGAGATGCCGCTTTTTACCTTTTCAGACAAGTCCCTGCTGTACATCTCATAGATAAAGTTCTTAAATGCAATATCCATACCACCCGTCTGTCCTTGAAAATTCCGGCTGTCAAACCCATCGTTAATTCCGATAAAGCGAACACCCAGAAAGGGGAAAATCTGCTCCAGATAATCCCCAACCTCCAGATAATTACGCCCAAAACGTGATAAGTCTTTCACTACAATGCAGTCTATCTCTCCCTGCCGGCAGAGCATAAGCAGCTCCTGTATTGCCGGACGGTCAAAAGTCATACCGGAATAACCATCATCCACAAATTCCCGAATGGCTGCGTTCTTGAATTCCTCCCTTTGCTGCAAAAAATGGCTGATATATGCCCTCTGGTTACTGACACTGAAGCTTTCCTCTTTCTCATCTGCTTTACTTAAATCCATATCTTCCATGGAAAGCCGGATATACATTGCAATCTTATACTTTTTCACAGCCTGCCTCCTGCCCAATGCTTTGCGCTTTCCGTTCCATCTCCTCAAACTGGCTGCAATAGCGAAAAGCTATATGCACTTTTTTCTCAGGGAAAACCTCAATACGCTCTATGAGACTATCTACCATCTCCTTTGTCAGCGCCTCTGCCTGTCCATACGCCTCTGCAAGTTTGGAAAGTTCCCACTCATCCCCGTAATTACCCTGCAGGCACTTCTGTTCTTCCTGTAATTCTTCCAGCCTCTGCCGCACCTTTGCTGCTTCCGCTTCATATGTCTGTTTCAGCACACTATATTCCTGAACGGAAATCAGCCCCTCCTTATAGTTGAGATACAGCTCCTTCTTTTTCTGCTGGAAACATATCAATTCTCCTCTATGCCTGGCAATCTTTTCATCCAGCACAGTTCTTTCGTTTTCTGCTACCACTCCTCTGTTGGCACATTTTACTATTTCTTTGTATTTCTTAAACAAGCTTAAATGCCCTCTTGCAGTCTCCAGCACAATCTTTTCCAGATTCCTATGGCTGACCGATTTCTTCCGACACCCCAATTCGCCGTTCTGTTTATAGGAAAAACAATAGAAGCTGATAGAATCACCATTTCTCTTATACTCCATCGTCCGCCCGCAGTCACCGCAGAAAATCTTTCCGGTAAACAGATTCTCTCTTCGCTCCGTTTCCTGTGCCAACGCCATATTTTGTGCATGCTTTGCTGCCCTTTCCGCATTTACTGCCTGTACTTTGGCAAACAATTCCTCCGTAATGATAGGCTTATGAGTACCTTTTACCACAATCCTTTGGTCTGTCGGTACAGCATGTCGCTTTTCTCCTTTATAAAATGCAGATCGGGTTTTTCCCCGCACCATGTTTCCCAGATATACTTCGTCCCGAACCATATCCTGAATAGTATAAATTTTCCACAGTGTATCCTTCAGCTTTTCGTTTTTGACCACACCCTTTTCATAGCGGTAAGCATTGGGAGACTTTATGCCTTCTTCATTTAACCGCTTCACTATGGCACAGTATCCCAATCCTTCCGCCCGCATCTGAAAAATATACTCTACAACATGGGCTGCCTCTTCATCAACTTCATATTTCCCTCTCTGCACCACCGACTTTCGGTATCCGTATGGCGCAAACCCTCCGCCATAGCGTCCCTCTTTCTTTTTCAGTTCCAGGGAAGCGCAGATTTTCCTCGATATATCCTTTGCATAGATTTCATTGATAATGTTTTTTAAGGGCACGGTCATTCCGCTTTCATCCCTCTCAACACATAGTGTGTCAAAATTGTCATTGACAGCGACAAAACGTGTCTTAAAAAAGGGAAAAATCGTCTCTATATAGTTCCCACTCTCCAGATAGCTTCTTCCCAAACGGGATAAATCCTTTACAACAATACAATTTATCCTCCCCCACCTTACATCTTCCATCATTTTACTGAAGGCGGGACGCTCAAAATTCGTACCACTATAGCCATTGTCGATATAAATATTCTCCAGTGTCATATCCCTTCTTGCCGCTACATACTGAAGCAGCATCGTCTTTTGATTATCAACTGTATTGGAGTGTTCCTTTCCCCCATCCTCTCTTGATAGACGGATATAAATTGCCGTTCTATATTGAATGCCTATGGGTTCTATACCATCTCCTGCAGCAGCTGATGAGATTTCCCCTCTGGGAACCGGTATATTTCTCGCCTTTCTAGCCATTTATCCCACCTCCTGAAGCTTATGAGGCTCCTGCCGCTGTGCTTCCTGTACCAGATTCGCCAGCCGCTCTATTTCATCACGATATCGAAACACGATTTCTATCCGGTGGTGGTCATAAACATATATCTTTTCAATAAAACGAACCACAATGGAACGTTCTAATACTCCTTCCGCCTCATTCAGTATTTTTTGAAAACTCTGAAAAGCTTCTGTCTGCTCTTCCGATAATCTGCTCTTCTTTTCCGTCAAAGCTCTGATTATCTTTTGAGCTTCTTCAATTCTCTTATCCATCTCCCTGCGAATTAAGACGTATTCCTCTTTCAGCAGCAACCCGCTTTTATAGTCTTCATAACATTCCACTTTCATCCGCTCATACTTTCGTATGTCATCTTCCTGCTTCTCTGCCTGTGACCTCACAAAGTCCATGGGAATTCCCACTCCGGAAATTGTGTCCCGCTCCCGCACTTGCTTCTGCAAACCAGAAAGGAAA
The DNA here is from genome assembly GCA_014804445.1 of Lachnospiraceae bacterium. Taxonomy (GTDB): domain Bacteria; phylum Bacillota; class Clostridia; order Lachnospirales; family Lachnospiraceae; genus Acetatifactor. The sequence goes on along the minus strand of JAAUZU010000029.1, from coordinate 116,391 downwards.
TTCACATGCGCCTGCAGGGATTTTTTTACAGTTTCATGCAATTCGTCTGCACAAATATCATGGTTACTGCAAAAGTCCTTATCTCTTTTATTTCCCGAACACCTATAATAAAAATAGGGGATCTGCTTCTTTATGACTTTTTTTCGGACCATACTGCATCCACAGTCTGCACATGCCGCCATTCCTGAGAAAATTTCCACTTCTTTCTGCCCGACAGACGCCCTTGTATCCATCTTCAATATGCTCTGGACAATCTCGAAGTCATTTCGGGAAATAATAGCATCGTGCGCATTTTCCACCCTGCACCATTCTTCAGGCGCTTTCTCCCTGCGCACTTTTACCTTGTAATTCACAGTGCTCTCTTTTCCCTGCACTAAAGTTCCTGTATATACCTCATTTTTCAGAATCCGGCAGACGGAAACTGCTGTCCACATTGCCCGTGTATTTTTTTGAAAATAGGACTTGTAACTGCTCCCCTGTTCTTTCTTGTAGTCTGCCGGAGACAGAATTCCCAGACGGTTTAGCTCGTCTGCTATAGCCTGCTGGCTCTTTCCCTGTATTTTCATACGGAAGATCTCTTTTACAATACCGGCCGCATAGTCATCAATGATCAATCGATGCCTATCCTCTCCCTTTCGATAACCATATACGGCAAAAGCGCCTATAAATTCCCCATTCTTTCTCTTTATTTCCAGATGACTGCGAATCTTAATGGAGATATCCCGACAATATGCATCATTAATCAGATTCTTAAATGGAAGAATCATATTGTTTGCCGCATTGTCCTCATCTGCGCTGTCATAATTGTCGTTGATAGCGATAAAACGGATTCCCAGCATGGGAAAAATACGCTCTATATACTTTCCCGCCTCTATATAGTTCCGACCCAGCCGAGAAAGGTCCTTTACAATAATGCAGTCTATCTTTCCGGCTTTTGCGTCTTCCAACATCCTTTGAAAACCCGGTCTTTCAAAATTTACCCCACTGTAACCATCGTCTATGTAGCACTCTTCAATCCGTATTTCCGGTTTTCCAAGCAAAAATTCGTCAATATATTGGCTTTGATTCTCTATACTGTTGCTCTGCAGCTTTATCGTGGACGACAGGTCGCCATCCTCTTTGGACAGGCGGAGATATTTCCCCGCCCTGCAAACCATTCCTGATTCATTTTGAGACATAAAAAACCACTCCTTATTTTTATTGCCAGATCGCCCTGTAATAAAAATAAAAGTGGTTTCTGTTCTAAATTTAGTCCTACTGCTACTTTATCACAGAACATTTCTTTTTTCCAGACTTTTTTTCATAAAACAAAAAATTATATTCCATTTATCATTTCCTGTATCCGCTGCTGCAGGCTGACCGTCCCTGAAAAAGAGGACTTTACTGCCATATTTCCCACACGGAAGCAATAAGGGTTTTTTACCGCCTGTATAAAACGCCGGATACGCTCTGTCTGTTCTTCATCAGATACATGTTCATCAATTGCTGTAATGTCAACCAATTCTTCCACGTTGACTGACCGTATGTCAACCGCCGCCATCTCCTTTAACCGCTCCCTACCAAACGCCAATGAACGCACTCCTTTCTACCGGACCGCCTGCTCACATGTCCCTATATACCTATGCCGCTTTCGGCATGTCCTATGCAAAAGCAGAAGCTGTTAAAATCTGCCCGTCTACTCTGTATCCGGCTCCACTGCAGTAAAGTACTCCTCCGCCTTATTCCGCAGAATAAATTCCTCCACATCCTCCAGTCTGTCCGTCACCGGCATGTCAGGCAGCATGTCCAGAATCTCTCCACGGTATCTCCCACGCAGGGATGCCCTGCTGTCCAGAATGGAAAACACGGCGGTGTCACTTTCCCTGCGGATTCCCCTGCCGAACCACTGGCGCAGCTTAATCAGCATCTCCGGGACAATGACTTCCCGCCGATAGCTCTCAAAGTCCTCATACTGACCCCTCTGGTACTCCGCCACAGGATTTGGCACGGGAAAAGGCAGCTTAACCACAATCAGGCTGGAAAGGATATCCCCTGCAAGGTCAATCCCTTCCCCTGCGCTGTCGCTGGCAAACAATACACCGTTTCCGCTCTTTCTAAACGCTCCAAGCACGTCCAGCCTGCCCCTTCCCATAAGAAAGAGTGGAAAACCGGAAAGTTCCTCCCTAAGCCCATAATAAATGCGCTCCATCATCCAGTAAGAAGTGAACAGAATCAGCGTGTGCCCATGGGTAGCACGGACAATCCGTCCGATTTCCTCCATAACAGCTTGAATATACCTCCCGCCTCGTATATTGGGAAAAGGCATCCGCTCCGGAATATACAAAAGTCCCTGCTTCCTGTATGCAAAGGGAGAGGGCTTGCTGGTTTCAACTATTCTGCCGCCTGCTATCTGCAGGCCCGTTGTCTTTTTAAAATGGGAAAAATCCCCCCTGACTGACATGGTTCCGGAGGTGATAATAACCGGAATCCGCCTGCTCCATATGTCACGGTACATTTCCCTCTCCAGTTCCATTGGGATGGCGCAGAGCGTCAAATTTCCGGTTCCGCCCTTTTCCATCCAGCAGATGTACCGCCCACTGTTTAAAAAAACAGCAATCCTGTCTGCCATCTCAGCACATTTTCTCCTGACTGCCTGCTCCCTTGCGCTGCGTCCAGTGTCCTCGACATACATCTGGGGAAGCTGCTCAAGCCCATTCCTGATATTCCTCAAATACAGCTTTTCCATCCTTCCCACAATAACCTCCCTGCGGCTTTCTTCCCATGTATGGATACCTGAGAGTTCTCCTGCCAAACGCCCGAACAGCGTACTGCTCCATGCCTCAAGCTGCCTGCAAAGCAGGACATGCCGCTCCTGACATTGCCCCTGGCCGGTCTGGGATGCTCCTGCCAGCCGGGAAAGTTCTTCTATCTCACGCTCTTCCCATGTGGTGCCGTACATCTGTCTTGCCGCTTCCAACAGCTTATGCGCCTCATCCAGAACCAGCGCCTTATATGCCGGAAAAAGGGACTTTTTTCCCTGTCTGCAGCCGATTATGTCTGCCAGAATATAATTGTGATTGGTAATCTGAAAGTCATATCCGCCGCCCATACATTTTTTCTGGAAATTCATAAAACGGCATACTCTGGCATATGGGCAGTTCTCCCTGCACCGTGACACATTAATCCGCTCTTTTACATAAGGTGTCAGTGGCGCCTGGTCCAGATCAATCCTACGCCGCCCGATTCCTTTCAAGTTTCCCAGCGCCTCCAGCAGCTCCCTGTCCTTTTCACGCCCCAGCCTGCCTATGGCGGCCTCATAATTTTCCAGCCTTGCATCACATACATAATGGCGTTTCCCTTTTCTTATGACAAAGGACAGCGGCTGCCCTATGATGCGGTGCTCCAACAGGATGGCGGATATCTGCGGTATGTATTCCTCCGTGATGGCTTTCTGCAGCGCTATGGTGGAGGTGGATATGACCGCCGGTGCCGGCTGTTCCGAAAATAGGTTGTATATGGCTGTTGCCAGAATATAGGCGTGGGTCTTTCCCGTTCCTACCTCTGCCTCACACAGCGCAAGGCGGTTTTCCTGCAATGCAGCCAGCATCTCCAGAGACAGTTCTTTCTGTTTCCTACGCAGTTCCATCCCATGACGTGGTAGGATTTCTTCAAATATGTAATCCAGAAACCGGACGGCCCTCTCTTTCCTGCCGGGTCTCTCGGTTTCCCTTTTTCCCTGCTCAGCCGTCATCCGTGCAAGCCGCTCTGCCAGTTCTCGCCGCTTTTTCTCATCCATTGGCGTCTTTCTGGTAAAAAGATGCTGCGAGGAAAAATCCCGGATATCCACCGTGCGGTAGAAAATCCTCTCCCCGTTTATCCTCTCCATCACCACAAAATCCCCTGCCAGCAGTACCGCTTCCTCATTCTTCTTAAACACCCCTGCCTCATACAGCCTGCACCTTAAATCTGCCGGGCATAACCACAACCTGTTATTCTCCATTCCCATCGCCTCCATTTGTATCGTTTCCTGCTTCTCTTGCAGAGTAAAAGCAGCACAAGCATAGGCTGGGGCAAAGTTTGGCTTTTTATCTACAAAAATGAATTCCCTCCAGCCCATGGTTTCTGCTGCATTTAAGCAGGCAGCTAATACCTGCTCTGCAGTGTTCTGCGTAGAGGACAGGACTGTCCGTCACGCAAGGGCACTGCCTATTAACAGGCACCCTGAAAAGTGTCCCAGACATCCCGGTGGTTGCCGGGCATCATAGAAGCCGCCCCTGTTCTATCTCAAACACGGGCGTACGTTCTCCCGCTGCTCCTTGGCGGGCCATTCACATGGAAGTATCATAATTTCCGGCAGGGTTCATCGCATTGCGCCCCACCACAGGGCGGTACGGCCGCAGATATTTCTCGCTTGGAAGAATCCTCCTTCCCCCGCATGGCGTATCCCGGCCGGGTGCTTTCCGTCTCCGGCCTGTCGGTTTTTGTGTCTGGTACACACATATGCAGTTGTCAATGTTCTTGAGGGGATGCCTGCCCGGGGCGGACAAAGCAAAACCCCCTCACCTACTTAGCCGCCGGGTGAAGGGGTCTGCCGAAATATTTTTATGCTTTTTACAATAATTTCTTCAGCTTGTCCAGAATCCTGTATTTTCTGGACTGCAGTGTGGTGCGGGCTATTCCCAGCCTCTTTGCCAGCTCAACCTCGCTGAGCTCCTGATAGAACAGGGCACGGATAATTGCCGTTTCCTCATCTGTCAGCGTATGTAATGCCTGATTCAGTTTCTCCAGCAGCACAGCTCTTATTGCGGCATCCTCCACATCCACAGCATCCTCTGCAAACTGTTTTTCCGCCTCCAGAAGCCGCTCATAGGAATCCTCCCTGCTGGGAATGACGGTCACCTGCCCGGTTTCCTTATCCACCCTTGTCCGTTCTTCTTTCAGGTCATGGGCAAAATACTTCTCCTTCCTCCTGCCCTTGTAATAGGCTTCGTACAGCTCTCTGCTGACCTCAAAAACCTGACCATCTAATGCGATACAGTACTTTTCTCTCTCTGCCATCCGGCGCTCTCCTTTCCGATTTTGAAATAGTTCAAAACCGGAAAGGAGGTGGGGCTCGGGCGGCTATATATCTATATTTCTTAAAAACAATAAAAGGGATAGAACCGTGCAGCCGTTTTTTTTACATACACAGTTCTTCCCTCTTATTTTCCCAAATATTTTCTAACATTGCATATTATAACAGTTATTTTCATTTTTTTGACATGCTGTTATAAATTGTATTGCAATATGTCATTTTTTGCAAAATTTTGTATTTATATTGTTTTATTCTATGTTTCTATCGTTTTTACAAAAATGAATTAGGCAACCCAATACTATATAGACAAATTTTCATCTCAAACAAGCTTCCATCATCCGTTATTCTCATTTCTCCATGATATTTTTTTACTACCTGCTCCACAATTTTTAGTCCAAACCCATGTCCTTTCCCCCCTTCTTTTGTAGTAAGATATGTGTTTCCCTTTTTCTTTCTCTGTCCAGAATAATGATTTTTTACCACAACCAGCAGATTCATTCCTTCCATCTTTATTTTGACATTGACTACCTTGTCTCTCTCTTCCACACCCTCAGCTGCTTCAATAGCATTATCCAAAAGATTTCCTATCACATTACATATATCTTCTTCATTCAGTGCCATGTCAAATGCCACAACAAAGTCCCCTTGTATGCTAATACCTCTTTTTTCTGCTGACAACGCTTTATAATTTATTATGTTGTCAATACAGACATTCCCTGTATCTGCCACAGCTTTCCCATTATTTAAAAAACAGATGCTTTCCCGATAATATTCTGCCAGCCGCTCGTAATTGCCCTGCTGCAGATAACTCTGCTCCAGAATGTAACGCTGCTTTAAATCATGCCTAAAACATTGCATTTCATACCAATACCGCCCAATCTCTTCATTGAGCTTGGCATAATAACTCGACTGTCTTTGCACATATTCCCGCTCAGCCTGATTAATTGCATTTTCTTGTACCTGATCATATAAATAAAATATCAACAGGTTGAGCATTAGCACCAGACAAGCGGCCAAAAACTTAAGCCATTCTCCACTTTTGGGGTTTAAATCAATAATTGCCGCTGCAATAAATATGCTACTGACTGGAACCAGCAAGGCTGCTAGCCAATCGACGATCTTAACATCTGTTTTCCAATGTCTCCGCCACATAAGCAAAGTGACTCTTATGGCAGTATACCAGATTAATTTTGATATAATTGTACAATATAGACGGCTTTTTCCCGATACCATCGTTTCTTTTATGATGATTCCGACCGCATTTGCCCCCTGGTATACCAGAAACTCAGAACCCATGCCTACAAGATACATAAATATTGTAAAAATAAGTTTCTTTTTCAGACCATCCTTGTATAACAATTGAAGCACCAGAAAAAACAGCAAGAAGAAAACCAGCGCATTGAGATAAACCGAGATAAAATCCACATAAGTAAGCATGTTAAATAGCACAAAAAAAGACGCCCACACAGCCGTCTCACGTATACCGCCACTATATTTTTTTATAAACAATTTGTCACATACCATCTTTTGCACAATGATTGTAAAGATTTCCAGTATCATAAGTAAAATCATCATTTATCCCCCTCACATCCCACTGTCCAGCATTTCCATATAATATTTTCTGACCATGCTGCGATTTGACCTGCTTATTTCCAGTTCATCCCCGTTTCGTAAAACAATCCTTTCATAGCTGTAACGAGCAATATAGCGGCAGTTCACTAAAAACGACTTATGTATTCTTAAAAATGTGTGCCGCTTATGTTGCAGTCTGTCTTCCACCCTGTCCATCTTCCCATAAAAACATTGTTCTGATAGTTTTCCAATAATATAAATTTTTCTTAATTCACTTCTGAAATAATATATATCTTTCAATGCCATGCTATGCCAAATCCGATTAACTTGAAAACTAAAATTCTCCTCTATTTCAATTTGCCTGTTGTATGCTTCTTCTATTGCCTTCTTTACCTCAAAGTAATCCAATGCTTTATTTAGATAGGCAAATGGCTGAACTTCTATTGCCTCCCTGCTGTATTGGTTATATGCTGTAACAAAAATGAGGACAACATAATGGTCGAGACTTCTAATCTTTCTTGCAGTCTCGATTCCATTCATGTTCTCCATCTCAATATCAAGCAATATAAGGTGGAAATTGCCACCATCTTCCATCTCTATTAACAGTTCATTTCCCGTATAGCACTTTCGTATATCCACATTTAGAGAGAGTTGGCGCATAATACGCTGCACTACATTGGCATGGTATTCCACTGTTTCCCTTACATCATCGCAGATTCCTATCCTTAGCATAAGTAAGTACCCCTATAAAATCAAACATTACTTTCCTTCTTGCTAATGATATTATCATTTACTTCTTAAATTTTCAATAGCTATATAAAAATGATTTACTACTAATTCACCGCTCCCCTTAGGGCTTTGACATCTATGTGTCTAAAAGCAGTGCCACAAGCATTGTTGACATCTATGTGTCTAAAAGCAGTGCCACAAGCATTGTTGCCAGCTACTGCTTAAAAGCAACTTCTTCACTATCTTCTTTCCATGGCTCTTCTGACTACTCTACAATATACTTCTTAATTGCATATTCTGTCAGATTGCCATTGTCGCTATGTATAGCCCTCTTGCCCAGAATGCTTTGCTCCACTTGTTCTGCAATTTTGGATGCTGAATCTCCTCTTTACCCTGAACTTACCACTCCTCGTATTATATAGGCATACCCATTCTTTACCTATTCTAGGTTATAGGGTATGCTGTTGAAGATGCTGTGGATTGATTCAACCTCCCTACCGCACAGACGGTTTCAAATAGGCTCCAACCACAGCCTCTTTGCTACAATGTTAATCAGTTAGATACCGCATGACGGTTTATTTGGAACGAGGTTACATCGGCAGAGAGCCCTGTGAGTCTACCAGCAGCATCAAAATACTTTGAAGGAGGATCACCTGCATGATCTATGTTGGTATTGATGTCGCTAAGGATAAACACGATTGCTGTATCCTTGGCTCAGATGCCGAAAAACTTTATCCAGTGTTCTCAATCTCAAACAACAGGGCAGGCTTTAACGAACTCTATGAGAAAATCCATTCCGTAGAAACTGATATAGACCAAATAAAAGTAGGTCTTGAGGCTACCGGTCATTACTCTCTCAATCTTCTGGGTTCGCTCATTGATAAAGGTCTGACCACCTGTGTTATCAATCCGTTACACACTAATCTTTACAGAAAAGGTCTAAGCCTTAGAAAGACGAAAACGGATAAAGTCGATGCCAGTTCGATTGCTATGATGCTCATAACCGATAAGACTCTCAAGCCCTACTCGGATACATCATACCACAACGAGGAACTAAAGTCACTAACTCGTTATCGTTTCATCAAAGTTCAGGAGCGCACAAAACTGAAAGTCTCCATCGCTCGCCTTGTGAACATCCTGTTCCCTGAACTGGAGAAACTTGTTCCAGATATCCACATGGCCTCCGTATATGCCCTGCTCTCTGAATTCCCTGGTGCCTCCCTCATCGCAGGATGCCACCTGACACGACTCAAAAATCTGCTTGAAACAGCCTCCAGAGGACGCTACGGGCGTAACAAGGCTATTGAAATCAGAACCGCAGCTCAAGCCTCTATCGGCTCCGTTATGCCCGTAAAGTCGCTGGAGCTAAAACACACCATCCACCTGATCCATGTGTTGACTGAGGAGATCGAGGAGGTCGAGGCTGCCATCAAAAAGATTGTGGACAACAGCGCCTCCCCTATCATGACGATCCCCGGTATCAGTTATCATATGGGGGCAATGATCCTTGCCGAGGTGGGGGATTTCTCCCGTTTCGAGAATGCGGATCAGATACTTGCCTTCGCTGGTTTATCGCCATCCACTTATCAATCCGGTCAACTGGAGTCAAGCTATGCACATATGGAGAAACGCAGCTCCCACTATCTTCGTTATGCTCTGTTCAATGCCACCAAGTTTGTCTGCAAATGGGATGAGACCTTTGGCGCTTACCTTGCCAAGAAGATTCGAGAAGGCAAACACTACAATGTTGCCGTTTCTCATGCAGCCAAGAAACTGGTCCGGACAATCTACAGAATGGAATTAACTGGCGAGACATACAGAAGATAGTCCAGAACCACTCCTTTGCCTTTTCTGCGAGCACCTGTTCAGATGCTCTGGTTGTCATGCGATTTTCAAGGTACTGATTTATAAAAAATGTATTTCTACACTTTTTCCAAAAACTTCATTTTAGGTATTGACTTTTAATAGTTAGTCTATTTACAAAATAGTAATGTACGAAACTTAAAAAGTTAAACATTGTCTCCTTTACTCTTTTCTGTAGCATCAAACAAATCTCCCGAACTTAATATGCCTGCTCCTGTGGTTCTCACCCAAAGCATCCCATTCTCATTTTCTGCTGTTCATAGAACCGTTCTGATTCCCATTTATACTGGAAACAGAACATAAAATCATCTGCACACAAACAGCCTCCAAAATTCTTTGATTTCTGGCTGTACCTTTTCTTTGAACCGTCACGCCCATACATAATGCATATGTAGTGAAGTAAATTTACCTTATTCTCGGCATTATTCCATTTTGTCAAGTTTTTAAGCGGATCAAAGGGGTGGGTTGCAGCGGATTACTTAAGATGTATCCCTGGTTTGCAGGTGTTTGCCCCCAAGTGGGCGCACTATGCCATACACCCCAGAAAGTCCTGGGTTCGGCCAGCCCTGCTGCACATCAGAAGGTTGGCACTGGCAAATAATACATAGAATCAATTTAAGGTTCCCAATTCCACGATAAACAGCTTTCGCATAGCCCATTTGATTTTTGACGATAAGAAAAACATGCTCAACTTTACAGCAGACAGATGACTTGTCATGTTCCATCTTCTTGTCCCAGTTGAGACCCTTGAAATTATCGGCCATCTTTAAACTGGAAGGACGTTTGTTGATCCGAAATTCAGTCTTTGAAAGCACTTCGTTTTCCTTTATTGCAGGACGTTCAGGTACTCCCTGATATCCCGAATCACCATACATGACATGGCCATCTTCCCGTAACAGTTTCGATGTTTCTAATACATCATGTATATTCGCAGATGTACCGATTATTGTGTGAATGTCCCCACTGCCTGCATCAGCGTCGGCATGAACCTTCATTCCGAAGTGCCATTCATTGCTATTCTTGGTCTGATGCATTTCAGGATCACATTTGCCGTCCCGGTTTTTTGTCGATTTCGATGCAACTATGAGATTTGCGGCAATAATAGTGCCTCCGTGCATCATAAGACCAACTTCATTAAGATGCCTGCTAACATCTGCAAAGATTTTCTCGCCAATCCTGTTCTTTTCAAGCATGTGGCGGAACTTCAGCAGGATGGTTGCATCGGGTACCTGCTGTTCATAAAATCTATGTGCATAAACGAGCGCATGGCATAGCTGTCGTAGATAGAATCCTCGATTCCTTCATCTGACAGATTGAACCATATCTGCATGAGATGCATGCGCAGCATGGTTTTCATACCGATAGGTCTGCGACCTCGTTTATTGCTAAAATAGTACGGGTGGATTATATCTACTCAATATGCCCATGGAATGATTTTTTCCATAGCGTCAAGGAATTTTTGCGATTGAAATATTCCACATCGGTAAGCGCCATTTGATTCATAGGTATCCCACCTTTCAGTTGATACCTATATCATACTTTATTACAGGTGTAAATACTTGAACTAATCAGCGTTTCCCTGATTCTAAAAATTCTTTTGTATGATCATTCTCATAACATCAAAAATAATTAATTGCTCATATGTTTTATTAAGCAAATCAGAATACCCCCCCGCCATAGAATCCTTATAGTCATCCGGAATACTCTTTAAGTCAAAAGATATATTATATATTTCTTTTATTATTCTATTCATTGTTCAATACCTTCAAACAAATCAACAGGATTCTTTATTTATGAATGCCTTTCACTTTCACTAAAAATTTGCTTCACTATAAATTAAATTTATGATTATAAACTTCTTGAGACAAGTGAATGCCCAAAATAAACTCCTCGATAAACCACTGGCCTGATATCCAATAATCTATTGTTTTAGAATTTATTGTTTCTTCAGACGCAACCTCTTTAACATTTACAGGCGCTTCTTTCAAATAACTTTGTGCTTCCTTTGCTTCTAATACTTTCGCCAAATCAAACCTATTATTTACAAAATTAGTATCTTTAAAGTATTCTATGGATTTTAATAAATTTAATCTATAATCTTCGCTTTCTCTCCAATTTTTTACGGTACAAGATATATAATGTGCCTTGAGATAATATATTATTGCTTTGTCTCTCTGCTACCATATTAATCATATCATCAAGTTTCTCTTGAAAATCATTTTTCCCAGGAAGCCATTCTGAACAGAAATAGGCTACAATATAATACAAATTTAATCCTTCGCATAAACTATCATTTTTTCTAACAATCTCAATCGCATTAATATAATCCTGAATAGGACTCAATATCTCTGACATAACATATCGTTCAAGAGTATAATAATCTTTTTTTCTTCATAAATTCTTTTTGCAATTCCTGATTCAGCATTTCAATATCATTCATATTCAAATTAGTTACTTCCTTCTTACCTACTGATTTAATAAACGCTATAATAATTTATGGAGAAAAGTTTCTATATTTTGGTTAAATTCTTCTCTTTCATCCTGACAGAACCATTCATAGCATTTATTCTTTTCTGATACTTCTGTTAATACTTTTGACAAAATATCCTTATTCTTTCTAGATATGATATATCTGTCCAAGATAACACTTCCAGAAGTTTTCCTTCATATCTCTGTCCACAAAATGGATCATTTGTAATAAATGCTATTGCCCTTGGGATAGCTAATTCAAAACAATTTTTTGTATCAGCATTCTAGTAACATCAAAAACATTTAATTGATCATATGTTTTATTAATCAAAATACCATTCCGTCATAGAATCCTCATTTTCTTCGAGAATATTCCTTAAGTCGAAAATATTCAAAATGTGCTATATTCATTACTTACTGAATAAATTTTAATATCTTATCCCCTCGCATTTCATCTAATGATATAATCTCCCCAAAATCATTATCTATATAGCTCCCTTCACTAAACACGCTTTTCTGAATAAATTCTTTCATCATCTCTTTGTCCGAATAAGAAATAGAATAAAACACTGGATCAAGAATATCAATTTGATTTAATTCAGATTCCTCATAATCATTCTGCCCATCTTCCAAATAATCAATATAAATCCTTTCTCCAGCAAGTACCATATTCAATTTATCATAATCCTTAAATACATTTTGAGCTTTGTCACTCCACTGCTGATATAACCTCATTATCTCATTTTTACTTGGTGAAATAAGAATAATTGACCTCATTACTTTCCTCCTAAATGTTCACTGATAAATTTAATTAAATCAATAATATTAGTAAACACATGAAAACCATGGCTTTCTGCCTCTTTTAATACTGATGGCTTAATTTGCGGAACATATGCAATAACAATTTTGTCAAAAAATTGTTGTGCTGTATTAATTAATTGTCTCGTCAATCCTTTACCACCACCTGATTTCACTTGAATAATAATATTAGTTAATTCTATATCAAGGTCTGTAAGTATGCTACCATCCGGCCTATATACAACTCTATTTACTCCTTGCACACTTCCTGGTAAACTTTGTTCAATTTGTGTAGCCACTTCTCCCACTAAAGGATCTTTGGAAGTGAATATTTTACTTTCTTCCGCCACATTCTGATATCCTGCAGCTTCTGCTATACTTCCTGCTCCTCCATTTGCAGAATAAATCTCAAAACAATAAGTTCCTAACCCAAATATTGCAATAAAAGCTGAGCCTATTTCTGTATATTTTTTAAGATCATCATAAAGCTCATTTCCTGTCGGCGCTCTTAAATCCTTTTCACCTACATAAAACAACCTAACATCATTCATTTGGAAAAATAAATTTGCAGAAGTAAGAATACCCGCAGCAATTTCAAATCCGCCTAACATGCCGAAACCTAAGCCCATCTTCCCAGCTAACAAAGCTCCGCCCATTGCAGCATGTGGTGCCAACATCATTGTAATCAATGCTCCTCCTACCGAAACGGAGGCAGTCAAAGAATTTAACACATACTCGCCCAACGAAGATTCTGTTCCATTTGCTGCATCTCTGCGACTGGTTGCATCTACTGCTGCTATTCCAGCTCCAAGCGTAATTGCACCAGCAGTCGCCCCTAATGCAAATGCCGCCACGCTTCCCACTGCTACTAGACCAAAACCACCTGTACCAATTACCAATGCCGCTACCGCCAGTCCAACAACCAGTGCCGTCGCATATCCAAGCACTTGCTTAAGCCATGCCGGGCACCCATCCTTTTCCACTTCATATTCAATTTCATCATCAAATGCTACATAGTCTTCATAAACACTCCCCCACAACACCCCTTGCGCTGCCAATGCATTTACGCTACTCTCCTGTTCATAAACACCGCCACCTCCCGTCGCCGGATTATTGCTCCCTTTGGGATATATTTCACTTGCTTTTTGAGCTGCATAATCTTCCATCTTATACTGCCCAATTCTCTGAGCTGCACGCACAGTAATTTCGGGTGCATGAAATATTATTTTCTGCCGTCCAGTCAATTTTATCTTGCCCGTATCAGCATAAAAGTCAAGTCCTGCATTCCCCATCCGATAACTTTGACACACCATTTCCCTTTGCGTAAGAAACCCAATGCTATCTGGATACAATTGCATCTGTTTCCCATGCTCAGTGACAAAACTTCTTTTTTGAGGATCAGAAACAAACGAAAAATCCGTATGAATACTATTGATAGCCTTTGCACTTCTTTCATCGGAATCACTAAAGTATAAATAGGCCATGGTACCTATCTGGGGCATGCAATACATAAGGTTTCCTGTCACAGGTATCCAAGGATATGCATAAGCGGCTTCTGCCTCTTGTCCATCAATGTCAAGTTTTATGTAAACCAATTGCTTTTCTGTTTTCTCAATCCGACCACGCAAAGATACCCCAGCCAATTTCTCATTATAACACTTTGCTTTGCTAAACCGATACTTTCCACCCAACTTATACCTAAAAATCAAAACATTATTTACCAGCTCTGCCGTTTTCTCAAAAATATATCTTTTCTGCCCTTGATAAAAACCTCCACTCCCGATTTCATAGCTATATTCCGATTCAACTTGATAATACAGAAATTCTTTTTTTTCAACGTTATTGTTTTCTGCACGATAGTAACTTTCATCAACACATACTTTGTACTGCTGCGTTTTAAAGGAAACATTATCTGCATTATTGACCATTCCAATCTGCAGTTGTGGAAAAGAACATGTTGGACTGCAAAACACTCCCAAACCCATTCCTGCAGCCATTCTCTTACAAAATTCCCAATCTGTTTCTTTATATTGTATCATGGGATAATTTATTTTTACAGCAGGTGAATCGCATAAAATTTTTCCCTGATAACCTGCCACTGTTTTCTGCATTAACTTTAAATATGTTTCTGATGTGTTCTGATAAGAACGACTATTCTCTTTTTGGTCTAATTTTATATCATAAGTTGTCGCTGATACAATAACTTGCGCCACTCCGTTTTCAACAAAAGTATGCAACGATTGTATGATCCCCTGAAAAAGAATTTGTTCTTCTTTCTCCGTACGGTCTCTCATGGTTACTTTTATATCTTCCTCTTTTAATGTAGTAATCTCATCTATTTTGGAAAGAAATCCTCGTAAAGTTATTCTTCCATGTTTTCCTTCCTCGACTTCCATATGTAAATCTACCACTTTGTTAATATTAAAACGACAATAAACCTTTATCTCATCCGCACTGATCATTTTTATTCCTCCGCCCGTATCTTAAAACTTTACTGTATATCAAATTACTTTTATCTGATATATTGCACCCATTTTATAACCCCATGTCCTAATATCGAAGTAAATCCTTTATAAAACACCATCTCTACAGGATAGTTTTTAATTCTCCCATCCCAAGGGTCATAAATAGTAATCCTATCTTCTGGCAGCCATGCCAATAATACAAAAGAATGGCAAACTCTTCTTGGGTATAATACTGCGTTGCCAATCAAATAATGTTTCTCCTCAAATGCAGACATTATGTACTCATAATAGTCATGTATCAAACTATTCTCCGAATCAAATGTTCCAATATTTACAACATCCATTAATCTACTTTCACAATCTCCCGTCACCATATACCTTAATCCTCGCAACTTCGCTGTGTCATCTCCCGGAAAATTCCCATCAACTCCTCTGTTTGTTGAATTTGCATTCATCACAATCGCTCTCTGCCATGCATCTATAAAACATCTACCATTCTCTAGCCTTATATGCTCCATACGTAGCCCATCTAACTCTTTTGTGACAACCCCTCTCTTATACTCTTCTTCTGTAACATCCCCCATTTTATTATTAATTTTATCAATAGAAAAAATAAATTCTGAATATTGTCTTTTATACTGCTCTCCAAGAATCTTACACGCTACTGCCCAACACCAGTTTGTCCGGTTTTGAATGTAGCCCATACTATCTATAATCATATTCTCATTGTTCATATTCCCGTTATCCTTACACTGCATCTTTATGGCACAGTAAACCACTCTTCTTCCCTTGTCATATATGGATATATGTTATCTTTACACCAAGCAATAGCCTCTTCTTCTGTAGCTTCTCTGTAGGGATATTCCCCATTGTTTTCTCTTCTATCTATCTCGTAATAAATACCTGATTCTTCATAATTTACCCCATACCCTGTAGCGGTATCATTGATTATATGAATTCTCATTTGTTCTAGGCTAGGCAATGTTCCATATTCATGGAGATAACAAACCCTAAAATAGAAACTGCTATTATTTTCATCACGGCTTACAGATATTTCTACTATTTTCCCATTATTCAGAAAAAAAGCATTTGTTCCCCATTTCCCATCCTCTGCCAATAAATTGCTCTCAGTTTCTCCAAAAGACCATATTCCAATCAATCCAGGCGCATAAGCTTCATTTCCCGCTGCATAAAAAATGCCAATTCTGCCTTTGCCATCCTTTATACACAATTCTTCTATACCGTCTCCGTTCATATCCCACAACATGTATTCCCACTTTTCCCGCTTTTCATAGTCTCTCTTCAACTCCTCTCTCTCCTCTTCATTTCTTAGGCCTTCCACTTCTGAAAAATCCCCGTTTAAGATTTGTTGGAACTCCTCGACCATCCCTGACCTTTGAATATCATCCTTAGTACAGAGAACTACCTGCGTATCATCTGTCCAACTATCATAACTCAATAATTTTCTTATCTCTTCTGGCAAATCTTCTGCAGTAAAAACTAACTGCTCTGCCACCATATTTTCTGTTGTGTTTTCACCGTCTTTTGGTCTTTGAATAATAACTTCCTCTTGGTTAGAACTTTCAAGTTGGCAATTACTATATCTATCATTTGCATTGCCACATGCTGTATATATGCATACATACAATAATACTGCCATTATTGCATGTTTTGTTGTTTTTTTCCTATTCCCCCCCCGCATACTCTGCATAAACATTTTCTGCCTCCTCTTTCCTCCAATCAAAATGCTCTACACTAGGTCTTTCATATACCTCCATAAAAATTCTTGTTATCTCTTCTAAACTTTGTATTGCATTTAATGCCTCTGGTCTTACATCTTTAAAACTGTTATCATTATCAATCTCTGAAAATATAAATGCAATTTGTACCTCATATGTGTCCCAACTCAATCCCATAGAAGAAGCCATATCATATAATCCCTGTTGTCTTGCGGCAAAACTCCACTGGCATAACCCCATACCCAAACCTGATTTAGGTTCAGTTAAGCTACCTTGCAATTTTCCAACATTATATCCTGCACTCTCCACACAGATATTACCAAGGATTCCCGCCGCAGCCATTTCTGAATAACCGTGTTCTATCATATCTACCCAAAGCCTTTCTTTTACCGAAATATATGACATTATTTCCTCTTCGGTCATTGTCTCCTCAAGTATTTTTATACTTTCATATACATTATGTGCAGGAAGACTACGGTCTTTTTGCCAATCTCTAATTATTATTAATGCACCTTCCTCTGGCGTCACATAGAATGCACTACCATGACGACTAACTTCACGGTCTTTAAATTCATCCGCAATCATCATATGCAATAAATCTTCGCATCCCTCTTCTCTGCTTATTTCTTCTTCACACTCTTCTGTTCCCTCCAAAACACGCTTATGCGCCTCTTCCCCTTCCACAAACTCCGAATCTTCAACTGTCCGATCCTGCCCTGAATTAATTGGCATAATAATTCCGCCATATTTGCAAACCAAGAATGAATCCATTGTCACAGTATTGTGTACTACTGCATTTTCTAAATTTCCATCCTTACAGCTCTCATTTTTTACAACTTGAGTTTTATCATAGGAATTCTGCCAAATATCAACAATAACCGGAGTGCATTTTTTTCCTGTATGCTCTTGATTGTCCCCGCCTATTAGCTTAATATTCTCAGTGTCCGGCGCTTCTCCGCTTGTGCAGACACCGAACCAAGTAATATTTTCTTTTTCTCCTTGGATGCAATCATGATCATGAACAATTGCATGATCTTTAATATAGACTCCATGACATTGATTTAAATTAAATTTTCTTGAATTTGTACCACAATTACACATTAAATCTGCACCCCGTACTACATATGCCGGGTTTTCCTTGTTAGCATTGTGTTCTGTTAAATACTGTTGTATTGCTATTGCATCATCTTCCGAAGCACTTTCTTCATCTAACCCCTCTAATCTCTGATGAAGTATCCCTGCCGCCTCTATATCTGCCGCTTCTATATCGGAGGTTTCTACATCTACATCTCCCAATCGTGTTTCCTGTATTTCATCCGTTTGCTGTAACTCACTCATTCCGCTTCCTCCCAAACCACTTCCGTAATACCCACTCCTACCATGTTTCTCTTTAGCAGGCTCTCTACAATATCTAAATTCCCGATAATGTACTGCTTATTTACTCCTGATACTTGAAATATACTGCTATCTTTTATCTTGCTCCTATTCAAGACCATTTTCTTAATTTCGCTATGGTCCAAATTAAAGACAGAATACTTACTTAGACAATCTATCTCTTCAAACACAGGCAAAAAATATCGTGCCACTCTTGCATTATCCTTATCCAGTAAGACAAATTCCTTCCATATAGTGTTAGGTTCATACATATGTACTACATCTTTTGCCTTTTCTGACATCAAAAATACAGGCCTTGAAATAATATCTGTATAAACAGTTTCCAAATCGCTTCTGATCAATATCAATTCTCTGTTTGGTATTTTATATGCGCTTTTAACATGAATATCTCTAACATCAAATTTCTCATACCATCGCATCAACATTGGTATTTTTGCTATTTTAGGACTTGTCTCTATTAAAAAATATTTCACTTTCTTCTCCTATCTGATACAACAAAACTACCTTCTCCATATACCTTCCAATGGAAACCATAATATTATCGGCTATACAATCGTATTTGTTGATGATTTCTTCTATAGCAGCCGGTAGCATTTCTTTTAAAAGAAGCATAACGAGAAAAAGGTGATTCAAAACATATTTTTTGCGGATATCATCCATTTCATACTCTTTTATCCTAGGCACCTCTTCTGAAGCTTTTTTCTTAAAAAACTGTATATCATCTTCAATAAATTGAAATATAAACATAGGTGCCCAATATACATTAACCGGTGCTTCATCTACATGCAAATCATCATTCATATACGCTATTTGTAGTTCATAACTTTGAGTTATAATGCTACTGTAGAGTATTGATATTATAATATGCTTCACTTTTTTATTCTTTTTTTCACATTCCTCAGCTCCATAACACACAACATCAAAAAAACCTTTCCAGATTTCTTCTTTATTAGCTCTGTAGCTGCTCACTATTTTCTCTTTGCTTTGTGAAAATCTTTCAAATAAAAATTTACCCACAACCTGTTCTAATTGTTTTATTCTATCCATTAGACATTGTTCCCATTTATTAATCTAACCTAACTTTTGTTCCACGCACTACTAAATTATCTGATAAAGTCATGGCTGTGCTGCCCTGTTCCAAAGATATTTTTTGAGATGACACCAAATCTACATTTTCATTTGTACTTGTTATTTCTATTGCTTCTTTTGATTCAAATCTTATTTTTTTATCACTTATTATCGATATTCCTTTGTTATCCGAAAGTTCTAGCGACATCCCGTTATTATTTGTAATTAAAATAGAATCCGGCTTAAGCAATATCTCTTTTCCCTGTTTATTCATAATCGATTTATGATTCGGATTTACTCTTTGGTTGTTATCTTCAGAAGTCATATGTAATGAACATGCTACATATGCTTCGTTCTCCTCATTAGATGGAAAATATAATCTTACATTGTCCCCCTCTTCCGGCATACAATACCAACCGCTCCCGTCTGGTGAAGAATAAATAGTTGCATAGGGAAACCGACGACTTCCACTGAACATTTTATTTTCATCAGCACTAATAGATATTGTGACATCTGTTCCGCTTACTCCCGTCACGGTTGCATCCAAAGAAACGCCTATTATATTGTCATTATATATCGATTCATTCGTCCCTTTTTCCTCCTCGGAAAATTCATAAGTATGATATAGTTCATTTTGTTTATATTCCGTTTTTCTGCTTATAACATATAAATCTTTTCCCAAAAAATTTACAATATCCCCAATATCAAACACATCTCTGATAATTCCTTCAAAAATTACTCCCTTCTGAGTTTGCTTAAGCACATATTCCGTCAAATCAATTTTTCCTCTGTTCTGTCCAACGGGCATTCCAAAATAATACTTTTCTCCACTTCCTATATAATTGGGATACAAGACTGTACTGCATAACATTGCAATACGTTTAGCAAACTCCCAATCCGTTTCTTTATATTGACACAAAAATGTATTAGCACTTTCTTCTCTTCCTTTTTGCATAATAAACTCATAATTTTGATAGGAATCTGCAAACGACTTCAACATCTCCCTATAAGGATAGCTCTTTTTTTGAAAACTTCTGATATGCTTTTTAATATCCATCAAAAAGCTTCCTGTTTTTATTACTATTTCAAGTGTTTTTAAACCATTATCCACTTCTATTTCACTTTCCGTAACGATCCCCGTATATAAAGTGGATACTTTCCCATCTTCATCACAAAGTTTTACCGTTGCCCAGACATCTCCCGACAACAGTTTAAGATATCCCTCCTCCTTTTCCTTCCCAATATGTCCTTTTATTGCCATATATCCATGTGTGTTCGCTGCTACCATTCCAGTACATTGCAATATATCAAGTAGTTCAAAAGGCTCCAATATCACTCTTTGCTCTCTCATTTTCCAACCTCCTCTTGTGTGATATCTTTAATGGAATACATCATCTGTCTTGCTGCATCTCGCCATTCTAATGCATCTTTATAGTCACAATTAAAAATGCCATGAACCATTTTTCTTTCCACCCGAGCAATAAACATCAAATTGTATACATCTGAATCCAGTCCATAGCTTTTAAATTCAAACCATCCTAACGGTACATTTTTTATTTCAGTCCCGCTCTCATAAAATGAAAATGATGGATTCAGCCTCCTTAAAGCCTCTTTTGTCTGACTTCTTAACTTGGAAATCATTTCCGCAGGTATTTCCACATCAAGCATACTCATTCCCAAATTCACAGTTGTATCGAGACTGGTTTTTATAATCTGTGGTCTCTGTTCGGAAGTATATTTGAGTTTAGCTAAATTAGATGGCATATTCACAAACATAATTGGTAACATAATACTTAATTTCTTTTGGAATAATTCCTTTCTTTCAAACTGTACCAATTCGTTTTTAATATACATCCCCGTCTCCAGAGTACTATACTTTTCCTTTCTGGCACGTCTCCTATATTCCAATATTGTCTCATCAAAAAATTCTTCCTTATCAGTCATAACACTCCGTCCTTTTATGTTTTATTACAAACCTAATGCACTTTATCCCATACTCCGTTTCCACAATTACTCCACATATATTATATTCTTCTCTCGCTCCCGTCCCATCGTCCTGCCCCCTTCCAGCAGTATTCCTTCCAACTCGCTCACAATTCTTTCATTATCCCATTCACACATTTCCGCCATTCTCACACTACCCTTGTCCGATAGATATGCCAGCACTGCCGCCCGTTCCAGCTCACCTGCATGGTTCCAGATTTCATAGGAGAACACCATGTCCGCCGTATCCTTCCCACCCCGTTCCTGCATTTCTTCTGCAAACCGCAGCAGCACCGCTGGGTGGAGCCTTTCCTGTCGCCGCCCTGCCACAGTGGCATTTATCAGATTGATCGTGTCATATCCGGTCTGCAGATCAGAAAAGTCTTTATATGCATCCCGCAGCACAGAGCCTTCCCGCAGTTGGAAGCGGCAGAGCTCTATCTGGTTTTCCCTCCGTTCCAAATCATAATCCAGCCGGAAATCTGCCTGATATGACAGGTAATCCGGATGCCCTGTTTTTACGGAAAATAATGCCTTTAATGCCACCATCCTGTTTTCCGCTGTAAAAGGAACCATCACCTCTTCCTGTATCTGATAGATGAAATCCCCGTACTTCAAAATTCCTTTTCCAATTGCTAAATGGCTGCCCTTCACATGGATTCCGCATCCTTTGATGATGCCGTCCGTGTAACCGGCATAGATAGCCTGCTGGCTGCCATAGGCATAAGTTCTCATATCCCACAGAGCTTCCTTTTTCAATATCCTGCCGCCGGCAAACAGCGGGTAACGATTTTCCATACCATAGCCACCTTCCTGCCTTCTCAAGCATGCCATACCTATTACTCTGACATAGTATAAAAATATACTGCCTTTTATTTCGTGCCGTCATAGAAGCTGTTTATCCAGTTATCATTTTCAAAACAATAGAATTCCGAACTGCCGAGATACAACTCATCCTGCCTCCGGCAGATGGGAACTACTTGATATCCCCACTCCTCCCTGCTTGCCCACGCAAAGAATTTGACCTCGCCATTTACGATAGTATCCGTCTCCTCCTGCCTGATGAAATGTCCGTATATCTTCTGGATTTCTTCATTGGTCTGCAAGGTGAATTCATCGGGTTGACAATGGTACTGGAAGCGGTACCGCTCCTCGCTGTCCCCATCCTTTAAGTGCATCTGCAGGGTCAGTTCCTCCAGATTCCGAGATATACAGCCTGCTTGTTTCCAGTCCCCTGTCCCGTTTAAGAGAACCACTTCCTTTCCATTATGGGTAAATGCTGTAACTTGATAAGGGATTACAGCATCTGCTTCCTCCATGCGGACATCCACCATGCCCTGACGTTTGTCCCGCAGGTATTTCAGCACACCATCCACACATGTCATCTTCAGCTCGTAGTCCGCATTTTCTGTATTTGCACGCTTTCGGAAATGGATCATCTTTCCCGGCACAAACTCTTTTAAGGCATCTTTGAACAGGTCAATTTTGCAGGACTGTCCTGTCAGCTTTAAGAAAGAAAACCTGCCCAGCCTGCCACTCTCATACATTTCCTCCATGAACTTTTGCAAGATACCATAAACCTCTCCCTCCAGCAGCAGTTCAATCTGAAAGATATTAAAAGTCACATCCGGCAGTTCCTTCCTTGTCATGAGCCCTTCCCTACCTTGAAATGAGAGCTTCCATTTATCTAAAGGAATCCTGTATGCCTGTTGTTCCCCTTCCTGCACCATCTGCCTGATGCCGCCCTGTGGTTTGCTCTGGGGAGACCCCACCGTTATTTGTAACCTTCCCACATGCCCGTAAAAGGATTTCTTCATTTGTTCTGCTAGCGCAAACAGGGTATAAAAATTATTCTTTACCTTATAGTAATCACTGCGGTTATAGCGCTCATACTCTGCAAAGCGTGTAGGAAGCAACTCCTCCGCCCTCTCATAAGCCGCATCCAGCCGCCTGTAGTATTCTTTTACCCCGTACTCATCCACAAACCTATCTACATCTGTGTCCATCTGCTCTAGCAGCTCTGCTGCCGATGTCTCCGGCAGTTCACCACACTTATGCAGAAATTCTATTTTCAATAGCTGCATAATCCGGTAGGTAAGGTTATTGCCGCCAAAATCCGTGTCCCCGTTCTCATAGGCCATCTGCATTTCTATCCTGTATGAAGTTTTGTTGTCGTGTATTCGGAACCGGTAAGAGCACAGGTCGGTTGTCCCCCCTCCGCAGTCCACCACTAGAGCCTCATAACGCCTGCCATCCACCATCTTTTTCTGTGCAATCATGTTTTCTATGGTGTTATAGAGCACCGCCATGCCCTCGTCCAGCATGTCTTCCCCACTAATCCCATACTCTGGCAGGACTCTCTGAAACATCCTTTTGAAACGGTATTTCTGCTTTACAGGGCTGGAAATATGCACCTGCCTTACCCGGCATTTGAAGCGGTTTTCTGTCTCCTGTATGATATAAAGGAAAAAACGTCTAAGCAGTTCCGCACGGCTAACCCATCTGCGCCTGCCCTGCCTGTCCACAATCTCCTCTTCTTTCTCATAATCACTGATCCAGCGCTTGATATCATAAAAAACGCAAAAGCCCTCATCAATGTAGCTGGCTGCCGCCAGCTCCACGGCCTTTCTGCCAAATGCCAGCCTGTAATCCGCATCCTCCACGGCAGTCACGCCGATCACGCTGGGCAGGAGCATTTCATCGCTTCCCTCCTCATCAAACAGGGTATAATTCACTGCATTTTCCTTTAACTTCAGCACTCCTGCCATCCGCCCGATTTTTTCCATGTAAGCGATATCCAGATAAACGCCTGCGGTGGTATTAACCGATCCAAAATCAATAGCCATGGGCAGCGGTATGTCCACTGGCTCCTTCACCTGAAAATCCATCAAGGGAATTTTCCAGACACGCAGGTGTTCCGGCACCACGTTCTGTCCACCCTGATACAGCTGGTACAACTCATTCGAGGTTCGTTTATCCACACAGTAAAGGGCATATCCCTTACGTTCTCCCTCGAATGCCTCCACGGATGCTGGCTTTACGAGATACAGGTTTTCTGTATCCCCCTGTTTCTGCCGGGCATGGAGCACTGTACATACCTTCCCGCTTTCTGATATTACAAAGGCATTGGTTTCCGCCAGCTGTTTCCTGTAAGGAATGGTATAGGCATCAGCCTTTTGAATTGCTAGCCCTCTGTAGGCGGTAAGGATAGAATTACACCGCAGGTTTTCTACATCCTGCTCCAACAGCCTACATTCGGAAAACAACTCTTGAATCCGCTCCATACCTCCTTTTACAGACTCTGCTATTAAAAGCTCCTCCTGCCTTCCGAAACTTCGCAGAATGATACGGACCAGTTCCTCCTTGTCCAGCGGATCAACTACACCATTCATGATTTTGTTTTTTCTACAGATTTCACGGAGCTGATAAGTTGTCATCAGTTCTAAATCCGCCTTGTCATATAAAACCTTGTCATCCGCCAGCATCCCGATTCGTTTCCTCCACTCACAGATTTCCAGTCACTTAACAGTCTTAAATCAACATAATCCTGTCCAGAACCATGGTCTCTTTCATATCCAAAATTCCAAAATGGCTGTCATAAAACACATTTATTTCTTCATTGACAGGCAGGAAGGTATCTATCAAAAGGCCTACCCGCTTTTTTTCCTCCTCTGTCTCTCTCTTCCCCACATACAAGTAAAGCGCCTCCGCTCTATCCTTTCCTTCATAGACAATGGCATTTTCATATAATACTGTCACCAGCTCCCTAAAAACCGCTTTCCCTTGACCTGAACGGTACAGGGACAACAGGGCGGCAGCAATCCTTTTCTGTTCTTCCTTGCCAAACAAGGAAAACGCCTCCGCAACCCGTTCCCCATATACCTTTCCCAACAAATCCGTCTGCAGAAACCAGATGTAATATTCCTGCCTGTGCATCCCTGAAAGCAAATCCGTCCGTGCCATGTAGTGCATGAGTATATCCAGAAACAGGCACCTCATCTTCTCATACACATGTAGATCTGGGGAAAATACCTCTGAAAAAATATTATTAAAACGGTACAGCGGATTCACGCCAACCTCAGCATTCTCCAAAGTCATGGTATTTATTTCCGCAAAAGAAACCTCCACATAGGGGCTTGGCTCCCGCTCAGGGTAAAAACGCAGTCCTGCTTCCCCGATCTCAGTTCCTCTTGCCGCCAACAGCACTTCCCACACATAATTCATAACAGCCTACCCACACATTTATATTCATCCAGAAGCAGCTGCACCTGGGAGACCGCATACCGCAGCATATCTTCTGCATAGGCTTCTTCTCCACCCTGTTTTTCAAATGTAAGTTCCAGCACCCTTCTGGTCTCCATAGGAAACAGTTCCTCCCTGATAAACCAGTTCATGTCAGCCTGAAAGCAGCCCGCCTGCTCCTGCTCCCGAATCCGACACTCAATCAGCCTAACCCACGCCTCCACGCCCAATCCCTCCACCATTCGGAAGATTTCGGTCCTGCTGTGGATTCCCTGCCCATAGTGTTCCGTGAGACAGTCCGCAAAACTTTCCTTCCCTGCATTTCCCAACATCCTTCCATCATACCCGTGGGATTCCATGTCCAAATGCCCGCTAAACCGGCAAGCACGCCAGTTTTCAAAAGTCTCCTTAAAAGAAGTCATCAATATTCTGCCTTCTTCATAACGGATGCTTAATATATCCTCATTCCCTTCCACCATGTAGCCGCTGTCTGAATCGTAATCATCCAGATTCAGCTCATGCTCATAATACTTCCCGTCCAAACAGGGAACCATGAACTTCATGCAACGAAATGTAAACTGTTCCAAATTCCATAAAAGTATATAATCCTGATTGACCAGTCCCTCCCATTCCCCAAAAGAAAGGCTCCATTCCTCCATATCGCCTTCCTCTTCCAAAGGATAAACGTCGTAGAATCGATCCAAATCCCCCGTATTGACAGTCCGCCACGGAATCCGGTTATAAACAAAAAGCCTATAAAGGGATTCCATTGCCATGCGGTAGTCCTCAGACCTGCGGATGCCGATCCGTCTGGTATTTCCCTCTCTGTCAATGGCTGAAAAACAGGAAGCTTTTTCAAAAGCGCTTTTTTGCTCCTTACTTCCCCGAAAGTAAATCCGCCTGCACACTGCTCCGTCCTGTATATCCTGCCCACAGACCGGAAACCATGACCTGTTCGCAGGATCATAGGCATGCCGCCTTACTGCTATAGTGTACACAGCAAAACGGCTGCCTGACATCTCAATTTCTTTTCTTACCCGTTCCTCCAGTTTCCGGTAGCGTTCCTCCATAACCTGCATTGCGGGCAGCAGCCCCTTTAACAACACTTCCCTTGCCACCCCCCGCTCATCTGTGTCCGATATCTCAGTCAGTCTCCGTTTTACATATGCTTCCATATCAAAATCCTGATCCAGCATCTTCCCAAGTCCCTCCACAGCCGTTTTTATCCTGCCCCTGTCAGGGCATCCATCTGTTCCGCCAAATTGGCAAGCCGTTCCACATCCGTATCGCTCCCAAGCTCCAGATACAATTTTTTTGCCTGCAGGTAAAAGCTTTTTGCGCTCCAGTAATCACCGTTTCCCTGTGCCTGCATTCCCTGCCACTCCAGATTTTCCGCAGTTTTCCGCTTTTCTGCCTCCTCTGCAGCTTTCGCCGCTACAGAATCCAATTTCTGCTGAATATACTGCTCATTTGCAATATCCCCAAGCTCCTGATACTTTGTCAGTGCCATGGTGTAATACACCTCTGCTCCGGCAAAGTCTCTCTCAAGACATGCCTTATCCCCGTTTGCGGTCAGTTCTGCGGCAGCCACTTCCTTCTCTGCCTGCTCGCTTGCCAACTGCTGGCTTGCTGCCTCCGCCTCTGCCCACTGTGTATAAAGCTTTTCCAGAGCAGACATTGCCGCCTCCGTCCCCTCCGTATAATGGCTTGCCGAGGCCAGCTTTTTAGCTGCAAGGTAATGTCCTTCTGCCTTTTCATACTCAGCCTTTTCCAACAGCATATCGCCCAGCGCAATATAATCCATCACAGAAAGGTAATCTGCAATTTTATCCAGCTTATCCTCCATGTAGGTTTCCCCGATGAAGTCTGCATAGCGAGCACGGTCCAGAGCATTTTTGTAATAATTCTGTGCTTCCCCATAACTGCCTGCCGCAAAGTTCTCATCTGCAAGGAGCACGGTCTCTATCACAAACAGATATTCCTGCAGTCTGCCTCGCATCTCATTATCCTTCAGCTTGACCGCCAGTTCCTCCGCCTTTCCACACTCCTCTTTTGCCCGTACAAAATTTCCGGTATTGATATACTCCACCGTATTTGTAAAATAAAAATTCATGTCCGAAATGCGGCGCAGCCTCCTCTGGTGCAGAAAAATACAGATACATACAACGGCAATGACCAAAACTACTGCTAAAATAGAAAAAATGATAATTTTTTTCCTTTTCTTTGCCTTGGCTGGGTCTGAGTAAACCTTATTTATAAAAATGGCGGCAAAGGTATAGTTTTCCAGATTCTGCGGTTGCTTGGACAAAAGCAGCTCTTCCACATCGTCTAAGGAGTCCTGCACCTCATTTCCCGCCTCTGAAAACACATCATCCAATTCCGCTTCATCCAGATTCTCCCAGATTCCTCTTGTGTAAAGGGTAATGATGTCCGTATCCAGTAGCTTTATTTTTTTTGATATGCGAGGTTTTGCGCCCCCCTGTCCCAAATAAGCATACAGGTTATTCCGTTCTTCATGCTCCTGCAACGCATCTTTGGCAACCTTCTCCTGCTCAACGAACTCCTGCGCCAGAGACATGTCCTCTGTCTGCCGGAATACCTGCCCGCCACGGTACATGCGCATCCGGGTATTGCCAAGATAACCATACCGGAAACTGCGGTAGTCTGTCAGGATTACCGTCAAGGATGCCTCCTGCCTCTTATAGCTGTCCCGCCCGTTCAGAGCCTTGTCTGCTTCCGCAATCAGCCGCCTCATACGTCGCCCTGACATAGAGGGATTCTCTTGAAAATGCAGGATGACCGTCTCGATGGCAAGCCTTGCGCTCTCTGTACCCGGCAAATCAGTGATGCCATCTGCTATGACATAACAGGCATATTCGTCCAGCTCCACAAAGCCGAAATAATCGCTATTCTTTAATTGATTCCCTGCCTCCGACACAAAAGCGGCGCTAAAATCGCTGTTCTGCTTCCTCATAACAGTTCTCCCACTCTGAGCAGCACAATGCCGGCATTATCTTTATCTTCTGTTTTCCGGTTAATATGCTCAATCACATCAAATGCTAGCTGCTGGCTCCTTGCCGGCCTGTTCAAGTATTCTTCCAGTTCCTTCCACTCCATGCCCTCATAGATGCCATCGCTCATAAGGACAACCACGTCATCCTTTTTAAGCTGCACTGGCGTGTCATAAAACTCTATATCCTTGAAATTATCCCTGCCCATATAATTATAAATACGGTTTACATTCAATAGTGCCAAAGCATCTTCTCTGGTGATATCTCCACTGTAATATTTATCCTGTGCCAGTACATTTATGGTGTGCCCGCTCCCAACAGGAATCAGCTCCCCATTTCGCAGTACCGCCACCCTGACGTTTCCCACAATAGCGTAGTACATCTGAGGATACTCGCCCCTAATCGGGCTTTCCCTCAGCATTACGACACTTGCCACGGCGCTTCCCCTGCCATCCTCAAAGAGCTTCAGAACCTCCCTGTTCGCTGTCTGGAAAGCCTTCTGGAAAAAGTAAAACGGATGATCCAGTGCGTTATATTCCTGAAACAGCTCCGCAAATACTTCCGTTACCTTCCTTGCAGCAATCTTTCCTCCCAGCTCTTTTCCCATACCATCCGCAAGAACAGCCAGAAGCCCTTCCCTGCCCCTTACTACTTGGTAAAAATCCTCCTGTATCTCCCTGCTCCCGATTGTCTTACTGCATCCGATGTCGCAGCGGCTTTCACGCCCCGCCACCGCCTGCACCAGACGAATCAGCGCAGACAGCAAAAGGAGCCCCGAAAACACCACAATGGCCAAGCATGGCACACTCATTTGCTGTCCTCCCACATGAAGTGCTCACCGCAGAACGGGATGAACAAAAACTTACTCTCCCCCATCTCAATCACATCATAGGGGCTTAAATTCTGCGGTACATACACAGCCTCGTCATTCAGGTATACCAGACCATTGCTGTCCCCGGGAAGCAGCATGTTTTCTTGCTTCTTGGCGTCAAACACGATAACGGCATGGTTCCGCCTGTCTATCTTGTTGTCCCCCAGAATCTGGATATCCATGTCGTCAGCACGCCCGATAAAGTTCTTGCCATCCATGACCTTGTAATCCTTTCCCTTTCTGGGTCCGCTGACACACACAATCCAGCCGCAGACAGGACGCTCTTCTTCCAAAAACAGCAGTTCCTCAATATCTTCCTGCGTTTTTTCCACATCCTTCTTTTCCCGTGTGGCTGTTTCTATGTTGCAGTAAGGGCATACCGTCCCGTATCTCCTTCCGGAAAAAAGATGCCCATTCTGACAGCGAATCAAATTGCCTTCCATATGTATCCTCCGCCTTTCCGATTTATTCTGCCGCTAATTTAGTAAGCCCAATGAACAGGATATCACCCTTTTCCACCTTGCATGGCTGTGTCCTAGACACTTCGTATATCCTTCCATCCAGCTTCTGAATTCGGATTCCATTCGTACTATCCAAGTCCTCGATATACCACTGGCCTGCCGTATAATTCAGTACTGCATGCTGCCTGTCTACCATTCCTCCGAAAGCCGTATTTGCAAGGTTGATGTCCACATCCTCCCTGCGGGTGTCCCTTCCAATCAAGAGCGAGGTTTTTCCTGCAATATTCCATTCCGTGACAGCCCTGTTTTCCTCATCCAGCAGAACTAGCGCATGGACGCCCCTCTGGGCCTGCCGTTTTCTTCTCCGGGGCCTGCCTCTCCTGTCCCTGTCCACTATTGCCAGAATGAAAAACAGACAGAAAAGAGTGCCTGCCACGGCGTATAGTGCCATTCTGGTTGTTTTTTGCTCCACATAGCAATAACTTAAAATTATGATAGCTACGGAAAAGCTACACACCATGATATCTGCCAATCTTTTCCCGTTCATCCCCGATATCCTTCCGATGGTTCTTAAATTCTATTTAAAACCCATATACCGCTCAAACAGTCCGCTGGTGTCTATGGGATTCCGTTTCGCTTTCTGCTTTGTCTCCGTTTCCTGTGCTTGAGATTCATGGTTGTGCTTTGGCTGGATACCGGCAAAAGAAAAGAACTCTTCAAAACCGCTGCCAAAGCCCTCCGGTCTGAATGGCTGCCTGCCGGGCCGGCGGTCAGATGCCGTTTTCTGTCTTTTGCCTGTTCGCACCCTTTCCTTGTCATATTTTTTTCTTTTCTCTGCATCGGAAAGCACAGCATACGCCTCTGTAATCTGTTTGAAGCGTTCCTCTGCCTTTTTGTCGCCCGGATATGCATCTGGGTGGCATTCCTTTGCCAGCCTCCGGTATGCCTTTTTGACAGCTTCCATATCCGCTGTTTCTGCCAGTCCCAAAATTCGGTAATAATCCATTTTTCCCTTTGACCCTTACAACAAATTTTAGGCACACCCGCCCCAGCGCCGCCGGAGCAGATGTGCCCTAACACTATTCTGCCGTATAGTTACCTTCTACAGCAACGCTACTGATTTTATCCTTTTTCTGCTTCAGAACCATAGTAAAGGTACCTGTGCCCTCTGCATCGCCGTACTCTTCCTTGTAATCCACCACAAATGCATTGGGGAAGGAATATTTTCTCTCCATAATGCTGCCTGCAATGTGTTCCACTGTCACTTTCCGGTAGCAGTCCGCTTTTTCCGCAGGCACCAAAGACCACAAGGCCAGCTTTCTGGTACTGTCCGTCGCATCCCCGTCAAGAGCAGCCAGAATCTTACCCGTAATAACCATGGTTGCGCCCACATCCTTCGTCCTCGCATTGGAATCCAGAGGGATGTCCGTAGTCATGGTGACACTCTTCACACACTCTTTCGATATCTCAAAACTCTCCAAACCTTCTACTTTCACCAAAAAAGACATGTTCGTTCTCCTCCTTATTCTTCGCTGTAACCGCCTTCAACCTTTACCGCATCATTCTCGTCCTTCTTCTGCTTAATATGCAGATAGAAAGTGCCCACACCGGTCTCGTCATCCAAATGTTCCTCATACTCCATGACAAATGCATTGGGGAATATATACTTCCTCACTACCTGCCCTGCGGAAATCACTGCAATTTCTGCATTGCGATAGCAATCTGCCTGTTCCGAAGGCACCTGAGACCACTTGGAAAGCCCCAGCGTGCCATCCTCACTGCTTCCGCCTACTTTGAACAACATTTTTCCTGTGATCTTGGCAGCAAGCCCGAAATCCGTTGCCCTTGCATTGGAATCCTTTGCCGACTGCGAGTTGAAGACCACTGTCTGGATGGTCTTTTCATCCAGCTCGATTTTTCCGTTCATTCCATTGACACTAAGTCTGAAACCCATTGTATTTCTCCTCCTTTTGATGTTTATAAAGTTTTATCAGATAAATCAGCCCTCATTTGTCAGCCGGTTTACCTCAACCTCAAGATTCTTTACATTGCCATTGAACAGAATGTCCAACGTACAGTAACCTGTCGCCGCATCCACTGAGTGGCGAATGTCATCTCCGCTTCCCAGAATGGCATTGATGCACTCTTTTTTCTCCAGCCAGCGGTTTTTCTGGCTGCTCGGCTTGTTTGAGAAAAATTCTCCAATGCTCTCTTGTTTGAAATCCCCTGTGGCATGGCGCATGACACGTTCAATATAGCTTGTCACCTGCGTCTTGTAAATTGGTTCATAACTCTTCCCGTCACTCAGCAGATTCCTTGCCTTATAAACCATGATGTTCTGGATACTCATGTCACCCAGCACCGCATTCTCCGATGAGAATACAAAACCGAAATTCCTGCGATTGATATCATTCTTAATCACGTTGGTAAATCCTGTGATTTCTTTTGCCATAGTAGTGCGGACTTTCAGTGCATGATCCCCCGCCTCAATGTCAAACCGGACGCCGGGAAGATTTTCATCCACATTTTTCTTGAATACCTCTTTTAAGTACTCAGGACTCTGGTATGCGGACACCAGCCCTGCAGCAACATAGGCTGCACCAATGTAGACGCCGTCAATCCACAGCTTCATGATATCTTCTTTTTCTTTGGACAGTTCTGCCGTGTTCTGTTCTGTCACATGCATGCGCTTATCCAGAATCACCCCCGACTTATCTTTGGGAATAATGGTAAAGTTAGGGATGCAGGGAATTGCATATTCGCTGAAAGGCTTTCCAATCAGCGTACTGCACTTGTTTTCATAGTCTTCAATGCCCTCCATCGCCATGGCGTTGAAGGTAGTCCTGTCACCGGTTTCATAGCTGAAAAAGCACTGCACGGAATAATCTTTCAGCACATCCAGAATCCTGGCCAATGATTCCACGCTGTTCACATCTTCTTTGTCTACGTTATCGTTTCCTTTAAAACGCTCCCTGACCGCTTTCATCTTGGAATGGCTGTCCAACGATACTGAGGGAAAAATACCGTACCAGATGGTGTTGGCAAAATCATTTTTGGCGTTTACAGAGCTCAAATATGTAATCAGCCTTGGGATATTACTGCTGCGAGCCAGCATCTCATTGCTGATATTGGTGACAATCATGGACGGGCGCATAGTCTTAATGTTCTTTGGAAACTGCTCAAAGAAAGACCACACTCCCAGAATTTTCTCCACCAGCGGCTTTACGACCTTGATAAAATCGTCCTTGCTGGTTTTGTAAAACTCCAGATAGGAGTTGTAATTTGCCACTTCCTTTTCCACATCAACAGCGCTCTCCATGGTAGAAGCAAGCGGGCAGAACGTCCTCGTCACAAGGGACATCACATATTCGTTCCCATCCTCGTTAAGTGATTTATAGTCATCTTCCAACGCTGCAATCAGCCCCGTGTTGGCATTATCGTCAAGCACCAGAAGCTCCTGCTTCTTTTCCTTGGGAGCCTCCAGAATTTTCAGTTCTCCATCCGCATCCATGCTCAGGACGCCTATTGCAAGAGGTGCTGCATCCTGAGATGCCTGCCTATCCCCCAGAAGGAGCCTTGTCTTGATATCTTCGATGGCAAGGGGCAGCATCGCCATCACGTTGTTGTAGTTAGCACTTGCTTCCTCAAACATCACGTTCAACTTGTCTGCCAAATCCAGTTTCTGTGGATCGCCGTCATCCAGCTTTGCATACTCGCCATAAGTATACTGCAGCTCCTTCCTGTTTTGGCGGATATCGTCCATCACCTTTTTGGGGGAAATCATATCTGTCAGCTTCTCAAACTGGAAATCCACGTTGATGGTTCCTTGAGAGCGTTTCGTCTCTACAAGTGTCATCAGCATTTTGAGAAAATCATTCTGCCGATTTAAGCGAATTTCCGTGAGCAGGTCATCAGAAACACCTTCTGGCTTTTTCAATGTATATAAGACCCTCTGGTTATTAGCGTCAAAAAAAGAATATACCACCGGCTCAAACTTATCCAAAAACTCATCAAAATTCCTTACCAGAAGCGCTTCGTTCAGTGTCTTGATTTTGTCATCGCTTAAACTGTTAATGCCTCTCACATCCCCTACCAGAGTCATGAGGTTTTGCTTTTCCGGATTGATCTCCTCAAAAAGAATCGTCCGGTTTGTCTGGCTAATTGTATTCATCGCCGTCACCTTTTCCTTTCGCTTGGTTTCATATTTTTGTAATGGACTTCCAGTTCTATTTCCCCGTCATTAAAAATCAGAAGGAGCTTCTCATTATAGTGCAGGATGTACTTTTTATTCCGTAGCAGAATTTCTTTACCGCATACCACTGTCGCATCTCCCTGATTTTTCACACACAGTGTATGCTGCTCCCCTCCTTGAAACTGCACCCTGTCTGCATCTTTAAGCTGCATGTCCATGCGGCATTTATCCCGCACCCACGCAAAGCTGAACGGCTCCCTGCTTTCCCTCATGTATAGGTTCACGCTTGCCGGAGGCATATCCTCTCCCGCAGAATTTTTCAGCATATAGACTACCAACTGCCCCGAGAAATCGTACTTTGGTGTCTCACCAGTGCCCCGGGCTTCTGGCGGAACCTTTGCAGATTGTTCTGTTTTTTTTTTCGCCCTGAGGAGCAAAAGCAGCGACAGAACGAAGACAAGACATATGCCTGCGATTACTATATAGAGCAAAATGTATGATTCCTCTTCTTTTACGATTTCCTGATATGGTTTCTCAAGCCATATCTTACCTATAAAATCATCACAAACTACTCTGCCGTCTAACTGCTCAAACTCTACCAGAACTTTCACCTCCTGTGATGCTTCCACGGGATAATTAATAACTGCGTTTCCCTCTTCTATGGTATAATCCATTTTTTTGTCTTCTATGTATATGTTTACCTTTTCATTTGTATTAGGATCTTCCAATAAGCTTTTTCCTTCTGCGTTTCTAATGCTAACTACCACTTGCGGCTCAAAATACTCCGGTAAACAAACCGCCTCCATATCCACAGATAACTTGTATTCTTTTGATATGTATATCTCGACCTGTCCTTGTTCTGTCAGAGTATACTTTAAATTTGCTGTATTCTCTAAGGGTTCGTCCAGTTCTATCACTACAAAGTACTTTCCTTTGGTTGTTGAGATTTCTTTACTTTGACAAGAGACTTGAACATCTGCTATTTCACTTTCTGCTGTTATCAATATCCAGACTTTTTCTGCTAAAGCATCCTGAAAGGAAATATCTGTCACACTTGTCAATGTATCCGACGTTCCTGCTACAATTCGCCCTACTCCAAGCCGTTCAAACAGATACATTTCTGAATATTTGATAATTGATTCTGTATCTGCCTTCCTGTAAACGTGTCCATTGGTAACTACTGCTCCTTGTACAATCTGTTCTTCAAACCCATCTGGTTCAAATAGTATCATGTCAATGACCACATTTTCTCTTCGAGCATATTCCACAGCTTCGGCATAAAGACCTATAGCGCTTTCCGTATCCTGCTGTTTCTTCATGCTGATTTCACCGTCCGAAATAAGGACAATTCTCCTCTGTTCGACTTCCCCCACTCCAAATCTCTCTAACGCAGTTTGCACTGCCAATCCCGTATTAGTGTACCCTGCCGTTTCCACCTCCCTTAACAGTTCTAATTGCTCCTTAATAGGCTGCCCAAATTCTGTACACAAAGTCACGTCATCGCTATATACCAGCATGGCCACTTCATAGTTTGTTGGAAGCATGGATACAATCATCGCAACACCATCAACTGCTTCCTGCCACCTATCTTGCGCCATAGAATAGCTACCATCTAAAATAAAAATTATTTGCTTTTTTTCTACCGCATTATCAGCTGCGACTTGAATAAAAGTTATATTTGCTAATAACAAAACCAAAATACAGCAAAAAAAATATCTTATTTTACTTAACCTCAAACTTTTCATGTTTGGTCCTTATTTTTCTATCAACAAACCACCCTGCATATCCCACTGCACACCAAATTATGGCAAACCAAATAGCATAAGCAGCTTGGGAATTTATTGTCACAAGCAAAACACCCATTCCCCACTCTAAGCACACAGTTATCTGAGCACGTCTTCGTATGTATTGTCTTTCATCCTTTTCAATCGGTTTTCCTTTACTGTCAAGTGGTGCAAACCGCAAAATGCACATTGATGCTATAAAGGATAAAACCACCATGATAAACGGATACTGTACAATTTCCTCTTTCACTATAAACATTGTCAACATCAACGAAACAAGCGAAAGTATATAACATACTACCAAATTAGAGGCATGATATCCTCCCGCATCGGATCTAAGCAGAATAATAGCACCTAAAAATAACAAGCAATAGCCAGGTACCTCCATCCATACTCCAATAATCAGACTTAGGAGGATATTTCCCCCAAGTACCAGTATGCTTTTCATAGCATACTGGTAGACATCCTCATCTTCTTCACGTATATTCCCGTTTTGTACCAGATTGTGAGTTATTTTCTCAAAAATTTTTCCCATATTTATTTATTCTTGGAAAATTTTTTTAAGTTATCCGGTACTTCGGGCTGATAATAAACAAAATAACAGCCACACGTCGCTATCCCAGTAGCAACTGCCGTCAGCACAAAAGCCATGGCATTACAAGAATATTTCCTAAATAATGATTGAAATTTTTTCATTGGAGTTCCTCCTTCTTTTGACAAATAGTACCATATTTTGACAATCGAAAACGAAGAATGTAACAAACGACATTGTTATATGTAACTTTCTGCAAGTACTGTAAACCTCTCTTGACATCTTTTATATTTTCACAACAAAAAAGCACTTGAATTTATCAAGCACTTTATAATTTTGCTCCATATCAATATTTTTCTGCTTTTATCATTTTAGCATTTTAAAAAGTCATATAGCAATACTACCACATCAAATATTCCTTCTTCATCTTGAATTATAAGTTCTCCGTCATATTTCCCCACAATCTGCTGAATAATTATTATTCCCAGACCATGGTTTTTCTCATCTGGCTTATTTGTGAGATATATTTTGCCTTCCTTTTTCCTCCCATCTCTATACCGATTTTTAACATTAATAAACAAATTACTATTATCTGCATTCACTTGCACATATATACTTTTTTCATCATGAAGATCCATAACCGCCTCTATGGCATTATCCAATAGATTCCCCATACAGATAC
The DNA here is from genome assembly GCA_014804445.1 of Lachnospiraceae bacterium. Classification (GTDB taxonomy): domain Bacteria; phylum Bacillota; class Clostridia; order Lachnospirales; family Lachnospiraceae; genus Acetatifactor. Next base: position 79,482 of record JAAUZU010000029.1, on the reverse strand, counting down.
AGAAATCTTCCACATCCAGTTCTACATCACTTGGTATATTGATGTTCACCACAAATTCTATATTCTCTTTTTCTGCCATGTCTGCTTTGTAGTTAATAATGCTATCGACATAAATATTTCCTGTATCAGATATGTTCTTTTTCCTGCTTAGGAATTTTAAGTTTTCATTATAATACCTTTCTAAAGCTGTATAATCTTTCTTTTCCAGAAAAGCCTTCTCTACAATATAACGTTGCTTCATGTCATGCTGAAAATGTCTGATTTGTTCCCACCATTCTTTATTTTCTTTCTCCTGTCGGATATAATAAGAGCATTGTCTCCTAAGCATCTCTGCTTTTATGCGTTTTTCCATATTTTCTTTTGCTTTATCATATAAGTAATATGTAAAGATATTGATCAACATGATCATTGCTACAGAAGTAATTCCCCAGAATGACTTATCAAGTATTCCCGCCACAAACAAGGACAGCAAAATCCATATACTTCCCGCCGGAACAATAAACACCTCTAACCAATCCTGCATAAGCAATTCTGTTTTTTTACTCATTTTTACAATCAGAGAAGTTATTTTTATAATTAGAAACCAGATAATTTTAGAAATAACTGTACAGAATATATCCTCATTACCAATTCGTTTCCACTGCAGAAGATCCTTGCCATAATATGTCAGCAATTCGGCACTCATTCCGCTTAAATACATAAACAAAGTTACAACAATCAATGTCCTATTGGGATTCGTATATCGAATTTTTACCGTGGCAAAAAATGTAACCATAAACGCTGGCATATTTAACCATGCAATTCCAATATAATTTGTAATTGCATAGGAGATTGTGTTAAATAAAACAAAATATCCTCCCCACGAAAGCAAATCATATTGCCAACTACCTTTTCTCTTTTCCAAAGTACTATCACAAAAAATGCGTTGCAGAATAGTTGAGAAAACTTCCACTATAAAGAGCGTCACAATCATTCCCATGTTTTCCCCTTTAAACTCAGTAAATAAAATTTCTTAACTGCTTCTTTATATTTTCTTCCTATTTCCAAAACAATCCCGTTGTCCAAAGTCACCCTGTTTGCTGAATATTCCATAATAAAGAGTGGATTTACCAAAAAAGACTTTCTTATCCTTAAAAATCGTATATCCGCTTTATTGACTTCATTCTCCACTTCTTCCATTTTTCCATAGAATACATATTCATCGTTTATCGATTTTTCTAATATCGCACTGATCCGAATTATCCTCTTATCGCTTTGAAAAAAACGGATCTTCACCAAAGGAATCCTATAATGCTTTTTGCAGTAGGAAAACATATAACAATCATAAAAATTAAATCGGGTATTTAGAACATATTGTATTAATTCTGCAAGTCTCCTCTCATCTAAAGGCTTCTTCATAACCGTAAAAGACTGAACTTCCAACATTTTCTGAAAATACTGGTTATGGCAGGTAATAAAAATTATTATTGCCCTTGTGTCCCTTTTTCTAATGGTTCTCGCTACTTCAATACCATTCATTCCGGTCATTTCTACATCAAGAAAAATGATATCCATATTTCCTGTCAAATCAATTTCGCATAGCAAATCTTCTCCACTCTGGAAACAAAATAACTCCGTATTTCTTGCAAGATTAGCCATAATCTCATATATCATTTTCTTTTGCATTTCTAATTCTTCAGATATATCCTCGCAAATCCCTATTCTTATCACCAAATTCCTCCCATTTTGCTTCAGTGTAATAGCACGTTTCCATCTCTTGTACCATTGCATAGCATAATGGTATCATACAATTTATATAAATAAAATTCAAGAAGATTTTTAATAGACTTCTAATATCATCTTTAATATTAATTCTATACTTCCTTTCCCGCTTTTTATTTTTCCGTTAAACTGTAGGTTCAAGGTGGTATCATTCTGACCCCCTCCCCCGTCCACATATGCCTTAAATCACTGATTATATCGAGAATGAAAGAATCTTTGAAATAAGTGCACTTATTCCACAACCACTTTCCCACAAAGGAAAAGCGCAAACCATATCCCCGGCACACAACAGACCGCCAGAATATTCTCTTCTTAAAACGCTGCCACCCATTTACCAATTCATCTTTACTTTCTCCGGACTTTTCCTGTTCAATTATGACAGCCCTTGCGCCAAGAGAATCTAATCTGCTATTTTCTATCCCAGCCCTCTCCACATTGGCGCTTTCCACTTCTGTATTTTCCGCATCAAGACTTCCCTCACCGGAATTTTCTACATTGCTTTTTCTCCTATCAGCAGTCTCCTCCTGATCTGCCATACACTCCACACAATCTTTCAGTTCCTGCACCTTTTCTGCCTCTCTCTCCTGCCGCTCCGGAAAAAACAGTGTGTAAAGGTTGGAGGTCTGACCCCTGTTTCCCTCCCTGAACCGACTTTCCTTTCTAACATAGCCTGAAGCAACCAGCTCTTTCATGGCACGTTTCACGGTAGATATGCTGATGTGCAATTCCCGCCCAATAGTCGGGACTGCCGGGAAACAAGTCTGCTCCCTGTCTGCACGGTCTATCAGATATAGCAGTACCTGCAATGCTCTGCTGTTTAAGCTGGATTGGTATGCTTTCTGCCTCATTTCAAATTGGTTCATGTTCGTATCCTCACTTTTCTGTTTTTTTGTCATCCGTGCCGGGGATTACTCCCCGGCGATATACTTCTCAATAATCTCCTTAAAAGCTTTTTTGTTCGCACTGCCATCCATGCAGTCCGGCTGGTATTCCAGAAATAACACCTTGTGGCGTTCTGAACAGAGTGCCTCTGCATATGCCATCCGCAGACTTTCCTCTACAAAAGGACACAACACAAAGGCATACCTTTCCTCATACTGCTGCAGAAATTCCATTGTGTAAGCAAGCTCATAAGGCTTGGTGCCGCATACCAACAACAGAAGGTCCGCTTCCCCTGTCTGGCATGTGCCATAATCTATGACCGCAAACTGGCACTCCTCTTCCGGAATCCGTTCTCCATACCACACATTTTCCAGCTGGAATCCATCATTATGGGGCTGCATCCCGTATGCATCCGCCAGCGAAGAAATAATGCCACTGCCATCCCTCTCCACATAACAAACTGTTGCTCCCACGCTGCCCAGCCATGCAGTAAGCCCCAAAGCCGCTGTAGTGATTCCCATGCGGTTCTGGCTTCCTGCCACAGCTATCTTTACCCCGTCCGCCTTAAACCGATAGGCTTCCTGCTCTTTTGTCTGCTCCACACCTTTTCCGGAACCATATCCAGCCATACCCTCCGGTTCCAGAGACTGGCATATCTGCGACTGTATTTTTCCAATCTCCGTCCCTGTTACAATATTGCCCACTCCCGCTTCCAGAAGTCCACGGAACAGAAACGATTGCTCCTTTAACCCCTCACAGATCACCGTGACCCTGGCATTATACATGGTGAGAAATTCCGTAACTGCTTCCACAAATGCAGCGTCATCATCCCCAAAAGCCTGCCTGTCAAGCACCANCTCCTTACAATGAGAAAAATTGCGCATATCATGGATAACAAACTGTCTCAGCATGAATTTCCCNGTTATCTTCTTTACCGGCAGCGCCGCCTCTTTTTGCCCTGCCAGAAAATCCAGCANGTTCGTGTGCTCCTGTGACGTTAAATATAAAATCATATTAAATCCCATCTGCCCACACCAGCGNGCACCCTTTCCTTTATCCGATTGCCCAGAATGGGCCGCCAGCTCCGGCTCCCTTTCTCGCCTCATTTATAATAAGTGGCAAATCCCACTCCTGACTGCTCCTGCCAAGGCTGGCAGGGTCAGCCACCAGAATCTTCCCTTCTGCTGTCACGCCCCGCAGTACGATAAAATGTCCTCCTGACGTAAAATGTCCTTCTGCCATGATTGCCACCACCAGCCTGCCTTCTGCCAAAGCATCTACAATGTCCTGTGCTGAAAGACCGCTTTGCACGGATAATCCCCAGACCCCTGCCGCCTCCGGTATCAGGCTGTGATAAGAACCGTTTTCAGGACACCAGTACCCATTTTCATATGCCCACTGAGCCATCTCTGGCGGTTCCACAGTTTTTCCTGTCAAAGTGGACACCACCATAGCCATGCAGGTAGGACCGCACCCATGGGTCCCGATTTTGTCCGTCCCATATGGCTGTCCTGCCCAGCGCTCGTCAAGCTGACTGTAGTAAGCTACCTGCCGCTGTCCGGCTTCGCCAAACACAATCCCTTCATAACTCTTCCCGCTTCCCTCTGTATAATCACTGTCATAGATGCCGATGCTCTGATTATATCCGTATTCCTTCTGAAATGCTTCCACCGCTCCGACCTCTTCTCCCATCAGACATTCTGCCAGCAGGGAAAAGGGGCTGGTAAGCAGATAAACCACAAAGGCAATCAGGATAANCACAAATAATACCGGAGACAGAATAAGCATGGTTGTCCTGCGTCTGCTTTCCTCGTCCCNGGCAGTTCTTGCCACCGCTTCAAGCAGCAGCTGGATAAATGCCNAATCCGCCATATTTCCTCCTTTTCCACCGTATAAACAGTATATGTTAGTCTTTCGTGTTTACCTGCCCCCNGCACTTCCCATGTANGAAAATTTATACTCTGGTATATCAAACTGGATATGCANCCGCTTCGCTCCCGCCATAAACAGGGCATGTCCNCTCTTTCTCGCCAACAGTANCTCCTGTTCCGCTTCCGTCAAGTCATAGAGCGCAGCTGTCTCTTTTAGGTTTTTCCCNTCCGTCCCCATCAGCACCTTATAGCAGGGAATGTCAAGAAGCGCCTGCCCATATTGCTTGACNCTCTCATGCAGAAAATCCACAAGGCTNTGGGAGATAATACCCAGTGCAGCCTCATACTTTCTTGCCCGCTTCATCACATTCCGCAGNTATACCAGCGACTGCGGCACTTTCTGATCTATCATCAGATATGCTTCATCACAAATAAGCAGCACCCGCTCCTCCCTGTCCCTGCTCATCTGCTCCCAGTTGTATGTCAGGATGTTAAAATATTGGGTTCGCTTGATGTTATCCCCTGTCTCCTGCAGGGCATGGGTGTCCATAACCATGATCTGGGCAGTGCTGGACACAGTAGTATGCCCGTTCCAGATAAAGCTGTCCGCACCCTCGGCAATGTCATANAAAAGAAGCGCCAGTTCGGAGTACACCTGTGCCTCCTGCCCACTTTCCGCCTTTTCCTGTACCAGCTTATAAANATCAGAAAAAACAGGGAAATCTATAGGCTCCAGACCGCTTATATCCGTGTCCCATGTGATATGAAATTTCTGGTACAGTTCCACCAGNGATTTTTTCAGCACTGCCTTCTGCATGTCNGTCAGGGAAGGAATGTATAGGCTGAAAAATATCTCCAGATTCTTCATATGCATAGCAAGGTCATTCATGCCATAACCCTCATCTCGGTACAGCCGATCTGCCTCCCGCTCGCCCTCGTCATCCCTTGGCGATGGACGCACCTGCAGCGGGTTGATCATTCCTTTGGAGCCGCCTGCGGCATTTACCCAGTCTCCGCCCAGATTCANGCATAGTTCCCGGTACTCNGATTCCGGATCTATGACAATAATCCGTGTGCCTTTCATNTACTCAGACAACAGGATATGCTTTATCGCCGTGGATTTTCCCACGCCGGAATTTCCCATAANNCAGAAATTGCTGTTGGTCCTGTCCCCGCCACGCTTCCATGTATCCACAATTACCAGTCCTCCGCTGGTGTCCTTTGCAAAATAATACCCCTCCCCATCGTTAAAACCGCTGCTGGCAAAAGGGAATCCGCCTACAAGTGTAGAAATGGGCACAATCCTCTGCAAGATGCTCTCCATTTTCCCGTGGTTGGGGAATGTCGGCGTTAAATGCATGAAAGCCTCTTTCTGCAGATTGGGGATTGCCCGCAGCTTGCATTTCAATACACTTGCCACGCTCTCGGCCCTGCGGCATGCTTTTCGGAATTCTTTCTCCTCCTGCGCTACCGGCATAACCTCCACACTCATCAGCCCCACTGTCTCCCCCTCCCTGTCTATCTGCATGATAATTTTCTCCCCATCCTCTGCGGCTTTTTCTGCCCGTTGCCGGGAAAGCGGATCTTTCGCCCCTTCCGCAAGCCCCCTCTGCTGCACCACATTTTTTGAGATGGCATTAATCAGGGTTCCGTTGTCCACAGGTTTAAATCCGATGGATACAAAAGTACTGGGAATATTTGTCAGTCTGGATAACCATTCCGCCTCAACTTTCTGAGGATAACGGATAATGCCGTATATCCGCCCCAGATTTTCCCCAATGGAAAGCTGGTTTTTCTGAAACTCCAGTCCCATGGGGGTTATTACATTTAATAAGGCACTGTTTTGCTGTGCCTGCTTCACTGCCTGTTCTCTGCTCATTTTACATCACCCCTTTCAACATTGGTATACTGGCAAACGCCTCAGAATCTTCCGTCTGTATATAAGCGGGATTATTGACCAGATTCAAAAGCCGCACAATTTCTTTCTCCCCAAGAATGTCACACATAATGCCGCCTGCCGCAAACTTTTCACAAAGGAGAGCCGCACGTTTTTGCAGTTCACGCCCCGTTTCATTTACCGCATCCGTTTCACCGACATGCTCCCACAAGGCTATATAAAACTGCCGCTCTACAATCTCCCCTGATAGGGCAAAGCTTCCCATATGCAGGATTTCCTGCCTCAGCAGTTCCTTTCTTTTATCTTCCGCCTCTTTCAGCATATGACTCATTTCGCCAATCAGGGGGGATATATCCACCGGCCTTGACATTGCCATAAATTTAAACGGATATTGGATATCCGAAAGTTCTGCCGTCAGCGTCCTTATCAATGTGCTTTTTTCTGCATTGCTGTACAAGTCTATACTGACTGCATGTATCCTTAGATAGATAAAAATCATGCCATCACATGTGTACAGGCATTTGTCACGGATATCTGCTACATTGATAAACTGTTGCGCAGTTCGGGCTGCCACATTTGCGCCTTCTGTCTGCACATGCTTCTTCCCTGATTTTAAAAACAAAAGCATAATGCCGCCACCAGCCATGGTAACGGTAAGCATAATGATAGGAAATAACAAACTATCCATTGTATAAGCCTCCAGATTTTTAATTAACTGGCCGGATATGCCAGTCAGAAAACAGATTGTCCCTAATTGCCAAAGTGTCAGAAACGCATACTCTCATCATCCCTGCCGGTGTCCATGCATCTATTACCTCTCCGTATACTGTATAACTTCCATCAGGAAACCACACCGGAGTGAAATGCGTCCTGCCGCCATAGGTGCTGTACTCGTTTACCCGAAATGTAAACGTGGAAGAATAGCCGGATTCCATGCGTTCCAAAAGCCGCCAGTATTCCGTGTAATAAAACTCCGGAAAATAAGCAATACAGGTCTGTGCCTCCGTGATATGGCTTGATGGTGCATTGCTGCTGATCCGTACAGAAGCCGTCATGTTAATCCCATACCCCGACTTCATAGAGCCCACGCTGGCTGTTGGATTTCTGTCATCCGGCTTTATCTGCATGAATGCTGTAAGGCTTGCAGAATAGGACGTCCATGTATAGTCATACCAGCCCTGGTCCTCATACTCTCCATGATCCACCCATCTTCCATGGTTCACCCATTTTCCTTTGTCCTGCCAATATCCATGGTTTTCAACACAGTCTGCCGGACACCCTGCTTCATGCCCTGTTTCGACAAACTGCAGGTTTCTCTCCCATTCCCAGTGATCCTCCCATTCCCACTTGGGTTTCCATACCCAGTTTGCATGCCATCTGCAGCTCCATACACCCCATGTCCTGCTTGTGACATTCTGTCCCTGTGGTACGGAGGGTATCTGAAACCCATCATACCTGTCGTCTGCCTGTGGATCAGGCGGTGGATTTTCACTTAGGTCTGCCACATTAGCACGGATCTCTGTATTGCTCAGATTTCCCCTGTCCGTAGAGATGCGGATTGTCACCTCCTGTGGCTGTGCCGGGGTATGCCACTTCACCCATACAAGCTGGCTGCCGTTTTTAGGTATAACTATCCCCGTTACCCGGTAATCCCTGCCGCCTATGGAAAAAGTCACGGTTGCCGGCCCGCCGCTGTTAATTTCATTTGCAGTTGACAGCGTGACCGCCGTAATCACATCCGTGTCAGTGCGATAAGTCTCATCATATGCCACATCAGCTGACGGTGCCCCTTTATAGCTGATAATGCCGATTCCCAATATGCTTATCATTTCCTCCGTGGTTCTTGCTGTGGTTTTGGAACCATCCCATGCCATAAAGCCCATGTCTGCTTTTTCCAAAAACAGTGCCAAAGCAAGGTTTTTCATCACTACAGAGGGAAAATGCGCCCCCAGATCGCCTCCCACCATGCGGTTATACAAGCCCGCTTCCGTGGTTGTCATGGCAAAATATAAGTTGTTGTATTTTAGATAAATAACTGGCTCGATTAGCAACTTACAAGAACCGTCCGTGAGTTCTGCCGTGTCTATTCCCATTATCCCTGCTACCATGGCCGCCGCTCCCTCCGAGCAGAAATACCGCTTGATGGCGGCAATGCTTGCCTTGCTGTTGTTGCTGGAGATAACCAGTGGCATGGTATTGGTTGGCTTATAACAGACATACTCTGAAACATGCAATGTCAACGCTGCCCCATTTCTGTATTGTATCTTGCTGACAGCACCAAAATGGTATATTTGCCCTGACAGAGCTGACATATTCTTGTTGGAGAAGTCCACAGGGTTTCCGATCACTGCGCCGCTTTGGGCATCTACCACTGTTACCCGTACTCCTTGATAAGAGGAACCTGGCCAGTTATTAGTCTGCGTCCCATGGTTTATGCTTCCGCCACCCCCATCCACGTTGCCACTTCCCTCTGCATAGGCGGTAAGCGTACCTATGAACAGGAATAGCAAAACAAGCGGGAATGTAAATAATATTCTTTTCTTTCTCAAACTGCCTCCTTTCCACACAAAAGCGCAGATACTTAGCTTATTTGCGCAAAAAAGAGCATGGCCGAAACCATGCTCTGTGTCATCACTTATTCTGTTTTAGTTCATATCTCCAATCTGTTTATCCCAGTCACCGTCCGAACCGGCTTCCTCCTGCACTACGCTTCCCGGCGGGTCCACATATCCAAATCCCGGTACATATACTTTTCCCTCTCCGTTGGTATCTCCTCCTGTGGGCGGCTGTGGTGTTGGCGGATTTGTCACTTCCTCCTCATACTGCGGCGGCTGCTCAGGATTCTCCACAGCATCTTGATCTGCAACTTCCGGTTTCTCTGGCATTGTCCCGCTCTGTTCAGTATCTGCAAATTCTCCGGATATATCATCCTGTCCTGCAGCTTCCAGTGTTTCTTCCGCCTTGGTGTCCTCTTCCGGTTCCATGCTTTCAGGTTCCTCTGGTTCAGTGCCTTCTGCTAACTCACTCTCACATTCAGCCTCTGATTCCTGTCTGGCTATATCCGGCTGAGATTCCTCCGATGCTTCTGGCTCGGTGTTCCCGGTGATTTCCTCTGTCACAGGCACCCCGGCCTCTTCCTGCTTTCCCATATGGTTTAAAAACACAAACAAGCCGACTGCCAGACATACCGCCACAGCTGCCAGCAGGGAAATAGCTTTTTTCTTCTGGTTTCCATATTTCTTTTTCATTCAAAAGACCTCACTTTCCATAAACATGGCAAATGCTGTCCTGCTTTTTATCCAATTTCATCATACAAAATCCGGCACGAAATGTCCACATAATTTTTCAAGATTTGAGACATTCCCAGCCTTGTAGCATTTTGCATTAGAATTTGGGCATGTAGGCAGCCTTTGTCTTTATTGTCATGCGCACCGGCGGCAGGAAGCCCCATCCGAAGGATAACGGTATCTCCGCCTGCACCGATGCCTCTGCCTCAAAATTCCTGTCTGCGTTTCCGGGCGCAAACGGCACATTCCATATCCGGACACAAAGATCAGATATGCGGTATTCATACCCTTCTGACTGCCATTTAACATGGCTTTCCCGATCCAATGACATTCCCAACAGGTTGTCAAGCTGGTTGTACACATCACCATAATCCAGATTTTCCTCCCACCGTCCGCCATCCATATAATACCCGCCGCTGTAACCTTCCCTAAGGCCGTTGTAGACCTCATTGTAGTTTGTGGTCGCCACAGACAGAACAGCTTCCTGCAGAGAACTGCGAATGCCATATGCTATGATTTGCAGCCGAAAAAACTCAGATGCTGCACATAAAACCAGCAACAGCGCCAGCACAAGGGCAACTGTCAGGGGGGTAGAAAGCCCTTTGTTATCCTTGAAAATTCTCTGCACCCTCTTTATTCTGCCTGTTTTATATTGCATTTCATGAATTACCATCGCAAGCCCCTTTCTACTTGTAATAGACCTCGCTTTTTCCGCTCGCTTTGGACTGTAACTCTATGGGAAAAGAACCAAATACAAAAAAACCGATATCAACCCTCTGCCGCAGCGTCACCATAATATCTCCGTTAAGCTGCACCTTGGTTCCACTATAATAATCGCAGTCCCAGACGATTACCGGGTTCAGCCCGGTCTCTTCTTTCAATTCCGCTATCCGACCCTGCACGTTGGTACTGCCTGTAATTTCCGCCTGCCTCACAATCTCCTCCGCAAAGGTATCAAGCTTCTGCTTTTGGATAAATACAGGAAACAGCACCATAGCAAGCGCCACCACCAGCATCAGGCAGAGAATGCCTATTGCGGTGTCTATGTATCCCTCTCCTCGCTTTTCCCTTCCGATTCTCCTTATTTTCCATATAAACGGCACACTGCACCTCCTTAAAAGATTCCCGCCATGGTTCCCAGTATCTGGTAGCCCATGACGCCCATATAAATAACCAGCATGCAGCCCAGCAACAGAAACGAATATCTGCGGATCTTAGGCGGTCTTTCCAAAGCCAGCTTTTTTAGACGCTGCACTTCAAGCTGCTTCATGTCATGAGACAGCATTCTAAAAAACGCCGCCCCGTCGTCGCCACGGATACACCCAATCAGCCCCCGCACTACATCGGACAGCATAGCACTGGACACTCTTGCCTCCATTCTTGTCAGCGCTGCTTCATAGTTGCCGGTGCGCATGTCGGCGGTAGTGATGGCAAGCTCATTCTTCAGCGCTGGGCCTGCGTTTTTCTGATATGTCTCCAGCATTGCCAGGATATCCCTGCTCGCCATCAGCTCCTGTGTGATGGTTGCCACAAACCGAGGTAGTTCATACTCAATCTCCTCCCTGCGCCTTTTTACCATTTTTTCTGCTTTTCCGCTCTCCGAAAAATACACGGATATTCCCATAATCAAAAATACAGGAGAGACAAGTGGAAAGATAAGCAGGCAGGGGAAAATGCCAAGCAGAACCAGCCCTGCCTTAATGTAAGCCAATGCCATATACGCCTGTGGTGTCATGGGGATTTCCGCTGACCGCAGGGCTGCCTCCAGTTTCCGCTTTTTATAAGCGTCCATGGGGACAAATGGCGCTGCCTTTAGTGCCAGTTCAAGCAGAAAAGCATCCCTTCCCCCCACCTGTTTCTTCTGCTTTTTTCCCAGCGTTAGTATTGCACGGCTGGTCCTGTAGGTCGGCAGCTTAAGAAACTCTGCCAGTAAAAAATAACTCCCTAAGGAAAAGAACACCGCAAAGAGAAATAAAATCAGGTTTTGCATTTTCTTTTGCCTCCTCACCTTTTGTACTCAATGGGTCTGGTGTGCTTTGCCACAGCAGCCATGGAAATAAAAATGACCGTGCCGCAGATTGCTAAAAGTGCCTTACCAAAACCTGTAAACATCAGCGTCTCATACCACTCCCTATTTAGAAAATACAAGATGGGGATGCTGCTTACTACCAACACCACCATGGTAATATATTCTTTAAGTGGCTCCATCAGGAGTAAATCCAGTTCTGCCGACACCACACGCATATCCGACAGCTTTCCCACAATGGCAGGCAGAGTATTCTTTAAATTATAATCGTCCTGACAGGCAGTCACTGCATCCACCCATTCATGGAATACCGCATTGTCCATCCCTTTTTTCAAGCCCTGTAACGCTTCCGCCGTATTGGAATTGATGAGTTTGCTCTCCATGAGAAAGGCTCTAAATACCTCGGATACCGGCGGGTTCAGATAAGGCAAGTTCTCCTCGATAGCACGGATAATAGTATTTTTGTTCCGCAAATAGCTTGTGGTTATCATGGAAAGTGCCGTTTCCAGTTCCGTACTGACCTGCTTTTTAAAACGGGAAGCCGTAAATTTTACATAATAAAAAGGCATAAGAGCAAATCCCGCCGACAGCACCGGCACAAGCAGGGTGTTTCCCATGGTGAGCGCCGCAAGCACACCTACTACAAACAGCAGCATAGACAGGATGCAGAGCATGGTAAACTGCCCACCCCTGCCTGTCAGTCTCAGTATTTCCTGCACTTCCTCAAATAGACGCCTGATCCCTTTGGGTTCCTTTTTCTTCCTGCTCACCTTTATCCGGCTTTTTATACTGGTTTTCTCCGGCTTTAAAAATCCGGCCATGCCATCCAGAAATGCAAATGGTGTCAGACCCAGCAGCAAAAAGGCTCCTGCCACAGCCATAAAAAAGGCAATGGTAACAAGTAATGCCATAATTTATTCCTCCGTTTCTTCCCTCTTTACCAATATTTTTTCCTGCATCTTAAGCGGCAGCCCGTTCTCCCGAAGTCGCCTCTGCAGCCCTTCCGATAATTCTTCCACTTTTTCATACTGTCCTGTTATCTTCGGTTTCCCATCCACAACCTGATTGTCCGTGACATGAAAGCGGTACAACGTCCTCATTTTCCTGCCGCCATCCGGTAATGTCTCACACTCCGTTATCTCCATAATCCGCCTGGAGTTGTCCTCCAGCCGCTTGGCAAACGCCACAATGGGAAACGCTTTGGCTGCAAGGTTCTGCAATGTGGCATCGTCCATCCCCGGCTGCTCCTGCTTGCACAGCGTCACCATACGGTAATAAGTGTCCTCACAGGAATTGGCATGGATGGTAGTAATCACCGAATGCCCTGTATTAGCGGCATTGATCGCCTGCATGCTCTCGCCGCCTTTCATTTCAGCCACGGCGATGCAGTCCGGATTGATGGTAAGAGTGGTTTCCAGAAGCTTTACCATGTCAATATTCTGCCTTGGGTCATCAGAAAACCTTGTCGCCAGATGCACCACATTGTTCAGTACCTTCCCATCCCCATCCTCCACTGTCAGGTCGAATTCTCTGCAACCCTGCTCAATGGTTACAATACGCTTGCTGTAGGGAACTTCCCCCAGTATCCAGCTCATCAGCGTAGTCTTTCCCGATGATGTCGCCCCAGTGATGCACATGGATACACCATGAGTAAAACACAAGGCAAGCAGATCCAGCATTTCTCCTGTGGCGGTTCCAAATCCCACAAACTGCTCCTTGGTCAGCTTTCTTGGATTGACAATGCGTATGGATACCGCCAGTCCTTTTTCCTTGTCAATAACGCCATCCCCCATGACCGTGATACGTATCCTGTTGTTTAAGTGCCCCACCACTATGGTCTGTGCATTGTCAAAAATCATGCCCGATTTGTGTAGCAGCCTGCGAACTACATCCACCGCATGCCCCGCACTGTTGAAATGCTCCTTTGCCGGCAGGATTTCCCCTGTGGAATAAGTGATTTTTACATCTTTCCATTGGTTAATATTGATTTCCTCCACATCGTCCCTGTACAAGTACTTTGTGAGAAAAGAAAAACCAGTCATTTCTCCATAGAGCATGCTGCACAGCTCTGCCTGTCCCATGTCCTCCACACCCACATTGTTTTCTTCCAGATACCTGCTAATATAGGACTGTATCAGTTCCCTGTTCCGTTCCGGTTCTTCCTGCAAAACCGGTGCCAGATTTTTAGAGACATACTCCTGTACTTCCTTAAGGACTTCCGGAAAGGTTCTTATGACAGTCCTGCGGCCTGCAAGTCCCGCCGTCTCATGGATATTTATTGCGTCCTGCATATTCACTACCTCCCCTAAAACTCACCTTTTCCACTGTTCCAGACAAAGGGACTGCGTATCGCCAGCTTCTTTTTTCCCTGACCGCTTCCCTTGGAGACAGTCCGGGGCTGTATACCGAATAGTTCTCTCATGGCTTTCACGATCTCTCCTTGAAATACACCGACTTCTTTAGAAGAAAGTGTCTGAAACAATGTCCCCTCGTCATATTGCTTTTCCAAACCCGCTACATAGGGGAATACAAAAGACACGCCGCCGTACTGTTCTGCAGCCGCCTCCCACTCCTGCCCTGTCTTGAAGTTGCCAATAGCGCTGACATATTTTCCTGTGCCTCTCGCTTCTGCCAGCATTCCCTCATGGGTCTGGTAATGGGAAATTCCCCTTAAGTTAGGGGTTCCCACCCACAGTATACGGTCTGCCGCCTCCAACGCCAACAGGGAAAACAAATCCGCTTCAAAAACAGATGCAGTGTCTAAAATAACATAGTCTGCCAGATGCCGAAGGCATACCAGAAATTCCAGCACCCTGTCTCTGGTCAGCTTCGGATAGGACATCAGCCCCTCCCCCAGCTTATAACCCAGCAAACTGATATATCCGCTTTCCGGAATTGGTACACAGGCTTTCAGTATCTTGTCCTGCTCCAGCGCCGGCGCTGTCAGCAGTTCTCCCAGTGACGTTTCCTGTCCCGCCTCCATTGGCAGCAAAAAGGGCAGGGACGGCACAAAGGGATCGCATGCCACCAGAATCACATTTTTCCGGCTTTTTGCCGCCTCTGCCGCCAGTTTTGCGCTGATGGTGGTTTTGCCGCTGCCGGGGGTGCCTGCCACCGCAATCATATTTCCATGTTCCATATTCATAACCATACCTTTCAAATTTACTCGTGGGTTGTCTGCCTCTTACAATCGCCACTGGCACAGAATCTAAAAATCATCCTCTTGACATCCATCTCCAGTGTCATTCTCCGGTTCCCCCTGTACCATGTTAGCCTCTTCCATCTCCTTAAGTTCTTCCAGCACTCTTGCCTGTTCTGCCAGAAATTCTTCCGCCTTGGCAGAATCCCCACGGAAAACCAGTGCCGCATGCAACTTCCCCGTCTGTTCAAGCTCTACCAAAAGCCTTGCCTGTTCCGGTGTTGCAAGCACCGTAATAGTGGATGGCAGCTCCCTGTCCTCTCCGCTGTCCGCCTGTACGTCGTTATCCATGCCGCTGCTGGCAGTAGTGGCAATAACCTCTACATATTGAAGCTGCGGCGGTATGACCGTCTCACGCATTTCTCCTACGTCTGAGGCAATCAGGGATATAATGTCCCCTGCCTCCAGCTTGCCGGACAGCCCCGCCGCAAAGGTCTTGATACTGACGGAGACCGCCCGGTTCTCGCCATTCAGCTTGTTCAAGTATGCATTTTTTAACAGTGGGGTGTCGGATAACTTACTGGTCAAAATGTAATCTCCCTTATAAAGATCTGCGTTGGCATATCTGCCCACCACATCTTCCATACGGCTTACTACGCCAGTTGGCAGGTTATAGCCTCCCACTTCCACAACGGCAAGCATTTTTTCCGTGATCTGCTCTCCCTTGCCAATATCCACGTTTACACGCACAATCGTGACTTTTGACTTCAAAGCATTGTTAAACATCGGGGTAAGCCCGAAGCAGATCACTAATGACAGGACAATACATGCCAACCCTATCACAATCCGGTTCTTCATCATATTTTTCATATTTTCCTCTTTTCTGCAGGCTTCTTTCATAACATATTCTGTGCCGCCTGCCGCACAAAGCTCTTCCTTTTTTCTGTTCCTCTTTTGTTGAACACATATGAAGTTGCCCCTACTTAACCTAGCGGCATGCCCGCAATCAGACAGCCTGCTGCAAGATATGGTATCAGAGCAAACGGCTCATTCTTCCCATGTCCTGCCCGCCCTTCAATCAGTACCGCTAAAAGCAGTCCTACCATTAATGCCAGACATCCCTTGGCAGTCCCCAGCACAAATCCGCATGCTCCCATAATCTTGATGTCCGCCCCTCCGATGCAGCCCTCTTTTGCCAGAGCCGCCACCAAAAGAGGCAGGGGAACCAGTGCCATCCCCAGCAATGCCGGGACTGGCTGCAAATCTGCCAGCCCGATGGCAAGGATACACACAGGCACATAATCCGGCACTGTATGGGTGACGTAATCATGTTCTGCCGCAAAAAGAAGCGCCTGCCCGTAAAAAAACCGGGGAAGCGCCTCCCACCCTATTCCATAAACCATAATGCACAGCCCGGTCACTGCCATGGACAAAAGCACTGTATAGCCATTTTTCACACCTGCCGCCTTCCTTAACAGCTTCCCCATCAGCAATCCCCAGATTAATGCCGCCGCCAGACACAATGCTGCCTTAAGAAGTGCAAGGTTCCCTGCCATCTTCTTCCTCCTGCATCTCTTTCAGTCTGGCAATGCTGTCCCGGATATCCATGCCATCCACCTCGTCACCAACGCAAATCCATCCCTGATATTTCCTTCGGGCAAACAGCTCTGCCCTCGGCAGATCCCCTATCAACTCCACAATCCTGTCCCGCACAATGTCGGGTTTCTTGCTGTGCTCCTCCAGTGGACTGACCACCAGCTGGCTGACGCTTGCCGATATCCGTCTCGGCTTTCCTTTTACCGCAAGCAGACATGCCTCCGTACTGCCCCTTGTCCAGAATCCCAATCCGAAAAACCATGTGGGGGACTTCCTGTTCTGTTTTGCCCAGACAAATCCCACTGTCCTGTAATCAAATCCCCAGCTTTTGATCGCCGTAAGTGCCTCCGGCAGCTTCGGACCGGTAACCCACAAGAACAGGATACAGTTATCCGCCGCAATATCCCCCACCGGCAGCCTATATATTTCCTCATCTGTCAATGTCCTATAATGTTTCTCCGCTACCCCCGAAAGGCGGTTCTGCTCATACTGCCAAGGCGGGTCCACATAAAGAATGTTAAATCGCACCTTTTTCCTCCATTTCCGCAAGCCTTTTCCCAATCTCATACACAATATTCACCGTCACGGAGTTCCCCGCCTGTCGGTAAAGCTGGGCATCGCTGACGCCTGCCGCTCTTGCCCTGTCAAACAGGAAATCCTCAAATGCCTGCAGACGGAAACATTCTCTGGGCGTAAGCCGCCTGATCCGGCAATAAACCATCACACCCATGCATCCGTCCGTAAGCAGGGTATGGGAACACTGTCTGCCTACCCGCCCTTTACGGACTGTGCTGTTTGGGTAAATCAGGTTGATGCAGTCCCCATGTCTTGCCAGCACATAGCCCTGCTTTGACGCATCCCTTACGGGCAGCCCCAAATGGCAGGGACATTGTGTCAACATTACTCCATGACGATCCATGGCAGTCAGGGTAAAGCTCGGTTCCCCCGGCTCCTTAAACCTTCTTCCGCCCTGCCGCTTATTCTCCCTCTCTGGAGTCAGCGCTGCCTGTGCCTGCACACACTCCCTGCCACAAGCCCTGCAAGTCAGTACACCGGAACTATCCCCATACGGTCTTGCACCACATCCTTCTGCTTCCTGCTCTTTCAGGCAGTTCATCCATTTCTCAGTGTCTTTCGTGTCACATAAATACAGGCCGGTCTTTCCCCCAGCGCCACCTCCCTGTGCCGTCAGCGTGACAGACAGCCCATGGGAAGAATAAACCCTTTCCCCCTGATTTCCCCCTATAATTTCTTCAACATCCGCTCCGTTTGCTCCGCCGAGAGGAAATACTTTTCGTCCACGTCTTCCTCCAAGATATCCAACAATGTACACTCGTTCCCTGTTCTGCGGCACTCCGAAATTTTTTGAATTGACACACTGCCATTCTGCATCATACCCAGCTTCCCATAAGTTAAGGAGAACGGTGGTAAAATCCCTTCCGCTGCCGCTTGACAAAAGATGCTTAACGTTCTCAATGATAAGGATTCGGGGTTTATTTTCGGGTGCTGTGCCTTTGAGCAGGCCAATAACCGTAAAAAATAATCCACTTCGTTTTCCGGTAAGTCCAACCCGTTTTCCTGAGAGGGAGATGTCCTGACAAGGAAATCCGAAAGTCCAGATTTCAGCTTTTGGTATTTCTCCTGCTGTAAGCAGTTTAATGTCTTTTGCGAACCATTCGCTTGATATCTCGCCCTTCTCTTTTGCTCCGCCATAATATTCTCCCTCCTTTGTCCTGTATATTCTGCAGCTATTGCCATCCCCGGCATCTTTACCATTTTGACAGTATGAGAGACCGTACATCGCCATGTAGCTGATATTTGCATATTTATCAATTTCCACATGCCCGATGCACTTATGGCCACTCCGTTCCAGTCCCCTCCTGAAGCCGCCTATTCCTGAAAATAAATCTAAAAATTCCAAACCATCCTCCGGTTTGATATGAGAGGTAATTACGAAATCCTTTCGCCTGGCCTTAGACTTGCTTCCAAAATCCACGTATTTATGACTGCATCCTACTCTCCCCACTCGCTCATCGCCCGGTAGGGGTATATCTGCTGGCTTCTGGCGAACCTCACCATGCTGCTTATCTGATCCACCACACTTTGGTTGTTCTGATCTTTTGTACACATCATCACTGAACCAAAAATGCTGGCAAGCACTGCAACCACCGTGAACGCCACATTCCCTGAACACAGCCAGATCACGGCAGCAACGGCACCTCCAATCAGAGAACCTACTGCACTTTGCATCAGCTCTCTTTTTCCAAAACCATTAAATAATTCATTTTCCGCTTTTATCCCGCTGGGGATATAAAGCGCCATGCCTTTTTCCTCCGTATTTTCCTCCTTTCCGCCCTTTAGACCGGGTCATCCCCCATAGTAATACATCACAATGTCCTTGATCTGCCAAATGCTCTCTGCAATGATATAAAACATCACGGTATTTTTCACCCTCTTACGAAACTGTGCTGCTTCCTCTTCCGCCCCCTGCAGACGCACCATGCAATAGACAAAACGAAATGCCACCCCCAGTCGTATCAGACTGATGATGGCTATGGATATGTCGTCAATCTTCATGCTGCCCCCTTTATTTCGCCATACTTTTAGCCATTCCAACTAAACGCACAGAATGGTAGATGTTGTTGATGGCTCCGCCACCGCCTCCCGTGGGAACCAAAAAGTCCCTCAAAAACGCTGGCGTCTTGATCGCAAGCACTATACAGGCAACTCCCCAGAACATGTTCATGTTGAACCCTATATTCAGCATCATTCCTACTCCCAGCTTGCACAGGCATATCTGTATCACAACCGCAAAGGTGCTCTGAAAAAACTTGTTCATATACGCCTTGAATACTCCCTTGTCATTATCCAGAAGCCCTACACATGCCATGGGCAGCCCGATCCGCAAAATGGTAATCTCCAACCCCCTCATCAGAAACTGGAAATACAACATGAAATAACAGATGATAAACACCAGACCGAATATGGCAGTTACCAGTCCCAGCGAGGAAATGCCATTAACCCATGCCTGCCAGTCATAGTTTGTAGATACCCCTATAGCAGCCATGAGTTGGTCAATAATCTCCTCTGTCACTTCTGCCAGCCATCGGTACAGGGTGGGGAAACATACCGCCACCACTACTGCCTCGACAAAGCGCAGCACCAGCCCTGATGGTTCCGTGTCCGGATCGCCTTCCGTCCACATGACATAGCATGCAAAACCTTTCTTTAGAAACTTTAGGATTATCAGAGATACCCCAAATCCTAACATGATGTCAAACAAGGTACCCACCATGCTGTTCCCTCCGGCTGAAAGCATGTAGCGGTCTGCGTACAGCGTCATGGAAACCAGTTCCTGAAGCATCTCGTCAATGAAAGCGATTGCCCCGTTCAATAGTGCCAAGATCAGCAGCACCAATATCACTTCCAATATTCCTCACCTCCAACCACAGAGGCAGGCATGGCCTACCCCTCTTCTGATTCGTTTTCTTTCATACCAGCGTCATAAGCGTTCAGTACAGCCGTGTTAATCTGGCTGCGAAGCTCCGGCTTGATAGGAAAACATACATCCCTGTACTCATCTTCCTTGTCTTTCATGCTGGGCATGAACACGGTCATCCCCTTCTCGCACTCCACCACACGTACCCCGGTAATTAAAAAAGCATCTGCCAGACATATAGTGGCAAATGCTCTCAGCTTACCCGCTTCGGTGAAGTGCTTTGTGATTTTTGCTGTTACTTTCAATCAAATCACCTCCTTCATCAGATTGTCAATATTTTCCTTTATATAATGCCAAAAATCAAGTTGATACAATAAATAATTCATGTTACCACTACCCTCTTGGAAAATCACAGAGGTTTTTTACTGTAAGGTAAAGT
Organism: Lachnospiraceae bacterium; assembly: GCA_014804445.1. Classification (GTDB taxonomy): domain Bacteria; phylum Bacillota; class Clostridia; order Lachnospirales; family Lachnospiraceae; genus Acetatifactor. Next base: position 59,145 of record JAAUZU010000029.1, on the reverse strand, counting down.
GCTGTTATCCCACCTGCATAGCAGATGGTTTATTAAAGATTGCCCTGCAATAAAAAAGTCCGAGACAATTGCCTCGGGCTTTTATTGACTTTTTTCATTCTCTTTCTTCTTGCAAAACTTTTATTCATTTGCATATATTGTATCTGTATATTTTTCAATCATGAACAAAATATTTGCATACGCCAATGTATCACTCAATGATGGTTTATGAATATAATACAAAGCTTTACATATGTTTTGTATATACGACGTTCTATCATCTTCCTCTTCAATATAGGTTCCTGGTAAAATTAATGAAAATTTCTCGTTCCCTGCATCTCTCCTATATATTTCTACAATATCAAGCGCACAACAAAAACTTAGATATTCATTAGCTAACAATAACTCCAAAGGAAGATTAGGAATCATTAAATTGATTTTAATTGGGCGAGCCTTTAATATAGCAATCATCATATTAGCAGCAATTTTATGCCTATCCATCGGTTTAGACTCTTCTGCCATATACAATCTTCGCATATCTTTCCTAAATGACTCGTAGTAATTGAAAATACAATATAGCTTGCTTTCTCTAAAGTCTAATACTTTACCACTATACTTTTCTTCATCTATTTTCTTTATCTCGCCATAAAACTCTTTAATGACATTATTCACGAAAAAATCAAAATCACTTTTGGTCATAGTATATATCCTTTAAAAAAGAACGAGTTTTATAATCTTTATCTTTATTTTCTATAATTTCTTTGAACCTTTTATCCCCATTACAAAATAAAGGATCAGGATTCCGATACTTACAAAACATTTCTCTAATAGCAAAATACAATAAGAGAGATACAATTCCTGCAAATACAATACCCAAAAATATTATTAATTTTATCATCATTATCACCTCACGCTTAAATATTTTAGACATACTCTCTCGTTCTTTCAACTTGCATATGCGATATAACTCCATATATCAACTCCAAAACAGGACTGACACAACAGAAAATATTTATAAAATCGCATAAGCAAACGGAGAGCAACGATACAGGTGATAATCTAGCTATAATTAACAAGATAAAACCATCACCAAGCAACAGCAAAAATACATACGCTAAAAGTATAGCATTAATCATGCCCTTAACTTTTACGCTTTTAGATAAAACAAAAACATCAATAAGTACAGTAGTAACAAAAGCTAAACAACTTATAAATACAGATTGTGGAATTTCTTCCGTTCCTTCCCATTTAATAAAAATTGTAAAATTTATAAATATAAATACAGCAAGTTTCAAAACATAAACTAAAAAGTAATTTAGAATGATTTGAATAATATTGGAAATCATGTTATAATTATCTGAAGTACTTTTCCTATTCCCCACAACACCATTGTCTCCTAAATGTTTAATCCATATGCGTTATTATACATAAAGCATACTCGAACATGTACGAACAAATTGTAAATTTTTTGTAAATTTTTTATGAACAATTATTTTTATGTGTTTTTATGTCTTATATTTATATCAATTTGCATCTTGCAATTTGCCCAAGTGACACCAAAATTTTTGTTCGAGGTCACTTGGGCAGAAAAGACACCTAATTATGAAAAAAGAGGCTCCTTACCCTTGATAATTAAACAAATTCGTAACCTTCTGCGTCAACGTAGGCAGAATTGTATCCTTAAACAGCGCATAAAGCCCTGCCAGCAACAGAGCACCCACCACCACGGAAATCAGGATCTTCAGAGCAGTATCCACAAAGCCCTCGCCCTCGTTTCTCCGGAGTATACCTCCAATGCGGCGCATTGCCCTTTCTCCTTTTACACGGGCAGATACAAACAAACGGTTTACAGTGTCGTTGATTTTTCTCATAGATGTTTCCCTCCATTAATTGAATTTTTATGATAAATGCGTTTGCACTTATCGGTTTACTTGTAGTAGCCGATGATGATGTTCAGCGTGGCGCTGCCGATTACTGCACCAATGCAGGATACGATTGCCACCACAATACGGTTGTTCCACTTCTTCTGATCCATCTCGTCAGCTGCACTTCTGCGAATACAAAAGTAAATAATAAGCAGGCCTGCTACCACCGGCGCAAGTATCATAAGCCATGTGGTGGCGTCTTTTACCAGATTCTCCGTGCCTTTCGCCAGATTGCTGTCCTTTATGCCGGTTGCATAAACGGTGTTCGCCTGCAGCATAAAGAAAGTGAAAGCGGCAAGCACTGTCTGCACTGCCGCTTTCACCCTTTTTTTCCACTGCCCTCTCTTTTCCTTAATCATCTTCATTGCTTTTTTCCACTCCTCTCCGCATGAATTTTTCTGAAAACAGGGAAGCCGCATGCATCGGCATCCCCGGCTGGCTCTGCCTCTCCTCTTTCATCTGAAGGTCTTTGATGTAGTAGACCCAAATATTCCAGAGAGGGATTTTCCCGCTGCTGTCCGTGAGAACCGGGCGCTTCCGCTCCCGCTCCTCCCTCAGTCTGCGGTTATGTTCCTTGTCCCCCAGCCCCAGCATACGGTTGAAATACCACTTTGATAAATCTGGGGATACCATCATGGCCGGATGGGAACGTGACACCACGATCTGGTAGGGTCTTGACACACGCCGTATCTCGTCTGTTGTCAGAAGCTCCCTTGCCACAAGGCTGACAGAACTGCTTGACGAGGGATTAACATACTTCCCATGCTGGCTGGAAAGCTGGTAAGCGGAACAGGTGTATTTCCCCAGCTTTTCACATATCTCTGTCAGAGTTTCCCTATCGTCTGCCTGAAGGTAAATCCAGCTCTGGCAGTTGGATTTCACAATGGATGCCGTCTCCTTGCTATATTTTTCCGAAAGCTGCTCAAAGCTCTGTAAAAAGAAATGGAAACGCATGCCCCTGCCTCCTGCCACAGTCAGCTTATTAGTTAGGTCATTAATCTTGGTAAAATTACCGAATTCCTCCAACACAAAGTTCACACGCCTTTCCAGCCTGCCGCCCCGCTCGTCCGACTGGCGTACTAAAAGCTCGTAAAGCTGCGACACCATCAGACTTGCTATGGGGTAATAGGTGGTTTTTTCGTCTGGCAGGATAAAGAACAGTGCCAGCTTCCTACGTCCAATATCCGCAATGTCATAATCGCTTTTGTGGGTAATGGAGTGAACCGCTCTGGATGTAAACAGCCGCAAGGTCGTCAGGGCAGAAGTGTAAAAGCTTCCTTTTGTTCTGCTGGGTGCCACATCCGATATGGAGAGCAGCGCTCTCGCCGGATGCCCCGGCTTCAGCTTTCTGACATATTCCTGCATAGGCGTCTTGTTCCCCACCGCTTTACACATCTCTGCCACGAACCAATATACATTGGTGAGGTTCTGATACTCCGGCCGCCTCACATTATCAACCACAACGCAGAGAATCGCTGCTGCTATAATTGATTTCTCTCCGTTTTCCCAGATTTTTTCGTTGCTGGTGTTATCACCCACCAAAATGTTGGTGATATCCCACGCATACATCTCCGCCTTGTCCGTCTCCCCATTGTTTACCGCATCAATAATGGGCTGCAGCAGATTGTACCTGCTACTCTTTTCCGGGTTTTTGAAATCAAGGCAGATAACACCGTAGCCCAATTTTTCCAGAAAACAAGCCGTATACTGGTACAGTTCTGCTTTTGGATCACTGATGACAAGGCTTTCTGCCGCAAGTGCCATAAGGCATATGGACTGCAGCACCAGTGTTCTGGTTTTACCGGAACGAGTGGCACCAATCGTCAGGGTGTGGGTATCGTCAGCTATGTAATGAATTTTCTCCTTGTTTCCACATCGGTGCATACCAATGGCTACACCGCCCTCCTCTAATAGTTTAAAGCGATCCCTCCTTGACTGCTCTTTGACGAAAACCGATTGTCTGTCAGAGTTTACCTCCCCCTGCTTTTCCGCTTCCGATCCAGCTGTTTTAGCCGGTTCTTTCCTTTCACCAGTATTCTCCTCGCTAAACTCATAATCCACATTTTCAAAACCTTCTTTTTCCCCTGTCTCCCTTTTATCCTCCTTTCTGTCCGTCTCCTCTTCTGCCTCCTCGATTTTTATTGGATCGGTCAATTCAGGCACCCTGCTGTTCTCTGGCATCCCTTCTCGCCCGGTATCCCCATTGTCCCTGACAGTAAGAAAATCAAGTCCTTCATAACCGCTATCCAGAAGTTTCCGAATAACCGGCTGTGAAGGACTTATTATACAGTAAGAAAACACCCTGTCCTTTTCCTGCTCTCCCATCCAGCGTGAGGAACCATGCTGATACTGTCCCACAGGTACAGGTGTCTCAATATCCTCCGTAACCCTCATCAGCTTTGATTGATAGCTTCTACTGTTTTGGGTAAAAAACAGTACACAGAGGACGACTATAAATCCTTCAAAGGAAAGAAACAACAGCCTATGCCTCTGGTTTCCGAACAGACTCCTAATACATTGAGATATTGAAATCAGAATAAAATCCTGCGCCTCCCCCGACAGCATCTGATGCAGGGCGGCAGTAAAAAACAGATTAAGCAGAGTTCCTATCCCTGCCATTATGATACCCAATATCAGTTTTTCTCTCCGCTTTATGGCTCCACTCCCTCCGTTTCCTTGTGAATTCCTATTTCCTGCTCTTGCATGAAAAGACCATATTGAGACTGTACTTCTTCCAGCACTTCAGGCTTGACAATTCCCGCAAAGTCCTGACGGTAAAAGCTGGTGCGTTCCCCATCGTACAGGCTCGTGGCATATACCCTGCGTCCTCTGGCAGACGGGCTGCAGCCAAATCCCCCCTCTGCCTGCCACAGTTGGTTTGGACGGTTCCGGTATTCTGGCTTTAGCACGTCATATTTCATCACAAGCACCTGTCCCGTGTAGTCCATGCCCGTGCTCCCGTCAAGGCAGGAATTCCCTGACAGAAGCTGCTTTCCGTCCGTACTGACCGGATAATACGCTTCCTCTTTCGGATGTTCCACTATGTAGATGGGTTTATCCAGTTCCCTGGCATGGGCAATTTCCCCACGCATCCCTACGCTGATATGTGTTCCCATGACCCACAGTTCATCACATTTTTCCAGCATGGCAAGCCCCATCTCCAGCCCTTTTTCCCGCTGCTCCGGTATGGTGTCATTATAAAACTGGGTAAAATACAGATGCGGCGCAAAGGCAAGCACACCCATCTCACAGGCTCTTTGACAGTATTCTGCTGCATTTTTGATATTTTTTTCATAATCACCCCTGAGAGGGCTTGCAATATATACCAGCTTCATGGGTATTCTCCTTTCCCTTCCAAGATTTTTCACGCCTCTAAGCCATACTCCACCTGCTCTCCATAGGCATCCTCCTCATTTTCCCCAAAATCCAAGCAGAACGCCTGCCCTTCTCCTACTGCCTGTTCCTGCCGCTTCTTTTCCACCTCAAGCTGTTCTTTTAAAAACAGGCAAACAGGAGTGTCTGTATGTGGAATTTGATCCCCTTCTTCCACTAACTGGTTATACCATTCCCGATATACCGGATATTGCTGGCACAGGGTAGCATACAGGCTTTCTTCCGACACTATCATTTTTTTCACTTCCGGAAATACCTGCTGCAATTCATACAGAGGAATAGCACTGGAAGCTGAATCATAATAAAGGTATCCTCCCTCATGCCTGCCAAACTCGCAGGCATAAACTGTCATAAAATACTCTGCCACCTGCTCCTGAACGGCAATCCCCACCGGTTCCCCTTCTACCAGATAAATGCCGTTCTGGATCATTTGTCCATGATCCGGTGCCGCAATGTCTGCCAGATAATCCGTCTCCTGCAACTGCCCTCCCTCGCTGATAATCTGCATCTGTCTGGCTGCCTCAGCCTGTACTTTTCTTGCTCTGGACGCCCGCTTTTGCATGATTTCATACATAGGCAAATCCATGCTTTCCTTTTCCCCATAGTATAGGTAACCATCTGATTCCTTTCCGGCCGCCATCGTTTTTTCTGAAAAAAATTCTGAAGCATAATCCTTGGGAATTACTACTCCCGCCCCTTTATCTGCACAGATATAATAAATGTTAAAGGCAATCTCAATACATAAGTTGATATTACCCCAGATAGATTCGCCCTGTGGCCGCATTTTTTCCTCCCTGTTCCTTTTCTTTTACTGTATCACAGCTAACGTTCCATGCCGCTGCCCATGGAAAAGATATCCAGAATACGCTTGAAATCAAATATCTTTTCTCCCTTGTGCAACTCCGGCATAAGTTCCTCCACTCTGTCCACAAGTTTCCCGATCTCTTTTAAATCCTCCTCAGAAAACTCCTCGTCCTGTGTGCGCAGTTTTACAAGTCCCGCATGAATAAACCGCATCTGTGTTTCACTGAACAGCTTTCTTGCGTCAACCAGCCCGCTTCTGGTTGCAAAACTCTCAAAAGCCTCATCCTTGTTATAAAAAAACTGTCTCTGGACGGGTTTTCCATCCGGCATTTCCTGTCTGTAAGTGGATAACACATAGCCTAACAACGGATGATGCTTGCAGGCAAGGACTGTCCCGTCATGCTCATTAATCTTTACCACACCATTTGCCATCTTGATGGCTTTTTGTTCATCATAAGGCTGGTCACTGCATATACCGCACAGGCTGGCCGTTGCTTTTGCAATATCCCAAAGCCGCTCCATCTGTTTTTCCTGTGTCTCCACAAAGGGATTCTTCTCAATCATGTCATTCTTGGTATAAAATGCAACGGGCTTTCCTTTGAACAGAATGTCCGCCACATAATCAGGGGAAGAAGGTGGTGCCACTCCAAACCCTTTCTTCTCCAGCTCCTCAAAAAATGCACCATAAAATTCTACCTTTGATTTCATTCTCTATCGCTCCTCTTCGTACTCGTTATCCAGCCTCGCTATGGGACGCCGGTTCCGGTTATACTCACTGATGGCTTCTTCCAGATTAATTGTCGCAATATCACTGCCAAAATATGCTTCAAGCTTCATACACTCTCCTTCCTGTCTGTTCAAATCGTGGAAAGTTTTAATGTTCATACCCTTTATCCTGATTTTTCAAAAACAGTTCTTTTCTGGCATCCCTTGATAATTCCCCTTTATTGTCCACACATGCAGAATAACCATCCTCTTCCCTACGGGCTGCCTGTGCCAGCATATCCAGCGCTTCCATCAGGATTATGGAAGCATAATATTCCCTGCGGCTCTCCCTGTATTCTGCCGTTTTCGCTTCCTGCTCCAAGCGGTTTAGCATTTTCACCCCGGCAAGCACACGATTGCCCAGAATCTTTTTAGCTTCCTGCATAAACCTCTCCCCCTGTTTCTCGTGAGCCGCCCCGTCGGAAGCATATAAGGATGCCATTTTACACTTCGCCTCCACATACCGGTCAAAGTAATATCTCAGCTCCGGCACCTCTGCCAGCAGGAATTCTGCCAGTTCATCCGTCCTTGCCTTATCCTGCGGTGCCAGAAGCTGGTAGGATAGCCGTCCATGCTCCGGCAGCCCCCGTCTAAACGATTCCATGCGCCGGGCAAATTCCTGCAGCATTTCCTCCGAAAAAGCTACATCGGTCTCCAGCTCCTCACCCAGTTCACGCCCTGTATTCCTGTATTTTCCCAAAATCCTACACCGCAGCACATTTTCAAACTGCGCCACAAATTCGTCCGTGATTTGACGAAGTTCCCTGACTGCCGCACCCTTTTCCTGTGCAAATGCCAGTATTTTTTCCGAAAAAGTATCCTTTATCATCTGTTTCCTTATGGCATCCGGTATCTGAGGCGGCGTAAAAGGGCTGCGCACCCTGCTAGAACTGTCCCAAAATACCACATGGATATGTGGATGGGCTTTCTCATCATGCACTGCGGCAGCCCATTTTAAGTCCTCTCTACGAATATTGTTTTTTCCGGCAATGGTTAGGATATGGTTCTCTATATACTTCTGCCAGCTTTTCTGATCCTCAAGCAGGAGTTCCTTCGCCGTCTGCCGGGCAAAGGACACCACACTCCGGTACATGATATGACCCTGCTTTGCTGCGGCATAGGCTTTCTTTGCAACATCCCGCCAATCTGAAAAACATTCCAGCCCGCCTGGCTGCATTTTTCCGAACAGACCATGCTCCATGCAGTTGTTCTTCATCACGCCCGGTCTGGTGGCAATATATCGCACATGGGCATAGTTTGCCCCCGGCGTGTCTTTCCTGTTGGGATGGCGGTGGCGCTGCTTGTAGATCAGAACAGACATGTTACCTTTCCTCTTCCTCCTGTTCCTCCAGCGGGCGGCCCCAGTCGTCATAATTATAGGTTAAATCCTTCATGTCTGCGGCTATCTCTGCCGTTCTCTTAGGATCTGTCGCCATCACCAATTTCCGCTCTTTATAGTCATAACGGTATACCTCGTCTGACAGCACTTCATCCGGCGCTACATGCTGCCGGTTAATTTCCATTACTATGCTCTGTAACTCCTCTATACTGTTTCCCTCTCTTTCTTTCACAAGAATTGTTTCATGCACACTGCTGGGCAGAATAATTAAATTACTCCGAAGGGCCTCCCCGATTTTTTCCAGAAGCCCCGGGTAAAATAGGGTAACAGCACCATTATAGTTGGCAAGGTTAGTCAGAATAAACATTTCCTGCATGGGGTCCTTCCTCTCTTTGTCTGTCCCAAACAGCTCTGCCAGAGACTCCCTGTCCATGGCCGTTGCTTCCTCCTTAAAAGCAAGGGAATATAACATTTCCTCCATGGGAGTCAGGCTTGGCAAAAAAAGCCTGACAGTATTTTCAAATGCCATTTCATACACCTTCTCCGCAGTAAGCCCCCACTGCTTTAACATCCCTTCCTTTACAAGCAGGCTCATTTTTCCCTGTCCGGTATCAGCCTGAATCCGTACCACAGATACAAGATCCGTCCCCTGCATGTCCTTACATATGGCTTCTTTCAGATATTCTGTATGCCTGTGCTTATTCATCACCGCTACACAAAGTCTGTCTTTAATGTTCTCAAAATTGTTGAAATCCTGTATGTCCAAACCGTCAATTTGTTCTATCGCCTTTGTGTATTCATCTGCCAGCGTTGATAGGATTTTCCCCATGCTATCACCCTGTTTGTGCATCCGATAATACCCTTCCAAATAGATGCTGGGGGAAATGCGCTCCGCACTGCATCTGATCTGAAGCGCATGCAGCTTCCTGTCATTCGGTTTTTCCACCTCCTGGACATCCACCAGTGCATCCGCATATTTCTCCGGCATAAAGGCTCGTATCTGTTCCTTTACCTGTTCCACAAATTTTTCAAATGTCAATGTATCCTCTCTTTCTGCCGCTTTAGCGGCTCAACATGTTTTCCTAAAGTCTGTCAGCCAGCTTCCTCAAATTCCCCGTATCCTCCAAAAAACTGTTAATCTGGAAATCTTTTTTCTGCATATAATCCACTCCCAGCTTGACTGCCTCCGTCAGCATGCAGTCAAAATTGTCCTCGCTGCCCTCGGCGGCCAAACTCATCAGGACCTTGAGCAGCAGAAAAAACATAGCGCCGCTCACTTTACCGACTTTCATCAGCATTTTCGCCAGCCTATCCGCATCGTGGTCAACGATTGCCTTGATTTCGTCCACATGATAGACGGCTGTAAGTTCCTGACGGATAATCTGCGCAATAAAATCAACATCCTCCTTGCATCCCTCCACACACAACCCCTTTTCCACATACCCACGCACCAGCCCCGCTGTGGTTGTATGCTGCTTTACGGCCAGTTTATCCAGCGTTTCCAGCATCTCTTCCGGAAAATTAATAGAGCGTTTCTGTGTTCCCGTAAATGTCTCCCTCCTTTCACGGTTCCTGTCACCTCTTTACGCTTTGCGCTCCTGCAGCTTTTAATGCCATGGGTTCCCCACAGAACCCTTGCTCCCCTATGGGAACCCCGTTACAGGCTTTGCCTGTAAGCTGTTCTGCGGTTGGGTGGAACCCGCCTATTCCTGCCTTAACCGCAGGGAGTTCCTGCGTTAAGGCAGGCGTCCCACGGTACGCCCGGCCGCAGAGCGCCCTTTCTCCAGCGTCCTCTGGACGCATAAAAGCGAGACGAGAATCATCTCTCCAGCCCCTCCTCCATACTGCTCTCTGCCTCCATACTGCCCGCTTCGCCTAACACTGCCCATAGGCGCTGGGCATCTTCTCTCACTTCTGCCGGAATGTCCTCATCCAGTTCCCCGCCCCTTAAAAGAGGTTCCGTGACGCAGCTCAAGTCCGGCACTTTGGAATCCATCCCGTTCTGCACTGCCTCCTCCAGTCCCATGCCAAAATATGTCTCCGCCTTTACTCTGTCCCCACAGTAATACAGCAGAATCCGCTCCAGTATGCCACGGATTTCTTCCTGCATGGAATCCGGCAGCTGGCAGATAAATACCGGTCCCCTGCGTCCGGCTTCCTCACAGTTCCTGCCCTGCATCTTCACATGCCTCCTTTTTCAGTTCCGGCTGCTCATACAGACTTGTCAGCATTTTGTTAAAATCCTTTTCCGTCGGCGTCTGTATGTACGTAACAAAGCCAAGAGAATCAAAATATGCCTTTTCCTGCTTTGCCCGCTCCTGCCCATGATTGTGGGGTGTGCCGTCCGCAAGTTTTCCGTCTGTGTCATTGTCGTAGCAAAACACAATCTCCCTTACTTCCGGATGTGTTTCCAAAAAATGTTTCAGCGCCCTGCTGGAGAGACATCCCTCCGACACACGGTAATCTTTTCGCCAGTCAATCCCCTGCATCTTGCAAAGGGTAGCATGGCTCATGGCATCTATGGGCGCCTCGAATTCATATACCCGTCGGCTTCTGCCCTCCATGGTAAAGCCATAGGTCTTGTCGGAATGTTCCACATCCTGTCTGAACTTACTGCCTGCGCCGGGTCCCCGCAGTGCGCAGTATCTTGGTTTTCCATCCCCGTCATACCCTACAAACGCACAGTTGCACCGGATTTTCCCATTTATTTCCTGCCGGGACTGATACACCCTTCCCTGTCTCATCATCTCCCCTACAATCTCAGGATCAATCCGCCTTGTCTTTGTCAGATAGGCAAACACTCTCCTGTCGTCCCTGTCTCTGGGTGGCAGAACCAGATCCCCTCTGGGGGATTTTTCCTGTATAGGTACTGCATGAGCAGTCAGTTCATAGGCCCTGCTTCCCAGCACCGCTTCCATAGCGCCTATTTTCTCCAGTCCCAGATAGCGCATGGCAAAATCCACTATGTCGCCGCCTTTTTCCTCCGCAAAACAGTAAAAGCCACGGCCATGCTTAAACAGATATAATCCTCCGCTGTTTTTTACATGTACCGTGGCCCTGTCGCCTTTCTCCACCTCAAATCCCTGCGCTATGGCAAAATCTATTATGTTAGTATTATAGATCTGGCGCATCTGCTCCTCTGTAAATGGCATGATGCGCCTCCCTGCCTGCTGCGGCATAAAACCACCTCCTATCTTTCAGCCGCCTCTTCCATTATGCTTTCCTTTTGATGGAATTCTTCTTTCTCACCATGTGCAGCATACAAATCAAAGCCCTGCTCTCTGATGTTTGTCAGCCACTGGTTCCAGAAATCCATCAGATCATTATTCTCTTCCTCGCTGCGGTCACAGGTTCTGTAATATATCCCCATGTTATCCTGCTGATAGGATAGAGGAATAGCCTCCCGGCTGTCCAAGTCCACCTTAAACGTAATCTCCGGGTCACGCATACAGTCCCCTTCCTGCATGTAATAGTGTGCCATACTGTATTCCCCATCCCCGATTCGTTCCATTACCAGATCATCAAAACATTCCGTCCTGAATTTCATATAAGTGTATCTTCCCGCTAACAATTCCGGCACCAATCTGCGCAATTTTCGATAAATGCCTGCGCCCTTTGCCGCTCTTTTCTTTCCTGTGCTGCTAAATTCCAGTTCAAGATTGAGCGCCACCTGTTCCTGTAGCAGTTCCGCCAGACTTTCCTCCTCTGCAAAAGGTTTCCCCGCCTGCTCTCTTGCTGCCTCTAATTGTGTTTTAACCTCTTCCAGCTCCTTTCTGGTGTTGTCTTTGTAGGATTCTATCTTTCCCGCCAGATTTTCCAGCCTTGTGATATTCCCAATAGCAGAATCTCCTGCATCTATTGAATATCTGCTGCGGCCTTCCAGATACAGGCTGACTCCCTGTCCGTATTCCCTTTTTGCCGACACAGAAAATCCGGCGTAATCCCCAAGCTTCAGAATACTGCCCTCTTCCCTGCCCAATGTCTGTAGCAACAGTTTTAAGTACTCACCTGCCTTTGAACGCTCTTCAAACGGGCGGTTGTTCAACGTAATACTAAATTCTGCCGATTTCCTGCTCTCATATGTCTGCGTATCTTTCTCCTGCCGTTCCAGCATGGCAGACAGCTTTTGTATCTTGTCAGGATAATGCACCATTATGTTCTGCTGCAGCGTGGCATGCTCTGTTTTCCATGCAGATTTTAGGGTCTGCAGTCGGTATATCTCATTGTCCACCTCCATCTTCCGCTTTATCTGAGGGTCAGATACCGCAAGCGCCTTAAATTCCGCATACTGCAGTACTACCTCGTCTATATCTTCGCAGCTTCTCGCCGCCGACCGCCTCGTCATAATCTGACTGATATACCGCTGCTTCTGCTCCAGAATCTGCCATAAGTAAGCGTCAAAGGTCTGCTCCGTGATATAATTATAAATGGATACCTCACTATTCCCATTGCCCTGCCTCAAAATCCTGCCATTGCGCTGGGTCAGGTCAGCCGGTCTCCACGGCGCATCCAGATGATGAAGGGCAATCAGCTTGTCCTGCACGTTCAACCCCGTTCCCATCTTGTCGGTGCTGCCCATCAACAGCCTTACTTTTCCCTCACGAACCTGCTCCAGCAGCATTGCACGTCTGGCATCCGTATCCGCATCGTGGATAAAAGCAATCTCCTCCGGTTTCACTCCGTTTCTCTCCAGTTCTTCCTGCATAGCATGATAAAAGTCAAACTGTCCGTTGTTCTTTGGTGTCCCCTTATCGCAGAAAATAAGCTGCGTGGATTGTGCAGCCGCAGTATCATGATAAATCTGTGCCGCATTTCTGGCGCAGGCATTGAGCTTGGTATCCGGATCACTTGACAGGCTACCGTCAAGAATTCTTGGGTCCACCGCCAGCAGTCTCGCCTCATTTGTCAGCTTTAGAAAATTATCCTCCGTGCTGTTTACTTTTCTGTCCCTGATCGCCTCTGCACGTTCTGCCAGTTCCTCCATCATGTCCTTCTGATCCGGCGTAATAGGCGTCTTTACCACCTGCACTGCCCCTGTCTTTAGGGCAGGAGTGGGCAGAGAAAGCATGTCGGCAGTCTTTACGTCTGCCACCATGGAAAACATATTCATCAGTTCCGGCAGATTGTGAAACTTGGCAAACCGTGTCTTCATCTGGTATCCTGAACCTTCCGGTTTGATCTCCAACGCAGATTCCACTCTGCCGAATGTACTTGCCCATGCGTCAAACATTAACAGCCCTCTCCTTGCCATTTCTTTCGGCTGCAGGGTTTTCTGCATGACATACAGTTCTGACATGGAATTGGCTACAGGTGTGCCTGTCAAATACACTACTCCGTGCTCATTGGTAATCTCATTGATATACTGGCATTTCATATGCATATCCATGGCACGCTGGCTGCTCTGCCCGCCTACCCCTGCTACCCGCTGCATTTTAGTATAACTGTAATTGTTCTTATAGGCATGCGCCTCATCCACAATAAGATTATCCACGCCCATTTCCTCAAAGGAGATGGTATCATCCTTTTTCTCTGCATTATAAAGGCGGTCATAACGTGTCTGAAGATTCTTTTTGAACAGTTGCATCTGCTTCAGCGTCCATCCTTTTCCAGACGATGCTTTCATGGCACTGATGCGGTTTGTGATTTCTGTGATCTCCGCTTCCATGGCCGACAGCTGCCTTTCACGGGACAGAGCAATCAATTCAAAAGAACTGTGTGGCATGATTATACAGTCATAATCGCCGGTGGCAACACGGCTTACAAACTGCCTGCGCTTCTTTTTCTCCAAATCCTTCTGGGTAGCTACCAGAATATTAGCAGTAGGGTATAACCTCATAAATTCACTTGCCCACTGATCCAGCGTATGGTTCGGCACGGCAATCAGTGGTTTGCTGCAGATTCCCAGCCGTTTCCGTTCATAAGCGATGACACAGGCGCTTATAGTCTTTCCGGCGCCCACCTCATGAGCTATCAGCAGGTTTCCGTCCCCGTAAATGCCCTTTGCCACTACATCACGCTGGTGTTTCCGCAAAGTAATGGAATGGTTTATACCCGGCAGCATCAGGTCATCCCCGTTAAACTCACATGGACGGATATTATTGAAACGGTCATTGTAAAGCTCTGTCAGGGCTGCGCCCCTTTCCGGCTCTGCAAACAGCCAGCTTTCAAATTCCAGCTTTATCTGCGCCTGTTTCTCCCTTGCCAGCAGCGTTTCCTTCCTATTAAGCACATACCGCACTTTCTTTTCGCCTGTCACCGGGTCCTTATATTCATCCCGATCCCGCACTTCCACGGATCGCAGATTCAGCGATGCCTCAAAAATCTCATAAGCGTTCATGCGGCTTGTTCCATAGACGCTGTTGACCATAACAGACTGCGGTTCACCGTTCTTGTTGGAAACATAGTATGTTCCCGTACATTCTGCAAACTCCAGATGGATTATGCCCTTCTTTAAATAGTCATTTGTAGCGAATTTCTCATACATAAACTGCTGGTAGCACTGCACCGGTATCCATGTAGTACCAAGTACAAAACTGATATCCTCCGGTTTCAGCGGTTCGGGCTGTACCTGCCTGAGTGCCTCCACGTTCCTCGTAAAGCGTTCCGGATACCGCTCTGCCGCCAAAACCGCCTGCGCCAACTTGTCTTTCACATGTCCGCTTAGGTAGGTTTCCGCCAGCTCCCAGCCGCTGTCCGGCGCAGCAGCCCACCAACCATCCGGGTTCTGGTATATCCGGCCGCCCAGTTCTTTTATGAGGGCTTCCTTGTTTGCTGTCTGTCCTTCCCAGCTGCAAAGCTCCTGCATATAATCCAAGTCAATTTTGCCTTTCATGTTCAGGGAAATCTTTAAGGCTTCCTCTGCGCTGTCCGCCTGCTTTGGAATTGTCTTTGGCTTGACCGTTGCCTTAAAGAATACTGTAGCCTTCACATATTCGCCCTTTATCTTCTTCCCGTTTTCATCCCTTGCCTCACTTTCAATGGATCTAAGCAGGGGCGCATCGCTGTCTTTGGAGAATGCCGTGACATTGGAGACCGTGTTGAGGTACCCGTTTTCTTCTACAAACTTGTCATAAGCTTCATTCAGCAGCCGCAGATGCTCTCCCAGCCCATCCTCATAGGATATGCCTGCTGGCAGTTCCTCCTGCATCTGATAAGCAATCAGCCCCCTGAGAGCGTCCCGTACCTCCAACATCCCCTTGATTCTGCCAGCTTTCTTCCAACCTAAGTCCTGCCGATACATTATGGAATTTTCCCGATAATAAAGCTGCCCATGTGCCAGTGTGTAGCTGAAATTTTTTACGTCCGGCATGGCAGGAATCCACTCCCTGTCCTCTGTCTCGTTTTCACCCTCCCATATGCCTGCCGGTTCTTCATAGGAGGCATGCAGCCTGCCCACCGCTTCCTTCAGCAGTTCCGGCAGTTCCCTGTCCGTAAAAGGCTTACAGGTAACAAATTCTTTGTCCCCATACATGCCGGGCTCCTGTGCCATAATCCCCAGAACCATTTCCGGATGGTCGATAAAATAACTGTTATACGGAATGCCCGCCTCATTTCTTTCCACAGATAACCAGGGGCTGTTATCCACGTTGGGAATAATTTCCTGCCACCGCTTTTTCAGAAAGAGAATATCCGCTGTGGCATCCGTTCCTGCCACTTCTTTAAAGGCATTTTCAGGCAGTCGGATAGCGCCTATCAATTCTGCCCGCTGCGCAATATATTTCCGTATGGAAGGATTTTCCTTATCCATGGTAAACTTGCTGGTTATCACTGCAAGTATGCCGCCGGAACGCAGCTTGTCCAAGCTCTTGGCTATAAAATAGTCATGAATTCTGAAATCGTATCTGGCATACCGCTTGTCATTCATGCTGATTTTCCCAAAAGGCACATTTCCCAACACTACATCGAAAAAACTGTCAGGAAATTCTGCCTTCTCAAAGTCTTTTACCATAATGTGTGCATTAGGATACAGCTTTTGAGATATGCCTCCTGCAATCGGGTCAATTTCTACCCCATACAGGCTGGAATTTTTCATGCATTCCGGCAGCACGGAGTAGAAATTCCCCGTTCCCATGGCAGGATCAAGAATATTGCCGGACCGGAAACCGAACTGCTCCAGTGCCCGATAGATATAACTGACAATACCCTGATCGGTATAGTATGATGTAAGCGTGGACATGGCTGCCGCCTGCATTTCCTCCTCCGTCAGAAGCTCTTTGATTTCTTCGTATTCCTTTTCCCAGCCTGCCTTTCCCGGTGTCAGCGCATCGGCAAGCCCTCCCCATCCCACAAATTTTGCAAGGGTGACCTGCTCTTCCATGGATGCCTGACGCTGTTTTTTCTGCAGCTGCTTTAATAGCCGGATTGCTTCCACATTATTGCGGAATTTTGCCTTGGGACCTCCGTCATATAGGTGATGCTCCGGGGAAAAACAATAATTTGCCAGAAAAAGCTGTGTACCAGTATTCGTATCCGCCTCTTCCGTTTCAGCGATTATGTTATCTTCCTGCCCACTGCCTTCCGCAAACGGATTTTGAAATACTTCAAACAGACTGATCTGCCCATCACCATGCCCTGCCATTTCCGGATCATTCAGCGGAATCGGTTCCTCTGCTGCTTCTTCCGGCGCAATGACAGAGGATACATACTCGCCAGCTTTTATCAACGTGCCTATTACATGGACAATCACCTCCCACGACAGGCGCACAAATCCATCCTCTGGGAAAAAGAAATCTGCCACATCTTTTCCCGGCACAATGCCCCGCTTCCCATTACTGCTCTTTCTGAAGCCATAATTCCGGTAAATGTCACGGACAAATTCCTGCCTTTCCTGTATGGTTGCACTGTCACGAAACACCTCGCTGATAGTGCCATACAATTCTGCCGGATATACTTCCGTATCCGTCAAAAGGCTCCGTATCGAATTCCAGTCTGGGTGTTCCCCGACATTCTCCTTCGTCGCCGACTCACGGATAATAAAAGGGGAACCCCCTGCAGTATTTTCTGCCGGGGGCTCCCCTTTCTTCTCCTCGCTATACTCTTTTCCGCTCTCCGGCGCTACCGAAGCTGATACACCACCTCGTGCAGTATGATTTCCTCCGCCTGCCGGGTTATCATCTCCATGTGAGCTGCCCTCTCCAGTAAATCCTCTGCCTCCGGCATTGGCTGAACCTGAAGGAGCCTCTGAATCACTTTTTCTTTCTTTTCCTCTGCCTCCTCGTCTACCCTGCAGATCATCTCGTTGATCCTCCCCTCTGCCACCAGCAGGGACAGCCTCTGTGGATGATGCTCTTTCATATAATCCTTCCATCTCCTGCCGAATATCCGGGGCTGTCTCCCATCGTATTCTTGGTCCGCTGATATCTGAAGATCCGGATACAACATCCCGTCCTCCCCTGACTTGTATTCCAGCTTCGCTAACGGCTTCATGTCCATATGCAATACTCCTCTCTTCCTTTATTTCCTCAATCTGGCGGCGAATCTCTGTTAAAACAGGCTTTGCCGCCGCCATCGCATAACACCCCAGTTCCATGAACAGCTTAAGGCTACCGAAATGCCTGATGTTTTCAAATGCCTGCTCCTCTTCAAAAATATCCGTAGGCATACCACATTTCTTAAAGATGATATAGGCTGCACTATCAGCAGCAAGTTGAATAAATTCTTCCTTTACCGCCTCTTCCGGCAGTCCGTGCAGCACACTTCCCTCATCCGCCGTTCCCACGTCTGCAGGATGCCCCGCAATCAGGGCGGCAACATGCATTTTTGCAAGCTGGCACAGACAATTTTCCATGCTCTCTGCATCCGTTCCAAACCGCTCATGGAAACGCCTGCGTATTTCCGGCTGGTACTGTTTTTCTAATTCCCACACAAAGCCCATAGCCTTTCGGAAAGATGCATCGTCCCCACGAGTGTCCGCAAAGTCAAAATAAAACGCTAGTGTAGCATTAGGGCTGTCCATATCCACGACACCAATTCCTTTGGAACCGGCTTTCAGGCTTCTGCCCGTCTGCCTTTCCCAGCCGGTCTTTGTTGCGAGAAGCCCTGCATCCGGTCTCTGCACATAGATTAACACATTTTTATCAAAAGACAGTTTATAGTATTTTGAGGCACTGGATAAAAGCCCCATCCACTCCGCTCTGCTCTTTGTGAGCATATGTACTGACCTGCGGTACAAATCCGCAAGGCTGGCTGCTTTACCCAACTGACGGCTCCTTTTCCGTACCATTCTGTAAAAAGTACAATTCCAGCGCTTTCTCTATCGTATCCTCGATTTCCTTCCTGCTCTGCCCGCCTGTGAAATACCTATTGATTACCGCCTCCCTCACTCTGACCGGCTTTGACGACCCGTCTTTCGGTTTCCGCCGCTTTTCGCCCGCCACAATCTGCCGCACCAGATCCATGGTAATTTTCCCGTTTTTGGCATAGCCATGGATAATTCCTGACATCTTTGTGTCAATCCGGCATCCATCTTTCTCTATTATGTCCGCTATTGCAAGCTGCATGGATTCTTCTCTGATAAAGGATAGGTCGTAGGCGGCCTCGAAAGAAAGTTTTCTGTCGTCCAGACACTTTAAGAGCGGCAATACCATGTCCGCAATACGGATGTATTTCGCCACCTTGTCTTTCCCTAAGTTGTATTCCTCCCCCAGTTTTTCGTCTGTCCGCAACCTCGTCGGGTTTTCAGACAAAGTCTGGTTTTCCCTGATTTCATGCGGGTTTAAGAGCTCTTCAAGCTCCTTTAACAGATCATTTCTCCTGCCCTGGCTCTTCATTGCCTCATAGTGCTGCTTCAAGCAGTAAGCCCGCTCAGAATGGCTCAGATCTCCAAAGGATCTCTGCCGGAGGTTTGTCTCCGTCACAATCAGCACTGCCTCCTCATAGGAAAGATCCTCCCTAATAACCACCGGTGCTTCCAAAAGCCCCGCAAGCATCCCCGCATATTTGCGGTTATGTCCGCTCAGTATAATATGCTTTCCGCCCTTTTTCCAGAGAATGATTGGCTCCAGAATGCCAAACTCCCTAATGCTCTCCACCATGTCCTGCAGTCTCTTTCCGGAATAGGGCTTGAATTTGTGTTCGGGAAAGCTTTCCATGTTATCAAACTTCATGACAGCCTGCCGCCTTGTATGTTCCGGCAGCCCCTCGTTCCCCACCGCCTGTCCGGGTGCTTCTTTTTCTCTGAAGCAGAAAATATCGTCCGAATCATTTAAACTGGCACTAAGCAATGAATTCCTTGCCGGTATCTTTGGCGTCCTCGCTGCCATTCTCCATCAACTCCTTTGCAAAATTCTGGTATGCGGCTGCCGCCGGGTTGTCCGGCTCAAACTCGCAGATTGTCATGCATTCATCCTCAGCATCCGGCACACGAGTGCTTCTGGGAATGCAACTTGTGAATATGCGCACTTTCTCCCCCAGCGTCTCTTGCAGACGAGCCTTGACCTTTTTGGATATTCTGGTACGTCTGCTATCCATGGTAATCAATATGCCGATAATCTCCAAGTCCCTGTTGGCGCTCTTCTTAATCTTGTGGAATGCACCAAAAAACTGTCCCATGCCCTCCACTGCCAGCGGTTCCGACTGCACCGGCACAATCAGCCCGTCGCAGCATATCATTACATTTATCATAGGCATGCCCATCTTCGGCATGCAGTCGATCAAAATATAGTCGTAACTATTCTTGATGGTATCCACAAACTCTTTTAGCTTATACTCCGCAAAATCTGCATCAGCCATCATTTTTTCAAAGTTGTCCAGCCTGTTGTTAGCAGGTATCAGTTCTACACCGCTCTCCAAAGCAATGATATATTCCTCTTTCGGCGGTATCGTCTCCTCCATCGCAATGGCTTTCAGTATATCATAGATTGTCACCGGAAGCTGTTCCGGTGACCCCACACCGCTTAAAACTGTTGAATGGCGCTGCCCGTCAAAGTCAATCAATGCCACCCTGTAGCCTTCCTTTGACAGCAGGTAGGAAAGCGTCGTTGCGGTTGTGGTCTTACCCACGCCGCCTTTCCTGTTCACAATGCCCCACACTTTTCCCATGCTCTCATTTTCCTTTCTCTGTGTTGAATCTGTTGTTATATGGTTTCATCTGGCTTTCATACGGGCAATGCCCGGACAGGCTTGTCCTGTCCTGACGGCTGCCCATTTACCGCCAAGCTTCAGCGGTCGGATAAAAAACAGGGTTATACACTTGCCTCCTCTCGTGTCATATTAAAACAGGGCTGTCCGTTACCTTACTTGCATAAAGTTCCGATTCAGCCCTGTTTTGGGTACAACAGAATATGCCAATAACCCTTTATTGACAGATTCCGATTATTCACTTTTTATCAGATTTTCAATTTCACAGCGCTGCCCTATTTACTACTCCAACAAAGAGTGATATACTAGGACTAAATCACAGAAACCGCTTTTTTACAGCATCTCTCTGACTACTTCCTATTATATCCTCATCATCAAAGGTCAGCGCGATTTTTTTTACCTCCACCTCTGCTTCCGCTTCCGCTGAAGAAACCGCTCTTTGCTGCCAAAATACCTGTCCGCTTTCCCACAAAAAAAGGAGAAGCAGACAAATGCTGACTCCTCCCAACCATCTTTTTTTATGCTTTATACGCATGACATCTCTCTTTCGGCATGGCAGGCAAAGCATTGTTACAAGCCACGCCTATGTTTCTTGATAAATCATATGGCGCAGCGGCTTTTCTCATGCCTGCTACCGGAATATTTTTCCTCATATCAACCGCCGCGGGGGATTCTGAACAACACTCGCAGCAATACCTAATTTCCCTCCATCGTTATTGCCCCAACTCCATACAGTCCCATCTTTGCAAAGCGCTATACGATATCCTGCATTCTGCATAAACAAGGTAATTCGGGCATCCGGTTCCTCCATATGAATAAAGCGGTTTCCCATATTGATTTAAAAACGGCAGGCGGAAATATAGTGCGTCCTCCTTATTACTGCGATGTTGTCAGTGCATCGAACAGTTCTTCATAGGTATAGGTTACTTTTTTTATTTCTTCTTGGGCTTGGAAATATGCTTCCCAGTAAGGAGCCATTAATTCTTCATATTGTTCCTCTGTTATTCGGAAGAACCATTGCTCACTCATTTGCGCATATACTCCGGTCATTTTCATTTCTTCCGTTATATCTACTTCTTTATTTGCATCTGCATACTTTGGCAGCATCACCATATATAAACTAGTTTCTGCATTGTACCATGAACTAAAGAGAAATGTACTGCACACTTTCTCTCCATCTTCATTCAACTGATAAAATCCAAAATATTGATCATTTCCATGCCATTGCACTTTTCCAGTGCCAATCCAGATGTCCCTCTCATTTGGGTACCACAAAATAATTTCTTCTTCTTTGAAGTCGTACTTAAAAATGTACCTCCGTGTGTTATATTCTACTCCTAATTCCGGAAACCCATCTCCGTCTGCATCAAAGAAATAATAGCTATTATGATTGGGATTATATTCACCCCAAAAAATCTCATATTCTCCCATATATTTTTCTTCATTTGTCTGCCTATTAACTACCGGAATGGTACCCTGAAGTAACTCAAAAAATATCCTCTTATATTCTTCATAGGTCTCTAAATCTCCTTCTCTAAACTCCCCTAAAAAATCCACCTCTTTGTAAGCCGTTTTGATTGCTTCAAAAATCTCTTCACCGGCATATGGCAAATCGTATTTTTCTGAAAAATCCAGCCAAGATTCATATGAGCAATTACCCGAAATATAACTTTTTTTCTTATCCGTCTCTAAAATAAATTTCTTATTTCCGCACGATGCGCATACGAACGTATAAGCAATGATTATTGTAATTAATATATATTTTCTATTTTCCTTTTTTTGATTAATTCTCAAATTCACTTTCCTCTTTCAAATATGTAATCACTCTTACCAATTCGTATTCTATGCAAGAAATTCCACCTGCTGAATCACGCTAAGCTACCAGCGGCTTGTTTCAAAATCTTCTCTGGCAATATACCACTTGCTGATTCCGATTTCTTCTATCAGTCCGGTCTCCTTAGAGAGTTCACAGTTTATGGCAAGTGCTGCCGCTTTGTCCCTTTCTCCGTAATTCATTGTCTTATAATCGGCATAAAACAGGAATTCAAAGCAATATGCAGTGTCCGTTTCCGTCTTTCTATGGGTTACTCCATTTTCCTCATCCTCCCATATCGTTTCACTGTTACTGTACCATGCAATTTCTTCTGCATTTCCTGCGTAATCAGAAAGGTAAAATGATTCAAGAAGCAACCAGTCTTCCTCCAGCTCCGTTTTTAAATAATTTCTTATCTGTTCCAACATAGCCTCTTCTGCAAAATACTTCTGATAATCATCAACATTCTCTCCCCGCTTGCGAATGATATCCATCATGATATTTAAATAAAATTCCTTAACCTCTGCAAGCCGTTCTGACGGAAATAGCTCCGGATTTTCTTTTATGATAATTTCATCATCCTTATAATAACTTTCCAGCATTCCGGATATATCACTATTGGGTGTATAACCTATTAAACCTTTAATAAATACACGGCTCGTAAAGCCCCAATCGCTATCGGCAATAAGTTCCTGCACAACCGGATCATCCGCCTCTAAACAATAATAATGATAATTCATGTCTCCTGGAGCATCCGGTGCCGTTTCATTATCCTCACTCTCTTCGGAATTCACCTCATTTTGCTCATTTTCAGCATTTTGCTCCTCTGTTTGTTCTTTGGAAATCTTACATAACCCATTCAGGTTGTTATCCTTATTGCCACTGCATCCGTCATTGCAACACAGCATGTCACATATGCAACTACTATAATACGTTTATTTTTCCCCATTGATTTTTCATCCCTCGAATTACTCTAATATTTTCCAAAATGCGAAATCACCATTTAGGAACTTTCAAATAATTTTCAATATCATCTATCATAATCCAGTTCATCCAACCGGGATCCGAACTTCCTCCGGAAAAGCAAATTCTCCCTTCTTCAAGATAAAAATATGTGGTAAAGATATCAGTATTCAGAGCTTTATAGTCATAATTATTGTCCCAATACCATTTTCCATATAGTTTATCTTTTGTAAATCCTCTGAAATACCGTAATATATATGATGTTTCTTTCTTACTCCAATTATCATTCAGATATTTTGTTGCCTCTTCTTTTGTAAAATCTTGCTGTATTGTTCCTTCACAATTTAGTATTGCTTCTTCTTTCACAAGTAACGCAAAGTCCTCATCCACTTCAATCAGATCATCCAAAAAAACCACTTGTCCTGTCTGCATATCTACAGTAACACAAACGAAAAGATTTCCTTCCACTGTATCCGACGGCAGATACCGGAATCTATACTCTATACTCAGATATTGTTCTGTCCGGCAATGAACCACCGGATCTTCACTTTCTATGTTTGATTGTACAAACCATGGCTTTTCTAATATAAAAAAGCAGCTGCATAAACTCTCATTTATTCTTTCTTCTAATTCGGAATCTTTCATTCCGCGCACCTGAATAGCAGCAAAGGAATATCCGTTTTCAAGTGTATACTGTGATTCCGTTATTTGGTAACCACTACTATTCAGCCGTTTTTTTGTTGTGAAAAATAGTCCTGCCAATAAGATGGTTATGGCAAGAATGAATAGGTATATTTTTTTCATAAATCCTTTGTGTCACTCCTTCAAGTACCGGAAAATATTAAAATGTATTGTTTTATAGCCTTCCTCAAAAGAGAATTGTTACTTTAGCGGTCTATCTCCATTCCTGTTCAACATAAGCTGTCCACGCCACCGGATTTTTGACCTCTACCCCGCCTTCTTCCGTTACATAGAGGTACTTATCCGTTTTTGCCAGCCATTCTTCCGGTGTACAGGGAGAATCCGCAAATCGAAACGCATCTTCTTCGTCACAGACATTGTTTCTGTTTGTGTCCTTCCACTCAAATCGAAGCGCGTTTACTTCATTTCCATTTTCATCCAGTTCAAAATAATAGTAATAGCAGATTTCACCGTCTTCATATCCCTGGTAATCCAAATTGAGAAACGCACCGCTTTCCAAAAGGACATACTCCCAGGGTCTTGAAAAAAATGCCTGAAACCAAACCATTTCCCCATCTTCATAGGAATAAATCGTATATTCACGCCCCGACAAAATATGCAGTTCGGGAACCCCGTCTCCGTCCACATCCCATATACAGTAACTCGCATTATATCTCTTATCAGGCTCTCCCGTCGGCGTTATCAGGTCATAAATATCCTCGCTGCCCACGCTTCTTTCGCCTGCAAGAAATTCCTCGTATGCCCGATATGCTTCCTCCACGTCCTCTGCTGACACCATTTTCCTGTCAGGCACTCCCCCAAAGGCCTCCTCGAAAGAAACAAATGCAACCGGATGTTCCATTGCATAGAAAAAGTCCGCTGCCAGTTCCTCCCATTCCTCTTCACTGACCGCGGCACCCACGTTAATCTCTCCGCTTGCAGTAACCGTGCACAGAGTTTCATACATAGTATCCCTCTCAAAGTCAAATACCTGTCTTATCCCGTCACGCCCGCCCAGAAAACGGTACTCGTTTCGCTCCAGATGGGGACTTCCCGTATTGTGAATGCCAAGCCGGTCTGAGCCGAGCAGCACCCAGCCCTCCGCCGGTCCAAAATATCCTTTTACTCTTTTTTCATCTATGTCATACCGAAGTATACAAAGGTTCCATGCCCATTGCATGGCAAGCTCCGGCAGCCCATCCCCGTCCATGTCTATAAAACGATACTTCGCCTTTTGCAGGGATTCTATAAGCTCCACGTCGCTTTCATAAGCAACACCTCTGAACCAGTCCCTGAAATAGACCGCTCCCTCCGCTTCATATTCCATGGGAACCTGATTGGAAATTGCTTCCCAAAAAGCGTTTTTAAATTCTTTGTCCACTTCAGCCGTATACAATGCCGTGTCAATGGGATATTCCTGTACAGAGAAATCAAAATCTTGTATCACTGCATACACATCAAGACTTTCCTCCGACTGCTGCTTGGTCTGCCATTCTCCCGCCTCGTTTTCCGTGGAAGAACTGCCGCAAGCCGCCAAAAGAAACAGCACAGCAGCAAGCGCTAAAGTAATTTTTTTCATTCTCTACCCCTCCGCCGGAAAATTCATCTCCTGAATATAACGCTCCGAAAACTGCGGCTCCTCCGCCAAATTAAACACCTCCACTTGTATCGGCAGTTTACCCACGGCGGAGACAGAACTCGTCTCACTTTGAGGCGGCAGCACACCGCCAGCCCCCTCCACCTCAGACCACGAAATCCTCTTTCCATACAAAAAGGCACCTTCCAGCGCAGCGTTTCCCACCGCCACCATTTTTGGGGCAAGCTCGACCGGAAGCAGTCCGATACGTGCCGCCGCCTTGGGACTTAGATAATAGCCCATTCCCCCTGCCAGAAAGACCTTATCTATCTGAGAAAGTGTCTGTAAACCGTATTTTTCACACAAAATGCGGATGCCTGTACAGATGGCGGCTTTTGCCATCTGAAGCTGCCTGACATAGTTTTGTGTCAGGCGCACGCCGCCGATATCGATGCCCTCTTCAAAATAAGGGTCTGCCAGAAGCCCGGTTTCATCCAGAAGCCCCTCATCCAGAAGTCTCGCGGCAAGCGCCATCAAATCCGTTCCGTAGCAGTCGGCACTGCCTTCAAACGCCGGTCCTGCCGCCGTCGCCGTTGCCATCAGCCGCTCTCTGTTTCCCAAAACCATCTCCCCGTTGGTTCCCAAATCCAAGAGCAGAGTGATTTCCTGCCGCTTATGCATGGACAGCGCATAGATTCCGGCAAAAATATCCGCACCGACAAAGGCAGAAATCCCCGGCAAAATCACCGCAGGAATCCCAAACAGATTTGTCCGAAGCTCCGAGAGCGTCTCCGGCTGAAAGGGATACCGCCCGAGCAGGCTCACATCCAAATCCATCAAAAGATGCACCATCGTGGTATTCGCCGCGATGACGATGCCTGAAATCTCAGCATTTTTGTCCCTCAAATCAAGATTGGACGATGTTCTTGCAAGCGTTTCCCCGAACCGGGTGATTCCCACCTGCAGCACTTCCCTGATTTCTCTGCACATGGCTTCCTTTATCTGCGGATTTCCCGCCGCCTCGATACGGGAGAGCACGTCTGCACCATATTTTCCCTGCGGGTTCAGACAGGTAAAGGTATCCAGGATGCTCCCGTCCTGCAGACTTCTAAGCTGCATCGCCACGGTCGTCGTCCCGATATCCACCGTTGCCAGATAATTGCCACTTTCCCACGTTTTGGGGGCATCACCGGACTCTTGAACCGGCGCACACTCACCCATGGTATCGTTTTTTGCGTCTTCTGTTTCCTCTGCCAATCCGCCGCGAAAAGTGCTGACCGCATCCATCTTCTTTTTTCCAAAGCATTTTCCACAGCCTGTACAAATCCGGCACCGGCTGCCCGTTTTAAACAAATTGGTTGGTTTCTCCGTCATAATGATAATCTATCCCCGCCAGTTTCTCTTCCAGTTCTTTTCTGTCAATATCAAGCTGGCTGCACAGCTCGTCCACATCCTGATAAAAATCCCGCAGCTTCATATTCACAAAGCTGAGCAGCATCACCGGGTCCTTTGGCACCATAATGTTTTTTCCTTTCCAGTCGCTCCTTAAGTGGAACTGTATCATCATTATAGACTTAAGGCGTAATGGATTCAAGGCTTTTTCAGCCGTTTTCCTTCTTTGCCGGTTCTATGGAACCATTGATGAAATCATGTCGGCTTTTCAAAAAAACAATATAAAAATGTAAAGTTTTTATGGTATTAAAGCAAAAACTATTTACTATTTTCAAGTTTTTGGATATACTAATGGTAAAAGGAGACCTTATTATGATTATCAGACCTCACTATATGAATACCTTGAAAACCTATCGCGATGTACCGTTGGTAAAAATACTGGCAGGTATCCGCCGATGCGGTAAATCCACGATTTTAGAAATGCTGCGCAATGATTTGGTAAAGAGCGGCGTTGCCGAAGACCACATTATCTATATGCGCTATACCGCGGAAGATTTTGACGATGGCATGACCGATAAGGACATGTATAACGGCATCAAAGAAAAAATGGCTGATGGTGGGCGTTATTATCTCTTGCTAGACGAAGTACAGGAAATCTTCGGCTGGGAAAAAGCCGTCAACAGTCTGCTTGAAAACGCCAATACGGATATTTATGTGACAGGCTCCAATTCCAAGCTGATGTCAAGTGAAATATCCACCTATCTGACAGGGCGCTATCTATCTATTCCTGTGTTTACGCTGTCCTTTGCCGAATATATGGATTTCAAAAAAACGGACGGCCGCACGCCCAAGGAGCTTTTGAATGAATACATTCGGATGGGCGGGTTCCCTATTGTTGCGCTTGGCAGTTTTGATGAGGATGCAGCGTATCAGATTGTTGAGGGTATCTATCATTCTGTTATCACAAGCGATATTGCAAAGCGACACAATATCACAAACTTTGACCTGTTCAACCGAGTAGTAAAATATATAGTGGAAAATGTGGGCAAGACCTTTTCCGCTAACGCCATTGTAAAGTTTCTGAAAAGCGAGGGGCGTTCTCTCTCAGTGGAAGCAGTCTATAACTATCTGGAATGGCTGGAAAAAGCCTTTGTAATCTACCGCTGCCAGCGATACGATTTACAGGGCAAATCCGTGCTGAAAACGCAGGAGAAGTTTTATCTTGCAGACGCATCCCTCAAATACTGCATAATGGGCTTTAATCCGAAGTCTGTCGCCGCCATGCTCGAAAACATTGTCTACTTTGAGCTTCGCAGAAAGGGCTATGAAGTTTATATCGGAAAAAATGAAACGAAAGAAATTGACTTTGTGGCTGTGCGGCGTGACGAGCGTATTTATGTGCAGGTGTGCCGCAATCTGCCGGAGGAATCCGACCGTGAAGCCGCCAATCTGCTCGCAATCAAGGACCACTACCCCAAGTATATTGTAACGCTTGACGAACTTGCCGCAGGCAACATTAACGGCATCAAAATCATGCATCTGGCGGATTTTTTGCTGCGTGAGGAGTATTGATGGCAGGGATACCGCATGTCCTGCAGAAGATATCCGTGATATCCTCAATACTCTCCTTCGCGCCGTTCTGAATCCATATAATCGCCGTGTTAAACAGGGCGCCCATGTACATATAAAGCTTGTACCGCTCAATCGAACTATTTGGCATGGTGCCCGCGACCTCTTCGTGGAACTGGTTCAGCTTTTCCAACAGGATGGAGCCGTAACCGAACAAATACAAATCCACCAGAAAATTCCCGTACTTTTTAAAGTAGGCAAAGCTGTTGTAGACGTTCTGATAGGTATAATAATTGTCCTCATTGCAGTCAATGCCGGAACGAAACTGCTCCAGTATATTTTCAATCAGCGTCAAAAGCACATTCTCTTTGGAGTCATAATTTCGATAGAAAGACGCTCTTGCCACCTTTGCGGAACGGATAATTTCCGTAATGGAAATATCCGAAAAGCTTTTCTCATGCATCAACTTAAACAAAGCCTCCGTGATACTTTTTTTGACCCGAATATTCTCTTCCTTCCGCTTATCCATATCTACTTTCCTTTCTGCAATATTTACACTGTGAAATGCTTATAAATCAACTCCTGCATTCACATATGATACAGTTGTTTCACATTGTTTTTAACATGCTTCCGGAACTTTGTCAATCCTGACAATATTCATGTTACTATCTGTGCAGAGTAAAAATGTAATCTTATTAAATATGATACAAAACAAGGTTTTTTGTATCATGTACGCCCCTTGCCAGTTTTCTTCTGATGTGATACAGTTGTTTCACGTTGTTTTTTACCAAGTAATTGATTAGGCATTTATGAAATTCCCGTTTGTCGGTTCCGAATTGCGTACATTGTATATTCCATAAGCAAACCCTTGCCAGCCGTCGGCACCAAAGTCATGCCCGCATGACTTGCGCCGCATTCTGGCAGCTTATGTACCGCTACGGCTGGCTTGGAGGGAAAGTGCGTTTGCGTTGGAATATACAATGTACGCAATGACGACCGTATGCTTTTTGAATTTCTCAATTGTCTAAGTAATCGATGCCGAAAGGAACCAATACATTTATGAGAACAGCAGTTGTAACAGATACCAACAGTGGAATCACGGTAGAAGAAGGCAAGAAAAAGGGGATTTATGTGCTCCCGATGCCCGTCATTGTAGAAGATAATTGTTATCTGGAAGGTGAGGATATCACCAATGCCGAATTATACGAAGCGCTGAATAACCACAGGGAGGTTTCGTCCTCTCAACCCTCCCCCGGCAGCATCATCAGCCTTTGGGATACCGTTTTTCAGGACGGATATGATGAAATTGTCTATATTCCCATGTCAAGCAGCCTGAGCGGCTCCTGTGAAAACGCCATGCAGCTTGCCACAGACTATAACGGGAAAGTACTGGTCGTAGACAATCACCGGATTTCCGTCACATTGATGGAATCTGTGTATGACGCCAAAAGACTTGCAGACAGCGGCATCCCTGCCAAAGAAATCAAGGCGCGGCTAGAGGCTTCCTCCTATGACGCAAGTATTTATATTACAGTCAATTCTCTGGAATATCTAAAGAAAAGCGGACGCATCACCGCCTCAGCCGCCGCAATCGCAGGCATCTTGAATATTAAACCTGTACTGACAATTCAGGGCGACAAACTGGATTTGTTTGCGAAAGTAAGAGGCATGAAACAGAGTGAGAGAAAAATGATAGAAGCGCTAAAGCAGGATATCGCAACACGCTTTGCGGATGTACCTGCAGACAGGCTTCGCTTTGCAACCGCCGGCACCTTTGAAACAGCAGAGGAAGCGGAGGCATGGCGCAGCCTGGTTCAGTCTGAATTTCCCCATGCCTCCGTATATTATGCTCCTCTTTCCTGCAGCATCGCCTGCCATGTCGGCGTAGGCGCTTGTGGCATCGGCGTTTCT
The DNA here is from genome assembly GCA_014804445.1 of Lachnospiraceae bacterium. Taxonomy (GTDB): domain Bacteria; phylum Bacillota; class Clostridia; order Lachnospirales; family Lachnospiraceae; genus Acetatifactor. Next base: position 28,957 of record JAAUZU010000029.1, on the reverse strand, counting down.
ATTCTGCTCGCGCAGTGAGAACGCCGTCCGCAAGCTCTATCCGTATCGTATCGCCCTCGCCCACCTCGCCGGCAAGAATCAGCTTGGCAGAGAGCGTCTCTACATACTTCTGGATATAGCGCTTCAACGGTCTTGCGCCATAAACCGGTTCATAGGCATTGTCCACAATAAACTGCTTTGCATCGTCGCTTAAAACCACATGCAGTTCTCTGTCGGACAGCCGCCTGTTTAAATCCGCCATAATCAGATTTACGATGCTGCCGATATTGTCCTTCGTCAGCGGCTTAAAGAGTATGGTCTCATCGAGACGGTTTAAAAATTCAGGGCGGAAGGATCTGCGCAAGTCCTCCATCACCCGCTCCTCTGCCTGCGGCAGAATGCTGCCGTCCCCGCTGATGCCGTCCAGCAGATACTGTGCACCGATATTGGAGGTCATAATGAGGATTGTATTCTTGAAATCCACAGTGCGCCCCTGCGAGTCCGTGATACGCCCGTCGTCCAATACCTGTAAGAGCACGTTAAACACATCGGGATGCGCCTTTTCAATCTCATCAAACAGTACAACTGAGTAAGGCTTTCTTCTGACTGCTTCAGTCAATTGTCCGCCCTCCTCATAGCCCACATATCCGGGAGGCGCTCCAATCAGGCGGGATACCGCGTATTTCTCCATATATTCACTCATATCGATACGCACCATATTGTTTTCATCATCAAAGAGCGCTCTGGCAAGGGACTTGGCAAGCTCTGTCTTGCCCACGCCGGTAGGCCCTAAAAACAGGAAGGAGCCAATCGGTTTTGACGGATCTTTAATCCCCGCCTTGGAACGTATAATCGCTTCTGACACCTTTGTCACGCCCTCGTCCTGTCCCACGACACTTCTGTGCAGCTCTGCGTCCAGGTGCAACGTCTTGTTCCTCTCGCTCTCCGTCAGCTTTGTCACGGGAATCCCTGTCCAGCGGGATACAATGCGGGCAATTTCCTCCTCCGATACACTCTCATGTACAAGAGAAAGCTCCGTGCTTCTTATCTGCTCTTCTTCCGTCTCCAACTGCTTTTTCAACGCCGGCATCTTTCCGTAGGAAAGCTCTGCCGCCTTTTCCAGATTGCCCTCCCGCTGTGCAATCTGAATCTGCCCGTTTATTTCTTCTATCTCCTCACGCAGCTTGGAAAGCCTGTCTACGGAAGCCTTTTCATTGTCCCACTGTGCTTTTTTGCCTGCAAACGCTTCCTTCAACTCCGCAAGCTCCTTCTGCAGGCTGCCCAATCGATCTTGACTGAGACGGTCATCTTCCTTTTTCAGCGCGGCTTCTTCTATCTCAAGCTGCATAATTTTCCTCTGCAGCTCATCCAGCTCGGTGGGCATGGAGTCAAGCTCCGTCTTAATCAAGGCGCAGGCCTCGTCCACCAAATCAATCGCTTTGTCCGGCAGAAAACGGTCCGTGATATAGCGGTTGGATAAAATGGCGGCGCTCACAAGGGCATTGTCCATGATTTTCACGCCGTGGTATACCTCGTACCGCTCCTTTAAACCGCGCAGAATGGAAACCGTGTCCTCCACGGTAGGCTCATCCACCATAACCGGCTGAAAACGCCGCTCCAATGCCGCATCCTTTTCAATATACTGCCGATACTCGTCCAGAGTGGTCGCACCGATGCAGTGCAGCTCACCCCTTGCCAGCATGGGCTTTAACATATTGCCGGCATCCAGTGCGCCGTCGGTCTTGCCCGCGCCCACAATGGTATGCAGCTCGTCTATAAAGAGGATAATCTGTCCGTCACTCTTTTTGACCTCCTCCAGCACCGCCTTTAAACGTTCTTCAAATTCACCCCGATACTTGGCGCCTGCAACCAGTGCGCCCATATCCAGCGCAAAAATCTTTTTGTCCTTCAGTCCCTGCGGCACGTCGCCCCGCACAATACGCTGCGCCAGTCCCTCTACCACCGCCGTTTTGCCGACGCCCGGTTCACCGATGAGCACCGGATTGTTTTTGGTCTTTCGGGAGAGGATGCGGATAATGTTGCGGATTTCGCCGTCGCGCCCAATCACGGGGTCAAGCTTCTGCTCCCTTGCCTTTTCCACAAGCTCCTGTCCGTATTTTGCCAGCGTGTCGTAGGTCGCCTCGGGATTGTCACTGGTGACTCTCTGATTGCCCCTCACTGTGGAAAGAGCCTGCAGAAAACGCTCTCTGGTGATACCGTACTCCCGGAAAATTTCCTTGATGGCTTTATTCGGATTCTGCAGCATGGAAAGGAAAAGATGCTCTACGGAGACATACTCGTCCCCCAGCCGCTTCGCTTCATCCTCAGCGGACAAAAGCGCCTTGTTTAAATCAGCGCCCACATGCAGCTCGCCGCCCTGCACCTTGACCCTCTTTTGCAGCGCTTCCTCGACACGTCCGAGAAAGTGCTCCTTATGAATCTCCATTTTTTCAATCAGTTTTAAAATCAGACTGTCTTCTATGGTTAAAAGGCTATAGAGCAAATGCTCCTGTTCTATTTCCTGATTCCCATATTCATAAGCCAGCTTCTGGCAGCCCTCCACGGCTTCCATGGACTTCTGCGTGAATTTTGAAATATTCATTGTAATAGCCTCCTTTCCTTGTTCTATTGATACTATAACACAGAGAACAACAAATGCAATAAGAAAATTATAAACATTTTCTAAAACTTTACTCTATATATTATAGTAATCCGCAAAAAACCGAGGTTATGCATGGCTGCTTCCCTTTTTGCATTTTTAGAAAAAATAAACGCTTTTCTGTGGAATGGTCCCATCATTCTGCTTCTTGCGGCAACCCATCTTTTTTTTACCGCCCGGCTGTTTCCGCAGCGGCTGACCTTCCGGGCCATACGCGCTTCTGTTTCTTCCGGAAAGAAAACCGGGGAAAAAGGCATGAGCGGCTTTGCCACACTGGCGACCACGCTGGCGGCAACGCTCGGCACCGGCAATATCGTCGGCATCTCCACCGCCATTGCTTTGGGCGGTCCCGGCGCTCTCTTCTGGTGCTTTTTGACCGGACTTTTCGGCATGGCAACCGCCTATGCAGAATGTTATTTAAGCTGTCTCTACCGGAAAAGACAATCTGACGGAACCGCAGCGGGCGGTCCCATGTATGTGCTGGAGCAGGGACTGAAAAGCAGACTGCTTGGGAAATTTTACGCCTTCTGCATCGTGTGCGCTGCCATCGGCGCAGGCTGCACCACCCAGTCCTCCGCCATCGCAGATGCCGCCTACTCTACCTGGCATCTTTCCCCTCATATCATCGGCATGGCAGCGGCTGTGTTGACCGGAATGGTCATACTCGGCGGCGTTGGCAGCATCGGCAGCTTCTGCACCCGTATGGTGCCGCCCTTAAGCTTCCTCTATATGGGCGCCTGCCTTTATCTTCTGTGGCAGAACCGCGCTTTCCTTGTGCCCTCCTTCTCCCTTGTCCTTTCCGCCGCCTTCACCGGACGTGCTGCCGCCGGCGGTTTTGTAGGAAGTACCTTTTTGGTGGCGGCGCGTTTCGGCATCGCAAGGGGACTGTTCACCAACGAGGCGGGAATCGGAACTGCCGCCATTGCAGCCGGCTCTTCCAATGTGCAAAATCCTGCCAAACAGGCGCTTGTCTCCATGACCGCCGTATTCTGGGATACCATTGTGATGTGCACGCTGACCGGCTTCACCATCATCAGCAGCATACTGGCGCACCCCGGCAGCACAAAGGGCTATACCGATGCCGGACTTACAAGCGCCGCCTTCGCCTTCCTGCCTTTCGGGGGAAATACCTTTTTAACGCTCGCCCTGATTGCCTTTGCCCTTGCCACTCTGGTGGGATGGTGCTATTTGGGCGAAAAAGGAGCGGTCTACCTGTTCGGGGAATCAGGCATCCGCTCATATCAGCTCGTTTATATCGTCATGATTTACATAGGCGCTATCATTCCCATGCAGCTTGTATGGAGCTTTACTGACTTTATCAACGCCGTTATGGTCCTGCCGAATGTCCTCTGCCTCTGGGTACTGTTCAAAAAAATCGGAAAGCCAAAGGCGGTGTAAGCGCGGTCCTTTTACACAGAAATGCACCAGCCTGCAGGCATGGCACACCTCTGTGCCTGTCTTCCTGCCATATTTTATAACTTCACAAGCTGCACGGACAGCAGGTTAATACCGGGCTTGATATGTTCCACCGACAGTTCATACAAGCCCTTAGACAGCACTGCCTTGCATATCCGTTGCATATATCGGTTTCCTCTGGTACCGTTTGTCTGTATCATGCCCGCTTTCCCGCCGTTTAAGCAGAGCTTGCAGAGCATTTGCGTCCTGTCGCTTTTATCCGACATAATTGTCACATTGATGCCGTACAAGCCGTCATATTTCACCTCTATCAATACTTTTTCTTTTTCCGCCCGCTCTCCGGTAAGGTCTATCAGTCCGGGCACAGCCTCCACCTTCCGCACAGATGCTTTTTCTGCCGCTTCCGCTGTCCCAAGCGGTTTTATCTCTGCAGGCTGCTCTACTCTGACTTCCCGTTTTGCCGCCGGAGAAGCAAGCAGAAAACGCAAAATATTCATGGCACAGCGCTGCAGTTCTCCTTTTGTCAGGTTTCCTTCCTCCACTGCGCGCAGCGTGTTGTCGCCCCTTGCGTTAATCGCCGCACCGTTATTGTTCACTACCATATAGACGTCATTCCGGGCGCGCACCATGGAACGCATATCCAGCAGGTTTGCCTCGCCGCCGTTTACCACGTCGTTTAAGCCTGCCCACCAGTCCGTCATCACCAGCCCTGTATAGCCCCATTCTTCCCTTAAAATAACGGTATTTAAATCATAATTTGTAGCATTCTGGTAGCCGTTCATGGGATTGTAGGTGGTCATCACCGCTCTGCCGCCGCCCTCCTTGACTGCCATCTCAAAGCCCTTTAAATAAATCTCTCGAAGCGCCCTTTCCGATACCGCGGCATCTACAACATGGCGGGACTGTTCCTGATTGTTGCAGGCAAAATGCTTCATGGTTCCCGTCACGCCGGCTCTTCCCATGCCGCGCTCACATGCCGCCGCAATCGCGCCCGTCACATAGGGGTCTTCTGAAAAATATTCAAAATTCCTGCCGTTTAAAGGATGTCTGTGAATATTCATCCCGGGGCCAAGCAGTGTGTCCACCTCGTTCAGGCAAAGCTCCTGACCTTCCAGATAAAACAATTCTTCTACCAGCGCCTCGTCAAAGCTGCATGCGAGCAGCGTACCGCCCGGGAGCTGCGTTGCCTTTTCTCCCGTATCCATGCGGATGCCGGAAGGACCGTCTGCCGCACAGCCCGCGGGGATTCCTCTTGCCGCCAACTCGTCGCTCACCCCGCCGAAGGCTGCCGCCGTCCCGGACGTCACTCTGGCATTGCACATACCCTCACCCCGCACGATAACCGCAAGCTCCTCCAGCGAAAGCTGTGCAGTAAACGCCTCTAGAGAAGCCCTGCCCGCAAGGACATCGCCGAACAAAATCTCTTTTTCTCCTGCAGCCGGCAGTTCATCAGGCAGATTTTCCAGTATTCTTTTTTCCAAATCAATGGTACGCAGAGGCACATCCTCATATGTCACTTCATAGGTTCCGTCTTTCTGCAGAGCAGGCTTCATCCTGCGAAAACTTCTCACCGGCGCTGCCGCTTCATGCAGACGCTCCGTAATAAGCAGCTTCTCCGGTGCGAAAGGCGCCTTGCCGTCTTTTCCAAAAACCTCTTTTGTCCCGCGGCAGTCCTCGCCCGCAAAAAAACGGTAAGTCCCCGCCTCCAACACGAAGCAGGACTTATTCCCCGTCACGCCGCCGTCATCATAGGACGCAAATCTTTTTACCGGAATGTGAAAATCCAGCACCTGTGACTCTCCTGCGGCAAGCAGCTTCGTCTTGGCAAACGCCGCCAACACCCTGCTTGCTTTTCCCAGCAGCCCCTGCGGTGCCTCCACGTATACCTGAATCACTTCTCTGCCCGCATATGCGCCCGTGTTTTCTACCTTTACCTGAAACTCCGCGCAGCTTTCCGCCGCATTTCCCGTCACCACTGCTTCCGTCGGCTCCCACGAAAAGGTTGTGTAGGATAAACCGAATCCAAATGGATACAGCACTTTTTCAGGACAAAAGGTTTCAAAATAGCGGTAGCCCACATAGATATCTTCCTCATAAAAATTGCGTATATCGCTTCCATAATTGGCATGGGCAGGATAATCCTCTATGGAGCGGGCAATCGTGTCCGTCAGATGTCCCGACGGCGATACTGCCCCCACAAGCACATCCGCCGCCGCATTGCCGCCCTCCATACCGCCGTGCCACGTATAGAGCAGCGCTTTGACAGACCCGTGGCACCAATCTGCCGTTGTCCATGACATGTCGATAATATTGGATACATTAAAAACGACCGCCACATTGGTAAAATATTCTGTCACAAGGGAAATCATGGCAATTTCATCTTCCGCCAGCCTGTAACTTCCCGCTGCATCTGCATTGTCCCTTTCCTCCCCTGCCGTCCTTCCCAGCACGATAACTGCCTTATTAGAAACAACTGCCGCTTCTTTTACCAATGCCTCGTCAAGCGGCATCTCGTCCTGATGCCACGGCTCTGTCGCCCAGTCGCCTCCCATACAGACAGGATGCGCCGCCGTCCATGTTTCATAAACTGCAGCCAGATTTTCATTTAACTGCACCCAGGGATACTGCCGGAAGCCATCAATCAAATTGGTGGTATATTCCACATTTACCAGACCGCCGGAACCGATTCCGCTCTTGTAGTAGTTTATCTGGCTTCTGCCGAAAACAGCCACCTTGTCCTCTTTGGTAATCGGCAGCATACCGCCTTCATTTTTTAATAACACAGCGCCTTCCGCCGCTGCCTTTCTGCAAAAGGGCGCCAGTTCCCGCAGCGCTCCTCTCCTTTTTTCTTCCTGCATAACCTGAACCCTCCTGTGTTTTCCACTTACATGCCGCAATTTTCCTTCTCAGACGCCGCGGCATTTATTTTCTGAAACAGCCGCAAAAGCACCAACACTGCTGCCGCCGCCAGCACCACCTCTGCACAGAACTGCGCATAGGCAAGTCCATACAGCGGGAAAAAGTAATTTAACAGATAAATCGCCGGAATCTCCAGAACAATTTTTCTGAGCACGGCAAAAATAAGCGCCTTCTTTCCCATGCCGCACGCCTGAAATACGCCGACGGCAAGGAAATCCATTGCCAAAAACGGCAGTGCCAGACACAATCCCCGCAAAAATTTTGTGCCGTAAGCCACAATCACTTCATTTTTCATAAACATTCTGGTAAGCCCGCCGGCTCCCAGATAAAACGTAAGCGTCATAACTGTCAAAAATCCGATAATCAGCTTTAAGGCAAAGAAAATCGTCTGTTTCATGCGCTTGCTGTTGCCGCTTGCATAGTTATAGCTGACCAACGGCATAATACCCTGTGAAAATCCCATGGCAATGTTCATGGGTACCATATTTACTTTTTGTACAATTCCCATTGCTGCCACCGCATCCGCACTGTATGACGCCGTAAAATTATTCAGCACGGTCATGCCTGTCACATTCAGCAGATTCTGAATTGCCGCCGGAATCCCCACGCCGCAGACGCCAAGCAAAATTGCTTTTTGAAAAGAAAATTTAGAAGGATTTATGCAGACATAGGTACGTCCCTTCTTTACAAACAGCAATACGAAAAAGTAAACGCAGGCCACACAGTTAGACAAAAAGGTGGCAAGCCCCGCTCCCGCTGCGCCCATATTCAGCCCCCACGGCAGAATAAAGATGGGATCAAGCACAATATTTAAGAGGCACCCGCTCATGGTGCCGAGACTGGCATGGAGCGACGCACCTTCCGCACGCACCATATACGCCATCACTACATTTAAAATTGCCGGCGCCGCGCCGAAGCTGACTGTCCATTTCAGATATTCTCCCGTAGCAGCCACCGTCCCGCTGTCCGCCCCCAGCATCTTAAGAAGCGGCACCTGAAACAGCGTGAAAAAAAGCGAAAATAAAATGCCGCTGACAAGGGCACAGTAAAACCCAAACGCCGAGCTGCGATACACCGTATCATAATCCTTCCTTCCCAGCGCACGGCTCATCATACTGGAAGAACCAACTCCAAACAGATTGTTTACCGCATTAAACGCCAGAAGCACCGGAGCCGCCAGCGTTACCGCCGCATTTTGTACGGAGTCGTTTAAGATTCCCACAAAATAAGTATCCGCAAGATTATAAATCACCATAACAAGCGAACTGATAATCGTCGGCACCGCCAGCTTCATGACAGCCTGCGGAACGGGTATTTTTTCAAATAATTGTATTTTCTGCGTATCTTCCATTGTCTATCCGGACCTTTCTGTCAACACGCAGGTGCGTGGTGACGGATACTATTTTAGCACGGGGACATGCAGAAATCAATGTATTGGGGAAGCGGCGGTTACATCTATTCGGCAAGTCATATTTGTTCGGTGAGCCACGCCCGTACAGCCATCTGTTCCCAAGGAGCCGCGCTCTCGCTCAGAAAGAAACGTAGCGGTACTAGGCTCGAAAAAACCTCGCCAAGTGCCGACGTTTCTTAATGGGCTCCTTCGGGAACAGATGGCTGTACGGGCTGATTACCGCCACTGAAAACGCAGGCGTGACGGCGTTGTAAACTCGCCGCATAGCGTAAGCGGGTCTTTTGTCGCTTACATCCAAATCCCTGCGGGCATGAATCATACCTTTGCCGCTTGCAAGCGCGCATTTCGCGATTTGCAGCCGGGAGAGGAGCTGTATGTCTGTGCAGACCGTTTAAAAACGCCGGCACTTGGCGAGGTTCTCTCGAGCCTAGTACCGCTGCGTTTTTATCCGAGCGAGAGCGCGTCTGCACAGACATACAGCTCCTCTCCCGGCGTCACTCGCTTCTCTCGCTTCTCTTCACGCCCGCCTCCCAAAAAATTCTTGAAAAACTTACCATAATATTTTTTATTTCTATGCCAATACTAACATCAAGATAAGTGATAACAACACACTTAATGCGGAAAACAGTATCTTTTTTACGAAAAATGCTGTGCAACAATCTCCGGGATAAGTGGTTATTATCCACTTGTCTTGAAGATAGATTGCAAGCAAAGTTCTTGTGAAAAATCAAAAGTGTTTGGAGGTGAAAAAGAATGGCAAGCAACAAAACTAATAGAGTAGAAGTTCCTGAAGCTAAGGCAGCTCTTGACCGTTTTAAGACCGAGGTTGCTTCTGAGCTTGGTGTAAACTTAAAGGAGGGTTACAATGGTGACCTGACCTCTAAGGAAGCCGGTTCTATCGGTGGCGAGATGGTTCGTAGAATGATTAAGAAGCAGGAAGAATCCATGAAATAAGGATTCCTGAATCGGAAGGATAGAAAATCCTATAATCAATAAAAGCATCGGGAGGCACTTTGTAAAAGGTGCCTCTCATGCATTTTGCTTTTCAAAATTCACGTTTTAAGTATATTCTTAAAGACAGCAGGTAGGAAACTATTAAAAGTGCCGCTGCCAAAACCAACATTCCCCCGCTGACCAAGAGCATATGTTCCGAAGCATATACAAGCATGTTAAAAACAAGTTTTTCATTGCCCGGCAGCAGGGTATATGTCCAAAATACGGCATACGCCGTGGTACATACACCAAGCGGCACATACATACCCCAAAACTTACCTTTTTGATAACCCAGCTTAAAAAGCAGCGGGTACATAAAGAGATTCATCAGTGCATATAAAAGCAGGCTAAACGCAGCGAGCGCCAAAATCCATTTTAAATCGGGATACCATTTTGAAAGTGAAATACGATTTGCAAGAGGCATGCATACAAGCCCAAGCAAAATGCCGCACAACACTATAATAAGTGATAACGCATATCTGCCGGCAACAATATCATTTCTTTTTACAGGCAGGGTCAAATAGAGTCTGTTCAAATCGCCTTTTTCCTCCACCGCAAAGGGATCGAGAGAAAAAAGGAAAAACAAAAACGCTGCCGTAGGCATCAGTAATACCGGGGAAATATACCCTATGGCAAACAGAGGAATACAGATTACCAAAACCCTCTTTTGATAATATTTGATTGCAAACCAATCCATTTTTATCATGTTAAGCATATTTTTTCTTCCTTTCCATGTGCACTATCACATCATCAATGGTGGCACGTTCCGTAACGGTGTCCAAGGGCAGACCGCCAATATGCGCAAGTTCCATAAGACATTCATAACCACTATCATACTCACGCAGCCCAATGGCAAATTTTCTTTTTTCTTCCGGCAATTTTCCTCCCCGCACCATGCAGTACGATGTAGTCAGTTCCTCTTTTTCACCGCAAAACAATAAACTTCCCTGACTGATGTAGGCAACCAAGTCCGCTATATGCTCCAAATCGCTGACAATGTGGGTGGAAAACAGGATTGTTCTTCCTTCTTGCACCAGATATTCCCGCATAATATCAATGAATTCATCACGGGATGCCGGATCAAGCCCGCCGGTCGGCTCATCGAGCAAAAGAAGCCTGGCATTATGAGAAAGATGGACTGCCATTGCCAGTTTCATCTTCATGCCTCTGGAAAAATCCTTAAATTTTTTCTTAGTGTCAAGTTCAAATCGTGATAAATATTTTCTGTATTCACCGCCATCCCAATTATGATAGAAGGGTTTCATGCCCCTCTCAATATCGAGCGGCGTCCAGTTCTCTTGAAAATACGGCTGGTCAAACATAATTCCAATATCTTCTTTCACATTCAGGTCATCATTGGGTTTACCGAGCAGAGAAATTTCACCGCTGCTTCTCAATATCATGCCCACCATTGCCTTCAGCACCGTGGTCTTTCCTGCGCCGTTCGGACCCACAAAGCCGCAGCACAAGCCTTCCGGAACGCTAAAACTGATATTGTTCAGTGCAAATCCCCGATATTCCTTACATAAGTTATGAATTTCAATTGCATTACCCATGAAACTTTTCCTCCAGTTTGTTTTGTAATTCACCAAGAGTCAGGCCTGCCGCCTTACCCTTGTCCGCTGCAGTCTGCAGCGCTTCATCAATAGCATGCAGATACTGCCGGCGCACTATCTCCGCATCGCCTTTGACAAAGCATCCCCGTCCCTGCACCATATAAATCAAACCTTCCGCTTCCAGGTCCCCATATGCGCGGGTCGTCGTAATGATGCTTACCTGCAAATCACGTGCAAGCTGGCGTATTGAGGTAAGCGGCTCGTCAGCAGATAACTCTCCCGAAAGAATCTGCGCCTTAATCTGCCTTTTGATTTGCTCGTAGGTAGGAATTTCACTTTGCATGGAAATTTGAATTCTCATTCCGTACTCCTCTCGCTTTCTCTACTGTACATACTCAGTATATACACTAATGCTACACTTGTCAACCGAAAATTTTATGTTTTAGTTTTGCAATCTCAGATACCAGCTATATCCGTCAAATATCAGTTTTTCTTTTATACCGGACGCAAAATACGGCCATGCGCTTTCTTCAAAATACTGCCGCACCGCCTCAATGTCCTTTCCCTTCTCCTCTACCTGTGCTATCACATTGGACTGCAGCAGCATAAAACGGACAAACTGCTCCAGCGACATTTCACAGTCCATGGAATACGTTTCCTGACAGAGCAGTTCAAACTGAAAGGCTTCTGTGTCCTCCTTTGTCCATACCCTCTCTTTTCGGGGCGGTTTTGGAAATTCCTTTAAATATTCTTTTTCATACCACTCTGTAAAAGCAGGTTTCCCCTCCATCCTGCCCGATATCCAGAAATCATATATCAGCAGGATTCCACCCTCTTTCATGATACTCGCCATTTGGGGAAGAAATCTTTTTTCATCAATCCAGTTGATAACGCCCGCCGCCGTCACAATATCGTAAGTATCAGGCGGAGCCATAATTTCCTCTGCGCCTGCCTGCACAAAAGAATATTCCGGTTCCGTATACAGGGCAGACGCTGCCCGCACCATCTCCGCCGATATATCCGCGCCCGTCACCCTGTCACAGACCTGCCGCAGTGCCTTTGTAGACAAACCGGCACCGCACCCCACGTCAAGGCCGTTTTTATAACGCTTTTGTATCTTTTTTGTCAGCCGCTCCATCACCTGTCCATGCAGAAACGGTCTGTCCTTCGCATAACCTTCCGCTATACGCCTGTAATCAAAAGAAACTGTACCTGTCATAAATCCGCTGCAATCCTCTCCGTGATTTTATAAAAAGCGCCGCCCGCCACAAAAAGCCTATAAATGATATTTCCGGAACATATCCTGCAAAAAATCCGGCTCTGCCAGACAGATTAACTTGTCCGTCTCCCCAGCCGCCGTCATTTTGGCAATCAAAGTACGCAGGCGGCGCTGCTCCTGCTCCTGTCCCTCTCTCAGCCCCTCTTCTTTCGCTATCTCTCTTTCACTCTCAATATGGTGCTGCTCGTTATATTCCGTCAATAACATAGAACATACCTCCTCACGGTTTTTTCGCAGTATATCTTCTAAGATACCGGCTTCAATACACTCGTCCACAGCCCTGTCTACCGCTGTTTCAATCGACACCTTCTGATTTGTGTATTCTCTGATTTTTCCGATAAATATAGCGTATTCTTCCAGTTTGCGGCACTTCTGCATGATTTTCTTATTGTGTCCGAGATTAATATTTAAAATAATGGCACGACAGTCTAAAGCCGCCTTGCCCCAATCGTTCTTTTTTGAAAATGCCTCATGCAGATATAATATCTGCCGCTCCGGCTCTTCCTTCATACCATTATAAAATACGACAAACTGCGGAAAAGGAAGCTGTATCTGCCTGCTGCTGTAAATATCACGGTCACCTTCCGTCATTTTTCGATACAAATCAGCAAAATAAAATAATCCTCTTAACGGTAAATTCGGACTGTATGTGCTCTGATGTTCATAAAGGTTCAACACATCTTTAATCAAAAACGAGACGTCATTCTTCATTCCCATATATACGACATCTTCCATGGTATTTACTTCAATCTCATCAGGATTGTCATAACATGTATTGTTAATTGCGTTATAAAGCTGCATCAAGTCTTTCTTTTCCTTAAAAATCAGCTTAAATAAGCGGTCTTTGTACGTCCTGTTTACTTTTCCTCTTTTGTTTTCCATTCACTACCTCCATTATAATTTTTTTTGATTATGACTGCAATACTGAAATTAGGCTGACACAGCCGAAGTGTTTTGAAGTTTAGATTGATTTAGATGATGCTATTTTATTGTAATCGAAGAAGGTTGTCAATTGTTTTATGGAAGAGGAGCTGATGTTCTCTGGAATTATATTAGTGATTGTTTTGCGGCGAGTGACACCGGCAGTGGAGCCCTATGCCTGTGCAGACACGCTCTCGCTCGGATAAAAACGTAATGGACGCTAGGCTCGTAAAATACCTCGCCAAGCGCCAACGTTTTTATACGGTCTGCACAGGCATAGGGCTCCACTGTCGGCTGAACGTAGCAAATACCTAAACAGCCAATGAGACGGCTTCTGAAATAACTGCATTATTCTGCGAAAAATTTTTTTCCGTCTGAGACTTTGATGTAGATAAAATTATCAGAACCTTCTGCCCGAAAAATCAGAGTGTTTCCGTCTATTTCAAAATAGTTGATAAGTGGATGTTCCTCCATGGTATTGTCTAGCAGAATCAGTGTACTACCATCCTGTTTCCATTCTCCCATTCCGATATGACTGCTTAGGTATCCTTCGTAATAAGAGAATGTGCCATCGCTTTTAATCTGGATTGTGAAATCTCCGCCAATGCCGTCTTTCTCGTATAAATAGGTTTTGTCGGTAAAGCTGTCCTTCTGACCGTTGCCTGCACACCCCGTCAAAAGCAGAATTGCGCCCAAAAACAAGACCACCAATTTCTTATATCTTCCAGCCATTTTAGGTTTCTTCCCTTCCTTCTCTACCCTGCCAAATAATTGCGAACTTCACATTTGTCGGTTTCGAATTGTGCACATGGGATATGCCAATACGGACCCTTGCTTACTGTCGGTACCAAAGTCATGCCCCGCATGACTTGCGAGGTATTTTCGAGCTTAGTACCGCTACAGTAAGCTCGGAGCGAGAGCGTGTCTGTATTGGCATATCCCATGTGCACAATGACAACCTCATAGTTCCTGAACTTCGCAATCACCTGTAAACCACACTCTTAGCCAGTTCCTCCGCCTTGTCGCTGCCGCAGAAGCGTTCCACAATGGCAAGGGCAAAGGGAATTGCTGTGCCCAGTCCTCTCGATGTGGTGATATGGTCGGAAATTTCCACCGGACTCGCGCTTACCTTTGCGCCGGCAAGCTCTTTTTCAAAGCCGGGATAGGCGCAGGCATTCCTGCCCTCCAGATATCCCCTGTGTCCGAATATGCTGGGAGCGGCACAGATGGCACTGATACATTTGCCTGCCTTATAAAAGGTATCCAGCTTCTCCATAAGCGGTGTGCAAGCCTCCAGATTGCGGGTTCCCGGCATACCACCGGGCAGTACTATCATATCCAGCCCGTCAAAGTCTACTTCGTCCAAAGCCATATCCGCCCGCACCGTAATGCCGTGGGAACCGGTCACATAACAGGCGCCCTCACCGTCCTCTTTTGTGACAGCCACAGTGTCCACTTCGATTCCCGCTCTCCGGCATAAATCCACCACTGTAAGCCCTTCGATTTCCTCAAATCCTGTCGCCAAAAATACTGCTATTCTGCTCATATCCCGTCCTACCTCCATACTGAATTTTAATGCTTTTATTTTACCGCCCTCCGGCATTTTTGTCCATCTGCTTCTCTTAAAATGAAATGAATTTTTCAGGCGTTCTCTTGTTTTCATGCAAAAAAGCTGTATAATAACATTAGAAACACTGGCAAAGGAGAACCACCATGGAAATCGAACGCAAATTTACAATAAAGCAGCTTCCTGACAATCTTGATCTCTATCCTGTTCACACCATCGAGCAGGCTTATCTGAATACCGATCCCGTCATCCGTATCCGCAGAGAGGACGACGAGTTTTATATGACCTACAAAGGACAGGGCATGATGACCCGTGAGGAGTACAATCTTCCGCTCAACAAGGAATCCTATTACCACCTTCTCACCAAAGCAGACGGCAATATCATCACCAAAAAGAGGTATTTGATTCCTCTGCTTCACCCACAGTTTGCAGCAGGCGGACCAAAACCGCCCGAGGATTACTCCCTCACCATTGAGCTGGATGTTTTTGAACCTCCCTTTGCGCCGCTGATTCTTGCCGAAGTCGAATTTGGCAGTAAAAATGCGGCAGAAACTTTCCTGCCGCCCGACTGGTTCAAGGAGGACGTTACCTACAACGCCTCCTATCACAATTCGTATTTAAGTATGCGCAAACTGTAATGATTCGCCATATAGTCGTCCGACTTGGCTGCACCCTGTACCGGCGTTCTATCTGCCGTACAGTCTGCACAGCCTGCCGATTCGCTCAGCAAGCGCGCCGGTACATACGCCTTTCCGCATCCGCCACTTCCAGTTATCACCTAATGTGGACGGCGTGTTGATGCGCGCCGCCTTGCCGAGACACAGATAATCCTGCAGGGGAATAATGGCTGTATCTGCCACAGAGGAAATTGCCGCCCGGATAAACATCCATCCGGTCTCCGTTTCCTCTTTTTTTATGTTCAGATATTCACTGGCAAAATCCTTCGCCCAGTCGGGAAGAGATTCATACCAGCCAAGCGTCGTATCGTTGTCGTGCGTACCGGTGTAAACCACGCAGTTTTTCTTGTAATTGTGGGGCAGATAGTCATTATGCGGCCCCGACTCAAAAGCAAACTGTAAAACCTTCATACCGGGATAACCCGTTTTCTCCACCAAATCCAGCACGCTCTGCGTCAGAAATCCCAAGTCCTCTGCAATCACCCGCTTTTCGCCAAGCTGCCGCTTCATCGTCTCAAACAGGGCATAGCCGGGACCCTTACACCACTTGCCCCGTTCTGCCGTCGCATCCCCATAAGGAACTGCCCAATATTCGTCAAAACCCCTGAAATGGTCGATTCTCACAATATCATAGAGTTCATAGCAGCAGGCTATCCGCTTCATCCACCACGCAAAACCCGTGCTCTCATGGTATGTCCAGTCGTACAGTGGATTGCCCCACAACTGACCGGTCGCCGAAAACGCATCCGGCGGACAGCCCGCAACCGCAGACGGCATACCTTTGTCATCTAACTGAAACAGCTCCGGATTTGCCCATGTGTCTGCGCTGTCAAACGCAACATAAATGGGAATATCCCCCACAATCTCGATTCCGTTTTGATTGGCATATGCCTTTAACGCCTTCCACTGTGTAAAAAACTGATACTGTTCAAAGCGGTAATATGCCAAATCCTTCTCGTATTTTTCCCTGTACGCCTGCAAAGCCTCCGGCTTCCGCAGTCTGATATCCTCGTCCCACTCGCTGAAAGCTACGCCGTCAAAGCTGCTTTTCACTGTCATGAACAGCGCATAATCCTCCAGCCAGTCTTTATTTTCCTCCACAAATCGAAGATAATCGGGATTTTCTCCAAAGCCTCCTGCGAAAGCTTTCTCAAAGGCCCTGCGCAGCAGCACGAAGCGGGAAAAATACATTTTTTCATAATCCACATATTCCTCGCTGCCCCCGAAATCGCAGGCGTCACATTCCGCCTCTGTCAGCCAGCCTTGTTCTATAAACTTTTCCAAATCTATATAGTAGGGGTTGCCCGCAAAGGTGGAAAAGGACTGATAGGGCGAATCCCCGTAGCCGGTCGCCCCCAAAGGCAGAATCTGCCAGAGTTTCTGCCCTGCGTCCCGCAGAAAATCCACAAATTCATATGCCTCCCTTGAAAATGTACCGATACCGTATCGGGAAGGCAGGCTCGACACCGGCAGCAAAATACCACTCTTTCTCATATTCTTCTCTTCCTCTCTTTTATTTCCACTTTCTATCTCTTGCAACAATTCCAACAAACACCAGCAGACAAATCAGGCTGCAGAGTATCCCCTGCCATAAACCGCGCACCGTATATTGAAGCTTTATTGTGTGCTGTCCCTGTGTCACCGGTACTGCTATCAGGCAATCCAAAAATTTCTCATATTCTGTCTCTGCATCGTCCACATACACACTCCAGCCCGGTTCTGCCGGCACGGACAAAATCAATATGCCATCCTCTTTTGTATCGACTGTACCGGTCAATTCATTCTCGATACGTGTGTCAGCCAAAAAGGGCTGCTCACCCAGCACCGCAAGCGCCTCTGCAAGCGCGTCCGTATGCAGTCTGTAAAGCCTGACACTGATGCTCTCCTCTTCTCCGGCGGCAAGTGAAAACTGCTCCCCTGCGGTAAAATAGCCCAAATCCAAAAGATAGTCATCACCACCTTTCAGCTCTGTGGTTTCCTCCCCGCGTGTCAGCACAAAATCACTATCCGGCTTTTGTAATACAATCCCGTACAAATGCCCGTCTTCTTCCACGCTTACCTTGATAAGCTTTCCGTCCGTCTCCATTTCCCGCCCGCTGATAACGGAAAACAAAGCTTTTCCGCATAATTGCTTTGCCATATTATTTTGCAATACCATTGCATTTCCCGCATGATCAAAGGCAGCTTCCAAATCCTCTGTCAATTCCCTCGTCAGGACAAATCCAAGCGTCAGGGCGTACCGATTACGGTAGACATACGTGTCACCACTCCTGTCAACAAACTCATATAGGGCTGTGTCAGCCAACTCCGCTCCGGCAAAAGTATATTTGACACCCAAAAGCGCACCGACGAAAGGCGTGGCTCCTCTATAATAATACGAAACCTTGTTCCCTCCCATACCAAACGCTTTATAATAATCCTTCACACTGCCATTTATTGTAGAAGAAAATACAGAAGCGGAAGGGTAACGAGCAAGCGTCCCATCATTCTTCGTCATCTGGTTCGCACTTTCAAACCGGTATATTCCGTCATCCTGCTCTGCAATACTATCTGCCAGCTCTCTGTATTCCGCCGCGCGGTTCACATAGTACGCTCTCTGCACCGTCCGGATACTCGTGTCCTCCATATTCAGTATCGCTTCCGCCGCCACCAAAACCAGAATCGCCCACTTTCCGTAAACCGTCAGTTTTTTCAGCGCTTCCTTTCCGCGAAGACGCTTTCGAAAATGCCGGCTGAAAACCATGTGCAGCACAAGATACCCCACAAGGAAAATCCATGTACAAGTCATGACCTCAACGGTCAATCCATCCGTCGTCACAAAGAGCCCGCAGGCGGCAAGCAGTAAGAAACCACAGAAAGCGCCGACAATCCTGCGCCCGCTGCTGTTTTCCGCATTGCGGTATACCGCCTCAAAGCACATGGACAAAATCACAAATATATAAAGAAAGGATTGTCTTGCAGGAAGCGAATCCGGATAGTTCAATCCATGCCAGACAAAATCCGCCATATTGACTGAAAAACCAAAGAGCATAACCGCCAAAAGAAGAAAACGCCCTATTTTTTGCTTCAGCGGAATTTTTTTGTGGAAGAAATAGATCGGAACCAGCACAAATGCCAGCACGCCGCAGTAAATGTTTGGCCAATGGTCAAGCCCTCGCTCCGTGGGAAGCATTGCCACATGCCGCGCAAGCACTTCCAGCAAATTAAAATATACCTTCAGCTTCTTTGGAAAACTGATGTCGTGAAACTCTGTCACATGCATGGCGCTCATAACCGGAAACAACAGCACGCCTGCCATCCCGCCCGCCAACAGGGAAAAGACGCCAAAGCGCAGCACCGCCTGCAGCTTTTTTCTGAAAGTCAGCCCGTTTGTAAAAAGCTGGAGCAGAAAATACAGCACCAAAAAGATGCAAAGCATAATCGACAGATAATAATTTGTAAAAATCGAAGCACAGAGAGAAATACAGTACAGCTTATATCTTCCGTTTTTTACCAGTTCCTCAAGCCCCAGAATGACAAGGGGCGCCAGCCACAGACAATCCAGCCACATGTGATTCCAATTATATGCGGCAATAAAGCCTGACATGGCATAAAATACGGAAAACCACACAATACGCAAATCCTTTGTCTGAAAACGCCTGCTTAAATAAAAGGCAAACGCCGCGCCGCAAAGCCCGATTTTAATCACGCAGAAAAACGTCATATACTCAATCAGAAGCGACTGCGGACAAAAAGCGGCAAACCAGTAAACAGGACTTGCCAGATAATAGGCATATATGGAAGTAAAATCCGAGCCAAGCCCTACATACCAGGAATAGGCAAGACTCTCTCCTTCCCGCAGCTTGCGTGCAAACTCCGTCAGGAAAGGGACGTACTGATGGTACATATCCGAAAACATAAAGCTTCGCGTGCCAAAAGGGTAAATTCCCCTGAAGATAAAAATACCCAAAATTCCAAAAAACGGAATACAGAATGAAAGCAGATAAATATTTTTCAATTTTTTTGCAAAAGCTTTCATACGCACTACTTTCTCCTATGACAAAAACGGCGCGAAACCCGAACACATCTGTTCCGTTTCACGCCATCGGATGCGGTTGGTGGGACTCGAACCCACACGCCTCTCGGCATAAGAACCTAAATCTTACATGTCTGCCAATTCCATCACAACCGCATTTGCATGCCGCAAAAGCACACGCATACAGTATAACCTTTCTGCAAAGCGTTTGTCAAGAATTCTGCTGCAGACTGATTTTAAGCAGCGTATCAGATATGTTCTGCACTTCCTCAAACGCCTTCTCCATGCCCTTCGCAAGTTCCGTCTGCTGTTCCATCGCTTTTCCTATATTTTCCACCTGTTCTCTGGAGCGGTTTGTCGTATCACTCATTTCTTCTGCCATCTCTGCCACCCGCTTCTGATACCGGAGGCTTTCTGCCAGATTCTCTTCTACTTCCTTCACTTTCTGCCCGGTAGTTTTCTGTACTGCAAGCAGTTTTTCTGCTTCTTCTTTTGCCGTCGTAATTTCCTTAATGCCGCTCAGCACGATTTCTCCGTTTTCATCCACGGAATCATATGCTGCCCCCACATTTTCATTCATCTTCTGTATCTGTGCGGTAATGCTCTGTGTCGCTTCCTTACAACGCTCCGCCAACAGCCCTACCTGAGAAGCCACGACAGCAAACCCCTTCCCCTGCTCACCTGCACGCGCCGCCTCGATAGACGCATTAATTGCCAAAATGTTAGTCTGGTTTGCAATCCCCACTATGGTATCTGCAAAGGAAGCGATTTCCGTAGAGCAGTTTCCGACTTGGGAAATCTTCTCCCGGATTTTGTCGCTGGAAGACTCGATACGACGCATGGAATCTACCGCCTGATTCATAATGCCGATATAGTTCATCGTCTTTTCATAGGAATCTGCTGAAATTTGGGACATTTCCTCCGTCTGGCTGTAAATCACCTGCATATTCTCATCCATGTTCAGGATACTGTCTCTGGTTTCCTGTACCTGGTTTAGATTACTCTCGCAGCCCTCTCTTGTCTTATCCGCCTCATATCCTATCTTTTGATTATTATCCACGGTTTCATGGATTGCCAGCTTCAGATTTACCAACAGGTCAGACAACTTTCCGGATGCCGTTCCGCAGTTTTCCAGAAGCTCCTCTATCTTTTCCGTGCTGTGCAGATTTTCCAACAGCTTCCTTGCACGCTTTGCCAGCGCAATAAATACTGCAGACATTGCAATATACTCAATCGTGTAACCCATACAGTATGCTATAAACCACTTCATCCGCGTCTCTCCTTCTGCCAGAGTCGCGCTTCCGGAACGAAAATATACGCCGGCAACAAGACACAGATACCCTATCACAGCCGTCCGAATGGTGAATTTTTTGTCAAAATACATGCAGCTCAACGCAAGCGCAAGCACATAAGTCATATAAATGCCGAGATGTGCATTGCTCGCCATCAGTGCAATAAAAACAGCAAGCGCCACAATACTGTAGTTTTTGATAAAATTGATCGGCGCTTTGCATTTCAGAAGAATGGTCGGAGACAGTGTACAGACAATTCCGATTGCGGTAATCGGATACAATTCCGGAAATGTCACACGAAACACATTGATTGCGGAAAAAAGAAAAAGCACCGGAAACGTAAGCGTTGCCCACAACATGATTTTGCAAATGGTTTTACATACGTCCTCATCATTTCTCTCAAAAAAGCCTTTCTTCGCGGATGTTCCTTCCATAACAGATTTCTCCTTTTTATCGCATGTATTATTTTCTTATTTAGTATAACACATAAATTCCCTTCTGACTATCTGAAACTGTTTTACGATAATGATTCCTCCCCGATATGCCGGATAATCTTTTTGTATATCCGCATCAGGAAATAGATACTCATTACCACTGACATCAACTCTGCAATAGGAAATGCCCACCATATATTGGAAACCTTTCCTGTCAGGGACAGAAGGTATGCCACCGGAAGCAGTACAAAAAGCTGTCTTGCCACGGACACAATCATGCTGTAGACGCCATTGCCCAATGCCTGAAATACACTTCCGACCACAATACAAAAACCGGCAAACAAAAAGCTTAAGCAAATCGTGCGAAGAGCAGGAACACCTACTGCCAAAAGTTCATCCGTCGCATTAAACAACATAAGAAGCTGCGCAGGGAATAGTTGCAGAACCACAAGCCCTGCCAGCATAATCGACACCGCATAAGTGATACTGAGCCTCATGGTTTTGATTACCCTGTCCCGCCTGCCTGCGCCGTAATTATACGCAATAATCGGCACCATACCGTTGTTCAGTCCGAACACAGGCATAAAGACAAAGCTTTGCAATTTAAAATACAACCCGAATACGGTCTGCGCCACGCCGTACGCCGCCAAAATCAGATTCATGCCATAGGTCATAACCGAACCGATTGCCTGCATCACAATCGAGGGCGCTCCCACCGCATAAATCTGCTTGATAATTGCAGGCTCCGGTTTAAAACCCTTTATTTTCATTTTGACCTCATGATTAAAACGGAAATGACAGAACACGGCTGCCGCTGCCGCTATAATCTGTCCCGTCACGGTCGCAACCGCCGCGCCCGCCGCCTCCATGCGGGGAATCACGCCGGGTATACCGAAAATCAGAATCGGATCCAGAATAATATTAGTAATTGCGCCGATTCCCTGCGTGAACATCGTATAAATGGTCTTTCCCGTTGACTGCAGCATTTTTTCAAAAATAGTCTGTATAAATATGCCTGCGGAACAGATACAGCAAATCGACAGATAGGACACGCCATAGCTTCTCACCTGCTCCACATCCGTCTGGCTCGCCATAAAGGGCCTTACCAGCGTCAGTCCTATTAACAGAAATACCAGATAACAGACGATGACGGAAAAGACACCGTTTCCGGCCACACGGTTTACTTTTTCAAAATTCTTCTCGCCAAGCGACCTTGACAGCAGCGCATTGACACCCACGGAAGTACCTACTGCGACCGCTATCATCAAGCTCTGCACAGGAAAGGAAAGAGATACCGCACGCACCGCATACTCGTCCACCTGCGCCACAAAAATACTGTCCACAATATTATAAAGCGCCTGCACCAGCATGGAAATCATCATCGGCAGGGACATACTGATTAACAGCTTATTGACAGGCATAATTCCCATCTTATTTTCTTTTACTTCTGCAACTGCTTCTTTTGTTTCCATTACAATCCTCCATGTTCTACACGGCTTTTTAGCCATGCATCCCTATCTGTTTTTCACCATTAACACATTGCAAACACATCAAATTTCCGCACAAAAAAAGACCTTTCGGTCTGATGAAGCACGGCGATTTGTATCAGTGACCCTGCTTCTCAATGAAGCACGGCGATTTGTTTCAACGACTGCGCTTCAATGAAGCACGGGGGATTCGAACCCCCGACAACCTGATTAAAAGTCAGGTGCTCTACCGACTGAGCTAGTGCTCCGCAATTAAACTGGGCTAGCTGGATTCGAACCAGCGAATGCAGGAGTCAAAGTCCTGTGCCTTACCGCTTGGCGATAGCCCATCATATGACGCCAACCTTAGGTTTCCCGCATCCGAAAATAACAAAGGTGGATAAAGGGATTCGAACCCTTGACCTCCAGAGCCACAATCTGGCGCGCTAACCAACTGCGCTATACCCACCATATACGGAATCCCGGACTCCGAATGTGCTCGAAGGGATTCGAACCCCCGACCCACGGCTTAGAAGGCCGTTGCTCTATCCAACTGAGCTACGAACACATACGATGCAAAACTGCACCGACGAATGATATTGTAACGTATCACGGTAGGATTGTCAACACTATTTTCCTCTAAAAATACAGAAAATCAAGATTTTCGCGTTCTGTTTTACGCTTTTTCTACAACTGTAAACCACGGTACCGGTTAAAGCATGCATAAATTTCCTGCTCCCGCGGCACTGCCAGATGAATCGGCAGATATGTACCGCCACAGACGGCCTCAATCCCCTTTTCTGCAATCAATTTGGAAAGCATGGCAACCACCTCCCTGACGGTTCTTCTGCCGTCAAAAAGGTGCAGTTCCGCATATTTTAGCAGATATCCCAGAGCGCCAAGCTGCTCCGCATCCACAAGCTGTTCCACATAGCGCATATCAATAGTTTCCTTATTGAAGAGAATACCGTCCAGCCCCATCGTCTTGATTTTCAGCCGGTCATTGTCCCACACAGCCTTGTCGCTCTTCGGACATCTTGCAAAAGCGGGACGCTCATAAGAGGGCGCTTCGCCTGCTTCCACCCGAAATGCTTCCGCTTCCTTTTTGGCAAATTCCGTGATATCCACAGGGCAGTAATTGTCCATCTGTATGATGCAGTCTGCCTTGAAAAAATAAGAGCCCGAGCTGCCCGCCACAAGCACGGTGGACACACCTTCTTTTTCGTAAAGCTCCCTCACCCTGTCGATGAAAGGAATAATCGGCTCCTTGCTGCGGTTTACGACCCGCTGCATCAGTTCGTCCCGTATCATAAAGTTGGTCGCACTGGTATCCTCGTCAATCAGAAGAAGCCCTGCACCCGCCTCCATTGCCTCGACCACGCCTGCTGCCTGCGAGGTACTTCCGCTGGCATCCGCAGAGTAAAACGACTTCGTGTCCTTGCCATTCGGCAAATCCCTGATAAACATGGAAATATCCACATTCTTCACGCTTCTGCCATCCTCCGCACGGATTTTCATCGCGGTATCCTGTGTAATGACATACTCCCTGCCATCTCCGGCAATATGGTTGTAGACGCCTCTCTCTATGGCTTCCAGCAGGGTTGACTTGCCGTGATAACCCCCTCCGGCTATCATGGTAATGCCCTTCCGTATGCCCATGCCCTTGAGTTCTCCCCTGTGGGGCAGTTTTAGGGTAACTTCCAGTGTTTTGGGGGAAGAAAATACCACCGCTCCCTTCATCGGTCTGTCCGACACGCCCGACTCTCTCGGCAGCACGGCGCCGTTTGCCACAAATACCACCAAATTCTGCTCTGTCAGCCTTTCTCTGATATACTGCTGGTCATCTGCCAAATCCGCATTTTCTCTCAGCTTACCCGCAGGAAGCGACGCGTAGAGCAGGGATTTCTCCACACACTCCGGCAAAAAACCAAACAATATCTTTTTCAGTTCTCCTGCATTCACAGTCCTTCCATTTGCCGGAAAACCAACTTCCATGCGCACGCAGATATCGCCCGTCTTCTCTTCAATCCTGCAGGCGCTTCGCTCCAGAATCTCCTGTCCCGGACGGCTGACGCCCATCAGACCGCTTTTTCCCGAGCCCCTCGCCTTAAAGGAATAATCGTCTATCCGCCTGCCAAACTGCCTGAGCAGGTAATCCTGCAGAGCAATCCGTCTGTGTCTTTCATTGTAAAGCGCAGCGGGAAAGCCGGCTGTCTTTCCCGATACATGGATACTGACCTTAGAGGGCGCCGCAAAGGGATCTCCCTGCACGTGGTCAATTCCCAACACATATTTTCCAAAAGCATATGTGCCCTTGGTATCCTTGTACGCCGGATAGCCCCTCCTGTCTATCTTATCCAAAAGCGCCCGTAAATCCTCTGCATTTTTCATAACCTATCCTCTTTTTCCTATCTCAGATTCCGGCGTTTTATAATTGCCGTCTTTTTTCCTGTCACGCCTCACAGCCCATTCCTATTTTTTCTGCCGCCACGAGCCTTACAGTTCATTGCCGTTCTTTTTGCCCTCCACAAAGGCAAGCGCATTGTCCAACGTCGTCCGGCTGATTGCTTCCAACGCTTCCTGTGTGAAGAAGCCCTGATGGGAAGTCACCATAACGTTGGGGAAGGAAAGCAGTCTCGCCATAGTGGAATGTTCCAGTATCGTATCCGACATATCCTCGTACACCGTTCCGGTTTCCTCTTCATACACATCCAGTCCCACTGCAAAAAACTTGCCGTCCCTGATACCCTGAATCAAATCTTCCGTCTTGATCAGAGCGCCTCTTGAAGTGTTTACCAGCATAACGCCATCCTTCATTTTGCCTATGGTATCCTCGTTAATCAAGTGGTAATTTTCTTCTGTCAGCGGGCAGTGCAGGGAAATCAAATCCGACTCTGCAAGCAAATGCTCAAAATCTACATATTCCACAAAATTAAGGCTCTTATTGGGGTACAGGTCATAGCCGATAACCCGCATACCGAAGCCATGGCAGATTTTTGCCATCGCCGCGCCGATTTTTCCGGTTCCCACAATGCCTGCCGTCTTGCCATAGAGATTGACGCCCATAAGACCCGCAAGGTTAAAATTGTTTTCACGACATTTGATATATGCTTTGTGCATATGCCTGTCCGCCGTCAGCACCAATGCCATAGCGTGTTCCGCCACGGCCTCAGGCGAATATCCCGGGACACGCATCACGGTTATGCCGCACTCCTTCGCCACATCCAAATCCACATTATTAAAACCCGCGCAGCGCATCAGCACCAGCTTCACGCCGCATTTAGCCAGGGTGCGTATCGTTTTTTCCGAAAGGTCCATATTGACAAACGCACAGACTGCCTCATAGCCGTCCGCCAGCCTTGCGGTTTCCGGCTCCAGCTTCGGCTCTATAAAGGTAATCTCCAAATCATGATATCTGCCGCTCTTTAAAAGCATCTCAAAAAATTCCTTGTCATAGCTCTTTGTTCCGAAAAATAATATATTCATGTTTTTTCTCCTTTTTATATTTACTTTTTTACACTGAAACCATTCAAGCATACTACAAAAATCGTTTGCATTTTTCTTTTATATTATGTAGGAAAACAAAAGTTTTATCAAGGCAATCATACCATATTTTACCATAATTTCAAACGGCTATTTCAGCACAATCTTCCACTCGCCGCCTTCCACCACATACTGAAATTCATTGAAATTATCGTCCAGCATAACCTGCATCAATTCCGTAAAATCATCCACTGTAGCTATTTTTGACAACTCTGACGCTTTTACCCAATGCATTTCTCCCTCTTCCGAAGATGTGAGTTCGCCCTCAAAATGGTCTGCACAGAACAAAAACACAAGATACCTGCCCTGCTCTATCGGAAATTGCTTTACGCCGCACAGCTTCGGATTCAGAACCGTAAGACCTGTCTCCTCCTTCATCTCCCGAACAACCGCATCCACAATCGACTCGCCCTGCTCCACATGTCCTCCGGGCAGCGTAAATCCCTGCCACTCCTTTTTCACCCTGTCCTGCAATAAATATTCGTCTCCACTGCGCACAAGGCACAGGACTGTCAACTCTACCCTTTCTGTTCGTGACATTTGGTTCTCCTCTTTTTCTTTGTTCATTTAGCAGGCGTTTGCAAACCCATTATGCAGCAAGTGTCATTGTACATATTGTGTATTCCAACGCAGACTCGCTTTCGCTCCGAGCCAGCCGTAGCGGTACGTAAGCTGCCAAAATACGGCAGCTAAGTACCGACGGCCGGCAAGGGTCTGCTTATGGAATACACAATATGTACAATTCTAAACTTTCCGTCACTTGCAAAAGAGAATTCCGCAATCAGCTATTATAATATCAGTCTCATAAAAATATAGCCGTCTTCGACATTATCTGAAAAAACAAACCCTAACTTTTCCCAAAACCTTTGCGCAGCTATATTTTTCATTTCTACCGGAACGGAAACTCTTTTTGCACCATACTCATTTTGCAAAAAATGAATGCAGGCTTTTGCGGCTTTTGTTCCCAATCCCTTGTTCTGAAAAGCATCATCAATCAAAAAATTTATGATTTGATAGTTTTCCTCTCCGACATACATGGAAACAAATCCAATCATTTTATCGTCATCATAAATTGCAAATGGTCTGGTATCCTTATAAAAGACCCATGCCTCCGCTAAAGAATAAGTGACTGAATCTACAAAACTTTCTTTTTCAACGCTTGCCTTTAAGTTGAAACACTGTTCAAAATTATCTTCCGTAATTGTCCTTAATTCTATCAACGATATCAACTCCCCATGACTATAACATAATTCCCTTTTCGTAAAAGTGCTCCCACTGTTTAAAACTTGTAGTTCAATGCATATTCACTCGCTATCAGCAAATCTAAGCAGTTCATCCTCTATATTTTCATACAATTTAATCTCTGTCATTTCAATGATTCCTCTATTCGCTTTCTTAATCCGTTCCAGTCTGTCACTGTCAGAATATTTTTATCTTCTGTATAAGGCTGAACCATCGCTCCTATGTACCAGACCGGCATTCAGGGAGCCTTTCATATCACATTCATAATGAAATTATAAGCTGTTTTTAACGGGGACACAATTACGAAAACGGAAAAAATATATCGATTCAGTCTTCCGGTCTTGGATTATTAGGCTTTTTCTTTCCGTTTTCATCTCTATTGATAGGAACAGCTTTCAGATGAAATGTAATACATCCGCAAGGACATGGTCTAACCATTTCATATTTTTTCGATTCACCTCTATATGTAAAGTCGCCGCCGCACCGGATAACCTCACACCATGTAAACATTTCCATCATTGCTCTGGGGCAAATCCCCGCCGGACATTCATATGAAAAAACAAATTTGTCTCCCGTTTCTAAACCGAGTCTGCAATGAGCTGCTTTTCCATCAATAACAGTTAATTCAAACTCCCAATCCTCCACACACCATTTTTTCATAATTTATAACCTCCTATGCAGATAACATCTTTTCAAATTTGAATTTCTTTAGCCCCATGGAAGGCAGCTAATTCTTCAATCGCAACATCTATACCTTTGTTATCGGTAAAATCGGGATTAAATATATTTTTTTCTTTAACGATAAATTTTTTGCTTCTCCAGTCCATCTTACAATCTAAATAACCGACAAATTGATTTCCTACAAGAATTGATAGAGGCCATTTCATTCCTTTTTTCTTGAAATATTCAAAGGAAAATGAATAATCAAAAAATGTTTTAAGCCAAGTTTTGTCTCTTACAATTGTATCCATTGGTGATATAAGTCGAACTTCACATAAGTCCTCAGCTGCTTTTTCATTTAGAAGTTGTATTTTGGAAGAATGGATATAGTAATTTTTACGACCGATTCTATATGAAAGCCGAGATATCCTCTTTTCGGATTCCAACTCTTCAAAAATGGGCAGAATATCAGAGGTCTTAAACCCGGATAAATGAGAAACATGAACCGGATCGGTTACTCCTAACGACGCTATTAGTTTTTCAACTATACACTTTATAGCCTGTTTTTCATCAATGGAGTCATTCGTCCAATCGGGAAATCCTATCTTTTCTTTTAAAATAAACAGGTTCCCTGAAAGTTCCCGGATTTCTGCCGCAAGTCAAAAGGTCTCCTCTGCGACACAATCTGTAAAAAGCACGGAATATAGGCAAATTATAGCTTTGGTCGTGTTCTCACCTATATTTATTCCATTCATAAGATAAATTCAAATTCTCCCAAATTTGATTAGCATTCAATCCGTCGAATTCTATTAAACTTTCTTTTAATTTCTTTTCTACAGCTTGCATTTCAGGGCTATCTCCTGCTGCAAGCCAGCTTTCATCGGAAGATCCCCATCTCACAATACCTTTTGTTGCATTCTTATATAAT
>JAAUZU010000028.1 GCA_014804445.1 Lachnospiraceae bacterium | reverse complement strand
GTGGTGGTCTTATTTTGTTACCTAATTTTCAACCTGTATGAAATTTTCAACGTTCATCAATTTAGTCTTGACTTTTTATTTGCAGGCTAATCTTCACAATAGGTAATTACGAAATACCTTATACGAGTGACGGAAATGTTCAATATAGACAAAAACGCCTCCGAAGCAGTGGCAAGTCGCCCTTATTTTGTCTATATTGAACATTTCCTGTTTTATAAAAGGAAGTTTCGCATACATCTAGTCTCCACAGCAGGCAATTGTGAAACTAGCACTTGCCAGTTTCGAATTGTGTATATTGCACATTCCATAAGCAGACCCTTGCTTACCGTCGGTACTTAGCTGCCGTCCTTTGGCAGCTTACGTACCGCTACGGTAAGCTTGGAGCGAGAGCGAGTCTGCGTTGGAATGTGCAATATACACAATGACAACGGCAGCGTTTCACAACCGCCTACTCCTTCTTTTTAGAAATTGAAGTACAAAAAGGTACTGACTCCCGTAAGCGAAATCACCGACCACACAAACAGAATCGTCATTTTCCATGAAAACGCGGCAGTCAGCTTTCTGTTCTCCAAACGTTCCTTTGTCGTCTTTCCCAAAGCCAGAAACAGGCTTAAGGCCAGAATGGCAAGGTAGACATACGCATGAAAGTTCCAGAGAAAAGCGGGAAACTTCATCGAAATTATCTTTGTCGGAATATATAACTCTGCATAGGATAATTCATTGGCAATATAGTACACAAAATGATAACTGTCTCCAGAAAACAGCCGTTTCATATAAAGCAGGGCGTCTGCAACGGAATCGCTTCTGAAAAACACAATGGTAAGGCACATAAATCCGAATGTAATCACCTGACAGCCAAAGTGGCGCAGTCTGTGTAAAAAACCGCCTTTTCCGTTCTCTTCTGTCTTTTCTTTCCCTCGTTTTTTGACAACTCTGTCGTATATCAAATTGATGGAAGCGCCCACGCCATGCAGAAAGCCCCACAGAACAAAGCTCCAGTCCGCGCCATGCCACAGACCGCTCAAGAGAAAAACAATCATGGTATTAAGGACTGCTCTGAGAGTGCCCTTCCGGCTTCCTCCCAGCGGAATGTAGACATACTGTGTAAAAAATCTGCCCAGCGTCATATGCCATCTCTTCCAAAACTCTCTCACGGAGGCGGACTTATACGGCGCATTAAAATTGTCCGGTATCCTGATTCGGAACATTCGTCCGATTCCAATCGCCATGTCGCAGTAACCGCTGAAATCAAAATATAATTCAAGCAGATAAGAAACCGCAATCATAACCGCAGCCGGCGTATCCAGTTTTGCAATTTCCGAAAATCCATAATTGACGGCTTTTGCCAGCGTATCCGCCAGCAGCACTTTTTTAGACAGCCCAAAAACAAAATAGCAGATGCCCTGCGCAAAATCCTCCACCGCAAATTTACGCTTTTGGATGTCTTGGAACTGGGGGACGATTTCCGAGTGCAGGACAATCGGACCGGCTATCAGTTGCGGAAAAAAAGTCACAAAATTCAAATAATCAGACAGACCGTAATGGGGCGCCCTGCCCTTGCACCTGTCTATCACAAAAGAAAGCTGCTGAAATGTAAAAAAACTGATTCCCAGCGGCAGAAGAATATGTTTATAGTTAAAATCCGCATGAAATACAGCGTTTAGATTCCCGATAAAAAAGTCGTAATATTTAAACACACCGAGAATCCCGATATTCACGATACATCCCGCTGCCAATACCGCCTTATGAAACGCAGGTTTTTCCGTCTTTGTAAGAAGAAAGCTGAACAGGTAGTTTACCGCACAGCTCAGCAAAATCACAGCAAGGTAATTTATGTTAAAATACGCATAAAACCAAAGCGACATCGCAATCAGAAAAATTTGCGCCATATGATATTTTTTCAATTTATTCAGCCCATACCAGCCAAGCAGTGAAATGGGAAGGAACAAAAAAATAAAAATATAAGAATTAAATAGCATAACCGCCCCGTTATATTCACAAATTTTTAACTCATTCTATCAAATTTCCCCAGAGAAGTCAAAACAAACGCCATAACTTCACATTGTATTTCTATCCATATTGTTGTATATTTACTTAAGCGGCCGTCCGACACGGTTCTACATTATTATAATAGGAAGAAAAGGACTTTATCATATGTGGATTGCAGATAATTGGAAGGATTATGAAGTACTGGACACCTCTTCGGGAGAAAAACTGGAACGCTGGGGCAAATATATACTGGTCCGCCCCGACCCGCAGGTCATCTGGGACACGCCCCACACGCACAAGGGCTGGAAAAAGAAAAACGCGCATTACCACCGCAGCCAAAAGGGCGGCGGCGAATGGGAATTTATTGATTTGCCGGACGAGTGGGCTATCCGCTACCGGAATCTGACCTTCCACTTAAAACCCTTCAGTTTTAAGCATACCGGTCTTTTCCCGGAACAGGCGGTCAACTGGGACTGGTTTTCCGAATTGATTCGAAATGCGGGAAGACCCATCCGTGTACTGAATCTTTTCGCCTACACGGGAGGCGCTACCCTTGCCGCTGCAGAAGCTGGGGCACAGGTCACCCATGTTGACGCCGCAAAGGGCATGGTTGGCTGGGCAAAAGAAAACGCGGCAGCCTCCTCTCTTTCAGACGCACCAATCCGCTGGCTGGTGGACGACTGCATGAAATTTGTGGAGCGGGAAATCCGGCGCGGCAGCAAATACGACGCCATCATCATGGACCCTCCCTCCTACGGACGGGGACCCAAGGGCGAAATCTGGAAAATGGAGGACAGTATCTGGCACTTCCTTGAACTGACGGTTCAGATATTATCCGATGAACCGCTGTTTTTCCTGCTGAATTCCTACACCACGGGACTTCAGCCCGCCGTACTCTCCTACCTGCTGACCATGACGGTGGGAAAGCGTTTCGGCGGCACGGTAGAAGCAGCGGAAATCGGGCTGCCGGTATCGGAAAGCGGGCTTGTCCTTCCCTGCGGCGCATCCGGACGCTGGCATCGATAGTTGGAGGAATAAAAGAAATGATATTATATACGGCCGATTTGCATTTTGGGCATCGCTCTGTCATCCGTTTTGATAACAGGCCATTTGCAGATGTGGATGAAATGGATGAGGCTCTGATACGGTTATGGAATCAAAAGGTAAATCCTGATGATCATGTATACATCTTAGGCGATTTCGCTTACCGAAACGAAAAGAGCGAGGAGTGGTATTTAAAGCAGCTAAAAGGACATAAGCATCTTGTGATAGGAAATCATGACAAAAAGCTGTTAGAAAACCCCGCAGCTATCAGTTATTTTGACAGCATAGATAAAATGATGCATGTATCCGATAACGGCACGCATATCTGTCTCTGCCACTTTCCGATAGCAGAATGGAATGGATTTCATAAAGGCCACTCACACATATATGGCCATATCCACAATAGAAAAGAGGAAGCCTGGGAATTTATGCGAAACAGAAAGAATGCATATAACGCAGGCTGTATGTTGTACGGCTATACTCCGGTAAGCCTTCAGGAAATAATAGCAGTATATGCCGGACAATAAGTTACGTTATATGCAGCAATCGGACGAGACTCACATATCAAAGCTTTTAAACTTCTCGTAAATATTTTCGTACTGCTCGTTGATTTCCATGTAACGTTCCATGGTCACATCGCGCTCCTTTTCGTAGTCCCGTATGATTGCATCAAAATTGCCTATGACTACCTGCACTATCTGGCTGCATATCTTTCCGTTTTCTGCATCCGAAGTCAGGATACCTTTTATTTTCTCCGCCGGGAAGGAATCCTTGTAGCTTCTCTTTCCGTAGAGCGCGCTCAAAATATCCGCTACTGCCGCAGTTCTTTCAAGCTGTGAAAGGTCTTCCGCCCCAATCCCTGCGGGATACCCCGTTCCGTCAAGCTTCTCATGATGCTTGGCGGCAACGTCTACAATCCTGTCGTCAAGAACCCCTCTTAAGATTTTGTCGGAAATCACTACATGCGCCTTCATAACCCGCATCTCTTCGTCCGTCAGGCGTCTCGGCGCCTCCAGTATGGAAAGCGGTATCACAATCTTACCGATATCATGTAAAAGCGTGCCATAGTAAAGAATCTGCAAATCTGTGGTCGATACCCGAAGCAGCCTGCCGATTGACAGCGCAAAGTTCTTGGTCGCCATCGTATGGATGACGGTCTGCTGGCTTCTGAAATCAATGGCATACACAAGCATCTCGAGGAAGCCCTTCTTTTTCTTCTCATTTAAGTTTATCCTGTCAAAAAGGCTTGCCAGCTCCTGCTGATAGGCATCCGTCTTCATTTTTTCCATGAAATTAAACTTGGACTGTGCCAACTGAAAAAGCTCCATGGCACGCGCCGAAAACTGTATATTACTCTGTTTTACAAAGTAGTCCTTTTCCATGCCATGCCCTTCCATGCGCATGAATACGTCCATTTTATCTGCAAGCGCCAGAAATTCCGTTTCTTTCAGCCGCCTGCTCTTGATATGTTGATGCAGGTGATACGGCAGGTGGTGATAAAGCACAATTTCCGCCATATCATCAACCGGAGAAAGATATTTTAAAAACAGGTAACCGTATATGGAGTGCGCCCACACATTCGTCGTTTCACAGGTTACTACATCACCTTTATAGCCGGTCTTAAGCAAGCCGATGTCATGCAGTATCCCAATGAGAGTGTACTCTGCCAGTTCCACATCTGTATAACTTCCATCCGCTTTTAACATATTATAAAAAATATAGCCCGTGATTTCCCCGTGCAGAAGCAGCTTGCTGTCCATGCAGCCCATTGCTCTTCGTATGACGTTGTATATGCCCAGCGTGCTGACAAGTTCTGCGCCCATAATCCCTCCATCAATCCCTGTTTTTCTCTGCCTGCTCCCAAGGGGCGGCGGCAATATAATCCATTTTAGCATGAATACGCAAAGCTTTCAAATAAAACAACAAAAACCGTCCGCAAAACCTGCAGCCTGATTCTTGGCAATCAGTCAGCCGGTCCTGTGGACGGTTTCTTTTATGATTTTCGTTTCATCAGGCGGTCGCTTCCTCAAACTGCGAATTGTACAGCGAAGCATAGAAGCCGTCTTTTGCGAGCAGCTCCTCGTGGTTTCCCTGCTCCACAATGTCGCCGTCCTTCATCACCAGAATGACGTCCGCGTCCTTTATGGTGGAAAGCCTGTGGGCAATCACGAAGCTGGTTCTTCCCTTCATCAGGTTGTTCATCGCCTTCTGTATCCGGATTTCCGTTCTGGTATCGACAGAGCTTGTCGCCTCGTCCAAAATCAGTATCGGATTGTCCGCCAAAATCGCCCTTGCAATCGTCAAAAGCTGCTTCTGTCCCTGTGATACATTGCTTGCCTCCTCGTTCAATTCCATCTGGTAGCCGCCGGGAAGCGTCTGGATAAAGCGGTGCGCATGTGCTGCCTTTGCCGCCTCTATCACTTCCTCGTCCGTTGCGTCCAGTCTGCCGTAACGGATATTCTCCATGATAGTTCCCTTAAACAGCCACGTGTCCTGCAGTACCATGCCGAAATTTTCCCTAAGCTCGCTGCGGTTAAAATCCTTGACATTGTGCCCGTCCACGCAGATAGAGCCTTTGTTTACATCATAAAAACGCATCAGCAGCTTTACCATGGTGGTCTTGCCCGCGCCGGTAGGCCCTACGATTGCCACCATCTGACCGGGCTTTACATCGCAGGAAAAGTCCTTGATGATAACCTTATCCGGATTGTAGCCAAACTGTACATGCGAGAACGCAACCGCACCTTCCATCTTGGAAAGCTTTACCGGATTCTCCGCCTGCATATCCTCCTCCGCTTCATTCAAAAATTCAAAAACCCTTTCTGCGGATGCCGCCATGGACTGTAACAGGTTGGATACCTGTGCAAGCTGTGTAATGGGCTGCGTAAAGTTCTTCACATACTGGATGAACGCCTGAATTTCCCCGACATCAATCACCCCGCGAATCGCCAGTATACTGCCGCTGACCGCAACCGCCACATATCCTAAGTTGCCGACAAAGACCATAATGGGCTGCATCATGCCGGAAATAAACTGGGACTTCCACGCAGAGCGGTAAAGAGCATCGTTTGTCTCCTTAAATTCCTGCAGGGAAGCTTCCTCCCTGTTGAAAGCCTTCACGATATTGTGTCCGCCGTAGGTTTCCTCAATCTGTCCGTTGATTTTGCCGAGGTAAGTCTGCTGCGCCACGAAATACTTTTGGGAATGTTTCACCACAATACCGATGAGCGTACCGGAAATAGGCAGAATCACAAGTGCAATCAGTGTCATCAGCGGACTGATGGACAACATCATAACCAGCACACCGATAAGGGTTGTCACGGAAGTAATTAATGTCGTGATACTCTGGCTTAAGCTCTGTCCCAAGGTATCCACATCATTTGTGATTCTCGAAAGCACCTCTCCCACCGTCTTGGACTCAAAATATGCCATGGGCATCCGGTTGATTTTTTCCGAAATCTCCCTCCTGAAACGGTAGCAGAGCTTCTGGGATACGCCCGTCATAATATACCCCTGTATAAAGGTAAGCAGCGCGCTGATAACGTACAGTCCCAGTACAAACAACAGGATTCTCGCAATCCGCGCAAAATCGATGCCGCCCGTACCGCCGATTTTTGCCATCAGTCCTTCAAAGAGCGCCGTCGTCGCGCGGCTTAAGACCTTGGGCCCGACAATATTGAATACAGTACCGCCAACGGCAAATATCATAACAAACACAATCGCAATTTTATACCTGCCCATATAGGCCAGCAGTTTCTTCAAAGTGCCCTTAAAATCCTTCGCTTTTTCCCCCGGCATCATAGGACCGTGGGGACCTCCCATAGGTCCGCGCCTTGGCGGTCTTTTTCCACTATTTTCCTGTTCACTCATGCCTGCTTACCTCCCTTCAGTTCCTTTTCCGAAAGCTGGGATTTCGCAATCTCCCTGTAGGTTTCACAGCTTTCCAGCAGTTCTTCGTGGGTTCCCAGACCCACAATGCTGCCATTGTCCAGCACAATAATCTGGTCTGCATGCAGAATCGTGCTGATACGCTGCGCCACAATGATTACCGTGGCGTCGGAAATTTTTTCGTTCAATGCCCTTCTGAGCACCACATCCGTCTTATAGTCCAGTGCAGAAAAACTGTCGTCGAACAAAAAGACCTTGGGGCTCTTGGCGATTGCCCTTGCAATCGAAAGACGCTGCTTCTGCCCGCCCGACACATTGGTACCGCCCTGCGCTATCGGACTGCCGTAGCCTTCCGGCTTGCTCTCAATAAACTCAACAGCCTGCGCTATCTGCGCCGACTCCTTCATCTTTTCTTCCGTGATATCATCGCCGCCGAATTTGATGTTGGAAGCAATATCTCCCGAAAACAGCACACCCTTCTGCGGCACATACCCTAAGATGCTGCGCAGCTTCTTTTGGGAAATATCCCGTATATCTACGCCGTCTAACGTAATACGGCCTTCCGTCACATCATAAAAACGGGGAATCAGGTTTAAGAGCGTCGATTTGCCGCAGCCCGTACTTCCGATAATCGCCGTCGTCTGCCCGGGCTTCGCCGTAAAGCTCAAGTGATGCAGCGCATTTTCCTCCGCCCCCGGATATTTGAAGCAGACATCCTCGAACGCAACCTCTCCTCTTATCTCCTGCAGCTTTTCATCCTGCAGCGTCTCTTTGTCATGAATCGTAACCTCCGTTGTCAGAACTTCCTCGATGCGCCCTGCGGCAACTCCCGCACGGGGCAGCATAATGGAAACCATGGTGAGCATCAGGAAGGACATCACAATCTGCATGGTATAAGTAATAAACGCCAGCATTTCGCCCACCTGCAGATTGCCGGCATCGATTCCATGTCCGCCAAACCACACGATCATAATAGAAATCCCGTTCATAATCAGCATCATGACCGGCATCATAAAATTCATCACTCTTCCGGTAAAAAGCTGCGTTCCCATCAAGTCCTTATTTGCCTTATCAAACCGCTTTTCCTCATAGGTTTCGCGGCTAAAAGCCCGGATGACCGGTATACCCGTCAGGATTTCCCTGGAGACAAGATTGACACGGTCCACCAACGACTGCATTTTCTTGAATTTGGGCATGGCAACCACCATCAGCACCAGAACCAATGCCATGATGCTTCCCACAGCCACGCCGATAATCCAGCTCATGCCGGTTCCCGTTGACGCCACCTTCATCACGCCGCCGATACCGATAATGGGCGCATACAGCACCATGCGCAGAAGCATGACAATCACCATCTGCACCTGCTGGATATCGTTGGTGCTCCTCGTAATCAGGGATGCCGTTGAAAATTTATCCATCTCTGCGCTGGAAAAGGATACCACCTTGTTATACACGCGGCTGCGCAGATTCCGTCCGGTCTTTGCCGCCGTCCGCGATGCCAAAAGACCGATAAATATGGCTGCGGCCATCATCAGCAAAGAAAGCCCAAGCATCTTCAACCCTGTTTTCCACAGATAATTGGTCTGCACCTTGCCGGTATCGATACCCAATGCCTCATATTCCGCCTGTACAAACAACACCGCCCTTGCGGAAATCACGGAATCGCCCATATCGCCCATTCCCGCGATCACCTGCTCCCTGACAGTCAATATCTGCTCCTCGCTTATCATGCCGCTCTCCCGCATAGCGCGCAACGTGTCGATATCATACTCTGCCCCTTCGCTCTCCAAATAGGACAGCAGCACCATGGGAAGTCCCATTTTGCTGTCAATTTCTGCAAGACGCGCTTCTCCCTTTGCAGTCAGAACAAGATTTCCATCCGCTGCCGGTTCATAGGCTGCGTCGCACACCGCTTTTTCCTCTTCTGTCATAAAGAGCTGCAGGTTTGCATAGGTCTCCGCGCGTATTTTTTCGGGGGCCGCATAGGCGATGCCGCCCTGTCCGATACCTACATCCACAATGCCCGAGGTGTATTGGGGAAGCTGTAAATCGCAGTACGCCTGCACAAGCAAGAGCAGCAAAATCACGAGCACCGTTCCCCAGGATTCTTTCAGATACTTAAAAATCTTTCCCATGAGATGACATTCCTTTCCTTTGATACACAATACTGCCTTTTATTGTATTTTTTCCCATGGAAATAGTCAATTAAGAAAGTATAAAGAAAGTGAGAAAAAATTGAGTGAAAATCAGACAGGACAGCCGGAATTTCCGACTGCCCCGTTTTTTGTCAGTTCTGTAACCTGTTTAACCTATCCAGAATCTCTTCCACCTGCTCTAATGTCACCTGTCCGCCCGAGAAGGAAAGCGCAGAGCGCAGCGGCATATAACGCTGCATGGCTGCCGCCATGTCCGCCGTTCCCTCGCCCAGATTGCCGTCACTTCCGGAATCCGCAATTCCCATCCGCTTTATCATTTTTTCTACAATTTCCTTTGCTCCCGAAAGCTTTAAGATATCGCCAATGGTAGTATCCATGGTGATGGGCTGCCGTTTGCCTGAGGTATCCGTTACTGTTACCTCCTCCGAAAGACAGATATCCCGCGACGACCTTCCAATCTCTATCCGGTATTCGCCCGTCGGAACCCTGAAATCTGATATTTCCGCATCATAGTAGGCAAAAGCACGCTTGCCCAGCCTGAAAGAAACGGTTTTTCTTTCCCCGGGCGCAAGCTCCACCTTCTCAAAACCCTTAAGTTCCCTGACAGGACGGATAACGTCCCCGTCTTCCGGCGCCGCCACATAGAGCTGCACGACCTCTTTGCCTGCGCAGCGCCCCGTATTTTTCACTTCCACAGTCACCTGCAGTTCTTCCGTATCCTCCATCTTCTTCTTGGAAAGCTTCAGATTGGAAAGCTGGAAGCTCGTGTAGGAAAGACCATGCCCAAAGGGGAAGAGCACGTCCATTTTCTTTTTGTCATAATACCGGTAGCCTACAAAGACGCCCTCCCGATATTCCACCTTGTCGCCCTCTCCGATGTAGAAAATGTAAGAAGGATTGTCCTCCAGCTTTAAGGGAAACGTCTCCGGCAGCCTTCCGCTGGGATTGACGTCTCCGTAAAGCACATCTACCACGGCGCCACCTATGGCCTGTCCGCCCAAATAAGTCTCTAAAATGCCCTTTACCTTATGTATCCACGGCATCTCAACGGGGGAACCATTGTGCAGCACCACCACCGTGTTGGGATTGGCATTACATACCGCTTCTATCAGCTCGTTCTGATATTCCGGCAGACGCATATGGGTACGGTCGAAGCCTTCTGACTCAAAGGCATCCGGAAGCCCTGCAAAGACCACTGCAGTTTCTGCAAGTGCAGCCGCCCGAATCGCCTCGGAGAGCAGCGTATCATCCAGTTTATTCTCCTTTGTGCTGTAACCCTGCGCATAAATCACATGAGACCTATCCGCCATCTCCCATGCCGATTCCGTTTTAAAGGTATTAATGTGGGAGCTGCCCCCTCCCTGAAATCTGGGCTTCTCCGCAAACTCGCCGATAAAGGCAATCCGCGCGCCCTTGCGCAGAGGCAGGACGCCGTCATTTTTTAAGAGTACCATGCTCTCCGCCGCAATCCTGCGCGCCAGCCTGTGGTCCTCCTCCTTATCGTAAGTTGCGCCTTCCTTCCGGTTTTCCACACTTCTATCCACGATGGATAAAATACGCTCCACCGCTTTGTCAAGCACTTCTTCTGAAAGCGCTCCGCTCTCTACTGCTTCCACAATTTTTTTATCATTGACGCCAAAAGAAGACGGCATCTCCAAGTCAAGACCTGCCTCCAAATCCGCAGCCCTGTCGTTTACCGCGCCCCAGTCGCTGACCACAAAGCCGTCAAAGCCCCATTCGCCGCGCAGCACATCCGTCAGATACTTTTTATTCTGCGCCGCATACACACCGTTTATCCGATTGTAGGAGCACATCACGGTCCACGGCTTTGCCTTCTTTACCGCTTCTTCAAACGCAGGCAGATATATCTCCCGCAGCGTTCTTTCGTCCACCTCGCTGCTGGAGCTCATACGCCGGTGCTCCTGATTGTTTGCAAGAAAATGCTTGATGCTGGTTCCGACGCCTTTGCTCTGCACCCCTTTGATATAGCTGGACGCCATCTG
Source organism: Lachnospiraceae bacterium (assembly GCA_014804445.1). Taxonomy (GTDB): domain Bacteria; phylum Bacillota; class Clostridia; order Lachnospirales; family Lachnospiraceae; genus Acetatifactor. The sequence goes on along the minus strand of JAAUZU010000028.1, from coordinate 16,639 downwards.
TCCTGCAAGATAAGGGTCCTCGGAAAAATATTCAAAATTTCTGCCGCAGAGTGGGGAACGTTTGATGTTGACCGCAGGCCCTAACAGCACGCCGATTCCCTCAGCCTGACATTCCTTTCCAAGCGTCTCCCCCAAAGTCCGCAGCAGCTTTCTGTCAAACGAAGCAGCAGTAGCGCATCCTGCCGGAAAGCATACCGCCTTGACGCTTTCGTCCAGTCCCAGATGATCCGCCGTTTCCTCCTGCTTGCGCAGCCCGTGCGGTCCGTCGCTCACCATCATCTGCGGCACCTCCAGCCGTTCCACCTCCTTGGTACGCCAAAAGTCCGCGCCGGAGCAGAGCCCTGCTTTTTCCTCGAGTGTCATTTTCCGCACAATTTCTTTTACATTCATATACCAGCCTCCTGTCCTGCAACTCTTATCTTTTGTTTTCACTCATTCCGAATCTAATATGCATATATTATATAATAAATTCAGTTGACTGGCAATTTCAAATTCAACGACTCTCGTTTAAATACAACTGCACCCTGTTCTCGATAATCCCGCATACCTCATCCAGACTTTTGCTGTCATTAAAATAGTCCGCCGCTTCCTCATAGATAATATCAAGAATCGGCAAGGTACGAATGGGATATGGACACGCCCCCTCCAGCATGTTTCTATATGCCTCTATTTTTTCCTCTGTAATGTCCTCTTCGCCATAGACCTCCACCGACTGTTCACCGGCAGCGCCGTTTGCCCCCACTACCGTAGAGGTAATAATAAATTTCTTTCCACCTGCCACCTGTTCTTTCTGTCCGTCAATCAGCAAATCAAAAGCGCTTTGCAGGGCAGGCATACCGCCATTAACGGCATAGAAATTCTGTGCATCCTCTCCCAAAAGAAAACAGATAAACTCCCATGCGCCTTCCTTGTGGGCAGAATTTGCGTTGATTGCCATCGCCGAGAAAGAAGAAAGCGCCAGATGACAGCCATCGTCAAAGAGAACGCCCACCAAGACCATTCCGCTTTCTTCCTGTTCTGCCGGACCATGAAAAAAGAAAATGTCTGAAATACTGCGGTCCAAATCCTGCGCTAGACTTGGGATCCCTCCTCTTCTGCCGTCATCCCCATACCGCTTTGCAATCTCCAGTATATTTCGAAACAGTTCCCCGCTGAAATCACAAGTTCCCTGCTCCCAGTCCACTGCCCCCCACAGGGTTTCCGTCCCACCAAAAAAGACCTCCAACAGCCTCTGCGAACCATAGTTTGGCAGATATACCGCTTCTTCCTGCCGGGAAAGCAGAGCTTCCACCAGCATGTGGATATCAGGCTCTACGCGTCCGCCCAAAACCTCTTCCTTGATTTCCGCCCCTGTCCCGCCGGGAAATCTGGGACAGATTCCGTATATTCTGCCGTCCGCCTTCCAGAAATTGAAGGTAAAAGGAAAATAATCCTCCTCCCTGATACCGCTCTCTGCTATATAGGGACTTAAATCCTCCAAAGCACCCTTTTCCAGCATGCCGGCAAGGTAATCCTCCAGCAAATCCCCGCACACGATATCCGGGCCCTCTCCCGTGGCAATCTGCACACTGGTTAATCTTGCATAATCAGCCATGTCGCCCAGCTTGCAGCTCTCCACTATCACATGGTAAGTATCGCTCTGCGCATTAAACAGAGCTGCCTGTCCGGCAATCCAGCCCTCCGTAGCAAAAGCACCCCTGATGACAATCGGAATTTTTTCCACCTTTTTTATCTGCAGCCTATCCCATATGGCTGTCGCACCAAAACCATCCGCATAAAGAATCTCTGCGCTTCCGTCCTCCGGCATTCTGAAATCCCACTGCTGCATTTCATAAGCATAATACGGCATATAAGAGGTTCCCTCAAAAGAAAAGACTCTGTTCTCCGTTCCATCCGCCGGATTTAATTCCACAATCTCTTTCCCGGTCGAAAGGCTGTCATTATACAGAAGCAGGGTACTGCTTCCCGCGCCAAGCCTCTGTATTCCTACAAGGGGACTCAGCAGTCTGACCTGCTTTACCTCTTCCGTAAGACCGGTATCAGGGTCAAGCGTAAGCAGACGTCGCGTCCGCGCATCCTCCAAAATCAGGTACGCCCTGCCGTCCGGCAGGCTGCAGACATCCGCTACAGAGCTGCCGTCCTCCCATTCCCTCGTAAAAAGAATTTCCCCATTTGCAAGATACTTGACAAGGCTGGAACATTCTACTTCCGACAGTCCCCCTCCTCCATCCTTATAAGTATCTCCCCAGCAGTAACCATTCCCTTCCTCGTCCAGATATACATGATAAAAAAAGGACAGAGAGGTCTGCCATAATAGCTCGCTGCTTCCATCTGCTCTGTACAGATAAACATCAGAATACACATACTTTCCCACATCATTATAGCAGTACTTTTCCCAGAGCTGTACCGGTTCGTCCTGATAAAACTGCATACCGCAAAGGCGCATACCCGAATCGGAGAAAGGCGACTCCTCCGCACTCTCCTCCCATGCAAAAATGGTCTGCGGCTCTGCATAAATATCATAATACTCTGCCTGCCCCGAAGCAGAACCCTCCGTTCCTGCAGATTCTGTATCTGCCGGCGCGCCCTGCACGCCGCTCTCCATATGTCCGCATCCTGTGAAAAACAAAACGCACCACAACATCAGCAATAGAAAATAGTATTTTTTCATTGCATTCTCTCCAAACTTCTGTCTTTCAGGTTTAAAGTCTCATAATTGTACTTGTCAGCCTCCGACACCTGCTCCGTCCGTAACTCTCCCACCTGATGGCTCAGAATCAAATGGCTGTGCTCCAGATAATATGTCAGGGGCTCTACCCATTCTTTAAATAATTCGTCCTGATATTCCCAATATGGCCCCCAGGCAAAGCCGGAACCCGCTATTTGCAGAATTTCTCCCTCTGCGGAAAGCCTGTACACATGGTAGCTATAGTCCACCCCAAAAAGAGCATCGTCATATATGTGCATGTCCATAATAAAGCCCGTACCGTCTATCTCTCCCAGATAAACATTGTCCCTGCTGTTCAGGTGGTTATCATACACAAGTTCAGAATAGAGCAGACTTCCATCTGCATTCCGAAACAGTACCAGTCCACTTTCACCCTCCCCGATATCGCCGGTATAAACTTCTATCTGCTCGTCGCCATCACTATCTGCCACATCAAAGGTTTCCATACCTGCCAGTGTATAATACTGCTCCAGCATATCGTCGCCCGCAACCTCCAACAAATACTGATAAGCACTACCATAAGAAATCTTTGCCGCATAAGAAATGCCGTACTCCTCGTATATGCTTATCTTCGCAGCTTCCACAATCACATTGTCCACAAACGCAATCCGGATAGAGAAACGAAAATCCTCTGTTTCAAGGAAATCCATAAACTCCTCATAAGAAACCTCCTCGTAGTCTATGGTTTCCATAGACGTATTCACCTTATAGACGCAGTCCGCTGCAAACACAAGGGGACCTATTCCGTCTTCCCAGCCGTTATAGACAATCCACTCTCCATCATCTTTTTGCAGAGCATATGCGGTAATGGTTTTCGGTTCTTTTTCTGACAACATCCGGATTTCTAACGTACCGCTCTCCGGCTCTTCCTGCAGACTGCCGCCTGCTTCTGCGTCTTCCTGTCCTGCATTGTCCGCCTCATTTTCCTGTCCGGCAGCGCCATATTCTCCGCCAGCGCCATACGGCGTCTCCTTCCCGGTCTGCTTCACTCCGCCTGTCAGCCCTGCGCCTTCGGAAGCGGAGATTTTCCGAGGATTGGCAAGCAGTACTGCCGCCGCAGCCGCAATCACGATGACTGCCGCACAAATCAGTGCCGCCGCAGGTTTCTTGTAGCCAAGCACATTTTTGATTCTGCCGCCTGTATCCCCTTCACCGAACGCCAGCGGCACACCGCCAATAATCCGCCTGCCCGTGGCGAGGTTCAGCAGGGAAGCGGAATATTCCTTTTTCACGCCGATGCCCATCTTACGGATGACCGCCTCATCGCAGGACATTTCCATATCCCTGCCGCTTAAGAAAAATGCCACCCACACAAGGGGATTGAACCAGTGCAGGCAAAGTGCCAGATACCCCAAAAGCTTGACAATATGGTCGCCCCGCCTTATGTGTATCTGCTCATGCAGCAGAATATACGCCTTTTCCTCTCCCGCCAAAGCAGCGGGCAAATATATCTTCGGCGCCAGAAAACCGCAGACAAAAGGCGTTGTCAGATTTTCTGCAATATAAATATTGTCCCGCTCATGTCCCGCCCCCTTCAGCTTTCTCTTCAGCTTTACCAGCGTTGCCACACTATAGATAAGCAGTGCCAATATGCCGGCAATCCAAATCCAGGACCCGATTGTAACCGCGGATACCATCGGCTCTGCCGCAGGCGTCTTCTCCGAAGCAGTTCCGCCCTGCACGGGATTTGCCACCGGAAGCTGCACGTCTTTTGTATCAGCCGGTATGACGGCAGTATCAACAGATATATAAGAAATCTGCCCTCTCTCCGTCTTCGGCGCGTCTAACACCCCGAGCAGGGAAAATGCCGCTGGGAAAGAAACCGGACAAATCAGCCGGAAAAGCACCACCGACCAAAGGATATAGGAAAAAAGCTTCGGCGCCTTTCGCAGTAAAAATCTGAGCGCTATCACAACCGGTATGATAATACACGCCGTCAGACTCATATTTAAAATTCCGATAAAAAGTTTTTCTTTCAACCTATTTGTCTGCCTTTCAGATTCAAAGTTTCATAATTATACACATCCGTTTCCGACACCTGCTCCGTCCGCAGCTCTCCCTCCTGACTGCTCAAAATCAGGTGACTGTGCTCCAGATAGTACGTAAGCCGGTTCATCCATGCCTGAAAAAATACGTCCTGATATTCCATCCTAAGCCCCCATTCAAAGGAAGAACCCGCTATCAGCAGGATTTCTCCCTCTGCGGAAAGCCTGTACACACAGTAGGAGTATTCTCCGTAATCGTCCCTGTCCTCTATCCACAGGTTCATAATAAAGCCCGTTCCGTCTATCTCTCCCAGATAAACATTGTTCCAGCCTGCGCGCGCCTGATGCGCAAATTCAGAATAGAGCAGACTGCCCTCCGCATTCCGAAACAGCACCAGCCCGCTGTCTCCGTCCCCGATATTTCCGGTATAGATTTCTATCAGCTCGTCACCATCACTATCCGCCACATCAAAGGTTTCCGTGCCCGCCAGCGTATAATATTGTTCCAGCATATCTTCGCCCGCAATCTCCAGCATATCCTGATAGCCGTGATCAGGAACCTTTGTATAAAAAGAAATACCGTATTTCTTATAGGCGTTACACTGCGCGGCTTCCACAATCAGATTATCCCGCAAGGTAAGCTGTACAAGGTCCCATTGAAAACCATCCTCCCACTTTACCAGAGTGTCCACAAACTCTTCGTAGGAAACCTCCTCGTAGTGCACGGTTTCCATAGCCGTATTTACCAGATAAACACAGTCGTCGGAAAAAACAAGCGGTTCATCTCCTTCTTCCACATTAAAAATCCGGCTTTCATAACCCTCATACAGTGCATATGCGGTAACCGCATGCGGTTCCCCCTCTGCCAATCCAAGAATCACCACCTCGTAAGAACCCTCTGCGTTCACCCCGGGCGTCTGCTCTTCCTCGGGACTGCCGCCTGTTTCTGCGTTTCCTTCTCCGCCTATCCTCACCGCACTGTCCTGTACTTTGATATAAACACGGGAAATGCTACGGTTAAGCTCTGTCAAAAATACCCGTGTATCCTCTGTGGAAAGCTCTATAGAAGCCTGATTCTTCTCTTTGTCCACTTCCAGAACCGGCACCATGCGCCAGGGCACTTCATTTTCACCATACTCGTCCGTCCGGTAGATTTGCAGCATATCTCCTGCCTCTACTTCCTCTCCGCCTCTCACCGCCGGACCTCCGATGGGAAAGGAAATGCGATAGCGGTCCTCTCCCTCATAGGAGAGCGCAAGCCCACGCTGCATAATATAAACATGCTCCACCGGTTGGACGAAACGCGCGGGATAGGTCTCCAGCACCTGCACATCCACGCCCTCAGCAAATTTAATTTCTACCAAATCCCCGGCACGCAAATCCTGCCCATCCTCGCCGGGCTCAAAATAGGTTTCAATATTATCCGCGTTCAGCTCTACCACGCCGATCACCGGAATGGTTACCACATATCTGCCGTCATATTCTCCGACAACGCCATACAGCGCCTCCGTCAGTTCCCCTTCACCCGCCGGCTTCGCACCTTCGGAAGCAGAGATTTTTCGGGGATTGGCAAGCAATACTGCCGCTGCCGCCACAAGCACTACTACTACTGTACCTATCAGCACCGCCGCCGGTTTTTTATAGCCAAGCACATTTTTGATTCTGCCGCCCGTATCCCCTTCGCCGAACGCCAGCGGCACACCGCCGACAATCCGCCTGCCCGTGGCAAGATTCAACAGGGAAGCAGAATATTCCTTCTTCACACCGCTGCCCATCTTGCGGATAACTGCCTCATCGCAGGACATTTCCATATCCCTGCCGCTCAAGAAAAATGCCGCCCATACAAGAGGATTGAACCAGTGCACACAAAGCGCCAAATACCCCAGAATCTTGACAATATGGTCGCCCCGCCTTATGTGTATCTGCTCATGCATCAGAATATACGCCTTCTCCTCTCCCGCCAAAGCAGCGGGCAGATAGATCTTCGGTGCAAAAAAACCACAGACAAACGGCGTTTCCAGATTTTCTGCAATATAAATATTATCCCGCTCATATCTTGCGGTTTTCAGCTTTCTCTTCCACTTTACCAGCGTTGCCACACTATATAAGAATAACGCCGATACGCCCGCAATCCAAATCCACGTACCAACTGCGACCACTATCTTCATCGGATCTGCGGCAGGCGTTTTCGCTATAACCGCCCCGTCCGGCATGGTACCTGTCACAGGAATCGGCTGGTTTACGATAGCGGCAGGCATTTCCGCCGTGCTGACGGAAATATAGGAAATCTGTCCTCTCTCCGTCTTCGGCGCATCCAATGCTCCAAGCAGGGAAAATGCCGCCGAAAAGGAAACCGGGCAAATCAACCTGAAAAGCACCACCGACCAAAGAATATAAGAAAAAAGCTTCGGCGCCTTTCGCAGCAAAAATCTGAGCGCTATCACAACCGGTATGATGATACACGCCGTCAGACTCATATTTAAAATTCCAATAAAACACTTTTCCAGCATCTGTGTATGCATTCCCGCTCCCTCCCTTTATGCCTCGTATTCTTCAATCAACTTTTTCAGCTCTGCAATTTCCTTTTCACTCAGCTTGTTCCTTCTGGAAAAAGCCGCCAAAAAACGGGGAAGCGAGCCCGCAAAGGTTTCTTTGATAAACCGCTCTCCCTGCACCGCCTCAAATTCCTCCTTTGCCATCTGCACGGTAACGGTACCGTTTTCATTGGCAAACAGGCCTCTCTCACACAGCCTCTTTAACATGGTGTACGCCGTCGTCCGCTTCCAGTCAAAAGCCTTCTCGCACAACTTTGCCAGTTCTCCCGATGCAATCGGGGCGTTTTCCCAAATCAGTTCCGCAAACCTGCTCTCCATCTCCCCCAGCTTATACTGCTCCATAACAACCTCCTTATTTTCCCAAAGCAAAAACTGTCTAATACTATTAGACAGTTTTAGTCTAACAGCATTAGACAGTTTTGTCAAGCCATTCATTAATTCTTCTGTTGTTATAAATGAAAATATGCCTCCGCCAGCAGACAGAACATGGAATTTGCCCACGCAAACCAGGGGCGCGTATAGCGCTCGGGCGCATTGACATCCACGCCCTCATGCATATAGTCCGTACCCGCCGTTGTATGGATTAGCATATCAAGCATGTTTTTTTGTTCCTCGCGGCTTTCCGCTGTCAGTCCCCTTATGGCAATGGCAATATGCCAGACGTAACCGGCAGGCGTATGTGGACTGCCCACGCCCTCCGCCGCGTTTCCCTTATAATAATAGGGATTACTGCTGCTTAAGATAAACCGCCTCGTATTCTGATACAGAGCGTCGTCCCTTTTGCAAAAACCAAACCACGGCGCCGCCAGCAGACTCGGCACATTGGCGTCGTCCATCAGATTGTAATGTCCAAGCCCGTCCGTCTCATAGGCAAATATTTCCCCGAATTGCGGATGGGCAAAAATGCCATATTGGTAAATGCCCTTTTCCATCTCCTCCGCCAGCTTCTTTGCCCTGCAGATGGTTTCTTCCCCCACCGGCAAAGCGCACAGCCGCCTTAACGCGCTGACCGCCAGCATATTAGAGGGAACAAGATAATGATAGCGGCAGGCGTCGTCGCTGGGTCGAAACCCCGACCAGGTCATGCCCGTATAGGCTGTGGGCGTTCCCCTTCCCTGATTTTGTAACGTTTCTGTCTCCAAATCACTGTCGCGCTCAAAGGTATAGGGCGAGGCCTCATGACGCTGCTCCGTCTCCCAGACCTCCAATACCCTGTCAAGTGCCGCCGGCACTTCCTTGGTAAGAATATCCTGCCTGCCCGTCGCCGCAACATATTTTGCAAGCAGCATAATGGGAAATGCGAGCGAGTCCACCTCGTATTTGCGCTCCCAGATAAAGGCTCCCATCTCTGTTTTGTCACGGCTGTAACAGCTATAATCGCCGTTCTTGTTAAACGCATTGGCGTAGGCGTCCGTCAGAATCAGTTTTGCCTGCTTCCCAATCAACCCACGGATCGCCCGCTCTACCGCCTCGTCAGAAAGCGCCCTGAAATATGGCAGCACCTGCATGGAACTGTCACGAAGCCACATCGCCCCGATATCTCCGGTAATCACAAACGCGCTTCCGTCCTCCTCCATGGAAAGCGTAGTCTCCCATGTACTTCGAAAGCATTTCCGGTAAACCTCGCAAATCTTTCCTTCTCCTATTTTTTCGCAGTCTGCACGCAGCAGGTCCTGCAGCCCTTTTGTCAGTTCCATAACCGCTAACCCCTTCCATTCGTCAATGAAAGTGCCTCTTTAGAACCCTTCCTTCATCCGAAATTCCTCAAAGGGAATGATGATATCCGTCGCGCCCTCCGCATAGGAAGCAAGCTCATAGATATCATAGCTTAATCCAATTCCCTCTCCCGTCAGGAAGAAACGATCCGGCTCCAGCGCAGTCTGCTCCTGCCCTTCCGAATACGGCCTTCCAATCATCTCGGCATACTCTGCCGCAATCGCTATGATTTCTTCCTCCGTATTGTCAACGAAATCGGTAATCGCCAGCCGCTCTCCCGTCTCCCTGTCAAACACATAGCATTTGTACCAGTATATGTCGTGCGCACCCGGGAACCAGTAAACATCTTCAAACAGACCGAGCACAAGGTATTTTTCATCGATATAGGAAATGGACATGCTGATATTATCATAGCTGCGCCCCGCAATGAGCTGCATTTTTGCAAGCTCTTCCGCATCCGCCGACTCTGGGGGAACCCAGTTTTGAAGCCACTCCCAGTCCTCGCCGATTCCCGCGCAGAACTTCTCGTTTTCTCCCTCTAAATATGTTTCATACTCCTCATATAACGCCGCTAAAAAAGCATTGATTTTTTTGTCTGCCTCCGTCGTTTCATAGAGATACAGTTTATCAAACTGCGTCGGCAGGGCAAGAATATCACCCTCCGCTTTTACCTCTGTACGCTCTATATAAGCAGTTCCGGCCATTTTGTCCTTCCGATAAATATCGACAAGCTGCGGCTTCTTTGACGCCGCCTGCGTAAGCTGCGTCCTATAGATGCCGTCGCCCCCGTCTGCCGCGGCAAAATAGTAGAAATAATCTCCGGACACCCAGAAATCGTGATAGGCATAAAATCCCCACGGCGACTGTTCTGCCGCCTCTTTGCCGTCGAAAACAGAATCCAGCACCTCTTCCCGTCTGCCGTCCCACGTTACATGGCAGAGCGCCGCCCCATTCCGTACCTGCGTCCCTTCTTCATAGGACGGTTCTACAAAATAAAGCCCCTCTTTGTCATAACCACAGAAATAAAGCTTCTGCGGTGCCTCATACCACAGCTCCCAATCACTTCCCTTTTCCATGCTGCGGCGCAGCCACAGTGTATCGTCCTGGTTTACGTACATGGCTTCATTCGTCAGATACAGCGAATTTACCCCTGCCGTGCAGCCCTCGGGCAATTCAATTTCTTCCCATTCCCCACTGTCCACCGCAACGCGGCCCAGACCGCCCTCCTCGCTGCCGACAATGATAAATCCGAAATTTCTTGCACAGTAGGGAACGGTATATACGTCGGGATAGTAGTCCGACCTCGATGCATAATAGCCCTCTGGTATGGATGTAAGTGTCCCATAGAGCGTGTCGGTAATATCAGTCAGTTCCACACCGCCTGCAGCATCCAGCCGGTAACAGGTCACTGCTTTTCCTCTCACCAGATACAAAATATCCTCATAAATATCCATTCCCAGATAACTTTCGTATTCATATCCGTCGTAAAGTTCTCCGGCATTGGGCACGTTCTCATCTAACAGCACAAGATCCGTTCCATCCTTCTTTACCCTGTACAGCAGTATCTTTTTTCCAAAAGGGCTGATTTCAGGCACCTCTAAAAAATAAACATAATCCCCATAAAGGCAGAACCATCCGCCCCGCTGTTCGGAAGCCGCCTCATACAGCACCGTCCTTTCCAGCGTGTCCACATCATACCGCGCCAGCGTCCCGCCCCAGTAGCCGTAAAAATATTTGTCGTCAGACTGTACAAGCCTTCCCGTATTATCCTGAAAATACGGCACACCACTGGAGACCGGCGCATCCGCTCCCTCTGCGCCACCATTTTCCGCGCCGCTGTTTTCTGTCTGGGAAGCGTCTCCCTTATTTTCTCCGGCAGGTTTTGTGCAGGCCGTGACTGTCGCCGCCAACAGGCAGGCAGTTATCCAAATCATTGTCTTTTTCATCTGTATACTCCTTCTTTAAGGTATCATTCCCTCACTTATCCGAAACTCTACATACGGAATGATAATATCTTGCGCGCCGCTCGCATAACTGGAAAGCTCGTAGACGTCATAATGTATGCCAATCCCCTCCGCCGTCAGGAAAAAACGATCCGTCTCCTGTGCAATTCCTTCGGCATCCGAGGGCAGCCCGCACATCTCCAGATAGGTAGAAACGATCTCCTCGACTTCTTCCTCCGTGTTATCAACGAAGTCCAACAGGGTAAGACGATCTCCTGTCCTTCTGTCAAACACATAATAGTCATCCCAATACATACCGTGCGCACCCGGGTACCGGTAACCATATTCTGCTATGTCCACTACAAGATACGCTTCACTTACATAGGATATAGATACGCTTATCTCCTCCGTGCTTTCCTCCGCAATCGCCCTCTTCTGCTCCTGCTCTTCCATATCCGGGTTATCTTTGGAATGCCAGCCTTCCCATTCCTCTTCGAAATCCCTGCAGAATGCCTCATTTTCTTCCGCAAGAGCCGCCTCATGCTCCCGATACAGCTCTTTTAAAAATGCATTGATTTTTTTGTCTGCATCTGTCCTCTCATACAAGTACAACTTGTCAAACTGCGTCGGCAGGGCAATCACATCGCCCTTCGGTCCCGTTTTTACGCTCTCTATATAGCCGATTTCATTCGTTTTATGCTCATTGTATATGCATACCAGCTGCGGCCGGACATCCGCTCCCCGTTCCGCCTCTGCAAGCGGCAGTCTGTATATGCCCTCGCCCTGTTCCGCCACATCGAAATAGTACAGGTAATCTCCAATCACCAAAAAGCGCTTCAGCGGAAACCCCATGGGATATTCTGAAAAAAATTGTTCGCCCTCCATGGAAAACAGACAGGTACGCTCTCCTTCCCAATTGATCCGGTAAAGCAGCCACACACCTGATTGCTCCTCTGTTTCGCCTTCCATCCACGCTTCAAAATACATGCCGCTTTCGTCGTAGCTGCAAAAACGAAGTTCCTGATCTGACTCATACCATGTTTCCCATTCACTTTCACTTTCCAGCCCGCGCCGCATCCAAATCTTTTGGTCAAGACTGTAAAATAAAGAATCATGGGTAAGCTGCAGATGGTCGTAATAGCGCAGTCTTTCCGGCAGACCGGCCGTCATGTTTTCCACAATTCCGCTTTTTGCATCCACACGGATTAACCACCCATATTCCTCGCTGCAGGCAAAGAAATATCCGAAATTTCCCGCACAGTANGGAATCGATGGCAGGTTCCAGTAAGAAANNTANNNNCCNCTTGTANNNGGCGTACGAAACCCTTCCGGCACCANGCCATACAAAGTGTCCGCCATATCTATCTGCTCCACGCCGCCNTCCGGCTTTATCCGGTANCAGACTACGATTTCGTCATGCATCAGGTATAGGACATCTTTCTCTATGTCCATCGCCGTATATTCCTGATAAGAGCCTGCCNCGCCNTCATACATACCCGCNTCCGGCACATTTTCATCCAGCACCGTAAGCCCTGTCCCGTCCTTTTTTACGCGGTACAGGATGCTCTTTTTTCCATAGGGACTGATATTCGGTATCTCCAGAAAATAAATATACGCCCCATCCATGCAAAACAGCCTGCCGTTCTGCTCGGAAGCCGCCTCATACAGCACTTCCCGTTCCAGCGTATCCACATCATACCGCGCCAGCACGCCGCCCCAATAGCTGTAAAGATATCCGTCCTCCTCCTGCAGAAGCTTTCCCGTATCATCCCGAAAATACGGCACATCGGAAAAAGAGCTGCGCACTAACCAGGTGCGGCAGCTCTCTGNCAAAACACTTTCCTGCATCTCCCATGNTTCCCGCATGGATTCACCCTGCCNGNTGACAGAATCCATATTTCNCGCAACGACTCCNGCCCAGAANACCGNTGCCCATAACGCTATTTTTCCCCACATGATACGTTATCCCTCTTTTGTACTGCCTCTTTTATTATCATACCCGATTTCTTTCCGAAGCGCAACAAAAGNCANGGATTTATATCAGATATTTAATCCTCCGAAAGCATCTTCACCGGCTCTATCCGGCGTATTCTTGCAGCACTGATAAGGCAGGAAATTGCNGCGACCGCCACAATTCCGAANGCAGTAACCAACAACCATACCGGNGCAATNGTCATCTCACATTNNTTGATGCCAAATCCGGAGAGAAATGCAGACNNGAGCGGNTTTATNATTCCTCTTCCCAGCACGATTCCCAAAACAGACCCTGCAAATATNACCGGCATNTTGNCAAGCAGCGTATGCCCGATAAGCTGCGCCGTCGTATACCCAAGCGCCTTATNNATACCATANTTNTTCNGCTCCTTTGTTATTTTGGANTTCACTAAAAGAAGCTCCACCATAACGACCACCACAACCGTAATTGCCACNAAGATAAGNCAGATAAGCTGCATGGCAAAACGAATCGTAGTCAGGGATTGTTCTATCAGTTTTGCTCCTTCGGAAACATCCAAATCCGGAAATTCTTCTGACAACTTTTCCTGTATGTCAGCAAAGGACACGCCTTCCTTNAGATACAGATGTAAGACTACTGCTGCCGTTTCTCCATTCAGGCGCTCTGCGCCTTCCCACGTCATNATTGCCTTNATTCCGGCATTGTTGAATTTCTGNTCCACTCCCGAAATCATGTAATCNTTNCGCTCNCCGCCNCCCTCCACATAAATCACATCNCCCACGCCGACAGAAAGCCGCTCCGCCACTATCGCTGTCAGTACAATTTCATTGTCATACACGGGAAGCCGCCCCTCAAGCAACATCTCATTGCTGANCTCCTGCGGTGTTCTGTAAATATCACAGGTCAGACTGAGTTGATCATCACCGCTATAGAGATGGACGGAGCAATTGTTGTAATACAGCACCTTTTCTATTTCCGCCCAGTCCTCCATCCTGCTGCCCGCCTCNTCCAGATTTTTCCCCGTCACATAGGCATCCCCCATCTCCATACCGCTCATCTTCATAAGTTTTTCCTGACTCGCCGCAAAATTCTCATACAAGGCAAATCCGATTATCGTCACAAGCGCCTGCAGCGCGACAATGCAGAGCACTGACAGATTTTTTCGTTTTTCTCCCAATATATTCTTTCCTGCGAGGGCAAGGCTTTGCGGCAGCCTGCAGACATGGAGCGGAAAATAATTTTTCTTAAAATTGTGCGTGTGGACGCCGCCGCGCAGCGCGTCAAGCACCGTGACTTTCCTATACACCCTGCCTGACAAAAGTACGGTAAAACAGACTGCGCCTAAAACCACCAGCAGCGAAATACCTGCTGCCTGCGGTGCAAAAACAAATTCCCAGCTAAGCCCCAGCATCATACCCTCCAGACTGCCGATAAAACGACCGCCAAGAACCCCTGCCAAAAGACCAAGCATACTGCCGAAAAGGGCAAGCGCTGCCATTTCTAAAAGCAATGAGAACCGAAGCTGCCGGGATGTATAGCCTGACGCTTTCAGAATTCCGATGTTTTTCAGATTCAACTCCACAAAGTTTTGCACGGAAAACCTTATAATAATCACCGCCACCACCAGCAAAAGTACGGAAAACAGCAAAATAATACCCATGCCGATATTGGACATAATGGACACGCCGTGGCTCATGGAATTCCAGTTCAGTCCAAGATTCATACCGTCTGCAAGCTCCGGAATTTCCTTTGTCAGAATCAAGGATACCTTTTCATCAAATTTCCATGAATCGTAACCTTCTTTCAACCGCGCCCTGTACTGACGCTGTCTGTATCCGGCAAGCACAGGCTCTTCCTCCAGTATATCCTTCATGCACGCATCCGTAATATAGCAACTATAGATGCTGATATTAAGCGGATTCGCAAATAGCGGGTCGTTCACAAAACCGGCCACGCAAAAGCAATATTCCTTTTCGTAAAACTGCAGCCAGATAAAATCTCCGATTTCATAGCCCTCGCTGTATTTTAAGTAATAGGGCAGCAAAATGGCGTCGTAGGAAGGATTTTCCACAACCGGTATTTTTCCAATCGTTCTTTCCTCTTCCATAGTGCCCAGCAGAAAACCGTATTCAGCCGCTTCCGCTCCCAAATCCTTCCTGTATTTTGCGCCTATCACGTAGAGGCTGTCTCCCGCTTCAAACTCCTCCACCTCTTCCAAATCCGCAACCAGCGCAGTCAGATGTTCTTCGCAGTCAATATTTGTCATATAAAACCAGTCGGGCGTATGCATGGCTTCATATGCCTCATGGATTACCTTTTCCGTTCCCGTCAGCACCGATATGCTCACGTACAGAAGCAGCGCCGCAAGTGCCATCAGAAAAAGCAGTACAATGGCATCGCCCTTCCTTTTTTTCATATTATTTTTCGCAATAAACCACAAGGANCCCATACTTACCACCCCATNTCCTCAAGAAACTTTTTCAGCCTGTCATGCCTTTCCTTATCGCCGCTTTNGTAATCGCCAAGCCGCAGTTCTCCCGTAATCACNCCATCCTTTAANTACANCACCCTGCTTCCGCGCCTNGCCGCCTTCATATCGTGCGTCACCATCACAATNGTCTGCCCGTTTTCATGAATTTTTGTTAAAATATCCAGNATNCGCTTCGTGTTCTGCGANTTCAGNGCGCCGGTCGGCTCATCGGCAAAAAGTATCTCCGGCGANTTGATGATNCCGCGCACCATTGCCGCCCGNTGCTGCTCGCCGCCGGAAAGCTGCGNCGGAAACTTGGAAAAAGTATCTTCCGAAAGCCCNACTTCCAAAAGCAGCTCCTTCGCCTTTTCTGCAATCTCCTTCCTGCCGCGTCCCGACAAAAATCCGCTCACCAGCACATTATCCATAATACTCATGGTATCGTTTAAATAGTTCTGCTGAAATACAAAGCCACAGTGCTTCCTTCTGAAAATCGCAAGTTTGTCATTTCCATACTTTGAAATTTCTTCCCCCTGATAGGAAATGCTTCCCAGCGTAGGCCGGTCCATTCCCGACAATGCATACAAAAGTGTGCTCTTGCCGGAACCGGAGTTTCCCATAATAACCGCAAACTCCCCCTTTTCCACCGTCAGATTCAGNTTTTTCAGCACGTGCTGCTGCACGCTTCCATTTGAAAATGTTTTGCATAGGTCTTTGACCGTAAGTATTGTTTCCATCATATATATCCCTCCAGACATCCTTATTATAAAATGCAAGGTGTGAAAAGTCTTAATCTGATTCCTGCCTATTTCTTAACTGATTCTTAAATATATAAATTGTTATTTTGATAAAATGTTTATAAAAACTGCTTTCCTTTTTTGTAGACCTGTGATAATATATACGTGTTCTTNATTTATTCTGTATTATCTTGTGTTGCTTTTATGCANCATNNATCTGTAACATTAATTGATACAATCCAACCAGACCAAATAAATAGTGTGTCTAATTAGGGAGCCGAAAGGGGCGATATGCCAGTTGCCGGACATTAACGGAAGGGAGCTGGTGCCAATGGTTACATANAGNGANTTATTCACNTTTGTAATTATGCTTTGCGCGGTTATAACACTTGTTGTAACTATTACAAAACGCAAAAAATAAGCGCCCCTGCTTGATATGTACCCTCTTTACTGGACAAACCAGTAAGGAGGGTATTTTTATGCGTTACTCTTATGAGTACAAAAGAAAATGTGTTGAATTGTACAGGCAGGGGAAATGGCCGGAAACACCT
>JAAUZU010000027.1 GCA_014804445.1 Lachnospiraceae bacterium | reverse complement strand
TGGAATGACTGGATTCTGCTTACCTCTCCTGCAATCTCCCCCACATATTCCTGTGCCTTTTCATATTCTCCAACCTGCATGTATCCCGATATGGTATGCAGATGGTTGTTCATATCATGCTTTAACGCTTTTATCTTTTCTTCGCTCTGCAAAATAATATCAATCTGATTTGCATATATCTGCACTTTCTGCCTAAGCATCTCCGTTTCGTATTTTTGTGAAACAGAATGAAGCAGTAAATTGTACAGATACAGCATGGAAAAATTTACAATCAACATTCCCATACTTACAATAGCAATCCCTTGATCCGTACAGGCATTTGAATATATCAAAAGAAAGATTACTGCAATGCTGCACAAGGGAACAAATATCAGTGAAGTATTGGGAAATGTTTCCGTACTTTTTAGACTTGTAATAATTTTTTCCGTTACCAGTTCACATACCAGAAACAAAAAAACAACTATGATTTCATAAACTTGGCTGTATCTCTCACCATCTGTGTAATTGCCGGCCGACAACATAATTGCCACATCACATCCCATATTGATTAGATAAATGGAACATGTTACAAACAGGAGTATCTTTGGCGATTTTGTGTGCAGCCATACAATCATACCAATACCTGCAAGATTGCATAAAACATTAATCCATACCGTGCGGAATTCCCAGAACAAAGCCATATTCACAACATAAAAACAAGCATAGACAAGGAATTTCTTTATTTTGTTTTCCTTTAGCTTACCAAGAAAAGCTGTAACGAACCTGTCTATCAGATACATTCGAAAAAGATTCGTCGATGCACAAATTATAAAATCAAGCATGTTATTCTTCCCTCAAAATTCTTTCTCTGACCTTTTTCCGATTCGCCGGACTAATTGTTAAAATTGTATCATTTCTCCATCCTTATCTCAAGAAATTTTAAGGCGACATTTCTTAATCATAGAGAAGAGAGCAGATATACAAAGCCAAAATCCCCCCAAAAGAGGAACGTTACCGGGAGTATGTAGATTTCGGAAATATACAATACAACTTTTTCCGGATATAGTGCAATACGTGAAAGAAAATGTCATTTCAGGATGTTAGACCCGCAAAGATAATATAATCTAAAAACCGTTGACAAAAAAAAAAAAAAACGTATACTATTGGTGACATATTAGAAAGTCAGAAGGGTCTTCGGTTAAGAACATATGGACATTGTCTGAGTAGGAGGGTAAACAATGCGTGCTACGGGGAAAAAGGTTAAGCAGAAGAAAATCAAACAAAAATTCAGTTGGCAGCTCATGTATAAACAAAGATATCTGCTTTTAATGTCAGTTCCGTTTGTTATTTGGCTGATTGTTTTTAAGTACATACCGTTATGGGGCTGGACAATGGCATTTCAGGATGTCAAACCCGCAACCTTTGCACTTCCCTTTTTTGAGCGGACGTTTGTCGGATTTGAGAATTTTAAGAAAGCTTTTACAGACCGTATTTTTGTACAGACAATGATCAACACAATCGGTCTCAGTATATTGGGCATTGCACTCGGAACGATTTCGGCGATTGTATTCGCTCTGATGCTTAACGAGCTTCGTTATGTCAAATTCAAAAAGATAACGCAGACCATTTCCTATCTGCCGCATTTCGTATCATGGGTAGTTATTGCAAGTATTGCGAAGATGGTATTCAATGACGGCGGAATGATTGATACACTTACGGGAAAAAGCCTGAAATTGATGTCAACCAACTCTATGCTGTTCTGGGTTGTTATTTGTATTATCAATGTCTGGAAGGAAGTTGGCTGGGATGCAATTGTATATCTTTCAGCAATGGCAGGAATCGACCAGGGACTCTACGAAGCTGCCAAAGTGGACGGGGCGAACAGATTACAGAGAATTTGGCATATTACGCTGCCGGGCATTAAACCGACCGTTGTCGTATTGCTGATTATGGGTGTCGGAGGCGCCCTGAATGTCGGTATGGAACGTCAGATGCTGTTAAGTAATGCAATCGTTCAGGACCATGCAATGGTGCTTTCCTGGTTTGCTTATCTGAGAGGTATCGGCAATAACAATTACGGTCTCGGTACTGCAATCGGTATGTTCCAATCATTAGTAGGCATTACACTGCTCCTGATTGCAAATAAGGTTGCCTCGCTGCTTGGCGAAAGCAGACTGGTATAAGGAGGGACTGTCATGGGAAATGTTAAAGTATCGAGCAAGGTGAAAAGCAGGGACAGATATCTTGACTATGTACTGGTAGTTTTGTTTATTCTGATCATTATTGTGACATTGTATCCTTTTTTGAATGTATTGGCGATTTCGCTGAATGATCCGGTAGATACCATGCGGAATATCAATTTCGTTCTCCCGAGAAAATTTACATTATACAACTACCAATATGTGTTTCGGGAGAATGATTTGTTTGGCGCATTCGCGATTTCCGTGGCAAGGACGGTGATTGGCACGGGAGCGGGCGTCATCTGCACCTCTATGGTGGCATATGTGCTCAGCAGAAGGGACTTTTATTTCAATAAACTTTTTACCATGTTGTTCATTATTACGATGTACGTCAGCGGCGGGTTGATTCCGGAATACCTGCTTTTGGCAAGGACAATGAAGCTGACAAACAACTTTTTGGTATATATATTGCCCGGTCTTGTCTGGGTATACAATATTATCCTGACCCGCTCCTACATAGATGGGCTTCCGGATGCATTGCAGGAGGCAGCAAGGATTGACGGGGCAAATGATGTATATATATGGGGAAGAATAATTGTCCCCCTTTGCAAACCGGTAATGGCAACAGTGGCGCTTTTCGTAGCAGTCGGGCAGTGGAATTCTTTTATGGATACCTACCTGTATGCCAAAAAACTTCCCACATTGCAATATCTGCTCTATGAAATTATGCAGCAGGCGACAACAAAGATAGACACGCACGCGGCTTCGCAGCAACTGACAACCACGACAGTATCGCCGCTTTCCGTGCGGATGGCAGTTACCATTATCGCTACACTGCCAATCCTGATAGTTTATCCTTTCCTACAGAAGTATTTTGTAGGCGGTATGACGATTGGTGCAGTCAAAGACTGAGCTAATAAAAAAAATAAGGAGGATTTTTCATGAAAAAGAAAAAACTTATGGCAATGCTGCTTGCAGTAACAATGATAGCAGCGTCCCTGAGTGCATGCGGCGACAAGCCAAACGACGACACGTCAGATGGCAGCAGCAATTCAACAGAAAATACTGCCGGCACGCCGTCAGGCACAGACAATGAACAGGCGGATGTGCCGGAATCTCTGGAAGAAATTACACTTACTTTCTACAGTGCGGACGGTCAGGCCGACCCGTGGACAGACCCTGTAGCGCTTGCTATTACCGCTGCAACGGGAGTAAAGCTGGATACAAGTTATCCCTTGTCTTCCGAGGAAGAAGATATTGCATTGATGATTGCTGAAGGCAACTATCCTGATTTGATTTTTGCAAAGGGTTCTGCCGGAAACTTGATTGATGCCGGAGCACTCATTGACTTGACAGATTTGATTGAAGAGTATGGTCCCAATATTAAGAAGATGTATGGGGAAGAACTTGCAAAATTAAAATATTCCGCAGATGATCCGTCTATTTATCAGTTGTCTTCTTACAATGTAGGTGGCGTGACTTATGAAACAGGTGGTACATTACAGCTTCAGTGGGATCTTGTAAAAGAGAATGATTATGCGATTCCGCAGTCACTGGAAGAATGGGAAAAGATGCTGAAGGACTACATGGCTGCACATCCGACAACGGATGATGGCTATGAGACCATTGGTCTGACCATTTCCTGCAGCGACTGGCACTGGTATATTACACTGGCAAATCCCGCAGGCTTTATCGCTGATGGTGCACCGGATAACGGACAGTGGCTGATTGATGAAAATTACAACGCAGTATATAAATTCTGTTCCGAAAATGAAAGAGAATATTTCAGATGGCTGAGCCGTATGTACGACGAGGGCATACTGGATAACAACTTTGCAACACAGACGCATGAAGATTACATCGCAAAAATTGCGACCGGTCAGGTACTTTCCATTATTGATTCAAACTGGGACTACAATGATGCAATTACGATTCTGAAAGCCGATGGAAAATTAGGCAAGACCTATGCAGAGTTACCGTTTACTATGGATGAAGATATAAAGTGTGCTACGCTGATGTATCAGGGTCTTACGACCGGTTACGGCGTTGGTATCTCCGTAGATTGTAAGGATCCTGTAAGGGCTATTAAGTTCCTTGACTACCTGTGTTCTGATGAAGGTCAGGTATTGACACATTGGGGCATTGAAGGTGTGAACTATGAGATTGATGAAAACGGACACCGCTACAGACCGCAGTCAGAAATCGATTATAATAATACCGATACAGAGTATTCCAAGACCACCGGTGTAGGCTTCCATACATATCCTTTCCCGACATATGGTGATGGCATTGTGGATTCTACCGGAAGCACCTATACAACAACAAGCAAGGATTCCGTTATCAATAACTATACTACGGAACAACAGGCTGGTTGTGCAGCATGGGGAGTTGAGCTTTTGACAGATCTTTACCCGCAGCCGAGTGAGTTTGCAACACCTCCTTACTCTGCAATTTGGGCATATGCAAAACCGAGCGAGTTCTCAGAAATTGAATCGCTTCTCGATGAAATTGCATGGCCCGGATTGATTAAGTGTATCACGGATCCTGCTGACAACTTTGATGCAAATTACGATAAGATGATCAGTGATTTGGAAAGCGTTGGGCTCTACGATGCACAGGAAATGCTGACAGAGATTATAAAAGAAAAAGTTGCAATGGTTCAGTAAAACCAATCAAATAAGTGAAGAAAAAGGAAGTATTTCTGAAAAGAGTACTTCCTTTTTTATGTTCATGGTCTATTTAAAAACTCCCCCTCACACCTTGACGACATTTCAAAACTCTTTTATACTGTAAATGTTATGATTGCTTAATTTAGCTAAATCCATCAGTTCTTATTTACACACTGATAATGGGGGATTTATGTACAAAGTACTGATTGTAGATGACGAGTCGCTTATCCGTGACGGCTTAAAATGCATAATGGATTGGGAAGCTGCGGGCTTTTGCGTCTGTGGAGAGGCTTCCAATGGAGAGGAAGCGCTCCGTCTGATTCTTTCTCTGCAGCCGGATTTGGTTCTTATGGATATCCGTATGCCGAAAATACAGGGGCTCGAAGTGGTGAGGGCCGCGCGCCAACAGGATTATAAGGGGCGCTTTATTATCACCAGCGGCTACTCCGATTTCAAATACGCACAGGAAGCCATGCGCTACGGTGTGGAATTTTACCTGACAAAGCCTATTGAAGAAGAAGAACTTTCCGCCGCTGTCTATAAAATCAAACTTTCTCTGGACAGTGAAATCCGCTCCTCGGACAACCTTGAACTGCTTAAGAAAAAGGCAAAAAATGTCATTTTACATGAATTGATTACGGGGAAAGAAGGCGTGCCGGATGGTCTTGACGAAACGGATATTGCAGACCTTGAGCTGGATGCCGACGTCTATCAGGTTGTCATTTATGAAAATTTCAACAGGGAGCTGGGAAGTCCTTCCTACAGCTTTGCGGAGTTGTTAAAAGTCAGCAACCGCGCTGACCACACCTTCCATCATATTGAGGATGACAGAAAAGACATTATTTTGTTGAAGGGTACTTATGCAATTAACCGTTTTCAGGACTTCCTGGCGCATTACGACAAGGCGACGCCGCCGCAAAAGGGAAGCCCGATGGATACCCTGTTTTTGGCTTACGGCAGACCCGTTCATTCTTTAAATGATATTCATTATTCATACGAAGATGCCTGTACACTGATTTACCGCCGGTTTTTCTGTACGCCCGGACAGCATACGCTTGGTTATTCTGCGCTTCCCAGTATCGGGCAGTCTGCCATCCCCCTCACTTCGGAGAAGCTCTCCGAATTTACAGACTATCTGGCCGGCTATCTGCAGACCTTTAACCGGAAAAATGTTGCGGAAACGCTCTCCCGCCTGGAACAATATTTATATGACTCACAGGGCAGCATCTCCGAAATAAAACTTTTTGTCACGGATTTATACCTGCAGATTAAGGAAAAAATCAACCTGCTTTACAACACCCTGAATATTCCTTTTCTTCCCAATTCCACAGTCATTGATTTTATTGGCAAAAAGAATTATTTGTATGAAATTATTGCATTTTTATCCGAGCAGTTTGAGATGGTTATGAGTGCAACCGGCAGTCCCACCCGCAATAGCGTTTTGGACGATATTCTATACTACATCGACCACAACTATCAGAACAATATCAAGCTGGAGACAATTGCGCCTTTGTTTGGATACAACAGCGCTTATCTCGGAAAAATTTTCAACAAAACCGTGGGAGAAAGCTTCAATTCCTATGTGGATCATATTCGGATTGAACATTCCAAAGCCCTGCTGCTTCAAAACAACTATAAGGTATATGAAATTGCCGAAAGAGTAGGCTACCGCAACGTAGACTATTTCCACAAAAAGTTCAGAAAATATGTAGGGGAAAGCCCCGCGGAATTCCGCAAAAAAAATATAGAACAGTGATTGGGCATATGACTTCCAACCGCTGTTCTATATTCCTGTTTATCTGTCACAGTCAAATGTACTGTGTGCTGTTCAGCCCTCTCTGTGCTCTTTGGTAAACTCCGTAAATTCTGCCCAATTTCCGTTCCCGTCCACTGCAAACAGACCAAATACAACGCCGGTGAAACCGCCCGCAACCTCACTCGACAAGTAACGGGTATCCGCACAGCCCATCTCTGTCATCCCGCTTTCCGACACAACAAAGAAATGATACAGCGCTTCCTCTGCCTCTATCCGAAGCCCGGCTTTCTTCTGCCCCATCGGCACCGCCTTCATCTCTTTTGAAACACAGCCGATCGTAAACCGCAAAATCACATTTTGCTGCTTGTCAAGATACAAATCGTAATGATGCTGCTCGTCCATGTAGACCGTAATTCCCGCTTCTTCACAGTCGCTTTCCACGGTGACGGACAATGTTTCTTTAAATTCATTCTGCCGGACTGCCGCCATTGTCGGCAATTCTCCTTCAAACAAATTATCCGCTGTTCCGCATAATTTCAGGCTTTTTGCTTCAAACACATAGTTCTCTGCCCTGTAATTCCTTAGGAAGCACCATTCCTTTTCCAGATTGTCAAAGGTCTTTGCAAAGGACAACTCCTGCGCGGCAGCCTCCACATCAGGCAGCTCGTAGGAAAGACGCGAAGTACCGTCTCCCATATAAAACCAGCCGTCCCTCCACTCCACGGGAACCAGACAAACTTCCCGTCCAAGGTGATGATAAGTCATCCATTGTCCTGACTGGCGGAAGGCAAGGTGCACAAACCACCATCTGTCGTTTTTGTCCTCTAAGATATCGCCGTGACCGGCTCCCTGCAGAATATAGCCGCCCAGATTGCGGTTCGTCAGCACCGGATTTGCGGGGAATGATTCAAAAGGTCCCCACATGCTCTTTCCTCTGGCATAGTTCACCATATGCCCGTACTCCGTGCCGCCCTCCGCGTCCAGAATATAATAATATTCCCCAAACTTATAGAGGTGCGGCGCTTCGATAAACCTGCCTCCCGTGCCATACCACAGAGGTCTGCTGTCACTTTTCTTTACCCCTGTCTCTATATCGATTTCACACATCTGGATGCAGGAGCGCCCGCTTTCTTCGTCATAACCGTTGCTGATAAAGTAAGCTCTGTCCTCTTCAAAATACAGGGACGGGTCAATGCCATCCTGCTTGACAAAAACCGGTTCCGACCACTCCCCATAAATATTGTCCGTATAGACATAAAAATTGGTATGGGTTTTTGCTTCCGTCGTCACCATATAGAAACGATTGTTATAATACCTGATTGTGGGCGCAAAAATGCCGCTGCACTTATCCGCACCGCTCAAATCAAGCTGACTTCTTCTTGTGATACAGTGTCCAAGCTGTCTCCAGTTCACCATATCGTCACTCTCAAATAAGGGGACTGCCGGAAAGAACTGAAAGCTGCTGCACACCATATAATATTTATCCCCCGCGCGGCATACACTCGGGTCGGGGTACATACCCCGCACTACAGGATTCTGATAATACATAAAACACTCCTATTTCTTCTTCGGTTTACTGCTGCCGCCTGCTACCTTAAGTGTAACAAAGAATACTACAATACCCAACAGCACAATACCCACGATGAGCAGCACAGTGCTCCAGATACCGCCGCTCTTTTTCTGCTCCGGCACCTTCGTGCTGTCTTCGCCGGCCGGCTCTTCGTTCTTCTCCACATTGGCAAATACCCTGTCGGGAGAAATCGTTGCAGTAACCTTAAAGTCCACGGTAAGACCTTCCGCCGTGTACGCCGTCACCGTTGCTTCTCCTTCTCCATGGGCGAATACCTGCACTGTCACCTTATCCGTTGCCGAAACGCCGCAGTTATCCACGGAAACAATAGAAGCATCGGAAGAAACAAACATAACGCTGCCTGCACCTGCCGGACTTACGGAAACCGTAATTTCCGCCGGAGAAGCGCTGTTTACAGCCACCTCCCCACTGCCATCCGCCTCTATTGAAGTTATTTTCACCGGCTCTGCTTCTGCCGCGCCTTCCTCAAACACCAGATTGCTTATGGTAAAGGTCACCTCTATATGCTGTGGATTATCAATCCCCTCAAAGTTCAGCACATGATTGCTGACGGAAACTTCCTCGATAACAGAGCCGTCCCATGAATTTATGGGGTCGTTGGTATCCAGAATACCCGACGCCTTAATCGCGGACTTCGGCTCCGTCATATTGACTGCAAATTCCACACCGTCAATCGCGATGGAATCATATATGATATCGCAGGAAATAAGCGGCGACTTCTTGGCAATGCCCTTCGTCACACTGTCGTCCTTGATGTAGATTGCCGTAAGGTCATTCAGTCCTGTGACACCTGCTGCGCCTGCCGCTGCTGATAAATCACTTCCACAGTCAAAGGAAAGTGTGTACTGTCCGTCTTCGCTAATGCGGATTGCACTTCCACTCTCATTGCTGAAATAGTTGTGTGTGCTGTCATTGTAGTAGACATTCAGTGCAAGCGCTATCTCTGCAACCGTCTCCGCTTCCTCTACCGTCACGGGCACTACCTTTGTCAAGCCGTCACAGGAAGTGATAATGATGTACGCGCTGCCCTTCTCAACTGCCACTATCTTGCCGATTTTTGATACTGTAACCACGCTTGTATCAGAGGAACGGTAAGTCAGGTACGCATCCGTATCCGCAGGCGCCATGCCCGCATTCAAATACAAGGATTCTCCGGTTTTCAGTGTATAGCTCTCCTGCTCCGTCGTGATACCGGTACAAGGTCTTTCGGTAATCGCAGCCCGCACTTCTACCGGAATCTCCAGAACGGCCCTTCCGCTCTGGCTATACGCCGTAATCACGGTATTGCCGATTCCTGCCGCATGAATATATGCCGCCCATTCCTCCAAGTTTCCTGCGTCGGGATTGACCGTCGCAACTGTCTCATCCGCACTTTTCCACAGTACTACATCGTTAAATGCGGTTTTATCCACCTTATCTGCAAGGCTGATATTTATCACCTCGCCCATGCGAAGCTGATAAGTTCCCTCGATCGTACCCAGACTGGTAATCGGTGTTACCGTCGTCTCCCTCGGAATGTCCGACAAGTCCGCCGCACCCGCGAGGAAGAGACCACGCATCATAGCGGAAATAATTTCAGGGTAAACCTGCTCATAGGTCTCTCTGTCTACCAGAGCAAAGCTAAAATCGGGCGTTGCACTCAAATCGTACCAGCCCTGGTCCCAATAGCAGGGAACAATCCCAAACTGCTGGCAGAGGCGCGTCACAATTTCCATATGGTACGCACGCGCCGCCGTATTATTTTTGTTAATCGCGCCGTATTCTCCCAGAATAACGGGAATCCCCTTTGAGGTAAAGGTATCCTGAAGCCTCTGGAACTCCGGAATCAGCGCTTCCACCCTCGCGTCTACAAACTCTGTTGTCTGGGTCGTCTCAAGCAGTCCGAACTGCCAGTCATAATAATGCACTGCCACAAAAAGCCTGTCTTTCACAGAATCCTCCGGCAGTTTAAAGCCCCACTTCGGCTCTGTCGTATTGACAATATTGGTATATCTGCCGGGCACGGACAGCCACCGGAGCGCATTGTTGGAACCGGTCGCACGTACCGTATCCACGAATATCTGATTGAGCTCATTGATAACCGCCGTATCTCCCGCCATATCGCTTCCGGGTCCTGTCACTTCATTCATGGACTCAAATATGACATGTTCGTCGTAATCCTTAAAACGCTCTGCAATATGCCGCCATACCGCCTCAAATTTTTCCTTAACCGGCGCCAAATCCTCCGCAGCGATGCGCAGCCAGCCCGACTGTTCTGCACCGTCATGGTGAATATTGATGATGACATACATATTCATGTTTACCGCATAATCCACGATATCCTGCACGCGGCTCATCCACTTTTCATCGATAGAATATCCGTCTGCATCGTTTATCATGGTTCCCCATGTGACCGGCACGCGCACCGTATTAAAGCCCATATCATGCAGTTCCTTTAAAAGCTGCTGTGTGGTCTCCACATCCTGCCACTGCGTCTCAGACGGCGTAAAGCCCGTATGCCCGTCCATGGTATTGCCCAGATTCCAGCCATTGCCCATCTCTGCCACCATTTCCGCCGCCGTAAGCTCGCGAAAAGGCATTTGTGCACTCACTGTCTGGGTATTTTCTGCAGCCGCCGCATTCTGCGGATATGCCGCAAGCGCCAAAGCACATGCCATCAGACCGGCAAGCGCTGCTTTGCATTTACCTTTTATTTTCATAGTTACCTCCGCCTATTTTATTACTTTTCTTGTCACTCCATTACTTTATTTCCGCACCAAAGGGCATAAGCGCCAGCTTTGCAAGCTTGAACATCTGCAGTCCAAACGGAATCCCGATGACGGTAATGCAGAACACAACGCCAAAAAATGCAAACTCCAAAGCAAGCGGCAGTCCGGAAAGCAGTATCCAAATGATATTTAACAGAAGACTCCCTGCCCCGCCGCCATACTTTACCTCTTTTCCAAAGGGGAAAAAGCTTAATCCGGCAAACTTAAAGCATTGTACGCCGACCGGAATCCCCACAATGGTAATACACCACAAAACTCCCGCCAGCACCCAGCTTAGCCCACTGATAAAACCACCAAACACAAACCAAAGTAAATTTCCCAAGCAGCCCATTCCCATACTCCTTTTTACAGTCCCAAAATCCAGGTTCTTACCAATGAAATCCAGCTTTGGCAGCATGGCTCTATCTCATGGCCCTCCGGCGACTCCGTCAGTTCATTTGCAAGACTGAGCCCATGTCCGCCCTGCGGATACATGTGAAATTCAACCGGAATCCCTGCCTTTTTCATAGCGCTTACAAGCAGAAGCGAATTTTCCACCGGCACGCAGCCATCCGTATAAGTATGCCAGATAAACGCCTGTGGAGTATCCTGATTGACCTGTTTTTCCAGAGACATCTTTTCCACCAGTTCCTCATAGCGCTCACCCAGCAGATTGGTAAAAGAATCCCTGTGGGCAAATTCACCGGAAGTAATCACCGGATAATTTAAAATCATAGCGTTGGGGCGCAAGATTTCCCTCTCAGAGTCCGGAACCTTAAGCTCCTCCGCAATGAAATCCTCTTTCCAAAACATGCCGTAACTTGCTGCCAGATGTCCTCCTGCGGAAGAACCCTCCACAATAATCTTATCCACATCAATATGCCATTCCTCTGCTTTTTCCCGAAGCAGCTTTACCGTTGCCGCCAGTTCCAAAAGCGCTGCCGGATAGACTGCGGGCGCAATCGAGTAATTGAGCACTACTGCATGACAGCCCATTGCCGCATACTGTAACGCCAGAATCTCTCCCTCCCTGTCAGACAGATAGCAGTAACCGCCGCCCGGGCATACGATGACTACCGGCCGGTTTTTGATTTTAAATTCGGCAGAATCTTCTATCAGGTAGGTCTTGAGGCAGGCCTCCGGCAGAGAACCTGCCATTTTAAGCTGTATTGTCTGCTGTATCATGATTCACCTTTCCGCAGGGCTTTTACACCTGCATACCATAATGTTTATTTTTGTTCATTCCCGTCAGCATTTTTATCCTGCACCGCTCCGGGTTCTTTCTCTATCTCCTTGAAAAAGTGAAGGGCAAAGCCGCTTATCGTCAGCATAATGCAGGCGGGACCAATCAAAACGCCAATCAGCAGGGTTGTATAATTAAAGATAAAAATAATTACTTCCACCGCCAAAACTGCCACCAGCAGAAGCGTCCGCAAAAAATATCTTGTCGCTATATTCACCGAATTTTTCAATGTGCCGATTAAGGTATTTTCATAGCGGGCACTCAGCGGAAACGCATAAATAAATGACATGCCGAACACAAATGCCGCTATGATACCAAAAATCAGAAACATGGTGGAATCACCTTCCATCACACGCTGCAGCTCAAAGTCTAAATATACCACATAAGAACAGAACAACGCGAGCAGTCCCATGGGGATTCCCTGACGCCAGTTTTCCTTAAACGCCTTGACAAACTGTCTCGCCACGTATCCCTCCTGTTCATCCACCATCTTAAGCGTCACGCTGTAAGCCGCCACTGTAGCCGCCCCCACCGTCACTATCGGCAGTGAAAAAAGCAGCCACATAAGATTCAGCTTTATCATATCCCAGAGTCTGGTCAGAAACTTATACAACGCGCCGTCCACACTGAAAAATTTCATCGCCATTACCATGCCTTTCCAACGCCTGCAATCGGATACACAGGCGCAAAGTTCCGTTTAGAAAAGGCTGCC
Organism: Lachnospiraceae bacterium; assembly: GCA_014804445.1. GTDB lineage: Bacteria > Bacillota > Clostridia > Lachnospirales > Lachnospiraceae > Acetatifactor. The sequence continues at coordinate 82,542 of JAAUZU010000027.1, read as the reverse complement.
GATTGGGCAGCCCCTTCTAACGGTTACACCGTACTTATTTATTATACATTACCTCAACGGCGCCTGCAATTCATTTTTAATTGCCGCCTGCTCAATAGACCATTGCGTACAAGCGTCATAGCCGTAAGATTTTGCACGTCCGCGCATCTCATTTACGATTGCCTGGAATTCTTCTTCTGACTCTGCATAGATTGCTCTCCAGCTATAATCCTTCAAGCAGGTTGCAACCTGTACCCATACACTCTCAAGCTGGGGATCTCTCTCCTCAAAGGAAAATGTGGTCTGCACGTCAACTACATAGTTGCAGCTATCCATATACAATTCCAGTGTGTCATAGCCGGTGTATGCTCTCCAATCTCTCTCTGCTTCGCAGCGTCCCTCAGGCACCAGATTGCTTGCCCAGTACTGCTGATCGTATCTCTCTCCGGATTCCGGATTGATGTCAGCCGAAGTCCATGTCGTATTGTTTACCTGGAACGCACCTTCATTGAAAGTTGCGCCGCCCCACTCACTCGGCATCAGAGTGGTTCTGTCCTCAAAGCAAGTCTTGCCAAACTCTGTAAAGTAGGTTTTGCCGTTTTCATCATAATCCCAGCAGAGCTCCTTCGGACCGTAATCCATGGTCAGACGTCCTTCCGGCGTACACAGCCAGTTGATGATTTCCATGCAAAGCTCAGGATACTGGGTCTTTGCTCCGATACTCCATACACGGTTGCCGCCCAATGTGCTCAAACCACCAACGATGGGGCATGCCTCAGTGGGCACTAAGCTTTCCATAATCTTGTTGATTTCGTTGCCCTCTTCATCTTTTCCATAATGGGTCTCTTTGTTGTAAGCCAAAGAACCGGCATAATTGAAGATGGAGAAAAATACCTGACCGTTCTGTACCTTCTCTATCATAGTGTCATAGGGCTGGGTCATGGAGTCCGGATCAAGCAGGCCATTGCGGTACAGTCTGTTAAACCATTCAAGCATCTCCAGATACGGACTGTCGGGAGACAGCGCATCATAATACTCGCCGGTTCTTACATTATAGTGTCCGAAACCAAATTCATCATAACCGTAATATGCCGTCGCCATAGCTTTGACATACATTACATAGTTACCGTCCCAGTCAGGCCAGAGAGACAAACCATAGGTGGGCTTTCCATTGTCCGCCGTCGGACAAATTTCCTTCATCGCTATCAGCACATCCATCAAATCGTCCAAATCATTTACTTCCGGATGTCCTAACTGCTGGTATAAATCCCAGCGAATATCCCATGTGTAGAAAAATGCCTCATGGCTGTTAGAGCTGGAAGCCACATTGTGTCCGAAACCGTAAATGGTATTGGCCTCTCCGATTACATTGCCATCTGCATCTTTCTCTGCAGATACAACCTTATTTTTCTCCAGAGCATCCTGCATGTGCTCCCAAATGTAAGGACCGTATTCCTGCAAAAGATTATCCTCTTCCCAGTCATACAAAAGCCCTGCAGCTATTGCCTGTCTGTAATCTTTTTCATCAGAACCCCACACGACAATGTCACCCAAGTCTCCTGCCTCCATACGGGTATCAAACACACCGTCGCCGTCAGGAATCAGATTTACCTTAACGCCAAATTTGTCTTTCAAAATCTGTGCAAACCAACCCTGCATCTCACCGGAATAGTTTGCAAGCTGGCTGTAAATTGTAAGGGTAATATAATCCTTTTCCTTTTTGCCTCCACAGCCTGTCAGCAGTCCGCCGACCATAACAAGTGTCAGCGCAAGTGCCACAATTCTTTTCATCTTTTTCATATGCCTTTCTATCCTCCTTTATATTAGTGTGAACTGTCAGCCCTTAACAGCTCCCAGCATAATACCTTTTACAAAATACCGCTGCATAAACGGGTACACCAGCAATATCGGAATAATGGATACCATGGAAACGGTATACTTGATAACCTTCGCATTGAGCGCCGTCTGCATGATTCCCTCCGCGGCAGACGAGCTTACGCCGCCGTTCATCAACGCGCCGATATTGGAGCTTGTCGTCAGATACAGATACAGTCTGTGCTGCAGGGTATATAATTCCGGTGCATTCTGCATCAAGATCAGGGAATCCGTAAAGGAGTTCCAATGTCCGACTGCACCGAATATGGCAATCGTTGCCAGAATCGGCATGGACAATGGCCAGATAATCTTGCGGAAAATCGTCCAGTAGCCCGCACCGTCCATAAACGCGCTCTCCTCCAGCTCTGCCGGAATTGACTCTATGTAGGTTTTTACCAATATAATATTGTAAGGTGCCACAATGCCCGGGATGATATACGCCATGAAATTATTGGTCAGTCCCAGCATGGACATATTCAAATACCAGGGAATCGTTCCGGCGTTGAAGTACATGGTAATTACCAAAAAGCGATACCAGAACTTCCTGTGCCACATCTGCTGCTTGGTCACCAGATATCCCACAAAAGCCGAAGCCATAACCATAAGCGCCGTGCCCAGTATGGTTCTTCCTATGGAAACCACGAACGCCTGCCCTATCTCGTTTGCCTTTATCAAATTGACATAGTTGTCAATATTAATTCCCCGCGGAATAAAGTTAACCATTCCCCTTTGCACCAAATCGTTGGAAGAAATGGTGTTGATAAACAGATAGTAAAAAGGGAAAATACAGCTCACCGTAAATATAAGGAAAAAGCCATAATTCAATATATTAAATGTAATATCGCCGGGGGTGAGCTTATATGATCTTTTATGGGTTTTGTAATACTTCTTTTCCGCTTTCGCGTCTAACTTTTCTTGTGCTGTCTTCGCCATATATCACACCTCCTATACAATGCTCTCGCCACGTACCAGTTTGGAAATCGTATTGGCACCAAACAAAAGCACAACGCTGACTACGGATTTTACCATTCCAATCATGGTTGACAGCGGTATTGAGCCATTCACAATACCCAGTTTATATACATACAAATCAAGCACCATATTGATATTAGTGTTGTTCGCATTGTCAAATACCATATACTGGTCCATACCATTGCTCAAAATACCCGCNACTGCCATCAGAAGCATAACCATATAAGTAGGAATCAGACCCGGAAGCGTAATATGCCACATCTTTTGGAAACGTCCCGCACCGTCCACAGTTGCCGCTTCATAGAGCTGCTGGTCAATACCGGAAATACCCGCTATGTAAATAATGGCGCTCCAGCCAAGNCCTTTCCANGTTCCCCATGCCAGCATCTTCAGCCAGTGACCGGAAGGACTCATCAACATGTTCTTGCCCGCTGTCCATACGCCGGTATTTACCATCATACTGCTGATAAAACCATCGGAAGAGAAAATAGCAAGTGCAATCGCATATACCAGAACCCAGCTTATAAAGTTAGGGATAGTTGCAAAGGTCTGTACAAAACGTCTCATACCCGGGCTCTTCACTTCAGCAAGAAAAATAGCAAACGCCATCGGCAGCCAGCTCGTAGCAATGCCGAGTCCACTCATGACAAGCGTATTCCTGAGCACTCTCACAATATCGCTTCTGGTCGCCGCATTTTGGAACAGCATGGTAAAATACTGGAAGCCCACAAAATTGTCTTTGGACAACGTGCCGCCCGATGTATAATCGTAAAATGCGTAGCGCCAGCCATAAAGCGGCAGGTAACTAAACACAAAGCACAATGCCGCAAAAGGAAGGAACATCAAAAACAACTTGAATTTAGATTCCATCTCAAACTTAGATTCTTTCTCAGGCTTCGGAAGCATAACCTGCACAAGCACTGAGGCCACCAAAACAACCGCTGCTAAAACAAAGAAAAACAGCCAGTTGAACAACGGAAAATTGGGNATTACCTTGTCAGCCTTTGTCGTCTGTGCAACCTGTGAATATGCCAGATAGATGCCGCCAAGTCCCGCCATCTGCGNGATGGAGCCGCCGATACCAAACCAGTTGCCAACCTTTCTCATCTTCAGATTGCCCAGTGACATACAGCCCATAACCGCATTGGCCGCAATGCCCAGACAAACAAGCATACTTGCAATAAAGAGAAGAACAAATGAAGACTCCTGAATCCAACCCTGATTAAAGGCACGGGTACACTGCTTCACCAGTCCGGAATAGGAAATTCCGGAAGTAAACAGGGACATATTTTTGTTTATGTAATCACATATTTTTGACGGATTCAAACCCGGGAAAAACATCATAACTACCGAAAGCAGAACGCCAATACGTGCCACATAATAAACATATCCGGCTGTTTTTTCCTTTCCTTTCTTACTATTTTCCATGTTTTACCTCCCAAATATCTATTGATTTCAGGCTCAAAGGCATACTCTAAGCACTTACTCTTATTATACAAAATAGAGGAATTCAAAAATACCGCAAATACTTGATAGAAATTACAGTAATTTTTTGCCCGATATNNGCNNATTNGCTCTNNTTGTTNCNGTATATNNTGGGTTTNCAGCANGGGNCTTCGCTAATNNCAGACGTATATGTGNGTTTGGTNTGCAGCAAGGGACGCCGCCGGCAGGGGCACATGTATGTTCAGACGCGCTCTCGCTCAGATAAAAACNTAGTGGACGCTAGGCTCGTGGGGAACCTCGCCAAGTCATGCCTTGCATGACTTTGTGCCANCGTTTTTATATGGTCNGAACATACATGTGCCCCTGCTGGCGGCTGGATTTGTGCAAANNCCTCATTGAGTGGCAAATCCACAATGCNGNNACTTTTGNCGACGGCNGAATCTGTGCAAATNCNTCCACTNATAGCTAAATNCGCGCAAATTTTGCGGCTTACAGTTTGTGGCAAAGCTGTTTCTTGTGTCAGCATTGCGGCGCATGATGCAAAGTAAAATTACAGTTCAAGCGGCGAACTGTAAAGTTCTTTCCAAATACAGGGATTGTGCAATAGAGGCAAAATAAGGGCGACTTGCCACTGCTTCGGAGCCCGTTTTTGCCTCTATTGCACAATCCCGTCACTTGCAAACACACTTCCCCATTCCCACNTGACTTCAACATGAACGCAANANAAAAAGCGGCATACCAACTGATATGCCGCCTTCTTTATGTGTTCGCGTTACTTATTTGTCGNCTTTTTTCTTCTTTGCAACAACTACGCCTGCCACTACTGCAACNACTGCNACTACAGCTACCACGATACCGATAATCAGTCCNGTGTTGCTGGAGGAAGTGTTTTCTGCAGGTGCCGGGGTTGCCTCATCAGCGGGTGCCGGCTGGCTCTCGCTTGAGGTAGCATCCGGAGTTGCTGCCGGAGCTGCGTCATTTGCAAANCCGCTTACATCAAAGCTGATTTCAATGCTCTGGGTNGGCGCTGCATAGTAAGGAAGCTCAGGAATTGCATTGTTCCAGATGTTTGCCANAAGTACNTTCTGTACTTCCTTGGAGTCAGGATCCATGAATGCAGTCTCCTGCTCTGTGATGGTCTTGCCATCCATCTTCAGAACGATGTTGGAAATTACTACTGCGTCATTTACAGGCAGGTCTGTGGATACAAACAGCAGGTTGAACAAACCGTCTGTGCCAAGGATAGGCTGATCCTGGAACTGTCCGGAGAAGTCAAAACCTGTTACAGCTACCGTGTAGGTACCGTTGCCGGTAATTTCAACGTCGGTAAAGCTGCCGCCCTGTGCAATCCATTCGCCATCAATGAAACCAAGCTGGTCGAAGCAGCCGGAATCCTTGCCGTAGGTTGCATCATCAAAAGAGTTACGGAAAATCCAAGTAGGTGTCTGTACACCGATGTATGCATGATAAGTGCCGTTCGGGTCAAATTCATTCTGAGGAGCTTCTTCCTCACCGCCACCTGACATCAGGTATACAGTAGAGGTAATCTCAAAAGTCAGAGTGGTAAAGCCCTTAGGAGACTCTGCAAGGTACTTGTCGCCCCACTCATTGTAACCGCCGCCGATACGAACACACTGTGCTTCTGTGTAATCGCCGGTGCCTTCAGCCCAGCAGGACTTACCTGCGGAAAGGTCGGTTGCTACTTCTTCACCGTCTAAGAATACCTTTACTTCAAAGGTACTTTCCGGAGAAACTGCGCTTGCGTCGTCAACGATAAAGCAAGGAGCTGTAAACCATGTATAATATACCTCTGAAGGGAACTCCANTGTAAGAGTTGTGGTCTCGCCGCTCTTGATTTCGCCGTTGGTTGCTACAACATCGCCGGCATTGCTTGCNGCGCCATCGCCATAGTACTGGAAGCCCCAGTCGCCTTCTGTGATGTCACCGCCGAACGCGATAAATGCAGGATAGCTTTCCTCGCTGAGAGTCGTTACTACTTCGCCGCCTGCTGCATTGCAGAGCACACCGTCACCCAAAGTAAAGGTTACTTCGATGGTATCAATGTTTGTGATGCTTCCATCTACAGGTGTAGGTGTAATGCCATCAGCGCTGCCGTCTGCGGTACGTGCATTGTCAACTGAAGTTGCATCGGAAACCCATGCATTGTACAGATTGGTTCTGGTAGCAACACCGTCGTCAGAACTGGTGTAAGGCGTACCTGTCAGCGCAACCTCTTCACCGTTAATCTTAACGGAATCAATCGTCATGTAGCTGTTNGGGAATGCTGCTTCACCGTTGCTGATTTCCACATCGAAGAATGCGATGTCCGGTGCGCCGCCGGCTCCCGTAAAGTCAAGTCCTACCGTATAAGTGCCATTGCCGGTCACCTCTGCAGTAGTCGCTACAACGGGTGAATAATCATTGCCGTCATTCCAGTACTGCACTGCCCATGCATTATCTGCAAAAGACAGATATGCAACGGTCTCTCCTTCTGCAGATGCATTCAGCTTCATCAAGGAAAAAGTTGATACAGCCAAAGCAAGAGCAAGAACGGAGGCAAATACTTTCTTCATTGTCTTTTTCATATTTTATTACCCTCCTGGTTAAATTGAGCAGGCTTAATCGTTTTCGTAAAAACAACAAAGCACCGCTAGTATCACATAGTCAGTGTAACGAAGTTTCCACAAGAAAAAAACCATTCCTTTTTTACATTTTATACGAGGAAAATTATACATTCCTGAACTTCACGGGAATCTTTAAGGTAATACAGGTGCCTTCTCCCTGTATACTCTCTATCGTCATCCCGTAGGATTCCCCATAGTACAGGCGGATTCTCTGGTTGATATTGCACAGGCCGATGCTTGCAGTACGGTCCAGCGTCTTCTGTGCCATCCGTATCCGCAGGGTTTCCAGTTGTTCCGTGCTCATGCCGCAGCCATTGTCCGAAATGGCAATGCGCAGAAGTTCGTCTTCCGGCACATCCACACGAATGTCAATTTGTCCGTTTTCCCCAACCTGTTCCAGGCCATGCACAATCGCATTCTCCACGATGGGCTGCAAAAGCAGCGGTAAAAGCAGATACTCTTCCAAATCCGGTATTCCCGCCACCTCTATCCTGTAGTTGACTCTGTCGCCAAAACGGATTTTCTGGATTTGCAGATAGGTTTCCACATAGTCCAGTTCCTTTTTCAGCGTTACCAGAGAAGTTCCCGTATTTTCAAGCACNTAGCGCATGGACTTGCCGAGAAGCTTGATTGCGTTTGCCACTTCCNTGTTTCCCGAGGTCAGCGCTTTCATACGGATACTTTCCAGCGTATTATACAGAAAATGCGGATTTATCTGACCGGCAAGCATTTTCATCTCCATCACCTGCTGCTCGTTCAAGAGCTGCTGCTCGTTCAGCCTTGCCAGATACATTTTCGCGTCCTTCTCTTTAATTTTCTGCACCATAATCTGCAAATCTGCAAACGCCTCCGACAATTCGTCCTCGCCGCCGAAAGAATGCGGAATGTCATATTCCTCGTTGCTCGCTTTCTTCATTTCATCCCGAAGCACGTTGACACGTCCTGTAAAATATCCGGTAAAATAACGAATCAGAAGCGCAGGCGCCGCAAGCGCCACCAGAATAATCAGAAGACAGGTAATTAAAATCACGTTCCTGTCCCCGTACGAGTTTTCACTTATCGTTGTAATATATATTTTGCTGTCTGTCCGATACAAATGCAGAGTGGAGATAGTGGCAAGAAACTTATCCGCCTGCTCCCATATCGGCCCCAGATACTGATAGTAATCGTCGGTGTAATCGATATAGACATTCTGTGTCTCACCATAATTCCCGCGGGTTGAATTGTAAAAAATCTGCTGATTATCCGCAGATATGGTTATCCTGTACTCGTTACTGCTAATACGGGTCTGCAGATAATTATCGCTAATCCGGATAACCAGAACCGCCTGATAATCGCTGCCGATAACCGTAATACGGCGCACCAGCGCCAGGTTCCAGTAGGAATTGCCATACTTATCCTTTTTTTCCATGGGAATCCAAAAGGTTCCTGCCTGCCCCACCGCCTTTTGATACCATTCCTCACTTTGAATGGTATCATCGGCATATGCAAAATGCATATAAGCNGCGGCATTGGCATTATCCGTGTATATTGTAANNTCNTCTATTTCCGCATGGGAAGAAATATAATTGTCCATCGTGGCATAAGAGTATGCCGCGCCTCCCGCCGCATGTTTTTCTTCCAAAGATAATATCTCCTGCAGCGTGTCCTCAAACGCAATTTCCTCTGAAATATTATAAATCTGCGCCGTAATTTCAAACAAAATAGTCCTGACACGCATACTGTCCGCTACCAGAAGGTCCTGATGGTAATCCGTCAAAAGCCTCGCCGTGTTTCCCATCAAAAAAGAACCGATTATGGCGATAGGAATGCAGACTGCGAGAATATAAATNATATATAACTGCTGCCGGATTTTCCTTCTGCTGATTAGCTCCCATAATCGGTTCTTTCTTTTTTTCATGCCTATACCTGTTCTTTACACTCTTACAGTGTGATTTCCATATGTCCCGTTTCTGACCTGACAATCGTGTCGTTACCATCCACGGTCATCTCGCCGTCTAAAACAGACGCTGCCTTTACATTCACCAGACGCACACTGTAAGGCTTATCCGTCATCACATTGACGGTAATGGTATTGCCCTGTCTTTCGGCCGATACCTTTACTTCTTCCGCATTGTCCATGCCAAACACAACATCCGTTGCGCGCACGCCGTCCGCAAGCTCATAAATACGCAGTTCGACGCCGTCGCCATAGTCGTAATCCGGTCTGTCATCGCGTGCGCCAAGCGCTACGATGGAATTTTCCTTCACCAAAAGCGGTACACTCAGATAACCGTGTTTTTCTTTTATCCAGNGTCCGCCCGTCTTTACNTCTCCGGTAAAGAAATCGGTCCAGCGTCCTTCCGGCAGNTAGTAGTCTGCCATGCCTTCTTCGTTAAAGATAGGCGCCGTCAGGAAATTGTCGCCCAGCATATACTGNCGGTCCGTATAGTGACAGGTTCTGTCCTCCGTAAANTCCAGTACCATNCTGCGCATGGTGGGAATACCTGTTTTGCTNGTGATAACCGCTGTTTTNTAGAGATAGGGCATCAGTCTTGCTTTCAGTTTGGTGAAGAAACGCACCACATCCACCGCTTCCTCGTCATANGCCCACGGCACTCTGTAGGAGGTACTGCCGTGCAGACGGCTGTGGGAGGATAAAAGCCCGAAAGCAACCCAGCGCTTGTAAACATCCGGNGTGGAGGTACTCTCAAATCCNCCGATATCATGCGCCCAGTANCCGAAACCGGACATCATCAGGGAAAGACCGCCGCGCAGGCTCTCCTCCATGGACTCATAGTCGGACCAGCAGTCGCCGCCCCAGTGTACGGGGAATTTCTGTCCGCCCGCAGTTGCGGAACGCGCAAACAGCACTGCTTCGCCCTTGCCGCGCTTTTTCTCCAGTATCTCATATACNACNTTATTGTACAGGTAAGTATAGTAATTGTGCATCTTCTTCGGNTCGGAGCCGTCGTGATAGCAGATGCCCTCNACNGGAATTCTCTCGCCGAAGTCCGTCTTGAAGCAGTCCACNCCCATATCGAGCAGACCTGCCAGCTTTTCCTGATACCATGCGCAGGCTTCTTTGTTGGTGAAATCTACCAGCGCCATGCCCGGCTGCCACATATCCCACTGCCATACATCGCCGTTTAACCGNTTTACAAAGTAACCTTTTTCCATACCCTCTTTAAACANGCAGCTCTCCTGCCCGATATAAGGGTTAATCCATACGCAGATATTCAGTCCTTTTTCCTTAATACGCCGTAACATNCCCTCAGGNTCGGGGAACACGCGGGAATCCCACTCAAAATCAGTCCAGTGAAATTCNTTCATCCANAAGCAGTCAAAATGGAATGTCCNNAGNGGAATATCCCTGTCAAGCATGCCGTTCACAAANCTCATAACCGTCTCTTCATCATANTTCGTGGTGAAAGAAGTGGACAGCCAGAGTCCAAAGGTCCANGGTGCGGGAAGNGAAGGCTTGCCCGTCAAATCCGTATANCTNGTCAGTACCTCCTTCATGGTAGGACCGTTAAACAAATAATANTCCANATAACCGCCCTCCACNGAAAATTCCGTCTTGGTNACCTGTTCCGTTGCAATCTCAAATTCCACTTTTTCAGGGTGATTTACAAAAACACCNTANCCCTTGTTGCTGATATAGAANGGTATGTTTTTGTAGGACTGGTAGGTGCTGGTTCCGCCGTCCTCATTCCATATGGAAACNCTCTGCCCGTTCTTGACAAACGCAGTAAAGCGCTCACCCAGTCCATAGATAAGCTCGCCCACGCCCATNGAAAGCTGCTGGCGCATATAGGTTTCCGTGATATCGCCCTTGTCGTAATAGTCGCCCTTCCAGTCAGTCTTCATGCACGCCAAATCCTTCGCCGCAGATTTGGTAATCACTTCGCCGTTCCTCTTGTAAGCCATNTACCAATTCTTTTTGCCGATTTCAAGTGACAGCGTGCCGCTCGTCACCACCAGCGTTTCTTCATCACTTGTCACCGCAAGGGGCAGTTCCTCNNTCTGNCACAGTTCAAACTCCGGTCCCTTTTTCAGCGCGCCCATGTGATGCCANGTCTGCACGCGCAGCACCTCCGGCGCGGGAGATGTAATTACCATGGTCAGATTGACACCGCCCAAAGTTGCGCCTCTGTGCATAATCCTTGAGGTCGGCANACATAAAGTCACCTTTGTCTCCTCTACTTTTTCAAAATATACTTCCTGCGGGGTAAAACTGCCGCAGCCTTCTTTCTGCAGCCAGCATCCGTTACCGAATATCATGCTTTGTCCTCCACTTTTCTTGAAATTTTGTTTATCCTTCTGTTCTTGATTATAGCGTCTGAACCGATACAAGTACAGCAAAATTATACCGCTTCTTTTCCATCTGAATTACCCGACTATTTTTACTGCGCGCCTACAGGTTCTCTATCCACACCCGCGCCAGCGAAATCCATGATTCACATTCCTTCTGCATATGACTGCCGTCCTTGCTTGCGGTCAGGGGACTTGCCAGCGCCAGCCCATGCTTCCCCTTCNGATACAGGTGAAACTCTGTGGGAATGNTGTGNCGGCGCANGGCGCTTACAAACAGAAGCGAATTTTCCNCCGGAACCGTCGCGTCCGTAAACGTGTGCCAGATAAAAGCGCGCGGCGTATGGGNATTGACNCTTTTCTCNAGGGAAAGCCTCTCCAAAAGCGTTTCGTCACCGCCNGTCAGGATATCGAAAGAGCCTCTGTGCGCAAATTCTCCGGCAGTTATCACCGGGTAACAGAGAAGCATTCCGTCNGGCTTTATCTCTTCCGCNGAATCCGCNCCCNCCGNNTCCCANAGCCATTTNTCCTGCCAGNACACACCCAGCGAGGCNGCAAGATGNCCGCCNGCCGAGCTGCCCTGCACGATNANCTTACCACTGTCTANATGCCATTCTGCCGCATGTTCCCTGATATATGTTACGGCAAANGCAAGNTCCGTAAGCTGCACGGGATATCTCTCGGACACGGTATAGCGCAGCACCGCCGCATGNCAGCCCATGGCAAGNAACTGCAGCGCCTCGCTTTCCGACTCCCGCACGGAAATATGATTGTATCCGCCGCCGGGACAGAGTATCACCATGGGNCGCTCCTGTACCAGCATATCCGCGGAATAATCCTGTAAATACAGTACCAGACTTGCACTTGCGGAATTTTTCATCTGCACCGGTATTTCCCTGTAAAGCATGTCTTATCTCCTTTAATATGCCCTGCCCCAGTAAACCATTTTCTTCGCAGGCTTTCCGCAGCACACACAGGTTTCGGCAAGCTGCTCCTGCTCAAAAGGAATACAGCGGCTGGTAACGCTGAGTTTTTCNTTTATGATATCCTCACATTCCTGTTCGCCGCACCACATGGCTTTGACAAANCCGGCATTCTGCCTGTCGCCCTGNGCTGCCGCCGTAAAGAGCTTTTCGAACTCCTCCATATTGCGGGCAATNAANGTATGGGCGTCTCTGTGCTTTCTCGCCTTCTCCANCATNTCGTGNTGAATGGTGTCCAGCAGCTTTGCCACGGTTTCTTCCACATCATCAAGCGCAGTCTCTATCTTTTCTCCGGTATCGCGCCTGCACAGCACACACTTGCCGGCTTCTATATCCTTGGGACCGATTTCCAGACGAAGAGGGAAGCCTCTCATTTCTGCCTCTGCAAACTTGAAGCCGGGGCTCTTGTCCGTATCGTCCACTTTNACNCGGAANCTGCCCTTTAAGCGGTCACGCAGCTCATACGCCTTGTCCAGAACNCCTTCNTTCTTCTGCTGAATCGGGATAATTGCCACCTGCACCTGCGCTACCTTGGGAGGCAGAACCAGACCGGAATCATCGCCATGNACCATAATAATGGCNCCGATGATACGGGTGGACATGCCCCATGAGGTCTGATAAACATGCTTTAAGGTATTGTCCTTGTCCGTAAACTGGATGCCAAACGCCTTGGCAAAGCCNTCNCCAAAGTTGTGGCTGGTGCCGGACTGAAGCGCCTTNCCGTCATGCATCANGGANTCGATGGTGTAGGTATGCTCCGCTCCCGCAAATTTTTCNTTTTCCGTNTTCTGTCCCTTGATAACNGGAATNGCCANAACCTCCTCACAGAACTGCGCNTACACATTCAGCATCTGAACGGTTCTCTCCTCCGCCTCCTCTGCCGTCGCATGGGCGGTATGTCCCTCCTGCCACAAAAACTCTCTGGAACGCAGGAAAGGTCTGGTTTCCTTTTCCCANCGGACAACGGAGCACCACTGGTTGTATACCTTGGGCAGGTCACGGTAGGACTGTATGTCATTTTTATAAAAATCACAGAAAAGCGTCTCAGAAGTAGGTCGCACACAGAGCCTCTCCTGAAGAGGCTGCAAGCCGCCGTGTGTCACCCACGCCACCTCCGGCGCAAAGCCCTCCACATGATCCTTTTCCTTCTGCAAAAGGCTTTCGGGAATAAACATGGGCAGGTAGACGTTCTGCACACCCGCCTCCTTAAACCTCTCGTCGAGCTGTCTCTGCAAAAGCTCCCAAATCGCATATCCTGCCGGCTTAATCACCATACAGCCCTTGACGCTGGTGTAATCAATCAGCTCAGCCTTTTTCACGATATCCGTGTACCATTGGGCAAAATCCTCGTCCATGGAGGTAATTGCCTCTACCATTTTTTTGTCTGCCATACTCCTCTTCCTTTCCTTATGTGCTGCGGCGTGCCTCTAAAATAAAAACGCCGGCATCCGTCCCCAAAAGGGACCGGAAAACCGGCGGTACCACCCTGTTTAATGTATATCGCATGCGCTATACATTCTCTCTTTTGCCGATAACGTAGGCTTACGCTGTATTTTCATACAGGACTCAGAGGCAGGTTCAGACACTTCCTATAGGAGCTTTCCACCATACTGCTCCCTCTCTGCGATATTCCGCCATCTTACTAACCCTCGTCGCTGCCATAATCACATATATGCATAAAAGCTTGATATGTAGTGATTGTAGGGCATGGAGCGGGCTGTTGTCAAGGATTTTGAGGGAATTTTTTTGCTTTATTACATTCTTTTTCTAATGCGGGAAAATTCAGACAAATGTTTCGCTTTTGAAAAGATTCACCAGAACAGTATTTACGATATAGTTCATTTGCAAGACGTTCTATTTCCGTACTATTAGATTGACACCAATCGAGTTCTTTGCCACATAATTTCTTCCATTGTCTTATGGATACCGAATCGGAATTCTTAATTTTAAGATCAATTTCTGATATGTACTCATCCCGAATGGGTATCATATTGTTTAGATTCAAAGCTGCTAAAACTTTTCCATTCCTATCCCGTATCTTGCGAAACGTAATATTTTCACGCATGGAATCAAAGTTCTTATTCTTTTTAGCAGAATTTGATGAAAGTGGAATACAGTATTTGGAACCATTTACCATAACAACCACTCCAAGAAAAGGCCTGTTTTGTTTTCCTGCCTGTGGTGATATGGAAGGTACATGTTCATCTACATAATGCAGATTCCTTATGTATTTCAAGTTTACATTGTACAGTTTCAGTCGCTTGCTCACAACACAACCACTCCTTGGTAACGCAAAGGGCTACGCTAAAGCATAGCCCTCTGGTAGTATCCATCGCAATGGAAATACTCTCTTATCGGTTCCACTTATCGGTAGGACTCACCTGATGATTGCTCATCTATACTATTATTGTACAAATCAAATCCAGATATGTCAATCAAATTTTGACAAATCAAGAACCGCTGCCAATTCCCCCAATGACGGAATACAGGCATACAGCTTTGCCGCAAGTTCCGCGTCCGGCTCTGTCTGGTCGGGCACCATAATGACCTTGAGACCCGCGGCATACGCGGAAAGTACACCGTTTGGGGAATCCTCCACAGCAAAACAGTCCTTCGGATCTTCGCCCAGCTTTTCACAGGCATACAGATAGACATCCGGCGCAGGTTTTCCTTTTTCCAGAGATGCGGCGCTGACAATTTCATCAAAGTACTCCGCTATGCCAAGCTGCTTGAGCTGATCTGTGGCGCGCTCCACCGGAGTGGCGGTGGCAACTGCCGTCCTATATCCGTTTTTTGTCAGCCACGAAAGCGCCTGCTCTACATGAGGCTTCAGTTCTATTCCCACCTTATCCAAATGTTCCTTCATAATCTTTCTGCGGTATTCGCGGACGGCTACATAGTCAAAAGCTTCCCCGAACCACTCCTTTAACAACGCCGGCGCATATGGACGTCCCAAACTTCTGAGCAGCAAAGCCTGTTCTTCGCTCATCTGATAGCCGAAAGCCGCAGCCGCCTGCCGCCAAAAAATCTTAAAATATTTTTCTGTATCAATTAAAGTTCCGTCCAAATCAAAAATTACCGTACCTGCCATCCGGTTCGTCTCCTGTCTTTGCAAACTGAAAGTCAAGTTCTAATTCCTCGTTTTCAGATGATCTAAAATCCAAAATGTAATCGGCCTGAACATAACATAAAAACCATATCCGAGCACTCCGCCGGTCACATTGGTAATTAAATCCGTGATGTCCGAAGAGCGAAAGCCATTGATAAGTGGCTGCAATATTTCAATACTCAGGCTCATCAAGAAACAGAAAAATACCGTTTTGCAGAATTTAGCAGTTCTGTTTCCGATTAACGGAAACAGGAAACCAAAAGGAATGGTCATAATAATGTTCAACACTATCTGCCTTACAAAATCCCCTCTCCCCTTTGAAACATCGATAAACGGCACCAAATTCATAGGTTTATAGGGATGATTCAGAACAAATGGGATAGATGTTATGACCGGCATCAAGGTATAATAAAGCACAAAAGAAAGATATATATACATTAACGTGTTGGCAAGCAATACATCTTTGCCTTTGCTCTTCCACTTTTTGAAAAAAACAAAAATATATAAGAGAGCCAAAGCTGTAAAATCTATCAAATATTTTATCAAGTATTTCATCATAACCCTTCTTTCAAATCACGCTTTATCAGTGTCATTATAATCCATTTCCAAAAGGTGCACAACTCCGAAAAAAGAGTAATTCATTTTCTTTTTCTCCGTATAAAGCACAGCAAAACCGACATACTATAGACAACTATGTAATGGAGGACGCTTATGGAAAATATACTGCCGGTTACCAATGATAACGGATATTTTGAAATACGCCTTGAAAGCATTGGCGGCATGGGCGCCAACCTCTGCGGCAAAATGCTGGGCGAACTGGGCGCGCTGTACCTTTCCCTGAATGCGTCGAGTTTTTCCAGTTACGGCTCCGAAAAGCGGGGTTCGCCAGTCAAAGCCTTTGTGCGGTGGTGCAGTGCGGACATGCCGATACGAGTCAACAGTCCCGTTGTCTCCCCTCACATTTTATGCATCTTTCATGAAGGGCTTATGGGCAGACTTCCTGTGCTGGACGGTGTAGCGGAAAATACCAAAATCATTCTAAATACGCCGCTCTCTCCCGATAAAGCCATGCAGAAATATCCTTTTGAAAAGGGAGAACTTTTCTGTATAGACGCCTTAAAGATTGCAATGGAATGTCATTCCCGTATCAATATGGTTCTGCTCGGCGCCATCGCAAAGGCTTCCGGCTTTATCCCACTTGACTGTGTGAAAAGCCTGTGTTCGGATACCATAGGCAAAAAGTATCCCGACCTGATTGTCTCCAATCTGAATGGTGTGGAAAAAGGATACAACCTGCTTTCCGTGGGCACTCCGGTTTCTGCCTCCGCTGCCCAAAGTGCTTCTTCTGCCAAAAGAGAAGCCTTTACATGGGGTTATGACAACGCGCCTTTAGGCGGCGTCAATCCTCGCTTCGGCAGCACGGTTTCCAACGATTTATCTCCCTCCAGAGAGGGCTATATTCCCTTGTTTTTGCAGGAGAAATGTATCAACTGCGGGCTCTGTGATTCCACCTGTCCCGACATGGTATTCCAGTTTCGCGAAGGCAGTATCAACGGCAAACCCGCCATGGTAAACGGCGGACTGGACTATTTTCACTGCAAGGGCTGTCTGCGCTGCGTAGCGGTC
Source organism: Lachnospiraceae bacterium (assembly GCA_014804445.1). GTDB lineage: Bacteria > Bacillota > Clostridia > Lachnospirales > Lachnospiraceae > Acetatifactor. The sequence continues at coordinate 65,635 of JAAUZU010000027.1, read as the reverse complement.
TGTCCCACAGGCGCTCTTGTCAAGGCTTTGGAAAAAGATTATCCCGAAAAACCATGGTTTGTCCCCAATCAAGATTTGCTGCCGGATTCCATTTTGTATGAAAAGACCGGTCCAAACGGCTGGATAACCAGTGATTCGTATCTGGACGAAAAGCGCGTGGACGGTGGTATTACCTAAATCATTGCAGGAGGTACGCTATGGAAAAGCAAAAGGTTCTCTACGAAAGCGGAAATGAACTGGCCGCATATGCCGCCAAACAAATTAATTATCATGTGATGGGTTACTATCCTATCACACCTTCCACGCAGATAGCGGAAAATCTGGACTTAATGGGTGCGGAGGGCGAACACGACATTAAACTGATTGCCGCAGAAGGAGAACACAGCGCAGCCGGCATCTGTTACGGCGCTTCCACAGGCGGCGGCAGAGTCTTCAATGCGACCAGCGCCAATGGGCTTTTATACGCCTTGGAACAGTTTCCGGTACAGTCCGGCACCCGTTTTCCCATGGTAATGAACGTAGCATGCCGCACCGTCTCCGGTCCCCTTTGTATCAAAGGCGACCACAGCGACATTATGTATATGCTCAATACCGGCTGGATTATCCTTTTTGCGGACGAGCCGCAGACGGTATATGATATGAACCTGCTTGCGCTAAAACTTGCGGAAGCAGTCAGCCTGCCTGTGGCAGTTGCCTTCGACGGCTTTTATACCAGCCACCAGAAGCGGAAATGCATGGTATTTGAAAACGACATCACTGTCAAGTCCTATATCGGCGAGAAAAAAGCTGCCGCAGACTTGCTGGATTTGGAGCATCCCATCACAGTCGGCTCTTACATGAACGAGCCCGACGTTTTAAATAACCGCTACCAGCTTCACCTTGCCATGAAACAGGCAAAAGAACTGCTGCCGTCGCTGTTTCAGGAATATAACGCGCTATCCGGCAGAAGCTATTCCTTTCTGAAAGGGTATTTACATGCGGATGCAGACATTCTGCTCTTTCTGTTAGGCTCCGCCTACCATACCGCAATGGAAGCCGTAGACATTCTCAGAAAGGAAGGCATCCGTGCCGGTGTCATTACCCTGCTGGTGCTCCGTCCGTTTCCCTGGGAACTGCTCTCCTCTTTCTGTCAGAATGCAGCCGTTATTGTCGCGGCAGACCGGCAGGACAGCTACGGTGCAGACGGCGGCAGTCTGTCGCTTGAACTTCGTGCCGCCCTGCAGCGGACTTCCTGTCAGGCAAAAGTTATCACCAGAGTCTACGGGCTTGGCGGACAGGACTTTTTTGTGGAGGACGCGCTCTGTCTTTTCCGCGAAGGCTTGCAGGAAAACGCTGCCGCCTTTGACTACCATGGTATTGTAAAAGGCAGCGAAGAAACCAAGCAGCCTGTGTATTTTAAACCACTGTCGGAAACGGATACGATGAAGCATATTACTACCTGCTCCTATGACGCATCCGCCGGAAAGATGATAGTAAAAGGCGGGCAGCTTCGGGAGGCAACTGCTATGCCGAAGCGTCTGGCTCCCGGACACGGCGCCTGCCCGGGATGTGGGATTCCGGTCAATCTAAACCTTCTGTTGAAGGGCATCGAGGGCAATGTTGTCCTTTTGTTTCAGACCGGCTGCGGCATGGTCGTAACCACCGCCTATCCCAAGACATCTTTCAAAATCCCTTATCTGCACAATCTGTTCCAGAATGGTGCAGCCACCCTGAGCGGACTGACAGAGGTGCTCAGGCAGCGGCAGAAGCGGGGCGAGTACCCCGAAGGTGAAATTACCTTTATCATGGTAAGCGGTGACGGCGGTATGGATATCGGCATGGGTTCCGCCTTGGGAACCGCCCTGCGGAATCATAGACTCATCATTTTTGAGTATGACAACGGCGGTTACATGAACACCGGCTATCAGCTTTCCTATTCCACTCCAATGGGGGCAAGAAGCGCAACCTCCCACGTGGGAAGCACCCGGTACGGCAAGACTTTTTTCCACAAGGACACACCGGAAATTATGGCTGCCACGCATATTCCCTATGTGGCGTGTGCCGCGGAGAGCAACCCCATGGATTTTATCCGGAAAGCAGCCAAGGCAGCCGCCTACGCCAAAGACTTCGGCACTGCTTACCTCAAAGCGCTCTCCGCCTGTCCCCTCAACTGGGGCGATTCGCCGGATAAAGAGCGGAGTGTGATTGCCGCTGCAGTGGACTGCTGTTATTTTCCACTCTATGAAATTGAAAACGGCATCACGACATTGAATTACGACCCTGAAAAAAGCGGTAAAAAAATTCCTGTCACAGACTGGCTTTCTATGATGGGACGAACCCGACACCTTGCCAAAGAGACTTACCGGGAAATAGCGGAAAAAATACAGACCGAGACAGACCGGCGCTTTGCACGCCTGCGGGCGCGGTCAGAAAATCCACTGTTATAAAAATAGGATTACCGCCGCACAGACGGCAGAAGGAGGACAAAATGGGATGTCACACCTTTTTTGAATGTAAAGACAAGCTCGGCATCTTGGAGTTAATTACCGGCTCCAAGGAAGAACTTGCCAAATGTATCGGAAGCAATTTTACGGAACTCGATCCCTCTAAATCGGAGGGCGCCGGAGAAAAGCATCTGCCCTGCGTCACGGTAGACGGCAGTCTGGTGACAGTGTCCGTGGGCAGCGTCGCACACCCTATGAGCGAGGAGCACAGCATCGGCTGGATTTATCTGGAAACCATGGAAGGCAGCCAGTTGAAAAAGCTCACGCCCGACAAGGAGCCCAAAGCAGAATTTGCACTTGCCCCCAATGATAAACCGGTGGCCGCATACGCATACTGTAACCTTCACGGCTTCTGGAAAACAGACATCAAATCATAACATAAAGGAGAATTTATATGGCAACAGATTTTAGAAACAGCGAAACCAAAGACAATTTGATGCGGGCTTTTGCCGGAGAAAGTCAGGCAAGAAACCGTTATACCATTTCTGCCTCACAGGCCAAAAAACAGAATTTATATGTGGTTTCCGCCGTATTTCGTTTCACTGCGGATCAGGAAAAAGAACATGCTTCTATTTTTTACAATCACTTGAGCAGCTTAAGCGGCGAAAACATTCATATCGACGGCGCATATCCAATCGATATCAGCCAGGACACAGCAAAGCTCCTCAGGCTTGCACAACACAACGAGTACGAGGAGCATGACGACGTATATAAGAAATTTGCACAGGTTGCAAAGGAGGAAGGCTTTCCCGGTGTTGCCGCTTCCTTCCAGCTGATTGCAGAAATCGAAAAAACGCACGGCGACCGGTTTGGCCTCTTTGCAGATTTGCTGGAACAGGATAAGCTTTTCGTATCCGATGTGGAAACTGCATGGATGTGTCTCGAATGCGGACATATTTACCGCGGCACCTCAGTTCCCGAGTTCTGCCCTGTCTGCCACCACGAGCGAGGGTACTTCATCCGTCTGGAGCTCGCACCCTATACCGGCGTGAACCTGCACTTTGCAAAATAGAAGAGTAATTTCAGGTATTACAAAAGGCGTCCCCATTTTTGTGAGGACGCCTCTTCATGTTTGTTTTTATAATCTATTCCGCCTGACCTTCGCCTGTGGGCTCTGTGTCCTGACTGCCGGCATTTGCCGCTGCCTGAACCTTCAAATAGACCAGCCTTCCCTTGGGGTCAGACACCTCGCAGCCTTCCTTTATCTCGTCCAAGTAATCGCTCATCGTCTCACTGAGAAGCGTATTTGCAATCGATACCTGCCACTCGGGACGCCCTTCGCCTATATAATAGAGAACAAAGAATGTGCCATCCTGTACAAGAGAAACCGTATCGCCGGGCTTGCGTCCCTCTTCGAAAATCCACTCACTGAAAGCACTGTTCAAAGAAGCAACCGTCACCTCTTTGTAAAGACCATCTTCTGACATGCTGTAACTATCCTCGCTGTATTTCTTCACCAGCTCGATAAACGCAGCTTCTGTTGCACCCGCAGCATTGTACTCCGCTAAGATATCCTCTCCATTAACGGCAGTCGTTGCAATCACACGAACGTCCGCTGTGGCGGTATCATCCAGATACCTCTTTTCAAACTGCAGCACATAGTACTTGTGACTGTCTGCGTCCTCAATAATTGTGGTGTCTCCTTCTTTTCTTGCTTCATCAAACAGCCAGTCCCTATACTTTGAAGAGATGTTGGCTCTTAACATTCCGTTGTGCTCCGTGCCTTCTTCTGCAATCACAAGCAGCGCCGCATCTGCTTCTTCCTTCGCTGCATCCATTGCAGCCTGTATTTCTTCTTCCGTAGGCTCGACGGTATTTACATTGCCGTCGTCATCCGTTACCGTCTGCGCCTCAGGGATTTCAGCGCTTATCTCTGTCAGCTTATAGTCCACACTGTCATAGCTTTCTTTATTCTCGTCGTAATATGCCTGAATCTCATCTGCGGAAGCTGCCTTCTCCTCTGCCACATGCTTGTAATAAGCAGACGCCAGATAGCCCTCCTCTACGTAAGGCTTCAGTCCGGAAACCGTTGAATACCTTCCGAAGGTCAATTTATAATACCTGTTTAGAGATTCCCCTGCCGCAGCGGCCGCCGTCTTTGCAGACTCCGCAAAAGCCGCATACTCTTGGGACGTATCATAGGTGAAGCCTGCTGCATGCGCCGCATCAACCAGCGCTTTATTCTGCCGGATGGTATCCACGGCAAGCTGCTCAAAATAATCCTTCCATGACATGGTATCGCTGTACGCCTGTGAAGCATAATCTCCGCTTGCATTAAAGCCCATGTAGGCCAGATAAGTCCCGTAGGTATTGATATAATCACTGCTTGCAAGATTATAATAGTAGTCAAATTCAACCTTGGTAATATCGTGACCGCCCACTGTAATATAAGTAGAATGGGAAGCCGCATAATTTCTAACCGGTATGGAAGCCAGTCCGATTACAATGGCAGCAAGAATAACAATGCCCACAACACGGCTGATTTGCTTTCTCTTTTTTGCCTTTAGCTCCTCTTCCTTCCTTCTCTGTACCTTTCTATCGTACTTAGTCACAATCTTCTGCGATGCTTCATTTTGTGATTTTCCTTTTTCTGACATGGTGTATCTCCTTCCTTTTCCTGCGCTGGCGCAAGTACAAGCCGCCGCACGCTTTACCATTATAATCTATCTTTCAAAGAAAAGGTAGTCTTTTCACGCAATTTTCATAAAAAATTTTATTAATCCATTTCCATCAGATAAAGCCGCACCCTGTTTTCTATCGTATCGCTGATTTCTTCTATACTCTTATCTCCCATAAAATAAAACTCTGATTCCTCTTCCACAATACCCAAAATATACCCCGTATGTATCGGAACAATCTTTCCTCTTTCAATCCATGCCAGGCAATCCGCTATGCTCTCGTCGGTGATATATATCTCCCCCGCCGTATAACTATCATAGCCATACACCATCTCTTTATCCACGTTATCTACGGATTCCTGAAATATCTTTTTGTCTACAGGGAAAGCGTTTTCTGCAATCTGCCTCTGTACTTTCTCACTCAGAAGATATTGAATAAAAGCCCATGCACCTTCTTTATTCTGCGAGGAGGCGTTTATGGCAATTGTTTCTGCGCTTATGCGCGACACCATACCCTCATCTGACGGATATCCTACTGCCACCATGCCCCTGCTGTGCGCTTCCGACTCCATTTTCGCAAACTCATATAAACTGCGCACGGAAAAAAACATGCTTGCAATCTCTTCATCGCCCTTGTTGCGTTCCGTCACGCCATACCTGCCTGACACCCTTAAAAGTTGCTCCCAGAGCTCCCCGCTGAAATCGCAGGTTTTATTCTCCCAGTCCACCATACCAAAAAGGTCGTCTGACACATGCAGAAAGAACCATAAAACCGTACTGGGACCATACCCAAAAGTTGAACTCAGAACCGCATTGCCTTCATAAGCCTCCATGTTATCCAGTATTTCTTCCAGATTCGTGTTCTGTACATCCTCCACAAAATCTTTCCTGATATAAAAAACATCAAAAAACATCCGGCTGCCGATTGCATAAATTCCTGTCTCCATGCCCAAATTACTTACCGCTGCCGGAAAGTAATTGTCTACACTGAGGCCGCTCGCCTGAAAATAAGGCTCTAAATTTTCCAATGCTCCTTTCTCCGCCAAACTCGATATACTCTGCACCGCTGACGGACTTATCATGTCCGGTCCCTGCCCCGTCGCAATCTCCATGCTGGTTCGTTCTCTGTCTCCACCCTCTTCCAAAACCACATAATATTTATCATTATCTTTGTTAAATTGTGCAATCAACAGCTTTTCCTCAGCCATTGCCATAGAAGTTCTGTATGTCAGCAGAATTTTTCCGGTTGCTTCCGGATTGATTTTACAGAGACTTTCCGCAAAAAACTTTCCATCCCTGTCTGACTGAAGCTGTTCCAGTTTGCCTTCTTCCGACAGGATAAAAGCGCAGGGGAATTTTTGTTCTGCTCCTGTCANGTAACTCGTCCCCGCCCACTTCATATGCCATACTTTATCACCGTTCTCCAAATTCAAGTCATATACGCCCTGCCATGTCATGACCAGAATGTCTGCTTCATACCCTTCCGATACGGCAAGATAATCCTGCACTGCCACTCTGTTTGTCAATACCCTTGTCTCTTTGTCCAGCGTCAAAACCATGTAGCCGCTGCCCTGCATGTCGCTCACTAACAGCGCAATATCCCCGTTTTTTGTGCCGCATATCTCGCCAATTGCACCTCCCGCATCCAGCCTGTATACCTGCTGTCCATTGATATCCAGCACTATGAGGANTTCCTTCTGACTGACATAAAANTTTTCCGAATCCCGATACCACTCGTTTGANGCNGTAAGATATTCCTCCGGNACNCCTTCTAAAAGCAGTTCCTCNTCCCCNTCCGCCGCGTGNTAGCAAAACAACTGCCCNTCTTCATTTCCATAAAAGCATATGCCCTCTCCCTGATAGTACTGNGCTGACANAAAATTTTCNCCNTCCTCNACGNAAAANGCCATCTCCTCAGATNTCAGTTCCAAATCGTATTTCCAATAGGATGTCTCGTATTCTTTCGGNACNGTNTCTGNNCCATCTTCCNNATTTCCATTTCCCTGACTGCCCTCATTATCCCCGGCATTGGTTTCGCCGTTTCCCNNCGTGCTTACGCCGCTCTGNACANTGCCACCCGANGGNGNCNGNTCANTTTCTNTGCCTGCNCANCCTGCAAGCAGCAGCGATATTACCAGCAAAATAGCTATCCAANCTTTTCTTTTCATANNCTGTTTCCTTTCCCTATCNTTTTTATATGTTATAAAAGCGGAGCAACCCTTAAGCCACTCCGCTCTTCATCAATGTTTAATAGAATGTGTTGTGCCGACTGGCTCCTTCCAATCGCTGATAATATATCCGCAATCTTTGCATATTACCCGCATCGGCTGATANGTCTCCGTTGCTGTACAATCTACCAAAATGGGGTCTCCATTCGGTTTATAAGCCACAAGCGCCGGATGTGTATAAGTCCTTGTTGTTTGTGTACCATACGTTATTGTATAAGTACCATTGCCATGATGACATTCATCCTGCGTTGCCGCAGATACATTCACACTAATACCACACACCAACATTGCCATTGTTGCTATCATTGCAATTACTTTTTTCATTACCTGTTTCCCTCATCCTTCTCCGCATGTTGCGGTAATTCCTGCATAATCTGTTATTATGCAATTTCCAGTTACGATGCCTTATAACAATCAGGTAGAATAATTATACTAATTCCAACAGGCACTGTCAATNCANTTGACAACTCTGACGCNTNTCCNANATCAGCTTCAGTCCGCCTTTTTCCGTCCGTTATTCCAGATGATTCACCTGCCCCATAAACAAAATCATTCCCGTCCTTGTATCCTGAATTACATAAATAAACGGGTGGTCTGCCACAAAGACAATCGGTTCTTCCTCTATGGGAGCACAGGCATCATTGGTCACGATTGTCGTCACGGCTGCCGCCTTGGTTCCCTGTTCGTCTACTTCGATTTTTGCCTTGTGCAGCACCTGCGACACATACAAATCTTCTGCTATCTTATCAAAGTCAGCTTCCCCTATATGAAAAGCTCTCTCCATTCCCATCTCCTGCAGAATCTCACTCAGTCCTTTTATTTCCTGCTCCATGGTAAACTTCGGAATCGCCAGACGGGCAATTTTTTCTCTGGGCGCATTGTCCAGGCTGTCAAGCAGGGCTTCCTTCTCCTCTGTGGTGAGCGCACCGAACAAAGAGGCAATCTCCCCTCTTCCGTCATGCAGAAATATCTTCATAACAAGCGGTGAATCCTTGTAGGGCAGCGCAATTCCCTTTATACTGGCTCCCGGAGACACTTCCGTTTCGATGTAGGCATAATATTCCCCGTATTGATGCATCATCGCTATTTCGTTCCCACCTGTGGTTCCGACAAAAACCTCCTCGAAGGTATCTTCTTCCATAAAGGGCGTTTCCCATTTTCCTTCAAAATACACGGCATTCATCAGTATCATTGCCGCGTCTATGGGAAGCTCCCGCAACACCTCCCGTATCATACCATTTGTATGTTCATCCGCCCATTTGTTTATCTTTGCCACAGCTTCCTGTGGATTTCCCAAAAAGTCCTCCTCAAACAACTCACTTTTATAAAATTCTTCCGCAGGCTTTAAAAAATCTGTCTCTATCCCTTCCGACCATTCCTTTTCTTCCCGCATCCAGATAGAATTTGCTGTCAGTACAAAGGTCTCGTCCTGCCACTGCGTCTCCATATAAGCACGCATGGCATTGTTCCACGCCTCTACGTCCGTGATTCCCAAAAGTGCCTCCAGTTCTTCCTCCGTCTCGGAACCCGCCCCCAGATTTAAAAGCGAGAGCGCGCTGCAAAGACTATAGGGAGAAAAGAAAATATTTTCTTCTCCTTCCAGACGCTCAAACAGATGATAGGAAAAGCCATTTACTCCGTTTCGAAGCATTTCCATTTCCTCCTCGTCATATTGGACTGCACCTGCTTGGCCCGCACCTCCGTTTTCACTCCCTGTCGTATTTGGCGTACCCGACTGCGGCTCCGACGTACCNGCAGGTTCACNCGGCTGCAGCCCTGACGCTNCCGNCAGGTTCATCCGACTGCGGTTTCCCGCAGCCGATTATCCCTGTAAGCATACATATCGTAAGCAATAACGCATATCCTCTCTTTTTCATAACAAACCTCTCTTTCTACTCCAGACTGCTTACCCTGCCCATAAACAGAATCATTCCCGTTCTTGTATCCTGAATCACATAGACAAACGGTCTGTCCGCCTCAAAAATAACCGGTATTTTCTCTTCCACCATCGCGCACCCCGCTGCCTCTATCACTGTCACAGCCGCCGCTTTTGTCCCCTGCTCGTCTACCTCGATTTTTGCCTTGTGCAGTACCTGCGTTACATACAAATCAGCCGCTATCTTGTCAAAATCCGCCGTCTCCTCAAAGGCCTCCTTCATGCCCATAGCACGCAGGATTTCTGTTAATCCCTCGATTTCCCGTTCCATGGTAAATTTGGGAATTACCAGCCGGTCGATTTCCTTTTTGTCCGCATCGTCCAGACTGTCAAGCAGCGCCTCTTTCTCCGCATCGTCAAGCGCTGCAAACAACGCTTCTATGTCACCGCCATCCGGATTCACCGATGTATCGGGAATAAATATCTTCATAACGAGCGGTGAATCCTTATAGGGAATGGCAATTCCCTTCATACCGTCAGTTTCTACATAAGCATAGTACTCCCCGTACTGATGCATCATATCCACTCTTTTATCCCCGCTGTTTCCGTGGAATGTCTCCTCATGGGTACTCTCCTCCTCAAAGGGAATCTCCCATTTTCCCTCGAAATACACAACATTCATCAATATCATGATCGTCTCAGGAGGAAGCTCAGAAATCACCTGCGGTATCATGCCGTTGGTATTTTCATCAGCCCAGCCGTTTATCCTTGCAACTGCATCTTGCGGATTTCCCAAAAAATCCGCCTCATATAATTCACTTTTAAAGAACTCCTTCGCCGGCTTTAAAAAGTCCGACTCCATATTCTCTGCCCAGTCTCTCCCCTGCTGCAGCCAGACGGAATTGCCTGTCAAAAGAAAAGTCTCGTCCGACCAGTTTGTGGAAAGGTACTTCTGCATGGCTCTGCTCCACACGTCCGCATCGCTGATGCCGAGCATCGTCTCCAACTCTTCCTTTGTCTCGGAACCCGCCCCCAGATTTAGAAGTGACAGTGCGCTGCAAAGACTGTAGGGAGAAAAGAAAACATTCTCTCCGCTCTCCAAATGTCCATATAACTGATAAGCAAACTGATTTACACCATTTCTCAACATATCTTTCTCCTCTTGCGCAAGAGCTTCCTGCTCCATAGACTGTCCTTCGTCTATAGACTGTTCTCCGTCCGCATTTTCCATTTCCTTTTGTGTTTCAATTTGTTTCATTTCCTGTTTCCCGCAGCCGCTTATCCCTGCAAGTATACAAAAAGCAAGCAGCCATGCCAATCCTCTTTTCCTCATAAAAAAACCTCCCTTCTGTCCGCATCTGCCGTCAAACGGACAGTGTTTCCTATATAGGATACGGACAAAAGAGAGGTTTTTATGGTAAATATGATATTAAATAAATTCTTTTACAGTCTTGTAAACGCCTTTTGCGTCCAGACCGTATTTTTCAATCAATGCCGCTGCCGAGCCGGATTCGCCGAACACATCCTGCATACCTATCTTACATACCGGAACCGGATAACTCTTGCAGAGTGCATCGCAGACCGCGCTGCCAAGCCCGCCGATTACGGAATGCTCCTCTACCGTGACTACCTTGCCGGTCTTTTTGGCGCTGTTCACAATCAGTTCCTCGTCAAGGGGCTTAATCGTACAGATATTGACAACCTCGGCATTTACGCCTTCTTCTGCCAGCATAGCTGCTGCGCCCAGCGCAGAATCCACACAGATACCCGTTGCCACAATCGTAACGTCGCTGCCTTCCCTGACCACAGTGCCTTTCCCGATTTCAAAATGGTAATCCGGTCTGTCATTAATCACAGGAACCGCCGCACGTCCGAATCTCAAATAAACAGGTCCCTCATATTCCAATGCCGCACGGACTGCCGCACGTGCCTCCACATCATCGGAAGGACACATCACCACCATGCCGGGTATGGTGCGCATCAACGCCAAATCCTCGTTACACTGGTGCGTTGCTCCGTCCTCCCCGACAGAAATACCGGCATGTGTAGCTCCGATTTTTACATTCAGATGCGGATAACCCACAGAGTTACGCACCTGCTCAAAAGCACGTCCTGCCGCAAACATGGCAAAGGAGCTGACAAAAGGAATCTTGCCTGCACAGGCCAGGCCCGCCGCAATACCTACCATGTTACTCTCGGCAATACCGCAGTCGATATGTCTTTCCGGATAAGCTTTTTTAAAAATGCTTGTTTTGGTTGCGGCTGCAAGGTCTGCATCCAGAACCACCAGATTGGGGAACTCTTCAGCCAGTTCCTTTAACGCATTGCCGTAACTCTCTCTGGTTGCGACTTTCTTTACAATCTTTTCCTCTGCCATTATTCTTCACCTGCCTTTTCCAGTTCCTCGCCGATTTTCTCAAGGTCCGCCATGGCAACCGCATACTCCTCGTCATTGGGAGCCTTTCCGTGCCAGTCAATGTTATTTTCCATAAAGGATACGCCCTTGCCCTTTAAGCTTTGCATCACGATACAAGTCGGACAGCCCTTCGTCTCCCTTGCTTCTTTGAATGCTGCCCTGATTTGGTCGAAATCGTGCGCATCTATATGAATCACATGAAAATTGAACGCCTCAAACTTTTTATCAATCGGGTAAGGAGAACAAACTTCGCTGATTGGTCCGTCAATCTGCAGATTGTTATTGTCCACAATGACACAGAGATTGTCAAGCTTTCTGTGGCCGGCAAACATTGCCGCTTCCCACACCTGTCCCTCTTCCAGCTCGCCGTCACCTAAAAGCGTATAGGTACGGTACTCCCTGCCATCCAGCTTTGCTGCAAGCGCCATGCCCACTGCTGCGGAAACACCCTGTCCCAATGAACCGGAGGACATGTCCACGCCCGGGATATGAATACAGGGATGTCCCTGCAGATAAGAACCTAAGTGACGCAGCGTCGGCAAATCCTCCACCGGGAAAAATCCTCTGTTTGCCAGTGCAGAATACAGACCGGGTGCGGTATGTCCCTTGGAGAGCACGAACCTGTCCCTCTCCTCCATCTGCGGATTTTCGGGATCGATATTCATTTCTTCAAAATAAAGAAATGTAAACATGTCCGCCGCGGATAAAGAGCCGCCGGGATGTCCGGCTTTTGCACCGTGAACTGCGGTAACAATGCCCTTGCGGACTTCATTCGCCGTTTTTTGCAGTTCCAAATTCTTCATGTTTAACCTCTTTTCTGCGCTGTTCTTTGCGCATTTCAAATATCTTTTGACGCTTATACTCTAGCATACTTTTACTTTTCCGTCCATAGAGAACTGAAAAATTCATGTTCCCCGCCATCGTCGGCATATATATAAATAAAACCCTGTGGAAGCTGCCTATGAAAAAACCCTTTCACTTCCTGTTTTCAAAAAAATTACTGCCTTTGTATTTTCTGCTGCCTGTACTTTTCTTATTGACCTTTTTCCTGTTTTCCTCAGGCAAAGATGCAAAGGCATTTGATAATCTTACCGAGGACATTTTTCAAAATGAACTGTACGGAAACACCTTGAATCTGCACTATACACTTGCCAATCCCGAAAATTTCGGCATTACACGCTATGAACCCACGCTCCCCGTCTACTCTGCCGATTCCGGCGAGCAGTCCGAAGCGGCGCTTCACGATTACATAACACGCCTTTCGGCAATCAATATAAAACACCTTGAAAAAGAACAGCAATATACCTACAAGCTGTTGGAACGCTTTCTGTCCCATACGCAGGAAAGCAGCGCTTTTCCTTACTATGACGAGCCGCTTTCGCCTGCCTCCGGCATGCAGTCCCAGCTCCCGATTTTGTTTGCTGAGTATGCCTTTCGCTCCGTGGAAGATGTGGAAGATTACCTTGCCCTTTTGGACCAGACCGACGAGTATTTTGCCTCATTGCTTGTCTATGAGCAGGAAAAGAAAGCCGCGGGACTGCTGCAGGCGGATACCTCTCTGCAGCAGGTCAGGGAACAATGTTATACCATTCTCTCCAAAGAAGAACTGGCACAGGGAACCCATTTTTTACAAACCACTTTTTCGGAGCGGCTGCAAAAACTGATACAGGATGGCCAAATCACGCAGTCGGAAGCAAAACAGTACGAAGCCCAAAACGACCGGCTGCTCTCCACCGTCATGCTGCCCGCCTATGAAGCGCTTGGTGACGGATTGTTTCTTCTTATGGAGGACGGCACCTCCACGCCGGCCGGTCTCTGCTATTTTCCCAAGGGAAAGGATTATTATCTGTGGCTCGTGGAAAAAAACACCGGTAGCGCTCTTACCATTGACGAAATAAAAGCAATTTTGTATCCCCGCTTTGAGGCTGAATACAAAGAACTGCATGAAATGCTTTCTGCAAGGGAAGATTCCATTTCTCTCTGGATCCAAATTTTGCAGGACAGCAGCTTCCCGCTGTTTACACCGGAAGATATGCTTGCNGATTTNCAGGAAAGGATGCACTCGGATTTTCCNNCCTTTCCATCGGNNCTCTTTNCCTCCGACGCCCCTCCTGCCCTGTCCGTCAAGACGGTTTCTGAAAGCCTGCAGGACTATTGCGCTCCCGCNTTTTACCTGACGCCGCCTTTGGACGANACNGAAAACAACGTCATATATATCAATGAAAAGACCACGCCCGCAGGNCTNGCGCTTTATACCACANTGGCNCANGAGGGNTANCCCGGNCATCTCTANCAGTCNGTATACAGCCANCGCGCCATGAGTCAGGANGANGAAAANCCTGTCCGNCANGTGCTCTCCTACAGCGGCTATCTGGANGGCTGGGCGCTGTATGTGGAATTTATTTCNTATGATTACGCNGCTGCCCTNGCTGCCGAAGCGGGTGACGAGGATACCGCCTATGCCTACATAATAGAAAAGCATAACCGCAATATGCAGTTATGCCTGTATGCACTGCTGGACGTGTCCATCCATTATGACGGCGCTTCCTTTGAGCAGATTCAACAAGTGCTTTCCTCTTTCGGCGTCACCGATTTGGAAACTGCGCGCCATGTTTATGACTACATTGCAGAGGAGCCNTCCAANTACCTGAAATATTATCTCAGCTATCTGGAAATTCTCCGNCTNAAAGAGGAAGCGCAGGAAAAGTGGGGCGAGGATTACAGCGATTTGAAATTCCACACCTTCTTCTTAAACTGCGGTCCCTCGGATTTTTCCACGATTGCGGAAGCCCTGNAAGCAGATTAAACAGAGCGGCCTGCTGCTTTTTCCAGAGAAGTGNTTTCTAAGGAAGCACTTCCCCGAAAAAGCAGTTCAGGCTGCTTAATACTTCCTCTGCATATTCGCCGTCTTCCANGCACCAGACAGCNTCNAGTATGCCCTCCATAAAAAGCANTTTTTCCATATCTTCCACACAATAGCCNGTTTTTTCCGCCAAAAGCTTAANNATCCTCTGCANATGGNCTTTTATTTCATNGCTNGTTATTTCCTTTGAAGAAACATATCCGAATTCATTCAACAGAAATCTGGGAATATCNAAAATTTCNGGNCCGACAATGCCNTTGGGNTCAATCANNCAATANCCNTCGCTGCCAAGCAGAATGTTGTCATGATGTAAATCACCGTGGAGCAGNACNCTCTCNGGATATTTTGCAAACATCTCCTTCCCGATTTGATATGCCCTGTGCATTTTTTCNCTTATTTCTTCCTTTNCNCAACTGTCTTTNCAAAACTGCTCCGCCCTNTCCAGCCAGTCCATATANGTTTCATNCCCNTCACAGNCAGCCCCGNTTGTGTGNATTGTTTGNAAAACACTGTAAAATGCTTCNACNCGCNTTTCAGGNTTCNGCTCCTCNCGNAACGGACTGCCCGGGNAAATCCGCTCTATNACNNNAANNCCANNNNCNNCNTCAAANTCNTATNCCNTNCANCAGCCGGNTCCGNCAAGCGCCTTCAGCATATCAAANCNCGATTTTAACTCTTTTTTATNNTCGCTTATCTTTACAATGACANTGCCCCATTNCTCCGNANNGGCGCTGTATACCGCCCGCGANTCNTTCTCATACAGACACNCNNTATCTCTCAGNTTCCATTTGTCNGCAGCGATATCAAGNTTGTGCCTGCTTANTTCGCGTGCCTCCTTNCCGGACATATGCTCNATTTTCAACTCCANCATACAGAACCGCGTTCCGTCNCCGATTACGCCGTCCCTGCCTTCCCTGCTGTCATCAGGCGCATACTTTAATGCCAGNGCTTCTATCGCATGATACTTTTCCCCGCNGTCCTCCAAAATGCGAATCGTTCCGAAAACAATCACGCTTCTGAAATACGTCGTATACTCCTTNGGCATCACANTGTCCTTGTCCACAACACANAAAGAAACCTTGCTGTTTCTTCGCACTGCATCCAGCTTATGCCCNCTTAANNCACTGTGGAAATAAATCGCCTGCCGTCCCGCATCGTAGACATAGCTTANCGGCACTGCATANGGATAATCATCATCTCCGGCTACTGCCAGAACGCCTGCCGTTCCCCGCTNCAGNACTTCCTCACANGCCGCTGTNTNCAAAGCCTGTTTACCTCTTCTCATTTCCCGAAACATACAAATACCTCCTGTAATNCCTTCCATATANNACCCTCTCAGAACAGAANCCGCAATTTAAATAAACGCGCCGTCTATACGACNGCGCGNTAAAATNACTNTTATGTACCCCATTNATTCNGCTTTCACTTTTTCACTCGNCTGCCGCTGCGTCACGGTTCTCGCAGTATTTGCACAAGCGTGTACGATTTGCCGCAATGGCCTGCTCCACGGTTCCCTCTGTGACTGTATCCGTCCGGTTCANCGCCTGGCAGTCANTATCGGTNTGGTACACTTTGCCGAACGGCGTCCAGTACACNATNGTATCACCTAATTCCGCCATCGCCTCNGCCTTTTNTTCCNCAGAAATCGGATTGAAATCATAGGAAGCAATTCCGCCGATAAGCAGNGCAACGATTGCCACGATTGACGCAATCTTCTTTGTCTTCGCATCAGCCTCCTTGTTCGTAAGNGCCAGNACAATGAACGGAACAAATGCTATAACGCAGGCAATAACACCCATGTTATTCCACAACCAGAATTTGAGNTTGTTCTTTTCTGATGCCGGGTCAATATGATTCGATTTNTTCCAGAGCTGTGAGCCGATAATCACCAAAANCAAATCAAGTACAAGCATAACAATGACCTGTGCCANCGTAGATAAAGGCAAAAAGCTCAGNGTAACATTGCCNCAGAAAATCATTAAGGCAAGAANCTCCAACCCAAACGCCGCCAGCCATAACANNACCGCACCAATNCGCAGTCCGGTGGCATTCCCCGTCTTAGGTGCTTCCTTNANTGTNCGNTTTGNCTCAGTAGANCCTTCNGCNTTGACAATTTTTTTANNTGTTTTCTTCTGTTCAGCCATAATAGACNTCTCCCTTCAATTTTCTATTTCAACAAGTTCATCAGNAGACCACTCAAATNCNCNCNGCNNTNCTGNTCCTTTGACTGGGAAGAACCACCCAGCAGCGAGCCNGCAAGACTCATCAGATTCANACNTTTTTGTTTTTCCGGCTGAACCTGCTGATACCCTTTTCCCAGCANNGCNGAACCNAAAACACTNATAAGNTTGGACGAATCNGCTTTTTCCTTGCTNGTTTCTTCTTTTTTATANTTGCCCACAAGNGACAGCACCACCGGCGCAAGCTGACCAAGCATCGTCGAAACCTGTGTCTGTGNCAGACCGGTAGANTNGGCNAGACCTGTCTTGACTTCCTTCTCACTGTCTCCCAGCACATGCTTTACAATCTTCTTTCCATCCTTTATGTCCACCTTGCTCAGCATGGATGATGTACTCTTTTCNGCGTNCGNAGCNTGTTCATCTAANGCCTTTTCAAGAGACTTNGCGCCNTCATCCGTTGAAGANTTCTGATACATCCCCGAAAGNAGCAGCGGAAGNGNCTNCGTCACNAGCTGTTNNACCTGNTCATCGCTCGCGTCCGNGCNCTTGCNAAGCTCTCCGACTGATTTCTTACCAAGCANTTCACCAGCCAGCATATCAAGAAGTGCCATGCTCAATTTCCTCCTTATTGTAAATGTCGTAAAATGCTCTTTGATTATACCGTACAAAAATAAATGTGTCAATGAAAACCGTATTATTGACAAACCNCTCTGCCGGTTCTATACTGTACCTTTGANCAGAACGCCTGCCAACTNATGCGGCATANATAAAGGANGTGCTTATATTATGGAAAACCTCATATTCAGCCTTAACGCAACCATACCCGTNTTTCTGCTGATGGTGCTCGGCTATATTCTGCGGCAGCTTAANGTTGTAGACGAACCCTTTGTCAACACNNTNAANTCTTTNAACTTTAAAATCACACTGCCNGTACTGCTCTTTCGGGATATNGCGGACTCCGATTTTTATTCTGTCTGGGATACCCGCTANGTCCTGTATTGCTTTTTTGTGACCNTTTTCTGTATTGCCGTTATCTGGCTTCTGACAGCNTTTNTCTACAAAGATAAAACACATGCAGGGGAGTTTGTGCAGGCATCCTTTCGGGGAAGNGCCGCCGTTCTNGGCATNGCTTTTATCCAGAATATCTACGGNAACGCAGGNATGGCNCCGCTTATGATAATCGGAACCGTNCCCCTGTACAACATTGCCGCCGTGCTGATTCTCTCCTTTACNGGCCCCCACAGNGAAGCCTCNGGNAAAAAAGCACTGCTGAAATCCGTGAAAGGCATCCTCACCAACCCCATCATCATTGGCATCCTTCTGGGCATGGCAGTNTCNGCCGCAGGTCTCCGNTTTCCCTTTATCATCAGCAAATCCATAGACAGTGTTTCCTCATTGGCGACGCCNCTTGCTCTGCTTGGACTTGGCGCAGGATTTGAGGGAAGAAANGCATTAAAGCAGATAAAACCTACNATATTTTGCTCTGCCGTTAAGCTGNTGGTGCAG
This sequence comes from Lachnospiraceae bacterium, assembly GCA_014804445.1. GTDB lineage: Bacteria > Bacillota > Clostridia > Lachnospirales > Lachnospiraceae > Acetatifactor. Next base: position 47,465 of record JAAUZU010000027.1, on the reverse strand, counting down.
CCGCTTCTCTTTCTGCCCCTCGCNGCCGCACTCGGCTTTCGCGATGAAAAGATGGTGGCAATCCTGATTATGCTCGGCGCTCCCACCACCGTGAGCTGCTATATTATGGCAAAAAATATGGGACACGAAGGAACTCTGACCTCCAGCGTCGTNGTCGCCACCACCTTTTTCAGNTCNGTGACCATCACGCTATGGCTCTTTGNCCTGCGCAGCTTCGGANTGATTTAACGGCTCCGCCAGTATATCCGCAACTGCTTCATAGGGNATAACAAACAAAAAGTCTCCGNNCNCTCCGGGACCTATNGNGTANATCGCATAATAAAGNCCAATTCCATCTTCTGTCAGATAAAACTGNTTTACATNATANNNATNCCNTAATNTTGNATTNNAAAGTNCAAGNCTGCTGCCCATTTCCGAACATTCCATATATTTGTAAANAGAAGCAAACAGGCNCAACATNGCTTCNTCNTCCGGTACGGCAAACAAATCTCCCAGCGAAAGCGCTTCTCCGCTNTGCCTGTCAAAGGTCACCGGCATTTCTCTCCGAAAANCCCTGATGCCTCCTATCCAGCCNTACAAACCACCCGATACAGTCAGATAGTCCTCATCNAGATACATGTACTNATAGTCCACCTTTTCAAAATAGCTGCATCCAATNTNCAAATCTTCCTNATAAAACCGCTCTTTTTCTTCCAATGCCCATTCATANCTTTCCTGAAAAAAGCGGTTTATTTTTTGATACCCTTCTATNTCTTCATTAAANTGCGGCAGACGTATGGANAACTCACCNTATGCGGTTTCCGGCCCATAGACNCCAAAACTGTCCTCATACGTCAANTCCTCTGCCATATACATACTGTANTCGGGGGTGTGAAGACTCATTATCACCGAAGANNGTTCTCCATANTCCNGATTCAACCGCAGGCGTCACCACGGGNACCTGCTGTGAATNCTCCCAAAGNGAAGGCNGCATTTCTTCATCCAGNGNAACCCACAAAACGCCTTCTTCCACAGACCAAAACTCCCGGACAAAAATATGCTTCTCCGTCACATAAAAAGANGCAAGGTTCCCCCAATANCNNTTTGTACNATCCATACCCTGTGCCGTATTTTCATAAAGCAGCTCCCAGCCATCNATAGCAGATGCCTCTNCTTCTCNCCTTTCNCTTCNCCATTTTCCCACCNCTCTATCCGGCCCTTCCTCTNTCAGTCTGTACAATCTGACCGTNCGNATGCCATCCTTTTTCTCTTCTGTCATACAGTAAATNCTTCCATNTGCAATCNGCCAGTCCCCGTCGGGAAGAACCGCAATCTGNTCCCCGGGCACGNCGTCCGNCAAATCAAGACGATATAACCGCCCTGTTTCGTCNTTCTGCGTACAGTATAAAAAATCCGGNGTAAGCTNCANATCANACCAACNTATTNTTTCGGANGAAAGNTCCCAGATTGCAGACCNGTTTTCGCCGTTCATATCAGCANGATACAGCAGATACTTACGCGCTTCCNNATCCNNCAAAATATAGGTCAGCCTTTCCCCATCCGTGACAAACTGCAGCACATNTCCNTCTANCANCAGNTCCNNANNACTCCCATCTTTNTTNATACGGTATAAACCTGCTGCACTATCNTTCCCGGCANANGAAAAATANAAATAGTCTCCCCAAGCTTTCAGATNAGGCAGGGAAATATCCGAAAGCCTGCAAAGACCACTGCCGTCCGTACCAACCCGATACAGCGTCATATCATCGTTTATATTAAGAAAATACACCGTATCTCCATCTACATAAATNCTTTCGGNCANCANTTTNGCAAGNAGGGTTTGTTCCGTTCCGTCCTCCCTTGCCCGATACAGATAATAATGGTCAAGCTGGCTGCAGTAATAATACCAACCGTCTGNATATACCATGGAATCCCCTTGTACNAAAGCATCCGCCATNGATACATACGGACGGANTTCATTCCTGTTNGAATGTTTCATNCCCTTCACCGCCNCATCNGCACCGTGTACAAAACAAANGCTGCAGATGACAGCGGCNGCCGCNNCCANAATNCCCATNCCNNNACTGAATCTTTTTATANCNATCNTCNTACTACNGCGCATCTTNACACTTCCCACNTTCTTTTGTATGNTACGATTATATTGTCTTGGNNNGTGAAAAATCAACNAAAAGTATAGCTTTCAAATGAAAATCTGTTATAATATGGTTATGAAAACGCTTGATATACCGAAATATCATTTGTAGTATAAAGAACNATAAGAAAACAGGCGATACCCTGTAATGAACACAAAAGGAGACAACGATGACTATACATAAAAAAGAAAACCGCCTGCTTACGGTTGTCACAATCGCTCTGCTGATTTTTATCATAATCGGCACATCGATACTTTTCCTGCAAAATCATCTGTACAATACCCGTGAAAGGGTATGCCGNCTTTCCGATGGNANACGTGAGGGTACCTCATTTATCTTTGATGACATTACAGTGGAGATTGTCACAAGAGGCGGNGAATCAGGNTCATGGATAAATGGTNTCGTTCTGGACGATGACGGAAACCTTCTNTTTCAAAAATCTGTCGGNACNATATATGANTTGGTTGTTATCAACAACACCTACAACACNATCACCGACTGGAATGCCACGGTATATATCCCTGANGAAATGTGTGTNAATAACACATGGAACGGTGACTTCGAGTATCATCANGGTGTNGCGTCNGGCGCAGAAAAGGTGCAGGTGCTTGACCTNGCGGAATATTCCAATTACGATATCACACTGGATCACTTTATGGCAGCATCCGGACCCATGGTCTGGCTGCATGAGGGAGATTATTTTGTATATTATCCCGATTTGGCCTTAGGTGAAATGCCCATAGTCCCCAAACAGAAATCCNCAGACAAAGAAAGCAGNATCAGAATCGGTTTTATTATGTATCTCGAGGAAAAAGAGCTTGACTATGTGGCAGATTTTTCCATGGGNGAGATACGTTACCATATGCATGCNAGTATTTTCAAAAATCCGTTTTTCTGGGTGTTTTTCACAGCACTGGTTATCTGGATAAGCTGTTTTCTTTCGATGATCATTGTAAAGCTGAATNTAAAACGTCTCCTTGAGCGGCAGAAGCATGANGANATGATAATCGAGCAGACCATGCNNACCATTGTCAATTTTATTGAGGCAAAGGATGCAAGCACCATGGGACACTCCCTGCGCGTTGCCCAATATTCAAGAATGCTTGCCGANAAAATGGNCTTTTCCGAAGATGAATGTAAACGCATTTATTATATNGCACTTATGCACGACTGCGGAAAGATATACATACCCGATGAAATCCTCGGCAAACCGGCAAAGCTTACAGATCAGGAATATGAAATCATGAAAAAACATACCGTCTATGGCGGAGAAATTCTTCGCGACTTCACCTCCATAGACGGNATTGGAACAGGTGCACTGAGCCACCATGAGCGCTATGACGGCAAAGGTTATCCGAACGGCATTGCGGGTGAAGAGATTCCGGTTATAGCCCGCATTATCTGCGTATCGGATGCATTTGATGCNATGAACAGCCGCCGCTGTTACCGCAGCAATCTTGCGGCAGACGTCATTTTGGATGANCTTAAGAANAACNGAGGAAAGCAGTTTGACCCGGTTATTGTTGANCATTTGCTGAAGCTCATTGANTCCGGCGCGATTGCAATAGCAGAGCATAGNCGGGAAGAGAAATAAAAATCAGAATAGAAAGCATAAAAANATGGATGGAAAACAATTTGGGGATAGAATCCTCACCAATATTGCAAAGGTAATCGTAGGAAAAGAACAGACTTCCAGACTNCTTTTAACGGCGTTGCTGGCTGACGGACATGTATTGCTGGAAGATGTACCGGGCACAGGCAAAACAAAACTTGCCAAGACTCTGGCNAAAAGCATCNNTGCAGATTTTTCCAGAATCCAGTTTACACCGGANCTGCTGCCCAGCGATATAACCGGCATCAATGTATATGACAAACAGAAAAATCAATTTATTNTGCGCAAAGGGCCTGTTTTCACCAACATTCTTCTGGCAGATGAAATCAATCGTGCCACACCCAGGACGCAGGCCGGATTGCTGGAGTGCATGGAAGAGCGACAGGTAACGATTGACGGCGAGACTTACATCCCNGGGACTCCCTTTTTCGTGATTGCAACCCAGAACCCGGTGGAGACCACAGGAACCTTTCCATTGCCNGAAGCGCAGACNGACCGCTTTATGATGCGCCTTTCTATGGGATTGCCGGACAAAGCNGAAGAACTTGCCATTTTTGNAAAGCACATGGATAGGGAACCCTTGGCGGAACTNGAGAGCGTACTGACATTGGAAGAGCTCGCNGAAGCCAGAGCAGAGGCCGNCAAAGTCTTTGNACACAAATGTGTGCAGGANTATATGATAGATATTGTAGGAGCTACCCGAAAAGGTGACCNGATTATTATGGGCGCCAGTCCCAGAGGAAGTCTTGCTCTTTTNCGNTGTGCAAAGGCTTATGCCTATCTGGACGGCCGAGCATATGTGTCCCCNGATGATATTAAGGTATTGGCAGTTCCTGTATTGGCACATCGCATAGTATTGGGATACGGCATGGGAGGCATCGATGGCNCGGGAAAATTNGTAGAAAAAATTATTTCTTCCACCCCTGTTCCNACAGAGGAATTCAAAAAATGATAAAACTAATCGGTATCGGTATTCTTGGATTTTTTCTTATGTTATTTCAGAAAATTCTCTATGAAAAGTTATGGTATCGGCATCTGCACGTCAATATATCTTTTNGGGAAGATCATATTTTTCAGGGAGAACAAGGGGAGCTGAAGGAAATCATTGAGAATAGGAAATGGCTGCCCTTGTCCATGCTGAAAGTAAAATTCAAAACAGACCGACGATTGCTGTTTGATAATCATAAAGGCTCCCGAACNACAGATCAATATTACCGAAATGATGTGTTTCGCATCGGCGGANGCGAGAAAGTGACACGTACCTTGAAATTTACAGGCGGCAGGAGAGGATATTACACCATAGATGAGGTCAGTCTGGTTGCCTCAGATTTGTTTTTTCTAAACCAGATGATGGATGAGCAGCGTATAGAAGAGGCTGTGTTGTACGTATATCCAAAGCCCTATGACAGCAGTAAACTGATGCAGTCTTTNATNCAGATCAACGGTGAAATTTTATCCAAACGACATTTGCTGGAGGATCCCTTTGAATATCGGGGTATCAGGGAATACCAGCCNTATGATGATATGCGCCGTATCAACTGGAAAGCNACTGCCAAAACAGANGAGTTCAAGGTAAATGAGCTAAATTACACTTCCCTAAAAAGTGTTCGTATTTTCTTTAATATTCAAGACAACAACATCCTGAGAAAAGAAGAAAGTGTAGAAATTTCATTGCAAATTGTGGCATCTCTCTGTACATTTTTCCTTCGGCAGGGAATGCGGGTATCCTGTNACGGGAACGGGGTNGATATTGTGACACATCTGCCTATGTCCATTAAGGNCAATGCAGGGCAGGGACAGATGGATACCATTTATAGGGCATTGGCACGGATTGATACAANACAACCNGNTCCGGACTTCGGAGAAATGTTTCGGGAACAGTTNTTTCAGCATGATGATGGCNTATTCACTTGTTTTGTGTCTGCAAATCAATATNATGATTTTGTAGAGTTATTGAACCAATATCGAAAGGCAAACAAGTTGTTTCGGTGGTTTTATCCTGTTTCTGGGCAGCAGAAACCAAAACTGCCTCATGAATTGGAAAAATATATCAGNGTGATATATCCCCAAATTTAACAGTGTGAATNATAGNGGCAATCCNTGAAAAAAATATTTTCATAGNAGAAAGGGCATTTTCAATGAAAATAAAACATATTGAGTATGCAAANGAAGTTCTCACGGAACAAATGAATCATTGGATGCTTTTTCCGCTGGTATTGACTGTNATGGGAATCAGCCGGACNGTGACCGGAATACATAAGCCGGATCTGCTGCTTTGGGAACTATGCAGTATTTTTCCATTGATTATGTTCATAATCAGGTNTAAGGTGAATCGCTTTTANATTTTTGCTCTATTGCATGTAGGAATCGCAGGTCTTGTATTAGGACTGCTTTATATCCCTTCTTTTCGTGGAGGANTCTGTGTGGTTGCTGCATTTGTGTATGCNGCTTTGTCTCTNCGGATGCAGATGAAGGGTAGACTTTATTCTGAACCCATCCCATTANCTGTGGGAGTGGCAGTATCTGCCGTCGCAATCTTGTTGCAGCATCATCAGGGTACAGATAGCTGGGATGCTTATTATACCATTACCTTAATCGGAACCATTGTCTTATTTTTTATTATATTTTATTTGCAGCATTATCTTGATTTTCTGGCCGTAAATCAAAGCAGTGCGGGATATCTGCCTGCCTCGGAAATGTTCCGCTCCGGGCTTGGACTCACATTGGGATACACGCTGCCGGGAGCAGCCGTATTGTTCATCAGTACACATTTCACCTGGCTTTCCGATATTCTGCATTATGTAAAGGATTTTCTCATATGGCTCTTACGCCTTCTGCTTTCAAATCTGTCCCAAGGCACTCCTNAAGAAGATGAAATCATAAATCAAGTTGTGGATACACCTATAGATAACGTATTACCCGGAGGCGAACCTTTCTGGCTCTTGGAAGTACTTTGGCAAATTCTTGGATGCATCATTTTGGCTGCTGTAATTGTTGTCTTGACAAAGCTGTTGTTCAAATTCATCCGATGGCTGCACGCGTACTTGGTGATGCACAGAGCCAAAGANGACGTTCANGNAGAAAACGCCTTTGATNTCAGAGAGAAATGCGATTTAGAGAAAANCACAGAAAAGAAAAAAGAAAATTTCTTTGGCTCNTTTTCCTATCGGGAACGAATACGAAAATTATATAAGAAAAAACTGCTTTCTGCTTCCATACAGATGTCGGAGCAGGAAAAAAATCGTCTGGCGTATGATACTGCCAGAGAATGGGAAGGAAAACTGGAAACAAAGGGTATGGCAGCGCTCTATGAACAAGCCCGTTATTCCGACCGCGAAGTGACCGGAACGGATGTGAAGAAAATGCGAGAGGCTTGCAAAAACCATTGATGGTGTTTCCCGTCCCCTGCTTCTCACACCACCATACCTGCCAGCACCACGCTTGCCAGCAGTCCCGCCAACATGGAGATAAGCGCCCCCGACAGCGTATATCGGGTTTTGGTCACTTTTGCAGCTAAGAAATAAACCGACATGGTGTAAAAGATTGTCTCCGTACAACTCATCAATATGGAGGTCAGCATACCGATATAAGAATCGGTTCCGTGCGTCTTGAAAATATCCAGCACCAGTCCCGTTGCTGCTGAGGAAGAAAACATTTTTACCAACGTCAGCGGGACAATATCCGCCGGAATTCCTATTTTTTCCGTAAAACGCCCCAACAGACCNCCCAAAAANCCCATAAAGCCGGAGGCGCGCAGTACGCCCACGCCCACCATCAGTCCTACCAGCGTCGGCAGAATCCCTGCCACCGTCTTCAAGCCCTCTTTGGCGCCGCCAATAAATTCCTCATATACCTGAATCTTGTTTATCAGTCCGTAAGCTACTATGTAAAAGATAAGTACCGGTATAATCACATTTGAAAAATTTGCTAAAAATCCTGCCATTTTAGTCCCCCCTGCCAAATCGTTTTCTGCCTCTTTGCTGCTTTTCCCACGCAGGTTTTCTGTCCTTCATTTTACAATAGATAATCGCAATGACCGTCGAAAACAAGGTAGCAATGATAGCAGGAGCAATGACTGCCGCAGGATTGGCGCTTCCGTACTGCGTCCTGTACACAATCATGTTGACGGGTATCAACTGNAGCGACGAGGTGTTCAAAATCAAAAACGTACACATCTCATTGCTTGCAGCACGTCCTCTGCTTTTCTCTGTTTTTCCCCCACCATCAAGATAGGCAGGATTTCCCCTTTCTTCCTCCANCTTTGCCAATNCCTCCATCGCTTTTAAACCCGCAGGCGTACACGCCCAGCCCAGACCTAAAATNTTGGCGATAAAGTTAGTGGCAATATACTTTCTCGATTCATGCTTTTTNGGTATGCGCGGAAACATAAATGACAAAAAGGGCTGAATGCCCGATGCAAGTCCGGCAATCAACCCTGATTTTTCTGCAATTCTCATTAATCCCATCCAAAGTGCCATGACCCCCGCCATGGTGATGCAAAGGGAGACCGCTTCCCCTGCGGAGCCAAGCGCTGCGTCCGTTACCGCCTCCATATTTCCCGTAATGGCGGCATACACCACNCCAATCAATATCATAAACGCCCAGATATAATTCAGCATACTTCCTCATCTACACGCCGTTTATTTATAACATGTATATGAAGCATACCGCCTAAATATCTCCCCTTTCTTTCTTGTTGAGATACTTTTGGGCATACATTAAATCGTCTACTTTTTTCAGAAAATGATCCAGCGAGTGGTTTTTCACGCGGTTCGTATATACTCCGATGCTGGCATTTAAAGCATAAACCTTGCCGCTGCTTTCATTGTAGGAGCGGATGCCCTGTTTCAGCAGATTTACAATTTCCTCCGTCCGCNCTTCAATNTCCCTTCCGNCAAAGGCTATCAAAAATTCATCTCCGCCTATCCTNGCCCCAANCTCATGNNGGATNCTGGNTNTGATAATGCTTCCCAGCGCCNTGATGGCNTCATCNCCCTCCATATGACCATAGGTATCATTGATTTTCTTCAANCCGTCCATGTCCATGGATATCAGNGTCATATCCAGTTCNTCCGCNANCTGNAGCAGCGTCTGGATTTTCTGATANAACCCATTTCTGTTATANAGNCCTGTCAATAAATCGCACATATAGACCCGCATCAGCTCCATCTGCGCCTTCTGCATCTCCAAAAGCTGCCNNAANCTTGTNACAAAAGAAGCATACGCCGTAAACCAGAACAAATCNAAATCAAAGGCAANGACNGTATAACCNACTGCCTTNCCCTTCATNTGCACGGTNAGCGCCAGAANAAAATCATTTTCCTCAAGCTGCTTTTCTCTGTCNGGAATCANCTCGCCAAACNCCATGCTCTCCCAACAATCGGTGTCCGNNTTCCCGNCATTGNNGCAATAGCGCAGNACATTCATNTTNTTTGTATANACNGGATTATCCGGCGCNTAGGCGTCTTCCTNNGACTGCCTGCTTATCTCTGCNTCNGATATCAAATCCGTATTGGCACAAAACCAAAANGTNNTATATNTGAGCGGCTCCATATACTCCGGTATCGCCTCAATAATGTCNGCAAACCTTTCTGTATGNCCNANATTGGCAATNAGCTGATTTAAATCNCCCTGATANTTNATTTGCTGATGCANCTCNGACTTCANNTTCGACATNTCNGAAGCCGCATGTNCGGTTTCCANACNGGTACAGCCGCAGGACGCCCCTATNTCCANTTTATTNTAAATCGGAATCTTTCCGTTTTCATCANNNTTATANTTACCGGTTTCNATGATTTCAAACATAACACGGGTAAATTCGTCCAGATTTTGTTCGCCGGTGGTCAGGCGGGGNCTGTTGTATCTCCCTATCTCAANGCCGTCAAATCCGCTGACCGCCACGTCNTCCGGCACTCTGTANCCTTTATCCTGCAAACATCTGCAAACCGNAATCGCCATCNCATCATTGGCGCATATAATAGCCTCCGGCATGGGCAGNNCNTCNTCAAACATCTTCTGCATNGCCGCCNTNGTGGGNTCTTCCCANAAATANCCCCANTAAACCCGTTCCGGNTCATAAGGTATATTATTTTGGGCAAGAANCTCNTTAAAGACNNTNAGGCGNTCTTNNGAGTAACTGTTCTCCGGCATNCCTCCCATAAAATTAATGGTACGNTANCCATGATCCTCTACCATATGCCTTACNATTTCACGAAAAGCATCNCCGTAGTCAAACACAAGGTTAATACAGCCGTCAAAACTTTTGTCCACTGTGATAACAGGAACGCCCGCTTCGTTTGCCCGCTTTACAAGGACAAGCTGCTCCTCATCAGTTTTAAAGGACTCCGACATCAAAACAATCGCATCATAGCGCTCGACACTGATGGTATCAAAAATCTTCTTTTCGCCCGCATCGTTCAAATCGTTGAAGTAAAAAAAAGACAGCGTCGAAAAAAACACCACCTTGCAATGGTGCTTTGTCGCTTCCGATACCACCTTTTTAATAATACGTGCCTGTTCGTCATTAAAAAAGCAAGCCAAGACAAATGCCACCACTTTATAGTCTTTTCCCTCAGAATACTTTTTCAATCTGCTCGCCACCGCTAAGAATCCTCCTCTACCTGTTTAAAAGTTTTTCCGCTTCCCTCGTCATCTCCTGCAGAATTTCCCCGCAGGACTGCTCTTTCGTGACAATTCCGGCGGCCTGCCCCACCATGACAGTACCGTTTATTACATCACCATCCAATACTGCCTTTTGCATGGAATTCATCGCTGCTTTCTCCATGTCCAGCCAGTAAGTTCCTTCTTCTTCCATCCGCAGGTATTCCCGTGACATTCGGTTGCCAAGCTGGCGCATCGGACGCCCCTGACTCATACCTGTCACTGTGGAATCTATATCCTTTGCCTTGATAATTCTTTCTTTATAATTGGGATGTGCAATGGCTTCCTCCGCCACGCAGAAACGGGTTCTCATCTGAATCCCGTCAGCACCCAGAATCATAGCGGCCGCAAAACCTCTGCTGTCTCCGATGCCGCCCGACGCTATAACAGGTATCTTCAACGCATCTGCAACCTGTGGTATCAACGTCATGGTAGTCGTGGTGCCGATATGTCCGCCGGCTTCCAGACCTTCCGCTATCACTGCGGCAGCACCCAGATGTTCCATCATCTTGGCAAGCGCCACACTTGAGACAGTCGGAATCACCTTAATGCCCGCCGACCTCCAGCGTCCCATATAGTTGACAGGACTTCCGGAGTCCGTCGTCACAATCTGCACGCCTTCCTCCACCACAACCTCTGCGATTTCCTCTGTATTGGAATACCCCATCACGATATGCACGCCAAAAGGCTTCTTTGTCAGTGCCCGTGCTTTTCTGATTTGCTTTTTTAATGCATCAGAAGATAAGCCGGCAGCACTGATAATGCCAAGACCGCCCGCTTGTGAAACGGCGGCGGCAAGGTGGTATTCTGCCACCCATGCCATACCGCCCTGTATAATAGGATACGCAATGCCGAGCAATTCGGTTATTCGGGTATCCATATTGTTTTACTCTTCAATATCCTTTGCCTTCAGATACTCAATTACATCGCCTACGGTCGCAATCTTCTCCAAATCCTCTGACGGAATCTCTGTGCCGAACTCTTCCTCAAGCGCCATTACCAGCTCAAATAAATCGAGAGAATCTGCTCCTAAGTCATCCTTAAAGGAAGAGCTCTCCGTGATATCTGCGCCATCCAGATTTAACTGTTCTTCAATAATTGCAATTACCTTTTCTAACATGATATTCTCCTTTTTTATTTCATATTAAATTGTTTTGCTAATCGAAGTATATGAAGCATATCAAAATTTGTCAAGTGCTTTATGAAGAATCCTTACTTTCCTGATATCACAATTTTATCTACTGCAATATAGGGAAGCACAGAATTGCCGTCCTCAACAGTCTCCTCGGAAACCGCCACCACGTTGTTGAGCATCTCGGCAAGATTGCCGTTTATCATGGTTTCACTTACGGCGCCCTTTATCTCGCCGTCTTCAATCAGGAAGCTGTTCTTGGCAATACCGGAAAAATCACCGTTTGTCCCGGGCTGCCCGCCTGAAAATCTGCCGACGATAATGCCTTTCTTGATATTTTTAATCATATCGGCATAGGGCGTATTCCCATTCTTCATGATAAGTGCGAAAGAACTGTTCCCCGCACGCTCGAAACCGGACTTGTTGGCTACATAAAGAGAAAGCATAAAGGATTTCAGCACGCCGTCCTCAATAATATTATAGTCCTCCGATTTGAAACCATCATGTGTGAAACGCTCGCTGCAGGAGATACGGGAATCGGTCGGCGCAATGGAAACCGTAATGCTCTCATCCGCCACCTTTGTATTCAACTTGTCAAGCCAGATACTTGTTTTTTCCAAAATAACGGAATCCGCAACAAAATTGCTCACAGCGCTGTAGATAAAACTGCCGAGACTGCTAGGCGTAAGAACCGCAACACCTTCAAACTTGCCCTCTACAGGCACCGTCGTAAGCTGTGCCTCCACATCACACAAATCCTTTGCAAAAGAGCCCAATTCAATAAAGGGCTTATCCAGCTTGTCCGTATTGACACCACTACTGAAAAAGGAAGTCGTCCTATCACCCTCATGGGCAGAATACATCATGGAAATGGAATACTCGCCCCAGAAATACTCGAATTCCGTACCATTTGTATTTTGGTAAAGCGTATGGCATTTCACATGGGATACAATCATCTGTTCCATGACAATCTTGGGATGGTTCGTCCGAATCTCCTCCATAAGCTCCCTTGTTCGTTCAAAAAGCTTATCCGCATCCGGCTCATAGCTGCCCTCTCGGAAACACTCCTTTCCCTGATCAGGCGCTATGTCGTAGGCGCTGTCCGCAATACCGGAATCCGCCGAAGCAAGACACTCCTTTACGGTTCCCGCAATCGCCGCAGCATCCAATTTGTTGGTAAAAGCAGAACCCTTCTTCTGATTTTTAAATGCTGTTATAGAGAGAGAGTTGTCAAAAAGGGTACGGAACAGGGAAAATTCCCCGCCGTCCACATTAAATTCATGGGTTTCCTTAAAGGTCACGGTATACTGCGCTTTTTCAGCGCCCTCCTGCTTTAAGGCTTCCCCTGTTATCTGTGCAATACTTCTGATATCTTCCATCTTAGCGTCCTCCTATCATAACCTTGCAGCGCAGCGCAGGTCCGCCCATTCCAACGGGCATCGGCTGTTTCTTGCCGCAGAAGCCTGAGCTTGACCATACCATATCATCGGAAACCATGTCCACCGTTTTCAACATATCAAACGCCACTCCGGAAATCGTAGTGTCAAGAATCGCACGCCCTAATTTTCCGTTTTTAATCTCATAGCCCATGCTTACACCAAACATAAACTCGCCGGTCGTATCCGCCTGCCCATTGTTTGTGTTTGTCAGATAATAGCCATCATCAACGGAGGCAATAATATCCTCAAGCTTATCCTTGCCCGGCAGAACAGTCGTATTACGCATACGTATCAGCGGCTCGTCCGAAAAACCATAGGCACGCGCATTACCCTGCGGCTTCACGCCAAAATGCTCCGCGCTCTCCCTGTTGTTCATATAACCTTGCAGAATACCATCCTTAATCAGCACAGCATCCTCTGCAGGAGTACCCTCATCGTCCAGATAAACCGGCAGCGGCGCTTCCTCGCCCAACGCTGTGTGGGCAAAATCCACCATGGTTACAAGTTCGGAAGCCACTTGTTTATGCAGCGCAGGACCCGCCACGGAACCGCCAAGCACCAAATCTGCCTCCACGGTATGTCCTACTGCCTCATGCGCAAGCATACCCGACAAAATGCCGCCAAGCACTACCGTCTTGTAACCGGCCTCCGCGTACACGCCCTCCCTCTTCTGCATCAGTGTTTCATATAATGCATCAATATCGGCGTAAACCTGTGAAGGCGTTTTGAAAATATCATCAAAATTGCCATAACCGCCTATCGGCTTGTACAGCTCAAGAGGCACGCCCGATGTCGATTCGCTGTTGAGGAACAGATAAATATAAGTTCTCGGCAATGTGACATGTCCGTCATACCCGTCCGACGTGCAGATAATCTTCTCCATGGAGTCTGCGGACAGAACCACAGAACGGCTGGCAAGATTCGGGTATTTCTCAGAAATGTAAGCATCCACTTCCTTGACAAATTCTATGTAACGCTTCTGCTCGGTGTCACAAATTACCTTGTTGAGCGGCGTACTTCCTGCCGCAATGGAAGGAAAGTTATCTTTTCCCTTCTGGATATGTTTGTCCATGAACAGCGCATTTTCAGTAGCTGCCTTTAAAACAGCTTCTGCCGCTGCCCCCGTGCACTCTGCCATGGAAGAAAAACCGTACACACCGTTTTTGTAAACTCTTGCGGAAACACCTGCCGTTTCCACTCTGGCGTTTGCCGTCAAATTCCCCTGAACAAGGGTAACACGCCTTTGTTTGTTTTCCTGCGCCCGAAGCTCTGTATGAACTCCGGTGGTAAAAAGCGACTTTTTACCGGAAATGAAATCCTCCAACATAATTGGATACCTCCTTTAAAATAAATGTCCTGCGGCAGCAATGCCGCATAAGTCAAAACAATTACAAAAGCAACATATAGACTGCTGCCAATGAAATCACAATCTGGATAATAGCAAATCGGAACACCGTCTGCGTATTTGACCAGCCCAGCTTCTTCCTTACATGGTCATGCAGAGGCGTAAGCGTATTTTTCAGAATCCGTATTTTGAACAGCCGGATGAGCGACAATTTGACAAGCCCCAGTCCGCCATCCATAATAATGACAAAAGCGACAGGAATATAGAGCAGCGGGCTGCCGGATTTTAAGATGGCAATACTGATAAACACTCCCATGGCACGGGAACCGGCATCGCCCATCAGCAGTCTGCTCGGCGAAGCATTATACCACAGATAACCGAGAATACATACCATAAAGAGCAGGATTGGAAAAGAAATATCCTTGCCCTTGTCATTTATTTCATTAATCACATAAATGGTAGTAAGGGTAATGATGGTAAGCGTTCCTGACAGTCCATCGACGCCATCCGCACAGTTTGTCACATTGATGGATCCCCATACCAGCACCACAGCGCAGACAGCAAACAATACCGGCGGAAACGTTATCTGCCGCCCCATCAGCTCGATTGTACTGGAATTGTACTGCAGGTAAGTAATGGAAACTGCAACCGCAACCGCCAAATCAAGCAGCCCCTTTTTCAGTTCTCCCCATGGCTTTTCCGCCGTATCGTCAAAAAATCCCGTGAGCATTTCAATTACAATCAGCATCAGGTAAATACAGAGCTCTATGCTTAGTCCGGAGAAAAGCAGCGTGGCGGCTGCAAATACCAGCACGAATATAATGCCGGCTCCCCTTGGCTTGCCTGCGGATTTCTGTCCTTCCACAGCATAGTCCCTGCCGTGATCCTTGGGCAGGTAACTGCTTAAACGGCTTATCATGAAGCAGGTTGCTGCAAACGCGCCCAACACCCCGATAAAAGCCAATAACGGCTGCTTGTCCGCAAAAAAATATGGAAACATGCTTTATCCTCCTGCATACCGCAGACCGCATCTGCGGTATTGCGTCAATAAATCCTCATTATGTATGCATTATAGCATATAATATGTATTATGCCAATATTTGTAAAGCAACTTTGGGTTTCAGGCGTGACGCTTCCGGCTTGCAGCAGATAATGCCCATTCTACAATATATTTCCCCAGTGCCGCTTTCGGGCGGGCTCTTTTCACATACTGCAGAATGGGCCGATTGCTGCTAAGAAACAGACAGTTGCTGCCTTACAGTGTCTTTGATGTGAAAAGACCTTTCACATGCGCAACCTCTTCCTCTGTTGCCTTCTGTGCCGGAACATAGTAGGATTTCTCTCTTGCGATCTGATACAGCTCCTCCTGCGACTGCTCACAGGTACTCCTAAACTGTTTCAGTACACTTTTCAGCTCCTTATTTTCCGTCTGGGGTATCATCTCCGCATATCGGATAAGTTCTCCGTTGATACCGGTCAGGGTATCTGCTACCATTATTTTTTCCTGCATTTCCATGTGATTTTCCTCCTTACTGCAAAAACTTCATAAGCTGCTGCTTATTCTCCATGGCGGACTTTGCGCCTTTTTCAAAAAACTGTTTTACCTTTTCATCGCTTGCGCATTTTGCATATTCCTGCATCTTGCAGTGCGTGGTGTCATAACCGCCGATAAGATGTCTCAAATTCTGCAGTTCCAATTCTGATATATTTGTCATTTTTTTACTCCTTTCTGCTTTTTATTCTGCAATTTTATTATTTGAAGCCTCCATGATTTCTATTCAAAAAAGCAGTACAAATATTGTTTCAAAATTCATTTCGTATAATTTACCCAAAAAATCAAGAAAATCCTTTTTTATTATGCTATGCTGTAATTACTACGTAGCATAAGTCGAAATGCCGCCTGTGCGGCGGACGGGAGGGAAATTTGAAGCTTGATTTATTGGCAGCCGCCTTGGAAGCAATAGAAAACAACCTGACAAACGACATCAAAACAAGTGATATTGCCGACACTTGCGGCTGTTCCAAATCTACCCTTGAAAAATTGTTTCGATGCATAAACCACATGAGCGTGCACGATTATGTGGTTCGGCGCAAAATGGTAAAAGCTGCCCGCATGATTACGGAACAGCCGGAGCTTGGTATTTTGGAAATTGCCCTGTCCTTCGGTTACGGCAGCAATGAAGCCTTTTCGCGCGCATTCAAACAAGTCTGGCACTGTAACCCAAAGGATTTCCGTAAAGAGAACAGATATTTTGGATTATTTCCAAGGCTGCTTTCTCCTTCGGAACTGGAGAAAAATGAAATGGAGGATATTTACATGAATGGAAAAAGACCCTTCGACATAAGTGAATTATATGATTTATTTACAGAACGGAAGAATTGCTGGTTTGTCTGCTGTGATATCATGAATTTGATACCCATCAACGAAATCGCAAGAACAGCCGGCGACATTGCCATTTTGGAATCCATGTCGCGCATGAACGCAGCGGCAGGAGAAGACGATGTGGTATTTCGCATCGGCGGCGATGAATTTGCCCTTCTCACCGCAAGCGAGGACCGTCAGTATGCAGAAGAAATTGCCAAAAAGATAACCGCCCAAAATGAGCAGACCTTTACATGGAATGACAGGGAAATCCCTTTAAGCCTGTATGTCGGCATTACAAGGCTTGAACAGAACCATCATATCAAATACTGTGATTTATTCACCACACTGCATACCTCGATTGAAAAAAGCAAGTAATTCCTGCCAAAAAGGCTGCCGCTAAATCAGGCGGCAGCCTTTCCTTTTACATTTGATGGCGCACCACCCTGTATTCATCATCCTGTGAAAAATAAGGACAGTCGTTACAGCTTCCCGACAAAAAACGGTACATTTCGTCCTCGTCCAGATTCACGCCACAGGTATAATATTCCTCGTCCTCATCATATTCATAATTTGCACACATATCGCATCTACTCTGCATTATCTTGTACCCTCCGGGTTTTGCTTTTCGCGGTGTATCCCGCTATTATCCTGCTGTATCATTTCATCCATATGCCTTACTTTTTGTGAAGCTGCTCATAAATTTCCCGTTTTCCGACACCCCTGTCTTTTGCGACCTGCTTCATCGCCGCCTTGGAATCCATACCGCGCTCCTCATAAAACGCCATGTGCTCTGTAAGCTCCATGCTCTCCCATGCCGCAATCGCTTCCTGCTTTTTCTCTGCCCTGCTCTTTCCTGCAAGCACCAGCACATACTCTCCCCGCGGTTCTTCCGCTTCATATTTTTGTAAAGCTGCTTCCAGGGTTGTGGGCAGCACGGTTTCAAACTTTTTCGTCAGCTCCCTGCAAAGGGTTACTTTTCTGTCGCCCAATATTTCTGACAGCTCTGTCAGAGTTTTCGTCAAATGGTGCGGTGCTTCATAGAGGATAATGGTTCTTGTCTCCTCCTTCAGTTCCTCCAATATTTCTCTTCTCTCTTTTTTATCAGCAGGCAGAAAGCCCTCAAAGCAAAAACGCCTTGTGGAAAGCCCTGACAAAGTCAGCGCCGTGATGCAGGCCGCCGGACCGGGAAGGCTTGTCACGGCAATTCCCGCCTCCTGACACATACGCACCAGCACTTCCCCGGGATCGGAAATAGCGGGCGTGCCGGCATCCGTAATCAAGGCAATATCTTTCCCTTCCTGCATCCATGCTATCAACTGTCTTGCCTTTTCCACCTTATTATACTCGTGATAACTTGTCATGGGCGTGTGAATGTCAAACGCCGTAAGCAGCTTTATGCTGTTCCGCGTGTCCTCCGCCGCAATCATGTCCACCTGCTTTAAAGTATCTATGACCCTCGGCGTCATATCCTGTAAATTCCCTATTGGTGTTGCGCACAAATACAACATTCCTGCCATTACAAAACCTCTTTCTTTCTCCTTTTGCCAAGACTCAATACCCGTATATATCACGGATTTCCGGCATATAAACACCGGGCTCCTTAAAAATGATGAGCGGCTTTTCCACCGTCATGCGCGGCTTACCGCCGCGGACTCCTTCAATCAGAATCATGTTCGGCTCTTTGTCCACAAAAGGATAGACAAGCTGCATACGCTTTGGCTCCAGCTTGTACTTTGTCATAACCGTAATAATCTCCGCCAGCCTAAAAGGCCTGTGTACCATAAAAAAATGGCCACCCGTCTTCAGAAGCTTTGCCGCCTGACTCACCACGTCCTCCAGTGTGCAGAGCACTTCATGGCGTGCAATCGCCTTCGGCGTGTCAGGATTGCGCAGTCCGTGCTCCCCCATCATATAGGGCGGATTGCTGGTAATGACGTCAAAAGAGGCAGACGGAAACAAACTGTCTGCCTTTCTGATATCACCTGTCAAAATATCAATTTTCTCGGACAAACCATTAAGAGCCACACTTCGTCTTGCCATGTCCGCACTCTCTTCCTGTATCTCCAGACCGGTCAGATGGGAAGCCTGCGTCTTTGCCTCTAAAAGTATAGGAATAATGCCGGTTCCCGTTCCCAAATCCAGAACGGTTCCGTTCGGCTTCACCCTTACGAACCCGGACAGCAAAACAGCATCCATACCAAAGCAAAATTTGTCGGGATTCTGGATAATCTGATACCCGTTTCTCTGCAGCTCATCAAGGCGTTCCTTTTCTTTCAGACTAATTGTCTTCAAAATTTGTCTTTCCTTCCTTCTTTCCGTTTCGGTAATTATGCCGGTTTCGGGAGCGGTTATCTCTTTGATGGCGCTCACGCCGTTCCTCGCCCTCTTCTCTGTACGCACGGTTTTTGTTGTTCTCCCACCGTGCACCGTCATCCCTGCGGCGTTCCTGCTTATTGTCCCGCCTTCCATTACGGTTGTTTCTTCCGCCTTTTCTATCCTGATACTGCCTTTCAGATTCCTCCGCTCTTTCTGCGTAATTCTCTTTTCGGCTGCGGCTTCTATCGGTTCTCTCCACCCTGTCGGGTTTGTCCTGTCCAAAGGAACTTCTGTCCTGCCTGAATTCCTTTTTATAGCTGCGTTCCGCCGGCTTTTCAGGGACTCTCTCTTCAACAGTCTCCAGCTCTTCTTCTGCTTCCAGTTTTTCCAGCTCTTTTAACTCTTCAGCCGACAGATCCAGATTTTCTTTTTTCCCGTGCATCCTCTTGAAGCGCAGATCCTCCACTTTATACTCGCGGATTTCCTTCTCGTCGTCCACGTCCACAATCACCTTTACACGCTGACGGAGCACATTTACGCTCTGTACTTCTCCCTTGAGCCCGTCCGCTGTGGTGACATAGTCCCCCGTGTTCGGCAGCCTGCGGTTTAACTCCTCGTAGGTCTCCTCCTCATGCTTTAAGCAGCACATCAGTCTGCCGCATACCCCAGATATCTTCGTAGGATTCAGTGAAAGATTCTGCTCCTTCGCCATCTTAATGGATACCGGTATAAACTCAGAAAGATGCGTGTGACAGCAAAGCGGCCTGCCACAGATACCGATTCCTCCTACAATCTTCGTCTCGTCCCTGACTCCGACCTGTCTCAGTTCAATTCTGGTCTTGAACACACTGGCCAAATCCTTCACCAGTTCCCTGAAATCAATTCTTCCGTCAGCTGTAAAGTAAAAAAGCACTTTATTGTTGTCAAAGGTATACTCTGCATCTATCAGCTTCATCTCAAGGCCATGGTCGCGTATTTTTTCCAGACAAATTTTATAGGCTTCCTTCTCCTTGCGCTTATTACCTGCCTCCTGTTCAATATCCCGCTGATTCGCAATTCGCAGCACCGGCTTTAAGGGCTGCACGATTTTCTCATCCTCCACCTCCCTGGGTGCGCTGACAACTGTGCCGAATTCTATTCCACGGGCCGTCTCCACGATCACATGCCCGCCTCTTTCCACCTGAAAATCCAGCGGGTCAAAAAAATAAATCTTACCCGCTGTACGAAATCTTACTCCTATTACCTTTGTCATCTATATACCTCCACATGTATTTATGAAACTGCGCCGGCACAGCTTAACCATACTCTTTTATGTCCAGAAGCAAAAGCTCCATGGCTAAATCAAAGTTCACGTTGGCTTCCAGTCTGCTTTTCGCTCTTGAAAGCGACTGAATGATTGTTTCTATTCCTTCATAAGAAGTCCTTCCGGCAATCTTTCTTATATTTTGTGTCTCTTCGCGGAATACCAGATGATTGGCATCTCTGGTCGCCTTAAACAAAAGCACATCCCTGTACCAGATGGCAAGAATATCCAGATAATCTTCTACATCCAGCTTGTACTCCGCAATTTTTTTGATGGCGGCAATCATCTCCGTCACATCCATATCATGTACATACTTTAATAAGGAAATCGCTTCCTCTTTTACCTTTTCAAAGTCTTCGCTTGACGCAAGATGCTTTGCTTTTCCCACATTTCCTCTTGCAAATGCGGCGCAGACGTCAGCCTTGTAATCAGGAACCTGCATCTCTTCCATTAAAAATTTTTTAATAAGCTCGTCTGAAACAGGCTTCATATGTAAGATAACACATCTGCTCAAAATTGTCTGTAGTAAAGAATTGACATTTGTGGTAAGAAGCAGTATTACTGCATAAGCAGGGGGCTCCTCCAATGTCTTTAACAGCGCATTCTGCGCCTGTACCGTCATTTTCTCGGCTTCGCTTATAATATAAATTTTGTAAGGACTGCTGTAAGGCTTTATGGCAACATCACCGTTAATCTGTGCCCTGATATCATCTACACCGATGGAACCCGGCTTTTCATGGGTCAGATAAATAATGTCCGGCTGATTGCCCGACAGCGCCTGTTTGCAGGAATGACATTGCTGGCAAGGCTCTTCGCCGCCTTTCTCACACTGCAGCGCCATGGCAAAAACACGGGCAACAAATTCCTTTCCGGAAAACCGCTCGCCATTTATGATGTATGCATGGGAAA
This sequence comes from Lachnospiraceae bacterium, assembly GCA_014804445.1. Taxonomy (GTDB): domain Bacteria; phylum Bacillota; class Clostridia; order Lachnospirales; family Lachnospiraceae; genus Acetatifactor. The sequence goes on along the minus strand of JAAUZU010000027.1, from coordinate 26,252 downwards.
CTTTCCCCGTAGCAATCGCATTTTTCAGATGTGATTTAATCTGCTCCTGACCGATAATATCCTTAAATTCCGCCATCCGCTTCTCCTTTTATCTCAAAAGCATTATAAAATGCTTACGTAAATATGTCCAGCAGCAACCCCTTGATTTCGCCGATTTTATTTAAAATGTCAAGATTGTCCGTTTCATCCTTAACCAACTCCTGTGCCAGTTCATCCAGATTTTCATCTATCAGGCGGATAATGCCATACACTCTGTGCCGTCCTCTTTTATCCAGAAAATTCTCGCGGGAAAAAGAGTGGGAACGGCTGACCACCTCATTCAGAAACTCTTTTATCAGACCGCGGTAGCGTTTCATGTCCCGCACATCCCGACGCTTATAAAGCCGCTCTCCCTGTTCCGTAATTTCCTCCATAAGTCCCTGCAGCTTTGCCTGCAGCTCTGCTTCCTCTACATGACTGGCAAGCGTAAACTTAAAGCTGCCGTCTGTAGGCTTTGTTTCCGGCGCCTGCTGTACCTGCTGCACCGGCTGCATTTGACCGACCTTAATTTCCATACGCTTACCTCCTCATTTTATTTATCGGCATATTACAGCATTTCAGAAATATATTTTTTGATTTCCGAGAGACATTCTTCCAGATTATCATTCCGGAAGCGCTTTGTGATGCCGGCGCGTCTTACTTTATCTTCCGCAAAATCTTCACTGTCCGCCAGAAACCGTCGGCACATCTCCTCATACTTGGGAAACTGCTGCTTCTTCTCCCTGTTCAGAGCGCGCTGCAGCCTGACGCCGTCGTCCAGCTCAATCAGCACCGGCAGCATTTTCTCTTCTCCGAAATAGGTCCGGATGCTTTCATACGACTCCAGCGTCCCGATGCAGATATAATTCTTTTCCGTCAAATCAATCTGTCCGTCGTCCACCGTGAAGTAACGCCATAACCCATGGCAGGTCTGATATACCCGATACTCAATCACTTTGCCGCTCTTTTCCAGAGCCTCAAAGCCTTCCTCATCGGTAAAAAAATATTCCCGTCCGTTCTTTTCCTTAATCCGTATCGGCCTTGTTGTATAAGGAATTATTTTTACCAGTCCAAAGCAATTGTCTGCCAGAAGCCTTTTGTAAATAGTATCCTTTCCCGTGGAGCTTTTCCCCATCAGATACACTATCTTCCCCATTTTACTATGCTACCTCAACCACATGAATCATATCCGTATTGCCGGCAATCCCTAAAGGCACGCCTGCCGTGATGACAACGGTATCGCCCGACTGAATCAATCCCGCCTGTTTGCTCTTAAGCACCGCCTCTTCAAAAAGTTCATCCGTCGTCTCTTCCTTGTTAATCATAACCGGATTGACGCCCCAAAGCAGGTAAAGCTGTCTGCACACCTTTTCATCTACCGCGCAGCCTATCACCTGACAGCCGGGCTTATAACGCGCAATCATGTTAGCAGTAAAGCCCGACATGGTAACCGTAATAATGGCCGCCGCATTCAGATTCATTGCAACGCTGCAGGTTGCATAGGAAATGGCAGTTGTAATATCCGACGTTTGGGTATCCATACACTGGTTTTCCTGCAGGCGGGAACGGTAATCGATGTCCTTCTCCGTGCGCTCTGCTATCCGCGCCATGGTCTTTACCGCTTCTATGGGATACAATCCTGCCGCGCTCTCTCCGGAGAGCATAATCGCCGTTGTGCCGTCGTAAATGGCATTGGCAATATCGGTTGTCTCCGCCCTTGTCGGACGAGGATTCTTTATCATGGACTCAAGCATCTGTGTTGCCGTAATGACATGCTTGCCCTTTGCCACCGCCATCTTAATCATCTTCTTCTGCAGAATCGGCACTTCTTCCATGGCAACCTCAACGCCCATATCACCGCGCGCCACCATGATACCGTCTGACACATCAATAATCTCCTCCAGATTGTTGATGCCCTGCATATTTTCGATCTTTGCTATGATTTTCATCTTGCTTCCGTGTTCATCTAAAATCTTCTTTACCTCAAGGATATCCTCCTTGGTGCGGGCAAAGGACGCTGCCAGAAAATCAAATCCCTGTTCAATTCCAAATATGATATCTTCCCTGTCTACGGGGCTTATATAAGGCATGGACAAAACCGCTCCCGGCACATTCACACCCTTGTGATTGGACACAAAGCCGCCGTTTACCACACGGCACACAATATCGTTGTCCTTGATCTCTTTCACCACCATCTCGATTAGTCCGTCGTCAATCAAAATCGTAGTTCCGACATTAATGTCGTTTTTCAAATTCGCATACGTAATGGATGCTCTTTGCGCCGTTCCCATTACCTCGTCCGTCGTCAGCGCAAAAAGCTCACCAGCCGTTAATTCCACTTTACCACCTTCAAAATCCCGCAGCCTGATTTCAGGTCCTTTGGTATCCAGAAGCGTAGCCACCGGCAGACCCAACTCTTTTCTCACCTTTAAAACTCTATTATATTTTTCCAACTGCTCCTGGTGCGTTCCATGTGAAAAATTGAACCTCGCCACATTCATGCCGGCAAGCATAAGCTCCTTCAACTTCTCTTCGCTGTCACATGCCGGTCCTATTGTACAGATAATTTTTGTCTTTCTCATATTTGCTCCCTTCTTTGGCGGATGCACCGACCACATTATTTTATAATTTCTACGTACATCTGACAGTTTTGCTCTTCCATTCCCTGTACTGTCAAGCCGTCTTTTACACATTCCTGTAAATAGTGACAGATTTCCTCTGTGATAATTTCCCCCGGTACCACAATCGGAATGTCCGGCGGATATGGTACAATAAAGCCGCCTGCCACTCTTCCTACCGCTTTCTCCAGCGGAACCCTTTCCGTTTCCTTGTCCCATGCCTCATAAAGCGGATATCTCTGTTCGGGACAAGTCCATTGCCCCTGTCGGCCGTGCAGCTCTCCGTCATCCAAAGACCGGTGTCCGCGCTCTAACTCACTGTCTATTACCAAAAGCGCCTTTGTCAGCCTCTCATAGCCCTCTTTCGTGTCCCCTATCGTAAACATTGCCAACGCATATCTTCCTGCCGCCATTTCAAGCTGCAAATGGTATTGGTTCAGCAATTTATCATATAGCTGCTTTCCTGACAAGCTGCCGGTGCCGTCCATTATCACCAGCTTTCCCTTGTCCATATTCTTTTCCTGAAGAAAACGAAGCGCTTTGCAGCCTCCAAGTATTTCCAACATTTCTTTCCAGTTTTTTTCAAAATCCCCGAAAAGTCTTTCCGCACCTTCCGCTGCTATTTCAATGGCTTCCTCCATCCCTGCCATAAAAATATAGGACGGACTGCTTGACTGGTAAATTTCCAAAAACCTTTTCAGCTTCCGGCGATCTATCAGTCCGCCATTTACATGCAAAATAGCTGTCTGCGTCAAAGACGGCAATGTTTTATGAAGGCTCTGTATCACCAAATCCGCTCCCAGACGGGAAGCGTTTGACTGCCAGCCCTCATGAAAGCCCAGATGTGCACCATGCGCTTCATCTACAATCAATGGGATGCCTCTTCTGTGTACGCTCTTCGCAATTTCTGCTGTCTCTGCTGTCAGACCTTCATAAGTGGGCGAGACAATCAGCACCGCCCCTATATCCGCATCCTCCGCAAGCGCCTGCTCCACCTGCGCTGCAGTTGCCGCCAGCATACATCCAAACTCCGGATGTATGCCCGGCAGTAAATAAGTTATCTCCAGACTTCTCAAATATGCTGCATGATACACAGATTTATGACTTCCCCGCACCATCAGCAGTTTTCCTCTTTTCGGCAGGGCTGCCGACACAGCACTCAGAATCCCCGATGTACTGCCATTTACCAGAAAAAAACTTTCTTCAGCGCCGTATACCTCCGCTGCCCGCAGTTGTAACCGATGCAAAATCCCCTTGGCGTCATGTAAGTTATCAAAGCCATCTATCTCTGTAATATCCCATGCCGCTACCGGCGCCAGTGCTTCTCCAAACAACCGCCTCTTGTGTCCCGGCATGTGATATGGATAATAATCGGACCCGGCATATTCCTCCAGCCTTTTATGCAAGCTTCCCATGCTCAGCCTTCCTCTCCCATCCGGCTTGCTCCATGCCCTTTGTGAACATGGAAAGTTTCCAGAAGGGAGCACCATTTATCTGCGGTTGTGACTATCCACGCTTCCCTGCACATGGGCGGCACTACAGTCAGCGGCCACATATGCTTTTTAATAATATCCTTCTCCCTCGGCGTCAGCTTATACTCCTTCATTGCATTACGAAGCGCAATACCCGGGTGGTAAAAACCGTGCAGTCTGCCCTGTCTGCCGGCATCATGCCAGTCATATAAAAAATAGTCATGTAAAAGCGCGCCTCTCACCAATTCATCTTTTTTGCACCTGACTCCTAGTTTTTCTAACTTTTCGCTAATGGCAAGACTATACCTTGCCACATCCATGCAATGGCTGTTTACCGTCATATTTCCATGCTGAATGTATGTTTTTGTCTTTTTAAAATTAGGAGACTTCAGAATATCTGCAGCATTACGCATTATCTGACTATGCCGCCTGTGCTGTTCCCTGTATTTTTTTATCCATTTTTCAGCCTGCCTGTAATTTCGAAATTTTTCGCCTTTCATAAAAAATCTCCTCACAGCCTCTCTTGTACTTCCGTGTCAATAATAATAACAAATCACGGGAAAACCGGTAGACATATATTCGTATATGGTCTTTGCCATCTTCAGCGGAAGATTGATACATCCGTGCGACCCATTTGTCAGATAAATATCTCCCCCAAAGCTTCTCCTCCATGTCGCATCGTGCATGCCTATATTTCCGTTAAAGGGCATCCAGTAACTAACCGGCGTCTCATAATCGGGTCCACGCAACACGGCATTCCGCGTCTTATAGGTCAATCCAAACACGCCCGCCGGCGTTGAATTACCATTTGCTGCATTTCCCGACACAAAATCAGTTTCTAAAACCACTTCTCCGTCAATGTACAAATACAAATGCTGGTCCGTCAGATTAATTTCCACATAGGAATCGCCGATATCATCTTCTCCCTTCACCCAGCCCTCGCTGGTATATATAGGTTCCCGCTCTGTAACAGCACCTTCCAGAATCAATTCTATCAAAGCTTCTGTCTCTGCGCTTCTGTTCGTTTTCCATCCATAGGCTCCGCTTGGAAGTGTCAGCGTCAAACCGGAAGTTGTAACAAATTTCCGCTTCTTACCATATGTGTCATATTCTTTTGCCATCTGTGCAACATATGCGGCGACCTGTTCCTCGTCAAGCGTAATCTCCTCGCCGTCAAGCACCATCCACTGATGAATCAGTTCGCCATCTAATATCTCCTGTGCCCCGTTCCAGTCATAGGTAATACAGGTTCCTACCACCCTGTTCAACGCTTCCAGCCTTCTCTTGAGCTGTTCATTGTCCGCAGTAATTTCTGCTGTTTTAAAACATCCTGCTTCATACAGATCCAAAGAATCCTGCATGCCGGTCAAAGCCTCTGCCGTACACGCTATGGTTGTCTCCTGCTCCAGCACCGTGCCTTCTCTCTCAGGCACAATTACAAATTGTTTTAATTCCTCTTGATATTCGCTGATATATGCATCCTGAGGCGCTTCGCCACGAGAAACATCAAATAATCCCCGCTGCTCTAACAGCCTTTGCAATTTTGCCATGTCATATTGCGGTGAAATTACAATTTCTCTGGTTTCGCCTTCCTCTAAAAAAACATATATAAACCATCTGTATGCATTCTGTCCTTCCAGAATCTTTGACAACTCCTCCTCAACGGGAAATACCATCTGTACATCTGACGGCAGAATCTCCATGAGCTCTTCGCCCTCCCTGTCAAGCAGTTTCAGACGGTAATTGTCAGCATACCATTGCTGTATTTTATCTGCCGCTTCCTGCAGGCTCATATTTCCGCAGCTTACTCCATTGACCTCCAACTGCGGAAAAAAGCTCCTTTTGTAATAGTAAACGCCTCTGCCATATGCAAACGCCAGCGCAATTACAAAAAACATCACCAACAGTACAGCAGCAATACGTCCCTTCTTGTGTCTTTTTTTAACAACATCTCCCTTTTCGCTGATTTCATTCTGCCCATCATCAGCTTTCTGTATTCCATCAGAACTGCCGTCTACACCCTCATTCAGCTTTTGTTTCTCACTATTGTCCGCTTCCAAACCTTCCTGATTTGGTTTTGCATTATCGGTTGTTTCTGTGCCTTCCTGATTCGATTCTGTATTAGCGGCTGCTTCTGTACTTTCTTGCTTTGATTCTGTATTTGCAGCCGTTTCGGTACCTTCTTGATTTAGTTCTGTATTTGCGGCTGTTTCTGTGCTTTCTTGACTTGGTTCTGCATTTGCGGCCGTTTCTGCACTTTCTGGATTTTGTTTTACATTACTAGCTGCTTCGCCACTCTTCTGGTCCGCACTTGTGCTTTTTGCGTCTTTCTCAATTTCGTCTTTGGTGAACTTTTTCATTTCATTTTCCATCCTAAAACCATATTGTATCCTGACGGGTCAATTCAGTACTTATTATACCATTAATCTTTTCAAAAGAATAGCACCATAATCAAAAAGGTACAAACATTCTCTATTTTACGCACAAAAAAAGACCTTCTCGGTCTTATAACGCACGCGATTTGCCTCAACGACTCTGCTTCACAATAGAGCACGGCGATTTGTAGCAACGACTCTGCTTCGAATGAAGCACGGGGGATTCGAACCCCCGACAACCTGATTAAAAGTCATTTTTGCACATGCCAAGACCAGTAATTTTATAGGGATATCTTAAATTTTTGACTACCATTTGACTACTTATGGTATGATAACACATCTTTTGATATAGCGCAATTTTAAAAACTCTAGTGTTTGTTTTAAGTGATCATTGGCAGCTTTTATTCTTTGTTATATGTTGCTTTGATATATACCCTTTATTCAATTTTTAGGATTACCGCCACTTGTTTTTTCTGTAGGCATAATCTTCGCAGAGTCCTTTCATCCTACCCTATACGCCATAGAGTTCACACAGCCCGTAAACCATTGCCACAGGCAGCACATTCCGCCCCGTTTCATACCTCGAATACACTCTCTGGTCAATCTGCAGAACCGCCGCCACCTGTTTCTGTCCGTAATCATGATCTTCGCGCAGCCCCCTCATCCTGCGCAGGTACTTTCTGTTTTCCATTGCATATCCTCCTTTTCTTTTGCTGTAACAGTGCTTACAACCGGATTTTAACATGCATTCTACAGATGAGGCGTTTTTACTACCAAACTGGAATAATTTCCCGGAAATGCCATGGGACGGAACTATATCTCTCGTCTACTGCGGAATGGTGAGAGTCCATCCGACAACGATATAATTTACCGCGATCTTCGGGTATGTACTCTTATTTGCTGCCACGATCTTCGCAACAGTAGTCCTATTCTTACCTGCGATTGCAGAAAGGGTATCACCGCTCACAACCTTATGTGTCTTTGTACCGGACGTGCTGCCACTTGCCACTGCTCCAATATCTGCAGCGTCCACCCAGCCGTAAACATTGCTCTTACTGTCGGTATGGATAACATGATAAGGGTGCTTTCCTCCGTTGGAAATGGCTGTAATTTTTGCCGGGCCTACTTTTGCGACAGAGCCATTGGTGGCGTTTGCGCTGGTGTAATGCCTGCTGCCGCCAAACTGTACCACGTCACCTACATTGAAGGTCAAATACCCGCCCGGGGTTACAGAGCTGCCGGAGTTTGCTCCCGAGAAGAGTCCGGCCTTTGCAAGTGTCTGGCCCGATTTAGAGCCGTTCGTTAAACCGCATACAGTGTGAGAACCGGCTTTGACATAAATCGCACCCCGGACGCAATAGTCCGCGCTCGTCAGGTATGTACTGTCCGTGATGATTTTATAGCCGGCGGCCTGCAATGCTGCTTTCATGGAAGAGGTTGTCCAGCCGTTATTCCCATATGATACGCCAGGAGCTCCGGAAGCAACAGCAGCGACATTTTGCAGGCTGGAACAATCACAATTACATTTTCCGACTTTGGAGAGGTCATAGTTTACCGCCTTTGCCAGAGTGTTCAGCGTGTTGCGGTCTGATTGGCCGTATCCAATATTGTCGTTTGCGCAGGCGACCTCGACTGCCTTCGCATGTTTCTCCCGGACGGCCGCGTCCGGGTGGACTGCCATGAAGTCCCACGGCTTGCTGTACCATGTGCGGGTGCAGACTTCGCTCCCTGTCTGGTCGCCTTTTATTCCGTTGATTTTTCTATCTTCTGATAGGCTCGCGTGTCCGATTAAAATACTCATACTATTACCTCCGTGACGTCTTCCTGATTTATCTCTTCTTCGATCTCAACCTCGGACTCTACAATAATTCCGGTGTTCTCCTGCATTTTCATTTCCTTAACCGCCGCCTCGATCAGCACATCCAGCTGACCCTCAGATATGGAGATATTCTTTGCAATCAGGATTTCTCTCAGAAATTCCGTAACAATCGCTTTCCTATCCTCCCCGGACTGGGGCCAGTATACCTGCTGTGCCATCTCAACCGCATACTTGGTCCACTTCTCGATTTGTGCCAGCTTTTCGGCTCCAATCTTCTCCTTCAGCCACGGTACCAGATACCTTGCAATAACCAGCGCCGCCAGCATGACAATTAACTTGATGATTTCAAAAACAATTTCGCTCATTTTTTTCTTTGCCTCCTATAGAATTATGTTGTTTAAATCAACGGGGACACCCTCTGTTTCCTTTGGGTGTCCCTGCTTGATTTTGATGATATTTTCCGCCTTGGCTTTCCAACAGTACAAGGCGATTACCGTGGTTGTCGGGGTGGCTATGTACGTGGCAAGCACCCCGAATTGTGAGTAGTCCATAAGCGTCACTCTGATACCGACATACAGCCCCACAAAATAAGTGCATAAAACTGCCACCAGAACAGCTTTTGTAAAGTTTGGCTTTGGCAGTTTCCTACTGCTTTTTTCCTTGCGCTTCCGATAGCCCCTGCTGTTTACAATCCGGAATAACAGGAAAAAAGAAAAGAACCCCAGAGCAATGCCAAGGATTCCGCATAAAAAATATTTCATTCAGTTTTTCCTCCTAATCATCGGACTGCCCGTGTGCCTTCTGGTTGATGTGTTTCTCCAATTTGCCAATTGCCTCTGTCACAGGACCATTGCAACCCTGCTCCTTAAGACCTTTAAGGCAGGCAAGCACGGCATATGTAAGCAGACATAATTCATCCTGCATGTCCTCAATGTCTTTCTTTTCCTGTTTTCTCAGCTCTTCTATATCCGCAGTCTGTTTTTCCTGTGCCTGAAACCATCTAATGACCTTGTATCCAACAGTCCCAATTGTGATTAAGGCACCAAGCACACCAGCAATGGCAATTATGGTCGATGAATCAATATACATTTTCTATCATTCCTTTCTTCCTCTTTTATAAAGTAAAAGCCGGTGTTACCCGACTATCCTTCCATAAGCGTTTTCATTTTTTCTTCCAACGTATTTATTGCGTCACGAAAAGACTGCCTTTCTTCATGTAGTGCTTTCATGTCATATTCAGATTCCAACCCTACCATGCTGTATTCGTAAGCCTTTACAATGCGGTAATCGGTGGCGTCAATCTGCGCTTTATATGCTGCTATCTGTGACTGCAATTCTTCAATGTTTCTTTGCTGCTTCTGTGCCGCAATCTCTTCCGGTGTCGGCTTTTGTATTTCTTCCTCTAGCGGCTCCTCATAAATTTCGCCTGTGGACAGAAATAATACTTTTGATTCTCCTGAATCCTTATATTTTGTTCTGTACGTCTCATAATTGCCAACGAGAATCGTGCAGCTTTTATCAAGGTACGCGTTAAACCCCGCATAAGGCTCCTCGGGATTATCCTTCAAAAGTAGCTTTATCACGCCTTCTTTTAATTTTCTTAAAGTGCAATCCTCAAATATCACAGAATTATTCAAAAATTTTATGTACATAATTTGCTCCTTTATAAATTATTATTTCCGATGCAATAAGCACCCTCTCTTACACGGAACAATCATTCTCATGTAGTCATCTCACAAGTATTTATACTGTTGCTATTAGACCATCCAACCGCATATACGGCATATATAATTATGTACGGATATGCATTAATATCCGGTGTATCAATTACCTGTTCAATATTTACGTGCCCAGAGTTAATAGCGAAACTTCCATATAAATGCTCATTATAACCATCATAAAATCTTGTTGGCGATGTGGCCCCATACACATTAACATTGCCAACTGCAGCAAAGTTTAAAAGCTTAAGCATTACCCTGCCAGTGTTTTTTAGATTTATACTTCCGGATAATCCGCATACGCTCCACACAAAACTGACACCTCTCTTAAAAGGGGTAACTGTATCCGCACCTGCCTTTATGTACCCGTAGTTGCCTTTAGCGTCTACTCCAAATCTTATGCCTCCCAAAAGCCCATTTAACGCCCTGCACCCTACCGGATATCCTTGCTCCGTTACTGCTGCCACGTCGTCAGGATTGTCTATCACCATGCTTTTTGCCAGTTTTGGGGAAATCCGTTTTATTGTTTTTTCCAGATTATCAATTGTCAGTTTGGAGGCGGTGTATGTTCCCAGTTCGATTTCATATACACCATTATCATTATTGCAGTTTTCATCCTGCTCCAGCTCCGGCAGTACTGCTGCCGTAACATGCAAAATTTTAACTGGTTCTGATGTGTCAGACAGATCCATTCTTATATATACACGCCCTGGCATATCGCTGTCGCTGCTCAGCGTTACGTTTATTGTGTGCTCCTGCACTACAAACTGCCTTCCTTTTATGATCCCCCTTCCAGCACCTATCCGTATCTGTCCGGCACCGGTATGTGTCAGGTCACAGCCTTCCAACAATCCGGTTTCACCGCTGAAAGAATCATACATAATGGCATCATCTTTTGGGGTGACCGTACTTCCATCAAATTGCTTCAACGTTATTGTTTCACTCATCTTTGCTGCATCCTCCTTTTTAATTGTTTAGTCAGTTCCAGCCTTACCGCGCCAAATATCAGTTTTGTTGTTTTTCCAACCACTTTCCCTGTCAGCACTGTTTCATACATGATTTCGTTCCTGATTATTTTCACTCTTTGACCGATCTCCATCGTTTCCGGGCGCACCAAAGTATCATTGTTTAATACTGTCAATTCAATCAGATTGTTGTAATCCGCAGCCTGCATACTGGAAAATGCTTTTTCATATGCCGCTTCCGCAAACTCCTGATTCCCGCCATCTTCATAGGCTATGTATACCGCCGCAAATACAACAGGACTTATTCTGCCTGCTGCCGTGCTGTCCGTAACAATGTTTCCATTTTCCAGCATATAGAAATCCATGTGTTCGGTTTCATCATTTTCATTGTAGACGGAAATTTTGTTTACTGTCTTTTCGGCCTGTCTGATCACAAACAACCGGCTTAGAATATTAGGAAGATCTGCTTCAATGACAGGGCTCTCTTTGTTTTTTGCCTGTATGCAGGCGGTCAGCGTCTTTTTACTTACGTCAATTGTAAAATCCACTACCACGCTGTATTTTACCAAGGCTTCCGTGATGATACTGTACAGGTTTCCTATATTTGATTCCAGTTCCATAACCGCATTTTTTGTTTCTGTCAGCGGAACGGCGGTAAAACCTGTTATGTTCTGCAGACTGTCTGTATTGTCCCTGAATGTATCGTTCAGTATTCCTGCAATCCATGCTTCTAACGATACTGTTCTAAGCGCCGTCCTGTCGTAATGCACATCCACATCTGTCAACATCAGTATTGGTTTAAACTGTATCTCGTATTTTGTCCCCTTGTCTTCGCAGGCCGTCACGATTCCTGCATGATTCACAGCACCGGACACAATAATGTAATCGCCCTCCATTGCCGTGATTTTCGGCACCACCGCCCTGCTGCTGTCCATTGCCAGATAATCCTCATGGTATTCCACTTCTTGTGTCTGGTAGGAGGATCTGTATACAAAATCTTTGGATAGTATTTCGATGTTATACAGCCTCATATTCTATCATCACCTCCGCCGCCGCATGAATTTCTGCACTGCCTTCATGCGTTACTGATATTTTTGTGTGCCCATATCCCGCAAACAAAAAGCGTTGCGTGGAAAAATCACTGTTCTGGTACAGATCCCGCACCTTTTCGCCAGACTGGCCGTATTCCGCTATTTCATATGGTATTTTTGTTGTGTCCACTATCAGCCTGTTTTTTTCTCCCACTGTACATGACACCTTTCCGGCTGCCTTTAGCATTCCGTTTTCATACTGTGTCCATGACGGATTAAAGCATGGGCCAAAGATAACCAGTCTTACCGGGTTCTCCGCCACACTGTCCGTATCAAATGCCAGATTCCCGATTGCATTATCCGCATAGGTATAATCGTACATATAAGGGTATTTTTTTTCATATCCGGCTTCTGCATCCTCAACATTTATTTTTTTATACCATGCTGTCAGTCCCTTCATTGTGACGTCGGACGATAGTCCTATTGCTTCCATTTCAGCCTTTCCAATTTTTTCAAGACTCACCTGTATCATGTATGTTCCTGCAGACGTATAAATCAGTGTAAGAGGGCGATGCTGCGCGAACATACAGAAATCATGAAATTTATCATAGCTTTCAAAAACTATCTTGCCTGTAATGTTTTTCTGTTTCTGTACGCCCTCCGTCTCTATCCACCTGTTTCGGATTTGCTCATATATAGTTTTCCGTTCCCCTCCGAGCCCTTTGGGGTTGGACAAAAAACTGTCTTCCACCGTCAGATTCCACTGCTTTCCAACGGCATTTTGCAGTTTAAATTCCCGCATTGTATCCTCCTTACTACTGGAACGCCAGTCCAAGCTGCCTGTCTATTTCCGCAGATATACCGCTTAGGTCTGCGCCGGCTATGGCGTTATCTATTACCTCCTGCACAGCGTCAGATATCAGATTCTGCCCGTCCCTGATTCCCTGCGCCACGCTTTCCGGTATTTTGTAACCTATGTTTCGGAAAACTTCGCTGCTTCCGTCGTCTACCACTACCAGAGCCCCCATCAGCCCACGCTCAGCCGCATCGCCAAGACCTGCTGCCGCTGTCTCCAACTCCGGATATTTTTCCATGACACACGCAACCATTTCATCTATGCCGTTTTCCTGCGTTGTGACCATGACGGCCATTGCTTCTTCAAGAGATGTCTGTATATCCGCATAGGTATCTTCCGTAGTTGTTACCATTTGCCCATATTTTTCTGTCTGGATATCCAGCAATCCATCCATCTGCTCTGTATAGCCTGTTGCCAAATCACCTATAGCCTCCGCCAAAGAGGCTCTTGCGTCTATCATCTCCTGATAGCTGGCAATTACCTCTGCGTATGACTCTACATCTGTTTTTGAGGCTTCCACCAGCTCGTGAAGATACCCAGCACCGCTCATGCCAAATTCCTGAATTGACCCCAACAGTCCTTCATCCAGCAGACCGCGCTCTACCAACTCTGACGCTGCCAGCAAATCCTCCCTGTACTGGTTAAATGCATCTGTCTGGCTCTGCAGGTTTGCCGCCATTTCCGATGTAGTCAGGTCTGACTTCACAGACAGTTCATCGAACAGTCCGACTTGTGACCTGAGGGAAGCCTCAGCCTCAAGCCTCGCTTCCTCATAAGCAGCCTGTATGGTATTTATGCTCCCTGCCACACTTTGGGATACCTCATATATTGTCCCCTTATACTCTATCTGGGTTGTGCCGGTTTCTTCCAGTTCTATCCTTGTTGCCTCCAGATATTCGCTCATGTTCTGGAGTTCTATTTCTGCATCTGCAATAATCTGCCTGTATTCTTCTACCGCATAGCTTGCATCTATATATGCCTGCTCTGCTGCATTTACATCGCTTATGTTTTGGTAAACAGTCACGCCGAACAAATCCACTACCGCATTTTCTTCCTTCGTTTTCTGTAATGCGGCATAGGCTTCCTCCTGCTGTCTTAGGGCTTTAGTCAGTTGATCCTCTGCATCCAGTTTTGCCTGATATATGTCCTTGTTCTGTGCCAGAATATTTTCATATTCAATCACGCTTGCAAGTTCCTCGGCATACTCTGTAAATGCACCTGAGCTGTCTGCCAGATACCCCGTCTGCTCATTAATCGCCAGATTCAGCCCTGGCATCAGGTCATTCAGTATGCCCACCTGTGCCGCGAGCGCTGCTTTTTCCTCTGCAGACAGGTTTTCTCTTTTATTTAACTGGTCGATTGTCAGAATCAGTTCCCTTATCCGCTGTACGGTCTTGCTGTTTAACTCTGCTTCACCCAGCATATTGTCCATGACTTCCCTTTGACCCGCTGCCAGTTCCTTCGTTCCCGCAATTTCTTTTTCCAGTTCCGTTTCCCTATGTGCTGTCGCCTCCGAAATTGCTGCGTATCCGGCAGCCAGAGCACCAACTGCAACGGAAATTGCCAATATAACCGGGTTTGTCGCTTCCATAATGGCATTAAAAGCCGCCACTGCAGCCGTCAGCCCGACCACTGCTACCGTTAAAGCGCCTACGCCTGCTGCCACTATTGCAATTCCTTTTACGACCTCCGGATGTTCCTTTATAAACGCAGTCGCCCATTCAAACGCACCCGCCCCTCCATTATACATATCTTTCAGCGCCGGATTCAGTTCATTTCCGATTGCTATTTTTAAATTTTCAATAGCATTGTTCATACGTTTTTCTGCGTATTCCGTGGAATCCGTCATTTTTTTGAACGCAGCTTCCGTGGCGCCGGCGCTGTTTTCCATCTTTGCCAGAACACGGTTAAACTCTTTGGCGCCGGTTCCTAGCAATGACAAGGCACCGATTCCCGCCTCCGAACTGCTCCACAGTTCATTAAAAGCACCCGTATCCCCATCCACGCCTTCCCCGAGAAGAGCAATCACATCACCGAGGCTGTATCCCTGTTCCATGAGTTCTGCAAAGGAATAACCGGTCTCTTCCAACAGTATTTTTGACACAGCGCTTCCACTGTCGCCGAGCTCATTCAGCATTGCCTTTATATATGTTGTGGATTCTGCTGTCTTTATACCGTTTGCCGTTAATTTTGCATAGGTCGCGGAAAGATTGGCCATATTCACGTTATACGCCGCTGCCAGAGGAATCACCTTTCCCATGTTAGCGCCCAGCTCGCCTACCGTGGTTTTTCCTTCGTTCTGCGTTGTTACCAGCATATCCGATATTTCTATTGATTTATCCGTTTCCAGATTGTAGGCATTGACAGCCGTTGTCAGTATGTCTACTGCAGTTGTTGCGTCTGTAAATCCGCCTACCGCCAGCTTTGTCGATGTCGCCGCAAAGTTTACTGCATCCGCCGTATCCACACCTGCTGAAATGGCATTGTAAGTCGCGTCTGCCATATCATTTACCGACTGTATCATTTCAGTCGATGTCTGTAACAATTGTGCAGACATTTCTGCCTGTGCCACTGCGCTTTCATCTGCAATGGTATAGACCTTGTTCATTGACGTTTCAAATGTTTTCGCCTTGTCTGAGCAGTCCATCAGTGCGTCGGCAATCTCTTTTACTCCTTTAGCTATGCCGGAAGCCACTAAAGCGGTCGCCAGCGCGTTCACACCATTAACCGCTTTTTCCTTAAATTTCTGTGATTCCTCCCGGGCTTCTTTTACCTGTTTGCCATAGTTATCTATTGACTTGGCGCAGCCGTCTACAGACTCTTCCGCCTCCTCCAGATAGCCGTTTGTCCTGTCCAGCTCATTTTCCAGTTTCAGCAAATCCGCTTCTGCATTATTCAAGGCAGTCTGGTACTTTACAGTAGCTGTTTCTGCCTTGTCATAGCCCTGCTGCGACAAAATCAGTTTACTGTTTAAATCTTCAATCTCCTTTTTCTGTGCTTCAATGGCTTCTGCAGATGTATCCGTTGCGGCTTCCATTCTGTCCAGCTCTTTTTCTGCCTTTGACAGCGCCTCCTGATACTTTTCTATCCGTTTTTTTGCCTCTTCCTGTGCTTTGCTTGCGCTCTCTAATACCTTACGCTGGTTTTCTACCTTCCGGCTTTGCGCATCCACCTGTTTTGCCAGTATTTCCTGCTTCTGCTTTAGCGCCTCTATGGTATTCGCATTTTCTTTGTACGTTTCCGTACATAAATTCATTTCGGACCGTAATTCCTGCTGCTCCGTCCTGATTCGCCTGAGGGATTCATTGTATTCCTTTTCCCCTTCAATTACAATTTTACTGCCAATTGTGTTTTTACCCGCCATAAACAATACCTCACAAATCCATTACGGAATCCTTTTTCTCGGCTTCATTCATACCATACATCTGTCTGGATGTCTCAAAATTGTAAACTTTTCTGTATGTGTCAAAAAGATCCAGCCACTTTCCCATCTGCATGAGGTAAACCTCCTTTTCGGAATACCCGAGTTTTGCAATGCCGATAAATAGGAGCCAGGATACGTCTATCGGCCTACTTTCTCCCTTTCCCGTTCCCGGCCTTATTTTTTTGACTGAAAACACCGCTTGTATGTTTCATGCACAATATCTGACAGATCAGAAAAAGGTATGTCTATATCCATCAGCAGTGCCTTGGGATCTTCGTGCGACGTCGCACAGCCTTCCAACATATCTGCTTTTTTGTATCCTTCCTGAATCATCAGTTCCAGTGCAAATATGATGGCAGCTATGCTCTGCTCTTTTCTTATTCCCTTCCAGTCTTTTTCTGCATCTTCCGGCACTCCGATTAACCGGCGCTCAAAAGTACCAATCGAACCGTATTTTTCCTGTATTTCATTTAATACGAAAATGTCACACCACAACGGTACCTGCCGGTCTCCTATCGTTATATAGCTTGGTTTCTCCTGCATTTATATCCTCCTTGTGTCAAAAAGGAAAAAGGAAGCGCTATCACCGCGCTCCCTTTTTCCGTATCATTTATACTGTACTTATAATATACTCCGCCGCAAAAATGTCCGAATCCATCTTTCCTGCCGCAGTGTTGACAGCTTTCAGCATGGTCGTCTTTGTAATTGGTATGGCTGTGCTTGTTGCCTTCGTGCCATTTGTCTTGCCCGGCGTGGTTCCATCTGTTGTGTAGTAGATAGTGCCGCCGTCAGATACCGTTAATGTCACAGACTGCGCAGCGTCATAGATTCCCGCTTCAGCAGAAGTTTTGGGGATAACGCACTTTGCATCCAAATTCAGAATTCCCCTAAGCCATGCATATGCCTCCTCTTCTGTTTCAAACTGCTTTCGGGTCATCCATTCTCCATCATCGTCCGGCATTGCTGTGCCGGAAACAGATGGCGTCTTGAAATTGATATTTTCGCCCTCTGTTTCATAGGAATTTTCGCCCTCACTGAACATTACCTTGTACAGAACACAAGCAATGTACTTTATAGATTCATCTACCTCTTCCTTAGAAATAAAGCCATATCCGACATAGCTTGCCACATCTTCTGCCCTGTATGCGACTTCCCCTGTTTCCGCATCGATTTTGTGTCCAAACATAATCGTCTCTGCCACTCTGGGAAGCCTTGTCGTCCCCATGGACACGGCTGCATTTTTCAGCTTCTTTTTATTGGCAACCATCTTGTTGTCCCCATACAGCGATGCTTCTGCGTACTGAGGATTTACTGATGTTGTCATTGCTTCCCCGCATACAAATCCGTCCACATAAGTTTTCTTTCCGGTTCTTCTTGCAATGACCGGCCTGCTCAATCCAAATTTCATCCTTGTTTCCTCCTCGTTTCTGTGTAATTTGTTTCAAACAATAAGTGCCGAATATTCGGAAAGCCCGTGGCTTCATCCTCCATCCAGCTCCTTATCGACGTTACCTTAAATCCGTTTTGCTCCAGATAATCACGAATTTTGTGTTTGTCCGCCATGTAGTTATACTCTCTTGGCACAAAATAGTTAATCTGGATATATGCCGTATCCGCCAGTGTGCGGTTGTCTCCCTGCATATTCGGGCGCTCGTCTTCATAGGTATAGGTGATGTAGCGCTTCTGTTGCCCGCTGTAGACATCAGGCTCCACAGGACAGCCGATGACACTGCCTAGCCCTTCCACAATCCTGTTTACATTCATTCATGTCCTCCTGTCTTTTTTCTGTACACTTCCTGCAGTTTATTTATAACTTTTTCTGCTGCATTCTGCGTGGCATTAGCAAGAAACGGACGCGGCGCCTGTTTTCCCGCGATTCCATACTCCTTCCATATTGCTTTCAGCGCGTTGCTCACCTTGTACTTACGCTTTTTTCTGCCCTTTTTATCGTAATATGTATGGTCAGAATATCCTCTCGGCCCCACGGTTGTGATATAGGCAGATTCGTCCTTTGTCTTTTTCGCTTTTGAAAATGCAATGGAATCCACCATCTCTGATTCACCCTCATGCATGACTGCTGCCCTTGCCGATTTTTTCATGCTGTCCACCAATATCGGTGCCGCCTCTGACAATGCCGTCAGACAAATTTCGCTACAGTCAGTATCCAGTAATTCACCCATAAAATCATCAGGAAATGTCACATCAAAATCCGCCATCGTCAGCCGCCTCCAGCATAAGCTCCATCTCTTCCTTTTCTTCCCCGTAAGTCCTTACAATCCTGTAGGTTTTGCCCCTATACTCAATGCAGGACGGGGCTATTTCCGCGCCCTCTACAGTCTGAAAAGCTCCCTCATATTCCATGGTCATCATTCCCAGAACCGCGGCTATTTCGCGCCCCGCATTCATTGCCTTGTAGGCTTCCGCTCTGGAAACAGATTTTTTCCCCACAAACACGGCCGTTTTTGTATAAATATCTTTTGGAAAACCATCTTTATCCTTCTCTACGCCTGTTTGCGTCAGCAGAACAGCCTCTTCATCATATGACATATTTATTTTCCCTCCGATCTGCGGCGTATAATCCGGTTTCTGATTCTGTCCTGCAGGTTTGCCGGAAGCGGCACATTTTCCTGCCGCTTCCGGTAATTCCATGCTGCGAAATCAGATACCAGCATGGCGTCGTCCACAGACGTTGCATCAAGTTTGATTCCTTTTCTCTCCAGCTCTCTTTTTGATGATTCAATCAGGGTCTTAAAATACGCATCCTTTGCATTGCCCCTGATACCCATGTCCTGTTTGAAAAGTCCCAGTATGTTCATCTGCTTGCCCGCCATCTGCTCTCACCTCATTACTCGTTTTCCGTTTCTGACTCTGCCTGCGTTTCTGCTTCCTGTCCCGAAAAAGGAACTGTTGTCAGCGGCGCCGTAGAGCCAATGTTAGCCGCCACAAAACCTTCGCCAATGACCGGCATGCCGTCATACCGCGCGGTACCCTTGTACAGCGTCAGATCTTCAATAAACTTCACGTGCTCGGAAGCGCTGAAAGTGCCGCCTTTTCTTTCTGCTAAAACATACAGGCTCGCGAAGCCACCAACGATATCACCGTCCTGCATGAAGTCAAATGTCTCAATCCTGCCGCCGATGATGGGCATCTCATCATTCAGCGACGCCACAATGGTTCCTGCTGCGTTAAACGTCACTGCCTTTGCCAGCAGTTCCATCTTGGTATTGCTGTTCATGCACCATACTTTTTTTCCATCGGAATAATTTTCCTTAACCACGCCCAGCCCCTTTATTAAGGCGGCAAAGAATTCCGCTCCTGTCTTTGAGGAAATATTGAGCTTTTTAATATTTGCAGACGACAGATCTTTCCATGCAGGTGCCTTTTTGCCCCATGTATCAGGCTTTGTTTTCTGTGCCAGTCTCGTCACAATGCCTGTGGGCATTTTCTTCCCGGTACCGTAAAGAATCGCCTTGTCCACGGCAATCCCGATGGCCTGCGCCAGCGCTTCCATGATTTCACTGACTAAATTAATGTCGGAATCTTCCAGAATGGCATTGGGTACCGGAATGAACCCTCCTACCTTGTACCCGTCCATCTCAACCTGATTGAAGCCGATGCTCAACTCTTTCAAAGAATCCATTGCCTCCATCCAGATTCCTTCCGGTATGGTTCCGGCAATATTCTGCCTGCTGGTTCCCTTAACCGGCTTTAACCGGATATGCTTAATCAGCTTGCTGTACTTATTCAGGTTATCCCGGATCATTTCCAACATGACATTAGGAATTGTCAGTTCCGCACCTGACACAGCACGGCTCTGCCCCTTCATGGATCTGATCTGTGAAATAAACTCCTTCACTTCACTCATTGAAACCATTGCATCCCGCTCTTCCACGGTCCTTCCTTCAAAAAATCCTCTTCTGATTAACATGTTTCCCGTTCCTCCTGTTCTATTTTCTCTGTTTTCACCTGCCGTGCTGCTCCTGCCCTCCACAGGAGAGTTTGTCGCCTCTTCCAGCTCGGCTTCTAAATCCTTTAACTCTCCTTCAAGCCGCTCTGTCTCTTTTTCATTTTCCTTTTTGTCGGCATCCAGATTGTCTATTTCTTCTTCGACCGCTTTCTGCTCTTCCTCTGTGGCGGCCTCCTCCACCGCTGCTTCCAGCTCGGCCTCCCTCTTCTTGAGTTCCCCTGCTGCTTCCCGCAGCTTTTCCAATTCCGCTCTTTTTGACTGAATCTTCTTATTCAGCATTAATGCTCTCAGTGCCATTTTTAATCCTCGCTTTCTGTTTCTGCTTCCAGATTTCCAGTTTCCTCTTTTTCATTTCCTCATACTCGGCGCTCCTTGCCTGTACCTCTGTGTCCCTGTATGCCGGAAATGTGCATACGGATACTTCATACAGTTTTACTTCCCGTATTATCCATTTTACTGAGCCGTCCTCCCGCCACTCAGTTTCTTCCCGCAGGATATCGAAGCCGAATGAACACTGGTTGACATCACCGCGCTGCACCCGCTCATACAGGTTCATGGCGTCCGTGTCCTTCTCATTTATGATAATCCGTGCAAAAAGTCCATGACTGTCGGCTGTCAGTTCAAGTGTTGAAGCCTTTGTCCGCCCGAGCACCAGCGTTGTGTCATGGTTAATTAATGCCCTGACATCATCGCCCAGCGCATTGTCAAATGCTTCCGGCGCTATCTCTTCATAGGCGCCCTCCCATAGCTCCGTTTCCGATCCGAACACTGCAAAATAGCCCTCAATGACCTTCGGTGCATCGGGTTCCGCCCTTGTTTTTAATTCCTGTAGGACGGTTCGGTACTGCATTGTTTCCCTATCCATCTTGTTTTTCCTCCTGGTTTAGTTTTTTCTGATCCCCCACTTTGTCCACGGGAATATAATTTTCCAGTACAATAAACTCATCCATTCCCGGCTGGTCTACCGGCGTATAATCCAGCTCGCAGCGTCCTTCATTCCGCGACATCATTCCGCCGCCAACCATTCCCTTTATCAGGGTTATGGTATCTTCCAGACTGTACTGCAACAGTGATTTATAATTCATCTTGAAATATAAATCACCTGAAAACAGCAGCTTGCTTGTGAGCTGCTGCTGGATTATCATCGCGATTGACATTACCGTTGTTGAAATGAAATTGTTATAGGCATTCTGATTGAATTCTCCTATGCCCACCATGAATGCCGGCATGTTGAATGCTGCCGCCACTGCCTGCTTATCCATTTTTATGCTGTCCTGTATGGCCAGGTCACTCAGGCTTAACGGTTGTATGGTTTTTACGTCTATTTCGCCTGCCGGAATCACCCACGGCTCGCCCTCCTCCGTGTCGGATACGTAACTTCCAAGAACCTCTTTTCTCAGTTTTGGATCCATCAGTTCTTCGGCATCCGCATTGATGGATATAATCATTGATGGCTTCCACTTGCTCTGTAAGAATTTCTTTTTTGTGGTGCTTGCCTGTGTCAGCATTTTTGCAGCGTCTATGATTGCGTCTTTCTGCCCGATTCCCTTAAAGGGTTCCTTTTCATCCGGTATATACACAAAATGCAGCACGTCATCAGGGTTCAACACCTGCCCTTTGTAAATGATGGCATACCTGCTATCCGTTTTTTTGTAGGAGCAGCCGTCCTGTTCAAGAGGCTGCAGGTCTTTTATGTACATGCCGTCCACTTCCGGATATACCACGCTGTTTCCGTGCAGCAACATGTCCCTTGCAATTTTAAAAATAAAGTTTTTCCTGTCCATGTAGCGGCATGGGCTGATGTCTATTTTCTTTGACAGCTCATTTTTCAGCCGGGTATCGCCTTTCTCACCGTTTTTCATCAGCATTATAGTCATGGAGGACACCAAATCCGCTATGATATTTGCGCATTTTACCACGTCCTCATTCTTTGACAATGGCACATAATCCGGCAGGATGTCCGACAGGTCGCCGTCGCCTTTCAAAAATAACATCAGAGATTCCGAACTGCGTTTTTTTAAAAAACCTGTTCTTTTCCTGTTGTCTGTCCTTATCCTTTTCATTTTTCCTCCTTACTTGCTGAACCACTTTTTCAGTTTGTCTTTGTTACCCATTTCTTCCAGTTTTCTTATACATGCAAAGACGGAAGCGTCAAAATAGTCTATCCGGTTCTCCGGACGAATCTTTTCATACTGGATCATTTCATCTGTTTTCTCCACTGCGCTCACATTCTGCAGGCAGTATTCAAAGGCATCCGAATGCATGTAATACAAAAGCCCGTCTTTTGCCTTTTTTTCTATATGCCGGAAACCCTGTGATTTTTTATAAAAATACTGCGGCTGGTCTATCACATTAAAGCCGGCCGTCTTCATTCCTACAAAATATTCCTTACAGAATTTCCTGTCATGCCCTACCGCCTGTACTTTGAATCCCTTCTTTCTCATCGCGACAAACCAGTTTACAATATCCGCATGGTTCACGGTCGGACTGTTGCACATATCCAGCCAGCCGTCATCCTTCCAGCCAAACAATGGGATGCCGTCCTCATCCGCTTTTTTTGCCGCCTGTACGATAGGAAACCAGCCGTGCGTTATGATAATGTCTACGTCATATTTTCCTTTCACCCCCTGCGCATTTACACATTCATAATCCTGCAGCGTACCATACAGGGCGCCTGTTGTCAGATCATACATTCTTGACAGGTCAGCACCACCGTACCAACGTATCGGCATTGCCGCAAGCTCCTCCAGCGTCCAGTCAAACTGCCCATCGCTCCTCCGGAATTCGTCAATGTTGAAGTACGCTTTCATTGCCGCTGTATACACATTTAAGGATTTTGCCAGAAAATCCTTGCGTTGCTGTGGGTCATTCAACGCCTGCATAGCATCGTTCATCATGTCTTCCGGTCTTATGGTCACACCATAATTAGGATTTGCCATTTCATGTATTTCAGGATTCGTGAAGTCCACATCACCATTATCCTGCTTTGGCGCCCTTGTCATAAAGATAAAGAGCTGCTCGTCTTTTACGGTTTTTTTCAGTACTTTGACACAATACTCAACACGCTTGTAGCAGAACGAATTCATATTGTCGCCCGCAGTCGTGATTCCCAACATCAGCTTATTTGTGTAAGCCTTCATGGCCTCTTTTATGATGTTGTACTGCTTTGGTGTCTTGTAGGCGTGCATTTCGTCTGCTATGCCCACGTTGCAGTTTAAAGAATCCTGCCTGTCAGGGTTGGCAGCCAGAGCCTGAATAAAAATAGAGCCATCAGCAAAGTCTTTTTCAATGCTGTGCTCCTGATTATTGTCCAGTATGCGGAAATGCTCTTCGTTGCCCGGGTCCATCATTTCCAGATTTTTAAGTATAAATTTAAAACTCTGCAGGGATTCCTTCAGGTCAGCTGATACAATGTATATGGTTGTCCCTGACCGCCTCTGCAGCAGAGCCAGCGCCCATGACAGGGCGGCAACAAACGAAGTCTTTCCGTTTTTTCTCGGCACATAGATAAATGCCTCCTTAAACCTTCGGATTTTTGTCCCTTTGTGAAAAAATCCCAGCAAATTGTAGATGATGAATTTCTGCCACGGCTCCAGCAAAAGGGGCTTTCCCCTGAGCGGCGTGCCGTCCAGCGCCTCTCCCTTTGTATGTCTGCATGTTTTTTCTATAACCTGTATGACAAACTCTGCATCTTTTGTATCAAAATCATAATCATCATTTAAGAGGTCGTCCTTGAAGCGCCGGCATGCCATTATCAGTTCATCGCACGCAATCTTTTTCCCAGACAGTATGCTTTCAACATACTCCATTACCTCTGCATAGTTTCTGGCTTTTGCGATTGCGGCCTGTGCCTGCTTACGTTTCAATTCTGCTCAGCACGTCCGCAAGCGGCGACAGCGCTTTTTTCTCGTTTATTTTTCCTGCTGGCATGTTTGCCTTCGGGTTCAGGCACAGCCGGTCAGAATATTGGAGTATGTCTTTTCTCAGAGATTCCAGCGTTGCGACAATCGGCGCTTTTTTCTTACCTCCCTCCGCCGTGTATTCCTCAATCCTGTAACCGGAATCTTTGAATTTTTTTGTAAGCCTTGTATACTGCTCCATCAGCTCTGCGTAAATATCAATGCAGGCGTCATACTCGGGCTTATAGGTATTTAATTCTTTCATGTCCTCAATCGTGTTCTTTTTGATTGTTTCCTTACAGATTGCCTTCCCAGCCACGATTTCTCACCTCCTCTGATACTGCAAAAAAAATTTTCAGGAAACACGCTCTATTGGAAATGGTTCCTCCCCTCGGTGATTTCACCCTAAAAAATGCCTTTCATGAAGTGGGGGGGATTCTTTTCTCCGTCGGTCTGCCAGCCTTTTGAGCTGTTCCCCGTCTTTTGTCAGTGTGTCGTTTGTCCTGTCATGCATTTTATCGTGGCATTTCCCGCACAGCGATATTAGGTTCCAGTCATGCCAGACGTATTCCGGATACTTTTCAGCCGGGTAAATATGGTGAACCGTCGTGGCGTCCAGCCGCTTTCCAAAACGCTTACAGACTTGACACATATACCCATCACGTTTCAGTATTTTTTTTCGTTTTGTTCTCCACTTACCAGAATGATAGTCCACAGTCTTACTCCCTTTCCAAAATTTTGCAAACGAAAAGAGCAATACGGTTTTCCGCATTGCCCTTCATTGTTTATGTTATTTCTGACTGTCTATAAACTCCCGCATAAACTCGGAAAGTTTTGCCGCCTGACTGACTCCTGCCGATTGGCAAGCTTCAGCAAACTCTTCCACAAGTGCCTTTTTCAGTTTGTAGGATTTGCTTACCCAGCCGGCTTTCTCCTCATATTTCTTAGTGGCGATTGTCTGTTTAGTTGGGCTTCCTACCGGCACGGCTTTCCCTCCTTTTCATCACAAAATAAATACACAGTTTGCCGATTCCCATTGCAATTAATAAGATACCCAAAAACATTAATACGTCTTTCATATTGATTTTTTACAGATGAGTGTGCTATACTATTTTTAGAGAAGGGCTTTCGCCCCTCTCCGCTACTCAAGTAGCTTTGCTATAATCGTTAAGATTATGCCGATGATTAAATCCGTTATCGCTCCGACTAGCCAGGTCTTAAGGTTGATATCGGATTTTTTCTTTTTGTGTTTCTTCTTACTCATCTGTATCTCACCTCCTTACAAGTATATAATATCATATGGTGTACGATATGTCAATAGTTTTTTATAATAATTTTAAAAATATTTTTATTATAATTATTAAAAAGACGCTCGCAGTGAAGCGGACGTCTTCGTAAAGGAGGTTTTAGCATAAAGGGAATTTTTTGCTGGTTCCTCTATTTTTTATTATACCATCTCTTTTTGTTCTTTGTGTTCTTTTTTAAAAAAATCAGAAATTTTTAAAGAAATTCGACTTCTGTGCATGTAAACTGCTGCCGCTATGTCCTCCTGCCGCACACCGTCAAGGAAATACATCCGGAATATCCGGCGCGTCAGACTGTCCTCTATTCCTTCCACAAACCGCTCTGCCTCTTCACATTCTGCCTGCAACTGCTCTATTTTCTTCTCATACCGTTCTTTTTTCTTCCAGTACTCCGCCCTGTCCACTCCTACCACTGCCTGCGGCTTCGGGTAGCCGGAACGGTAATCAAATACAGTACTGCTGCCTATCAGGCTTTCACTGCTGCCAAGTTTGCTGATATAGGCTTTTAGTTCCTCGATTTCTGCTTTTTTGCTTTTGTACTGCTCAAGCTGTTTTCTCGTCAATATACCCTCCTTTCCGGCGGCGTATTGCCCCGCCGCCAGAGGCCCGTGATATAAATGCTAAACAAATATGTAAATGACTGCTGCCGGAAGCGCCTTACTTCTCTGGCATTTGATACACCGCTGGCATATCAAATAACATATCAGGCATGCTAAATCCACCAGATGACTTATGGTAAGTAGAACACGTTTTCTGTATTTCGTCCAGAATCTCAAGGCAGCGCTC
>JAAUZU010000026.1 GCA_014804445.1 Lachnospiraceae bacterium | reverse complement strand
TTGAGTAGTCAAGCTACAGGTCAATAATCAAAAGTCCACAGTATCTGAGTTGTATTGAACCACGATATTAAAAAGAAAGGAAGTTATGGTGTTTTTGCTTCTGTAAACATCATACAAGAGATTATGAAAAATAAGTATAAGTTAATTATATTGTTAATAATGGCTGGAATATTGTTTCTTATGTTAATGCGAAGAAACTCAGCAGATGAACAACGGAAATTAATGTCACAGAAAGTCAAAATGCTGAATGAAGAGCATATTAATCAAGCTGCAGAAAACAACTATGATTTGGAAGAGAATGAAATAGTGCTTATGATGTTACAGAAGGTCAAAACACTGAATGAAGAGTATATTAATCAAGTCGCAGAAAATAACTATGATTCGGAAGAGAATGAAATAGTGCTTAGGAAACGGGCAATGGAAGCTTCCAAACAGAAACTGATTTTATTTCAAGCGTTGCTGAATGAATCGGATAAGGTCTATTCAAAATATAGTGGTGAATTGCCGGAAATATATGGTAATGTAAGAAAAATAGAAAACAATCAGGAAAATGCACATATTGAAGTATGGGAATGCGCAGGTGAAGGGAGATTATTTGTTGGACTGAACAGCCCATATCAAAAATATTCCTATTTTATCCGTTACAGTGAAGGAGACAATGTTTCAGTACAATGCCTGCAGTATGTGGACGTAGTGGAGTATACAGAGTGTTATCTACTGGAAGAGCAGGAAAACAAATATTTGGTGCTGATAGGGATAAAGCCGGAGATGAGCGGAAAAAAATTGGTAGTAGAAGCATGGCAGGTGCAGGAACAAGTTTTTATTCCCATAGAAGTCCGGCATATTTATGGATGGTCAGACAAGTTGTCGGTTGAATATGAAGGAGCTGACGATGAGCTAGGTACTTATTTTTTTAGAGAAAGTAATGGAATGGATGTATACTCTTTTAATAATACTATATTGTTTGACGGAGATGAATGCAAGTTGGTGTACGATGATGAAAATAAAAGAATAGTTATTGAAGGTGGAAATGAAAAATTAATATTGGTATTCTGCGATAATGATATGTGGCTTGAGCGAGAATAGGTCTTAGTGAAAGAGAAAACTACGAGCTTATCGAGTACATCACCGACGTGAACCGCACCTATGCAGAGGTGCTCGTGGAGCAGAACTGCAACGGCGCCATGGACACTGCCTATGTGTACGGCACGGACCGCCTTTCCCTTGACCGCTTCGACGGCAGCACGGGCTACTACCTGTACGACCCGAAGGAAAGCGTCACGGGCATCACAAACAGTGACGGGCAGATATGCCAATCCTACCGCTACGGCGCATTCGGTGAAATCACTTACGGCGCGCCGCAGTACGAGAATATATACGCATACAACGGGGAATCCTACAACCCGAATGTGGGAAGCCTGTACTTAAGGGCGAGATACTACAACGTGTCAACAGGTGCATTCTTCACGGAGGACACCTACCTTGGAAACATCAGGGAGCCGCTCACTCTGAACCGGTATGTGTACTGCGTGGGGAACCCGGTGAATTATGTGGACCCGAGCGGGCATTTGGTTCCGGCACTGTTAGGAGGCATTATAGGCGGAATCGGCGGATTTATAGTAGGCACGGTAACGGAAGCAGGCAGGCTGATAGACCAGGGCGGGGACTATGACTGGCAGGCAGGCGCGCTCAATATCGGAAACAGCGCGATGGCAGGTTTTGTAGGCGGCGGGGTGCTTGTAGGCACAGGAAACCCTGCGCTTGCAGGAATGGCAGGAGGAGCTTCTTACGGCCTGCTGGACGGAGTGACGCACACAGACCCGCAGGGAAGCTTTACGGACAACAGCCTGATGGTGCTGCAGAGTACAGCCATAGGAGGCATAACAGGCGGCGTGGGCGGACTTGCGGGAGGAGGAGTGGCAGGTTTGCTTGAAGGAACGAGCCTGTCCATGACAACGCAGGTATTCCTGGCGGGTTCCGCGGCAGGTATCTATGGCGGTTCAACGGCAAGACTTCTTTCGGGAACGGGAATCACCCCTGTGACGGTAACGCAGGATGCCCTTATGGGGGGCGCAAACGGGCTAATCTTCTATGGGGTTGCCAGCGCATTCCAGCAGGCGACAGCACCGAAGCCCTCCACCACCAGCCTGCAGGAGCGGGCAAACCTTGCGGTGGAACTGAGTGAGGCTGAGGGGTGTGAAGGTGGCGGTGTAACTAATCCATCGAATCAAATAAATGGTAATAGTTATGATATTAATAAATTGCAAGAAACACAATCATATACGTATTCAGAAAATGTTGCTGCTTTAAAAGAGACAATTGCGCAGGAAGGTCCTAATTCCGTACCACCAATTGCAATAAGGGTATATAATGGGCAGGTATTAGTAGTGGATGGCCATCATAGGTTAGAAGCTTTTAGGCAGCTAGGTTATGATAGAGTTCCTATCAAATACGTACATGGTTCTCAATTGGGAAAAATTCTTCCAAATGGAATATATTATAGACCATTGCAAGAGTTATTAGATGCCATAGAATAATTAACAAGGAGTGTGTGAGGTAATAAATTTTGGAACAAGACATAATGATTGTATTAAAAAAATATATACAGGATGTAGAAGATGTATGTAATAACTTAATAAGAACCATTAACAAATCCGAAAATACTAGTTTAAAAACAAAATACGATTTTTTTCATTATAGGTCAACTTGCTGCAAAATGGAATTTGAAGCGGAAGGAATTAGTTATAGGCTTCATGGAAATGGTTGTATAGCTTTTAATGAAAAAATGTTTATTGATTGGGATTTTGGATACCGAAGTAGATGGTGTGGTATTGAACCATGGAAAGTTGCTATGACTCTGAAAAAAAATAACAGTATTCATATGAAATATTATGATGGAAATTTGATAAAGGCAGCATGTGAACAACTGGTTGGGCAAGGATTCATGTTTATGCAATGTAATCAATATTATTTTAAAGTAGCAGAAAACGAAACTTTTAAACCAAATTTTCCGGCAGAATATGATACTTTAGTAATTGAGCATTCAAATTCAATATGGTCTATGCCAAGAAGCAAAGTCATAGATAGGTTTATTCGAAAAAGTATATGGGTATACGATAAAATTGATAAAGTTGCAGATAAGTATATTCTTC
Source organism: Lachnospiraceae bacterium (assembly GCA_014804445.1). Taxonomy (GTDB): domain Bacteria; phylum Bacillota; class Clostridia; order Lachnospirales; family Lachnospiraceae; genus Acetatifactor. The sequence continues at coordinate 131,747 of JAAUZU010000026.1, read as the reverse complement.
GATTTTTTCTGGATGAAAAAGAAGTTTATATGATACCGTATAATGATGCATCCTATCCTGAAAACGCTGTAAAAATTATGAGTGATGTGATATTAAAAGAGCTTTTAAAGTGTGAGGGTGATTAAAGAAGGCATATAAGAAAAAATATTTACGTAGAAGCTTGATGTAGAGAAAATTAACAAATTAAGCGGAATGGTGAAAAATATGTGCGATGTAGTATTCTATGCTTATGACGAGGGGTAACAGTCCACCTATGTATACGACGCCATCAACCGCATCACGGAAAAGAAGCACTGCAGAAGCAATGTTATTCTTGGAAAATGAGTATTTTGAAGATTATACAGACCTATATTCTGACGATGAAGTGAAAGACAGATATAAAGAGTTTTTGGAAAAATATGGATATGGTGATATGGCAGAATATATCAGGTGATAAGAAGGGTTTTTACAACACAAAATCTGCTGATGGAGGTAAAGCATGAAAGTAATAGGGAAAATAGGTCTGCCGGCGATATTGATATTGCTGATTACTCTGCTGGCTGGCTGCCATACAAGTTTCCAAACGTCCATAAAGACCCAAGGCACGGAATACGGATTAGAAAATACGGATATAGAACAGGAAAATGCGGAGACAGACAATTTATTTGAAGGAAAATGGAAGGTTACCGGCATTGTTGCAATATCCCAAATGTCGCGCACTGACTATTATTCATATCACTATCTTGGCAGAACGGTAATCATAGGGGATAACAGCATAGAAACAAGCATTTGGTACTGGCCATATGAATTAGGATGGAGGACGCAGGAGTATGATTATGCTGAAATTGATTATATAAATTACGAGGATTCATGGTTGCAGCATGATTCAAATTGGGGATTGGTATATGATATTTGGGGTGAAGAATATATGCCGTTTATCCGCTTTTACCGAAAAGGAGAAAAGACATGCGTGGATCATGCCGTCATTTTAGACGAAGGCCATCTGGCATACGGTTTCCCGCCCGGTTATTACCTGCTGGAGCCATTCGCCTACTGTAATCCTGATTTGGACAGAAGCAGTATTATGGGGGAATGGCAGGTCGCCTTTTTGGACAGCTATGACAACAGTTATGAAGGGGGCTGGAAAGAGATTGAAGAAGTGAGGATAGTCTATCAGGAAAGAATAGATGAGCTGAATGGCAGTGATTTTTATGCTGAAAACTGGTTGGACAAGAGAATTGTCATTGGCAGTGCGGAACTTGAAATAGACAATCAAATTTATTCCATCAGAAGCATCCTTGAAGAGAAAGTTCCCAAAAAAGAATTTGAAGACGAATGGGAGATTCACGATGAACTGAGCCTTTACGATGACATGCTTAATGTGGTATTTATAGAGTGTGAGGATAATTATGTATTTCCTGTTGTATTGGTTGATGAGCAGAGAGTGATTGTCCATATTGAGCAGGGGTGGTTTATGTTAAATAAAAATTAGGTGTGATATCCGGAGAGGGAGGCGTAAGCGGTCTTGTCGCATGTGGGGTGTCGGCATATACCAGCAGGCGACAGTGCTGAAGCTCTCTACCACCAACTTGCTGTGCCAATTCCTAAAGCGGATTATTTTAGGGCGTTAAGAGAAATTAATCCTGATGGATTTCATGTATTTACAGTACAATAAGGGGAGGTGGCTATGAGCCAGAGAGAAGAAAAAATGATAGGAAAATTTATTCATGAAAAAATTCCTATTACGTGGATGAGATATAACATGTTTTCGTCTGAAGATATATACAAAAATATACCCCTATTGGTTTTTAGGGTAAGTAACACTAGCATAGATGGGAAAATGAAAATACTTGAAAAATGTGTGGCAAGTTTTGAAGGAAAAAATGCATGGAAAGTATTTATGGACCCATTATCTAGAAAAGGAAATTATTTACTTACACTTGCTTTTGTGGAAAATATGCGTAAAGAATGTCAGGAGAAGAAAATTGTTTATAACGAACAGAAGTATTTGGGAAATGATAAATATAAATGGTATTGTGAACAAGCAATACAAGATATACCATTATTGGAAAAACATATTGAAAAATGTTTTGGACAATTAGAAATTATGAAGTAATGGAGGAGTATGAATAATTTTCAAAAGTACAGTATAAAAATACCGCATTTTTATTGCTTGGAATATTATGAAGGCGAAAAGAAAATGGTCATTGAAATGGATTTTCGCGAAGATTACTTTTTGCTAGAACCTAAATTAATCACTCATTGGGAAAAGCCTTACGAGGATGTCATAGTTGACACAGGAAAAAAGAGGGAAATATTACAAAATATCAGAGAATTTTTGTTAACAAAGACAACACCAAGCAATATTTTTATGAAGGATTTATAAGGAATTTGGTATGTAAGGAAATATTTAACACCTAAAATCGTAGTACCGGTAGAGTAGAAAGTGGATAAAAAATGAAATTAAAAAAAATTAAAGTAAGAAGAGAAGTTGTGCGGTGTACTCAATGTGGGAAGGCAAATGCTCTTTTCTATTTATCTGACTTTTTGTATGGTGAAAAATTAATTATATATGACGAAGGGAGAAAATATGCTTTTATTGATTTGAAGGAGGATAGTGTTTACAATGAATTTATTGCATTGTTAAGTAAGATTATGTTAGAACATGGTAAATATGCAGAAAATATGTTAATTGATGATTTGTTTTCAATTACATGTGACCCAATATTAAATTATTCAATAAATTTTGGCAGTAATAAAAGAAAATGTATTTTTTGTGATTCATACGTTTTTGAGGCAGATCTTCTTGAACCAGAAAAAATAGTAGAGATTGAGGTACCCATTGTAACACATGAAATATGGAAGAGATTAAATAGTATTCAAAAGAGAAAAAGGATCGAAGATACGCTAAGGAACCGAGGGGTTATAAAGTGAGGTAAATGGCATGGTAATGAGTGAATATGAAAAGCAGGAAATAGTTCGATATGCAAGTTTTTTGGAAGACAAAGGGTATACGAAAAATATCATGGATAATCATCTGATTGTTTATTCCAGTCAGGAGATAGATATTAGCGTTGGATTTGAACCCTATGATGATGCATGTGATGTATGCATTAGATTTAAAAAAGAAAATGAAGCATATTATGTGGGCTGGATAGCATGCGTAAAAGGAAATTTAAATGTCAATCCTCATCAGGGACTGGAAACTATAAGGATGTTGCTGTCATTTGTAAAGGAAAAATACAGTGAGATTACAGATATTAATTATTGTAGAGAAAGTGATAAACTAATTGCTGAATTTATGGAAAATGCGAAGAAAAAGAAGAATACCTGATAAGCCTGATAAAGACATCGGGGAAAGAGAAGGACTACGAGTTTATCGAGTATATCAGTGACGTGAACCGCACATATGCGGAGGGATTGGTGCCGCGCAGAGAGAGGGAACGAAATGAGTATAAGGATAATCCCGCTTATTGTGGGGCTGGCTGTTTTGTTAAGCGGCTATCATGTAGAAAATACAGCAATTCATTTGGAGGGTTCCAAAAAACATACAGGAAGAATGGCCGTAAGGAATACTTCTGTGGAAGATGCCATGCTGCGGGAAATCACAATGCAGGAAGGGCTGCTGGGAGAGGCCATGGGGACGTGGGTATTGGAAGATTTCTATCTGCCGCGCACAGGGTTCTCTTCGAGAAAGCCCGCAGGGGATTATCTCGGAGAGAAATTGGAAATTTGCTGCGAAGATGGAAAGGCGTATATTCTGTTTGAGGATGAGAAGTATGAATTCCGGTACAGCAGGAGAATCAGCGACAGGGACATTATAGATTTTTATCAGCTTCCGACAAGTCTGGCGAGTCCGGGACAAGAAAAATATATGGGGGAAGGGGGGATATATGAGATGGAGTTCAGGGCGGAAGGCAGCAGGTATTTTCCATGTCTGCTGTTAAATGGCGCGGGAAAAGTATACTTTCACCTGGGAGGAGAAGTGGCGGATGGAGTAGTCTTTACCATGGAAAGAGAAGAAACAGGCAGCACGGATGAATATCCGGAGAAGGAATACTTTGAAAGTAAGCTTGGTTTACTGCAGCGCTGTGTTTTATGTAATTTCTATCAGCATCTGGCGGTTTATAGAGAGAATGTGGGTGACTGGAATACATTGGAAATGCCTTCTGTTGAAGAGGGGATATACTTATATGCGAATGGTGATGGCATACGGATGGAGGCAGGAGGATATACCTTATGGCTGGAAGATATAGTGGAAACGGGAGGGCTTTATACTGGATGGATAACATACAAAAATTTCGATATGTGGGGGAACTAAAATATGCGTTGGAATATGTTTTCAGGGGAGAAAACTGTGAAATTCAGATAACTGTTACGGAAAAAGGTGAACAATTTATAAAAGTAGTCGGATATGACACTGATGAGGGAGATGGGACGATATATATTTCACTTGAAAGTATCGGGAAGGGTATGATTCAATAGAAGCAGCAGTAGCAGGAAGGAGCAGACGTGTATGAAAAATAGGATTGTAATATGTTTTGTTTTGCTCTCTGTATTAATAGCAGGCTGCGCGTATAGCGCAGATGAAGAAGATAATATAAAAGCTGATAGTGCTGCCAGTATTGAGGAGATGGAGATTCTGTTAAATGCAGAGGATTTTGGAATCGATATATATGATTGCGTTTTTCAACGAACAGAACAGATTGACTTAATTGATATACAAATTCATTACCCGCAGATTAGATTTAGCAATGAAAATGGTTACAGAACGCCCGAAATTCTGAATAAAATTAACCGACAAATATTTGAATATGTAGTGCTGGAAGACTATTTTACTTGGAGTGATTCCAGATATAACGCAAGCGTAAGATATGAAATCAGTTATGTGGGAAACGATTATTTGTCTATTATTTTTGAAGGAGACCATTACGAGTTTTCACGTGAAAAAGTACCTTCCATGCTTAATTTTGATTTGCGAACGGGTGAAATAATAAGTTTGGAAGATTACATTGAAAAAGACGTAGTGAAAGAAAGATTGGCAGCGGATATTGGCTGTATACAGGAAGATGAATTCATAGACATGGTTGGCGGAAGGGAAGGGGTGAAAGAGTATCTGGATGCATATTTGTCAGAAGAAGGACCTTTGTATGATTTTGCAATAACAGAAGAAGGATTAAAATTTATTATATATCCAGAGTGGAGTCTTGGAAAAGAATATTATATAGCAGATATATTTATGCAAGAGCCTGCATTTTTCTATCCGATGGACAAAGACGAAATAGAGGTGGATGTGCAGTGTGAATTGCACATCATAGATATTTTTAGTGGAAATGCAACATTACGGATACGAAAATTGCCGGATACCAAATTAGATAATTATTTTGAAATTGTATTAACGAACCTGCAGGGGAAGTGTGATAATCATGGTGACACGGATTCTTTGGACTGTGAATATGCTTCTGATTTTCCAATCGGATATTTTTACGTGGACGGGAAAAATATTTATATGATGGGACACTATGAAGAATATCTTGAAATTTTTATGGAGACAGAAGTGTTTCCTCCAACAGAAGAATTTTTAGAGATTTGGAATCAGAAACAAAGAGAGCATTATGGATATTTTGAGTATCGATTGGTATGCACAGAAGAAGGTTTGGAGGATAGATATACCATTCAAAATAATTATCATGAATTTATTGCAGTAGATGGTGATGTAAGAAAATATAATTTGTATCCGGAGGAGCTTATGGGCACACAAGAGTATATGTATATTACATGGAATCATGGTATTACATACTTTGCAACATGGAGCGGGAATCAAAAACTTTATAAATCTTTTTGGGTGCAAGAAAAATGAGAATAAAGAAGATTATTTGCTCCAACTGCGGCAGAAGGAGGGATCAGATGAATGTAATAAAAAGTTTTTTACAGTCAGAAATTAACACACAAGATTTATATGATGATATTATGAGTTTTATCACATCATTTCATATTAGGAATGGAGAATTTGAAGGAAATGAATATATAATCAAAAAAATGGACCAAATTAATTTTATTATATTTCCAGAATATAAATATGATAATGGTAAACGTGAAATTCATTCAGCCGAAGTTATATATAGGGAAATTTTAATAAAAAGAATAAATGAATATGCAATTGCAAAAGGAATAAAGGTTGATATGGTGGACAAGAAAAAATAATTGGATGGAATAATATGTGTCGAAAATTAAATGCAAAAGAATCACAATGGATTGCTGCCTTAATGAATGTTAAATTTCAAGGTAGAGATATTTTATTAAAACAACTTACAAAAGCAAACATTATTTATAGGCAAGAGTATTCCTTTATTTCCATAAAATTTAAAATAGAGGGCAAAATGGAACCTTATCCATATCGTGTCAGAGTGCCTGTAGAAATGAGAGCTTTTCAACAATCGGCGGCGCCGATAGTGTTTTTGTTGCATGTTATTAATGGCATTATAGACGAATTAGAGATTATTACAGCAGATTCGACACAAATAGATGCAGAAAACATAAGTCTGGAAAGGGTAGAGTATGAAATAGACCAAGAGGTCATTATGAAAAACTAGAAGAGATATAAGATATTATGGATATGTATTTTCAAAAGAAAAAAGCGATAACATGGTAAGCTTCGTGGGGAAAAAATGAAATTTGAAATAATAAAAAGTAGGAAAATCGAGAGTAGAGAAGTGAGATATTTTATAAGTGAAAACAGCTTTGATTGTCATCCATCTGTTAATGCGGACATTAATATAGCCATGGCATATTTGAATTTAGGTGTAGATTCGGCGGATATGTATGTCAAGTGTTTTTGGGGATTTAGTCCTATAAAAAGTTGGAAAAAGGCAAATTTATTTGTTCCAAATGTGGTAGAAGGAGAACTGAGATTAGCGGAAGAGTTTGAGGCCGGATTTACGTGGAGAATTGATAAAAATAAGATGTGGAAATCATATTTTGATAAAAAATCTGGTTGGTATTGTATTGGAAATCCAAGGGCAGAAGAAGGGGATGAAGCAGTAAAAGTGATTAAGAACCTGATTATGGTGCTGGATCATACAAATGCATTAAAATCCGTTTGGGTTCAGCCGATGTTTGTGTAGGAGCATGAATTTTCATGAAAATAGCTGAGAATGCTCATACAAAATGAAACAATAAATGGAGTATTGATAAGACTATGATTAAAATAGAGGATATTAAACGCTTAGGTTTACTAATTACTTGGAAATTGTTATATAAAGGGATATGTGAAAGGCAGTTGGGGGAAGAAGATGTAATCTGTTAGATGAATTAGCAGAGCAGGAAAATGCGCAAGATGATTTTGAGGGCAGAAAAATAAGAGCTGTTATTGTAAGCAATGCATTAAGGGTAAAAAATGATGATTATATTAATGGTTTGCTGGATTTAACAGATTTATGGATAGATTTGGGTTGCCCAAATGACTCACCTCACATCATACAAGGGAGAGAAAATCAATAGGAAGACACATGTGAGGAATTGGTTAATAAATATGGTCAAATATGAAATTTTAGATTCATATCGAAAAATGAGATTGTGGATCAACGAAATGCCTGAGGAAAGCAACATTATAACTTCAAATAAATTGTTAGAGTTCAATGCAAATGATAATATACATTGGTTCAATGGAATACTTTGTCTTGAATTGAGAATCGCTCCGAGAGCAGCAAGTAATTATGCAATGTTAAATTTGAAATTCACAGAAAATCAATGTTCAAAATTTCAAGTTAAATATGATTCTGCTATGACACAAGTGTTTAATGAGTTGGATTCTCAAAATATTTTTCCGAGTGGAACACTTGAGATTTTAGGAGGACGGCATGGTTCTGTCGGTTCAAGCAACATGGCAGTTAAAATTGTATTATGGAACTTATTGAAATTATTTGAATTGAATGAACGGTTAAACGCGAGTGATATTCATTCTTTAATATTAAAAGGTTGTAAGTGATATTTATTTTGCCGATTTTAAGGAGTCCATGTTACATGCATGCAAGACTCACACTGAACTGTTATGCATACTGCGTGGTGGAGCCGGTGAATTATGTGGATTCAGTTCTACTATACGTTAGTGACATTGTCCGGTAACAATGCGGCAGCGAATTTGAAATAGGTTTAGCAGATTCATTTTGGGGTTTAGGAGAAAAGTATGCGTTTAAGAACATTTGTCAGAATTCTTGCTTTAATGGTATTTTGCTGGGTGGGCATAACGGGATGCGCAGGTTGTCAAGAAGAGAAAAACAAGGAAAAATCTTTTGATGTATATTATAAAAAAGCAGATGCAATTGTCGAAGAAAAAGAAAGCGAATTACCGAGTCTTTCTGAATGTGTAAATCTTGTTGAAGAAGCAATTGCATATGATAGATTTTTTGGCTTTGCAGGAATACATAAGATAGCGGGAAAGGTCGAAACAAATTTTTACTATGACAGCGAAAGTATGCGTATTTTTTTAGTGCCCATAAATGGAACGACGGGATATGAACTTAGCCCATACATTCGAAATTATCCGGGATATAGTTTGTCGGAAAGGGACATATCCGACACAGATGCCATGGAGTGGCTCGGAAGTGCGAAAGTAAATTATGACATTGAAGCAAGACATAGTCTGCCCAATATAACCGTGGAAGACAAGATTTTTTTAGACAAATTATGCGAGTATCTTTATAATGAATTTTCATCTGTGCAGGATAGATTTTCGTATGATGTTTATCTGGGAGATTTTCTTAGAGGATATGACAAAGCAGAATACGTTATGATAGAGTTCGTCATTACAGGGGAAAGGCAATATTACAGATATGTTGAGTTTAAGGAAGAACAAGATGGTTATGATATTTTTCTTTATCCGCCACTATTGAATTCTCCATTTAATACGGAACTGGCTGAGCAAGATGAGTTTTGGGACAATGATACAGCAATTAGTAATATTCTTGAATTGAATTATTTGATTGGACATCTGGAAAAATAGTAAAAGTCAGAATAAGCACTAAGGCCGATTTTTCCTTGAACGTTTTGACAGCAGCACTGGCTACTATTTGTACAACCCGAATGTGGGAAGCCTATACTTAAGGGCAAGGTACTACAATGTGGCAACGGGTGCGTTCTTCACCGAGAACGGTATCTTTAAATCTTCTGCGAACTCTATTGACACAGGGCGTCGAACGTGTTAGACTTATATAGTCGAATATATTAGACGTATGGAGAGAATCTATGAATTCACCTAAAGTTTTTGAAAGCGAATACCGGTTCTGCTTGATTTTGTGGAAGTATGAACCGATCAACAGCACCAAGCTGGCTCGAATCTGTAAGGATGAGCTTGGCTGGAGCAGGACGACCACGTTCACCGTAATCAGACGTCTTTCTGACAGGGGCGTAGTCAAGAATGAGAACGCAACGGTTACTTCTCTGATCAGCAAAGAAGATATTCAGGTTGCGCAGATGGACGAAATGATGGAAAAGACTTTCGAGGGTTCTCTGCCGGCATTTATTGCCGCATTTGCCCGCCATCAGGAACTTACTGATGATGAGATGAAAGAAATCCTCCGCATTATTGAAAAGTAAGGAGGGAACACGATGGAATCATTGTTTTTGAAGTTGGCCAATCTCAGTATGATAGCAAGCTGGCTGGTGTTGGCCGTTCTCCTTATACGGCTTGTTTTCCGCAAAGCACCAAAGTGGGTAAGATGCTTTCTTTGGGGACTTGTTGCGCTGCGTCTCATTTGTCCCATATCTATTGAGAGTGTATTTAGTCTGATCCCCAGTGCTGAGCCGCTTCCACAGGATATTCTCTACACGGCAGCACCCGAGGTTCATAGTGGAACAGGCGCCATTGATAATATTGTGAACCCGGTTCTCTCGAGTACATTGTCACCGGAACCGGAGGCAAGTGCGAATCCTGCACAGATCTGGTTATCTGTTCTTGCCCGGATTTGGGCAGCGGGGGTTGCTGCTATGCTGCTCTATGAACTGATAAGCTACCTGCTTTTAAAGCGCCGCGTTGCAACGGCGACCCTGCTGCGTGAAAATATCAAGCAAAGCGAGAGTATAAATTCACCCTTTGTACTCGGACTCTTCCGCCCGGTTATCTATCTGCCATATAGTGTCGCAGAGGAAGAGCTCACCTATGTGATAGCTCATGAAAAAGCCCATATCCGCCGCAAAGATCACTGGTGGAAACCGATTGGTTTTATCCTTCTGGCTGTCTATTGGTTTAATCCGCTGCTTTGGGTTGCTTATGTGTTGCTGTGCCGGGATATTGAGGCCGCCTGCGACGAGAAGGTCATCCGTGAAATGGAAAAGGAGGATCGTCGTGCTTATGCAGCGGCGCTTCTGCATTGCAGCGTTCGTCACCGCGTGATTGCGGCGTGTCCCCTCGCATTTGGGGAGGTCGGTGTAAAGGCCCGTATAAAAGACGTGATGAATTACAAAAAGCCCGCTTTGGGGATTGTCCTGTCGGCAGTTGCAGCCACAATCGTTGCGGCAGTCTGCCTGCTGACCGTGCCGAAAAGAGATGTCAATAAGCAGCAAGAGAGTGTCGTTTCGACAAACAGCAAAGAGACAATTCAGGAGGACGCCGATGCGCCTTATTCGGGTGCTCCTACGGAACTGATACAGTCTGATACAGGCGCAGCTAACGTGGCCTCCCTTAGCAGTGTGGGATACGCAGAGACAAGTCGCCCCTATGGCGGCCAAACTGTCGGAGGCAGCCATGATGGACACCACAGCGAGAGTCACCATGATAGTAGCCATCATGATGGCAGCCACCATTAAGGTCGATTGCATAACACAGAATATTCAAAATATGTTTTCAATATTATGATAAAGGAGGAGAAAAAATATGAAAAAATTTATTTGTATCACCGCACTGATTTCCGTTTTTATACTGACCGGATGTGGTTCAGAAAACCCAAATACATCCGATTTATCCTCGCAGCCCGATAAAGACGCTGCCAGCGCAGTGTTCCTTAGCAGCATGGGATGTAATGACCAAAACTGTACGGATGCGTCTCACTACCATGATTGTCCGCCGGACTGCACGGATTACGATCATTATCATAGCTGTGCTTTGGACTGCTCTGAGGCAGAGCACCATCATTCGCAGACCCACCATCAGGACGAACACCAAACTGACTCATCCGGAGTGATTACAACCACTTTTGTCAGCGGCATGGGGTGCAGTGATCAAAGCTGCACGGATGCGTCTCACTACCATGATTGTCCGCCGGACTGCACGGATTACGATCATTATCATAGCTGTGCTTTGGACTGCTCTGAGGCAGAGCACCATCATTCGCAGACCCATCATCAGGACGAACACCAAACTGACTCATCCGGAGTGGTTACAACCACTTTTGTCAGCGGCATGGGGTGCAGTGATCAAAGCTGCACGGATGCTTCCCACCATCACGATTGTCCGCCGGACTGTACAGATTATGATCATTATCATAGCTGTGCTTTGGATTGCACTGAAACAAATCATCACCATAATAGTCAAACAGGTGGCGGCGATCATGGAGAACACCACGGTGACAGCCATCATCATTAAGGTCGATAATAGAACGCAGAATAGCAAAATGTAGTTTAGATGGTTAAGAGGGGCAAAGTTTACACCTTTGCCTCTCTTAGTATTTTTGCCCGAATTTATACTGCGTTCCGTGATAATAATATGCGGCTTGAAAGAAATTAATAGTTGCCACAAATTTAGTAATTATTTAGAATTTCTACCTTTAGTCTTAACTATTTTCCGATATAGTGGGGTGGTGAAAGAAAACGTACAAGAGGTAGATTATGAAGGATATTACTTTTGTGGTGCCGTGCTATAATGCAGAGGATTATATGAAGCGCTGTTTGGACTCTTTGCTTTTCTGCGGCGAGGACGGAGAAATTATCATTATTGATGATGGTTCTACTGACAATACGGGGGCAATTGCTGATGAATATGCGGCGGTCTATCCCAATATTGTAAGAGTGGTACATAAAGCGAATGGCGGGCACGGTTCCGGAATCAATGCCGGACTGCGGACAGCGGCGGGGCGTTTTTTTAAGGTGGTGGATTCGGACGACTGGCTGGATAGAAAAGCTTTGGAATGGCTCATGAAGTGTCTGAAATGGCAGAAGGACGATGTGGACATGGTAGTGTGTAATTATGTCTACGACCATCTTTATGAAAACAGGCAGAAAAGTGTCAGTTTCAACAATATTTTTCCAAAGGAAAAAATCTGCGGCTGGCGTGACATGGGGAATTTCAAGCCATCCCAGTATCTTGTTATGCACGCGCTTGTATTCAGGACGGCGCTGCTTCGGGAAAGCGGTGTGAAGCTGCCGGCGCATACTTTTTACGTGGATAACCTTTTTGCATATAAGCCGCTGCCGTATGTACAGAAAATTATGTATCTGGATGTGGATTTATACCACTATTTTTTGGGCAGGGCAGACCAATCGGTCAATGAGGAGAGTTACAAGAAGAGAATCGACCAGCAGATAGCAGTCACAAAGCTGGTGGCGGACAGTGTTGATTTAGAGCTTGTAAAGAGCAAATCCCGCAAGCTTTTCAGATATATGCTGCGAAATATTTCCATTATGATGTCCATATCCTCAGTGTATTTATGTATGATACAGACGGAAGAGGCGGTCAGAAAGCGCCGTGCGTTGTGGGAGTACATAAAGAAAAAGGATAGAGGCCTCTACAGGCGTCTCAGATATACGACACTGAGCGGGCTTACGTACCTTCCGGGAAAACCGGGGAGAATGTTGACGCTGAAGGGGTATGAAATGGCAAAGAAAACCTATCAGTTCAGTTGAGGAAAGGACATAAGATGGAGAAAATATATATTGCGCTGGTGGACACACCCGGATTTTTTGCCGGTATCATACGGCTGGCGATACAAAGAGAATACATACATGTAGTATTAGCTATGGACGAAAGGCTGGAAGAAGCGTATAGTGTAGGGAGGAGAAATCCTTTTATCCCATGGTTTGCCGGATTTGAAAAAGAGAACAAAAGAAAAATCTGCAGTGCCTTCCCGACGGCAAAATACAGAATTTACAGTCTGGAATGTACAAAGGAGCAGAAAGAGGGCATAGCGGAAACACTGAAGGAATGTTATAAAAACAGGTTCCGTTTCCACTACTGTATTTTGGGACTGCCCAGCATACTGCTGCAAAAGCCGTTTTATCAGAAGAGGCATTACACCTGCTCTTCTTTTATTGCGAGGCTGTTGTCTGCACATGGGATGGATTTGTTTCACAAACATTTTTCATTAGTGACGCCTGCGGACTTTTATGATTACAAAAAAGATGATATAATATTTGAAGGTGCGCTTTCCGATTTTATTGAAAAGGATAGAATGGCAAACGTACAATATCATGTTACAAGAGGAGCCTTGTATGAAGGGTAAAAAGATATTGAGCGCAGTACTGTTTTTGGGACTGGCGGCGCTCACTTTTTATGTAGTGTTTAAAAATCAGGATATTGGGGAGCTGGTTCAGGCAATCCGGCAGATGCACAAGGGATATCTGTTTCTGGCAGCGGCGACGGCGGTTTTCTTTGTATCGGCGGAGGGGATACTGATTTGGTATCTTTTGCGCGCCATTGGGGATAAAGCGCGACTTTCGAGTTGTCTCAAGTATTCCTTTACCGGATTTTTTTATTCGGGCATCACGCCGTCTGCTACCGGCGGGCAGCCGATGCAGCTATATTATATGAGTAAGGACGGGCATAAAATTGCGGACAGCTCGGTGGTGCTGATGAGCGTGGCGACGGCTTACAAGCTGGTACTGGTTCTGATGGGAATCGGTATCAGTGTATTTTGGTGGAAGGGATTGAGCTTTCATCTGGGCGAATACCTGCCCATCTATTTTCTGGGTCTGTTTCTGAATGCGCTGCTGGTGGTGATTCTGCTTGCCATTATGCTGAATGGTGCGGGAATGGAAAAATTTATCAGAGCGGCGGAGCGTTTCTGCGTGAAGCTTCACCTGCTGAAGCCTTCGGAAAAGCGCGGCGAAACGATACATACCACGGTTTTGCAGTATCAGGAGACGGTTTCTTTTCTGAAAACCCATGCAAAGGTGCTTTTCTTTTTGGTCGGTTTTACTTTTGTGCAAAGGTGCAGCGTGTTTGTGCTGACCTATTTTGTCTACAAGGGCATGGGGCTTTCGGGCACGAATGCGTTTACCATTATGGCGCTGCAGGCGGTGGTCTATATTGCGGTGGATATGCTTCCCCTGCCGGGCTCGCAGGGCATCACGGAGCTTATGTATGCGGCGGTATACAGCGGCGTCTTTGCAGGCGGCAGTCTGACGGTTTCCATGTGTATCAGCAGGGGACTTAATTTTTACATGCTCTTAATCATCAGCGCCGTTGTGGCGGCGTACTGCTGGTGGAAAGGAATGAAGCAGCACGATTCTGCCCGAGATTGATTATTTGAAAAAAACACTTGCAATTTGTGAAAAGGTGTGCTACACTTCATTCCAGTAAAGTGATAAATGCGATGAAAGAGACTCTTGCTGTGAAAAGCGACAGGAATACGGTGTCACCGACTGAGAGCGCCGTTTGTGGGAAGCAGCGAAGGGAACACTCCGGAGCAGACTGCTTGAAGGGTTCGCTGTGTAGGGCAGTACGTGACATGCGTTAAATGTAAGAGTGGGTAGACCGGTAAAGCGCTTTGATGGAAGCGGCGGTTTATCAAGACGGGTGGTACCACGGATGTGCGCTTGTATATTCGTCCCGGAATACAGACAACTGTATTCCGGGCTTTTTGTTTTCCGGAATACAAACAAAAAGGAGGCCGCTATGGAATTTTTATCAGGAGTAAAGGAAAAAGAAACTTTGGAACTGTCCGCGCTGCTTGCAGAGGAGGCGGAAGGAAAGAGCGTGAAGACAAACGGAGCCGTTCATGCAGTTAGGGATATGGGGCGCGTTGCGTTTGTCATGCTGCGAAAGAGGGAAGGACTGCTTCAGTGCGTACTGGAGGAGGGTACGGCGAAAATTGCCGTAAAGGATTTAAGGGAAGGACAGACGCTGGAAGCAGGCGGCGTTATGGAAAAAAATGAGAAAGCGCCCGGCGGCATGGAATTAAAGCTTTGCGAGGTGAAAATCCTGTCGGATCCGGCAGAGGCAATGCCGATTCCCATATCCAAATGGAAGATGAATATTTCTCTTGAAACCAATCTGGATATGCGTCCGATTGCCCTTCGCAATGTCAGGGAGCGTGCTAAATTTAAAATACAGGAAGGTGTGGTAAAGGGTTTTCGGGAGTTCCTTTCCGCGCAGGGCTTTACGGAAATCCACACGCCGAAGATAGGTGCAAAAGGCGCGGAGGGCGGCGCCAATATTTTTAAGCTTGAGTATTTTCACAGACCGGCTGTTTTGCAGCAGAGCCCGCAGTTTTACAAACAGATGATGGTCGGTGTGTTTGACAGGGTTTTTGAGACGGCGCCTGTGTTCCGCGCCGAAAAGCACAATACCAAAAGGCATTTGAACGAGTATACCTCGCTGGATTTTGAAATGGGTTATATAGACGGTTTTGAGGAGATTATGGCGATGGAAACCGGTGTGCTGCAGAATATCATGCGGCTGTTGGAAAGTCAGTACGCCAAGGAACTTGCAATTCTGGAGGTTACACTGCCGAAAACGGAGCAGATTCCCTGTGTCCGTTTTGACGAGGCAAAGCGGCTGGCGTCGGAAAAATACGACCGTCCCATCCGCAACCCTTATGATTTGGAGCCGGAGGAGGAAGTATTAATCAGCCGTTACTTTAAGGAAGAGTACGACGCGGACTTTGTGTTTGTCACACATTATCCCAGCAAGAAACGTCCTTTTTATGCCATGGATGACCCGTTGGACTCTACCTTTACCCTGAGCTTTGACTGCCTGTTCCGCGGCATGGAAATTACCACAGGCGGGCAGAGAATTCACGATTACAAAATGTTACAGGAAAAAATTGCCGCCCGCGGCATGACGGAAGAAGGCATGGACGCCTACCTGATGGCGTTCAAACACGGCATGCCCCCTCACGGTGGTCTCGGAATCGGACTGGAACGCCTCACCATGAAACTCATCGGCGAAGACAACGTCCGCGAAACCACGCTGTTTCCCCGCGATTTGAGCCGGTTGGAACCGTAAGTTGCAGAAGTGTGGAACGGCTCAAATCTCTTTGGGATTCTGAGCCGTTTGGAACCGTAATTGTGAAACTCAGAACGCATATCATTGTCATTGTATACATTGTATATTCCAACACAGACTCGCTTTCGCTCCGAGCTTACCGTAGCGGTACTAAGCTCGAAAGAACCTCGCTAAGTACCGACGGTAAGCAAGGGTCTGCTTATGGAATATACAATGTACACAATTCGGGACTGGCAAGTGTGAGTTTTATAGTGACCTATTAACATAGAAAAATAGACGTTTGCGAAACTTTCCTTTGCAACACAGGAAATGGGCAATATAGACAAAATAAGGGCGACTTGCCACGCTTCGGAGCCCGTTTTTGTCTATATTGAACATTTCCGTCACTTGCAGAAGATATTTCACAATCACCTAAAATTGAATATGCAGCAGAAAGGAGATTACATGGCAAATATCATTTCAGACGAAACAATTGAATACGTAGGCATTCTTGCCAAGCTGGAGCTCTCGGACGAGGAGAAGGAAGCTGCCAAGAAGGATATGGCGGATATGCTGGACTATATCGACAAATTAAACGAACTGGATACGGACGGCGTGGAGCCTATGTCCCATGTCTTTTCCATGGATAATGTATTCAGGGAGGATGTGGTAACCAATGGGGATGACCGAAGCGCCATCCTGCAAAATGCGCCCGGCGAAAAGGACGGCATGTTCAAAGCACCGAGAACGGTAGAATAGGGAGGTGTACAATGGGTTTACTGGAATTGACGGCAGCAGGACTGGCGGAAAAAATAAAAGCGGGAGAAGTGACATCCGTGCAGGCGGTGGAAGCCGTGTTGGAAAATATAGCCGAAAAGGAAGAGACACTGCACTGTTATGTTACGGTTGACAAAGAGGGTGCGATAAAAAAGGCGGAGGAAGTGCAGAAAAAAATAGAAGCCGGAACGCTTTCGGGCGCGCTTGCCGGCGTACCCGTTGCGGTGAAGGATAATATTTGCACAGTAGGGATGCTGACAACCTGTTCCTCCAAAATTCTGGGGAATTTTGTGCCGCCCTTTTCTGCGCAGGCGGTACATGCGCTGGAGGCGGCGGGAGCCGTTATATTGGGAAAAACCAATATGGACGAATTTGCCATGGGTTCCACTACGGAGACTTCCGCATTCGGTGTGACAAAAAATCCCCACAACACTGCGCATGTTCCCGGCGGTTCTTCCGGCGGTTCCGCGGCGGCGGTGGCGGCGGGCGAGTGTTTTTTTGCACTGGGTTCCGACACGGGAGGCTCGATTAGACAGCCCGCCTCTTTCTGTGGAGTGGTGGGTATGAAGCCGACTTACGGCACGGTTTCCCGATATGGGTTGATTGCTTACGGCTCGTCTTTAGACCAGATTGGCCCGCTGACGAAGGATGTGGCAGACTGTGCTGCCGTTTTAGAGGTATTGGCGTCGCATGACTTAAAGGATTCTACTTCCGTAGCGAGAAAGGATACAGATTTCTCCTCTGCGCTGATTCCCGATGCGGCGGGGCTGCGGGTCGGGATTCCACGGGATTATTTTGGAGAAGGCTTGGACAGCGAGGTCAGGGCGGCAGTTTTAGAGGCGGCAAAGGTGCTGCAGGAAAAAGGAGCGGTCGTGGAGGAATTTGATTTAAGCCTTGTGGAGTATGCGATTCCGGCATATTATACCATCGCTTCGGCGGAGGCAAGTTCCAACTTAGAGCGTTTTGACGGAATCAAATACGGTTACCGGACGCCGGATTTTGACGGCCTGCACAGCATGTACAAAAAGACGAGGAGCGAGGGCTTTGGCGCAGAGGTAAAAAGACGGATTATGCTTGGCTCTTTTGTCTTAAGCTCCGGTTATTACGACGCATACTACTTAAAGGCGCTTAAGGTCAAGGCATTGATTAAAAAAGCATTTGACGAGGCGTTCCGAAAATATGACGTGATTTTAGGCCCGGTTGCGCCCACCACCGCGCCGAAGCTGGGAGAGTCCCTCAAAGACCCGATTAAAATGTACCTTGGTGACATTTATACCATTTCCGTCAATCTTGCGGGACTGCCGGCGATGAGCATCCCCTGCGGCATGGACAGCAAAGGGCTTCCCATCGGTGTGCAGCTTATCGGAGACTGCTTTCAGGAAAAGAAGCTTCTGCGCGCGGCGTATGCTTACGAGCAGGGGGGTAGGCATTAAAGAAAGTTTGCACCAGACGCTATGGAAAAGAGATATCCGGGCAGCTAAAATTATAATGAAGGCATATTTGTATGATTCAAATATTATAATAGGAGGCTGTCTATGAAAAAAACGAAAATGTTACTTATAGGATTGTGCATTACTGTTTCTTCTTTTCTTTGGTCCAGTTCGGTATATGCCAGTGAAAACGGTTATGCAAACTGGATGGATGAAAATGGCGCATATATGTTTCCGGTAGTGCCGAATAGCGAGAAATGGAATGAACTCGGAACAGCAGAAGAGATGCGTGAAGCGACACAAATTCCAGAGGAACTTTTAAAAATGATGTCTACAGAAGAACTGATTGTAATGGTAGAAAATTATCCGCTTTTGTGCGATTTATATGCATATAGTTCGTTACAGGAAGGCTACGAAAGACTCAAGGTTCAATTTAATGGAATCATGGAATTATTGTCCCGTCCGGATTGTTATCCTAAATTGATAGCGGCGTATCGTGATTTTGATATTCCTAAGGTTCAGAAGATTGACTATGACAATATATTATCGACAGATGAGTGTGTGAGTGAGCTGAATGCATTGATACAGGATGAACAATTTTCTGAATGGATATTGGAGGATGGTAAGGTTCATGGTTCGCTTGATATTTTGGAAATGCTGATTCTGGATACACTGAAGCAGAATGATGAAAGTGCAGATGCGTTTGTAGAAGTTTATTGCGCTAAATTAGAAGAAAAAGAGTGCTCGGAATATTTTGATAATGTAGATGCGGCGTTGCTTCTTAATACGTTGATTTTGGAAGAGAGTATACTGGCAGAAGAATTTGGAATAGAGTCCATGCCAGAGGCGCAAAGTGCGAGAGCTTCAACCTATACGGTATATACGCCTAATGGTACAGCAGTTTCCTGCACATACAATACAAATGTCTCTTACGTGGATGCCTCTGTATATTCCAGTCAGCTTGTTACTTATCATGCAAGTCTTGTGTCGGTGGCATCTCAGACATTTAACTGCCACTCATTTGCATGGCTGCAGAGTTTGTACCCAAATGTATATCAGTATCTATGGATGAATAATACGACGGCATTTATTTCCGATCCCAATTATAAAAAGGAAAATTCGCCATCGGCAGCAGGACATATTGCAACATGGAGTACACACTCCGCGATAGTGACAGTTCCGTCAAGTAATAATCCTTATAATAATTATATTCCGGAACCTTACTTGACCTCAAAATGGGGTAATGGACCGATTGTTGCACATTATCAATCCCTTTGCCCGTATTATTCTAATGCTGGCAGCATTCAATACTATTACAGGTAGGGGGCAGATATGAAGAATAAAAAGTGTATACTTGTATGGCTTATGGCAGCAGTGCTGCTTTTTGGTGCCTGCGGAAGCAGCAAAAAGGAAACGCCCGTCAGGGACTATCAGATATGTTATGAAGCCTGCCCTGAAGCCGCCTATTCTGCGGCGGAATGGCTTTCGGCAGATGGCAGGCTGGACTTTCCCTTTGTGTTGGAAGAGCCGGTTCCGAACGCCTCCAGAGACGAGATGTTTGCACGCTTTTATATACCGGAGGAAGCCTTAAAACAGGCGGAGACAAAAGATTTGCTGCAACTGGTAAAGCGCTATCCGCGCTCCGGTCTGACCGCTTTTTATCTCTATAATGAGCCGTCACACTATTTGAATTATGTCACGCAGACCTTTAATGCGGTGGACGAATTCTATAGCAGAAAGGATTTTGCGGAGACGCTCCTGCAGACGTATATGGCGGAGGAAATGCTGCCGGCGCAAAGCTTTGCCGATAAAGAGGAACAGACGGCATATGACAAAGAGAGGAACGCCGGTGCCAACGGCATTATGCTTTTGGAAGTAATGCTTGCGCAGGATGTCGTGTTTGAAGAGCTGGACGACGGACAGCGCCGTCAAGTGCTGGAAGAAGTCATTGCAAAAGACAGGATACGGGATGAGGATGACCGTTATGGCCGGTGTTCGGGATTCTTTGCTTCTGTAAAGGAACTGCATGAGGCGGGCGGAAGCAGATGGTACGACTATATTGCAGAGTCCGAACCGGAGTGGACAGTATATCTCAACGAATACTGGGAAAACCATTACTGGCCCTGATTGGTCAGCAGGTAATTGCGAAACTCATATTAGCCGGTTTCGAATTGTGTATATGGTTATTCCATAAGCAGACCCTTGCTTACCGTCGGTACCAAAGTCATGCGGGCATGACTTGCGAGGTGTTTTCGAGCTTAGTACCGCTACGGTAAGCTCGGAGCGAGAGCGAGTCTGCGTTGGAATGTACCATATACACAATGACACTTGCTGCATAACAACTTTCGCAATCACCTGTGATTCGTTAATAAGGAAAGGAACGATTGTATATGGCAAAACAATACGAAACAGTTATCGGTTTGGAGGTTCATGTGGAGCTTGCCACAAAGACCAAAATTTTCTGCGGCTGCTCCACAGCATTTGGCGGTGCGCCCAACACCCACACCTGCCCTGTCTGCACGGGGATGCCGGGAACGCTTCCCGTGCTCAACAAACAGGTGGTGGAGTATGCGGTTGCGGTAGGGCTTGCGACCGGCTGTAAAATCACGCAGTACTGCAAGTTTGACAGGAAGAACTATTTTTATCCCGATAACCCGCAGAATTATCAGATTTCACAGCTCTACCTGCCTGTCTGCCGTGACGGTTTTGTAGAAATAGAGACGCCTGCCGGAATGAAAAAAATCGGCATCCATGAAATCCATATGGAGGAGGATGCAGGAAAACTGATTCATGATGAGTGGGAAGACATATCGCTGGTGGATTACAATCGTTCCGGTGTGCCTCTGATTGAAATTGTGTCTGAACCGGACATGAGGAGCGCGGACGAGGTAATTGCCTATCTGGAAAAGCTGCGGCTGATTATCCGCTATCTGGGAGCGTCCGACTGCAAGCTGCAGGAGGGTTCCATGCGCGCGGACGTCAATCTTTCCGTGCGTGAGCTGGGAAGTGAAGCATTCGGGACAAGAACGGAGATGAAAAACCTGAATTCCTTTAAGGCAATTGCGCGTGCCATAGACAGTGAGCGCGCCCGTCAGATTGAGCTTTTAGAGGAAGGAAAGAAGGTTATACAGGAGACAAGGCGCTGGGATGACAACAAGGAATATTCCTATGCCATGCGCTCGAAAGAAGATGCACAGGACTACCGTTATTTCCCCGATCCGGATTTGGTGCCGCTTCGGATTGATGATGACTGGCTGAAACGCATACAGGATGCACAGCCGGAATTCAGAACGGAAAAGATGGAAAGATATAAAAAAGAATTTGATATTCCCGAGTATGACATCGAAATCATCACGGCTTCCAAGCATATGGCGGATATTTTTGAAGCGGCCACCGCTATCTGCGGACAGCCTAAAAAGGTGAGCAACTGGCTGATGGGAGAGACGCTGCGGCTCTTAAAGGAGCGTGAGGAGGAGCCGGAGGAAATTCGTTTTTCACCGGAAAATCTGGCAAAGCTGATAGAACTGACCGACGCAAAAGCCATCAATTCCACAGTTGCCAAGGAGGTATTCGAGGTAATGTTTGATGAGGATATCGATCCGGCAGCGTATGTGGAAGAAAAGGGACTGGTCATGGTAAGTGATGAGGCTCCCCTGAAAAAAGCAGTGGAGGAGGTTATCGCCGCCAATCCCAAATCCGTGGAGGATTACCGCGGCGGCAAGGAGCGCGCCCTTGGATTTTTAGTGGGGCAGACCATGAAGGCGATGAAGGGCAAAGCAGACCCTGCCGCGATAAACAAAATTTTAAAAGAACTCTTATAAGATATTATTCGGAAAGTAAAAATTCAAGCAGTTTAATGGCGGTGTCTCCTCTTTTGGTGTTGGCGATAATACCTAAATAGGAGATACCTTCTTTATAATAATAGGCATCCGTAAATTTGGGGCAGTTGCTGATATCTACGCCGACGGGGACGGGTTCCTGCATCTCTTCCGGCTTAAACGGATCCGGCAGAATAATGTCCTCCGCGGATTGGTTGGCACTCTGCAGTTCGTCTATCTGCGTGGCAACGACGTTATCAATATAGTAAATTCTGCCTGATTCGGATAGCTCGGCCAGCATTTCTGCGCTTAGTGCCTCGGATAAATCCATGTAGACATTGCTGTAGGCATAGCGGGAAAAGCTGTCGGGATCGCCCACAATGACGTCCAAGTCCCGTGCAGCAATATATACTGTGATAAATTCAGCGGTGCCGATGGGATTGCCCTCCAGGCTTAAGGAGGTATTAAAGGAAACCTCGTATTTTTCCTTGTCAATTCCGGCATAATCCATAAAATTATTTAAAAACGTTTCCTCTGTCTCAAAGGGAACGCCGTTCAGCATTGCGCCGTAAAGGGCGTAATTGGTGCGGTTAAAAAAGCTGGAAACGATGGAAATAAGAAAAACAACGGCAGCGATTCCGCCGAGCACATACCATTTATAGTAGGTCCAGAAATAAGAAAGCTTTTTTTTGAAGGGCTGGTTTTTTAAATTTGCCCGTTCTTCTTTGAATTCGTCCATGACTGCCATAAGAGCACCTGCCTTTTGTGAAATGACATATAAAAATAACTTAAAACTTATCATAAAGTATGGTTTCCCCTTTGTCAATGAAGGGAATATGAGCAGTTTCTAAAAAAAAGATAAATTTACGGAAAGGCGGCGCTTTCGCTTGCTTTCTTTTTTATTATGTAATATCATATTTATATCTTGTCCGGTGCAGAGCGGACAGAGAATACGGATAAGGACAGGAGAAAAAAATGAGTGATATTTATGTAGAATGTCTGGTAAAAGCGGAATCTTCCACCTTTGTAAAATTGCTGCGCATCCTGCTTATTATGCTGACGGTGGTGTTTGGCCTGCTGGCACTGGCTGGTGTGATCGTGGCTTTGATTGTGGCAGTGGTGACCGGTGTCGGGGCGTATTTTGCCCATCTCAATGCCAATATCGAGTACGAATATCTGTATCTCGATAAGGAGCTGTCCGTCGATAAGATTATGGCGCAGACAAGGAGAAAGAGAGTGGCAACTTATGAGGTAGAGCGCATGGAGATATTTGCACCTATCAAGTCCTACCATCTTGACAATTACAAGAACCGCACAGGCAAAGAGGCGGATTACAGCATTAGGCGGGAGGAACAGCCTGACAGACGTTATGTTATGTATTACGACGGCAGTCAGAAGGTTATTTTCAGCCCGAACGAGGAGCTTGTGAAGGCGCTGCGCAACGTATCGCCCCGAAAGGTATTTACAGACTAGACCGCCTGCAGGCGCTCGCCGGCATAAATATGCCTGAATAAATATTTCTGCATGTTTATGCAGTGACATCTTGACAGAGGCGTTCAAGTCTGATAAACTCTACAAATTAACATATTTTTCATTTGACTTTACCAAAAGGAGGAGAAAATGGGACAGATTATTGGCGAAGGAATTACGTTTGACGATGTGCTCCTTGTACCGGGCTATTCGCAGGTAATTCCCAATCAGGTTGACCTGACGACATGGTTGACGAAAAAGATTAAACTCAACATTCCGATGATGAGCGCCGGTATGGATACGGTTACCGAGCACCGCATGGCAATTGCGATGGCGAGGCAGGGCGGCATCGGCATTATCCACAAAAATATGTCTATTGAAGCACAGGCAGAGGAAGTAGACAAGGTAAAACGCTCGGAGAACGGCGTTATCACAGATCCCTTTTCTTTATCACCCGAACATACGCTGGCAGACGCAGATGCGCTGATGGCAAAGTTCAGGATATCAGGCGTACCGATTACGGAAGGGCGTAAGCTGGTAGGCATCATTACTAATCGCGACTTAAAATTTGAAACCGATTTTTCCAAGAAAATAAAAGAATCCATGACAAGCGAGGGGCTGATTACCGCACCCGAAGGCATCACTTTAGAGGATGCAAAACAGATTCTTGCCAAGGCAAGAAAGGAAAAGCTTCCTATCGTGGACAAGGATTACAACTTAAAAGGTCTGATTACTATCAAGGACATTGAAAAGACCATCAAGTACCCGCTGGCGGCAAAGGATGAGCAGGGCAGGCTTCTCTGCGGTGCGGGCGTGGGTATTACTGCCAACGTGCTGGATCGCGTGGGCGCTCTGGTGGATGCCAAGGTAGATGTGATTGTACTTGACTCTGCGCACGGCCATTCCGAAAATGTGCTGCGCTGCTTAAGAATGATTAAGGAAAAATATCCCGAACTGCAGGTGGTTGCGGGCAATGTGGCAACGGGCGAGGGCACAAAGGCTTTGATTGAGGCCGGTGCGGACGCTGTCAAAGTAGGTATCGGCCCCGGTTCCATTTGTACGACCCGTGTTGTTGCCGGCATCGGCGTTCCGCAAATTACGGCGATTATGGACGCATACGCAGTGGCAAAAGAGTACGGCATCCCTGTTATCGCGGACGGCGGCATCAAGTACTCCGGCGATATGACGAAGGCGATTGCGGCAGGCGGCAATGTATGTATGATGGGTTCCATCTTTGCAGGCTGCGATGAAAGCCCGGGAGAATTTGAACTGTTCCAGGGCAGAAAATATAAGGTATACCGCGGTATGGGTTCCATTGCGGCAATGGAAAACGGCAGCAAGGACCGTTACTTCCAGTCAGACGCCAAAAAGCTGGTGCCGGAAGGCGTGGAGGGACGCGTGGCATACAAGGGTACGGTAGAGGATACCGTGTTCCAGTTGATGGGCGGCCTGCGCGCCGGTATGGGTTACTGCGGCACCGCTACCGTTGAGGAGTTAAAGCAGCAGGGCAGATTTGTCAAGATTTCTGCCGCTTCCTTAAAGGAAAGCCATCCCCATGACATTCATATTACAAAAGAAGCGCCGAACTACAGCGTGGACGAATAAAAGCAAAGGAGAAGGAGCGTGAGGCTCCTTTTTCTTTTGGGGAAATATAGGTGATTGCAAAGTTCAGAAGCGTTGCCGTTGTCATTGCGCCCCTTGTATATGCCAACGCAGACGCGCTTTCGCTCCGAGCTTACCGTAGCGGTACATAAGCTCGAAAATACCTCGCTAAGTACCGACGGTAAGCAAGGGTCTGTGTTGGCATATACAAGGGGCGCAATTCGGAAGTGGCAAATATATGTTTCAAAATTACCCATTAGAAAAACGGAGTGGGACTGTAAATGGGTTGCGCGATACAGTACAAATATGTTAAAATCTTATCGTGTATGGTCATGCGGTTAGGACGTTGTTATGCATGGTATTGTGCCGTTTGCGCGGCAGAGCGAAAGGGTATGTGGAGGAAAAGGGTGAGTTTGGGAGATACGATTTCCTATCAAAATCTCATAGACAGGGAAGAGCTTCAGCGCTTGCAGGACAGTATATGCGCGTCTGCGGGCGTGTGCGCATACGCGGTGGATGCTATGCGGGAAAAGCAGACCGCAGTTTCGGGGGCGGAGGGTGACGTGCAGAGTATGTTGCCTTATCTGTCCGCGCAGCTTACGGAGCAGATTCTTTCAAGGGTGGAGAAGGGCTCGCTGGAGGAATATGTGGTGGAGGATACGGAGGCTGTCAATTTGAAGGTGGCAGCAGTTTCCGTCAGGATAAAGGGCGAGACGGTGCTGAACTGGATTGTGCTGGGCGTCGTATCTGACAAAGCGGGCATTGTGAAAGCGGGGGACAAGCTGAAAGGTGTTTCCCGTTCCCTGAAGGAACAGGAATTTTACAGGGTGCTGGATTTGTTTCGGGAGAGCAGCCTGCTGTTGTTTCGAAACCGGCTTTCCCGTGTCAGCGCAGAGGCGGAAAATCTAAGCAGCCGCCATTTGGAGTGCGAAGCGCAGGATTCCCTCAATCGGATAGAGGCGCTGACGGGAATTGCACAGCTTATGGAGCACGGCGGCATGTCCGTGCGTGTTATGAAGAAGGCGCTTGCCATAGCGGGAGCGTATCTGCGGGCGGCGTGCGGTTATGTGTGCAGGCTGCATACAGAAGGAAAGACGTTTGACATTCTGGCGGACTGGTATCAGAAAGGTGCGGTTTCGCCTTTTGGCAAAGAGAAGATTTCGAAACAGGAAGAGGCATTGTTTTCGGAGAAGCCGGTGGTAAATGCTTCTTACATGGTATTTCCCCTTTGTAAAGGCGAGGAAGGTATGTGCCTCTGCTTTTGGAGAGAGGAGAACGGCCGGAGCTTTACCATGCAGGAGGTCAGGTTTGCAGCGGATGTGACAAAGCTTTTGCAGACTATGCTGGCGGGACAGAAAGTATCAAACCCGCAGGCAGAGACCGAAGCATGGCTTGCCGGTATTCTTGACAATGTATGCTGCGGCATCTATGTCAAAGACAAGGAAACGGGCGAGGTGCTTTTTGCAAATAAAAGACTGAAACGCGTTTTTTCGGAGGAGCTTGCGGATGGCGCATTTGAGCAGTTTTTAGAGAGCTTCGGTGACCACAAGGAGGGCGGGCTCTATGAGGTAAACGATGCTTTGCGGGAGCGGTGGTATGACCTTTTGCATGCGGAAAC
Organism: Lachnospiraceae bacterium; assembly: GCA_014804445.1. Classification (GTDB taxonomy): domain Bacteria; phylum Bacillota; class Clostridia; order Lachnospirales; family Lachnospiraceae; genus Acetatifactor. The sequence goes on along the minus strand of JAAUZU010000026.1, from coordinate 104,918 downwards.
CACGTGGATTGACGGCAGGGAAGTTATGGTGTATTCCCTCTACGACATTACGGATAAAAAGCTTCATCAGGAAAAAATAGAAAAGCAGGCTTACACGGATTTGCTGACAGGCCTCTACAACAGAATATGCTGTGAACGGGATTTGGCCTGGTATTTGGACGACGCCAAAAGGCGGGCTGTAAAGGGCGGCCTGCTCTACATAGACTTAGATGATTTTAAACATATCAATGACGGGCTCGGGCATCAGTACGGCGACGTGCTGCTCAAGGAAATATCGGGCGCCCTGTCCCATATAGAAGGAATCCGGACAACCTGTTACCGCATGGGCGGAGATGAGTTCGTGATTGTAGTGCCGCCGGAGAATTTTTCCGAGTTTGCGAAAATCATTGCCGAGATTCAGGCTGTGTTTGCAAAGCCGTGGAATCTTCGCAACAGGGAGTATTACTGTACCATGAGTATGGGAGTTGTCACTTTCCCGGACGATGGCGACAATGTGCAGGAAATTATCCAGAAGGCGGATATTGCCATGTACGAGGCAAAGAACATGGGCAAAAACCGTTATGCGCATTACTCCGACAGTCTTGGCGATTATTCCGGCAGGCGGCTTGATATGGAAAAGAACATGCGCGATGCTGCCGTGGCAGGTTACGGAGAATTTGAGGTGTATTACCAGCCCATTATCGATATTTCCCAGCCGGCGATGCCCTGCACGGGTGCGGAAGCCCTGATACGCTGGAACAGCGCAACATTGGGATTTATTTCGCCGGCAGAATTCATTCCGCTTGCCGAATATCTGGGACTGATTAATCCAATCGGCAGCCATGTGCTGCAGGAGGCATGCAGGGAATGTAAGAAATGGAATGACAATGGCTACCCGGGCTACAAGGTCAACGTCAATCTCTCCGTCGTGCAGCTTTTACAGCCGGATATTGTGGAAACCATCAGGCGGACTCTTGTGGAAACGGGCGTAAAGCCGCACAATCTGACCCTTGAGGTGACGGAGAGTCTTGCCATCAACGATATGGTGCGGATGAAGGAAATTTTGACGAGCATCAAGGGACTTGGCGTGCGGATTGCGCTGGATGACTTCGGCACCGGATATTCTTCCCTCAACCATATCAGGGAGATTCCTTTTGACGTCATCAAGGTGGATCAGAGCTTTGTCAGGGATTTGGCGGAGGACGCTTACTCGCAGTCCTTTATCAAGATGGTGGCGGAGCTGGCAGAGACCATCGGTGTCAGCATCTGCGTGGAAGGAATTGAGACAGAGGAGCAGTACAGGGTACTGGAGGGCATGAAGGTAAGGATGGTGCAGGGCTACTATTTTGACCGTCCCATGCCACGAAAAGAGTTTGAGAAAAAATACATTTAAGCGGGCGGATAAGAACCTGCGGCAAGGAGGAAACATGTTATCACTGGAACAGGAGTTAAAGGAAAACAGCTATCCCGGAAGAGGGATTGTCATCGGCAGGTCGAAGGACGGCAGATATGCGGTGACGGCGTATTTTATCATGGGACGCAGCTCAAACAGCCGCAACCGTATTTTTGCAGAGGAAGGCGAGGGAATCCGCACGGAGGCTTTTGACCCGTCCAAGTTAGAGGACCCCAGCCTGATTATTTATGCGCCGGTCCGTGTTCTGGGAAACAGGACGATTGTGACGAACGGTGACCAGACAGATACGGTTTATGAGGGCTTTGAAAAAGGACTCACCTTTGAGGAAGCTTTGCGGAGCCGTGAATTTGAGCCCGACGCACCCAACTACACACCGCGTATTTCCGGTTTACTGCAAGTAGAGAACGGCAGCTACCGTTACGCCATGTCCATCTTAAAGAGCAATGACGGGGACGCCGCTTCCTGTCTGCGTTACACCTTCGATTATGAGAACCCCGCAGCAGGTGAAGGCCGCTTTATCCATACCTATATGCATGACGGCACACCCCTCCCCAGCTTTTCAGGCGAGCCGAAAAAAGTAGAAATCCCCGACGACATGGAAGCCTTTACCGCAATGCTCTGGAACAGCCTGAACGAGGAGAATAAGGTATCTCTCTTCGTAAGGTATATTGACATTGCGACGGGAGAATACCGGACAAAGATTGTCAATAAAAATCAGTAGGGCAGGTAATAGCGAAATGTTTTCTGCAAGTGACGGAAATGTTCAATATAGACAAAAACGCCTCCGAAGCGTGGCAAGTCGCCCTTATTTTGTCTATATTGATCATTTCCTGTGACTTGCAGAGAAGTTTTGCAAACAACTATGTTACGGTTTTGGGTAATTGCAAAGCGCACATTTGCCGCTTTCGAATTGTGTACATGGTATATTCCATAAGCAGACCCTTGCCAGCCGTCGGTACTTAGCGAGGTATTTTCGAGCTTAGTACCGCTACGGCTGGCTCGGAGCGAGAGCGTGTCTGCGTTGGAATATACCATATACACAATGACAACTGCATAGTTACTATATTTCCCAATTACAAAAAAGAAAATCATAAGGAGACAAAACATGAACGAAATCGAACTGAAATACGGCTGCAACCCCAACCAGAAGCCTTCCCGCATCTACATGGAAGACGGAAGCGAGCTTCCGGTTACCGTCTTAAACGGAAAGCCCGGCTACATCAACTTTTTGGACGCCTTTAACGGCTGGCAGCTTGTAAAGGAACTGAAGGCGGCAAGCGCACTTCCGGCGGCGGCTTCTTTTAAGCATGTATCCCCCGCGGGAGCGGCAGTGGGACTTCCGCTGACAGAGACGCTTGCGAAGATTTACTGGGTGGACGATCTGGGAGAGCTTTCCCCGCTTGCCTGTGCCTATGCGAGAGCCCGCGGCGCGGACAGAATGTCTTCCTTTGGCGACTTTATCGCGCTTTCCGATGTGTGCGACGAGGACACGGCGCGCCTGATTAAGAGAGAGGTGTCCGACGGCGTGATTGCCCCGGGCTATACGGAAGAGGCCCTTGCACTTCTTAAGGCAAAGAAAAAGGGCGCATACAATATCATACAGATTGACGAGTCCTATGTGCCTGCTCCTGTTGAGAAAAAGCAGGTGTATGGTATCACCTTCGAGCAGGGCAGGAATGAGCTTGCCATCGACGATGCGCTTCTCGGCAATATCGTCACCAAAAATAAAGAGATTCCGGCGCAGGCTCTGATGGACATGAAGATTGCGCTGATTACGCTGAAGTATACCCAGTCCAATTCCGTATGCTACGTGAAGGACGGACAGGCAATCGGTATCGGCGCAGGACAGCAGTCCCGCGTGCACTGCACAAGGCTGGCAGGACAGAAGGCGGACAACTGGTTTTTGCGCCAGTCACCGCAGGTGCTTTCCTTACAGTTTGTGGACACTCTGGGAAGAGCGGACAGGGACAATGCTATCGACAATTACATTGGCGAGGAATATATGGATGTGCTCTCCGAGGGCGCATGGCAGAGAGTATTTAAGGAAAAGCCGCCCGTGTTCACGGCGGAGGAGAAGCGGGCATGGCTTGACAAAATGCAGGATGTGACTTTAGGCTCAGACGCCTTTTTCCCGTTCTCCGACAATGTGGAGAGGGCGAGAAAGAGCGGCGTCAGATATATTGCACAGCCGGGCGGCTCGGTAAGGGACGATTTGGTAATCGAGTGCTGCGACAAGTATGATATGGCAATGGCATTTACCGGAATCCGGTTATTCCATCATTAAGGAGAGAAAAGGGCGGGTTATGAAATTACAAGATTTAGATGGATTTGATTTAGTAACCATACAGTGCCACGACAATCCCGACGCCGATGCGCTGGCGTCGGGCTATGGTCTGTACTGCTATTTTAAAGAGAAGGGAAAGGATGTCCGGCTGGTTTACAGCGGCAGAAACAAGATTCAGAAGTCCAATCTGGTGCTGATGATAGAAAAACTTCACATTCCCGTGGAGTATATTAAGCCGGAGGCAAATGCAAAGCTACATGTGGGCGGGCTGTTGATTACGGTTGACTGCCAGTATGGCGCGGGCAATGTAACCGGAATTACGGGCGATGAAATCGCCATTATCGATCATCATCAGGAGGAGGTTGAGAGCATACCCTTAAGTATCATCCAGTCCCATCTGGGAAGCTGTTCCACGCTTGTCTGGAAGCTTTTGGGGGACGCGGGATTTAAGGTAGACGACGAAAATGGTCTGGGAACAGCGCTGTATTATGGTCTGTACACGGACACCAATCAGTTTTCGGAGCTCTACAATCCGCTTGACATGGATATGCGCGAGGCGCTTCCCTATGACAAGTCGCTGATTACGCTGTTCCGCAATTCCAATCTTTCCTTGAAAGAACTGGAGATAGCGGGCATTGCCATGATTCGCTACAGCTACAACGACGATTATGAATTTGCGGTGATTAAGGCGCAGCCCTGCGACCCGAACATACTCGGACTTATCAGTGATTTTCTGCTGCAGGTGGACATTATCAAAACCTGTGTGGTATTCAACGAAACCGGTGACGGCTATAAGCTGTCAGTCAGAAGCTGTATCAAGGAGGTAAACGCAAGTGAGCTTGCGTCATATCTCACGGAAAATATCGGATCGGGCGGCGGACATTACGAGAAGGCGGGCGGTTTTGTCAGCATGAAGCTGTATGAAGAGCATTATCCGACCCTCCATGCCGAAGGGTATTTTAACAACCGTATGACGGAGTATTTCGACAGCTTTACGGTTATCTATTCCAATGAGTACGAAGCGGACACAAGCGATATGAAGCTTTATCACAAACGGAAAATTCCCGTTGGCTTTGTCAAGGCGGCGCAGGTTCTGCCCATTGGAACGCCCATCACCATAAGGACGCTGGAGGGTGATATCAACCTGACGGTGGAAGAAGATTTGTACATCATCATCGGTATCAAAGGCGAGGTTTACCCGAACCACAGGGCAAAATTTGAGCAGTCCTATATGGAACTGAACCAGAAGTATACGAGCAGCGGGTACGGCGCCAGTTCGGAGTATGTGCCGATGATAAAAAACAGGTCGGACGGAAAAGATCTGGTGCTTACTGACTATGCCATGATGTGTGTGCCCACCGGCGAGGTACAGATTTACGCGCGCCCGCTGACCAAAGGCGTGAAGGTGTTTACGGCATGGGACAAGGAAAAGTACATGTTAGGGCGTCCGGGTGACTATCTGGCTGTCCGCCGTAACGATTTACACGATGTATATGTGGTAGAAAAGGATATTTTTGCAAAAACCTACGATGAAATTGTCGTGGAGGAAGCATAATGGAGAAAGAAGCGGAAAAAAAGTATACCTATGATGCCTTTATCAGCTACAGGCACAGCGAGCTCGACAAATTTGTGGCGGAGAACCTGCATAAACAGTTGGAGGCGTTCCGTCTGCCCGGCAATGTATCCAAAAAAGCAGGGCGGAAAAAGATAGAGCGGGTATTCCGCGACAAGGACGAACTGCCGCTCACCAGCAATCTGGAGGACCCGATTATGCAGGCGCTGCAGGGTTCGGAATTTCTGATTGTCATCTGTTCTCCGCGGCTTAGAGAGTCTTTGTGGTGCAAAAAGGAAATCGAGACCTTTATCCGCCTGCACGGGCGGGAGAAGGTCTTTGCCGTTCTGATAGAAGGGGAGCCGGAAGACTCTTTTCCCGAGGAACTGCTCTTTTACGAAGAAACCGTGGAAAAGCCGGACGGCACGACGGAAACCGTAAAAAGGGCGATGGAGCCGCTGGCGGCGGATGTACGCGGAAAAAATAAAAAAGAGATGTTAAAAGCCATGCGGACGGAGATTCTGCGTCTGATGGCGCCCATGTTTTCCCTGACCTATGACGACTTGCGCCAGAGGCATCGGGAAAGAAAAATGCGCCGGATACTGGCAGCGTCTCTGACAGGCTCAATCGTGTGCTTTGCTTTTGGCACGATAAGTACCGCGATGGTGCTGCAGATACAAAAGCAGAAGGAACAGATACAGGCGCAGAGCGCGGAAATCCGGGCGCAAAGCATGGAGATCAGTATACAGAACCAAAATCTTCTACTGTATCAGGCAGTCAGTCTTGCGGAAGAATCCGCCCGTCGGCTTGACACCGGAGACAGAATCGGCGCAATCGAGACGGCAAGACAGGCGCTGACGGAGTACAACGGTATGGAGATGCCTTATACTGCGGAGGCACAGTATGCGCTGACGAGCGCTATGTATGTCTATGACAATGGCAGCAGGATAAAACCGCAATACCAGATGGAAACGGCGGGCGTCATCGATTTAATGGTGGTGTCACAGGACAGGGAAACGCTTCTGACCTGTGACAAGTCGGAAGTGCTGACGATCTGGGATATTGACTCCGGAACGGTGCTGGGGACGATTCGGGATTCCGCTTTTGCGGTTGCATCCGAGACGGACTGCGTGTTTTTGGACAATAACAGGCTGCTCTACACAGCGGTTGAGGATGGTGCATTGGTTTATGACATTGCGCAGGGAAAGGTAACGGATACTGTTGAAAACACATCCGTGTTAGGTGTGTATGCGGATGGGCAGGAAAAATATTTTGTTGTCCGAGACTTGACGAAAATGTGCATATATGATACGCAGACGCTGACACAGCTCTATGAATATGCGCCTGAGGAGGGAAGGGATTTAGGTACTGAGATTTTCTTCAGCGATGACAGTGCGTATTTGATTTTTATGGAGGAACAGCCGATAGAGGATTCTTATTTTTGGGAGACGGAAAATTTTCTGTGTTTCTGGAATCTTTCGGAAAATGTGATTTCTGACCCGATTCCCGTCGGCAAGGGTCACAATCTGCTGGTGAGAACAAAGGACGGCATAGCGTATATTAAGCTGAACTACAGCAAAGACGATTACAAGAGCGCCAGCACGGTTCTCATGGCATATGACCTTGCTGCGGGCAAAGTTTTATGGAGCAGAGAGTATGAAAATTTTTATGCAGATATCATGCAGCGTCCTTTTGCGGAGGGCGCCCATCATCTGCTGCTTACTTCCTATGAGAATGTTATGCTGGTGGATATGACGGACGGTTCGGAATATGCAAGCTTTGTCCTGAGCAGTACGGTAAAGGGCGGCGCAGCATTCAGCAATCTGGACAGGTATCTTGTGTTTACCAGAAGCGGAGAGCTGCATCTGCTTGTCGTGGAGAGCGGGGATGACTATATCATGTCAAGCGTGTTTCTGTGCCATTCGCAGAATGTATTGGATTATGAGATAATGAACGGCGGATATCTGGTGCTGCCCTATTCAGACAACCATGTCACGGTATATAAGTACAGTGAGTGGGAAGATATGGAGGAGTACGACGGAGAGGTAATTGTGCCGGAAACATACCGCCTTTCTTATCAGGACGCGGTGGATCATGCCAAAGAAAAGGGGGTACCCGGAGCGGATTTGGTGTATCGTATTTTCTACAGTACGGACGAAAGTCTGATGTTTGTCGTTTACAATGACAATACACTGGAAATCTATGATACGGTGGACATGAGCTTAAAGGGCAGTATTGATGAAATTTCTCTTATTAATTTGGACACCTTTTTCGGGACGGATAAGGACGGCAATTTCTTTATTGGCGGCGAGGGAAGCAAGGGCTATATGCTGAATCCCGACGGTAAACTGCTTGCTGAAATAGAAGGCCTTTGCGGGATAGAGCAGGGCGGAAGCAGGTTGTTTGCGGGGACGGTTGGAGAGCAGGTGTACTCGTGTCCCATCTATTCGCTGGAAGAACTGCTTGCTAAGGCAGAGGCATATGTGTTAAGATAGAGATTAGATGTAAAAGCGCGGAGACTGCGCGCATAGGGAAGTGAGAGGTCAGACGGTTATGAGCGAGACAGAAAGCAGAAATTTTATTGAACAGATTATTGGCAAGGATTTGGCAGAGGGCGTGTACGACACGGTTCATACCCGTTTTCCACCGGAGCCCAACGGCTATCTGCATATCGGACATGCAAAGAGTATTCTGCTCAACTATGGTCTGGCGCAGAAATATGGCGGAAAATTTAACGTTCGTTTTGATGACACCAACCCGACGAAGGAAAAGGAAGAATTTGTAGAGTCCATCAAGGCGGATGTGGCATGGCTGGGAGCCGACTGGGAGGACAGATTGTTTTTTGCCTCCGGCTATTTTGAGGAAATGTATGAAGGCGCCGTCAAGCTGATAAAGAAAGGCAAGGCGTATGTCTCTGATTTGAGCGCCGACGAGATAAGGGAGTATCGGGGAACGCTGACGGAGGCGGGAAAGGAAGACCCAAGCGCCGGACGGAGCGTGGAGGAAAACCTGAAACTCTTTGAGGAGATGAAGGAGGGCAAATACGCGGACGGCGAGAAGGTGCTGCGTGCGCGCATCGATATGGCGTCCCCCAACATCAATATGCGGGACCCCGTAATATACCGTGTGGCGCATATACCGCACCACAACACAGGTGATAAATGGTGTATCTATCCTATGTACGATTTTGCCCATCCGATAGAGGATGCCATCGAGGGCATCACCCATTCCATCTGTACGCTGGAGTTTGAGGATCACAGACCTCTCTACGACTGGGTAGTGCGGGAACTGGAATATCCCCATCCGCCCAAGCAGATTGAATTTGCCAAGATGTATCTGACCAATGTGGTGACGGGCAAGCGCTATATCAAGAAGCTGGTGGAGGAAGGCATCGTGGACGGCTGGGACGACCCGAGGCTGGTATCCATTGCAGCGCTCAGGAGAAGGGGCTTTACGCCGGAATCCATCAGAATGTTTGTAGAGCTTTGCGGCGTGTCCAAGGCCAATTCCTCCGCAGACTATGCCATGCTGGAGTACTGCATCAGGGAAGATCTGAAGCTGAAACGGCCCCGTATGATGGCGGTGCTCGACCCTGTAAAGCTGATTATTGACAATTATCCGGAAGGGGAGAGCGAGATGCTGGAGGCTCCCAACAATCTGGAAAATGAAGCACTGGGAAAACGCAAGATTCCTTTTGGGCGTGAATTGTATATTGAGAGGGAGGATTTTATGGAAGAGCCTCCCAGAAAGTATTTCCGTATGTTCCCGGGCAACGAGGTAAGGCTGATGAACGCCTACTTTGTGACCTGTACCGGCTGTGTGAAGGATGAGAACGGTGTTATTACGGAGGTGCACTGTACCTATGATCCTGCTTCCAAGGGCGGAAACAGTCCGGACGGCAGAAAAGTGAAGGGAACGATTCACTGGGTTCCGGCCAAGGAAGCCGTAAAAGCAACAGTAAGGCTGTATGAAAATATTATAGACGAAGAGAGCGGTGTGTATAACGAAGACGGAAGCCTCAACTTAAATCCCAATTCACTGACTGTGAGAGAGGCATATCTGGAACCGGAGCTTGCGGATGCGAAGGCATATGAAAGCTTTCAGTTTGTCCGCAATGGATTCTTCTGTGTCGATTATAAGGACTCGGAGGAAGGTGAACCGGTATTTAACCGTATTGTATCTTTGAAGAGTTCGTTTGTGCTGCCTAAGAAGGAGGATTAGTGATGAGCAATCTATTGTCGGGACTGTCCAAGCTGGGGTTGGGAAATCTGGAAAATACCAGTATTTATGAAGCGCCCAAGGACGAAAAGAAGGATGGCAAACAGGAGAAGGCAGTTGAAAAGGTGCAGGAGAAGGATTTGATATTTGACCGCAGCTTTGAATGTCCTGTGTGTTATGAAAAAGTGACAAGCAAAGTGATGAAGTCCGGCAAGGCAAAGCTGCTTCGCACCGACAAGGATTTACGTCCTGTCTATGAAAGCATCGATGCGCAGAAGTATGACGTTGTGGTCTGCCCGCATTGCGGCTTTTCTGCTATAACGCGTTATTTTGTGCCGATGACGCCGGGTCAGGTCAAATTGATTAAAGAAAATATCAGCAGCAAAGTGCATTTGACGCCTCATACCGGAGAAAGCTATACCTACGATCAGGCGTTTGAGCGTTATCAGCTTGCGCTTGCCAACGCAGTGGTGCGGCAGGCCAAATCCAGTGAGAAGGCTTACTGCTGCTTAAAGTCGGCGTGGCTTTTGCGTGGCTGGCAGGAGGAGCTTGCGGCAGCGGAAGGTGATAATAAAGAAAAAATCGCTGAGTTAAAGGAAGCAGAAAAGGAATATCTGCAAAATGCCATGGAAGGGTTTAGTACGGCAAAGGCTTCGGAGAATTTCCCTGTGTGCGGCATGGACGAAAATACGGTGGATTATCTTCTGGCTGTACTGGCTTTCTGGGCAGGTAAATATGACGTAGCGTCCAGACTGATTGCCGCGCTTTTGACCACACCCACAGCAAATGCGAGAGTAAAGGATAAGGCAAGGGATTTGAAGGACGAGATTGTGGCAGAGCTGAAAAAAGCAAAAGGATAACATCTATGTACGATATGGCGATTGAATTGAAGTCAGACGGTACAAAGCATCTGTATGAGCAGATATACGAGCACATACGGGAGGAAATAAAGGGAGGGAAGCTGCTTAGCGGTGAGCGGCTTCCCTCTACGCGCGCATTGGCAGAATATTTACAGATTTCCCGAAGCACGGTGGATTTTGCCTATGAGCAGCTTGTATCAGAAGGGTATATTGAGGCGGCGCCGCACAGGGGCTTTTTTGTGTGCAGGCTGGAAGAACTGCCGGAAGGGAATATGCAGGGCAGTCTTGACGGTGTGGAACAGGAAAACCGGATGAAAAAAGCGGACGAAAAGGATGCCGAATTGGATTTTTCGCCGAATGGACTGGACATGAGTGTCTTTCCGTTCAGCGTGTGGAAGCGGATTACAAAGAATATTCTGACGGAGGGAAACGAGGAGCTCTTTGCACTGGGAGAGCCGCAGGGAGACTATGATTTGCGCCAGACCATCAGCCGCTATTTACATTCAGCGAGGGGCGTCAACTGTATGCCGGAGCAGATTGTGGTCGGCGCAGGCAACGACTATCTGCTGATGATTTTGGAGAAGCTTTTAGGGCAGGATGCCGGAATTGCCATGGAGAATCCCACTTACAAGCGGGCTTTCCATATCTTTAAGTCCTTTGGCTATCGGGTGGAAATCGTCGGCATGGACAAAAACGGCATGAAAGCGGAAGAGTTGTATGGAAAACAGGTGCAGGCGGCATATGTGATGCCCTCCCATCAATATCCGTCCGGCGTTACCATGCCAATCGGGAGGCGGATGGAGCTTTTAAGATGGGCAGGCGAGGCGGAAGAGCGGTATCTGATAGAAGACGATTATGACAGTGAATTCCGCTATAAGGGCAAGCCGATTCCTTCCCTGCAGGGAGCGGATACAGGTGGCAATGTGATTTATATCGGCACTTTTTCCAAGGCGATTGCGCCGGCGATTCGTGTCAGCTATATGGTGCTGCCGCCCCGTCTGCTGAAACGCTACCAAAAGGAATGCTATTTTTACTCATCAACCGTGTCCCGCATTGACCAGCGTATTTTAAATGAATTTATCAGAGACGGCTATTTTGAGCGATATCTGAACAAGACTCGCAAAATCTATCGGGAAAAGCATGATATTCTGCTGCAGGAGTTGAAGCCCTTCTTGAAAAAATTCAGGATATCGGGAGAGGATGCGGGGCTGCATCTGCTGCTTGGCCTGCGTGACAAAAGCTTTACGGAGAAAGAGCTTGTAGAGCGGGCACAGGAGAATGGCGTGCGTGTGTACGCATTTTCAGAGGCAAGAGTGGCACAGAGCGACGAGGCAGGAAATCCCACAGTGATTCTGGGGTATGGCGGGTTACGAAAAGAGGAGATTCCGGAAGGAATTGCAAAATTAAAACAGGCCTGGTTATAAACCAGACCTGCTTTTTTGTGATGATTTAGATTTAGTAACAGGGCATGCCGTGTGTCATAGCAAATGAAAAGACTACTCTGCAGAAGCTTCATCCTCTGCATCTTCATCAAAAAATTCCTCAACCTTTTCCTCGGCCTTTTCCGCAGCATCGGAAACCAGGGAAGAGAGCTTTTCAAAAGGAGCATCGCCTTCTGCGGAAGTCTCGTCGTGGTTTAAGGAAACATAAGAACGGCTGGAATCGCCATCATCCAGATCGTCGCTGAAATCGTCATAATCGTCGTCTTCATCGTTTAAGTCAGCAGACAGCTTTTCTTTGTTTTGGAAATAATAATAAACACCGGCGCATGCAGCAGCCGCAGCAGCTGTAAAGAGCACAAATTTACCGAATTTTTTAGCCATGAAAATACTCCTTTCGTGTACCGAACGTGAATTAATGTATTATAAACATTTTAATACTATTTTATGAAAAAGAAAAGGGATTATGTATAAATTTTTCATAAAAAAAATTATTACTTGAATGAAACGGCTTATTATGTTATATTAAATATCTGACCGATTAAGTCAATTTTTGTCGAAGGGTATGCAGCGTACATATGAATGGAAAATTTTTTGATTTAAAAAAGGAAAAGCAGGACAGGATGATCAACGCCGCGTTAAAAGCATTTGCAGCCGGCGGATATCGTCATGCCAGCACCGATGACATTGTAAAGGACGCCGCCATCAGCAAGGGGCTGCTATTCCATTATTTTGAAAGCAAGCTGGGGTTGTATACTTTTATTTATGATTATAGCGTCAGATATATGACATTAGAATTAAAAACAGCAGTGTCGCCGAAAGAAACGGATATGTTTGAGCTCTTAAAGCAGATTGAGCAGGCGAAGCTGCAGGCGTTAAAGGGATATCCGTATATGCAGCAGTTTCTGGTGCGTTCCATGCGTGAGGACGTCAGCGAGGCGCTGCTGGCGAGCGAAGAGATGCGTGCGTCGCTTTCGGAGGTGTACAATACCATCCGCCAGCGAATGGATTTCTCCGGTCTGCCCGCCGGTGTCGATGGGGACAGACTGTGCAAAATGCTGGATTTTACCATAGAGGGACTGATGTCGGAGCATTTCTGCAACGATTCCTTCCAGCCGGACATGCTGTATCAGGAGATTATGGATTACCTCGATATGGTAAAGAAGATGGTGAGACAACAGCCTGTATAATGCAGGCTGTTATTTATTTCAGACTCATAACATATATCTGGCAGGGGTTCCATTCATCCCATAATGTGGGGAATACTTCAAATTCCTGAAAGCCGAGGGAAAGATAAAATCTGTTTGTCCGATCATATTCCTCATATTTTCCCATCTGAACCGTCTTTACCTGAATGAAAGAGTAGCCCTGTTCGCTTGCCGCTTTTTTGGCTCTGCAGAACAATTCCCGACCGATGCCCTTCCGGTGAAATTCCATCAAAACACCCATGACATACAATTCGACAGTGGCGCTGCCTGTCTCTTTCAGATATAAGAATCCGACCGGCCTGTCCCCGTCATAGGCGCAAAAGAATATGTTATCGGTGCTCTCTGCAATATAGTTTTCTCGTGCCTGTGGTATTCCGAACCAGTCCGGAAGCGCTTCCAGAATAAGCCGTGTCACTTTTTGTTTTTCTGCGTTGTCTGTTAGTTGTTTTATTTCCATATTGTTCCTTTTGATCCTTGTAAATTTGAATTTGAAGCTATTAAAATATTAACGCCAATCCCTTTATACAATTATGTGTGAATATATTATACTAAAAATGATGGACAAGTTCAATAATCCCATATCATAGGCACTGTCAAAGTTTTATTTTATAATTATCAAATAAAACTTGACATTTTGATTAGATATATATATAATCAAAAACGAACTGGAGGATTGAAATGACATGGACAAAAAAATTATATCCAAAATTGTGAAAGCCAGCGGCATATCCGCCGGCGAAATGGTCCTCATTCATTTTTGGGGAGAGGACACTGACAAGGAGATTGCAAATCGCTTCATGGCAGTTGTGGCGGAGATGGGAGCGACGCCCGTATTGCTGCAGCAATCCCGTTCTGTAAATCGGGACATTTTTCTCGCAGCAAAAGAAAGCTGCTTTAATGAGAAATATTTTGATTTGTTTACTAAGTTTGACGCGGTGCTTGATGTTTTTACTTACCGCCCTGTTATTCTTGGATATGAAATTGATAAGGACAAGTTTGAACTTTACCGCAAGTATATGGCGCAGCTCTTTTCAAAGCTCATGAACTGTAAGCGTTTTACGCAAATCAGAATTCCCACTGCGGCAAACGCAGAAGAATCCGGTCTTGAACCGCAGGATTATATGCAGCGCATGGAGAGAGCCTATGACGTTGATTACACTGCTGTTTATGAGGCTTGTAAGCAGGCAAAGGACCGTTTTGAGGGGGCGGGTAAAGTGTTGCTCCGCACAGGGGAAGATTGTGAACTTTCCTTTGAACTGACTGATAGAGTGTGGCATATCGATGCCGGAGACGGCGATCTTCCATGCGGTGAGATTTACATTGCCCCGGTCGAGGACAAAACGCAGGGTACGGTTTATTTTGAAACATTCTACCTTGACGGCGCTAAATACGAGCATGTTCGGCTGCATATCAAGGATGGGCGGATAAGCAATAGTAATCAACCGGAAATTGCCGCCTTTTTCGAGAAGCAGCCACAGGAAAACAGAGTTGTTTGCGAACTTGGTTTTGGCATGAACCCCAATGTGACGGATTTGTGCGGTTATACTGTTTTGGATGAAAAAATGTGCGGCACCTTTCATATTGCAGTTGGCGCAAATTATATGTTCGGCGGTACAAACGAGGCTTCGGATCACATCGATTTTATCGGTCATGGCGAGATAGTCTTATAAATTGGAGAGAAACGATATGAATGAACAGCAACAAAAGTTTGAGTCCTATCTTGATGAGCAGATTGCAGCCTGTAAGCAGCGCAGTAAGCTGCTTGCAGAGGATGAACGCATGGATGAAGGAAAATTTGAAAAAATCCGTGCAAACGTCTATGAGATTTTCAAAACGATTCTATCTGTTGCGGAAAGGGTCTGCGGAAAGGATGATTTAGCCAAGAGGGATTTTTTCTTACAAAAAGCGGAGCAAATCCCGACAAGTTGGGCGGCTTCTTATGAAAAGGCCAGGCAGAATGGGGATATTGAAAAAATGCACATTGAAAGCATTAAGCTTGATACGATTCAGGAAATTAAGGATATGTGTATGCAAATTTGGGAGGAAACCACATGACCGAAGCAGAAGCAATCAGCCTATTTAAGTGCCTGGCAGATAAGTCACGGTTGCAAATTTTGAAATCCCTTGCCGGTGAGGATATGTATGTCGAGAGATTGGCAGAGCGATTGGGTCTTACTGCGCCGACCATTTCCTTTCATCTGAAAAAGCTATCGGACGCCGGCGCTGTGACCGCATACAAAAATCAGTATTATATGATGTATTCCCTGAACAAAGAGATGTTTCAGACCAGTATATTGGAAATACTGCAGCAAGAATCTGACGAGGCGCAAAAACAGGCACAGCGGGATGCAGATTATCGGCAAAGAGTCATAGACGCCTTTTTTGAATATGGGAAATTAAAATCAATTCCCACCCAGCTCAAAAAGGAGCGTATTGTTTTGGAAGTGATTGCCGAAGCATTTGACTTTGACAGGATGTATTCCGAGCGGGAAGTAAACATTATAATTGCCGATTTCTATGATGATTTCTGTACCATCCGCCGTGATATGGTTAGTGAACGGCTTTTGGGTAGAAATGGCATAGAGTATTGGAGAATGAAAAACGACTGATAAGAGCAGACAACAATGGTAATTGGAATTTAAACAGGTAATACGGAAGCTATGTTTTCGACTTCTGTTTTTCTGACTTCCACAATAATTTTATCTCCTATCAAAGTTGAATTTCTATTGCACCGTAAAGGCAGTCCATTCAATATGGTTATATTGCATTACATCATCTGCTTTTTTCATGCCGAGTTTTTCATAAAACGGAATGGCATTTTCATTTGCTATCAGATATACGGCGATATCCTTTTCGCCGCCCGCTTTGTCATGCGCAGTTTTCATAAGCCGTCTTCCGATACCTTGTCCTTCATAATCTCTGTCAACGCCTAAATCTGTCACATAGAGCCAATATACATAATCTGTTAATCCAAATAAAACACCAACGGCTAAGCCGCTTTCGTTTCTGGCAACAAGGCTTATGGAAACATTGTTTACAAGCTTGGATATTCTTTCCGCAAACCGTTCCTTTGGATATTGCGACCCCAAATTCGTCCGTTTTAAGAAATCGGTGTATTCCTCTGCGGATATTCGTTCTTCTTTAATTTCTATTTTTTCACTCATAAAATCTTTTCTCTCCAAATTCAATTTAAGTTATTTGCTCATTTTATACACAGGGTCAGCAGGATAGCCGCCTTTGAGCTTCTGCATACCGCGCTGGATGGCGTCGCGGGAGTTTTTCCAGTCGGCGTCCTTGTTACGGTAATCAAATTTTTCTATCAGCCATGACACATCCTCGGAAAGGCGCGCCAAATTGTCGTGCGTGAGGCGGCAGAGCATATCGTAAAACGCAGCGCGTTCGCTGTCGGAAAGCTTGCTGTCCATCGCCTCGCACAAGTCCCCGAAATGGGTGAGACAGAAGCCCTTGCTTTTCTCAATGCGGGCACGGAAATCGGCGTCTTTTTTGTACATTACAAAGAAGGTGTCAAGATACCTTTCGTAATGCTCCTTGTAGTAATTGCAGATATAGCAGGAGTTTTCCTTTTCGCGAACCCAGCCGCTGACAGGATTGGAAGAGCCTGCATCCTTGCGGAATTTGTCCTTGAAAGAAATACGCCCCGGCGTGTACGCCTTTGTCTGTTTTTCAAATTCTTCCAGCATACGCTTATAGTGCGTCTTTAAAATCCAGCCGTTTCCGAGGGTGTTGCCGTAATCAAACATTTTTTTGAAGTGAGTGCGGCAAAAGCCCTGCCTGTCAGTCTGTTCTCTGATATCGCTCTCCATATAGGAAGAGCCGGAGCCAAGCACAAAGTCTAAAAGATCCTGCTCAATTTGCCGCTCGATGTGGCAGAAGGGACATTCATCATTTGCATTGACGGCGTCGTTTAAGGGTATCATATATAGTTGTTCTTTCATGTGTTTGGGATCCTTTCTATTTTGGTGTTTGGGGTGGCGGCAGTGACGCCAGCCTCGGAGATAATGTCTGTTGTGGCAGTGACGCCAGCCTCGGAGATAATGTCTGTTGTGGCAGTGACGCCGACAGCGGAGCTACATGCCTGTTCAGACGCGCTCTCGCTCGGATAAAAACGCAGCGGTACGTAAGGCGCTAAAGAACAGCGCCTAAGTGCCGGCGTTTTTATACGGTCTGCACAGGCATATAGCTCCGATGTCGGCTGAAATCCGCAACAGATATTTTTCGCCAAGTTTGCAGTAGAAGCGAGTCGCGGCAGGAATCTTGCAACAGGTGCCTTCCGCCAAGTTGCGTGTTGTCAAAAAGCCGCAAGGGGACATTTTCAGCAGAACCGAGTTGCCGCCCAAAAGCGCCGACAGATATTTTCACAAAGCAAAGCTTTTACAAAAAATGGAAAACCCCATATGTTACAAAGCGGTTCTTAATCAGGCAAATTGCTAATACTATAAATATCACAAAGCCCTGCCAAGTGCAGTGCGCCACGACTTGTCCACACCGTCCGTCCTCGCCACCTTAGCCCGAGCCATATTTGCAGCGGCGCGTTTACGTCGCCGCCACTTGCAGCAGATGACAGCCCGCTCGGCAGGCGATTCCCACGGAACCCTTTAAGAAGCGTCGGCGCTTAGCGAGGTTCTTTCGAGCTTAGCGTCCGCTACGCTTCTTGCTGAGCGAGAGCGTGGTGACGTGGGAATCGCCTGCCGAACGGGCGTCCCCAGCCGCAAACCCTCGCACCGCTGCAAACCATTAACCATATTGTAGAATAGAATACATCAAAAGGCAAATATAAATATATAAAATTAATATAGAAAATTAAGAATTTTTCTCTTGCGCGAATTTCGACAGAAAGTTACAATTTTATTATAACAGACAGATTGAGATGTGATGGAAATTGGTATTTAACAGTTTAGTATTTTTATTGAAATTTTTGCCGATTTTCCTCCTGATTTATTATATTGCGGAAGCAAAACACAGAAATTTAGTACTTTTCATAGGCAGCATATATTTTTATGCGTACGGGGAACCTGTCTATGTGCTGCTGTTGTTAGCTTCCACAGTGGTAAATTATGAGGCAGGAAAGCGGCTCGATATAAAAAAGAAAAGCAAAGCATACAAAAAAAGATTGATATTCTGGGTTGCTGCTGCGCTTGATGTGGCTTTGCTGGTATTTTTCAAATTGATTCCGGAGATTTCCTTAGCCGGTATAAAGCTGGGGATGCCCTTGGGGATTAGTTTTTATACCTTTCAAGTGCTTTGCTATCTTGCGGATGTATATCGTGGGGATGTACGCGCGGAATATTCCTTCGTGAAGTTTGGCACTTATATCAGCATGTTTCCACAGCTTGTTTCAGGACCTATTGTCAATTACAGCGAGGTCTCGAGGGAGCTGAAGTTCCGCAGGTGTACGCCCGCACAGTTCGACGGGGGCTTGAAAAAGTTTGTATGGGGACTGACGATGAAGGTGCTTCTGGCAGACCGGCTGGCTATTATGTGGCATGAAATACAGACGACCGGTTTTGTCAGTATATCGACGCCGTTGGCGTGGTTCGGCGCAATCGGTTATTCCATGCAGATCTATTTTGATTTCTATGGTTATTCGATGATGGCGGTCGGTCTGGGTGAGATGCTGGGATTTTCCCTGCCGGAGAATTTTGATTTGCCCTATATGTCAAAAAGTGTCCGGGAATTTTACAGAAGATGGCATATGACGCTGGGCAGATGGTTCAGAAAATATGTTTACATTCCTTTAGGCGGGAGCAGAAAAGGAATCTCCCGCACGGTGTTGAATCTTCTTGTGGTATGGGTGCTGACTTCGCTCTGGCACGGCGTCAGTTCGAATTTCCTGATTTGGGGGCTGAGTCTGTGGCTTTTGATTACACTGGAGCGGCTGCTTGACCGGAACAATAAAATGGCGAAGAGCAAAGTGATTTCCCATCTCTATGTGCTGTTTGTAATTCCGCTGACATGGATGTGCTTTGCCATTACTGACATATCCGAGCTGCAGGTCTATTTTGGCAGGATGTTTGGATTTACGGCGGGAGTCAATGTGAATCCTGCAGACTTCGCAAAAGCGGCCGGCAATTACGGCGTGCTCTTTGCGGTGGGAATTTTAATGTGTACGCCAATCTCCAAAAAGCTGTTTGAACGATACCGTGACAAGCTGGTGGGAATGCTGGTTCTGGCAGTGCTGTTCTGGTGCTGTGTGTGGCGGATTATGGCGGAAGGAAATAATCCGTTTATGTATGCCCATTTTTAGTTTGTGTTTCGTAATGCGTATTTGAAAATGAATGATTGTTTGTAAAAAGGAAGTTATACTGTGAAACTGAAAGAAAATATAAAGTATCTGTATTTTATTTTTATATTGGCGGCAGGGGGCGTTGTGTTTTATTTTCGGGAACCGCTCTCGGTGGCAGCGCAGAATGTTTTGAAGCCCTACAGACAGGCGGTGGATTTTTCGGGGAATTCTGTTTTTGCAGATGAAACAGATGCGGAAGACGTGTCGGGTGGCGATGGCTTGGCGAAAAACGTATCCGGCGGGGATGCCGCAGGCGATGTATCAGGCGGAGACAGCGCTATGCAGGAGGATGTGTCAGGCGGGGACGGTCTTGAGAATGAAGCAGAGCAGCAGCCGGCGTGGGAATATATGGCTGTCGATGAGACATGGTTTGACGATGCGTTGTTTATCGGTGACTCCCGCACTGTGGGTATGGCAGAATACGGCGGACTGGACAATGCAACTTTTTACGCTTCAACCGGTTTGACAATTTACAAGCTGTTTACGGCTGAAATTGTGCCCGTGGAAGGCAGCAAGCAGAAAATTACGATTGAAGAAGCGCTGAGCCAGAGACAGTTTGCAAAGATTTACCTGATGATAGGCATCAATGAGATGGGAACCGGCACCGTGGAAACTTTTATGGAGAAATATACGGAAGTGGTTGCAAGGCTTCAGGAGCTGCAGCCGGATGCGGTTATTTATCTGCAGGCAATTATACGTGTGAGCAGTGAGCGTTCTGCGAAAGGCGATTACATCAACAACGAAGGCATCGATTTGCGGAATGCGGAGATTGCAAAGCTGGCTGACAATGAAAAAATCTTTTATCTGGACGTCAATCCGGTGATTTGTGATGAGGATGGCGGTCTGGAAAAGAGCTATACCTTTGACGGCGTGCATTTGATGGCGAAGTATATTTCCATCTGGAAAGAGTTTCTGATGGAGCACGCTGTAAAATTTAATTGAAAATATTTGTTGACGCAGGTTCCTCTGTTGGATAAGATAGTAGATAGGGCAAAATTTAATCATATTCAAAGGAGGAGCGTATGAGCGACGAGAAAAAGAAGCAAAAGGCAGTTTTGGGGGAAAATGGCATTTATGACGCCAAACAGTTAGGGGCGCCCAAGATGGTGATACTGGGGATTCAACATATGTTCGCCATGTTTGGCGCCACGATTTTAGTACCCATGCTGACCGGACTTGATGTGTCCACGACGTTGTTGTTTGCAGGCCTTGGAACTCTGTTATTCCATTTACTTACGAAAGGCAGGGTGCCGGCATTTTTGGGTTCCTCCTTTGCTTTTCTGGGCGGCTATTTTGCAATCTGTCCCATGCTTGTGGACGCAAACGGCGAGCAGACGATTTCCAATGTGGAGATGATTCCCTATGCATGTTTTGGCGTGGCGTGTGCCGGTTTGGTGTATCTGGTTCTTGCCGGTCTGATTAAGGTATTCGGAACGGGAAAGGTAATGAAATTTTTCCCGCCTGTTGTGACGGGACCCATTATTATTGCGATTGGTCTTACTTTATCACAGTCGGCGATTAGCAATTGTGCGACGGACTGGCCGATTGCCTTGATTGCGATTGCTTTGGTGATTATCTGCAATATCTGGGGAAAGGGCATGATAAAAATTGTGCCGATTATCATTGGTGTTGTCGGTTCTTATTTTGTGGCAGCATGCTTTGGCAAGGTGGATTTTACAAAGGTTGTCGAGGCGGCATGGATTGGCAATCCTGTCAAGTGGGACCATACCGTATTTTACATGTTTGGACAAGGTGTTGACAGCGGACTGTTGATTACGTCCATCATCACCATTATGCCGATTGCGCTTGCTACCATGGTGGAGCATATCGGTGATATTTCTGCTATTTCTTCAACCGTAGGCAAAAATTATATCAAAAACCCGGGCCTGCACCGCACGCTTTTGGGAGACGGTCTGGCAACGACGCTGGCTTCCCTGTTCGGAGCCCCTGCCAACACAACTTATGGCGAAAATACGGGCGTGCTTTCTCTGACAAAGGTGTATGACCCTTTGGTTATCAGGCTTGCGGCATGTTTTGCGATTCTCTTTTCCTTCTCGCCTAAATTTGCGGCGATTATCGGCTGTATGCCGACAGCTACCTGCGGTGGTGTTTCCCTGGTGCTCTATGGTATGATTTCAGCAGTCGGCGTCCGCAACATTGTGGAAACGCAGACAGACTTTACCAAGAGCCGCAATGTTATCATTGCAGCGCTTATCCTTGTGTTGTCCATCGGTATTAAGTTCTACAATGCAGACGGCGCGATTGTATTCCAGATAGCAAATGCAACCATCAAGCTTTCCGGCCTTGCAGTAGGTGCGCTTACCGGTATTCTGCTGAACGCGATACTTCCCGGCAAAGATTACAAGTTTGATGAAGAAGAACCGGCCGATACAGGTGTGAATTTCGGAACCGGAAGATAACAGTATGAAGTGTGGGAAAACGTTCTGATGAAGCGCTGATTAAATCATCGCTTCATTAGGTTTCATACAAAACAACCGGGAAAGTTGTATGTTTGTAAGGCGGGCAGGGAATCGGCAATGGTTTCCTGCCCGTTATGTTTTGGAACAGAACAGGAGAGAGTAACATGATTTTAGAGACAAAACGACTTATTTTACGTCCGTGGCGGGAGTCAGATGCAGAGGCACTATACAAATATGCGAGCAATCCCGATGTGGGCCCGATTGCGGGCTGGCCGCCGCATCAAAGCGTGAAAGAGAGCAGCGATGTGATTCAGAATGTACTCTGCGGCAAGGAGTGTTATGCAATTTGCATGAAAGCGGATGATGCTCCCATCGGCTGCATTGAACTGCGGCTGAAAGGGCATACAGATATGACTGAGCGAGATGATGAGTGTGAACTTGGGTATTGGCTCGGCAAGCCTTTCTGGGGCAGGGGTATTATGCCGGAGGCAGCAGCGGAACTGATTCGTCACGGTTTTGAAGAGATAGGTATGACAAAAATCTGGTGCGGTTACTATGAAGGAAATGAGAAATCGAAGCGTGTTCAGGAAAAACTGGGTTTTCGTTATCAGTGGACGACAGAAGGCGTTGATGTGCCGCAGATGCATGAGAAGAGAACCGGTCATGTCAGCAGTATGACAAAGCAGGAATGGATGATGAGAGCGGCAGGACAGTGCTGCATATAATAGAAGGTAAAATTTGCCGATGACGGCATGGAAAGGATATTTTGTATGAAAGTAGTGGATATGCACTGTGATACCATATCGGCGCTTTTAGCCGAAAAGAGAGAGGGAAAGGCGGCAGAGCTTAAGGAAAACGACTGTCATGTGGATATTCTGAAAATGCAGAATGGAGATTATCTGCTGCAGAATTTTGCCCTTTTTGTGGATATGGAGGCATGCGCTGACCCTTGGGAAGAGGTGCAGGCGCTTTTTGCGCTCTATACGCAGGAAATGGAAGCAAATCAGGAGCGGATTGCCCCGGTTCTTACATGGAGCGATATTGAAAAAAACAGGGCGGGGGGAAGAATGTCCGCCATGCTCACGGTTGAGGAGGGCGGCGTGTGCGGGGGCAGCCTTGCGAAGCTGGAAGAACTGTACGGGCAGGGCGTGCGTATGCTGACGCTGATGTGGAATTACCCGAACGGTCTGGGGCATCCCAATTTAAACAAGCATAGGAGAAAAGCAGCGCGGCTTGCCGCAGAGGAAAAAAGCCGGACGGAGGCGGAGCGCCTTGTTAGGCAGTATCTGAATACGCCGGATACGGAAAACGGTCTGACAGATACCGGAGTTGCTTTTGTGCAGAAAATGGAAGAACTTGGCATGATAATAGATGTGTCCCATATGTCGGATGCCGGATTTTATCAGGTGCTTTCCCTCACAAAGAAGCCCTTTGTGGCAAGTCACAGCAATGCGCGGGCGGTCTGTCCCTGTGTCAGGAATCTAAGCGATGACATGCTTCGCAGTCTGGCTGAAAGAGGCGGCGTAACCGGGCTGAACTTCTGCGCGGATTTTTTGACGCAGATGCCCTATGGGGAACATAATCCCGGCACCATAGCCGCAGTGGTAAGCCATGCAAAGCACATCGTCAATGTGGGCGGTATAGAGTGTCTGGGTCTTGGAAGTGATTTTGACGGCATAGACACCCATGCGGAACTTACCGGTGCAGACAAAATGGAGAACCTTTGGAACGCCTTGAAGGAGAGTGGATTTACGGAAAGGGAGCTTGATAAAATCTGGGGGGAGAATGTGCTGCGGCTTTACAGGGAGGTGCTTACGGCATAGTAGTTTTGCAGCAAGGGACGCCCGCAGAGCAGGCTATTCCCAAGGAGCCGCGCTCTCGCTCGGAAAGAAACGTAGTGGACGCTAGGCTCGTGAAGAACCTCGCCAAGCGCCAACGTTTCTTAACGGGCTCCTTCGGGAACAGCCTGCTCTACGGGCTGTCGTGTTGCTGAAACTAGCGAAACTAGCACCGTAAATTTACTGTAAAGGCGTGTGTTATGCCGGTTTCAGCCGCCAGAGGCGCGGTATGTCTGTACAGACCGTATAAAAACGTCAGCACTTGGCGAGGTATTTCACGAGCCTAGTACTGTTACGTTTTTATCCGAGCGAGAGCGTGTCTGAACAGACATACCGCACCTCTGGCGGCGTGACTTTCTACAACTCTCCTTTACGCAAATTTTCCCCATCCCCTCTTGACATTTCCCCTCCCCCTCTTTATAATAATCCTAATTTCATATTTCAAGTTTTGATTAAGAAAAGCAATGACAAGAATAAGTAGTGCGAAGGGAAGCATACAGAAAGCAGCCGGTTGATGAGAGGCGCATGGGAAGCTTTGCACGAATACATCTTTGAGCTTCGCACCGAAACGCAGCGCAGACAGATATGTGACGTGCGCGAAAGTAGGCTGCGACGGAGCCCGCACACGTTATAGTGCTAGAGTATCGCTCATGAAGCCGTGGTAACAGGCTCATGAAGCCGTGGTAACAGGCTGGTGGAGCCGTACTTGAAGAGGTAAACAGTGTGAGCTGTTTATAAACATAAGGTGGTAACGCGAGATAAGCTCTCGTCCTTTTGAAGGACGGGAGTTTTTTGGTTTTCAGGACAATGGAGTTCCGATAAATTGAGGATTCTATAGGTCATGACAATAAAGGCTGCAAGATAAGAATGCATGGCTGCTTAATCATTGTAAGTGTGAAAGAAAATTCAAAAATCCAAGAGGAAAGGTGGAAAAGAAATGACAGAGCAGATGCAGACAAAGGAAATGGTGGAAAAGGAAGTTGAAAGGCAGATGCGCATTATATTAAAAGGTGCGGCAGAGGTTGTAGGCGAAGAGGAGCTTCGAATGAAAGTGGAGCGCTCCATACGGGAGAACCGCCCCTTAAATGTGAAGCTGGGACTTGATCCAAGTGCGCCGGATATTCATTTGGGGCATGCGGTTGTCCTGCGCAAATTGAAGCAGATACAGGATTTGGGTCATCAGATAAAAATCATCATTGGTGATTTTACGGGGAGAATCGGGGACCCGACCGGAAAATCGAAGGGAAGGAAGGCGCTCAGTGAGAAGCAGGTGATGGAAAACGCAGTTACCTATCAGGAGCAGATATTCAGGATACTGGACAGGGAAAAGACCGCAGTTTACTATAATGGAGAATGGCTGGAGCTTTTGCGGTTTGAGGAGGTGCTGCAGCTTGCGTCCACCATAACAGTGGCGAGGATGCTGGAGCGGGATGATTTTAAGAAGCGTTTTGCCGGCAACGTCCCCATCGGTCTGCATGAATTTTTTTACCCGCTGATGCAGGCGTACGATTCTGTTGCCATCGATGCCGATTTAGAGCTGGGAGGAACGGATCAGACTTTTAATATCCTGATGGGGCGCAGCCTGCAGAAAACCATGGGAAAAGAGCCGCAGGCAGCACTCTTCATGCCGATTTTAGAGGGGCTTGACGGTGTGGAAAAGATGAGCAAGAGCCTGGGCAATCATATTGGCATACAAGAGGACGCCAAAGTTATGTTTAAAAAGGTGATGGAGGTACCGGATGACTTGATTATCCGCTATTTTGAACTTGCCACGGACGAACTGCCGGAGAAAATCGACCTTATCAGGGAAGAACTGGCAGATGGTAAAAATCCGCGCGATGTCAAGCTGGAACTGGCAAAAATTGTGACATGCCTGTACCACGGAGCGGAAGAGGAAAAGCGGGCTGAGGAATTTTACAGGGAAGCGTTTGGCAGAAAGGCAACGCCTGAGGAAGTGCCGCTGTTGGATATCCCGATAGAATGTAATACGTTTAAGGATATTATGGGTATCATTGCCGCTGCCGGCTATGCTGCCGGTACGGGTGAACTGCGGCGGCTCGTCAGTCAGGGCGGCGTCAGAAAGAACGGCGAAAAAATTGCAGAGACGGACGAGCCAATTGCAGATGGTGATATTCTTAAGATTGGGAAGAAGCTGTTTTTAAAGCTTCATAAAGCTGTGTGACATCGTCAAAGGCATAGGTGGGCTGGTATTCGGAGCGTGCGACTTCTTCGGGAGTTGCTTCGCCCGAGTACAGCACACAGGTCTCGATACCGGCATTGATGCCGCAGGCGATATCTGTGTATAGCCTGTCCCCGATAACAAGGGTTTCCTCGGGGGTATAGCCCGTCCTTTCGAGGCAAATATCGCAGATTGTGCGGGACGGCTTGCC
The DNA here is from genome assembly GCA_014804445.1 of Lachnospiraceae bacterium. Lineage (GTDB taxonomy): Bacteria > Bacillota > Clostridia > Lachnospirales > Lachnospiraceae > Acetatifactor. Next base: position 79,012 of record JAAUZU010000026.1, on the reverse strand, counting down.
GAGATAGATAGGAACCTTTCCGATGGTGGAGGTCAGTATCTGGCAGATAGCGCCGCAGTCCGGAATATAGTTTGTTGTCATGGGACAACGCAAGTCTGGGTTGGTAGCCAGAAAGGGTACGTTGGTGTTTGCTAAAATGGTACAGGCGTTTTCCAGTTTGCGGTAGGTTAATTCCTGATCAAAGGCAACCAGCACACAGTCAACAGAGAGTTTTGCAGAGTCGGTGACGGTAAATTTGTTCTGCCGAAGCTCCTCTTTAAAAGATTCCGTTCCGATAACGAACAAGTTTCCACCCCTGAAATGCCGCTTGAGATATTCAAGCGTCACATAACCGGAAGTGACAAAGCGGTTGGGAGTGGTTTTATAACGAAAATTGGCAGAAAAATATTTTACATAATCAGTCTCACTTTTGGTTGAGTTGTTTGAAATAAAATATGCTCTGCCCAGTTCCTTCTCAATATAGTTAAGAAGCTNACGGCTTCCGTCAAACAGCTTGGTGCCGAGGGCAATCGTGCCGTCGATNTCAAAGAGAAACAGTTTTTTATTGCCTAATCCTAACATAGNGACCTCCGTATAAAATGTAATCTACTATAGTATAGCATCAGAAGGTATCTGTGGCAATGAGAAGATAATTGTGGTAAAATGTATGCAAGAATCTAATATAAGAATCCTAGGAAAGGAATAATTGGGAATGAAACTGATTTCATGGAATGTAAACGGGCTGCGGGCATGTGTGGATAAGGGCTTTCTTTCTTTTTTTAAGGANGNGGATGCNGATATTTTCTGTATTCAGGAGTCCAAGTTAAGCGAGGGGCAGATTTCGCTTGATTTGCCCGGGTATCATCAATATTGGAATTATGCGGAGAAAAAGGGGTATTCCGGCACTGCTTTGTTTTCGAAGGAGGAGCCGCTTGCGGTGACCATGGGAATCGGCATGGAGGAGCATGACAAAGAAGGNCGCGTGATTACGGCGGAATATCCTACATTTTATGTGGTGACGGTCTATACGCCGAACGCACAGCGGGAGCTGACGAGGCTTGCCTACCGTCTTACGTGGGAGGAGGCATTTTTGGCGTATCTGAAAAAGCTGGAGGAAAAGAAGCCGGTTATTTTCTGCGGGGATTTGAATGTGGCGCACAAGGAAATCGATTTAAAGAATCCCAANTCGAACCGGAAGAACGCAGGCTTTACCGACGAGGAGCGCGGCTGCTTTACCAGACTTCTGGAATCCGGTTTTACAGATACCTTCCGCTACTTTTATCCGGAACTTACCGACGCTTATTCCTGGTGGTCATACATGTTTAAGGCAAGGGAGAAGAACGCAGGCTGGCGTATCGACTATTTTGTGGTTTCGGACTGTTTAAAGGACAGGCTTCAGAGTGCGGCAATCCACAGCGAAGTTTTGGGCTCGGATCATTGCCCTGTGGAGTTGGTGATACAATAAGAGANTGTATACTTCAACGCAGACGCGCTTTCGCTCCGAGCTTGCCGTAGCGGTACGTAAGCTGCCAAAATANGGCGCAAGTCATGCGGGCATGACTTTGGTGCCGACGGCAAGCAAGGGTCTGCTTATGAAGTATACAATTTGTACAATTGGATTTGCGGAAATCGGAGTTTCGCAATATGCAAAGAGGAGAAAAATATGCAAAAAGATTATCCGGTCATTACATTATGCGGCAGTACACGTTTTAAGGATGCGTTTATAGAAGCGCAGAAGCGGCTGACTCTTGANGGAAATATTGTAATATCGGTTGGTTTATTTGGTCATGCCGGGGATCGTGAAGTCTGGGAAGGAATGGATGAAGGGACACTTTCAAAAACAAAAGAAATGCTTGATGATATGCATAAACGCAAGATAGATATGGCAGACAGCATTTATGTCATCAATGTGGAAGGCTATATCGGTGAGAGTACGAAGTCGGAGATTGCGTATGCAAAGGCACATGGGAAAGGCGTGCGTTATCTTGTGGANCCTAACCNTGNATANGATGAGATTTCCAGAGGGTGAAGCGTAATGGGAATGAATAGCAGAAATGAGAATCAAAAGCGGCTGGCGAGGGAGTTTTTTATGACGGATGCGCTGGANNTGTCGCGCCGTCTGATTGGCAAAATCATGGTGCATGAGACGCCGCTCGGCAAGGTGCGGGGCGTTATNACGGAGACGGAAGCNTATATGGGCGTGGAGGACAAGGGCTCCCANACCTACGGCGGCAGGCGGACGGAGCGGACGGAACCGATGTTTCATATTGGCGGCACTTCNTANGTGTATTTTATTTACGGTATGTATAACTGNGTGAATGTNACGGCNGGGNCGGANGGGANTCCAATGGCTNCNTTAATCCGCATGGTGGAGCCGGCGGANGAGGCTTCGAGAANCATTATGGAGCGGCTNAGGATGGCGGANATGGAAAGGCGCAGGGNGGCAAGGGAGAANCGGAAGGCAGAGCGNATGGCGGANANTGNGGAAACTGCTGCTGCAGGGACAGCCGCCATGAAAGAAGGCATATCGGCTGNCTGCAAAGGAGATNNATGCAGTGGGAACAGAGACANTTGCAGCAGCAACGGANAAAGTGCCGGCAGCCGTAAAAAANCATCTGGCGGANGGNCCGGGCAAGCTCTGTATCGCCATGNATATCACGAAGGCCGACAATGATNTCGATATGGCAGAGAGTCGGGAGTTTTATCTCACAGAGGGGATAGNGGTGGAGGAAAGCCGGATTCTTACNGGNAAGNGAATCGGAATCGATTACGCGGAGGAAGCGGCGGATTATTTGTGGAGGTTTACGCTTACATGAGTCTGCGTTTTGTGTTTGGCGGCTCGGGTGCGGGCAAGAGCACCCGTCTGTATTCNGAAATCATTCAGAGGGCGGAAGAGGAGCCGGAACGTAATTTTCTGATTATCGTACCGGATCAGTTTACCATGCAGACGCAGAAGGAACTTGTGACTCATCCGGTCAATAAGCGCGGCGGCATCCTGAATATTGATGTCTTAAGTTTCAGCCGNCTTTCCCACCGTATCTTTGAGGAGGTCGGCAAAAGGGAAATTCCCGTGCTGGACGACACAGGAAAAAGTTTGGTGCTCAGAAAGGTGGCNGGCAGTTTAAAGGAGGAGCTTCCCTATCTGGGTTCCAATCTGGACAAGCAGGGCTATATCCATGAGGTAAAAAGCGCNATCTCCGANTTNATGCAGTACGGNGTCGGCGTGGANGANGTACAGAANCTGATGNATTACGCNGCAAAAAAGGGAACGCTGTACTATAAGNTGAANGATTTNCAGGTTTTATACCGCGGCTTTATGGAATATATACGGGAAAANTTNATTACNACGGAAGANACGCTGGATTTGCTCAGGGANTCGNTGGACAGNTCCGCAATCGTAAAAANCAGCGTCTTTGCCTTTGANGGCTTTACCGGTTTNACCCCCATTCAGAACAGGGTAATCGGGAAGCTTTTGGGAATTGCCAAGGAGGTNATNTTAACGGTCACGCTGGATTTGCGGGAGGACCCGTTTTTGATGGANGGCGAGCAGAANCTGTTTCATATGAGCAAAAAAACGGTGGCGGANTTNGTCAAGATGGCACAGGAGGANAANACGGAGCGGGGCAGGGATATTTTTGTGGGGTACGACGGAGAGCATCGGTTTTCCCATAATGAACCGCTTGCCCACTTGGAGCGCACGCTGTTCCGCTATCCTGTAAAGGAGTATGNCAAGCCGCAGTCCTCGGTGCATCTCTTTGCGGCCTCCACTGTCAGGGAAGAGGTGCGGCAGACAGGAATCAAACTGCGCAGGCTGGTGCGCGAGAAGGGCTTCTTCTATCGGGACATTGCGGTGGTGGCAGGCGATTTGGAGGTGTATGCCGAACTGGTGGAAGCAGAGTTTTCCCTGCTGGGGATTCCCTGCTTTGTGGACAGGACGAGGGGAATTGTTTTAAATCCCCTGACAGAATATATTAAGAGCGCCTTTGAGGTGCTGGCAAAAAATTTTTCCTACGAGAGCGTATTTCAGTATCTGCGGAGCGGGCTTGCAGGATTTCTGCCTGAGGAGACGGATTTGCTGGAGAATTACTGCAAGGAGACCGGCATACGGGGCAGACGGAAGTGGAGCATGCAGTTTACGAAAAGGACGGCGCAGATGAAGGAGGAGACGGAGCCTCTGCTTGCCATCAATGAGCTGCGGGAGCGTTTTTATGAGGAGCTTTCTCCGTTGTTAAACGTGGAGACAAAGAGCGCGGCGGCATATGTGGAGGCGCTGTATCTTTTTCTGACCCAGAACAAAGCGGCGGAGCGGCTTGCCGCCTATGAGGAGATGTTTCTGGACAAGGGGGAGCTGGTCAGGGCAAAGGAGTATGCGCAGGTTTATCGTCTGGTGATGGAGCTTTTAGAGCAGATTATGGGACTTTTGGGTGACGAACCCATGAGTTTGAAGGAATTTGCCGATATTCTGGAGGCGGGTTTTGCGGAGATAGAGGTGGGCACGATTCCCCAGAATGTGGACAGGGTGCTGGTAGGCGATATCGAGCGAACCCGTCTGCGGGAAGTGAAGGCGCTCTTTTTTGTGGGTGTGAACGACGGCAACATTCCGAAGAATACCGGCAAGGGCGGTATTATTTCGGATATTGACAGGGAGTTTTTACGGCAGTCTGAGATTGAACTTGCACCGTCCCCCAGACAGCAGATGTACATCCAGAGACTGTATCTGTATCTCAATATGACGAAGCCGTCAGACTTGCTCTATCTTTCTTTTGCGGGAATGAGCGGTGAGGGAAAGGCGCTGCGCCCTGCGTACCTGATTGCAACTATGCGGCAGCTTTTTCCGCAGTTGTCCGTGGAGTATCCGGAAAAAGAGCCTGTATTATCGCAGATTATGACGCCGGAAGCAGGGCTGCCCTATCTGGCGGGCGCCTTGCGGGAATATGCGCAGGGTAATATGGTGCAGGAGGAGACTGCCACGCTATACCGCGCTTACAGGGAGCGGCTGGAATACGCGGGTCTGTTACAGCGGCTTACGGAAGCGGCATTTTACCGTTATGAGCATAGTCCGTTACAGAAAAACGTGGCGAGGGCGCTCTACGGGCAGATTTTACGAAACAGCGTCAGCCGGCTGGAAACCTATGCCGCCTGTGCATACCGGCATTTTTTAAAGTACGGCATGAGCCTGAAGGAGCGGGAAGAACTGAAATTTGAAAATGTGGACATGGGAAATGTCTTTCACGGCGTTTTAGAGGGATTTTCCCACAAATTGGAGGAGAGTGCCTACACCTGGTTTGATTTTCCCGAGGATTTTGCGCGGGGAACTGTGGCGGATGTACTTTCCCTCTATGCGGCGGAATATGGAGCTGCAGTATTGTACGACAACGCGAGAAACGAATACGCTGTCAGGCGGATGGGGCGGATTCTGGAGCGGACGGTGCTGACTTTACAGTATCAACTCAAAAAGGGAAGCTTTGTGCCGGAGAGTTATGAAATGTCCTTTTCGTCCGTCTCGGATTTGGAGAGTGTCAACATAGCGCTGTCAAAGGAGGAGCGGATGCAGCTTGCGGGCAGGATTGACAGGGTGGACACTTTGGAGAAAGAGGATAAGCTCTATGTCAAAGTGGTGGACTATAAGTCCGGCAGCAGAAAGTTTAATCTGGCGGCGCTGTATTACGGCTTGCAGCTTCAGCTCGTGGTGTATATGAACGCGGCGGTGGAGCGTGAGACAAAAAAGTATCCGGATAAGGAGGTCGTGCCTGCCGCTATGTTGTACTACCATGTGTATGACCCGGTTATTTCCGCAGAGGCGGAGGCTGCGCCGGAGGAAATTAACGCGGCACTGCTGGAGCAGCTTAGGGCAGGCGGTATCGTCAACAGTGACGGAGACATTGCGAGGCGGCTGGACGAGGAAGCCGTGGCAAAGTCGGATGTGATTCCGGTGGAATATAAAAAGGACGGCAGTCTTTCGGCGCGTTCCTCTGTGCTGAGTGGGGAGGAACTTCAGGAAATCTCAATGTTTGTGGGCAGGAAGGTGCGGCAGCTCGGACGGGAAATTCTGGACGGGAATATTGCGCTGAATCCCTATGAGAGCGGGGCGGAGAGCGCCTGCACCTACTGCTCTTTTCAGGGAGTGTGCGGCTTTGACGACGGAATGCCCGGCTGCGGGCCGAGAAGGCTTAAAGAGATGGACAAGGAAGAAGCGATGGCGCGCATACGGGAAGAGTAAGGATTGGGAGGAAGCATGGCGGTAGAATTTACACCCGAACAAAAACAGGTTATCGAGCTGCATGGCTGCAATATTCTGGTATCGGCGGCAGCAGGCTCGGGAAAGACAGCGGTTCTGACGGAGCGCATTGTACAGATGGTGTGCAGAGAAGAGAATCCTGTGGATATTGACAGGCTTTTGATTGTGACCTTCACCAATGCGGCGGCGGCGGAGATGCGGGAGAGAATCAGCGCGGCTATTTTGTCAAGGCTTTCGGAGGACGGTGAAAACGAGCATTTACAGAGGCAGGCTGCGTTATTGCACAATGCCCAGATTACCACCATAGACAGCTTCTGCCTGTTTGTGCTGCGCAATAATTTTCAGGACATCGGGCTGGATCCGGCTTTTCGGGTTGCAGATGAGGGGGAGTTGGAGCTGCTGAAGCAGGATGTGCTTGCGCAGCTTTTGGAAGAGCGTTTTGCCGCAGGTGAAGAGGCGTTTTTAAACTGTGTGGAATATTACTGCCCCGGGGGCAGGGAGAGCGTTTTAGAAGAGCATATTCTGGATTTGTACCGTTATGCTTTAAGCTTTCCGTTTCCGGAAGAATGGCTTTTGGAGAGAAAAGAGGACTACCGGATTTCCACGGTGGAGGAGCTGGAACAGTCTGATGTGGGACAGTATCTGCTCACCCACTTAAAACGCACGCTGCATGCGCTGTATCAGGATATGGAACAGGCTGTGGCTGTCTGTGAAGAGCCGGACGGTCCCTATATGTACGGAGAAATGATGGAGGCGGAGACGGAGGCGCTTGGCGCGCTGCTTTCCCTTTCAACCCTGCCGGAATTTGCACTTCGCATACCGGCGGTGTCCTTCGGCAGATTGTCCACCAAAAAGGACGATTCCGTGTCCCCTGCAAAAAGGGAGCGGGTTAAGAAGCTGCGCGAGGGCGTAAAGGAAACTTTGAAAAAACTGGAGGAAGCCTATTTTCTGCTTCCCCTTGAGGCAGGGCTTAAGCGCTTTGAGGCATGTGAAGCGTCAGTGTGCATGCTGGTAGATTTATGTCTGGATTTTAAAGCTCGTTTGGACGAAAAAAAGAGAGAGAAGAAGCTGCTTGATTTTTCCGACATGGAGCATTTTGCCCTGCGGATTTTATTGGAAAAGACGGAGGACGGGCGGGTAGTGCCCACCAAAACCGCGCTGGAATACAGGGACTATTTTGCAGAGGTGCTGATTGACGAATATCAGGACAGCAATCTGGTGCAGGAATATCTGCTGAAGGCGGTTTCGGGCGAGGAAGACGGCAATTACAACCGCTTTATGGTCGGAGATGTCAAGCAGAGCATCTACAAATTCCGTCTGGCGCGACCTGAGCTTTTTCTGGAAAAATACCATACCTATTCCGATAAGGAGGGCGGGCTTCGCCGGATTGATCTCCATAAAAATTTCAGGAGCAGGACTGAGGTAATAGGTACCGTCAATCAGGTTTTCGGCAACATCATGACGCGTGAACTGGGCGGGATTGTGTATGACGACGCGGCNGCGCTTTATGCCGGTGCGGTTTATCCCGAAAATACCGGGTGCGAGAGCGAGCTGATTTTATTTGAAAAGCCGCCAAAGGAGTCGGAGTGGAACGCAAAGCAGGTGGAGGCATTGGGAATTGCCGCGCGTATCCGCAAACTAAAACAGGAATTTATGGTAATGGACAAAGAGACGGGAGTGCTGCGTCCTATAGCATACAGGGATATTGTGGTACTGCTTCGCACCAACAGCGGCTGGGACGAGGAGTTTCGGGCGGTGTTTGAAAAGGAAGGAATTCCCGCCTATGTTTCCAGCAAGACGGGCTATTTTGAGGCAAAGGAAATCAAGGATATCCTGATGTTTCTGCGTGTGTTGGACAATCCTCTGCAAGATATTCCTTTATTTGGGGCAATGAAGTCCATATTCGGCGATTTTTCAGATGAAGAAGCGGCGCTTGTGCGAAGCGCGGACAAGGACGGCGCGTATCTGTACGACTGTCTTCGGGTGTGTGCAGGAGAAAGCAGAGAAGAGGCGGATTTGGCAGACGGCAGNGAGAACGAAGAGGTAAGTNCGGTTAGNCAAATNAGCGNCGGTGNNGGNAGAAANGANCTGNNAGCNGCTGAAGCAGGCGGNCAGAAGCGNGTNAANACGGCGCTTCAGGAAAAATGCAGGGANTTTNTGGAGCAGATTGCAAAATACCGNCGNTTTACGGCATANATGCCGATTCATGAGCTGTTAAAGCGGCTGNTNGATGATTACGACTATNCGGCGTATGTGGCNGCCCTGCCNGCGGGAAGCNGGCGGCTTGCCAATGTGGAAATGCTGCTGACAAAGGCGGCGGGCTTTGAAAANAACAGCTATTACGGACTGTTTCATTTTGTGCGCTACATAGAGCAGATGGAAAAATACCATGTGGATTATGGCGAGGCGGGTACCTTGGANGAAAATGCGGACGTGGTGCGGATTATGAGTATTCATAAGAGCAAGGGATTAGAGTTTCCCGTGGCGTTTGTGGCGGGGNTGTCGAAGCGGTTCAATATGCAGGATACTTCGCGGGCGCTGATTGTGGATGTGGATTTGGGAATCGGCACGGACTATGTCAACCCTGCACAGCGGATAAAAAGCAAAACCCTGCGGAAAAATGTTTTGTCNGCCAAGCTGAAACAGGACAATCTTGCNGAGGAGCTGCGCGTGCTCTATGTGGCGATGACCCGTGCGAAAGAGAAGCTGATTATGACGGGCGTGGNGGAGGAACCGCAGGCGCGTGTGGAAGAGGAGAGGGAAAATGGCGGGGAGATGACGTATACCCGTCTGACNGGNGCNTCCTGNTTTTTGGATTATCTNCTGCCGGTATTTCCACAGGTNACAGTGACGNNNNTGGAGGANCTTGCGCTTTCAGAGNTNAAGGAGGGNGTATCGGAGGCGGGCAGGCAGTTGAAACTGACGGATGCCTCGCAGCCTGTGAATGAAGAGGCGCTTGCTCTTTTGTCAGAGCGTTTTGCCTANGAGTATCCGCACAAGACTCTGGAAAACCTGTACACCAAGACCACTGTTTCAGAGCTGAAAAAGGCGGCGATGGAGGGCGGTCAGGAAGAGCCTGCGAAGGAGTTGTTTCCACAGGAGGAAATTAAGCCTTANGTGCCGAGTTTTATGNGNGAAAANGAGGAGATTTCCGGTACGACCCGGGGAAGNGCCGTCCANAGGGTGATGGAGCTTTTGGACTTTACCAGAGAGTATGAGGANAGGAAAACGGTTGCAGAGATGATGGACGCTTTTACGGCAAGCGGGCGTCTTTCGGAAGAATACAGNNGNGCGGTCAGAGAGGANAAGATNTTACATTTNTTAAANACNCCTCTTGCANNNAGGATGCGCGCTGCNGCGGCNGCAGGCAGNCTGTANCGGGAGCAGCCCTTTGTGTACGGCATATCNGCNGCAAGNCTGAANGACAAAAGCCGTCCCGATGGGGAAAATGCCTTTCCGGCGGAAGAAACTGTGTTGATTCAGGGAATTGTGGATGCTTTCTTTGAAGAGGAGGACGGACTGGTGCTTCTGGATTATAAAACCGACGTCATAAAGGCGCCGGAAGAACTGGTAAAGCGATACAAAGTGCAGCTTGATTATTATGAAGAAGCATTGGAAAGCCTTACGGGAAAAAAGGTGAAGGAAAGGGTGCTGTATTCCTTTTATCTTGGGTGCGTGGTTCCTACTTAAGAATATCAAAATAAAGTTTTATATTTATTGAAAAAGCATATTGACAAATTTAAGAGATATGGTACTATTATTTCATAATCATTTATATGTGCAAATCGCACGTTCTGGCAGCTTCTGCCGATAATTTTCACTTTAATTTTATGGCAGGAGTGCCGGCGTGACGCAGGTCGTATCCTGTCATGATTCATGACAATAGAATTCTGCAATGCGTGATTTCTGCCGCCTGAGACAATGGAAATCCCGCAAACCATACATTTTATTGTACATGGATGGCATTTACATGGGAGGATACCGGATGAAAAAGAATGGAAAACGATTTAAGGGACGTTTCACGCAAAAGAAGGGACAAAGACAGGTAAAGGACAGGCTTTTTCGCTTTTTGTTTGAGCGTGACAGGGAAGCTTTGCTGCAGCTTTATAATGCATTGAATGGAACCTCATACAGCGAGGCTTCAGAACTTCAGATGGTCACGTTGGAGAATGCGGTTTATGTGGTTATGAAAAACGATTTGGCTTTTGTGATAGCCGGTGTGCTCAGTATATATGAGCACCAGAGCACTTTTAATCCCAATATGCCTGCCCGTTTTCTGTTTTACTTAGGACAGGAATACCAGAAGATAGTGGAGCGCGCGGCAGAGAGTCCGTATGGCTCCAGACTGATTATGCTGCCGACGCCACAGTGCATTGTTTTTTATAACGGTGAGCGGGAAATGCCAAAAGAACAGATATTAAAGCTTTCCGATGCGTTTGAGAGCAAATCCTGTAAAGCAGGCGTTGAACTGGAAGTGCGGGTGCTCAATATCAATTATGGTTACAACGAGAAACTGATGGAACAGTGTCAGGTGTTAAAGGAATATGCTTTGTTTGTGGAAACTTCCAGAGAGTATATCAGAAGAGGAAGGTCTGCAGAAACAGCCTTAAATGAAGCGGTTGATTTCTGTATAGAGAAAAATATACTGGCTGGCTTTTTGCGGCAGTACCGTGCGGAGGTGTTGGGAATGTTGTTGGAAGAATTTGATGTAAAAAAATATGAAAGAAGCCTTCGGGAAGACGGCAGAGAAGAGGGACGGGAGGAAGGCAGAGAAGAAGGAATCGAGGCGCTGATAGAAGTCTGTCAGGAATTCGGAATGTCCAAAGAGGATATCCTTGTCAGACTGGAAACGAGATTTTCCATAGGAGCGGACAGCGCCGAACGATATTTTGAAAAATACCAAAAGCAGCTCTGATTTTTCAGGACTGCTTTTGGCAGTAGTTTAGCTCTGCTTTTCAATAGAGCATAAGTGGTTTGCGACTTTGCCCTGTAGTTAATCGCAAACGGCAATCGCCTGCAGTCGTTTCAGCATCTTGCTGACCGCGGGAATTTTTAAAATGAGAATGGTAATGACGCCTTCTATCAGGATGTAGCTGTAGTTGTATATGATAGGATACAGCGCTGCTAAGCTTTGCGGGAAATTTTCCGGCATGTAATCCATCCAGTAGAGGTAACCGCCGATTGTGTGGAAAAGACCGCGCACCATAATGGCTAAAAAGTAGGCGGGAATAAATTTGTCTTTCTTGTAGAAAAAGCCTGTGATGCCGAGTGCGGTGAAGGCAAAAAAGTAGTCGCAGCAGATTTGCATGGGGCTGAGCATGTAGGAGCCGCCGCTCTGGATAAACTGTAAAATGCTGTATGCAACAGCGGAAAGCAGGCCTGCCTTAATGCCGTAAAAATAGCCGATAATGCAGATACAGAACATGGAAAATGCAGTTACAGATCCGCCATAGGGCAGTTCAAATTTGACATAGGACAGTACGAAGCCCATGGCAATGGCAACGCCGCACACGGCGAGTCTTTTGGCGGAAAGCTTTGTATTTTTCTGCTTTTTGTCCACGATAATGGCGGATAGAAAGATGGCTAAGAGAAGAACGGCAATCAGGACATAGTAGCCGGGGCGTCCTAAGGCAAAAGAGCCGTCCTCTTGTGATAAAATAAAGTTAGACATAAAAAAACCTCCTTGTTGTTTCGCAAAGAGGGACACAATGAAGATTTACAAATACGATTATGTAAGAATTCACATATAATCCACCCGCAGATGGCGGCATGATCCGCCATCTGCGGGATGGTGAAATCCAAAATCATATCTATAAACATGCTTCCTTACGCCGGTATTGTCCGGGTCAAGTGATGAGGGTTAGAATCCAAAGATTCAATCTCAGCTATGTGCTCCCCTAGCAAGTATAATTTGCAGTTCGTTACCACTATAAGTATATTTATTTTATTTGTCAAGTAAAAATTGCATGCGGTCAGGGAAACAGAGCTTACACCTGAAACTGCTGTATCGTCTCCTGCAGGGAAGAAATGCTGTTCATCACATCCTGCGTCTCTCCCGAAACCGTCTCGCTTGCATACGTAATCTCCTGCAGGTTTTCATTTACGGACTGTACCGCCTGGTCCAGCTCCTTCTGGGACAGGCTGATGGTTCCCAGTATCCCGTTGATGTCCGCAATGGAGCTCCTCAGCTCCTTCGTGTTCTCACTTAACATCCTGCTGACCTGCGCATAATAGGCCGCATCCTCCCTGTAACTGCCCGCAAGCGTCTCCAGCTTGTCGTAATCCTGCAGCACGGTTCCGTCCAGGAACGTGATGATATGGTTGCTCGCCTCCGACAGCGCCCCCACGCTTTTCAAAACCTTGTCCGTCAGCGCGTTTACCTTGTCTATCTCACGCCCGGTGGTCTCACTCAGTTTCTTGATTTCCTCCGCCACCACCGCAAAGCCGCGCCCTGCCTCGCCTGCACGCGCAGCCTCTATGGACGCGTTCAGCGAAAGCAGGTTCGTCTGCCCCGCAATCTCGCTGATGGCCTGTGATACCTCCACGATCTGGCCGATTACCTTGGTCTCCTCAATGGCGGTCCTCAGTTTTTCCCTGCTGTCCACCGTCACTTTAATGGCGTTCTCCTTGTCCTCCAGCACCTCGGGCACCATCCGGCCCACACGCTCGATGATTTCCCCGGCATGGCTTGTGATGGTCTGCGCGTTTTCGGCAAGCCCGTCAATCGAGGCCGTCACGTCCCTGCAGGTGCTGCCGATGTCCTCTATGCTCTGCGTCTGCCCTGCCACGCTGGCTCCCGTCTCCTCCATGATGGCGCTGATTTCCATGATGTTCCCGTTCATTTTGGAAACATGGGCGTTGGTGCCGGATGCCTTGTCACGGATGCGCAGCGTTTCCTGCTGGGTCTTCCGGATGGTGGAAATCACCCTGTTTTCCAGCTCCTCCTTCAGGTAGCTGATTTCCTTTACTTCTGATTTCTCAGTCCTGCAGTGCCGGCTCCCGATTACCTTCTCCTTTACAAATCTCTTCAGCTCGCTCAGCGGCCTTAACATGGCGGAGACGGCAACATTCAGCACAACGACCGACAGCACCAGCAGGATGATGTCCGCCATTAACGGCAGCACCAGGTTCCTGCCGACCTTGCCGCTTATCACCGATGTGTTCTGGGTAATGCCCATCTTCCAGCCGGTGGCTTCCACCGTGCTCACTATGCAGTATTTCTTCACCCCGTCATAGTCCGTGAAGGAGGATATGCCGCTTCCCTCCACGTCAATCCGCAGCACGTCCGTCAGGATGGTGTTCCCTTCCTCCTTCGGCAGGTACGCTGCGTTTTCATGGGTGATGACGCTGTTGTCCCCTGCCAGCAGGAAGGTCTGCGTGCTCTCGTCCGTGCTTACGTTCTTTACAATTTCAATTAGGTTGTCTATGGTGATGTCCGCAAGGACCATGGCCTGCTCGCCTTCTATTTTACAGGGCACCGCAATGGATACGATCATCTGCCCTGTCGCGAAGTCCGTGTAGGGGGCCGTGTATATCAGCCCTCCCTCCGCGATGGCCTCCTGCCACCAGCCCCGGGTCGTGGGGTCCAGGTCCAGGCTGGAATGGTCCGCCGGGAGGACGCCGCCGTTATAGCCGAAGCAGCAGTAGTACATGAGGGCCGCCTCATTGCCTGCCAGGTTGGCCTCCAGGAAGTCCATGATTGCCTCCGGGTCCTTGTCCATGCCCTCCAGGGCGTTTTTCATGGTTTCGACTATGTTTGCCTGTCCAACGAGCCATTCATCAATAATGTCGCCGGTGCCTTCCGCCTCCGCGGCGAGCAGGCTGTATTCGCTTGTTTTCAGGGCATCATTCAGCACGATGCTGTTTATCACGGCGGTCACGGCAATAATCAGGATGGTGCTTAGTGCCGTATACAGAATAATGCTCCCTTTAATGCTTCCCCAAAAAGACTGTTTTTCCCTTTTCACTTTTGTAAGAATCCTCCCTTTTTTCCGGTATCAATGTTTTTGAAATGGCTTTATGCCTGCGCCCCCACTTCCGACGGATGCCGCCTGTCTACACCGTATTTCGTATAATATGCAGCTTTATCTTTATACATCCTTTTCTCCGCCTCTGTAATCAGTTTTTCTACACCATTGAAACTGTCCTTTTTCCATATGCTTCCGACTGCCATGTGAACGGATTTTTCCTGCAAGTCTTTTTTTAGCTGTTCAACGCCCTGCCACAATGTGACTTCCTCCATATCTGCACAGAGTGCTAACAGTTCATCGCCGCCGATACGAAACAAACCGTATTCTCCAAAGCTCTTTTTCAGACATTCACAGGCGTCGGTGAGCAGCTTGTCACCTGCCGCATGACCTTTCTGGTCGTTCACCTGTTTCAGCCCTGTCACATCACAATAAACGATTCCCAGACTCTGTTCATTCTGCAGTTCATCGATGTATTTGCTCATGGCGTGACGGTTCCCGATTTTGGTGAGCTGGTCACAATAACTCATTTCTTCTAATTCCCGGACAAGATTTCGCCGTTTCAAAGCAGAAATAATAAAATGCGCCATAATCTGGAGCATGTCGGAAGTATAGTCCAGTGATTTTCTGGGTGGATTGTCAATTCCGTAAAAACCGATAACTTTGCCCTCGTTGTATAAGGGCACTACTACCAGCGAGCGGATATTCTGCCGTTTCAAAACTTCATACTGCAGCGGATCGCTCTCTCGAACATCCTCCAAATCCTTTATCACAATATGTTTGCCGATTTGGAAATTCCGATACCAGTTGGCACATACTTCCGGCGGAACATTCTGCAAGTTGTCTTTTTCCGGTGTAACACCGATTGCCACCCACTCGTACGTGTTGTCATCACAACCCGACTCGTTCTGCTCAAAGATATAGGTTCGCTCACCTTCCAAAGCCTTACCCATATACTCTAACAGAACGTCCAGTGTCTGTGAGGGCGTCTCCTGCTGCAAGGCAATGCGAAGTCCGTTGTTGACCATCGCTTCTAAATTTATCATACTGTCCTGCCGTTCCTGATTGCCGGCATTAACGGCGATTTCCATGCGATATTTCTTTCCGTTTTCTTCTATTATGGTATCTTTCAGCATTACCTGCCGTTTCAGAATGGGGTTGTAATACCACCATTCTTTGAAATGTCCCTCTTTCAGTTCGTGGTTGTTACAAATTGAGCAGGGGGTAGAGCAGTTCTGTAGAACTTCATAACATTTTTTTTCGGAAATTTCTGCAAGGGAGTGAAAGCTGTATGTCCGAAGCGCCTTTTGGTTCATGTAAACCAACTCATGGCTATCTATGTCTGAAACATAGACAAGCTCGTCCATCGTATCAAAGAACTCCCATATTTTACTCATACTTAGTCCTCCAGCCATAAACGATAAAATAACCAAACACTATATTTATATATCACATTTTTTCGGCTTTTTTCGACGTTTAGTGCGAATGGTAAATATATGGTGTGAATTGCAAATTGCTGTACATTTACATTTGACAGATAAAATGTTAGCATAATAATAAGACAGGGAAAACAGGAGGAGAGCCTCATGCTGGTACAAATTTTAACATTTACACATAATTTAACTACTATGCTGTTCGGTATCTATATTTCCGCCTTCTTTTTAGGAGTAAAGCAAAACCGGAAAAATATCCTTGTGCTGTTTCTGCTGTTTTCCGGTGAAGGAATCTTATATATTATCAATTCTTTACTGTGGGGTACGGCTGTTGCTGACCGGCTCTATACCATTATTGTGCACCTGCCGTTGATTTTACTTTTAATCCTGTATTATAGATATTCTTTTGTTTCGTCCTGTATTTCCGTGTTTTCTGCCTATCTTTGCTGTCAGTTAAGCAACTGGGTCGGCTTATTGGCATTAACGCTTACGGGCGAACAGTGGTGTTATTATGCTTTACGAATCCTGACCACCTTTATTACCTTCTTCCTGTTGTGCAGATTTGTATGCCACACTACGGAAACCATCTTTACAAGGGATACATGGGAACTTTATATTATAGGTTTTCTGCCCACGGTATATTATGTTTTCGACTATTCCTTTACCAAACTTACCGACTTGCTTTATTCCAACAACAAAATAGTAGTCGAATTTATGGGGTTCAGCTTTTGCCTCTCCTACTTTGCCTTTCTGTTCATATATTTTCGGGAATATGAAAAGAAACAGGAAAGCAAACAGTACAATAATTTGATGGAAATGCAGTTTCTCTCCATCGAAAAGGAGATTGAACAGGTAAAGCGCAGCAAACAAAAGCTTTCCATATTAAGGCATGATATGCGTCATCACTTAAGTATCGTCCTGACACAGCTTCAAAACAACAACGTCAAGAAAGCAATCGACTATGTTGCGGAAATCACCGATAGTTATGATGATACCATGATTACGGCTTACTGCAAAAACGAAATGGTCAATTCCGTAATTTCTATTTATCACACACGGTTTGAAGACAAACAAATTACACTGAATTACGATGTCTCCGTAAGGGAAACGCTCCCATGTCCGGATACTGCGATTTGTACCATTTTATCGAATGCTTTGGAAAATTCCATGCATGCATTGGAAGAAATGACCACGGAAAAAAGATGGGTAAACCTCACGATTTCCGAAAAGGAAAAACACCTTCTGCTCCAAATAGAAAATCCGATTGAACGGGTTCCGAGGTTTGTAAACGGCATTCCGACCTCCGACAAAAAAGGACATGGCATTGGTGTGAAAAGTATCGTATATTACGTAGAACAATTGGGCGGGCAATACCACTTTTTCCTTACTGACCGCTCCTTCATTTTAAGAATTATTATTTAGAGGTGACGTGATGAAAATAGCGATTTGCGATGATGAAATATACTTTATAGATGCAATCTGCCCACTGTTAGAGCAATGGGCAAAAGAACGAGGAATGAAACTTACATTATACCGGTTCACGAATGGAGACGACTTGGTTGAAGCACATCAGCGTGAATGTATGGATTTGATTATTTTGGATGTTATTATGCCATTATTAAGCGGTATCGATACTGCAAGAGAGCTTCGGAATACGAATCAGACGGTTCCGATTGTTTTCCTTACTTCCTCCAAGGAATTTGCTATCGATTCCTATGAGGTAAAAGCCCTCAATTATCTCATAAAGCCTGTTGATAAGGAAAAACTATTTCTTACTTTGGATGATTTTCTGAAAACCCTTAACCTGCCTAAAAACTTCTTTGTTGCAAAAACCGCCGACGGCTTTTGCAAGATTGCAATTGCCGATGTGGATTATCTGGAGGCGCAGAACAAGCAGGTTATTGTCCATTTAACAAACTGTAGGACAATCGAAATCCGTGAATTGTTTTCCAAATGTGCGGAAGTTTTTTCGCCGGAAAATGGATTTTGCTGCTGTCACCGCAGTTATATTGTGAATTTAAGCAATGTGGAGCAATTTTCAAAGACCGAAGTTGTTACGATTCACAATGCAGTGATACCGATATCCCGAAGCAATTATGTAGCATTTAAGGAAACCTATTTTAATCATATGTTTGCGTAATAAGTTTACCAATCTCCATATGTTTTGTGTTATAATCTTCTGTAGCGTTTTACAATCGGAAGAAAACAAACAGAATGGAGACAAATTGTGAAAAAAGGATTTTTATGTGTGGTCGCAGTAGCTGTTATGGTTTTATGCAGTGCATGCTCCGGTCAGGCTGCTGTACGTGCCCAAATCACATTTGAAACGAGAGAAGATACAGATTATGCGGAAGACGGAAAGCTTCTGTATACGAACCTCTGTGTCTATCCCGTCGTGGCAATGAAAGGAAATGAAAGCACTGCGGAGAAAATCAATGCGGCTATCCTGGCAGAAGTAGATGCTTTTTTAGCTGATACCTCAGTACGTGACGTTGTCAGAGAAGATTACCGCGTTTATTTATCCAATAAAGATCTCAATTCCGAATATGGCTTTTCCAGTTATTATGATGATTTTGATATGATTGTCACTCGCAATGACAGTAATGTTATTTCTTTTTATATCACCATTTCATCTTATATGGGCGGAGTGCACGACGGCTATTACGGCATCGGGCTTAATTTTGATGCCAAAACCGGTGAACGAATCGCCTTTTCGGATCTTGGCGAAAATGCGGAAACTTTTCATGCAGACACACTTGCGTACCTGAGGAAACTCGCAGCCACGAATACTTATCGGAGTATCATGTGGGAGGATATCTCCGATTTGGAACAAATCCTTTATCAGGATGAAAGATGGTATTTTTCCACATCCGGCCTGGTCTTTTTCAGTAATCCCTATGAGCTTGGCGCATTTTATGCAGGAAATATAGAATTTACGGTTCCTTATGCCGATTTGCAGGAAATGGGCTTTCAACAAGAATATTCCTATCAGGAAAATCTGACGATAAAACTGCAAACGGAAGAAGTTTGTTATTTTGATTTAAACGGTAACGGACCGAAAGAGGAAATTCAGTTTTATATAGATAAGCAGGGAAGCGCCAATACCAAACTCCACTTTATCATTAATGGTACTGATTATGCCTCAGAACATACAGAACTATCCGGACAATTTTCGGACAAGGATTATATTTTCTGCTGGACACAATGTTTTTTATATGACATGGATACCACAGACGATATGATAGAAATTGCCTTTCAGATGAATTACACAAAGGGGGAAGGAAATAGTCTCATTCCCTATACGTTCCTCTATCGCTATGAAAAGAAGGGAACACTTACCTATCTTGGCAAAATGGAAGGGACTGTCACCAATCCTGAATGTGAGATTCAGCTTGATTAAAAAACAATTACAAGGGCACGGCAAGTTTAATATTTTGAAAAACTGTAAATAGGAGGGATGAATCTTCTGTTGAGGGAACCGAAACAACCCCTGTTGGATACTTAGAGGGGATTTTTGTTCGGGAAAGCTATCGAAACAGAGGGTATGCCAAAGAGTTATTAAATAAGTGTGAGGCGTGGGCGAAAGATAAAGGCTGCAAAGAATTTGCCAGTGATTGTGAACTTGACAACGACAATAGCTTCCGATTTCACAAAGCTATGAATTTTACAGAAGCAAACAGGATTATCTGTTTTACGAAAAAACTGTAAGATTCCAATCCGGAAAACATTTGAAATACGAATTTGAATTTTCCTGACTCAACCAACAGTTGGGATGGCTGATTCTACCGGATTTGTGCGTATCAACTGCCGGTTCGTGTTAAAAATATCAAAAATTTTGTATAGTCGATAATGAAAGGAGGGTTCCCGAAATGAATCAGGAGAAAATAGGAAAGTTTATAGCAAAATGCAGGAAAGAGAATGGATATACGCAAGCAACACTTGCTGAGAAACTTGGTATTACGGATCGTGCAATATCAAAGTGGGAAAATGGCAAGAGCATGCCGGACGCTTCGATTATGCTGGAACTTTGCGAGTTATTAAAGATAAATGTGAACGAGCTTCTGACAGGGGAACATATCATTATGGACAATTATAAAGAAGTTGCAGAGAAAAATCTGGTTGAAATGAAAACACAAGAAGAGAAAGCTAATAAAAAAGTGATTTTGGTTGTAATTGTTTTTGCTGTTATGCTCTTGTTCGCATGGTTTGCAGGCGGAAACATTGGTGAAGATTTAGGAAGATTTATTTATAATATTTCACATTAATCTTAGCTTTATTGTAGTGAAAAAATAGATAATTGAATTATGTAACGATATTTTATCTTGGTGGAAGTCTGCTTCCCTGTATTATTATCCATTCTGCGATTAACACTCTAAATATTTTTGCAAATGAAGCGGATTTCATTGAAAAATCAATTATGAAATAAGCAAGTAGTACTGAGCATATAGAATTTACCTATATGCTCTTTTTATACCAAACCGACTTTATCAAACCGAATATTTTTTACACTCTGAAAAGGATAGATATATCAATATATTTATGGTATGATTTTAGGTAGACAAATCGAGATTTAGCAACCATAATCTGAAAAGGGAGAAAAAAGATGTATGAAATACGAAAAATACATAGCAATGAAGTAACGGAGGCCATTGCCTTGGCATTAGAAGTCTTTTTACAGTTTGATGCACCGGACTATAAACCAGAGGGGATTGATGCATTCCGGCGAGACATAGTTGAAAATGATGAATTTATTTTAAAATGCCAACAAGGTATCTGCCCAATATATGCAGCATTTGATAAAGGTAAAATGATTGGAATTATAGGTATGCGTTCAAACAGAACACATATCAATTTAGTGTTTACCAAGAAAGAATATCATCGCCAAGGTGTAGCTACTTCAATTTTTCAGTATCTTTTAGCAGATATTTTAAAAGATAATCCAACACTGCAGGAGATTACTTTAAACTCGTCACCATATGGTAAGCCATTTTATCTTCATATAGGATTTAAGCCGCAATCTGATGAGCAAGAAAAACATGGAATCAGGTTTACGCCTATGAAGTACACAATCTGATGTTTCCCGTTTGGCAATAATTCAAAACATACAAAATGGAAAGGAACCATTATGTCAAAGATAGCTGTTTATTTTCCGGGCATAGGATATCATTGTGACAAACCCCTTCTGTATTACAGTAGAAGCATCGCAAGTAAACTTGGATATGAAAATTTAAAAAATGTGACTTATGCATACAGCGCCGGAAATATCCGTGGTAATATTGAAAAAATGAAAGAAGCATATGAAGCCCTGTTTTCGCAATCCGAAGCTGAACTTGCAAACATTGTCTGGTCCGAATATGATGATATCCTTTTTGTTTCCAAAAGCATCGGAACAATCATTGCGGCTTCCTATGCAAAGAAATATGGGTTAGAAGGGATAAGGCATATTTTGTATACGCCTTTAGCCCAGACGTTCCTATTTACACCAAATAATGCAATCGGTTTTATCGGAACTGCCGACCCATGGAGCAATATAGATGAGATTACCCAACTTTCAGCCGAGAACCATATCCCACTCATCACATATGAGGGCTGCAATCATTCCCTTGAATGTGATGATGCTTTGAAGAATATTGAAACTTTAAAAGATGTGATGCAAAAAACAAGGAATTTCATTGAAAAATCAATTATAAAATAAGCGAGTAGTACTGAGCATATAGAATTTACCTATATGCTCTTTTTATAGCAAGCCGGCTTTACTAAAATGAATATTTGTTACACTCTGAAAAGGATAGATATATCTATCTGTTTGTGGTATGATTTTAGGTAGATAAATTGGCAGGCATATTGATTCTATTGAATTAGACTTAATTTTTTATGATTTCATTTGTAATCACATTATATAGTTTATGCATGGGAGGAGTACATCATGGAAGAATCAAATCCGATACTTGGCTTAAAAAAAGGTGAAGTATTGTTGTGTGACCATAACCCTCAATGGGAAGATATTGCGAAACAGACAATACGCACATTACATGATGTATTAGGAGATGCCGCAATCGATATTCAGCACATCGGGAGCACCGCGGTGAAAAATATTCAGGCGAAACCGGTCATAGATATTATAGTTGGAGTGAGAGGTTTTGCGGACATTGATAAGTTTTCTCCTGCATTGGAAGATAACGGTTTTTTCTTCATAGGGCATGAAGGAAAAGAGAGACAACCTGTATATCAATGCGGGGAATTTGATTCTGCTTTAAAAGAAATGACATTTTTAACCCATTATATCCATATTGTAAAATTTGGCGGCAGGCAATGGAATGATTATATTAATATAAGAGATTATTTGAATGGTCATCCTGACGAGGCAAAGGCGTATGAAAAAATCAAACTGGAGAGTAGCAGAAAAAACAGAGAGAGTTTGAGAAGCTATCATTCAGATAAAGAGATGTTTGTCGCTTTGTTGATTGAAAGGGCAAATGAGTGGAGACGGAAAAGGAATTTCATACAAGATAAAGCTGAGTGAAATAATATGGAGGAATTTTCTTATGATAAAGATTACCACTTTGGTGGAAAATACATCATTATCGCCTGAATATAAGAGTAAGCACGGATTAAGTCTATACATAGAAACCACCAATCATAAAATACTTTTTGATTTAGGGTCTAATGATCTGTTTGTTGAAAATGCGGAACGGTTAGGGATTGATATCAGAACAATAGATGCTGTTGTGATTTCTCACGGGCATACAGATCATGCAGGCGCTTTGAGAAAATTTTTAGAAATAAATCCGACAGCAAAAATATATATAAAAGAAAGTGCTTTTGATAAGCACTATACGAAAGTTCTGGGTATTCCTTTTTATGCCGGTGCTGATATCAAATTGAAGGATAATAGGCAATTCATATTTACAACAGACAGTTACATGATTGATGAGGAATTACGATTATTTTCAGGGATAAAGGGAAGAAAGCTCTTTTCACAATCAAATAATCAATTACTTACTAAGAAGAATCATAAATTTGTATTGGATTCATTTGATCATGAACAATATTTGGTGATTGAGGATGAAAATCAAAGAGTATTGATTTCAGGATGTTCCCACAATGGAATTGTGAATATTATGGAAGAAATGCAGAGGGCAGCTTCCGAAAAATTTACGTATGTAATCGGAGGTTTTCACTTATTTAATCCGATATCAAAAAAATATGAAAAGGACGAGTTGATTCGTGATGTGGCGGAGTGTTTAAAACAGTATAATTGTAAGTACTATACTTGTCATTGTACCGGTCCTAAGGCATATGAGAAAATGAAAGAAATAATGGGAGAAAGATTAAACTATTTATCTACGGGAAGCCGGTTGCAAATTAAATAAGCGAGGTTCATATGGGTATTTTTCATGTTGAATTGAAAAAAGTTGTTGATGAAAGTTACGAAATTGAGATAGGATTTTGTTTAGAGGATAAGCTGATTTCAGATATTCAAAATGGTTTGGTTGGCAGTATTACTAAATTTGCAGTTATTACAGATAGTGTTGTGAAAGACTTGTATGCGGTTCGTATTTTGAATAAATTAATAAATGCAGGCTATCATGCAGATTTATTTGTGTTTGATGCAGGAGAAGTGAATAAAACAAGAAAGACGAAAGAACTCGTAGAAGATGCCATGCTGGAAAAAGGCTATCGCAGAGATTGTTGTATCATTGCGGTTGGCGGCGGAGTAGTAACGGATTTAGCCGGATTTGTTGCGGGAACATTTGGCAGAGGCGTTCCGTTTATTAATTATGCAACGACTCTTTTAGCGGCGGCGGATGCGTCAATAGGCGGTAAGACGGCAGTGGATACTCCGCTGGCGACTAATTTAATTGGTCTGTTTAATCAACCGGAAAAAGTATATTTAGATATTGCGACATGGAAAACTTTACCTGTAAGACAAATATCAAGCGGATTGGCAGAAACCATTAAACATGCCTGTATAGCAAGCAAAGAATTTTTTGACTATTTAAATGTTCACATGAGTGAAATTTTTCATATTGATAAAAGCGCATGTGAACACATTGCAAAAGAAAACTGTAGAATAAAATATGAAGTTGTCATGAAAGATGAAAGAGAAAATGGACTTAGGGAAGTTCTGAATCTTGGACATACGGTAGGAAGAGCCATAGAAACGGTAAGCGGCTATAAATTGCTTCACGGCGAGGCATTATCAATTGGCATCGTGGCAGAGGTTAAGCTGGCATATAAGCTTGGATATATGACGGAAGGACAAAGAGATGATGTGACAGCATTATTGAAAAAGGCTGATTTGCCGACTGCTATTCCGGCTTATATAGACAGGGAATATCTGGTGAAAAAGTTGTATACTGATAAAAAAGTTAAAAACGGTCAATTAAGATTTGTGATTCAGAACGGTATTGGTGATGTTGTTGCGTTCAATGAGGGAGTTTATGCTACAAAAATAGAAGAAGATGTTGCAAGAGAAATTATATTTGATATGTAAATTGTAATTTGAGTGGGAGGATTTATAAGATGGCATTGTTTTATCTTGTCAGGCATGGAGAAGCAGATTATGATTATATGCTTGAAAATGGATTTTGGGGATTTGGCAGGGATTTTGCTCCTTTATCTGAAAAAGGAAAGCAACAGGCAGAAATAACAGCAAGAGATCCTCGTCTTAAAAGTGCAGAACTTATTGTGTCTTCGCCATACACAAGAGCATTGCAGACGGCTCAGATTATTTCACGAGAAACAGGAATACGGGTTGAAGTTGATATTGATTTGCATGAATGGATACCTGATGAGAACAATCTGTATGAAACATCTGAAGAAAGCTTTGCATTTGCCAGGGAATTTAGTAAATTTAATGGTGAGTATCCGCCAGGGGAGAAATTCAGATGGGAATCGCTTAGCCATATGAGAAAAAGGATGATACGTGTGGCAGATAAATATTCAGATTATGATAAGGTCATTTTCGTCGGTCATGGGATGGTTTTCAGGTGTTTGACATATATCGAAAAAATGGATCCTGCTGAAATAATTGAATGTACCTATCAGAATGGACAAGCAGAGTGTGAATATTCATTCACATAAAGATTTGAGTATAAATTCCGTTTTTTTAATAAGTTAATTAGAACGAAAAGGAATTATAAATCATGTATTATTTTTTTGTTTGCTTTTATGTTTTGGATTACTGCTTTTGGTCACATACTGACCGATATGCAATGATGCATACAGAAAATGTTTCATTATGTCCCTAATAGTGATTCGGAATGGATAGACATCATAGACGAGTTCCTTGATTATTACGAAAAAAATGAGGGATTTGATTTTCCGCTTGCAAGAACAATACTCAGAGAGGATTTCGTTCTTACGTATGTACCGACGGCAAAAGAAAAAGCAAAAGAAACTTGTAATCAGCATAACTATTAAGGTGATTATTTTTGGAAGGCACAAACATGCATTACATACAAAGATGGTTGGAAGTAAAGAATTTTTTGATTATTTAAATGTTCACATGAGTGAAATTTTTCATATTGATAAAAGCGCATGTGAACATATTGCAAGAGAAATTATATTCGATATGTAAATTGTAATTTATCTTGGAGGAAGTTAGCATGGTTGAAAAGAATATTCGCAATATGTTTCTGGAATATCCGGAAGTTATTTATGGGTTTACAGATATTGCGTACAGCGAATATGCAAGCACTTATAAATCTGCGCTAGTATTTGCAGTTCCTTATGGGGAACAACTTACAATCGAAACATATTCTGAAGAAAAATTTGAAAAAGGTATTCAAGTTGCAAAAAAAGTAGTGGAAAAAATTTTAGCACAACTGCAGAAAATGCTTGATGAATACGAAGTAAAATATTATATTCCACCCATAGCACAAAACAACGAGGCAGATTTGACAGCCCCTTTTTCTTTCAAGTTTGCCGCAGTAAATGCCGGATTAGGCTGGATCGGAAAAAATGATGTTGTTATTACAAAAAAATATGGACCAAGGGTAAGACTATCCGTAATCTTAATAAATGAGCAATTTGTTTATGGTAACAAAATCTTAAAGAGTAATTGTCCTGAGAATTGCAAAAAATGTGTCGATGCTTGTCCACATAAAGCATTAAATGATGTACAATGGGATATCAACTCATTAAGAAGTGATATAATAGATTATAGGTTATGTAACGAAAAAAGAAGCCTATATACGAAAACACTTGGAAGAAAAAATGCTTGCGGTCTTTGTATGGCTGCCTGCCCGTTTGGAATGTAATAACAGCTTTGAATTTGTGAAGGATTGATAGAGATGGATTGGATAAAGTTATATGAAGAAGATAAGATGGGGATGGAAGAGGGAAAGAAAACAGAAGATCAAGGTATCAAAGAAAGAGACGAGTTTTTATCTAAATATCCTATTGCGTCTATCCCGAATTTGACAATGGAACAATATCTATCAGGAGATGATTCTTTTTGTCATTGGTTGCATTATGGACTGAGTCATATCGCAAATATAAAAGGTGTTGCTTATCCACATACTTTTGGAATATATACAACTAAGAAGTCATCACAGATACTTTTATCAACAAGCTACAAAGAATTTGGGGCTGATTATGAGAAGGCTTTTATTTATATAAAAAAGGAAATAGTAAGTTTTTTGGAAGATATAAGACAAAAAAATTATAATGATTTAAAAAAGTATAAAATAAACAGTATAATAAAGAATATGCTTATGATAGTATATTTTTATGGTAGATTTGTTCCTGTTTGTACCAATCCGGCAATAGATAAGTGCTTAAAAAGTGTGAGCATTCCTTTTAAGAAAAATGCGCCGATGGTATATAAAAATTTAGCCTTGGTTGAATGGAAAAAGACTGTGCCTGAATTAGCAGATTGGTCTAATCAGATGGTACTTGATTTTTGTTTTTGGTTAAGCCGTCAAAATAAGATAACAAATAAAGAAGAACTCTGTAATAACGCAGCAATCGAAGAAGCACAAAACATAGAAGAAGAAATTAGTTCTTTCAATATAGAGGGTGCATCAAAAAAAGCAATTATAAATGCCAGAGTTAATCAAGGAATATTCAGGGATTTATTGCTAAAGAGATATAACAAATGTTGCCTGTGCGGCATGGAAAACCATACACTACTGATAGCAAGTCATATCAAACCTTGGGCAGAAAGTGAACCAAAAGAAAAATTAGATGACGATAACGGTTTTTTGATGTGTCCTAACCATGACAGAATATTTGATAAAGGTTATATTACTTTTGATGATGATGGTAAGATTATGATTTCTAACAGATTAACAGAAAACGACAGAGTGCTTCTTAATGTCGATAGCAGAATGCATATAGAACTGACTGAAAGTAATAAAAAGTATTTGCAATTTCACCGAGAAAATATTTTTATAGATAGATGAAAATTCCGGTTTATGAGGGAGTGTGGTTAAAGTGAATTTAGCTATCATGAAATCTGTTTTCCCCAATTTTGATATTGAAAACGTCAATATGTTTAATGAGATTGTTTCTTTGAAATGAGTTATTGTAACGGTCAGGGGTGAGTGGTAAAATATTAAAACAGCGCTGCCTGATGTGGAGAGAAGCGATATGGAGTAAGAGAATATGAGCAGCAAGGAAATGGTTATTTTTATAGGAATACAGGCGAGTGGAAAGACGACATTTTACCATGAGCAGCTTGCGCAATACGCACATATCAGTCTGGATATTCTGCACACCCGCAACAAGGAACGGATTGCGTTAGAGGAATGTTTTGCGTTGGGGAAGAGCATGGTCATTGATAATACCAATCCGACGGTGGCGGACAGGGAAGTTTATATCAGCAAGGCGAAGGAAAACGGATATTATATTACGGGATATTTTTTTCGGTCATGTATCAGTGATTGTGTGGAGCGCAATGAAAAAAGAGAGGGAAAAGCAAAGGTGCCAAGAACTGCGATTGCGGCGACTTCTAATAAATTGGAAATGCCACGCTATGCAGAAGGTTTTGATAAACTGTATTTTGTTCACATGGAGAATGGGCGGATGATTGTGGAGGACTGGAAGGAGCAGAGTGATAGAGATGAAATTTGATGATTTTGACAGGCAGATGCGCATTTATGAGGAATCGCTTGACCAGTACATACTGCCGGATATGTATCTTGTGGCAAGGCTTGACGGCAGGTCGTTTACAAAGCTGACAAAGGAAATCTGTCAATTTGAAGCGCCTTTTGATGTGCGGTTCAGAGATTATATGGTTGAAACGGTGAAGTATCTTATGGGGTGCGGTTTTCGCATTGTCTATGGATTTACGGAGAGCGATGAGATTTCGCTTTTATTTCATGCGAAAGACAATACTTTTGGCAGAAAAGTAAGGAAAATCAATTCTACGCTTGCGGGAGAGGCAAGCGCTGTGTTCTCTCTGAAATTAGGACAGGCCGCGACGTTTGACTGCCGCGTTATTCCACTTCCCAATCTTGAGAGGGTGGCGGATTATTTTATATGGAGACAGGAGGATGCGCATAGAAATTCTCTGAATTCGCACTGTTACTGGGCGTTAAGAAAAGAGGGCGTCGGACAGGGGCAGGCAACGGCAATGCTGGAGGGAAAAACGGTATCCTTTAAAAATGAACTGTTATTTCAAAAGGGGATTAATTATAATGATCTTCCGAATTGGCAGAAACGCGGTATTGGGGTTTATTTTCAAGACAGCATAAAAGAAGGATACAATCCCGCGACAAAGGAAACCGTACAGACAACAAGAAGAGAACTTACGGTGAATTATGAGCTTATGCTCGGTAAGGAATATGGAGAATGGGTTGCGGCGTTTGCGAATATCCCTTGAAAGGCACAAACATGCACTACATACAAAGATGGTTGGAAGAAAATAAAAATCACATAAGCCGGACTGTCAACGTGGCATGGCCCGCTGTTTTGGAATCCTTTTTTGTTGCATTTGTGGGAATTGTGGATTCCATAATGGTAAGCCGTCTGGGAGAGTATGCCGTGGCGGCGGTGGGGCTGACGACGCAGCCGAAGTTTATCGGGCTTGCCTTGTTTATTGCGACAAATGTGGCGGTGTCTGCTTTGGTGGCAAGGCGGAAAGGGCAAGGTGACAGGGAAGGTGCGGGCAGGATCCTGCTGACGGCGCTTTTACTTACGGTATGCATGGGAATCCTGATTAGTATTCTCTGCGTGGTTCTGGCAGAGCCGATTATCCGTTTTTCCGGTTCCGAGAGCGATACCCATGACAGCGCGGTGTTGTATTTTCGCATCATTATGGGCTGTATGCTTTTTAATATTGTGTCGCTGGTTATCAATGCGGCGCAGCGGGGAAGCGGCAACACTAAAATCGCCATGAAGACAAATCTTACCTCTAACCTTGTCAACATTGTATTTAACTATCTTTTGATTGAAGGGCATTTTGGATTTCCGGCGCTGGGAATTAAGGGCGCGGCGATTGCCACGGTAATCGGAACGGTGGTGGCATGTGTCATGAGCATCCTGTCGCTGTTCCGCAAAGAAAGCTTTGTCAACATTGCGTTTATCCTGCAAAATAAGCTGAGGGCAACCTTTGATGCGTTTAAGCAGATTTTTAATGTGGCATCCAATGTGTTTATTGAGCAGATACTGCTGCGCGCCGGTTTCATGATGGTGTCCGTGATGGCGGCGAAGCTGGGGACAAGAGCGTTTGCCGCGCATCAGGTGGGAATGAATGTTATGTCGCTGTCTTTCTCATTTGGCGATGGCATGCAGGTGGCGGCGGTAACGTTGATCGGGCAGAGCCTCGGACAGAAGGACGCAGAGCTTGCCAAACGTTATGGCACTATCTGCCAGAGAATGGGAAATGTAATATCGGTGTTTTTGTCCGTCCTGTATCTTTTGCTGGGCAGATGGTTTTTCAGCATGTTTTTTGAGGAGCCGGAGACCATTCAAATCGGCGTGGAAATTATGCGCGTGATGGTGCTGATTGTGTTGATGCAGGTTGCGCAGGTCATTTATATGGGGTGCCTCAGAGGTGCGGGCGATGTGCGTTTTACCACGATAGCTTCAACCATCAGTGTGACCTGTATACGCCCGCTTGCCTCGTGGATTTTTGCTTATGGACTCGGGGTCGGCGTGATTGGTATCTGGTTTGGTGTGGTGTGCGATCAAATCACCAGACTGCTGCTTACCCACTGGCGTTTCCGCTCGGGAAAATGGACGGAGATAAAAATATAAACAGAAATAGAAAATTGCCGTAGAAGCGGCGGATTGTGAGGAAGTATGAACGATTACATTTTATTTGATTTGGACGGGACGCTGACAGACCCCAAGGAGGGCATTACCACCTGCGTGCAGTATGCGCTCTCTGCGTTTGGCATTGAAGAGCCGGATGCGGATAATCTGACGTCTTTTATCGGACCGCCCCTGAAGGAAAGCTTCATGGAGTTTTACGAGTTTGATGAGGAAAAGGCGGAGGCAGCTATAGAAAAGTATCGGGAGCGTTTTCGGGACAAGGGAATGTTTGAAAACCGGATTTATGACGGGGTTCCGGAAATGATTCGAAAGCTAAAAGGAAACCACAAAAAGCTTGCAGTTGCTTCCAGTAAGCCGACAGTTTTTGTAAAGCAGATACTGGATCATTTCGAAATCGGAAAATATTTTGATGTGATTGTGGGAAGCGAGCTGGACGGCACGAGAACGGACAAGGCTGAGGTAGTGGCAGAGGCATTGCGTCAGCTTTATGGAGAAAATGCGGAAGATATTGAGGATAAGAAAAGCAACACCGTTATGGTCGGCGACAGGAAGTTTGATGTTGCGGGAGCAAAGGCGGAAGGGCTGGTAAGTGTTGCGGTTTCTTACGGCTATGGTCCTTTGGACGAGCTGAAAATTGCAAAGCCCGACTATATTGTGCGGAGCGTGGAGGAACTGGAAAAGCTTCTATTGCGCGGAAGCGGCAGGGAGGCGAAAGCACAGGCACCGACGGAGACGCTGATGACTAAAATCTGGTTTGTGCTGTTTCCGCTTCTGGCATATTTCTTTGTCCGTTCGCTTGGTTTCTATATCGGCAGCTTTCTGGTGGTAAATCTGGCGGGCATGCTGCCCAAAGGCCTTTCGGACAAACTGGTCATCTGGGATGAAACAGGAGAGAATCTTGTAGGTGCGACAGGGAATGGCGCGGCGTTTATGCTGGCGATTGCCTATCTGGTGGCGGCTTTTGTCATCTGGAAGTTCTTTGCAAAAGAGGATATCGGCAGTGTAGAGAAAGAGGTAAAGCTGAAACATGCGCGGCTGAAATCCCCATCTGCTTATGCGTGCATGGTGGTTGGCGTTTTGGGAATTGCCATTGGGTTAAATCTTCTGTTTGAAGTCGTTGGTATCACCAATGCGTCGGAAAGCTTTAAACAGGCAGCAACGGAGCAGTATTCCGCCGCTTTTCTGGTGGGGCTTTTGGTAAACGGTCTGATTGCGCCCTTTGCGGAGGAACTGATTTTCAGGGGTACCGTGTACAACCGTCTGAAGAAAAACCAGAAATACCCGATAGCGATTCTTGTCTCAGCATTGTGCTTCGGTATTTATCACTCCAACATCGTACAGGGCAGCTATGCATTTTTACTGGGCTGTGTGATTGCGTGGCTGTATGAGAGCTTTGGACATTTCTATGTGCCTGTAGCAGCGCATATCCTGAGCAATGTGGCAGCCTACCTGCTTACCATGACGGGCGCTTTCAGTTTGCTGCTCACAAACTGGTGGGTATGTATTGTATTCCTGCTTGTCGGAGCGGCAGGGCTGTATGCGTGCTTTAGAATGAGAAACGCAGCAGTCAAACTGGCAGCAGAGACTGAAGGAGCAGCTGAATAAGATATCTGACAATAAAACATAAAAACGCAAGAAAACTGATTATCTGACAATTTACAACAAAAAAAGTCTTTACAGATAATCCAACATGGTGTATAGTAAACGAGACAAGTCGCAAAGGAGCGTACCTGCTAAGGGTTCCTTTGCGACTTTTTTGTATTTACGGCAGTAAAAGAAAGGAGCACTCATGTTTGATGTAAAAAATAAACTTCCGGAGGCACCGCTTTACCGGCCTGAATTTGAACATGACAATTGCGGTATCGGTGCATGTGTCAACATCAAAGGTAAAAAAAGCCATGAAACGGTAGAGAATGCACTTCGTATTGTGGAAAACTTAGAGCACAGGGCAGGAAAGGACGCGGAAGGCAAGACCGGAGACGGCGTCGGCATCCTGACGCAGATTCCCCACGGCTTTTTTGCGCGTGTTACAAAGCCTTTGGGCATTTCCCTTGGAGGGGAGAGAGAATACGGAGTCGGTATGTTTTTCTTCCCACAGGAGGAGCTTAGGAGAAATCAGGCAAAAAAGATGTTTGAAATTATCGTGGAGAAGGAAGGACTTGCATTCCTCGGCTGGAGGGAGGTAGAAACGTATCCCAATGTGCTGGGGCACAAGGCGGTTGAATGTATGCCCTGCATTATGCAGGCTTTTATTAAGAAGCCGGCTGATGTGGAGAAGGGACTTGCGTTTGACAGAAGGCTTTACATTGCGAGGAGGTTGTTTGAGCAGTCTACGGATGATACCTATGTAGTATCCCTCTCCAGCAGAACTATCGTATATAAGGGCATGTTTCTGGTGGGACAGCTCCGCACCTTTTTTGCAGACTTACAGAGTAAGGATTATGAATCGGCAATCGCGATTGTGCATTCCCGCTTTTCAACCAACACAAATCCGAGCTGGGAGCGGGCGCATCCGAACCGCTTTATTGTACATAACGGAGAAATCAACACGATTCGCGGCAATGCGGACAAAATGCTGGCGCGCGAGGAAAATATGGAGTCGGTACATCTGCGCGGACAGCTTCACAAGGTACTGCCGGCCATCAACAAGACCGGTTCCGACTCTGCCATGCTGGACAATACGCTGGAATTTCTGGTGATGAGCGGTATGGAGCTGCCTCTTGCAGTGATGATTACCATTCCGGAGCCGTGGGCAAACAACAAGACTATGTCCAAGACCAAAAAGGATTTTTACCAATATTATGCAACCATGATGGAGCCTTGGGACGGTCCTGCTTCCATTCTCTTTTCAGATGGAGACATTATGGGAGCCGTACTTGACCGGAACGGGCTGCGGCCTTCCCGCTACCTGATTACGGACGACGACCAGTTGATTCTTTCTTCGGAGGTGGGCGTGCTGGACATTGCGCCTTCCAAAATTGTGCTGAAGGAAAGGCTGCGTCCGGGAAAGCTTTTGCTGGTGGATACGGTACAGGGGCGCGTAATTGACGACGAGGAACTGAAGGAGAAATACGCAAAGCGCCAGCCCTACGGCGAGTGGCTTGACAGCAATCTGGTCACACTGGCAGATTTAAAGATTCCCAACAAACGGGTGCCGGAATTTTCCGACGAAGAGAGGGAGCGGATGCAGAAAGCATTCGGCTACACCTACGACGATTTGAAACAGAGTATACTTCCCATGGCGCAGAACGGCGGGGAAGCCATTGCCGCAATGGGTGTGGACACGCCGCTGCCAGTGTTAAGCAAGAGCGCGTATCCGCTGTTCCACTATTTCAAACAGCTTTTTGCACAGGTGACAAATCCGCCCATAGACGCCATCAGGGAGGAGGTTGTGACTTCCACCACGGTTTACGTGGGCAGGGAGGGCAATGTGCTGGAAGAGATTCCGGACAACTGTAATGTGCTCAAGGTCAACAACCCGATTCTGACAAACACGGACTTATTGAAGATAAAGAGCATGAAGGCGGAAGGCTTTCAGGTAGAGGAAATTCCCATTCTCTACTATAAGAATACCAGTCTGGAAAAGGCGATAGACCGTCTTTTTGTGGAGGTTGACAGGGCTTATCGGGACGGCTCCAACGTGCTGATTCTGTCCGACAGGGGTGTGGATGAAAACCATGTTGCCATTCCGTCTTTGTTAGCGGTGTCCGCACTGAACCAGTATTTGGTGCGCACGAAAAAGAGAACCCGGCTTGCGCTGATTTTAGAGTCGGGAGAGCCGCGCGAGGTGCATCATTTTGCAACGCTTTTGGGATACGGCGCGTGTGCCGTCAACCCTTATTTGGCGCAGGAGTCCATCAAGGAACTGATTGACAATCATATGCTGGATAAGGACTACTATGCGGCAGTTGACGATTACAACAACGCTGTGCTGCATGGCATTGTTAAGATAGCTTCCAAAATGGGCATCAGCACCATTCAGTCCTATCAGGGCTCCCAGATTTTTGAAGCCATCGGCATCGACAAGGAGGTTGTCAACAAATACTTTACCAATACGGTGTGCCGCGTCGGGGGCATCACCATGAAGGATATTGAAAGACAGGTGGACGAGCGGCATTCCATGGCGTTCGACCCGCTTGGCCTTGAAAATGATTTGACGCTGGAGAGTCCCGGCCATCACAAGATGAGGAGCGGGGGCGACGAGCATTTGTACAATCCGGCAACCATACATCTTTTGCAGGAGTCCACAAGACGGGGCGACTATGATATGTTTAAGCAGTATACCGCGCTGGTCAATGACGAGACTTCCGTGAAAAACCTGCGCGGGCTGATGGAATTTGTCTATCCGAAGAAAGGCGTGCCTCTTGCGGAGGTGGAAAGCGTGGATTCCATCGTCACGAGGTTTAAGACGGGCGCTATGTCCTACGGTTCCATTTCAAAGGAGGCGCATGAGACGCTGGCAATTGCAATGAACCGGCTGCACGGTAAGAGCAACTCCGGCGAGGGCGGAGAGGATTTGGAGCGTATGACGGTGGGCGAGGACGGCATTGACCGCTGTTCCGCTATCAAACAGGTGGCGAGCGGACGTTTTGGCGTAACCAGCCGTTACCTTGTGTCAGCGAAAGAAATTCAAATTAAAATGGCGCAGGGCGCAAAGCCCGGCGAGGGCGGACATCTGCCCGGCGGCAAGGTATATCCGTGGATTGCGAAGACGAGGCACTCTACGCCCGGCGTGGGACTGATTTCACCGCCGCCCCATCATGACATATATTCCATTGAGGATTTGGCACAGCTTATTTATGATTTAAAAAATGCCAACAAGGATGCCCGTATTTCCGTGAAGCTGGTGTCCGAGGCGGGCGTCGGCACGGTTGCGGCAGGCGTGGCAAAGGCAGGCGCACAGGTCATTCTGGTTTCCGGCTACGACGGCGGTACCGGAGCGGCGCCCCGCACTTCCATCCACAACGCAGGGCTTCCGTGGGAGCTGGGACTTGCGGAGACGCATCAGACCCTGATTATGAACGGGCTGAGAAATAAGGTGCGTATCGAGACGGACGGCAAGCTGATGAGCGGGCGCGATGTGGCGGTAGCGGCAATCCTCGGTGCGGAGGAATTCGGCTTCGCAACTGCACCGTTAGTTACCATGGGCTGTGTGATGATGCGCGTCTGCAATCTGGATACCTGTCCTGTAGGCGTGGCAACCCAGAATCCGGAGCTAAGGAAGAATTTCCGCGGCAAGCCGGAATATGTTATGAATTTCATGCGTTTTATCGCAGAAGAGCTTCGCGAGTATATGGCAAAACTGGGCGTGCGTACGGTGGACGAACTGGTGGGCAGAACCGATTTGCTGAAGGTAAAGGAGAATTTAAGCGAGCGCCATAGGGCTGTTGACTTAAGCAGTATTCTTTACAATCCCTACGAGAGCCTGAAGGGAAAGATAACCTTTGATGCGAAGCAGGTATACGATTTTGCACTGGAGAAAACGCTTGATGAGCGAGTGCTCTTAAAGCAGCTTGCAAAGGCGTTGGAGAGCGGTCAGAAGAGAAGCATTGAAGTGGATGTCACCAACACTGACAGGGCCGTCGGTACGATTCTGGGCTCTGAAATTACGAGACGTTTTGGCGATACGCTGGAGGAGGATACCTACCGTGTGCTCTGCAGCGGCGCGGGCGGACAGAGCTTTGGCGCGTTTATTCCCAAGGGACTGACGTTGGAGCTTGTAGGCGACAGCAACGACTATTTCGGAAAAGGCCTTTCCGGCGGCAAGCTGGTGGTTTACCCGCCCCGCGGCAGCAGGTTTCAGGCGGAGGAAAATATTATCATCGGCAATGTGGCGCTGTACGGCGCGACCAGCGGCAAGGCGTTTATCAACGGTGTTGCAGGAGAGCGTTTCTGCGTGCGTAATTCCGGCGCGGCAGCGGTTGTGGAAGGCGTGGGCGACCATGGCTGTGAATACATGACCGGCGGGCGCGTGGTGGTATTGGGACGCACCGGCAAGAACTTTGCGGCGGGTATGAGCGGCGGTATCGCCTATGTGCTGGATGAGGAAAACGACCTCTATATGAGACTGAACAAGGAAATGGTATCCTCTTATGAGATTACCTCCAAATATGATGTGCAGGAATTAAAGGAAATGATTCAGGAGCATGTGGCATTGACCAACTCGGACAAGGGCAAGCTCATACTGGAGAATTTTAAAGAATATCTGCCGAAGTTCAAAAAAATCATTCCGCATGATTATGAGAGAGTGCTCAAGACCATTGTACAGATGGAGGAAAAAGGTCTGAGCGCGGAGCAGGCGCAGATAGAAGCCTTTTATGCAAATACGAGGGAGGTGTAGGTATGGGAAAGCCAACAGGTTTTATAGAATATGAGAGGGAGACTTCTGCGGCGGCAAAGCCCAAAGTGAGGATTAAGAATTTTGATGAATTTCACGAGCACCTGCCGCTTCAGAAGCAGAGGCTGCAGGGAGCGCGCTGTATGGAGTGCGGCGTACCGTTCTGCCAGTCGGGCATGACGCTCTGCGGCATGACTTCGGGGTGCCCGCTTCACAATCTGGTGCCGGAATGGAATGATTTGGTATATACGGGCAACTGGGAGCAGGCGTACAAAAGATTGAAAAAGACAAACAATTTCCCGGAATTTACTTCCAGAGTTTGTCCGGCGCTCTGCGAGGCGGCATGTACCTGCGGCTTGAACGGCGAGCCGGTTGCCACGAAGGAAAATGAGTATGCCATCATTGAAAATGCCTATGAAAAGGGCTATGCGGCGCCGAAACCGCCCAAGGTGCGCACCGGCAAGAAGGTAGCTGTGGTAGGAAGCGGCCCGTCAGGGCTTGCCGTCGCCGACCAGCTCAATAAAAGAGGTCATTCCGTTACCGTGTACGAGCGTTCCGACAGGGTGGGCGGCCTGCTGATGTACGGCATCCCCAATATGAAGCTGGAAAAGCGGATTGTGGAGCGGAAGATAAAGGTGATGGAAGAGGAAGGCGTCATTTTTGTCAAAAACACGGATGTGGGACGGGATATCAAACCGGCGAAGCTTTTGAAGGAATATGACAGGGTGGTGCTGGCATGCGGCGCATCCAATCCGAGAGATATCAATGCTCCGGGGCGGGATGCAAAAGGGATTTATTTTGCGGTGGATTTTTTAAAGGCAAACACCAAGAGCCTTCTGGACAGCGGCCTTTCGGATGGCAGTTATATCAATGCAAAGGGCAAAAATGTGGTGATTATCGGCGGCGGTGACACGGGCAACGACTGTGTGGGAACGGTGATTCGCCATGGCTGTCAGTCCGTGACGCAGATAGAGATGATGCCGAAAGCGCCTGGAAAGCGTGCGGAGGACAATCCCTGGCCCGAATGGCCGAAGGTGCTGAAGACGGATTACGGTCAGGAGGAAGCGATTGCCGTATTCGGGCATGACCCCAGAATTTATGAGACTACGGTAAAGGAGTTTATCAAGGATAAGGAAGGCAGTGTAAAAGCCGTGAAAACCGTGAAGCTTTCCCGCGAGAAGGATCCTGAGACGGGGCGTGTGAGTATGCAGGAAATTGCAGGCAGCGAGCAGATTTTGGATGCAGAGCTTGTCCTGATTGCGGCAGGCTTTCTCGGCAGCCAGAAGTATGTGACAGACGCTTTCGGGGTGGAAACGGACGCCAGAAGCAATGTGAAGACCCTGCCAGGCGGCTATCAGACAAGCGCAGGCAATGTCTTTGTGACGGGCGACATGCACAGGGGCCAGTCCCTTGTGGTCTGGGCAATCAGGGAAGGCAGGGAAGCGGCGCGCGCCGTGGACGAAAGCCTGATGGGATATACAAATCTGCCGGTGCAGTAGCGGCGGACGGAAATGACTGCGGTTGTCCGAGACAAGTTTTTCATGTATAATAAACGGGCTGAAGGCTTTTAAATGCCTTTCAGCCCGTTTTCTTTATTTTAGGAAATAAAAAAATAAAAATGAGTGCAACTTTTCGGAAGTAATGGTACTCTATTAAAAGATTGCTCTGACGGAGCAGCAGATAAAGCGCATTTTGAGGAAAGGAGATTGTATGAAAACGACAAAAGAGTTAGAGGAGGCTGTCAGACAGTTCCAAAACGGAAATACGGACAGTTTTAATCGAATATATGAATTGTCCTATGGGTATTTGTATACCTGCGTGATCCATGTGGTGAAGGATAAGGAAGCCGCGGCGGATATGCTTCAGGAGACCTATCTGGAAATCAGCCGGAATATTTCACAGTTAAAAAACACAGGGGACTTTTTAAGCTGGGCATCGACAATCGGAAATCGCAAATGCTATGCGTACTTAAAAAAACACAGGGATGTTCTGGTTCGTTCTGACGATGATCAGAACGGAGACGCACAGGACTTTTTTGAATCCATTGCAGATGACGAGGCGTTTATTCCGGAGACGATTCTGCAGGATCGGGAGAAACAGCGATTGGTTCAGGAGATCATAGACGGACTTTCCGATATGCAGAGGCTGTGCATTATCGGTTTTTATTATCGCGGGCAGTCCATAGAGGAAATCGCACAGGAATTAGAACTTCCTGCCAATACGGTCAAGTCCCATCTAAGCAGGGCAAAGGCAAAGATTAAAGATGCCGTGATCGTGCTGGATCGGGAAAAGGGAACAAGGCTTTACTGCATTGCGCCGTTTATGCTGCTGTTTTTGTCAAAGGAAGCAGAGGCCTGCGAGGCGGGACCGATGCCGACAGTATTAGAAAATGAATTGGGCGGACCGGGGGTAACGAATCCGGGCGCAGGAAATTCGATTGCACAGAGAATCCTACAGGCGGGCTTGCGCTATAAGCTGGCAGCAGGCATTGTATTGGCGGCGGCTGTCATAGGGGGAGGCGCGGCGCTGATTTATTCTGCGAATACCTCGCGAAATGCGGGCGAAGAAAATCCGTCCGAAGCGGTATCGGCGGACGAATCGGGAGAGCAGACAGACGAAAATCTGCAGGCAGACACTGCCGGGGAATCGGAGCCGGAAGGACAGGAAACCGCCCCGGACGCAGAGACGGGAGAGCAGGAAGAAAGCATGCTGCTTGAAATTGACTTAACGGAGTATGAGTACTTCGGAAACGTCGTTGCAGGCGGCGTCATACCTGTGAGACAGAATGGGTTATGGGGAGCGGTCAATTATGAGAACGAAGAGATTGCTCCGTGCGCGTATCCCAGTTTCAGTCAGGACCCGAATTTGGCGGGATATTTTGTCACTGAATCTGTTTCCGAGGATGGTACAGTGAATTATACTTTGTTTGCGCCGGACGGTACGAAGATCTATGAGGGAACGGATTATGTGCAGGCATTGGGGGATTTTTATGTAGTCTGTTCCATGATCAGCAGTGACGAAGGTTACAATAATACGGTACAAAGACGCGATTATTATGATTATGACGGAAATCATGTGTTGAGTACGGACTATTTGCTTCCGGATCTTTGGAATACCATTGTTATGGGTTCCTGCGACGGCGAAACGCCGGTATTCCGTCAGAGCTTCAGACGAAATGAAGAGATTGATGCGGATGCGGAAGAGTTTAGGAGACTGCCATGGGTATATACGGAGACCGGCGTGCTCTACGCGGACGGTACGGTCAGATGGAACTCTGAGCCAAAGTGGGAGAACTATTCCGGCTGGTCGCCTATATTTGACGATGGATCTACAATGATATGCATGTATCCGCGTTGGACGCCTAATCACGGGTATAGTCTGGAATACCTATATGGGAGTGGGTACGCGATGAGATGGCATGAGGTGTTTACGGAAGATCAGCATGCTTTCAATCTGTATCTGTACAAGTGGCCTGAGGATGACGACCTTGATTGGGATTGGGAATGGAATTGGGAATACTTTTGGTATGACGGTGCAATTTTTGGTCACTATGGTTCCAAAGCGGTATGGGAGATAGAGGCAAACGAAACCTATTTGTTGGTGGATTTGGCGCTGGCTGAGGTTACTGATACCGATGTTTATCATCCTTCTTTTGATGGACCGGTGGTCTATGCCGATTGGGAGACGATACTGCAGGTGGCTGAAGATCATATTCCGAGGGGCATGGTTCTGGCGGCTTATGATTATATCGGAATGGATATGAACAGATATTGGTATGTCGAAAAAGGAGATCAAGTGGGATATATCGATCATGAGGGAAATGAAATAGCAATGTATGACGATGCAAGCTCATTTTTCAATGGATATGCACTGATCGTAGAGGACGGAACGGCGTTTCTGATCAACGAGGATTTTGAGATTGTTGAGGAATGTGGGGATGCGGACTCTGTCGTATGTTGTGAGGAATTATTTTATATCGTAAAAGATGACACGGTTAAAACATATTTGCTGAATGCAAGATAAGGAGCTTTGGCTTATGGTAAAAAGGCTGTCGCAGGATGCGGCAGCTTTTTTATCTACAGGAAATTCTTTTTCCGGTTTGGAAGAAAATTGAAAAAATTTAAAAAAAATGATAAACAGGTGCAACTTTTGGAGAGAAGCCCCTCTCTATTAAAATAAATCATGAGCGAATGCTGGACAAAAAATGCTGCAGGAGCGTGCGCTGCTCATCGCTCAGCATGGAGACATCAAGCAGCCTGTCTTTATCGAGCCTGTCAAAACCGAGCAGATAATCGGCGGAGCAGTGATAGAGGCGGGCAAGCGCAATCAGCACTTCAACGCTGGGTGTCCGCTCTCCGCTTTCATAGTTGGATACGATGGAACTGGATATGCCAATGGATTTGGCAACTTCTTTTTGAGAAAGATTTTTTAGCAGCCGTTGTTGTTGTAAGCGCTGACCTAGACCATATACCATAAGACAAACTCCTCCATAATCTTATTTTATAATATACAAAATAACTTTAGGGAAACTATTGTATGCTAAAAGCATTGAAAAATATGCTGAAAGATGATATACTCATGAAAA
The DNA here is from genome assembly GCA_014804445.1 of Lachnospiraceae bacterium. Classification (GTDB taxonomy): domain Bacteria; phylum Bacillota; class Clostridia; order Lachnospirales; family Lachnospiraceae; genus Acetatifactor. The sequence goes on along the minus strand of JAAUZU010000026.1, from coordinate 38,247 downwards.
AATAATAGGGAGGAACTTTTTATGCAGAAAGAGACAAAAGAATGTGCAATACAGGAAATACCGGAAGATATGAAACAGTGGCTGGAGAGTCATCGACAGCCATTCAACAAGATACTGAAGGATATATACGACGACCTGTTTCAAAAAGAGTTTCAAAAAAGGTTGATGTGGAAAGATGGCACGCTCTGGTATAGAGATCCGGATCAGGTCACCATGTACAGTGTGTCCGATCTGGCTTATGAGCTCAGGGGTGCGCAGAAGTATAAGGATGGACTTGTGGGTCCCCGGGGTGGACTTGATTCCCGGAACAGAGGGAAAGAAGAGGGAAAGGGTCTTGCCATCGTGCTGCTGGAACAGGGATATCTGCTGCAGGAAAGTATGGACAGGGAGGCGGTGGAACCGTTGGAACAGGCACTTGGACCGTTTCTGGAAGAATGTCCGGCAGACGATGTGGACAGGAAAGAGGTCATTCTTCAGTTCAAACCAATGTTTGCTGAGACGACGTATAAGAACCTGATGAGGAATTCAGAATTACGGCAGAATACGGACAGGATGCTTCTGCACGGGTATCTGGAGCCGGCCTTTGAGAGTTTGAAAAGCGATTTAACGCAGCCGGATGGGAACGTGAATGCCTGTGCCGTCGAGTTGTTGCCCGTCATTTCTACAATGGTATCCGGAAAAACGACGGAGGAGTTGGAAGGATTCAGCCGGGATGCCGCAGTGGTGAAGGTTTTGTTCAAAAATCTTATTGACGAATATTTTCTTACTGTTATGGAGGGGTGAGAAAATAGTTCGTGGGATTTCGAGCCGGGCGGTGTTTCTGTTTAACAGGCATAAATTTTCTGAAATACCGTAATGCGGAGCAGGAAACATGGCATACCTTAGAGGCATTCCATCGCTGTGCAAGTAAATGATGATTAAAAAACAAAAAGGAGAAAAAACAATGTATTGTGGAAAGTGTGGTACTGAAATAACGGAAAATGGGAAATTCTGCCCAAAATGTGGGGCGGCTGTATCTGCCGAGCAAATATCAGAAATGCCTAAAACCAGCGCAGAACAGACAGAGAATTTGTCAAATGCTACAGTTCCTAGATTAAATGAAAAAAAGGATACAGAGATTAAGGCATGTAAGCTGGAGGACAAGCATATTAAGCAACTTTCTTCCTACTTTGTCAGCCAAGATGAAAAATTCATTGCCTCACTTGGCAACGGATATATCATAAATTATCTTGTCAACAAGTCTACAAGCAGAGGCTATGCCTTTATAACTGATAAACGAATATATTTTAAGGGAACCTGCCTTGCCGGATCCGGAAAAAAACTTACAAAAAGCAACGAGGAACGGACGGTTGATATCAAAAACATTACAGGCAGCGGATTCATTTACCATGAACCTATCGGATTAAAGATTGCTGCTTTTATTTCTTTTGCAATGGTCTTTGTATCTATTTTGGCGAGCGTATTATATAATATTTTTAGGTAACTTACATTACAAAGCAAAGGAGTAAATAAAATGGGAATTATTTTAATAGCTGCAGCGTCCTTTAACTATGAGTCCTTTTTTCAAAGAATCTGTTGGTTACTTTGTCCTTGTTTAGTTATAGTAGGCATTCTCTTATTTCTTGCATATCTACGCATGCGGAAAACCTTTTTCCGCATCGAATATGCGGGCGGCTGCATTGCCTTTGACATTTCCCTCTATGCCAAAGCGGAAATAGACGATTTCCAGAAACAGATGAGACGAGCAAAAGACTTAGCAGAGGAAACTTCTGTTAAAACTACCCCGGCCGAACCTTTGACACAAACGGCTGTGCCTGCTCCCGCATCAGCCAGTGTGCCAGACGATTTACGGAAATATGCTGATTTATTGAAAGACGGGCTGATTTCGCAGGAAGAATATGATGCTATCAAAAAAAAGACGCTGGGACTATAAAGCATCTGCACATAAGCATCTTAGCAGGAGGCTTATATGGAACTGCTACATATTGACGGTATATCCAATAAAAAGAAATGCGGAATTACCGTAACTGATACGGATTTCTGCATAGCGGGCGATTTCTACTATCTGGTAAACAAAGAGTTTCGCCCTGTAAAAAACGGCAGGGACATTTGCAGCATAAAGGAATATATGGGGCTGGGCAGTCTGCGCAAACGTTCACCCAAAAAGCTGATACAGTTTGTTGTGCTTGCATGTATTCTGGAACTGTTTAATACTATTGCCGGGAAAATGGGAGATTATCTCTTTTTTATGGATACGGACTGGACTTCTTATTTCGTGAACGCTGCGGCAATCCTATGTGTGATTCAAGGACTGCGCTTGTTTTTTTCAAAGAAAAAGGTAATAGAAATCTCGTTTTTATCAAAACGCTTTTGTGTGGATGAAAAGCTGTTCCGTAATGAGGATATAGACCGACTGCACCAGATACTGATAAAACTTCGATAACAGTAATTAAGGGATATTTCAAGAAAGTGAATTAATATCACCATGCTATGGAGAAAAATAAAAATTGATTTGGAAAGAGGTAAAAATGATGAAAAAGAAAACTGTTTTATCTATCGGCATTTTATTGCTGATGAGTGGATTACTGACAGGGTGCGGACATAAACATGTGTGGGAAGATGCAACCTGTATAGTACCAAAAACCTGTAGTGAATGCGGCAAAACGGAGGGAGAGGCGCTGGGACATACATGGGTAGACGCCACCTGTGCAGAACCCAAAACCTGCAGCATATGCGGGGAAACGGAGGGAGAGGCATTAGAACATACATGGGTAGATGCCACATGCAGTGCACCTAAGACCTGCAGTGTGTGCGGAGAAACCGAAGGAAATGCGTTAGAGCATACTTTGTCGGAGGCGAATTACCAGCAGGCGGCTGTCTGTGAAGTGTGCGGCGCGAGTGTAGGCGAACCGTTACAGGCAGATTTTGAAAAATATAATCTTACGGAACATATGGTGGAGTTGGATCAGGAATATGATTATAAAACAACGTGTTACAATAATCGTGCATATGAGACAGTGGGCAAGCTGATATTTTCCAATTATCGTACATTTGATTCTGACGAAACCCATGAGGCAAAAGAAGGCTATGAGTGGAAAATGGTAGATGTTACAGCTACTTTTGGGGATGAAAATGCGCGGGAATATGGAATGAGCGTAGATACCTGGTTTGACGATTATTATGACATTATCAAAAGCGTTGATACTACTGCAAGAGATGATAATGGAATTGCACATTTTACGGTAAATTGGAACGGTGTGGATTATACAGAGTGCAGCTACGATTATACGAGCGGATTTGACGGCTGGACGGATAATACAAATCCTGCATATGAGGAATGGGAGCGTGTTAATGTATGGCAAGTCCATGTTGAAGCGCTTGTTCCGGCAGGTTATGACGGTATCGTTTTGGGTGTATACAATTACGCAACTGATTGGGGAGATGGTCTGTATGTGTTTGAAGTAGATAATACGGACAGCTTGTTCTTCCGAATGAATTAAAGAGCAAACCTCCAAACTGATGTAAGATTACACAGTTTGGAGGTTTCATTTTGAAATTTTTCTTGCTTATTACCGGACAATGTGCTAGAATTTAAATTCCCACGAAAGTGGACAACTGAATATTTTACCTTCGGTATCCGACTGGCTCAAACCAGCGGAACCAGACCGACTTGGCAAGATATGAAAGGATTGGTTTGCACCGCAAAGCAATTAACAAGAAGTATAACTACCAGGAGGAAGCAACGATGATTACGATGGAAGGCATCTGCAAATCGTACAGGATTGCAAAAAGAAACGCAGGGCTGAAAGAGGCCTGCAAATCTCTGTTTCACAGAGAAAGCGAGACGATTGAGGCTTTATCGGACGTAAGCTTTACCATTGAGGACGGCGAGATGGTGGGCTATATCGGTCCGAACGGAGCGGGCAAAAGCTCCACAATCAAAATTCTGAGCGGAATTTTAACACCGGACAGCGGAAGCTGTATTGTCAACGGGCGCACGCCATGGAAAGACCGGATTGCCCACGTAAGGGAAATCGGCGTGGTGTTCGGGCAGCGCTCGCAGCTATGGTGGGATATTCCCGTTATCGATTCTTTTGAGCTGATAAAAGAAATTTATTCTGTCGAGGCTCACGACTATCATCACAATTTAGAAGAACTAACTGAAATGTTAAATCTGAAGGAGCTTTTGAGAACTCCGGTCAGGCAGCTATCTTTAGGGCAGCGTATGCGGTGCGAGATAGCGGCGTCGCTTTTGCATAACCCGGGGATTTTGTTTCTGGACGAGCCGACCATAGGGCTTGACGCGGTTTCCAAGCTGGCTGTGCGGGATTTTATCAAAAAGCGGAACAGGGAGCATGGAACCACGGTGATTCTGACGACCCATGACATGCAGGATATTGCGGCTTTGACTAACAGAGTCATTTTGATTGGCAAAGGCAGGCTCCTCTTGGACGGGACGCTTGATACCCTGCGGCAGCAGGCGGCGGATTTGGAAGGTGGAGATCCTTCGGAGGAACTTGATAAAATTGTGGCGAAGCTCTACCGCGGTCTGGACATTCTGTAGGAGGGGCACAATGAAAAAGTATATTTCTTTTTTTAAGATACGTTTTCAGGTGGGGCTGCAGTACCGCTCCGCGTCGATTGCTGCCCTGACAACCCAGTTTTTATGGGGAATTATGGAATGTGCCGCCTACCGTGCCATTTATATGTCGTCCGGAATGGAGCCGCCCATGGAATTTTCGGCGCTGGTGTCCTATATCTGGCTGAAGGAAGCATTTCTCGTTATGTTCAATACGTGGGTTACGTCGGACGGTGATATTTTTACCGTCATTATGAACGGCGACGTTGCCTATGAACTGTGCAGGCCGGTATCCCTTTACCGCATGTGGTTTGCAAAAAGTGTGGGAGGAAGATGTGCGATGGCAGCGCTGAAATGCGTACCGATTATTGCCGTGTCTGTTTTGCTGCCGCGCCCATACAGGCTGTCGCCGCCGCGGGACTTAGTGGCATTTTGCTTCTTTCTCCTTACCCTGTTTCTTGGGCTGTTTGTCACGGTGGCGTTCTGTATGGTGGTTTATGCCATTACACTTTTTACCATATCGCCGCAGGGACTCAGGGCGGTGTTGACCGGGGCAGTCGAGTTCCTTTCCGGCTCTGTCATCCCGTTTCCCTTTATCCCGCAGCCGGTGCGGAGCGTACTGGAGCTGCTTCCGTTCGGTTCCATGCATAATGTGGCGCTGCGCGTTTACAGCGGCAGTCTGGCAGGCGGGGAAATGCTGCGCGCTGTGGCCTTGCAGGTGTTCTGGATTGCGGCGCTTGTCCTTCTGGGGAAAGCCATATGCCGGATCGCGGAGCGGAGAATTGTGGTACAAGGCGGCTAGTGTGAGAAGAAGTTCTAAGGCGTCTGAAAAACGCCGTCTAAGAACTTCTAAAACTTCACATGGAAGAATGTCTGAAAAGCGACATTCTTCAACCGAGACTATAGCAAGTGTGGAGAGAAATGGAGATGAATGGAATGAGAAAGGGTATTTTCATTTATGGCAGATATGTTTCTGTTGTTTTGCGGAGCGCCATGCAGTACCGGCTATCCTTTTTTCTGATGGCGGCGGGGCGGTTTCTGATTGCGTTTAACGGTTTTCTTGGCATTTACTTTTTGTTTTCCGGTTTTTCTGAGGTGAAGGGCTATACCTATGGGGAAATTCTGTTTTGTTTTTCTATTATGCAATTATCGTTTTCTCTGGCAGAGTGCTGCGCGAGCGGNTTCAAGAAATTTTCGGGTACGGTCAAGAGGGGAGANTTTGACAGGATGNTGGTGCGTCCCGTCAGCCCCATGCTGCAGGTTTTGGGAAGCGGATTTGATCTGGGNCGGATTGCGCCTGCNCTGACAGGNGTTATGGTGCTCTTTATCGGGATAAAAAANTGCAGCGTGGACTGGACGATAGGCAGAACCGCGGCATTGNTTCTTATGATTTTGGGCGGTATCTTTTTGTTTGCCGGACTNTTTATGATAGAAGCCGCAGTCTGCTTTTTTTCCATTGAAAATACGGANTGTATGAATGTGCTGACCTATGGGGCAAAGGAACACGGCAAATATCCCATCGATATCTATGGCAAAGGCCTTATGCGNTTTTGTACCTATGTGATTCCTTACACGNTGGTGCAGTANTANCCGCTGCAATACNTGCTTGGAAAGACGGATAACTGCTTCTANGCNTTCTGTCCNCTGGGCGTTACCGTCTTTGTGCTGCTCTGTTACCTNTTTTGGCGCGTCGGCGTCAGGCATTATAAGTCAACCGGNTCTTAAAGNGAGGCAGGCGGACGAACTTATGCAATAGAAACGTCGAAAGGATTATAAATATGTTCAGACAAATACGCACTTCTGCAAAAGCNGTTATNATTCAAAATGGTAAATTGCTNGCAATAAAGTTGAATGANGGCAANGANGAATGGTATATTTTGCCCGGCGGCGGTCAAGATAGCGAGGAAATGCTTCCGCAGACTGTNGAGCGGGAAGTNAGAGAAGAGACAGGAATAGAGGTTAAATGCAAAGATTTACTTTTTGTTATAGANGGNGTTCANGGTGAGNGNTTTCATAGAATTGATTTAGTATTTTTATGTGATTACTTGGGCAAAGCGAAAAATGCAANACTTCATAGCGATACCAATCAAATTGGATTTGATTGGTTNGATTTGTCCGTATTGAATCAATTACCATTGTTTCCGTCAAAACTTCGACGCCCNATAATGAACTTTTATGAGGGAAAAGAATACATAAAGTATCTTGGAAATGAAGAGGTAGGTGATCCGGAATGTTTAGAATAGATGAATATATTGATGAGTTAATAGACTTATTAAAACATGCATTTGGNGNACGACTGGTGTATATAGGATTGCAAGGCAGTTATCTTCGTAANGAAGAGACGAAAAACAGCGANATTGATATTATGGCTGTGATTGACANTNTTTCGGTTGAGGATTTGNAAACCTATCAAAANGCNCTTGTTTCANTAGGAAATTTTGATAAGTCCTGTGGATTTATTTGCGGCAAAGCTGATTTAGAGCATTGGAATCCGTTGGAAATATGTCATTTATTGAACACGACTAAAGATTATTACGGAGAATTAAAAAAACTTGTTCCGTCATATACCATGGAAGATGAAAGAAATTATGTAAAATTAAGTTTGAATAATCTCTATCACGAAATTTGTCACCGTTATGTACACGCTGATAGGGAGTACAACATTTCAAAGCTGCCGATAACTTGTAAATCAGTATTTTTCATTATGCAGCATTTGTATTATTTAAGCAGTGGTTATTTTATTCCAACAAAACGGGAATTGCTTGCATGTGTACAAGACGAGGATAAAATTGTTTTGGAATTGAGCCTATCATTACAAAATGATATGGANTATGATTTTGANGAAGCCTTTTTGNTANTATTTAATTGGTGTCAGAATGCGTTAGCAAGAATATGANAAAAGGGGAAAAGGTTAATATGAAATTTTCAGAATGGNGCTATACAAGACCTGATTATTCAGAAATAAAGAAAAAAATCAATAACTGTAAAAGCAAGATGCAGAACGCCTTNTCNTATCNGATGTTCCGCGATGCCTGGCTGGACGTAAAAAAAGAAATAGAATATATGGTATTTCAAGAAGAAATTATCTATATACGTCATTTGTGCGGGATAGATTATCAATTTAGTCTGGAGGAAGTTGAAATACAGAACAGGGAGGAGCCNCCGGTGTATGCGCTNTGTGATGAATGTAATGGGATAGCAGCGGCTNCCGGGTATCGTCNTGAATTGGAACAGGAATTTGGAAAACAGATTTTTGCACATATTGATCAGCATAGGGCTGCGGAAAATTCNGACAGTATGAGATTGCAGTCGGAAGAATCAGCNTTAAAACTGCAGTACAGAAAATNGATGGTAAAGGATAGCCGTGATGANGAGGCACTGTATCAAGTGTTCCGAAAGCTGATAGAGACCCGCTGTGAGCTTGCAGACAGCTTTGGTTATANNAGCTACATAGATCTCGGATACCACATTCAGGGACGGCAGGATTACGGAANNCNAGAGATAACAGATTTCCGCAACCATATTCAAAAATGCATTACGCCGGCAGTGGCTGATATAAAAGCAAAGGGAATCGATTTTGGACATCCTCCTGCAATTAATGCTAACTCAGGGGAGTTGATTTCCGCTATTGCTGCTATGTTTAAAGAGTTGTCTTATGAAGCAGGAATTTATATTGAGGAGATGACGCAGAAGGAACTGTATGATCTGGACACAAGGACGAATAAGCGTGGGAACCTGTTTACATGCTGTATGCTGCCATATGAGAGACTTCCTTTCATCATTGGAAATTATACAGGTGATGGAATGGAAACAGGATATGCTGTCCATGAATTCGGTCATGGATTTGCCTTTTATACTGCGGCGAGAAAACAGCCGTTATATGAATTACATCGTTCTTCTCCTGCTGTGAATGAAATACATTCCAAAACAATGGAACACTTTATGTTTCCCTACTTAAATATGTTTGTAGGAGAATATCAAAAAGAATATATACGAAATCATTTGATGCAGCAGCTTGAAAATCTGGCATATCGGTGTGCCATAGATGAATTTGAACATCTGATGTATGACAAGAATATGTCAAGGGTGCAGCTTTGTGAATTGTGGGCTGATATTTCAAACAAATATATTCCTTGGAACAGAATATCTTTGGAAGATATACATCAGGGAAAGTGTTGGCCCCGCCAAACACATATCGTTGAAAGCCCATTTTATTATATACAGTACAACATTGCACAAATCAGTACTTATGAGTTTTATCTTAAGATGAAAAGCAACTATGGGCAGGCATGGGAAGACTATATGAGGCTGTGCAGCGAAGGAGGAAGTAAATCCTATCCGGAATTATTGGAAAGCGCTCATTTATCCAATCCATTTGCCGGAAGTACATTGGAGGATATTTGCCATCCTATTGTTGGTGAGTTGTACAGCCTTTTGTAATAATATGCCTTATAAGCTTGGTGGAGCAGATTCAGAAGAGAGCCGTACAGTGAGCGAAATAGATACTTATAGGAATGAAATGAACAAAAACAGTAACCATATTATTGACCGGAATAAAAACAAAGAATATAATGTAAATGGGTTGATTTGTCAGGAGGACGAATTATGGTGGATATGAATATGGTTATAGCGAATAATATTTTGAATTGTTTGAAAAAACAGAATAAAAAACAAACGGATATGGCTGAAGGAATTGGGACAACAAAACAAACTGTAAATAAGATGCTGAATGGTTCACGGATGATTAATGCAATCGAGCTTAAAATGATTGCNGATTTTNTTGGTGTAAAAATGGAAGANCTGACTAAGCTGCCGGAAGNGATACAGGAAGAAAATGTTGTTCATGCTTTTATGGGTAAGGTTGCATCNCAACAGGCAAAAGATACTCTGGCGATTGCGGATAAGCTGTCGGATATGATTCTCTTTCATAGCCGTGTACGAGAGAATGGAGCGCTTATGATGGAAGCTTGGGAGGATGATTAATGGGGAATGTTTTAAAAGAAAGCTTATATAAAAAGGATGTAAAAAGATTTGAAAAAATAGCTGATGGCTCAAAAGAGTTTTCCGGTGCATATTGCGGAAGTTCTATTTTGGGAGCTTCNATCTTTGGTATTGTTGAGAACTATGCAAGAAAAAAGGAAATGGCATTAGAGCTTTTGCGCTACCCTTTTCATGATGAAGAATTATGGGCAGTTACATTTGTGAAAAAAGGAACTATTTTCTTGTGTATAAATTCTGAATTGGCTATATGTAAGCAAATTTTTGCAGCAGCGCATGAGTTGTATCATATTCGATGNTATGTGGAAGGTACAGATACAAACACGATACGTACAGGTTCTGTACTGGAGTCTAAAATGGTGGACGAAGCTGCCATGACACAGGAGGATTTGGAAGCAAATGCGTTTGCAGGGCTTTTATTAATGCCGGATAGAATGATGAGAGAGCAGCTTGCATTATATGGGATAAATCAAACTGATATTAAGGTGGATGATATTTTGACTCTGATGGAAGTTTTTGCACTTCCGTATAAAGCAATTATCTTAAGATTGTTTGAAGAGCGTGTTATAACAGAGACCAAGGCAAACGATTTGTTACAGTATGATGCAGCGTATATTGCACAGAGAACAGAACTTACCGGCAAAGCTAAACAATGGCAGATGAGTAGTGTGAAGATTGAATACTTTGGAAGTCTTTTGGATAACTTGGAATTTAATTCTGAGAACGGGCTTCTTACAGAAAGCAGAGAAGAAGCAGATAGGAAATTCTTGGAAGAGATTAGAGCAGGTTTCCGTAAGGACAGATAAGGAGGGCTATGCAGAAAGATAAATATGCCCTTCTGGATACGGACTTTATTTCTAAAACGCATATCATTCAAAAAGATGCTGATAATCATCTGATTGATAGAATCATGGAATTACCCGGATATCAATTCTTTTGTCATAGTCAAATTCGAACAGAACTTTCCANACATAATGTTACGGGCTCTATGGAGTGGCTGGAAAATAAGATTTCCACAAGGCAGATAAAATGTTATAGTGATGAAGATATTCTGGATAAACTGGAGAATGTCTATGGANCAATGGCATTAGGATTGNATGCTAATTTGCTGCAAAAAGNATNTCAGGCTTATGCNGAAGGATNTTATGANAACAATTTNAAGGANNTGCAGNAGGNAGATTATGGAAATATTACGAAAAGTGANTTTCTTAGAAAANTGAAAGAGGATTGCGATACCATTGGTGCCGGNAATCATCTGGGTGAGATTAAAACCTATGTGTTATCCGCATTCATTCGTTTGAAAAAGGAATGTGGTTTTGGGCAGGAAGAGGCAAAAGATTATATTAATTCGTGGCTTGATTTCTGTGCAGAACATATGCAGACAACATTTAAGGTTCAAGAAAATGCAAAAGTGTTACGTATGTGTAAAGTTCCATGTGAACAAGTGATGAGAGAAATATATGAGGAAAAATTAGAGGAAACGCGCATGGGAGGCTTAAGATATAAGTCGTAGTAGAAATTGTGAAATATCGGAATTTCCATTTTAGGGATAGAAAACCGAAGGTGAGTTTGCTATAATGTAAACTTAAGGTCGTAGAAAATACATATTCACGGTTGGGTAAAGCAAAGAATAGAAAAGGCTGTATAAAAATCAATGAAGAACAAGAGAGAAATAATAATAACAGCATGTAGTATCATAATAGCTTGCATTGGCATAGGTGTGACTGCGGGCAGTTTTGCGGCGGGCAGGGCGATAGCNTCTGCGCTGCAGGCGGGTGGAGCAGCAGTTATGGCAGATGGTGTGTCTGCGCAAGGGCAGTCTGGAGATGAGACGGCACAGGAACGGTCAGGAGATGGGGAGTCTCAGGGACAGTCAGGAGGCACCGCGTTTCCGGATATGGCACAGGAAGGCGAAGNAGGGCAGGATGTGGCATCCGGAGANGGCACACAGCAGGNAAGNGTGTCTGCGGGCGATGCAAATGCAGCGGACAATGCTGCGCTGGAAGCTTTCAGTCAGGCGGTATCGGGAGGCGATGCGGCGCAGGAAACAGATGATGAAGATGACGACGAATATGCGAACCTTGCGATAGCCGATGTGAATCATTATGTGAATGTGCGGAATATGCCGAGCACGGACGGCGAAATTGTCGGAAAGCTGTATGACGGTTCCGTGGCGCAGATTCTTGCACTGGCAGGGGAAAATGACGAGTGGTTTCAGGTGGTTTCGGGAAGTGTGGAGGGCTATGTAAANGCAGAATTTTTNATNTANGGCGATGAGGCTGCNGCGGTTATNGACGACTATGTAATCCGCTATGTCACNGTGCAGGCGGACAGGCTGAACGTGAGGCGGGANCCGGATATTAACGCGGNTANAATCGGATATATCAGCAGGGGTGAGAGCGTCAGTCTGTTAGAGGACTGCGGAGAATGGCTGAAGGTGCAGTATACGGAGCAAAAAGCAGGGTACGTATCNGCTGAATATGTCATGGTTACNGAAGAATTTATTTATGCCAAATCCATTGAGGAGGANCAGGCGGANCTTGCGGCGCAAAGGGAGCTTGCAGAGCGGGCNAGGGCTGANGAAGCGGCNAGGCAGGAAGCGGCAGCCGCNGCAGGACAGGGCAATNCAGCACAGGCGGCNGGGCAGGATNNNGCNGNTTTGGGAGNGCAGNCTGCGGACGGAGATTCTTTGCAGAGCACAGATAATGCTGCTNTGGGAGATGGNACNGATTTGGCAGGACAGACNTATGCGGANAACGGAGAACTCAGGGCNGCAATTGTGGNGTATGCCATGCAGTATCTGGGGAATGTCTATGTGCACGGCGGAAAAAGNCTGGACAGNGGGACGGACTGCTCAGGCTTCACCTGTTTTATTTATGCAGATTTTGGCTATTCTATCAGCAGAACCCCGTCCGGACAGCTTTCTTCGGCAGGCAGGAGCATCGACTACAGCGAAATCCAGCCCGGCGATATTATCTGTTACTCCTCCAACGGCGGACGGAGCTGCACCCATGTGGGGCTTTATATAGGAGATGGGCAGATAATCCATGCTGCCAACTCCAGAAAAGGCGTTATCATCAGCAATGCCGATTACAGTACCATCATTGGGGTTAAGAATGTAATCGATTAGACCATATAGGATAAATCGAAAATATCCAATTGTCCGTTTTTCCATGATTTTTGTTCGGCTGATTTTACCACATCCTGTTCGGACAGCTCTCCAATCAGAAGCGGTGAAGAGGTGTTGTGCAGTTTCCTGTTTTTGGCGACGGTTTCCATATCGTAGTTGGCATAGCAGTATAAGCAGCCGTGCCCACAGGTATTGTATGCGCCGATATCTGCCCCGAGCAGGCAGAAACATTCGCTCCGCGCCGCTTTTTTTTTCGGTACATCCAACCTGCAGCCCAATGCCTTTTCGAGCACAGTTTTTGACATACAGCCGTCCGCGTCCACATTTTCTCTGACAAGACTTGCATTTTCACAGCATAAATGTATCTGCAAACCGTTTTCTTTTGCAATGTGAGAGAACGCTTCTATCAGAACCTCCTGCTCCTTGTTTGTGACACTGCGGATTCCCCGAAAATTTCGTTTTGTTTTTTCATATAGGTCAATAAAACTTACCACACATTGGGTGGTATAGCCGGAAAGCGCTTCCGCCATTTGGTGAAATTGTTCAATATGATGCGCAATGGAATACGTATCCGTAATCAAAACAGGGTCATACCGCCAGCTTATCCGGCTGCTTCCAATGGCTTCAGAGAGCTGCTTGAAGGAAGCTATGATCTGTTCTTTGGGCGGCACGTGCGGTTCGATTTCCGCTCCGTAGGGGGTAATGGTCACAAACCAAAAGGTGTCAAATGCGGATAAAAGAGAAAGCCTGTCCAGCATGGGAAAGGGATTTTTGGTGCAAAAAACCATGACGTCGATTACGTCCGGGGAGAGTAGGTATTTGGTTATCTGTGAAGGGTAGTAGGGATTGCGAACCAACACATAACCCGCCTCTATGCGATTGTAGAACCAGTCGCTGTAATAGGCGGGTATGTCGGTACGGCTGCCTGTATTGAGTATCATGTTATCACGCACCATTCCTTTTGGGTTAAATTAAGTTACAGGGAATAAAACAATTTTGTGCATCAATGGGAATGACTTCCTCGCACATACAGATGATGCCGCCACTGCTTCTTTTCAGCTTTGCTTTATCAATCAGCTCATACTTTTTGACTTCGCGTCTGTCGGGATTTGCGCTTTTTTTGATTTCCAGTGGATGAATCACACCATTTTCCTCTACAAACAAGTCAATTTCCTTTGCATTGGAATCACGGTAATAAGTCAGATTTGCTTTTGAAGGCGCATAAGCATAATTTTTAAGTAATTCGACGATTACATAATTTTCAAAATAGTGCCCGCTGGCAGCTCCATTCATCAGTGTGTCCCTGGTGAGCCACATGGAAAGATATGCGCACAAACCGGTATCGCAAAAATACATTTTTGGCGTTTTGACCAGTCGTTTTAGCTCATTATTTGCATAAGGCGGCAGCAAGTAAATGATACCTAATCCCTGTAAAAGCCGCAGCCATTCCTTTGCCGTCGGCTGGGATATTTCTGCGGCATCAGCCAAAGTTTTATAATTGACCTGTTCTGCAACCAAAGCGGCACAGGCGTTTAAAAACTTACGAAAACGAACAGTATCGGTAATGCCGCCTTCTTCAGCCACATCACGCATAAGATAAGTTTCAATATAGGAATTAAAGTATTCCTGCCTTTGCTCAGCATCAGCCGACAGTGCATCCGGCATACCGCCACGCCAGATATGTTCAAACACTTCTACAATGTCGTTTTTTCTTGTAAGAGGCTGCCTTGCCAACAGGCAGGGTAGTGAAAAGTCCAGTTCATTTGGGAAAGTCAACCCTTCCACCTCATTCATTGACAGACTGTAAAGCTCTAAAATCCCGATTCTTCCGGCCAGCGTTTCACGGACGCTTTTCATCATCTTGTATTGTTGAGAGCCTGTCAGCCAGAATAATCCCCGTTCTTCACTGTTATCACATATAATTTTGATTTGCTCAAACAGCTCCGGCGCCTTCTGGATTTCATCAATGATAATCGGCGGTTTATAGGTCTGAAAGAACAACACAGGATCAGACTTTGCAAGTGCCCGTGACATCGTATTATCCATCGAAACATAAGTGCGGCTTTGCGCTGCGGCAAGGTGCTTTAGCATTGTGGTCTTTCCAACCTGTCTTGCTCCTGTCACAAGAACTGCCTTAAAAAAGGAACTCATGTGTAGAAATTTTCGCTCCAGTGTGCGTTCCATGTATTGCATTGGCGGCCTCCATGATTTAAGAAAATATAAAACTCACTTTATTTTATCCTAAATATTTGATAAAGTCAACAACCGAAAAACTTCCCCGATATCTCCGTTGATGCAGATAGACTGTCGGCTTATCTCAGGCGGGCAGGCCGCCTCGCCGTAATTGATGCACGCATAGACTGCTTTCTGGTTTTCAGCAGTCATCTGCCAGAAGGGATATTTGATGATGCCGGGTGTATTATAGCCAACGCCCAATTCTAAGAAGAGCACCTTTGTATCTTCATGCCTTTGCAAAAATAACCTATATCGTTCTGCCGCCTGATACCATCCTTCGTCCTGTACAAAAGTATCGTCTGCACGAAGGTTCATGCTCATGGGTTTTCCGCATTCCGGGCAGCGGGGTATCAGTTTGTCGGGCACGGATATTTTAGCAGCAACGCCTGCAGGCAGGCACAACTGATTATCTGCTCCGATTTGGTAACCCTGTGCCGTCACCATTTTACGAATGGTTTCGGCGTTGTCATATGTTTTTTCGTGGCATGGTTCGCTGCATTGAAACAGTCCGTAATCGCCCTGCGTATAATAGAGTCTTTTTTTATCAAAACCGGCTTTCTGGAAACAGTGGTCAACATTCGTTGTGAGGACAAAATAATCCTTATCCATGACCAGTTTGTAAAGAGTCTGATACAGTGGGGTGGGAGTGTCCATATAGCGGTTGATATAGATATACCGGCTCCAATATGCCCAATGCTCGTTTAAGGTGTCATATGGATAGAAGCCGCCCGCATACATATTTTTGAAGTGATATTTGTCTGAAAAATCACTGAAATAGGTGTGAAAGCGTTCTCCGTTATAGACAAAACCAGCGGCGGTGGAGAGTCCGGCGCCTGCGCCGATAATCACAGCTTCCGCCTGCTCCAATGCCTGTCTGAGTTCTGTGATTGCAGAAACTGCATCTGCTGCATTTTGTTTTCCGGGCCATTTAATTAACATTTTCATCCCTCTTTTCTTCCTATCATTGTCTATATGGGTCAATTTTACTACACTCTGATAATCCGTCCGCTATTCCTGGCTTTTCCCCTTGGCGCCTGTTCGTCTTTGGGATAACCTAAGAGGACGTGGAGAGCGGCATAATAATCTGTTCGGACATTCCATTTTTTTAAAGTTTCTTGACCGAATGGGTCATTGAAGGACTCCCATGCCGACCCGATATAGCAGCCGCCTAAACCAATGGAATGTGCGGCAAGGAGCATATTTTCGGCCGCTGCACTGGCATCGTAAGGACCATATAAAAAGTTTTTCGGTACAAATAAAGTGATAACTACAGGAGCGTCGTAAAAAGCATTGATAATAGCAGGGTCATCCGCAATGCTGGGCTGTTCCTTTGAGATGTATACCGTATCGGTAGACTGTTTAACATGGGAATTGTTTCGTTTAATTCTTCCCAGCTTTTCATTGGTTTCTTTATCCTGCGATACCACAAACAACACGCCCTGTCTGCCTCCGGCACTGGGAGCATACAGGCCTGCATCCAGCACTGCCTGTAATTCCTCTTCACCAACCTGCGCCTCCCGAAAGCGGCGAATCGTTCTTCTTGTCATTATATTTTCTAACACTTCGTTTGTCATTACAAGCCTTCTCTTCTATTCTATCACTTACTCTACTACTTTCCAACACTGCGGGTCCGCCCCGTAAAAACTTCCGCTTGTTCCATAGGTTACGGCAGGACAGCCCCGGCAGAATCCTCTGAGCTCGCATTTATTGCATTTTTCAAACTTTTCATAGTCACGATAGATTTCTTCTTTTGTTATAAATATATCATAAAGCAGCTCTTCAAACACATTCCCGACTTTGCTTTCAAATCTACGGCAGGCGTATACATCTCCATTTGGCAGGATTGTCATGTGGCAGATAGCGCAGTGGCAGCCTTCATACACCATATCTTTTTTGGCATATTCCGGAATTTTGAAGAGTCCCTTTTCGTAGAGGTAAAGCGTCCATAAATGATCTTTCAGATTGAAATAAGTGTTCACGCCCTGCTCTTTGTATGCCTCGTATTTATGCCATAATTTATCCAGAAAGTCACGATAGGTAAGTGGTGCAATTCCTGTGGTTTTTTCGTCACTGGTAGGGCAGTACCTTCCAAAAGCAAAGATATCCGCCTGATGTTTTACGACCAAATCAACGACATCAGGTATTTCTTCTATATTTGTTCCTGATACGGTAGACATAATTGCACATTTGATACCTGCATTTCTGATAACCGCTATTTTTTCCAAGGTACAGTCAAAAGACCCCGGCTTCCTAAAGTAATCATGGGTATCCCGCATACCGTCAAGGGACATCTGGTATTTTTCACAGCCATGTGCCTTTAGCCTGCGGCAAACCTCGTCTGTTAAATGAAAAGGATTTCCCATGATCGTAAACTTATAGCCTTTTTGTTTAATCAGTTCCATAAGTTCCCAAAAATCAGGGTGCAAAAGAGGGTCGCCGCCTGTGATGTAAAAATAAGGAGTGCGGTTTAACTGCTCGCACATATTCTCTATATTAGAAAGAACTTTTTCCATATCATGCAGGCTCATGGATACAAGCTTGCTGCATTTTCCTTCCGAGAAAATGTAGCAGTGTTTGCATCTTTGGTCACAATCATCGGTGATATGCCATTGAAAAGCGAAGTATGGTTTCATAAATGGTTATCCTCATCCTTTCAAAGGGTTGGTTATCATCCGAAGCCGGACAAACGCAAGGCATGTGCCGGCTTCGGATTGCGCTGTTTTGGTATAACGCAGAGCTGTTACTTGTCTCCGGCTCCACAAGCACTTCCGCACGCGCTCGGCTTTTCTTCCGGCGCGGCAGCGCCGCATGCACTGGGTTTTTCCTCGGGTGAGACAGCGCCGCATGCACTGGGTTTTTCCTCGGGTGAGGCAGCGCCACATGCACTGGGTTTTTCCTCAGGTGAGGCGGCACCGCATGCACTTGCGTTTCCGGCAAATTCAGCAACATTTGATAAAGCCATAATCCATTCCTCCTTGTTTTCTGTCTTTTTCTGGCAATTATATTGTAGCAAGGGCGGGACAGGGAAAGAAGTACGCACTTTTTTATTAGATAGTTACAAAAAGGTGCCTATGCCCGTCGCATTGTCTTTTTTGGAATGTTGCACTATAATGAAAATGTAAGTATTGAAAACAAGCTTTGAAAGGAAGTGTCCCATGAAAACCAAAGACGAATTGCCGGAATGTCCTGTTGCTACCACAGTGTCCGTGATTGGAAGTAAATGGAAGTTATTAATTATGCGAAATCTTCTTGTCCGTCCATGGCGTTTTAATGAATTGAAGAAAGACTTAGACGGAATCAGCCAGAAGGTATTGACGGATTCCCTGCGTACTATGGAAGAAGATGGCATTATCACGAGAACGGTTTATCCGGAAGTGCCGCCCCACGTGGAATATGCATTAAGCGAACTGGGAGAGTCCATGCGCCCGATCTTAGACGCGATGAAGGCGTGGGGGACTGAGTATAAAAACACGCTTTGAAGCGATAGTAAAAAGGGCGGAATCCCGCCCTTTGACTGTTTTGGTCTATATGACAAGCCTATAAGAGCTGCAGACCTGCTTTTTCTGCCTCCTGCGTGGCTTCTTCCGGCCAGAGGGAGCACTGTACCTCGCCGATATGTGCTTTCCGAAGGAAGAACATGCAGATACGGGACTGCCCGATGCCGCCGCCGATGGTATAGGGAAGCTCTTCGTTTAAAATTGCCTTCTGGAACGGAAGGTCAGCGCGCTCGGGACAGCCTGCGATGTCAAGCTGTGAAAGCAGTGCGGCTTTGTCCACACGGATACCCATGGAGGAAAGCTCCAGTGCAATATCCAGCACGGGATAGTACACAATAATATCTGCATTCAAACTCCAGTCGTCATAGTCCGGCGCTCTGCCGTCGTGACGCTCGCCGGATTCTAAGGGACCGCCAATCTGCATAATGCATACGGCGCCTTTTGCCTTGGATATGTAGTATTCCCGCTCCTTTGGTGTGTAGTTGGGGAACATATCCTCAAGCTCCTGCGACGTGATAAAGAAAATATCATGGGGCAGGATTTCTTCAATATAATCATAATGAATGGACATGTATTTTTCTGTTTTGCGCAAGACCTTGTATACCGTTCGCACTACACTCTTAAGCGTATCGATATTGCGGTCCTCTTTTTCAATGATTTTTTCCCAGTCCCATTGATCGACATAGATGGAATGTATATTATCGACAACCTCGTCACGTCTGATGGCACTCATGTCTGTATAAAGACCTTCCCCGACATGAAAGCCATATTTCTTAAGCGCAAAGCGTTTCCACTTGGCGAGGGAATGGACAATTTCAGCTTCCTTCCCGTTTTGCTCCTTGATGTCAAAAGTGACAGGGCGTTCCACGCCGTTCAGGTTGTCGTTCATGCCGGAAGCCGGATCTACAAAGAGGGGAGCCGACACACGGAGCAGATGCAGTCTTTCTGCAAGAAGCGTCTGAAAAAAGTCCTTTACGGTTTTGATGGCTATCTGGGTGTCGTACAGGTTTAATTCCGACTGATAGCCCTTTGGCAGTTTTAGTTCGCTCATAGTTTCCTTTCTTTCCATGCATACCGTCGGAGAGTCCTACGGAATTGCACTCATTTCCAGATAAAAAATACCTATTCTATTTAACCCCTTTTTTATGCTTATTGCAAGCACTTTTTTTGATTTGCGGAAGAGTTTTGCATGAATCTGTTGAAAATATTTCACGGAACGTTTGTTCTGAAAATGCTTGCAATAGGATGGGAACTATGTTAGTATTAAAAAACAAGGAACAAATGTTTGTATTAAGAGGAGCGAGGTTGTTATGGAGTATCTGGCTGCAGGTGGAATGACAGTGATGGATAAGCTGGGAATCTTGAGCGATGCCGCCAAGTATGACGTGGCGTGCACTTCCAGCGGCGTGGACAGAAAAGGAAACGGGCGGGACATGGGAAACTGTGTCGCGGCAGGTATCTGCCATAGCTTCAGCGCTGACGGCAGGTGTATTTCCCTGTTAAAGATTCTTTTGACAAATGAATGTATTTATGACTGCAAATACTGTCTGAACCGCAGGTCTAACGATATACCGCGTGCCACCTTTACACCGGAAGAGGTATGTGATCTGACTATGCAGTTTTACCGACGCAATTATATCGAGGGGCTGTTTTTGAGCTCCGGCATCATTCAGAATCCCAACTATACCATGGAACTGATATACCGGACCATCTGGATTCTGCGCAATCGCTGCCGGTTCAACGGCTATGTGCATGTCAAGGCGATACCGGGGGCGGATCCCCGCCTGATTCAACTGACAGGGTATCTTGCGGACAGAATGAGTGTCAATCTGGAGCTGCCGACGGCGGAAGGACTGAAAAATCTTGCGCCCAACAAGCACAGAAAGACCATTCTTGCCCCTATGCGGCAGATACAGAACGGGATTACAGAGAATAAGAACGAACTGGTGCTGTACCGCAATGCGCCCCGCTTTGTGGGAGGCGGGCAGTCCACGCAGATGATTATCGGTGCGACGCCGGAGAGTGATTTTCAGATTATGAATGTGGCGGAGAGCCTGTATCAGAAATTTTCCTTAAAGAGGGTATTTTATTCGGCGTTTGTCAGGGTCAATGAGGACAAAGCGCTGCCGGCGCTGCCGGGCGGACCGCCCCTTTTAAGGGAGCACAGGCTTTATCAGGCAGACTGGCTGCTGCGTTTTTATGGATTTAAGGCAGAAGAGCTGCTGAGTGAGAAACGGCCATTCTTTAATGTTATGCTGGACCCGAAGGAGGACTGGGCGGTAAGGCATTTGGAGCAGTTTCCAGTGGAGATCAATAGGGCGCCGTATGAGATGATAGTCAGGGTCCCGGGCATCGGCGTTAAGAGCGCCATGCGCATTGTCAACGCAAGGCGGACGGCCAGCCTTGATTTTGCTTCCTTGAAAAAAATAGGTGTGGTTTTAAAGAGGGCGCTGTATTTTATTACCTGTAACGGAAAGATGATGTACCGGACAAAGCTGGAGGAGGATTATATTGTGAGGAACCTGACTGCGGACGTAAAGAACCGGCAGCAGTTTGCTTCGGACGGAATGAGTTACCGGCAGTTGTCGCTGTTTGACGATACTGTCCTGGGGGCGAATCCAACGGCGGCGGATACCGGAAAAGTGGCGTTCGGACAGCTTTAAGGAGGGGGCAGCGATGACTGAGGAAGAAAATATCGTACTGCTTTGCGAAGACAGTCTGGAAGGGATTTTTACCGGCATCTATGAGGCGTATGCGCTGAAAAAACCGCATGACGGCATAGTTCTGCAGATAATGGGTGAAGGAGATATGCTGCTCTTTGCCACTTATCGGACAGTGGCGTCTGACGGCGTCAAGACGGAAAAAGTTATCCGCACGCTGTGCAGTCGCTTTGGGGAAAAGGATTATTTTGCGCTCTGTCTGGCGGCAGCGTCAGCAGCACCGGACAAGGCGCAGGCGATTTATAAGACGGTAGTCTGGGGACTTTCCGGCAGATGCAAAGGCAGCATCCTGAACCATCTGGCGGACGACAATGTGCGCAGGACGCTGGAACTGAGCCGCGGCGCAGGCAATGAATTGAACCGCATGAAGGAATTTCTGCGCTTTTCCGAACTGGAGGGAGGCGTGCTCTATGCAGTCATCGGGCCGAAGGACAATGTGCTCCCCATGCTCACGGTTCACTTTGCGGACAGGCTGCCGATGGAGAATTTTGTAATCTGCGATGAAAACAGAAAACTGTATGCCATACATCCTGCCGGAAAGGAGTGGTTTCTGATGCGTGGACAGGATACGCCGCTTTGGGCGGGGGATGCAGGCCTTAAGATGACGGCAGAGGAGGAATATTACCAGGAACTGTTTCGCCATTTTTGTCATAAGATTAGTATTGAAGGCAGAAAAAACCTGAAATTACAACAAAATATGCTGCCCCTGCGCTTTAGAAATTATATGGTTGAATTTGTTGAAAAATAGCCAAATATTTTTTGGCCATTTTGGGGTATAAAACAAAATATTGTGCAATACTACTAATGAGACGGCAATCTGTGGTAGTGCAATGCGCAACATGCTATAAAGCGGGAGCACTTGGGAAAAATCACAAAATTCTATCGTTTTTTGAGGTCAAAAAAACGCTTTACTTTTAGATAAAAGCGAGTATAATCGTATTAACAAAGGCGGAAAGACGCCGGAGATCCCTGATAAAAAATGAAAGGGACAAATAGAAAGGAAGGCAAAGCGATATGACAAGAAAAATCAGATTAACCCCGAATGAAGTGCAGCATTTTGTAGCCGTAGCTTCCAAATGTGATTTTGACATCGACATTGCTTATAATAGATATGCAGTAGATGCAAAATCATTTCTCGGAGTATATGGACTGGATTTCTCACAGGATTTGACAGTTCATTACAACGGACACAATGCAGAATTCGAAGAGATGCTGAAAAATTATGCTCTTGCCTGCTAATGCAGGATACAGGAAACTGAAATTTACAGCAAAAGCCATAAGGCAGAAATTGACTCCCGGTTAAAGATAGCGTACTATCTTAACAGGGAGTTTTTTCATGTATCCTGTATGCCGCCAGGCGGATGACGGGAAGAAGGCGTGTCAAAGCACGCAAATGGGAGCAGAGATGGAAGTACGGATATCGGTAAGAAATCTGGTTGAATTTATATTGCGCAGCGGAGATATCGACAATAGAAGATCCGGTGCTGCTGACAATGCCATGCAGGAGGGAAGCCGGCTGCACAGGCTGATTCAGAAAAGAATGGGCGCAGATTATCAGCCGGAGGTTTTTCTACGGTATGTCTATGAAACGGAGAACTACCCGATTGTAGTGGAGGGCAGAGCCGACGGCATTATTACCGCACAGTCAGGCGAGGTAACGGTAGACGAGATAAAGACAACCCGGAAGGACGTATCTAAGATGAAAGAGCCTGTGCCTGTGCATTTGGCACAGGCAAGGGTTTATGCTGCGATTTACGGTCTGCAGAACGATATGCAGGACATGAGAATCCGGATGACCTATTGCAATGTGGACACGGAGGAACTGCAGTATTTTTATGAAGAGCATACGACCGAATGGCTAAGGGAATGGTTTTTTGCATTGCTTTCCCAGTATCGGAAATGGGCTGATTATGAATATGAATGGAAGCAGAAAAGGCAGGAATCCATCAAAGAGCTTTCCTTTCCCTTTGCCTATAGGGAGGGGCAGAAGGATTTGGCGGCTTATGTCTATCAGACGATTTACCATAAGAAGAAGCTTTTTATTGAGGCGCCCACCGGAGTGGGTAAGACAATTTCGACCATTTTTCCCACGGTGAAGGCCATGGGGAGCGGCATGGTGGATAAAGTATTTTACCTGACCGCCAAGACGATTACAAGGACGGTTGCCGAAAATACATTTTCGCTGCTCAGAGAGCACGGCCTTCAGTTCAAAAGCGTGATTCTCACGGCAAAGGAAAAGATATGCTTTATGGAGGAGACCGAGTGCAACCCCGAATACTGCAGCTATGCAAAAGGGCATTATGACAGAATAAACGATGCGGTCTATGATTTGCTTACGCATGAAAGCAGTTTTAGCAGGGAAGTGATTGAGGAATATGCCCGAAAGCACAGAGTCTGTCCTTTTGAATTTTGTCTGGACATGAGTTTATTTGCAGATGGCGTGATTGGTGACTACAACTATTTGTTTGACCCGCATGTGTATCTGAAGCGTTTCTTTGGAGAAGGTGCTTCGGGGAGTTACGCCTTTCTGGTGGATGAGGCGCATAACCTGTTAGAGCGCGGCAGGGAAATGTACAGTGCGTCTCTCTATAAAGAAGCTTTTTTGGAATTGAAGCGGGAAATCAAGGAGGTACGGGAGCAGAAGGGGGAAAGGAAGCTGCTTCCGGCGTCGGTATCGGACGAAGAGGCGCATTGGCAGGGTAGTACTGAGTTGGTCAATAACGGAGAACTGCGTGTCACAAGCACCGGATATCATGGCGGACGTATTTATGAGTTTGCACCAAAGCTGGAAAGACAACTGGAAAAGTGCAATAAAGAGCTTTTGGCCATGAAACGGGAGTGCGAGGACCTCAAGGTGGTGGAGACGATTGACGGCTTCGTACAAGCTGTAATCAGGCTGCATGATACGATGGACAAGTACCTTGACGAGAGTGATGACAATCCAATCAGAAAGAAAATATTGGATTTTTTCTTTGAAATCTCACATTTTTTAGATATTTATGAGCGGGTGGATGACAATTATGTCACTTATACACAGATGTGCGGGGAGGAAAATTCCGGAGGGAACGCTTTCGGGAAATTTCATGAAAGTTTTCTGTTAAAGCTGTTTTGTGTCAATCCTTCCGTCAATCTGCAGGAATGTATGGCGAGAGGCAGAAGCACAATTTTGTTTTCGGCGACGCTGCTTCCCATACAGTATTACAAAAAGCTTCTGGGGGGAACATCGGAGGATTATGAAGTATATGCCAAATCTGTCTTTCAGCCGGATAAAAGAGCTTTGTATGTGGGTAGTGATGTGACCAGCAAATATACAAGGCGTTCTTCCTCGGAATTTTACAGGATAGCACAGTACATTCATGAGATTGTGGGGAAGCGGCATGGCAACTACATGGTATTTTTTCCCTCCTATTATTTCCTTTCACAGGTGTACGAGTGTTACAGCGAAAATTTCATGGATGAGGAGACGGAATGTATCGTGCAGGACGGCTCCATGAATGAGGCGGCGAGGGAGGCTTTTCTTGCAAAATTTGAGGGAAATGCGGACTGCGACTTCAGCGCAATTGAAATGGAGATAGAAACGGAAGACGTCTGTAAGAACCTGATAGGCTTCTGTGTGATGGGAGGCATTTTCAGTGAGGGCATCGATTTAAAGCATGACAGTCTCATCGGGGTTATGATAGTGGGAACCGGGCTGCCGCAGGTATGTAGTGAAAGAGAGCTTCTGAAGCACTTTTTTGATGAGCGGGGCGAAAACGGTTTTGACTATGCCTACCGCTTCCCGGGGATGAACAAGGTTCTGCAGGCGGCGGGGCGGGTTATCAGGACGTCGGAGGACGTGGGGGTGATTGCCCTCCTCGACGAGCGTTTTCTGCAATATACCTACAGACAGCTCTTCCCGCGGGAATGGGAAAATGTTGAGGTGGTGACAGTGGACACCGTTGCAAAGCGGGTTGAGTGGTTCTGGAATTCGTGGCTCTAAACAAAACAGAACATAAATTCGAATTATGACGGTTGTTTTTGGAAATTTGACGCTTAAAGTAAAGAAAATGACACTTGTGTTATTGTGGATAACTATGTGGAAATTGGGGATTTCTTTTAAAAACCCCCTTTTAAAATCGACATTCAGTCCATTTTTGCTTCAAGTAGAAGATGAGGGGAAACAAAAAAAGAACTAAAGCGGTCAATTCTATTATGTGAATGATTATGGATAAAAAAGATTAACGAAAGAGCCGTAATATGTTAGAATACTATCTATACAGACAGGGAGGCCGGATATGACAAAAGTAATCTTATGGGGATCATATGCAGAATATGGTATGTTTTGTAAGCACCTGCAGATGGAAGTGCTGAAAGGCAATATGCAGATAGAGGCGGTTGTTCTAAATGGGGATCACCTGATGAGCCGGTTAGACGGGATAGAGGTGATCAAAGTAGAAGAGCTGCTGCTGAGGGAGTATGACTATCTTATCGATATGAATCAAGCGGGAAGAGGCGTCATTGTGAGGCTCCTTGAGCTGCTTCAGGTGCCAAGGTCGAAAGTGATTCCGGTAAACATATTTAAGCATCCGTACTTTGATTTGCAGAGGTGGATTGCCGTGAAGGAAAGCAAGGTCAGTATTATTTCCAATAGCTGTTGGGGCGGTATAACCTACCACTCTCTGGGACTGGAATTCCGCTCTCCGTTTATCAATTTGTTCCTGGATGATGATGACTATCTGCGGCTGCTGGAAAATTTCAAGTATTATATGGAGCAGCCCCTGTCCTTCATTGAAGAAAAGTACGAAATTAATTTGAAGAGAAATTACCCTGTCATTGGGATAGACGATGTCACTCTGTTCTTTAATCATTATACGGACTTTGAATCGGCTGTCGGGATATGGGAGAAGAGAAAGCAGAGATTAAACTATGACAATCTCCTTGTGGAAATGAAAATAGAGAGCAGAGGGGAGCTTGAGAGGTTTCTGGCCCTGCCGTTTGAGCATAAAGTAGGATTTTCAACGGTTCCCTGCGACGAGAAGGATATCCTGTATTTTCCGATTGTGGAGAATGGACATCTGCAAAATAAATATGCGGGCGTTTTCGGGTATTTTCTTAATGAGATTGCAGAGATTGAATCCAGAGATGGCAAGCCGTATGATATTTTGAAGCTGCTGAACCATGAAGAGGATTATGTGCGTGCGGTTTATGGCAGGCAGTGAGGTGAAGGGAAAAAGCAGAAAGATTTAGACAGGTTTTGTAAAATTTAGTATACTTAGAAAAGACGAAGTAATTACATACCAGGAGGAAATGACAATGTGGGCATATGAAAGTGTATTTTATCAGATATATCCGCTGGGGTTTACCGGAGTTCCCTTTGAAAACAATGGTGATTTCACGGGCGGTGAAGGGCAGAATACAGGGGCGTCCCCGATACTGAAGGTGGCGGACTGGATACCGCACATGGAAAAGCTGGGAATCAATGCGATATACTTTTCCCCGATATTTGAATCGGACACGCATGGTTACAATACGAGGGATTACAGGCTGATAGACAGACGGCTTGGAACTAATGCGGATTTTAAGAGTCTCTGTGAAAAACTGCATGCGCATGGCATACGCGTTGTGCTGGACGGTGTGTTCAACCATGTGGGAAGAGGCTTCGGTCCTTTTTTGGATGTTGTACGCAATCGTGAAAGCTCCCGCTATACAGGCTGGTTTTACAGGATAGCGTTTGACGGTGACTCGCCCTACCATGACGGATTGTGGTACGAGGGCTGGGAAGGCCATTATGACCTTGTAAAGCTGAATCTGCGCAATGAGGAGGTCGTCAACTATCTTTTGGACAGCGTTGGTTACTGGATTGACGAGTTCGGAATAGACGGACTCAGACTGGACGTGGCATACAGTCTTGATGAAGACTTTATCAGGCGTCTCAGAAGGTACTGTGACGGCAAAAAGCAGGACTTTTTCCTTCTGGGCGAGATGCTGCACGGGGATTATAACAGGCTGGTCAATGATTCCATGCTTCATTCCGCGACAAATTACGAGTGTTATAAGGGGCTGTATTCCAGCTTCAACAGCATGAACCTCTTTGAGATAAACCATTCCCTGTTAAGGCAGTTCGGACCGGAGAACTGGACATTATACAAAGGAAAGCACATGCTGTCCTTTGTGGATAACCATGATGTGACGAGGGTTGCCAGCATCCTTTCCGACAAAAATCATCTGCCGCTGATATATGCGCTGATGTTCGGTATGCCCGGTATTCCCTGCGTTTACTACGGCAGCGAGTGGGGGTGCCTTGGCGAGAAGGGACAGGGGGATCAAATGCTCCGCCCGTGCTTTGCCGCACCGGAGTGGAATTCCCTCACGGATTTTATCGCAAAGCTGGCGCAGGCAAAGAAACATTCCAATGCATTGAATTATGGGGCTTTCCGCTCTGTGGTTCTGACAAACAGACAGTGTATCTTTGAGCGAAAAACAGAAGGGGAGAGGGTTCTGGTTGCGATTAATGCCGACAGCAGTGATTTTACCGCTCATTTTGATGCGGGCTGCGGCAGGGCAGTCGATTTGATTACCGGACAGGAGCATGATTTCGGAGGTGGCAGTGTGCTTCCGGCGTATAGTGCGTTTTTCTGGAGATGCGAAGTGTGAAAGGAATGAAGTTGCACTAAGGCTGTAAAATACACAGCCTAAGAGCAACTAAGTCATTCCTCAAAGAATCGCAGAAGCGATTCTTTAGGAGGTCATTCTTCCCGGAATCTGATACAGAAGCGATTCTTCCTGAAATTAATGACGAGAGCGGCAGGGCGCCTATGTGGCGCGGCCGCTTTTTGTTTTGTCTTTTTTGGCGTTTGTGAGGCGGATTTTGTCGGTATCTAAAGAAATTTAAAAGATTTTCGAAATGCTATTGACAGAACTATATTATACGGTATATATTATTAGCACAGAAACATATTATACGGGATATAATATTATAACCTTTAGCAATATTATAAAAGAAAGAGAGGCAGAGGATGGTATTTAATACAGGTGCGGCACTGCTCGACGCAATCGTGCTGGCAGTTGTGTCCAAGGAACCGGAGGGGACCTATGGTTATAAAATCACGCAGGATGTACGGCAGGTGATTGAACTGTCGGAATCCACGCTGTATCCGGTACTCAGGAGACTGCAGAAGGATGAATGTATGGTAGTATATGACAGAGAATGTGCGGGCAGAAACAGACGCTATTACAGAATTACGGACAAAGGCATGGCGCAGTTAAGGATGTATGTGAATGAGTGGAGACAATATTCCGGCAAGATTTCCGGAATTTTAGAGGGAGGAATAAGAATATGAGCAAAGCAGAGTTTATGAGGGAACTGGAACGCCTGCTTCAGAACATTCCTGAAAATGAGAGAGTGGAAGCGCTGAATTACTACGAAGAGTACTTCAGCGATGCGGGAGAGGAAAACGAGCAGAAGGTTTTAGAAGAACTGGAATCTCCGGAAAAGGTTGCCGATAATATTAAGGACGGTCTCAGGGCAAATATGGATTACAGAGACACGACCCCGGGGAACGGGCAGAACAGCGCATGGCATAGCGGCGCGGCTTACCAGAACGGTACGAGTTATCAGGGGAGCACGATTTATCAGGGAAACACCTTTTACCAGAGTCCGCCGAAGGCCTCTGCGGAGAAAGAGGAATGGCCGGCATGGGCGATTGTGCTGATTGTAATCGCCTGCATTATTTTCTCACCTGTGCTTCTCGGCGTGGCGGGGAGCCTGCTGGGCGCGCTGGCGGCATGTTTCTTTGGTTTCTTCGGTCTGGTGATTGGATTTGGTGCGGCAGGATTGGGATGTTTTGTGGCAGGAGCGGCCGTGCTTGTGTCCGGCTTTGCGGTTATCTTTCATCTGCCTTTTGTGGGAATGGTGATGATAGGGGCAGCGCTTTTGTGTCTTGCCATCGGTATACTTTGTATCATGTTTACNGTGTGGCTTTTGGGTTGGGCGCTTCCGGCAATCTGCCGCGGCATTTCATGGCTTTGGAAAAAAATAACGAAATGAGGGAGAAACTGATATGAAAAAATTTATGAAAACATGCGCTGTTATTGTTGCTGTTATGCTGGCGCTTAGTATTATATTGTTGACGGCCGGCGGCTGCGGAGGCGGNCTTAGAGGACTCAGCCGTGCATTTTGGCGNGGTTTCAACTGCTACGGCTGCCATCTGGGAGAGGCCGACGAATGGTTTGANAAATGGGGTGAAAAATTGGAAGACTGGAGCTGGGGCGACGACTGGNATACTTACGATCCGGATTCGGACAGTCTATTCAACAGTTTTTATGACGTGATAGAAAACAAGGATAAATGGTCAGACAGCTTTTCNGCAGAAAATATCAGCAATCTGCAGCTTGAACTGGGNGGCTGCGAGGTTACGTTTGNTATATCGCCCGATGCNGAGTATCATGTATCCGCCAAGTCCATTAAAAAGATGCAGGCATATGTTTCCGGGGATACGCTGTATGTGCGCGTGACGACGACCGGTCAAATCAATTCTCTTAACACGAANGTAGAAATNCTGATTCCGGANGGGGCTGTATTTGATGAAGTAGAGGCGTCTATGGGAGCAGGGGACTTTAAAATAGCTTCCTTAAGCGCCGATACCATAAAGATGGAAATTGGCGCGGGCAGGCTGCAGACAGAAAAAGTGACNGCCAGAGAACTTAAAATTGAACTGGGTGCAGGTCAGGTTGTGATAAAAGATGCAGTGGTTTCCGGAAAATTTGAGGCTGAAATCGGAGCGGGAGAGCTGCGTTTTACCGGCAGCGTGCCGGGGGATATGGACGTGGAATGTGCCATGGGCAATGCCGACATCCATATCACAGGCAGNTCGGAAAAGGATCATAATTATGATTTAGAGTGCAGTGCGGGCAACATGACAGTAGGAAGCCGTTCCCACACGGGCGTTGCGTTCGAGGATGATATCAATAATGGTGCAGACAGCGAATATAAGTTAAGCTGTTTTATGGGAAATTTAAAAGTTACATTTTCAGAGTGACAGCGCTATTTTTTTCCATTGTAAGAAAGCCTGCTTTTTTCAGTGCCGGACGAAGCGCCAGATAAAAAACGGAAGCGGTGATAACGGCTACAATAGCGTTGACAAGCGTAGTGACCGCAGCTATTTTTNNCAGCGNACCGGCAATCTGCTGGGGGATTCCCAGTAAATAGGTTTTGTAAAAATATCCGACAATGGGGTCTGCAACGACATTGAATGCCATACCGCAGGCAGAGGCAAGCACGGTGATGCCGACAATCCGTTTTCTGTCCGTCTGCTGTCCGAGCTTGCAAATATGGTGCGCAACCAGTCCGACAATCAGTCCGATGCAGAGCTTTAAGAAAAAGGTTTTGGGGGCGCTGGTGACATAAGCGGTGGTCAAGTCGCCTACCGTCATGCCAACGGCNCCTGCCAGTCCGCCCCANAAGCCGCCNAGCAGCAGCGCGGCGAGTACGCAGAAAACATTGCCGAGGTGGAAGGCAGTCTTTTCGGTTCCGACNGGAATATCAATCTTGAAAAAGGCAAAGCCGATATAGCAGAGTGCTGCAAGCAGACCTGCCTGTGCCAGNTTTGTCAAATCTCTTTTCGCACCGTTGCGAGAGCCGGCGTACAGTCTGNCGNTTCCCGCTATNGTNAGCAGAANNCCNCAAAAAAGAAGTATCAGTGAGTAGGAATAAGGCTTTTCCANAGAAAGCTTTTCTTTGCTTAATGTTTCACTGAGGTTGTTTAGTTCCCGCAAGCCGGTCTCCAAAGACGTTTTTGTATATGCGTCAGAGGCGGCTTCGAGATTTGCTTTTGCNTCCTTNATTTCTGCTTTTACTTCATTCAGTTCAGTGCCAAGCTCTTTGGAGGCTGCGTAGGAGCCTNGGTAGGTTGTATAGCAGAGAATGGCGCCNGCAAGTAAAACGAGGATGCCGATTATCAGTAAGAGTGGATTTTTTTTGTTCATTTGAATCACGCACCTTTCTTTTGCGTCTATTGGAATTAATTCCTTATTATACATGGAACTGGACAGATAAAAAGTGCCAATTTNAGTTTTTTTAACCATGCCAGATAGCGCTGCGTTCGTTTATCAAATTGAAAGGTGTAATTTACAACATAAAANAGCAAATCGGAGGTACAAATATGAACAAACTTTTTAAACGCGATTTTGGCTATGGCNGTTTCGCTGTACTCCAAAAAGGTTTTTGCGGTTNTTGAAAAGGAATNCGCTGTCAAATAAAACANTTTTATGAAAAGTGAATGACAAGAAGAATACAGATAATGGATTTACATGCAAGTGACTATTCGAGTGGCGTTTATATGCATGGTGTCAATGATGATCCGGATATTTTGCTCTGGGATTATCTAAAATAGAACGCATGTAACATAATGTGTTACATAGAACCGAAAAAGAGCACATATCGGTTGGTTGATATGTTGCATATGATGTGACAGAATATATCTTGTCCGGATGACTGCAAGACAATATTGATAAGGAGATGAGATATATGAGTTTAGGATCAAATATAGGTTTTTTGAGAAAACAGAAAAAATTTACGCAGGAACAATTTGCAGAAAAGATGGGAGTTACGCGTCAGACTGTATCAAGATGGGAGTCTGATGAAGTGGTTCCGGAGCTTGCAAAGCTCGTTGAAATCAGTGACTTTTTTGCATGCAGGCTTGATGCACTTGTGAAGGAAAACCTGTCGGACCAGGGAGAGATTTATTCAAAAGTTCAGATTAAAAGGATAGCGCCATTTAAAATGGCGAGATATGTCATGATTTCTTGGAATCCTGAGAGCGATGTGAATGAGTATATGGAGAAATGGGCTGTTAACAGTGGTCTTAAGGCTGCAAATCCGAATGCGAGAATGATAGGGTGGGATTTTCCTTTTGTATCACAAGAACAACAAAACAGATTCGGAATGCACGGATATGTGGCAGCTTATATTTTGCCGGAGGGGTTTGAAACGGAATGCCCCGGCGTGGAATACGCAGAAAATGCAGAGGCCGACTACGCAATGATTACCATTAAAGAGCCCTTTATACAGCCTTTTGAGAGAATTCCTAACGCATATAAGATTATCATGGAATATCTGCAGGCCAATAATTTTAAAGAGAAACAACAAGACAACATTATCAGTTGTTTTGAACATGAATATGAAGAGAATGGAATCGTATATATGGATGTTTATATTCATGTTGATGGTGTTACGAAAGTGGACGCCTTTTCGCAGTTTAATTGAAGCGCCTAAAATAGAAGCAGAGGATTCATGAATGATGGAATTGACAAAAGCCGGTACGTCAGATGTATTGGTGATAAATAGTATTTCCAAGCGTGCATTTGATAGTGACATTGCTGTTGGAGCAGCTTCAAAAACAGGCCCGCCCGGATATATGTCTGTAAATTTTCATATTAAGATGGCAAAGGCGAATCACTTATATAAATTATCAGTGGATGGTCTGATTGTAGGAGGCGCCATTCTTTTTGCGGATGGATTGCAGCTTAACATAGGCAGAATATTTGTAGATCCCGAATATTTCAGAAAGGGGTACGGCATATTTATCATGCAGGAAATTGAAAGAATTTTTCCCGACACAAAAGAAATATTTCTTGATACGCCTGTTTGGAATATTCGTACAAATGCTTTTTATCAAAAACTGGGCTATACCGAGTATAAGAAGGATGGTGAATTCGTTTACTATGTGAAAAAGAGAAACCATTAAAAATTTAATGAAATGTTCCGGATTATCATTGACAAATGGATATGAGGTAGGGTATATTTAACATGAGTTAGCGGTTACTAACGTTGAGTAACCGCTTTTCTTAAAGAGCAGAGTTAGACATTGCTAACAAATATTAGGAGGGCATTTTATGATTAAGATTACGGTAGGAATAGAAGGAATGGCCTGTGGGATGTGCGAGGCGCATATAAACGAGGCGGTAAGAAGCGCTTTTCAGGTAAAAAAGGTAACAAGCTCACATACAAAGAAGCAGGCGGTCATCATTGCAGAGAAAGACATCCCGGAACAGGAACTGAAAAATGTGGTTGCGAAAGCCGGTTATGAGGCGGTATTAGTGAGCAGTGAGCCTTACGAGAAGAAGGGACTGTTCGGGAAAATAAGAGCATAGAAAAGATGAGGATGAACGCCTGTATTATGAAAAAATGCTGCGGAGTATAGTCTGAATAGGGTTGAGGGTATCGCAGAAAATAATTTGCGGAGGAATAAAATATATGAATTGGCTGAGAACGATTCTGGACACGGTCATTGTTTGTATTGCATTTAACGGAGTGGTTGCATTTATATGGATTCTTGAACCGAGGGGGTTTTCGGTCATGCTCCCGAAGGGCATTAATACCCCGAAAAAAGAAATACCAAAGAAGAATATGAGACCTGTAAGGTTGATGGAGTTTATTCTTTATCCCATATTATTGGCGTATATTGTCCTCAGTGCGTATGAGCAGGGGATTACGGGTTTTGGGTATTTGTTCCTTAATGCATTTATCATCAATTTGGGATGGAATTTTGGAGATTTTTTTCTGCTGGACTGGTGGCTCAGGGCAGTGTATACAGACCGCGTTTGCCTGCCGGAAAACAGAGGGCATGAGATGTGGAGGACCGGACCGTGGATGAAGGAATTCGGCATTGTGGATCACTGGATAAAGGGGCCTGTATTGTGCGCCGTACTCTCTGCGGCGTTAGCAGGTATAGGATTACTTTTGAGGTGATTTTTTCGATGCGGGAAGCAGATGCTGAGAACCGTATATTTTCCTGTTTTGTCGGCGGCGGTTTCGGCAATTATGACATTGTTGCTATGAGGAGGACAGAGCATGAAATATATTGGAATGCCCATGGGGATGTGGATGTTATTTAGAAAATCTTTTGAACGTAATTTGATTACGGAGTTAGGACTGGACAGGAATAAGGCAAAAACAGTCGCTGTAAAAGCAAAACCGCGGTATAAAGAGATAATTGCCGGACTGCCGGAATTTGAAAAGGAAGACCGGTTCAAAATGAATGTCGTCAACTGTGCCCTGCTTGCTGCCTTTGTGCTGAATATGCCGGAGCGACCTGATGTAAAGCGACTGACAACATATTATGCCGGCTCTATGATGACTCCTGCTATGAAGTGGTTCTGCCGTAAGAGCGGGAAATCCAAATTTTCCGACAAGGACATAACTTCCCAGAAAGCTACGGAACGGCTGAAGGCTGCAGACAGAAATCCTTATTCGTGGAACATGGAATTTTATCCTTATCCGGACGGCAGCGGCTATGAAGCCCGCTTTACTGCCTGCGGCATCTGCACCCTGATGCGGGAACTTGGGCTGTACGACCTTGTCCCTGCCATGTGTCAGATGGATTATACCATGAGCGAAGCGGGAGGCGCAGCAAACTTTGTCAGGGAGTATACCTTGGCTTCCGGCGGACCGTACTGTGACTGTGGATACAAAAAGAAGCAGGGAGAAATTTAAATATTCCCGTTTTTCAGGAATGGATGTAACGGTAAATTGGGAGGATAAAATGATGGGTAATAGAAAAAAAGCTGCCGCACTAATCTGTGGTATGTTTGGCTGTGTTTTCCTGGGCAGCGGTGACTGGCTGATGATGTACGGCAATACGGCATACCATGGGCAGGTCTATTGGCTGACGGAGGGCGTGGCACAGATACCCGCATGGCGGAATTCCCTGTCCATGCTTGTGGCTTTTCCTGCAGTCCTGCTATATGGAATTGCGCTGTTTACCACTGTCGGATTTGTAAAACAGGAAAAGAACAGGAAAATATACCATTACCTGACAGCATTCGGGCTGACACCATGGCTGTGTCTCCATCTGTTTTATGTCATGATTCTGTATGTATTTGCATGGCTTAACGGGAATGGTTATGAAGCGGTGGCTCTGCCTGCGGCGGAGGCTTTGGTTTCCAATTTTTCGTGGATTGTGGTATTAAGCGAGGCATTCATGCTGCCGCCATTTTTATATTGGTTTTATCTGCAGATTTCCGGCAGGACAATATTCCCGAAATGGATGGCATTTACGAATGTGCTTGTAGTCTATGCTGTTTTGTGGTTTGTGAAATCCATTCTTCCAGATACGCCATTTCGTATTGGGTTTACCAACGGACTGATGAGTGAGAGCATGATTATCTGGTTTGGGATTATGCTGGCGTGGGGTTTGAGTCATTTACGGAATGGCAATCAGGATAAAAAAATGGATTGAAAGTGAGATGAAGATGAAAAAGATACAAATACAAGGTGTGTCGGAAACGATGTTGCAGACTCTGCATGCCCGTGTTGCATATTCCAAACAGAAAAATGCAAAGTTCCATGATGACAAAGCTGTGGAGATTGTATCCCGCATGGATTATGATTTTTCATTTGCAGGAGATGATGCCCTGATGTCTAATGGGGTTATTGCCAGAACGATACTGCTTGACCGTATGGTGGGTGATTTTATCCGAAAAAATCCAAATGCGACGGTAATCAATATTGCCTGTGGAATGGATACAAGAGCATACAGGCTGAAAATCGGTTCCACGGTTCGCTGGTATAATATTGACCTCCCGGAAACGATAGAAGTCCGCCGCCGCTTCCTTGAGGAAAACGGGCATATTTCCATGATTGCAAAGTCAGCAATGGACGAAAAATGGGCAGATGAAATAGAAGAACCAAAAGGCAGGGTGTTGGTTATCATAGAGGGATTGGTCATGTATTTATCAGAACAGGACGTGAAGCAGATACTCTCAATTATCAGCAGGCGTTTTGAAAGGGCAGAAGTCATTATGGAGGTTATGAATCCGTGGGTAGTGAAAAATGTAAAAGAAAAGTCCATTGAGAAAACAAAGGCAAAGTTCACATGGGGTATCAAGTCCGGGAAGGAACTGCAGCGTATCTCACCGGATTATACATGGGTGCGGGATGTGAGTCTCGTGGAGGGAATGAAAATCATCATGCCTGTGTACTATTTGTTCGGATGGATACCAGTGGTGAAAAATATTTCAAATAAGCTGGTTGTGCTAAGCAAGGGCTGATATCCAGAGGCTTTGTGATGAAAGCGGTATGAAGCTGGAGCTGTATGAGGTCAGGAAGGGATTCCACTTGCAATCAGGGCAAATGAAACAAAAAGGAAGAATGCGAGAATCCATGATGAGAAAGCCGTGGAGATCATAGATACGCTGGGAATTAATACAAAGAATCTGGATAAATTCATTTCCCATGAGGGTGTGGACTGGATGACCGATTTTCGCGAGTAGATAACGGAAGACTTCAATGGTTCAATGTAGACTTGCCGGGTTCGATAGAAGTGAGAAGGAAATTTTTCCCGAAAATTTCCACAGAAACGGGGCGTGAACATGAGATTGCAGGGGATATCCTTAAGACAGATTGGATGGGGATATTCCGAAAGAAAATGTCACGGTTGTGATTGCCGAAGGTTTGCTTATGTATTTTTCAAAGGAACAGGTAAGGAAAATACAGTGAAGCATACCAATGCAAAGTTCGGATGGGGAACCAGAACAGGAAAAGAGCTGTCAGAGCTTAATCCGAAACTGGAACTGATAAAGGAGAGTAGTTTTTGGGACGAGATGAAAAAATATACGCTTGTAGGGAAAATCGGCAGTGTATTGGTGAAAGACCTAAATAATAGACTGGCTGTTTACAGGTGGCAGGGAAGATAAAAAAGCTGTCCAATCGGAATAATACGGGCGAAACGGGACAGACAAACGGCAGGTTTCTTGGTATGCTGGTTAAAAAATGCGGGAAAGGCCGCATTTTTTAACCAGCATAGGTTAGCCTAATCTAACCAATAAGGAGAAAAAGCCATATCTAACACAAGGAATGGGAAAGCGCTGAAAGGGAAGGACCTCATGAGCCGGCAAGCGGGCTGGATTACCAGCATATGGTGGAAGTCAGCGGGGGCATCCGGGATCTGGCAGACAGGAGGTATTCAGATGGACATTCATTTCCCGATGGGGAAGAAAAATGCAAAACTGGTGGAAAATGATGGGTGCAGCGTTTACCAGTTCCGTAATGAAAGCGGGGAAGGGACAATTACCATCTATTAAGTCTTTCCGGGTGTTGCCCTTTCTTATAATGATTTCCATATGCGCTATTATGACAGTGGGTTCAGACCGGGGCGTGGGATCTTCTGTATTGACCACTGCCGGGAAGGGCGGCTGGAATATCCGGCGGCAGAAGATGCCTATTCCTATGTGGAGGCGGGAGACCTGAAATTTGACAGAAGGCTGTCGCACACCGGGCGTTTTGAAATGCCGTTGTCACATTACCATGGCGCAACGGTGTCTTTTGACATGGATGCTGCCTGCAGGTCACTGCCATTGGAAATGAAGGACTTCCCTGTTGATTTAAAAGAAATACAGAAGAAGTTCTGCAGCGGCATATATCCGTGCGTGATACATGGTGCTTGTTCCATGGAGCATATTTTTGGGGAACTGTATGCCGTGCCGGAGAAGATCAAACGCCCGTATTTTAAGGTCAAGATTCTGGAGCTTCTGCTGTATCTGGAAGCATTGGAGCTGCCGGAAAACCTGGTGGAGAGGTCGTACTTTTACAAGGCGCAGGTGGAAAAGACAAAGGCAGTCGGGCAGTTCATCATTCAGCATATGGATGAGAATTTTACGCAGGAGGAATTGTCCAGACGTTTTAACATTCCGCGGACAACCATGAAGAAGTGCTTTAAGTCCGTGTTTGGCACAACGATAGGAAATTACTTGCGGGAGTACCGGATGAACCAGGCGGCAGTCATGCTTATACACAAGGATGTCAGCGTGGCGGAAATATCCGGATGTGTGGGGTATGACAGCCCAAGCAAATTTGCGATTGTTTTCCGCAAGGTGATGGGGATGTCGCCAACAGAATACCGCAGCCGTAGGGGGAAGCCCTGAAAAATATCTGTCCAATTGGTGCCAGGCGGTCTTAGCGGAGCGGAAGGCGGGCTCCTAAACAGCTATAATAAAAATGGTTAGTTTATGCTAATTAAAAACCAAATTAAGGAGGAACGAAATTGAAAAAGAATAATAATCTTTCAGAACTTATGGGCTATGCGGGCAAGCACAGGTATCTCACCTATTTAT
>JAAUZU010000025.1:22305-57408 GCA_014804445.1 Lachnospiraceae bacterium | reverse complement strand
TTCGGCTGCGGTTATATGATGTACACGGTAGAAAACCATTGCATCGAGGTTCCGGATTTAAAGTATGGGGACGGGCTGAAATTCCTGTATTTCTATACGGGAGGGACAAAGGGAGGCAGTGAGGAAATCGGGAACATGCTGCGGTACCTGCAGCACAGCACGGCTGAAAACGCCATGGATACTTCCACAAAGGAACTGCATGATTATGTGAGCAGGGTGAAAATAATACCGGAGGTGAGACAAGGTTATATGTCATTGTCAGAACGTTTTTTCTATGAGCGGCAGGAAGGGATAAAGGAAGGGGCAAAAGAAAATGCCGTTGAGAATATTTTAGAACTCTTGGAGGATTATGGAGAGATTCCCGAGGAACTGAAGGAAAAGCTTAACAGCATAGAGGATATGGCTTTGCTGAAAAAATATCTGAAACTTGCGGCAAAGGCAGGGGGTATTGCAGAGTTTCAAACGGCTATTTCAGAGCAGCAAAAATAAAGTAACGAAAGGCATGGTATTTGTATGAGAATCAGACCTTGCAGAGAGCAGGATATTTCCTGTGTCAAACGATGGATTACATCTGAGCGCGTGCATGATATGTGGTGTGCGGGCAGGCTTCCTTATGCGTTTCCGGAAGCGCTTTTTCTGGAAAACCTGAAAGTGGGGGAGGCCGAATGGGATCAGAGTGCTTTTACTGCGGTGGGGGACGATGGAGAGCCATTGGGATTTTTCTGTATAAGTTATCGGCGTGAAGATAACAGTGCGTTTATGAGTCAGATTATTGTGAATGAAAAGGAGCGGGGCAGGGGCTATGGAAGGCAGATGCTGGAACTGGCGCTTTGCTATGCTTTTACCATATGGCATGTTGATGCCGTGAGGCTGGGTGTCTTTGAAAACAATGCGCCGGCACGTGTCCTTTATGCTAAAGTGGGATTTCATGAGGAAGAGTATACGCCGGAAGCGTTTTCCCATGGAGAAGAAAAATGGGGAAGATATATTCTGTGTGTAAGGAAGCCGCAGGAGAACAATGCAAAAGCATGATAACTGTCCCTATGGGGAAACAAAAAGCGGCACTGCAGGCGGAAAGAGGGTAAAGACAAAGATAACGGCGGCAAGGACTGCCGTGCCGAGCACAGGGAGAAGCCTGTGTTTTTCTGCCCGGCCTGTGCGGACAAGACGATGTGCGTATAAAAATGTTATCAGCACGCAGAGGAAAAAGATGGCGATGTCTACGGCGGAAAAATGCACGCCCAAAGCACCTGTGTAGGTGTAGTAAAATGTGGGAATAAGCAGGCAGCCCAAGAGATTACCCCTGCAGAGTGCATAGCTGATATGGGGGCAGCTTTCACGAAAACGGCAGGCATAAGCGGTAAACAGCAGTGTGGGAAAAAACAGTAGCTTCACATGCTCCCAGACGGCTTCGTTTATGGGAGCGAACAATCCGACAAGTATGTTTTTCCCCATCCATTCATATAGAAAATGGGCGAGGGTTCCGGCTATAGAAACAAACAGAATTCCGGTAACGGTACATTTTGATAATGTTTTTTTCATGGTTTCCTCGTTTCGTTGTACATGTATTGTGTAAGATGATATATTGCAGGTTTACAGCAAGTCGAATCATGGTGATTAGTATATGCAGGCGCTTCAAATTTAATGCCGGAGCTTCACAAATTTGAATTGCAGCCCGAAGTCTGATATTTCGGGTGCGGTGTCTGCGCAAAAAGCGCTCCGGCATGGAGGATACTATGAAATTGTATGGAATAAACGATATGGCGAGGGCGGACTGCGCGGGTTGCGCGGGCTGTTCTGCGTGCTGCAGAGGGATGGGAGACACGATTGTGTTAGACCCCCTCGATATCTGGCGGCTGACGAAAAGGCTGGGCAGGCCTTTTGAAGCTTTGCTGGAGGATTGTATCGGGCTGCATGTGGAAGAGGGTATGATACTGCCGCATCTGCTGATGACCGGAGAGAATTGCCATTGTATATTCTTAAATGAGGAAGGACGCTGCTCCATTCATGAGGCGCGTCCGGGATTGTGCCGGATATTCCCTCTTGGGCGCAGTTATGAGGCGGGAGATTTGCGGTACTTTCTGTTGGATGAATGTCCGAAGGATAGCAAGATGAAGGTAAAAATCCGTAAGTGGCTGGATACGCCCGAACCGGAGAAAAATCAGCGTTTTTTGACTGTATGGCATGATTTTCGGAAAAAACTGCAGGAAAAGACGGCGGTGAAGCCCGAAAGCAGCAAGGAGATAAATCTTTTTATGTTGAAGCTGTTTTTTGTGCAGCCATATGATACGGAAACAGATTTTTACAGTCAGTTTGAAACGCGGCATGCTGAGGCGTGCGCATGGCTGAAAGCCGCTTCGTTTGGGGAGTGAAGTCATCGCGGTTTAAACGACAAGTTCCTGACGAATGGTCTTGCATTTTTCTACGGCAGGGTTCATACTGTTTCTGTAATGGCGTAAGAGAACTGATAGAGAAGGAACAATACAAGAACATATGAAAACAGCAAATGTAAATGAAGCGACAAGAGAGATTTTTGAGACCTGGCAGGTTCCCCGTGCGTTGGCGAAGATGGCGATTCCGACCATTGTAAGCCAGCTCATCACTTTGGTCTATAATGTAGCGGATACTTGGTTCATTGGACAGACGAATAATCCCTACATGGTGGCGGCGTCTTCTCTGGTGTTGACCGTCTTCCTGATGACGACGGGCATCGCCAATCTGTTTGGAGTGGGCGGCGGGAGTCTGGTGGTCCGGCTGCTGGGCAGAAACGACGAGGATGAGGCAGAGAAGGTGGCTTCTCTGAGTCTGGTGATGGCTGCCGCTTCTTCTCTTGTCTTTTCCATTCTGTGTTTTATTTTTATGAATCCCCTGCTGCGCCTTCTGGGCGCCAGCGACAATACGATCGGGTTTGCCAGGCAATATCTGATGTTTGTGGTGGTGATTGGCTGTTTTCCGACGGTTCTGGCCAATACCATGAGTTCCATGGTGCGTAACATCGGCTATTCCAGAGAGGCGGGATTCGGCTTGGGAATGGGCGGTATCCTGAATGTGATCCTGGATCCATTATTTATGTTCGTGGTTTTCCCGGACGGCTATCAAGTAATGGGAGCGGCGGTGGCGACCATGCTTTCTAATTTTATCACGCTCGCGTATTTTATTTTCGTGTACAAAAAGCTGGAAGGAAAAACTGTTCTCGCTCTGCCGCGCAGCATAGAGAAAATACGACGGGAGTCTATGGGGTCCCTCTTTTCCGTGGGAATCCCGGCAGCCATGAGCCTGCTTCTCTTTGATCTGTGCAATATTGTGATTAATCGGCTGGCATCGGGTCACGGAGATATCGAGCTTGCGGCTATCGGAATTGTGCTGAAGGTAGAACGTCTCCCATTGAATATCGGGATTGGAATCTGTCTTGGTATGACGCCTCTGGTGGCGTACAATTATGCGTCGAAAAATCATAAGAGAATGAAAGATTTCTTTCGGACGGCGCGGTTGGTGGGACTGATCGTCTCAGTTCTTTGTGTGGTGTTCTACCGAATCTGCGCGCCGTACATTATAGGTGCCTTTATCTCAGATGCGGACACAGTGCGGTTCGGGACGCAATTCCTCCAATCGCGCTGCTTCGCCACACCCTTTATGTTCCTGAGTTTTCACATGGTGCATTTCATGCAGGCAGTGGATAGGGGGAAGGTTTCGTTCCTGCTTGCAGTGATTCGGCAGCTTTGCCTGAATATTCCGCTCCTGTTCTTCCTGAATATGTTCTTCGGTATGAACGGCATCGTGTGGACGCAGTTGACAGCAGACTTTATCAATGTGGTAATCTCTTATGTAATCTACGCGCGTCTGATTGAGGATATTGCTTCATAGAAAAGAGTCTGATTGTATTAAAGTTTGTCCCATTATACAGGATGAAAGGAGAAGTAACTTTATGAGCAAAGCAATTTTGACAATCGATGACATTGCGTCCAAAAACACACCTGCCATTGTGGATTATTTGTGTGAGAAACATATAAAAGCGGTGCTGTTTGCAGTGGGAGAGAATGTAGAGAAGTATTTTGACGAGGCAGTGTATGCCCTGCAAAAGGGAATGATTGTGGGAAATCACAGCTATTCCCATCCATCCTTCAGCAAGATTTCTTTGGAAGAGGGGATTGCGGAAATCGAAAAGAATGAAGAAGTTCTCACGAGGCTATATGAGAAAGCCGGCGTGGCAAGGGAGGTAAAGGTATTCCGGTTTCCCTATGGGGATAAGGGAGGTGAAAACAAAGAAGCTCTGCAGTCATATTTGCGGGAGCACGGCTTTCAGAAGCTTACGGATACGCAGATTACGTCCCCGTGGTATGAGGAAAACGGGCTGCATACGGACGTCGATACCTTCTGGACCTTTGATTTTGGTGAGTGGCAGATAAGAGAGGGTTCCTCTTTTACGGCGGATTCTGTTTTTGACAGAATCCATGAAAAAAAGCCGACATACGGCGATGTTCTTCTGCAGGAAGGAAGCCATCATATTCTGCTGTTTCATGCACATGATGAGACGGAAGAGCAGCTTCCCGGATATCACAGGCTGTTTCTGGATCATCTGCTGGAGTGCGGCGTGGAATTTGAAGAGCCGCGTTTTGAGCCGGCAGACGGACAAAAGGAGCTTTTGCGGAAGGCGTTTGCGGAGTTGAAGCGATGGAGCGGCGAGCTGTGCCGGCAGGCGGGAAAGAGTGAAGCAGAGGCGGAGCAGTTCTTTCAAGGGCTGTGCGAGTCAGAGGGACTTCTCAGAGAGTTTGCCTATTACCATGATACGCATGGATTTTTGTGTGAGAAAAAGGTGGCAGGATACAGCATTGCGGATATCATGGTATGGCAGGTGGACCATTTCAAGGCATATCTGGACAGAGGGGACGAATGCCTGCGCTATGACAGCGCGGGACTACTGCTTGCTTCCTTCTCTATTATGATGGAAATGGAAAAGAATCCGGNNCCTTATGTGGAAAAAATGAAAAGGGAAAGCGGTACGGACAGTCCGGAGGCTTTTTATTAAGAATAGGTGATTGCGAAACGGACTATGGCCTGGGNGGGGCAGTGGAGCCGCGCAGGATAAGCTCCGTCCGAAGGAGGGTCTTTCCGACAGAAATTTTTTGAAACAGGGCGGAGAGGGCGTAATAGCCGCCTTTCCCCAAAGCATGCCAGTTNGGGCTGATTGTGGTGAGAGGCGGCAGGGCAAGTGCTGATGAGGCGAAACCGCCAAAGCCAATGACGCTGATATCTTCAGGGATGGAAAGTCCGATTTGGGTACATTCCTGCATCACGGTGCGGGCGAGCGTGTCACTGCCGCACATGATTGCCGTTGCGCCCGCCCGGAAAAAGCGCTGCAGGCAGGCGGNGACATCTGCGGAGAAGGGNTTTGTACAGGCATACAGGCGGTTCGGACTTAGATGGTGCGGGCNGCAGCCGGCATCGTATGCCCGCTGCAGCCAGACAGCGTCGGGATTGCCGGAATCGTTTAAGAAAGCAATCTTTTTATGGTTTAAGGATACGAGATGTGAAATGCCAATATCGACGGCTTCAAACAAATCTGTGCTGATTTGACAGACATAAGGGTTGCTCAAACGGCGGTTTCCCAGAAGTACAGTGGGGAAAACAGTGGAGGAAAGCTGTCGTGCCCAGTCATTTTCCGGTAATGCTCCCACAAAAAAAGCACCGGAGAAGCCGTGCTTTAACATATAAGCGTCGTAGGTAATGGCCATTTTATGGGAAATCGGATAGGGAATGATTGTGACCTCCCTGCCGTCACAGGCGGCAGCCTGCTGAAAACCTAAAATAATTTCAAAGCCAAATTGAATTGCAGGCTCATAATCTGTTTTTTCTAAAAAGATGCATAAGCTTTTGTGGCTGCCGCTTTTTACGCGTTTAGCGGCATACCCCATTTCAACGGCAGTATTGATGACGGCATGACGAAGTTCTTCACTGATGTCAGATGCACCGTTCAACCCTTTGGAAACGGTACTGACGGAGACGCCAAGCTGTCCGGCGATATCTTTGATTGTAATCATATTTACCCTCAGTTATGTAAAGAATGAACTTCCTCCATAATCAAAAGCCCTGCAGGGGGAAACCTGCAGGGCTTTCGATTG
This sequence comes from Lachnospiraceae bacterium, assembly GCA_014804445.1. Classification (GTDB taxonomy): domain Bacteria; phylum Bacillota; class Clostridia; order Lachnospirales; family Lachnospiraceae; genus Acetatifactor. The sequence goes on along the minus strand of JAAUZU010000025.1, from coordinate 51,289 downwards.
TGTAAAAGGGGAATTCTTCCGGAATTGCTAATTAGCATTCTTGACATCTCTGCCAAGACAAACTCATTTTACCCTATTTTGAAACAGTCGTCTATAACAATATTGCAGATAAATAAAACTATATTAGCCAACAATTCATAAAATAAGTAGTNTCATCATAGAATTATGGCTGCACTTGTAAAAATATTAGCCTTGCCATGTTACAACTCCAAGAAGCGGCGTTCTGCGGAGAGTTCTGAGGGGAGCTCNGCGCCTGTATTTTTANNACGCCGCTCCAGCATCTCANATTTATGAAGCTGCTGTGTCTGAAGCGTATGGTAGCGTTCCANAATCTCNTTATAGGTAGGATTGCTCTTTAAGGTTTCCCTGACCGAAGCGGAAAAAGGACAGTGAGTAAACAGGATTGTCCTTGCAGTCTTGGTCATACGGGGAGAACCGCCGCTTTCATATAGAATGTAGGTCAAGTAGTCCTGTACAAACATTTCCTTAAAACTGTTGCGCGCCTTCTGTAGTGCCGTTTTGAGCTTTTCCNTGGNCTCCGCGGATAAATCGTGGTTCTTTTTGTAGAACTGGATGTAGTCGAAGTATTCACTGGTGAGGGAGCGTTCGGAAAGGTCATTCCAACGGGGCCCCTGTATGCGCTTGCACATTTCCCAACGGTATTCNCCGGTAAGACGGACAAGTGTCTGGCGCAAATCTTCCAGGAAAAAAACGGAAAGCATCATGCGGGCAGAGGTGGTGCGCTTGTGTCCCTCAATTTCCTGCCACATAACGCCTCTGGTGCCCACATTCGGCGTAAGGATAATGTCGGGAAGTACNTCTGTATGGAAAAATTCCTGCGGTATGCCGGCTGCGGGATTGGTATAGACGTATTCCCGATAGTAGGCNCCGTAATCTATGGAAGTAATATTCAAAAGAATTTCCTTCAGTGTCTGCGGCATTACCAAAGAGGAATCGGGGCGCTTTAGCAGGTTGTGCTCGGAATACAGNGGGCAGAAGGTNGAAANGCGCCCAAAGGTCATCTTATTTACGGTGGGGAACATGTTCTTGAGCTCATATTCCACTTTCTTNTGTGNATCCTGTAAAAGAGCNGCTTCTTCTGCCGGNGTAATCTGTTTGGTTGCTTTCAGCGTGCGGATATGGGTGCTGTAGTCTTCGTCGAATTCGTTGCGGGACGGTTCGCGCTTACCCTCCCAGACTGCCTTCAGCCAGTCATAGAGCGTGTAAACACCTTCCCGCCGGTTGCTGTCAAGAAGTCTCACGGCACGGCTTAAGTATTCCGCATTTGCCTCTCCGGCAAGTTCTTCGTCCACATAACCGAAGTACAAAAACATGCGTACAGGCAGAGGGATTTCCTCTTCGCTTATGGCACGGAAGAAAATGCTGGTATAGAGTTCGTAGAANCCTGTCGTAATCCTNTGNCGCAGGGCTCTGGCGGNATCGTCCGTGGCGGTTTTGTCAGCAGTATTTTTATATTGTGTGACAAGCTCCCTGAAGTTGACGCAGAAGCCCGTATCTCTGCGCGAGTAAGCCAGAATCGTCTGCAGGGAATCTTTAAGCGAAACATTGGTTTCTGCTGTCTTGGTATCGGTGGAAGCCGCCTGTCCGGGAGCCGTATGCAAGACGGAGGAAAGCTCAGAGAGACGCTTGTCCAAAAGCGCTTTATCCGTCAGTGGAGAATCCTGCAGCATGGTAATGATTTGTTTTATAAAGTCATAGACAAACACTGCGTCGGAAGAGTCGGAATCCAGTCTGAGGTATAAATCTGCGTACATGGTAAGCGCATCCTCGCGGGTATCGTTCAGATANAGGGATAATACCTGCNTNTGATACNCTTCNAGAGAAGAGAGGGAGGCAAACACCTTCTTGCAGTCAACNTCCGTGGAGGCAATCAGTCCGGCAGGAACCGCAGGCTCNTTGGAGAGCAGGGTGGAACCCTGGGAAAGAAGGCGCTGAAAACCTTCGTAGTAGGAGACTGCCCATACCGGCAGGGGGTCTTCCCCCACAAATGGNTCGGGTGTGGAAATGACGCCGGGCTCTATCTGGTTTCTGGCACAACATTCCTGATACAGCGTGTGATTTTTGGAAAAGCCAATCTGCATGCTGCTGCAGGCAAGGCGCGCCAGTTCGTCCGCCCGCAGCAGGTTGTTTAACTGCCGGAAGGCGGAGCGGGTGACGACAACACAATATTCAGGACTTCTTTTGAAAAGCATCTCCAGAGAAATCGTACCTGAAAAGGGATAGATGAATACGGACGAGTCCTCCGCTGCTTTACAGGTGGCAACATGGGCTCCTGTGTACAGCTCGCAGATGCCGGGCGCATCTCCGCTCTGTAAGAGGTATTCCCCACCGGGGAACGAAACGGAAAAACTGCCGCTCAGTATCATATACAATTCTTTGACAGGCTGTCCGGCTTCGAACAGTACCTGATTTTTCTGTATGGAAACGATAGCCATAGAAACCTCCTTGGGTACAAATCGCAGGCTGCCGCAGCGACAGCCGACGGCATTGCATAGGTTTATTATACCCTTTGGAAAGGATAATGACAACAAAAACAGACTTCGTTTTTGACGGTTTATACAGGCATATTACAAAAAAATTACGAAAAAAGTCCTTTTTTGGAAAGACTTACTGTACTTTTTATAAATTTATGGTACAATGAAACTGTATGATTTATTTTACGGGGGTGTAATCTTGGAACAGAGCACAGAGTATAAACGTAGCGTAATGGAAAATTACAAAAAGGATGTGGAGCCGCTGTTTCGGTATATGTCGTGGCTGGAAGACAAGAAGGGCGAAAAAGTAAGTTCTTCTTATTCTGACAACGGCTTAAACCAGCACTCCATGGCATTTCCGGTGTACGACAGCACACTGATTAATTTTGTGAAGGAAGTGCAGAAGGGAAAACTGATAAACAGAAATTATATGTATATCTATTCCCGTTACCGGATAGGCGATGTAGAGGACGAGCTGAAGACGATACAAGGCGTATCCTTCAAAAATGTGGAGATCCTGACGGCCATATTGTCAAAGTATATCTGCGGCGGTATGACAAAGAGCTGGGTTTGGCCACAGGCGGTAGAAGATGGTATTTTTCTTGCTATTCTGCTGAAATTCAAAGAATTATTTGAAATGTGGATTTAGCGGCAACGGGAAATTGGGGGAAATGGGAGTAATTGCTTATGGGCGAAAAGTCATTGCAAAAAAGGCGGTTTATACTGGAGACAGCCAGACGGGTGTTCATGGAAAAAGGCTATAAGAATGTGACCATGAAGGACATTGTGGAAGCGTGCGAAATCAGCCGCGGCGGTTTGTATCTTTATTTTGGAAGCACGGCAGAAATTTTTCTGGAAGTGCTGAAGATGGAGACCGAGGAGGCGGACGACGTATTTTCCGACAGTATCACGGAGGACGCCACTGTGGCGGACATTCTTACCTTGTTTTTGCTGGAACAAAAGAAGGAACTGCTCCGGAAAAAGGACAATCTTACAGTAGCCACTTATGAGTATTATTTTGGAGAGGATGTACCCAAAAAGGATAATATCTTAAAGCGGCAGTTTGATTCTGCGGTCAAAATCATTGAAAAGCTGATTGAGGCAGGCGTGCAGAACGGCGAATTTTACTGTGACAACTGTCGGGGAACCGCCCGCAATATTATGTTTGTGCTGGAGGGACTGAAAATCGCAGCGCATACCATAGGCATTACTGCGGCTGCAGTGGACGAGGAAATCCGCTACATACTGGAAGAGCTTGGAATTGAGGAAAATTAAAGATGGGAAACGTCAGACGTATCTATGTTGAAAAAAAAGAGCCTTTTGCGGTAAAGGAAAAGGAACTGCATGAGGAGCTGAAAAATTATCTGGGCATGAGCGGAGTTACCCGCGTCAGGGTACTTATCCGCTATGATGTGGAGAACATTTCGGACGAAACCTTTGAAAAGGCGTGCCGCACGGTGTTTTCCGAACCGCCGGTGGACGATTTGTATTCGGAAACCTTTGCATGTGCACCGGAGGATAAAATATTTGGCGTGGAATTTCTGCCCGGGCAGTTTGACCAGAGGGCGGATTCCGCAGTACAGTGCGTGCGGTTTTTGAAAGAGGACGAGGAGCCGATTATCAAGACCGCCGTTACTTATGTCATATCGGGAGATGTTTCCGACGAGGAATTTGTAAAGATAAAGGCGTACTGCATCAATCCGGTGGATTCAAGGGAGACCGACATGGTGAAGCCCGATACGCTGGTTACGGTGTTTGATGAGCCTGCGGATGTAAAGGTGTTCGACGGCTTTACGGCGATGCCGGAGGAAGCGCTGAAAGAGCTGTACGGTTCTCTGAATCTTGCCATGACCTTTAAGGATTTTCTGCATATACAGCGTTATTTTGCAGGCGAGGAGCACAGGGATCCGACCATGACGGAAATCCGTGTGCTGGACACCTACTGGTCGGATCACTGCCGCCACACTACCTTTTCCACGGAGTTAAAGGAGGTAGCGTTTGGCGAGGGCTACTATAAAGAGCCGATTGAGACGACTTATCAGAGTTATTTGGACACGCGGGAAGAGATTTTCGCGGGCAGAAGCGATAAATTTGTTTGTCTGATGGATTTGGCGCTGATGGCGATGCGCAAACTCAAGAAAGACGGCAGGCTGGAGGACATGGAGCAGTCCGATGAGATTAACGCCTGCTCTGTTATCGTGCCTGTAGAGATGGATTATGACGGAGAAAAGGTTACGGAAGAGTGGCTGGTGTTCTTTAAAAATGAGACGCACAACCATCCTACGGAAATCGAGCCCTTCGGCGGTGCGGCGACCTGTCTTGGCGGCGCCATCCGTGATCCGCTTTCCGGACGCGGTTATGTTTATCAAGCGATGCGTGTTACAGGTGCGGCAGACCCTACACTGCCGGTATCGGAGACCCTGCACGGCAAGCTCTCACAGAAAAAGCTGGTGAGGGGCGCGGCATCGGGGTATTCCTCCTATGGCAACCAGATTGGTCTTGCCACCGGTTATGTAAAAGAAATTTATCACCCCTCCTACGTGGCAAAGCGTATGGAGATTGGTGCGGTAATGGGAGCAGCGCCCAGAAAGAACGTTATCCGCGAGACCTCCGACCCCGGCGATATCATTATCCTGCTCGGCGGACGGACGGGACGCGACGGCTGCGGCGGCGCTACCGGTTCCTCCAAGGTGCACACGGATACCTCTATTGAGACCTGTGGTGCGGAGGTACAAAAGGGCAATGCGCCTACAGAGCGCAAAATACAGAGGCTGTTTCGGCGTGAAGAAGTCAGCAGGCTGATTAAGAAGTGCAACGATTTTGGCGCGGGCGGCGTTTCCGTTGCCATCGGTGAGCTGGCGGACGGCCTTGTGGTGGACTTGGATAAGGTGCCGAAGAAATATGCCGGACTGGACGGCACGGAGCTTGCCATCTCCGAATCGCAGGAGCGTATGGCAGTTGTGGTTGATAAGAGTGATGTTGACGCCTTTTTGGGTTATGCTGCTGAGGAGAATCTGGAGGCGGTGCCTGTCGCAGTGGTGACAGAGGAACCCCGTTTAGTGTTAAACTGGCGAGGAAAGGATATCGTCAATATTTCACGCGCCTTTCTGGATACCAACGGCGCGCATCAGGAAACTGCCGTCAAGGTGGAGATTCCTTCCGAAGAAGACAATTATTTTGATAAAATAGCGGTTCCTGCGGTGGCGGAAAAGCTGGAAGCAGGCGATGTGAAGGGCGCATGGCTTGCCCTGCTGGGGGACTTAAATGTATGCTCGCAGAAAGGGCTGGTGGAGATGTTCGATTCCTCTATCGGCGCGGGCAGTGTGCTTATGCCCTACGGCGGCAAGTATCAGCTTACGGAGACACAGACCATGGTGGCCAAGCTGCCTGTGCTGCACGGCAGTACTGATACCGTCACCATGATGAGCTATGGCTTTGACCCGTATCTGTCCGCATGGAGCCCTTACCACGGCGCAATCTATGCCGTTACGGAGTCCATGGCAAAAATCGTTGCCGGAGGCGGTGACTATAAAAAGATTAGATTCACCTTTCAGGAGTACTTCCGCAGAATGACGGAGGAACCGGAGCGTTGGAGCCAGCCATTTGCGGCGCTTTTAGGCGCTTATGACGCACAGGTTGGTTACGGGCTTCCCTCCATCGGCGGCAAGGATTCCATGTCAGGTACGTTCAATGATATTGATGTTCCGCCGACGCTGGTTTCCTTTGCAGTGGATGTTGCCGGATACGGCGATATCATCACGCCGGAGTTAAAGAAGGCGGGCAGTAAGCTGGTTCGCTTCAAAATGGAAAAGGACGACTATGACATCCCGGTCTATGAGAAGGTCATGGCGTTGTACGAAAAGATTGCAAAGCTGATACAGGACGGTGTGATTGTGTCCTCCTATGCGCTCGACAGCAAGGGCGTGGCGGCTGCGCTCTCCAAGATGGCGTTCGGCAATAAGCTGGGCGTTCGCATCGATGATGCGGTTTCCGTCAATGCGCTCTTTGAAAACGGGCTGGGTGAGATTGTGGCGGAAGTGCCGGCCGGCAGGGAAGAGGAGCTTGCGGCTTCCGGCGCGGACTATGTGGTTCTGGGCTGCGTGACGGAGGATGCGGCAATCGTCTGCGGCGATATGAAGCTTTCGATAGAAGAGGCTATAGGAGCATGGACAAAGACGCTTGAAAAGGTATTCCCTACCAAGGCGTTTAAGGGCACGGACAGTGTGGAAACAGGTCTTTTTTCCACGGATAGCATATACGTGTGCAAGAATAAAGTGGCAAAACCTACGGTCTTTATACCGGTATTCCCGGGAACCAACTGCGAGTACGACAGCAGGAAAGCATTTGAGCGTGCCGGTGCAGAGGTGGTTACCAAGGTATTCCGAAACCTGACGGCGGAGGATATCAGGGCTTCCGTGGAGGAGTTTGAAAAGGCGATAAACGGCGCGCAGATTATTATGTTCCCCGGCGGGTTCTCTGCGGGCGATGAGCCGGACGGTTCCGCCAAGTTTTTTGCCACGGCATTCCAGAATGAAAAGATAAAAGAAGCGGTTATGAAGCTTTTACAGGAGAGGGACGGTCTGGCGCTGGGTATCTGTAACGGATTTCAGGCGTTAATCAAGCTGGGGCTTGTACCCTTCGGGGAGATTACAGGACAGACCGAAGATTCGCCTACCCTGACCTTCAATACCATAAACCGCCATATTTCCAAGATGGTGTATACCAAGGTGGTGTCAAACAAGTCGCCGTGGCTGCGCGGCGCCAAGCTGGGCGCAACCTACGTGACGCCGGCTTCCCATGGGGAAGGACGTTTTGTGGCAAAGAAGGAGTGGCTTGACAGACTGTTTGCAAACGGTCAGGTTGCCACCCAGTATGCGGATATAAACGGTGCGCTTTCCATGGACGAGGAATGGAATGTAAACGGTTCCTATATGGCAATCGAGGGAATCACATCTCCGGATGGGCGCTGCTTCGGTAAGATGGCGCATGTGGAAAGGCGGGATACCGCAGTTGCCATGAACATCTACGGAGAACAGGACTTAAAGATTTTTGAAAGCGGAGTAGCATATTTTAGATAAGGAACAAATGACCTTATGCAGGATTTGACTTTGCATAAGGTCATTTTTGGGAAAAGGAAAATGAAAATAAGACGGGCAGAAGAAAAGGATTTGGAAGGGATGAACCGGCTGCTTTTTCAGGTGAATGCAGTACATCATGAGGGCAGACCGGATTTGTTTAAGGCAGGAGCAAAAAAATATACGGATGCACAGCTTCTTGCCATTTTGAAGGATGAAGAAACGCCGGTTTTTGCGGCGGTTGATGAAAATGACGTGCTGATGGGGTATGCGTTCTGTATCTTTGTCAGGCAGAAGGACAATAATATACTGGAAGATATGACAACCTTGTATATTGACGATTTGTGTGTGGACGAAAATCTGCGGGGCAGACATGTGGGGCGTGCCTTATATGAAGCGGTGCTTGCCTTTGCGCGGGAGCAGGGCTGTTATAATGTTACCTTAAATGTATGGATCTGCAATGAAAGTGCCATGCGGTTTTATGAGGCATGCGGGCTTAAGCCGCAGAAAGTCGGCATGGAAGTGATTTTATAGAAGAACAGAATAAAAAGTGCATTTCGAGGATAGAAAATAGCGCTTTAGGCAAAGCAGGGTTGCATATCGGGCAGAAATACCGCACAATAACAAGTGCGAGAGGAAGTTCTGCGGTGCAGCCCTGTTTTGCTGCGCAAAAAAATGTTTTGAGAGCATGAGGTATCAAATGAAGGTGACGATGGAGCAGCTTGCGGCGGGCGAGGAAGAAATCATAATCCGCTACAGGGAAATGAATGAAAGGATAGAAGCGCTCTGCCGCTTTGCCAGAGGACAGGAGAACAGGCTGGCGGGGCGCACATTAGATGGCGGCGGGCAGCTTTACCTGTTTTCTCCCGACGAGGTTTTTTATTTTGAGAGCGTGGACAACGCGGTCTATGCTTATCTGTCCGATGCGGTTTACCGTATGCAGGAGAGTCTTTTAGAGATAACGGCGCGCTGCGGGGAAAACGGTTTTTTGCGCTGCTCCCGCACGATGACAATCAATATCGATAAGATAGAGCGGCTGAAAAGTGAGCCGGGCAGCAGGATTCGCGCTTTTTTGAGCAATGGGGAAATGGTGATGATATCCAGAAAATATGCGAAAGAGCTGCGGGCTGTTTTAAAAAGAGGAAGGGGGAAAAGTGATGTATAAACCAAAACGAAGAGAACGTTTCCGAAAATATCTGGACACGGAAGTACAGGTTGAATACAAGGCATGTCTCTATTTTTTCTGCATACTCTTCTTTTACTGCTGCTATCTGCTTGTACAAAAAGTCTATGCGGCAAGTATCCTATATATGGCGGAGATGATTGTCAGCGCCTATATCATGGGATATGTACAGATTTGCCTGCTGGGCAATTTTGATGAAGCGGAGTGTTTTGGTGTGAAGGAGATTTTGTCTGCCATAGGCTGTACGGCAGTATATGCGCTCCTCAGCTATGTGTTCGGCTGGTTTGACAAAAGAGTGGGTGTCACCCTCGGTTTTGCCGCCTTTTTGCTGCTGGGATACGGGTGCCTGTTTCTGGTCAATAAGATAAAGCGAGGGGCGGACACGAAACGGTTGAATGAGATGTTGTCGGCTTACCAAAAAGGAGGCGGAGATGGAAAAAGCGATTGAGATTTGCAGATTGACAAAGACTTATGGGAAAAAGCGCGGTGTGCGGGATATTTCCCTCGTGGTGGAAAGCGGGGATGTATTCGGCTTCCTGGGTCCGAACGGCGCGGGCAAATCTACTACAATCCGCTGTCTTTTGGGGATGCTGCATTTTGAAGCCGGAGAAATCCGTATTCTGGGCAGGAGAACGGGGAAGGAACAGAAGGAGATTCTGCGAAATGTAGGGTATATGCCGTCTGAAGTGATGTTTTATCCTTCCATGACGGCAGAAAAAGTGATAAAGCTGGCGGCAGACTTGAGAGGTATGGATTGTGGGACAGAGGCAGCGCGTCTCTGCGACAGGCTTAAGGTGGACGGGAAAAAGAGGATATCGGAGTTGTCCCTGGGCAATCGGAAAAAAGTGAGTATCGTCTGTGCCATGCAGCACAAGCCGGCGCTTCTCGTTTTGGATGAACCAACCTCAGGTCTGGACCCGCTTATGCAGGAGGCGTTTTTTGAATTACTCATGGAAGCAAACCATGCGGGCGCCACATGCTTTCTTTCCTCCCATGTGCTGACGGAGGTCAGACAGTACTGTAAGCATGCCGCTATCATCAGGGATGGCAGTCTGGTGCGGGTGGATACAGTGGAAAATTTGTCGAAGTCCAAGCTGCGGAAAATAAGACTTGCAGGCGTAAACGAGGCGCCTGCGCTTACCGGAATGGAGGAAGTAAGGAAGGAGCAGGATGGGGTTTCCTTTTCCTATAGCGGAGATATGCAGGAGCTGCTTACCGCGATTTTGACTCTTTCCCCCAAGGATGTGTTGATAGAGGAGCCGCCGCTGGAGGAAATGTTTATGCAGTTATATCAGGGATTGTGAAGCTCGGAAATGCTGCCGTTGTCATTGTACCCATGGTATATTCCAACGCAGACGCGCTCTCGCTCCGAGCTAGCCGTAGCGGTACGTAAGCTGCCAAAATACGGCAGCTAAGTGCCGACGGCTAGCAAGGGTCTGCTTATGGAATCTACCATGTGCACAATTCGGAACCGGCGAGTGTGAGTTTTGCAATTACCCAAAATCGTAACGTAGACGTTTGCGAAACTTTCCTGCAAGCTACAGGAAATTGGCAATATAGACAAAATAAGGGCGACTTGCCACTGCTTCGGAGGCGTTTTTGTCTATATTGAACATTTCCGTCACTTGCAGAAGATATTATTTCGCAATTACCTGTATAATTAACTTGGTGGAAGGAGAAGAGAAAATGGTATTGTTTATGCATGAGTGTAGACTGAATCGGAAGGGCCTGTTTGTGTGGGCGTTGTGTGTGGGGGTGTTGTGCTTCGCCTGCCTGCTTTTGTACGACAGTCTTGCGGATTCCATGGGTGGCATGTCGGAGATGTTTGCTGAAATGGGCGCGTTCAGTGCGGCGCTGGGGATGGATAAGGTGAATATCGGCACGCTGGAGGGATATTATGCGGTGGAAATCGCCATTATGCTCTCGCTTGGCGGAGGGTTGTTTGCGGCGATGACGGGAAGCGCGCTTGTGGCAAAGGAGGAGGAGGGGCATACCTCAGAATTTTTGAATACGCTGCCGCTTTCCCGCACTGAAATTCTGCTTGCAAAGTATGCGGCCATGGTATTTCTGATTTTTTCATTTAGCCTGATAACGCTTGTCTGTGTTTTGGCGGGTTTTTCCTGCATGGGAGAAATGCCCCATATGGCAAATCTTCTGCGGTATCACGGCGCGGCATTTCTGATGCAGCTTGAGATTGGCAGTATATGCTTTCTGCTCTCTGCCATATGCCGAAAAAAGCCGACGGGAGCGGCGCTGGGGCTCGCCATATTTTTTTATATGCTGGATTTGCTCTTGAGAGTGGTGCCGGCATTGAAACTTGCAAAATATATGACGCCGTTTTACTATGCAAACGCATCGGATATCTTTTCCGAGAACGCGGTTCGGATTCCCCTGCTTTTAGCCGGAGCAGGCGCATGTGTGATTTTCCTTGCGGCATCATTGCTTGCGTATGGCAGGCGGGATATAGCCGGTTAAGGGCTTGTAAAGAGATATCCTCTGTGGTAGAATCGTGGTAAAAATACTGCATGTGCGGTGAAAGAGAGGAAAGATGGTTTTGAAAGATTGCGAAAAAAGAACAGAAGCGTTATTACAGTTTATAGAAGAAAGCCCCAGTGTTTTCCATGCGGTGGAAAGTATAAAAACAAGGCTGCTTTCGGCGGGGTATACGGAGCTTTCGGAGGCTTGTGATTGGGAGCTTTCGTCGGGCGGCAGATATTTTGTGACAAGGAACGATTCGTCCATTGCAGCGTTTGCCATACCGGAGGATAATAAGCAGGAAGAGGAAAAAAACAGCCTTGGAGGTGTAAAGGGCTTTCACATTGCGGCAGCCCATAGCGATTCGCCTTCTTTTAAAATCAAGGAAAATCCGGAGATGAAGACGGACGGGCAGTATGTTAGGTTGAATACGGAAAAGTACGGCGGCATGATTATGAGCACGTGGCTGGACAGGACGCTTTCTGTGGCGGGCAGGGTTGTGTGCAGGCAGGATGGAAAGCTGGTAAGCCGTCTGGTCAATGTGGACAGGGACATGCTGGTGATTCCCAATCTGGCAATCCATATGAATCGGGATATGAATCAGGGCGTGGAATACAATGCGCAGAGTGATATGCTGCCGCTCTACGGGGAAGCCGACAGCGAAAAGGGCTTTATGGAAACCATTGCAGAAGCGGCAGGCGTGGAGCCGGAAGACATATTGGCGCACGATTTGTTTTTATATGTCAGGGAAAAAGGAAAGGTAATCGGCGGCAGCGGGGAATTTATCCTTGCGCCGAGGTTGGACGATTTGCAGTGTGCCTTTGCGGCGGCGACAGCCATGATAGAGAGCACGCCGAAGGATTATATCAATCTCTGCGTTGTGTTTGACAATGAAGAAATCGGAAGCAGTACAAGGCAGGGAGCGGATTCTACGTTCTTAGTCGATGTCATGGCGCGGATACAGGAAGCCTTTGGCAAGCCGGACGGCTGGCTCAGGCAGAAAATTGCGGACAGTTTCCTGATTTCTGCGGACAATGCACATGCAATACACCCCAACCATCCGGAGAAGGCAGATCCTGTCAACAAACCGGTTTTAAACGGCGGTATTGTGATGAAATATCACGGAAGCCAGCGGTATGCGACGGATGCCCTGACAGCGGCAGGAATCAAGGAGCTGTGCAGGGAAGCGGACGTACCGGTGCAGATTTATACAAACCGCTCGGATATTGCAGGGGGTCTTACACTGGGAAATATCTCCGTGAACCATGTGTCGGTTCCCACGGCGGATATCGGACTGCCGCAGCTCGCCATGCATTCNGCGCTGGAGACGGCGGGAANCAGGGACACGGCGTATGCAGTCCGTATGTTTAAGACNTTTTATGNNAAATAGGNACANNGGGCGTGCGGCGNCTTTCCGTGCGCGGTTATAGCGGTTTCTGTAAGGATTTTTTATATTCCGTCGGCGTGCAGTTTAAATATTTTTTNAACAGCTTATTGTAATAGCTTGTGCTGTTGAAGCCTACGGATGCGGCNAGCGTGGAGATGGAGTNGGCGGCTTCGTCTCCGCGCATTATTTTTCTTGTGGATTCAAAAATTCTGAATTTCATCAAATATTCAAAGGGCGTAATCCCTAAAGAGCGCTGAAAGCATCGGCAGCATTCACTTTTGCTGACGTGGATGGAGGCGGCAATTTCTTCTAAAGTCAAAGGCTCCATATGGTTTTTCTCCATAAATAAAATTGCCTGCTTTATGCGGGCGCTGTCGATAGAGATATGCGGCGATTCTGCCNGGACGCCNTCAGGCGGNGNGGNNAAAGGCAGCAAAAGCTTCCAAAAGTAGCACAGCAGGCTTTTGACAGCAAGCTCATATCCGAACTTTTTTTCCAGACAATGNGAAAAGGCATCCTCTGCAAGACTGCGCATTTCCTTTGTGGAGTCGTCCTGNGCCTTCAGTAACAGACAGTGCAGGAAGGAGGACGACAGAACAGGNGTCAGGTATTTGGCGGACATGCNGGTTTTGCCATAGCCAAACAGAAAGGANGGGTGAAATTTAATCGTGTGCAGGATNCACGCNTCCTTATCGGCGCTGCGGATGGAGTGNAGCTGGTTTTGGTTTAAGAAAAAGCCNTCGCCCGGCGAGAGCGGGATATTNNGGTCTGACAGGCGCAGCAGGGCATGNCCGGACTTNACAAGNGTGATTTCCACATCATCATGCCATTCCCAGCGAANCATNCGCATATACAGTTNGGAGAGATTGGTGCTATAGGNGTTGACGGGNAAGTCAATGTCCGATAACGGTGCGGGGGAGAACAATGCNTCATCCGGNTTTTTTGCAGTTTCGTCNGGCATGGTAAANTCCTTTCGTATCCGTTTNCNGGCGCCGTGTTTCGCGGCGCGCAGNNAAATTTTCTTACAGTATAATGAAACTNTGTAAATCTGACAAGAGGGAAAAAAGGACTGCAAGAGGGAAACTGTCTGTGGAGGGCGCATATGATATGGCAGGGGGTGACGTAAATTCGAGATTTGTGCCGCCCCGTCTNGTAAAATGCTCTGAAATGGAGATAAAAATGGACAATCAAAAGCTGGAAAATTTATTGAATCTTGCGCTGGAAACNCCGGAGGCGGTACGGGAAAAATCGCTGAATCTGAATGTGGGATACGAAGCGGAGAGCCGNACNTGGGAGNTGATTGTGAAATACAACGGTAATTTGTCCGCGCTTGCCGCAATGGGTATCGGCATAGAAGAGCTGCTTGCAGGCTATGCCGTNCTTACCGTGCCGGAGGNNCTNGTCGATAGAATNGCAGAACTTTCGGAGATTGAGTATGTGGANAAGCCGAAGCGCCTGTTTTTTGCGGTGGACAACATCGCGATGAACGGCAATTCCATGGAACAGGCAAAGGAAGCATCCTGTATTCTGCCGGTGACGGTGCGGGAGCCTTATCTTGACGGGGCAGGCGTGATTGTNGGCGTAATTGATTCGGGCATCGATTACACNAANCCGCATTTTCGCAATGCGGACGGAACGAGCAGGATATTGTATTTGTGGGACCAGACGCTGCCGTGGGAAGAAGCGCCGCAAAATGCGGAAGAAGCTGCGGGATTAGAAGGAAACAGGAGAAGGCCGCCGGACGGATTTTTGCTGGGGACGGAATTCAGCAAAGCGCAGATTGACGCAGCGCTTGCCGCCGGTTCCAGACAGGAGGGCTACCGTCTGGTGCCGAGCCGTGATACCAGCGGGCATGGTACGGCGGTGGCGGGAATTGCCGCCGGAAGCGGCGTGGGAGGCTATGAAGGCGTTGCGCCGAAAAGCAGTCTGATTGTGGTAAAGCTCGGGACGGCGGACGTCAATTCTTTTCCGAGAACCACGGAACTGATGCGGGCAGTCACGTATGTGGTAAAAAAGGCACAGCAGCTTGGGGCGCCTCTCGCCGTCAATTTAAGCTTTGGCAATACGTACGGCGCACATAACGGTTCCTCCCTGATAGAGCGCTTTTTAGACAATGCCTCGGAGGTGGGAAGAACAGTAATCTGTGTGGGAAGCGGCAATGAAGGGGCTTCCTCGGGACATGTACAGGGGAATGTCGGGGCGGCAGGGGGCAGGATTCCGGTGGGGACAGCCAGCTATACGGAGCTGGCGGTTGCTTCCTACGAGACGGCGCTCAATGTACAACTCTGGAAGAATTATGCGGACAGCTACCGGATTACGCTGCGCTCCCCGTCCGGGGAGGAGGCTTTTCTGCCGGAAGGGGGATTCGGAAAGCTGACACTGCGACTGGAGCAGACAATGATTTTGGTTTACATGGGAGAGCCGACGCCCTACGCGGTGGCGCAGGAAATTTATTTTGACTTTATTCCGGAAAGAAATTATATTGCGCCCGGTGTATGGACATTCCGGATAGAATTTGTGTCGGGTATTACAGGCCAGTATTATTTTTATCTTCCCAGCGCGTCCGTGCGAAACATAAATACCCGCTTTTTTGAGCCGAGCCCGCAGGTGACGCTGACCATTCCCTCCACGGCGCAGAAGGTCATTACGGTGGCGGCATATGACAGCGTCTATGAGTCATACGCGGATTTTTCAGGCAGGGGATATGTGTATTCGGACCGGACGTTGGGACCGACGGCATCAGGCTCGGTAAAGCCGGATTTGGCGGCGCCGGGCGTGGGCATTATGGCGCCGGATACCTTTGGCGGCTATGGCTATTTCACGGGCACATCCTTTGCCACACCCTTTGTGACAGGCGCCTCTGCGCTCCTGCTGCAGTGGGGCCTTGTGCAGGGGAATGATGTATTTCTGTATGGGGAGAAAGTGAAAGCATATCTGCGGAGAGGAGCAAGACCCTTAAGGGGGGAGGCGGAACTGCCCAATGACAGGGTTGGGTATGGGGCGTTGTGCGTGAAGGACAGTATTCCCACTTGAGGCGGAGCAATTATAATTCAATGGGTTTTATTTTCATCTGTTTTATGATACAATTTGCTGGGGAAATATATGAGTAATGATGGAGAGAAACTCACCTGCTGTAAAGTGTTCAATAATCAGGGAGGCATATTGTGAGCGACAGAACAGAAATTAATTCTAATCTTAATGCAACAGAGATTAATTCAGATATCCGACAATCTACGGTAGTTAATCAGGATATCGCTGTCACTTCCTATCTATTATCCGCAGGCAGTATTATTGCAGGAAAATATGAAGTGATAGAGCCTTTGAGTGTATCAACGGGTGAGGCCGATCTTTATATATGCAAATATAGCGACAAAGAGTATGTGGCTAAAATTTACAGGCGTCAGCGCGCGGTAAAGCCGGAAGTTCTTACAGCTTTGAAATCCATAGACTCACCTTATATAGCTTCTTTATATGATATGGGTGAATATAACAGTTTTCCTTTCGTGATTCTGCCATATTATAAAAACGGGAGTCTGCAGGGCAGAAAGTTTACGTTAGAGGAATTAAAGAGAACCATTATTCCTTGTATCAACGAGGGACTCAGGGTTTTGCATCAAAATGATATTATTCATAAGGACTTGAAACCGTCAAATATTATGCTGCAGGACGACAATAAAAGTATTGCTATCATTGACTTTGGTATCAGTTCCGTGGTAGAGAAGGGCAATACCGTTTTGGTTACGAAGACGGGTATGACCCCGGAATACTCTGCGCCGGAAACTTTCAGGAATTTGTTTTTGGAAGAGTCGGACTATTATTCTTTTGGTATTACGGTTTATGAGCTGTTTTGCGGTTATACTCCGTATAAAAATATGAATGCTGAAGAAATTGCACAGTATACCGCAGTGCAGCGGATTCCTTTCCCGAAGGATATGCCGCAGGAACTGCAAGATTTCATTTCTGCTGTTACATATTTTGATATTACGAATCGTAACAAAAAGGAAAATCCCAACAGACGTTGGACTTATTCTGAAGTTTTAAATTGGTGCAAAGGTAAAGAGCAGGTTATTCCCGGCGAAAGTGCAGATATTGCTGCTGATAATAGAATCCCTGTTTATACTTTTTTAGGAAAAAGGTATAAGGACATTCCTTCATTAATAACCGCACTTGCAAGTAATTGGAATGATGGAAAGAAACAGCTTTATCGTGGACTGTTGTCTGCTTTCTTTAAGAATTTTAACCCTGAAATCGCTGGTTATTGCATGGATGCGGAAGAAGAAGCAACACGCACTAAAGGCAAAGATGACATTATCTTTTGGAATCTTCTCTATAAGATATATCCGGAACTAAACGGGTTTTACTGGAAAGAACAAATATATGAATCGCTTCCGGCTTTAGGCCGTGATATGCTTGAAAGACTGTGGAAAAATGATCAATCGAACTTTGATTATTGGAACAGCATTTTGGAGAATAATCTGCTGACCGGTTATGTGACAATAGTAAACTCAAATAGTGAAGGTTTGACTGCTGCCGTTTCTGCGCTTGAAACAGCACATGTTGTGGGTAAAAACAGTAATCGGAATACGATGATAAATTACTATACTATGGCTTATCTGCTTTCCGGTCAACAGATTCTCAATATGGGAGAGAAGCAGCTTGAAAGTGTAGCCGAGCTTGTCGCTTATATGAAAGAACTGTTTCAGGCATCTTACGGAGAGTTTGAGGGATTTTGCCACAAGATGATTGATCGAGATGACATGTTGGATGTTCAATTAGAAGCGTGGTTGATCGCTCTTGGAAAACGCAAGGAGTTGGAATCCTGGAGAAAGCAGCTATCTCAGTAGTATGTTAAAGCACGCGCATAAATATAAAAATGAAGATATGGGATAGAGAAATACAGTAATTTAGGACTGTATGATGTAAGGTAAAACATAAACGAGATAAACTGAAGATGGTAGGTTAAAGAAACATGGGGCAAGCATATTTATTGGTGATTATAATTGTTATAATAGCAGCGTTTTTTGTGGGTAATATCATGATCATATCCGCAATGAGTGGGAACGGTACTGCTGATTGGGGGGAATACTGGATTTTAATTTTTATTGCTGTCGTTATAGATTTTATTTTGATTTTTTTAGCAATGGCAAAAATCATGCCTTCTGCCAATTCTTCTTTTCAACTGATGAGGAGTGGATTAAAGAATCGCAGGATTGCGAAAAAAGAATCTGCAAACCTGAAGAAACTTTTAAAAAAAGAGAAGCCGGATGTGAACAGGCTCCAAGAACTTAGAGATAAAAGAATCAGCGAGAGTGACACGAAAAGGACTTTGCATTTTTGTCAGCTTATTGAAAACATCGCCGGTGAAGAACAATTACAGGATTGTTTGTCTGAAGTGAGAAAGAAACAGAGCGTTTTGGACGAAATTAGTGATATTGAGAATAAAGTATTTAAAGTTGCAGAAAGTTATAAAAATGCCGGCGATTTTTATGAATGCAAACATTATTTGGACATACTGAAAGCCGAAAAAATAACACCTGAGATTACTTCTCTGGAAAATGAATATATGGAGCAGGTTTTGCGGCGTGAAAGAGAACGTAGAGCCATACGGTTGTGGGTGATAGTGTTTTTAGGTGTATTCATTTTTTTTGCTGCAGTTTTTGCGAGGTTCTATATTGCGGATATTCCGTACAGAGAATTGCGGTCCATGATAAAAGATCAATCATTAACAGCAGAAATGTGTAATTTGGAAAACAGGGAAAGCGAAGAGTCATATTATAAATATTTCAAGTCGGAAAAAGGGTATAAATTGCTTGCTTCAGAGTTGACTCGTTTGCATCAAGACGGTAATATAAGTGAGGCGATGTGGTTACTGTGCATTCAACCTGATTGTATTGATGGAAGGCATTTAGGCGCATCGAGCTCCTTTATTAGATGGATTGTAGAATATGCAAGAGCCAATGGGGTCAGAAGCACCAATCAAAAGGATGCGGATGACAGTTCGTATATTGTGACTTACGATGTAGATGGTTACCAGATATTAATATATTCCTATGATGATAAAGATTCCAAGACAAATGTTATATATTCTTTTTATATCATCAATGGTAAGAATAGTAGCACAATTAATCTCAGGAATCCATTTGTAGAAGAATCAATGCCTATAATAGAATAAAATTTATGAATACGGAGACAGGGGCAAATGAGTGGTCCAAAAACATCAAGATATACATTGACACCGGAACAAAGGCGTCTTTTGGAAGAGCAGCGCAGAATGGAGCAAAGAAAGGCTGTCGCCTCCGAAAATATTCAAAGAAATCATAAACGACTTTTGCAGCTTGGCAATATGTTTTCTTCTGAGAAACAGGTATCTGCCGAACTGATTAAACGCGTTAGAAATGATGGCGGGTTTTCCCAAAAAATGAATGAGTTAGAGATGCTGATTACCCCGATTGCTCAGATGATTGCAGGAACTGACAATAATGATGTTTCTGCTCTTGAAAAAACCGCTGAAGCTGTAAGCGAATGTGTTGCAAGAGCAGACGAAATTGTAAGGGAACTTTCGGATGTTGCCGTTCAAAATGAGATGAGGCTTCGTGAACTTTTAGATGCAGCCATCGACCGGGGATTTTCGGAATCGTTTGCCGATGTCAGGCCTGCTGCGCAGACATTTGTCGGTGACACAAAGAGAAAAATGCGGGAGCAGCTTTTACAGATGAAGAAAAAATCTGTACTGCCCACTGAAATGGCGGAAGAAATTGGCAATGTCCTTTCAAGGATAGATGAAATTCAGGACGAGGATTTTCTGAAAAATTTTTTGGCGTTGACGGTTTCGCCACTGATAAAAGAGTGTGGAAGGTTTTTGGCTGAGTATGAGGAGTGCCACGAAGAATTTGAAAAGCTATATTCTGAGTACATCGCATTATGCGAATTATATTGCTATATAGCACAGGAATATTCCTGTGATGCAGTTTCCATTCAATCTCTTAAAACCGAAATACAGCGAATAAAAGAAACATCTGCAAAGGAAGACGAGCAGGCATATATAAGCGAGTGCGTGGACGAAGTCATGGAGGAAATGGGGTATACCGTTCTTGGCCGCCGTGAGGTTACAAAGAAGAGTGGAAGGCATTTCCATAACAAGCTTTATACTTACGATGAAGGTACGGCAGTCAATGTAACCTACTCATCGGACGGAAAAATTGCAATGGAGCTTGGCGGTATTGATGTCGCGGACAGGCTTCCGGATGAGCGTGAAACTGCGTTGTTATGTGATTCCATGGAAAGATTTTGCGATGATTTTAATGAAATGGAAAAGAGGCTGCTTGCAAAAGGTGTTATCCCCGCAGACCGCATTTCAATGCTCCCACCAAGCGCGGAATACGCTCAGATAATCAATACATCAGATTATGAGATGAAAGGTGAAGTTGAGAAGTTCAAGGTCAGAAAACAACGCAAAATTACAGCTCAATTAAAACCGAGGAGTGAGAAATTTTGAAGTAAATCTTCCGAAATATTGATTGGTATGTGTGTTAAAGCACGCGTGGGTATACAAATGGAAAAGTATATTGAAAATATGAGTAACACAAATTTTACATATGTCAATAACAAGAAAATTTTGGGAAAAACAAAGTTTCAGGATGGCGACGAAGTGGGACTTGGCGGCACGAATATAAATGGAAAGCGTCAGGAACAGGCGGCGTATTTTTGGTGAGGATCGGACTATGTATGTAGCAAGGGTTTTATATCCTGTTGAAGTTCTGGGACCCGGTAAACGAGTCGGAATTTGGTTCTGCGGCTGTCCCCGCAGGTGTAAAGGCTGCAGCAATCCTGAACTGTGGAAGTTTCAAGAGCGATATAAAACTACACCCGAAACCATATTTCAACTGGTACAGGATATTGCGAAAGACAATTCCATCGAAGGCTTCACAATTTCCGGTGGCGATCCTATGTACCAGCCGGCGGAATTACAACAACTGCTTTTATTGTTGAAATCCATTTCAGACGATATTGTTGTGTACACGGGATATAATAAAAAGGAACTTAAACCAGAGTGGCTTGCTAATATCAGTGTGCTGATAGATGGAGAATACATAGAGACATTAAATGACAATTCTTTGTTGCGTGGATCGTCAAACCAAAATATTATTATCCTGGACGAAAGAAAGAAGGACAGATATGAAGACTATTTAAAGAGAGAAACCAATAAAATCCAGAACTTTTTTACCGCGGACGGAGCTGTTTCGGTAGGAATACACAGACCAGGATTTTGAAAGGAAGTATTCTTTGACTGTCGGAGTATTTGCATTTTTTGGGTAATTAAAATGACAAAAAGGATAAGCATATGNCGGATGATATTTTCTTGTGCAAATTTCCCATTAGTGCTATAATAGTCCTATTGTTATGCAAAGATAAAAAGGCAGTGTAAGGCGGGACAGTGAAGGAGAAGCGGCATGGGGATAGCATGGAAGGATAGTTATAAAGTTGGCGTGGATTTTATCGATAAGGAACATCAGCAGCTTTTTACGAGAATGAATAAGCTGCTTGAGATNTGCGAAAGCGGCGAGAAGAACGTGTGGGCGTGCCGTGANGGTGTGAAATACTTAAGAAACCATGCGATGGAACATTTTGAGCATGAAGAGGAGTATATGCAGACGATTCAGCATAGCGAGTATGAGATACATAAGCGCCTGCACGATGATTTCCGCGATAAGACGCTGCCGGCGCTGGAAGTGGAGATGGAGGAAACNGGATATTCCGTAGAATCTATCCGGCATTTTTTGGGCGTCTGTCTGGGATGGGTCGTAGCGCACACACAGACAGAGGATCAGGTGATTGCGGGAAAGGTGACAAGCAAGTGGGCNGATCTCCCTCCCAAGGAAGAAAAGGAAGCGCTGGAAGTGGCGATTACCCAGGTTATGCAGGAAATGTTTCACAAGAGAGCAAATCTGCTCAGTGAGCATTATGCGGGAGAGGATTTTGGAAAAGTGGTCTGCTGCCGTTTTCTTTACCGCGGAAAGCAGAAGGAAAAGTGGGAGGTTACGCTGGTCTATGAAGAACGGCTTCTGCTCAAGATTATAGGCAACATTTTAGACATGGAATATTCGAGAGTTGACGACATGGTAATTAATGTCGTTCGATATCTGTCACGACAGTTTATAGAGAAAATTCGGAAGAGCTTTCCGATGATAGCGTTTCTCGATTTGGAGAAGGAATCCCTGCTGACCCATGAGCAGCTTTTGAATTCCTTTGAACGGGAGCAGCCGGCGTGCAGTCTGCTGTTTCAGACCAATGAGGGATATTTTGCATTTAGTGCAACCGCCGCCGATACCATCCGCGGTGCATTTGCAACTGCAACTGTGATTGACCCCAATCATGTCATGACTGCGGTAAATGACTATCTTGCGAAAGAAAGCAGGAAGAAAATTCTTTTGGTAGACGACTCAGAGTTTATGCGGGGCAGAATTGTGAAGCTGCTGTCGGAAGATTATGATTTGGTAGAGGCAGATTCCAGCATATCCGCCATTCGGGAGATCGCGGTGAGCCGGCCGGACTTGGTTTTACTGGATTACGAGATGCCCGTATGCGACGGAAGGCAGGCTTTGGAAATGATTCGTTCGGATAAGGATATCGCGGACATTCCGGTTATCTTTCTGACTGCCAAGGACGATTTGGAGAGCGTCCGAAAGGTGATGTCGCTGAGGCCGGAAGGTTATCTCTTAAAGAAAATGTCTGACGGAGATATCAAGAAAAATATCGATAATTTTTTTGGAAAAAGTAATAAATAAGCGGATGAAAATGTTATTATGACAATATGGACCGAAGCTTCTCCAGAACCTCTTCATGGATATAGAGCCTGCCGTAGCCGGTGCCAAACTGCAGCCCGGGCTTATTGGNGCCGTGAAAATCGGAGCCGCCGCTGACAGCAAGCCCGTATTTAACTGCGATGGCATGTATCTCGCGGGTCTCCGCAGGGGTATAGGTAGCATAGATGCCTTCTATGGCGAGCAGTCCTGCTGCCTTTAGCTCCNTGACAAGCTGCTCTAAGCGCGCGCTGTTCATGCGATAGAGGGTAGGATGGGCGAGAACGGGAATACCGGATGCCTCCCGTATCAGGCGTACAGCCTGCGCGGGCGTTACCTTTTCACGGGGCACAAAGCAGGGCGCATAGTCGCCCACATAGCGTTCAAAAGCCTCCTTCATGCTGCCGGTATAGCCGTTGTCTGTCAGAAAGCGGGCATAATGTGCCCTTGTGATAACAGCGTCCGGAAATGNTTCTTTTAATTTNTCATANGTNATATCGATGCCNNGCTCTTTCAGCAGACGGCACATTTTTTCATTNCGGATTTCTCTGGATTCCACAAAGGAAGTAATATAATTCTGAAANTGNTCACTNTTATAGTCGATGAAAAGCCCCACAANATGAATGTCGCGCCCTTCNTACTCGGTAGANAATTCAATGCCGGAAATGACNTCAANGGTATTTCCGGCAGGATTGGCGGCNCAGACCTTTCCCGANAGCATTTCCGCATGGGAGNTTGCTTCGTCAAGTCCTGACACCGNGTCATGGTCCGTGAGCGCGAAAGCGCTGATATTNTGGTTTAAGGCATATTCGACCAGCTCCTTCGGAGAAAAGGAGCCGTCGGAATAGCTGGAATGTACATGTAAATCTACCATNGTAGTCCTCCATACACATTNCTTCTGCGCACGTTTTCNTAGTCCTCGTCCTCAGTGGTCTTGGTATAGACAGTGCGCTTTCTTGCCATTTCATCGCTGGCAAGATATTCGTCATAGGTCGTAATCTTGTCAATCAGGGTGCCGTCCGGCAGGATTTCCATAATGCGGTTTGCCGTGGTCTGCACAAACTGGTGGTCATGGCAGGAGAAAAGCTCCACGCCGCCGAATTTAATCAGTCCGTTGTTGAGNGCGGTGATGGATTCCATGTCGAGGTGGTTGGTCGGCTCGTCAAGGATNAGGCAGTTTGCGCCGCTTATCATCATTTTGGACAAAAGGCAGCGNACCTTTTCACCACCGGAAAGCACTNTGACTTTTTTCACGCCGTCCTCACCGGCAAAAAGCATACGTCCGAGGAANCCGCGCACATAGGTNACATCCTTTACCGGNGAATAGCCGGTCAGCCAGTCGGCAATGGTGAGGTCGCTGTCAAATTCCGCCGTATTATCCTTGGGGAAATAGGCCTGTGAGGTGGTAACGCCCCATTTGTAGGTGCCCTCGTCAGGCTCAAGNTCGCCCGCNAGAATCTGGAACAGGGTAGTCTTAGCCTGNTCATTGCTGCCGACAAAGGCAATCTTGTCGTCGTGCCCTACGATAAAGGANATGTCGTTNAACACCTTTTCTCCGTTTACGGTCTTGGAGAGATGCTCCACAGTCAGGACTTCGTTGCCGATTTCCCTGTCGGGACGGAAATCAATATACGGATATTTTCTGCTGGAAGGGCGAATNTCGTCGAGCTCGATTTTTTCCAGCGCGCGCTTTCTTGCGGTCGCCTGCTTGGANTTGGAGGCATTGGCGGAGAAGCGGGAGATGAATTCCTGCAGTTCCTTGATTTTTTCNTCTTTCTTTTTGTTGGCTTCCTTCATCTGCCGGATTAAAAGCTGNCTGGACTCATACCAGAAATCGTAATTGCCTGCGTAGAGNTGGATCTTGCCATAGTCGATGTCGGCAGTATGCGTACATACCTTATTTAAAAAGTAACGGTCGTGGGAAACCACGATAACNGTATTTTCAAATTCGATAAGGAAGTTTTCCAGCCATGCGATGGCATCCAGATCCAAATGGTTGGTCGGCTCGTCTAAAAGCAGGATGTCGGGATTGCCGAAGAGCGCCTTGGCNAGCAGGATTTTCACCTTTTCATTGCCGTTTAAGTCCTTCATCTGTACATAATGAAGCGCCGTGTCGATGCCCAGACCGTTTAAGAGGGAGGCNGCNTTGGATTCNGCTTCCCAGCCGTCCATCTCTGCAAACTCCGCTTCCAGCTCGCTGGCGCGGATGCCGTCCTCGTCGGTAAAATCCTCCTTGGCATAGATGGCNTCTTTTTCTTTCATAATCTGATAAAGTCTTTCATTGCCCATGATAACCAAATCCAGAACNGTNTACTCGTCATATTTGAAATGATCCTGTTCCAGCACGGAGAGGCGCTGNCCGGGCGTGATGAAGATATCGCCGTTTGTGGTCTCAAGCTGTCCGGAAAGTATTTTCAGGAAAGTGGATTTGCCGGCTCCGTTGGCGCCNATNAGACCNTAGCAGTTGCCTTCGGTAAATTTTATATTTACGTCTTCAAATAATGCTTTTTTCCCTACTCTGTAGGTTACGTTGTTTGCAGAAATCATATGTTTAACCCTTTCTNTTTTTTCAATCCTGTTACATCGNTATCGTCAGGCATCTTTCAAGCTGCCGNTTCNTATTTTTACATGAAAACGGGGCTTTTTCAAGAGGATTTTTACAATTATGGAAAAAAGGCACTGTGAAAACCCGTTGAACTTGCCTTGATATAATGATAAAATGGAAAAAAACGGAAATAGGAAAGGGTACGATATGGGTAAAAAATTAAACTATGGGCGCACTTTTTTAATCGGACTGGCTTTTTTGTCCATCAGCAGCTTCTGGCAGGTGTATGACAATATCATTCCGCTGATGCTGAAAAATACGTTTGGTCTGGGCGAGACGGTNACNGGTGTGGTTATGGCGCTCGACAATGTGCTGGCAATTTTCCTTTTGCCGATATTTGGAAGCATTTCNGATAAAGTGGATACAAAGCTGGGGAAGAGAACNCCTTTTATTATTACGGGAACTGTGCTGGCAGTTATCTTTTTGCTGCTGCTGCCTGTTGCGGACAAGGCGAAGAATCTGCCGCTGTTTGTGGGNGCTCTGTTTGGTGTGCTGATATCCATGGGNATCTACCGTTCTCCNGCGGTGGCGCTTATGCCGGATTTGACGCCNAACAGGCTGCGCAGCCGTGCCAATGCGGTGATTAACCTTTTGGGAGCTGTCGGCGGCGTCTATTCCCTGATTATGATAAAGCTTTTGGTGGGAACGGGGCTCACACCTGACTATGAGCCGCTCTTCATCAGNGTTGCGGCGGTTATGGTAGTTGCGGTGCTTATTCTGGTACTGACCATCCGCGAAAAAAAGATTGCGGCGCAGGTGGCAGCGGAAGAAGCGATGGAAAGCACCGAAGAAAAAGAAGAGAAAAAGGGAACTGTGCTTGCGCCTGAAGTAAAGCGCAGTATGCTCTTTATGCTGGCGTCTATTTTCCTGTGGTTTACGGCGTACAATGCAGTGACAACCGCTTTTTCCCGCTATACGGTGGAGGTGTGGAAGCTGGAGGGCGGCGGTTTTGCCGACTGCCTGATGGTGGCTACGGTGGCGGCAATTATAAGCTATATTCCGATCGGACAGATATCCAGCCGCTTTGGCAGGAAAAAGACGATTATGGGCGGTGTGGTTCTGATGGCAGCCTGCTATTTTGCCGCTATTTTTGTCACGGAATATGCGCCTGTCATNAATGTGGCATTTGCTTTGATTGGTGTGGCATGGGCGGCNATCAATGTCAATTCCTACCCGATGATAGTGGCGATGAGCGAGGGNGCGGATATCGGAAANTTTACCGGAACCTACTATACCTTTTCCATGGCAGCNCAGATTATGACGCCGATTTTGTCCGGCTTCCTTTTGGAGCATGTGTCATACAGNACGNTGTTCCCCTACGCCATGATTTTCTCCCTGCTGGCATTTTTGACGATGACACAGGTAAGGCACGGTGATGTAAAGCCGGCNAAGAAGGCAAGTCTTCTGGAAAATTTTGATGTAGACGACTGATAAGCGGAAAACCTATAAGGGCAGGAAAGGTGTGTTTTTTGATGATAAAAGCAATATTACTGGCAGTTGGGTCTATCGTTTTGGCAGTGGCAGTGCTGTATCTGCTTATGATAATGCCGCGGATGCTGCACAGACCGGACAGCGCTCCTTTTGCGGGNGTGCTGTATGCGCACAGGGGGCTGCATGACAATACCTCCGAAGCGCCGGAAAATTCNATGGCAGCGTTTCAAAAAGCAGTGGATGCGGGATTTGGGATTGAACTGGATGTGCAGCTTTCGCTTGACAAGGTTCCGGTTGTGTTTCACGATTTTTCTCTGGCGCGTGCNTGCGGCGNNGAGGGAAAGGTGGCGGATTATACTTATGAGGAGCTGCAGCAGTTTACGTTGTTCGATTCTGACCAGAGGATTCCGAAGTTNTCCGATTTTCTGGAACTGGTAGACGGCAGGGTNCCTCTGATTATTGAGTANAAAATCCCGGGCGGGGTCACGGAGGTGTGCCCTGCTGCGGACAAGCTGCTGCAGGGTTACAAAGGNGNGTACTGCATTGAATCCTTNAATCCGCTGGGGCTGCTCTGGTANAGGCANAACCGCAAAGAGATTATGCGGGGACAGCTTTCGGACAATTTTTTAAAGTCGGGTGAAAAGGAATTTTCTCCACTGTTGTATTTTGCNCTTCACCATATGTTGTTCAATTTTNTGACAAAACCGGATTTTATAGCATATAACCATAACCGCTACAAGGATTTGTCCCGNAGGCTGTGCAGGTATCTGTACCGCTGTCCGGCGGTGGCATGGACCATCAAAAGCGGGGAGGAGCTGACGAANCGGAGAAAGGATTTTGACTTATTCATTTTTGACAGTTTTCTTCCGGAGAAATAGAGATACATAAGATAAAGGAGTTTGCGTAGTGAAAGAACTCAATCAAATTGGAAAGCTGATAAATTACGAGAGAAACAGGGCGGGNATGAAATTGAATGAGCTGAGCAGGGGATTGTGCTCCCGTGCCTTTTTGATGAGGGTGGAGACGGGAGAGCGCACCTGCGATAAAATGATAGCTGACGCTCTGTTACAGCGTGCAGGGGTTTCGGCAGACAAATTTTCTTATNTGTTAAGNCCNAAAGAACAGCTTCTGCTTATGCTCAGNGAGCAGATGCTGTCCGCCGTGGAGAAAGGAAATGAGGCGGAGGCACGGGAGCTTATCGCCCGTTACCGCAGGAAGACGGAGAAGAAGGGNAAGTTACATAAACAGCTTTTGCTGCTGGCNCAGGTGGTGNTGGACTGGAAATGCGGCGGCAGGATGGAGGCAATGCAGGAAAGNCTTNCCGAGGCATGGNGNATCACCATGGACAAGAATACCATGGNGGATATGGTTTCCGNAAAGANAAAGGATATGGGCATGACGCTGACGGAATTTGTGGTGATTATGATGCACTACCGTTTTNTGGAGGAGCAGGGGGANTCAGCGCAGGCGTCGGCAGGGTACGANTGGCTGCTTTTGCATTTGGAGCGTTTTGTNGATGANAAGGANAGAGTNAGGCTNTATCCCCAGATTGCCTACCGCAGAATGCAGCTTCTTGTGGCAGAGGGAAAGACTGAGGANGCGGTNNGNCTTGCCAAGAAAGGAATTGCNTTATTACAGATACGGGGCAGGCTGTTTTACTTAAGNCAGCTTTTGGAGTTTATTCAAAAGTATGACAAGGACACGCCCGAGAGAAAAGAAAANCTAAGGGAAATCATTGATTCCATTGTATGGATGTATGAAAAGTACGAGATAAAGGAAAAGGAGTGGGTGTGGAACATTCCCTACGGTGTGGCAAATATTGAATTGTTTGGCGATGTAATCCGTGCAAGACGAAAGGTGCTGGGCATGTCGCAGGAGGCACTGTCAGATGGAATCTGTGACCCCGTCAGCATTTCCCGCATCGAGAAGGGAAAGGTTGCGCCAAAGAAGCAGGTGTATCAAAAGCTTTTGGCGCGCGTGGGCATGACGGGTGANCGGTATGAGAGCACGATACAGGTGGAGCGGCCGGAATTGCTTGAAGAAGCGAACAAGGCTTGTACACTGACGACACTTGCNTATAACAAGGAAGCAGAACAGATTGTTAAGGAACTGGAAGNAAAATTAGAAGATACAGACAAATTTNCCATGCAGTANTTCCAGAGCCTTAAGGCGCTTGTGTTGTATANTCTGCAGAAAATAACGCCACAGGAACACTCAAGANTGCAGGAGGAAGCTCTTTTCCTTACTGTGCCGAGAGTCNGNNNNGAAGAACTGAANGACTGGAATTTNAGTTTTCAGGAGGCGCGTACAGCNAATCTGCTTACGGATTCTTATGANAAGGATGGCAGACGGGAAGAGGGNATTGCNNTGTTNGAGATACTNANNNGGCAGTNTNAGGAAAANCNNTTNNCNTTGGANTANTATGNNGNNNGCTATGANGTGACNATGNTGAANNTGGGNAACCTTTTGGGNAANGCNGGNAGATANGAGGAAGCGATAGNGNCTTCGGAAGNGGTGATTCGTCTGGGGNTGG
>JAAUZU010000025.1:0-22117 GCA_014804445.1 Lachnospiraceae bacterium | reverse complement strand
TATNGAAATTANCCTTCNATNNNTTTGNNNNCNGGTNTGTCNGANCAAAGTATAATTTCAGTATTTCCCGCATCTTTTGCAGGGGCAGCGCTGACAGTCTGTGNAGCTATCAGGCAAACGGCAGTAATGNCAATGATTTTTTTGATGGTATCTTTCATAACAAATTCTCCTTTATCTTTTGTAGGTTTTGGTTTGTGACAAGCCGATTTTATAAAGGAAAAAAGGAAAAGACCATAACAAATCAGGCAACCGTTNAAAAAGTAAAAAAAAATAAAATTGTTGCCTGATTTGTTATGGTGAAAAATGGAAAAATATGTAAATATATNAGTGAAAATGTAATTTGGCTGATGGCATACTGCTTTCCGAAACGAATGAATGTACGTGTGATGATGTACAAATTCATTTCTATTGNACCGGCAGCGCAAGCGTTGGTTGTGTTGCTGTGTGCGCAAAATAGAAATAGGGCTAGTAGGTTTAGGATACAGGGAAGCATGTGTGTCAGGCAAAAAGTTTTCAAATGTGTGGCAGCAGTCCTGACTAGGGAGCGAAGACCAAAATGTCAGGTGCCGGACAATCAGAATGTCCCTGCGGTGTGGAACATTGGGGTAATGTTTCATGCCGCAGGGTATTTTTTTGCAAATGGTTGCTTTTCACAANAACGTGATATATAATGTCCGTGAAGGGCAGAGCAGAGGCTGAATCANCGCTTGCGGAGCCTGGTTTGCCCGGGCAGAGGAGCAAATATGAATAAACCCATTTACATACAAGAGGAGCCGGATAAACCACGTGAAGCGTGCGGTGTGTTCGGCGCATATGATTTTGACGGAGGCGAAGTGGCTTCTTCTATCTATTACGGACTGCTCGCCTTACAGCACAGAGGACAGGAAAGCTGCGGCATTGCGGTCAGTGATACGGAGGGNCCCAAGGGCAGGGTGCTTAGCCTGAAGGACATGGGGCTGGTGAATGAAGCGTTTCATGCAGAGGATTTGGGCAGGCTTTGCGGCAATATCGGCGTAGGGCATGTGCGCTATTCCACAGCGGGCAGTTCCACACGTGAAAATGCNCAGCCATTGGTTATCAATTATGTGAAGGGTACCCTGGGACTGGCACACAACGGCAATCTGATTAATACGCCGGAGCTNCGAAGGGAATTGGCACATACCGGTGCCATTTTCCAGACTACCATTGATTCGGAAATTATCGCCTACCTTGTTGCAAGGGAGCGGTTGAATGCCAAATCAGCGGAGGAGGCGGTAGGGCGTGCTATGCNTAAGATCAAAGGAGCGTATTCNCTTGTGATTATGTCGCCGCGCAAGCTGATAGGAGCGAGAGACCCCTTCGGCTTTAANCCGCTCTGTATCGGGAAANGGGACAACACCTATTTNATCACGAGTGAGACCTGTGCACTGGATACGGTGGGCGCGGAGTTTGTGCGTGATGTGCTGCCGGGCGAGATTGTGACGATTTCTCCAAAGGAGGGNATTGTGTCCGATATGTCCCATGCATTGAAGCCGGAGGAAACGGCGAGATGTGTCTTTGAGTATATTTATTTTTCACGCCCCGACAGCTATATCGACGGCGTGAGCGTATACAATTCCCGGATTCTGGCGGGAAAATACCTTGCCATGGATTCGCCTGTGGAGGCGGACATGGTGGTGGGAGTGCCGGAGTCGGGCAACTGTGCCGCCATGGGCTANTCACTGCAGTCGGGAATCCCTTACGGNACCGCGTTTGTAAAAAATGCGTACATCGGAAGAACCTTTATCAAGCCGCAGCAGAAAAGCCGTGAGAGCAGCGTGCAGGTCAAACTGAACGCGATAAGNGAGTCTGTTTTNGGNAAGCGGATTATNATGATAGANGATTCCATTGTCAGAGGAACAACCTCGGACAGAATTGTGCGGATGCTTCGGGAAGCGGGCGCGAAGGAGGTACATATGCGNGTCAGTTCGCCGCCCTTCTTGTGGCCCTGCTATTTTGGCACGGATGTACCCGCGCGTGAGCAGCTTATCGCTTACAACCGCAGCGAGCAGGAAATCTGCCGCATGATAGGTGCCGATTCGCTGGGGTATCTGCGCGAGGAACGGTTACATGAGCTGGTCAATCATCTCGGCATCTGCAAAGGCTGTTTTACCGGCAATTACCCCATGGACCCGCCGACAGAAGACATCCGCGGTGAATTTGAAGTATAAAGGATGCTTGCGAAGGGCTTTCCCGTAAGTGACGGGAAGGGTCAATAGAGACAAAAACGGGCTCCGAAGCGTGGCAAGTCGCCCTTATTTTGTCTCTATTGCCCCTTCCCTGTACTCAGGACAGGGAGCTTCGCAATTATCTGAGGGAATCATATATAATAGGTAGTTGAAAAACATATCTGCCGGTATCGAATTGTGCGTATGGTAGATTCCATAAGCAGACCCTTGCTTGCCGTCGGTACTTAGCGAGGTATTTTCGAGCTTAGTACCGCTACGGTAAGCTCGGAGCGAGAGCGTGTCTGCGTTGGAATCTACCATACACACAATGACAACGGCATGATTTCCAATTTTTGCAAATACCTAGGAAGAAAATAAGAGAAAAGGAGAACCACATGAGTACAGACGTATACCAAAGCCCTCTTTCAGAGCGCTACGCCAGCAAGGAAATGCAGTATATTTTTTCACAGGATATGAAATTCCGCACATGGAGAAGGCTGTGGATTGCACTTGCCGAGACGGAAAAAGAGCTTGGCCTTCCCATCACGGAGGAGCAGATAGAAGAGTTGAAGGCACATGCCGAGGATATCAACTATGAGGTGGCGAAGGCGCGGGAAAAGGAAGTGCGTCATGATGTGATGAGCCATGTCTATGCCTACGGTGTGCAGTGTCCAAAGGCAAAGGGCATCATTCATCTGGGCGCGACCTCCTGCTATGTGGGGGATAACACGGACATCATCGTGATGACGGAGGCGCTTAAGCTGATAAAGAAAAAACTGGTGAACGTGATGAGCGAGCTTGCAGATTTTGCGGATAAATATAAGGCGCAGCCTACCCTTGCCTTCACCCATTTCCAGCCGGCGCAGCCGACTACTGTCGGCAAGCGTGCAACGCTGTGGCTGCAGGAGTTTTCACTGGACTTGGAGGATTTGGAGCATGTGCTTTCCACCATGAAGCTTTTAGGCAGCAAGGGCACAACCGGAACGCAGGCTTCCTTTCTGGAACTTTTTGACGGCGACCAGGAAAAGATTGATAAAATTGACCCCATGATTGCAGAGAAAATGGGGTTTGCGGAATGTTATCCCGTATCGGGGCAGACCTATTCCCGCAAGGTGGATACCCGCGTTTTAAATGTACTTGCGGGCATTGCGGCTTCGGCACACAAGATGAGCAACGACATCCGTCTGCTGCAGCATTTAAAAGAGGTGGAGGAGCCTTTTGAAAAGAGTCAGATTGGTTCGTCCGCCATGGCGTACAAGAGAAATCCCATGCGGAGTGAGAGAATTGCTTCCCTGAGCCGTTATGTGATGATAGACGCCTTGAATCCGGCAATTACTTCAGCGACACAGTGGTTTGAAAGGACGCTGGACGATTCCGCCAACAAGCGTCTTTCCGTGCCGGAAGGCTTTCTGGCGACGGACGGTATTCTGGATTTGTGCCTGAATGTGGTGGACGGACTGGTGGTTTATCCCAAGGTAATTGAAAAACGCCTGATGAGCGAGCTTCCGTTTATGGCGACCGAAAACATCATGATGGACGCGGTAAAGGTAGGCGGGGACAGACAGGAGCTGCATGAGCGCATCCGTGAGCTCTCCATGGAAGCAGGCAGAAACGTGAAAGTAGAGGGCAAGGAAAATAATCTGTTGGAGCTGATTGCGGCAGATTCGGCATTTAACCTTTCTCTGGAGGATTTGCAGAAGACGATGGACCCTGCAAAATATGTGGGACGCTCCAAAGAGCAGGTTGACGCTTTTCTGGAAAAGGTAATCCGGCCCATTCTGGAGGCAAATAAGGAGCTGCTTGGGGTAAAAGCAGTCATCAACGTCTGATTTTACGGCAAAAGGGCAGAAATAAGCTTAAACATAAATTGGACTTATAACATACATAAATAATATTGATTTTACTTATGATAAGTTTTCGAGTATAATCATAAAGTAAGAACGAGCGGGGCGGGTTTTTACACCTGCCCTTTATGTATGAGAACAGCAAAGCGAAAGGGCAATACAAACGGAGGTAAAATCAATGGTTAAAGCAGTAGTAGGAGCAAACTGGGGCGATGAGGGAAAGGGCAAAATCACCGACATGATGGCGGAAAAAGCCGATATTATCGTAAGATTTCAAGGCGGAGCCAATGCCGGGCACACCATTGTCAACAATTACGGCAAATTTGCGCTTCATACCCTGCCGTCGGGTGTTTTTTACAGCCATACCACGAGCATTATCGGAAACGGCGTTGCGCTGAATATTCCGATTCTGATAAATGAAATTCAGTCCATAATAGACAGGGGCGTGCCAAAGCCCAAGATACTGGTATCTGACCGCGCGCAGATTGTGATGCCGTACCATATTCTGTTAGACCAGTATGAGGAGGAACGTCTGGGGAAGAATTCTTTTGGCTCCACCAAGTCGGGCATTGCGCCTTTTTATTCTGATAAATTTGCGAAAATCGGTTTCCAGGTCAGCGAGCTCTTTGACGAGGAGGTTCTGCAGGATAAGGTTCACCGCGTTCTGGAGACAAAGAATATTCTCTTTACACATTTGTATCACAAGGAGCCGATGCAGCCCGAGGAGCTTATTGCAACCCTGCATGAATATCGGGATATGATTGCGCCTTATGTGTGTGATGTATCTGCTTTTCTGGACAAGGCGCTCAAGGAAGGAAAGACGATACTCTTAGAAGGGCAGCTCGGTACTTTAAAGGACCCTGACCACGGCATTTATCCTATGGTGACCTCGTCTTCCACGCTTGCGGCATATGGAGCGATTGGCGCAGGAGTGCCGCCCTATGAAATCAAGGAAATTGTGACAGTCTGCAAGGCATATTCCTCAGCGGTGGGAGCGGGCGCGTTTGTCTCTGAGATTTTCGGAGAGGAAGCGGATGAACTGCGTCGGCGCGGCGGTGACGGCGGAGAGTACGGCGCTACTACGGGACGTCCCAGACGCATGGGCTGGTTTGACTGCGTGGCTTCCAAGTATGGCTGCCGTCTGCAGGGTACTACGGATGTGGCGTTTACCGTGCTGGATGTGCTGGGATATTTGGACGAAATTCCTGTGTGTACAGGATATGAAATAGATGGCGAGGTTACGACGGATTTTCCTGTTACCGCAAAGTTGGAAAAGGCAAAGCCCGTGCTGACGGTTCTGCCCGGCTGGAAGTGTGATATCAGGGGCGTCAAGGAGTATGATGCGCTGCCGGAAAACTGCCGGAAATATATTGAGTTTATTGAAGAGCAGATTGGATATCCCATCACCATGGTGAGCAACGGCCCCGGGCGCGACGATATCATTTACCGGAAGAGCCCGCTGCAGAAGTCCATTTGATGGATATGGTCTGTGATTTCGTGCGATGAGATGTTTTGGATTGGAGGATGGCGTGAAGAAAAAAAGTGTAAAGCAGATTGTGGCGCTCACTGCGGTGGTGCTGCTGGTAGCGTTATATGTGGTGACNCTCCTNCTGGCGGTGTTTGANACCTCCGCTTCGGGGTTCTTGTTTCGNCTAAGCGCAATCTGCACTGTNGTGATACCGCTGTTTGCGTGGATTTTTATCTGGATATANGGNCAGANGACGGGGAAAAAGACCATTGCGGATTTGAATTTGATGCAGGATCNGCCGCATAGGAAGGAAAAGGACGGCTCTGCAGAGCCTGTTGAGACGGGGGAAGCAGAGGAGTAGCNNGATACGATTTTCTCCTGCATGGATGTGGGGGGTGTTTTGCGGCGAGNGACGCCGACAGCGGAACGACATGTCTGTNNAGACGCGCTCTCGCTCGGATAAAAACGTAGCAGTACTNGGCTCGTGAGGNNCCTCACGAGCCNAGTACTGCTACGTTTTTATTCGAGCGAGAGCGCGTCTTCACAGACATGTCGTTCCGCTGTCGGCTGAATGCGGCAAAGCGGCACNGTCGTGCGTTGTGCAGCAGAAAGAATTTTTCTAAAAAATACTTTCTTTTTGGAATTGTGTANCCGTTAAAACGGGTTATGATCGCACTAATAAACCGTAATTTAATATTTTGTTTCAGGTGGGTTATCATGATTGAGATTGTAGAAATATCTAAGGAAGCAACAGATTACAATTCCTTTGAGGAGTTCTATGAAAAATACAAAACGGCAATAGCAGAATCCTATGAACAATATATGGAACATGGTCATACTTGGTGCTGGAGTCTTGTTGGCAATATAGTGAANGAACATGAGTATGGTGAGGAACGGGAAATAAAGTACGGAACAAAACACTTTTCTGGTGGAACAAAAGTATTTATTGCACCGGCTCAATGGGGTGATGGTTATGAAAAAATCGTTGTAATCGGTTTGCCTCGATATGGACGTAGATATATTGAAATTATTACACAATCTAAATATATTGAAAATTATCGGATGAAAAAGGTTTATACGCCTGCAATATTAGAGCGTATGTGTTTATCCCGATACCTTTGGTGGGGAGATACTGAAAATGATAAGAAAAGAATCATCAAATATCTCGAGTTTGTTTCTCTTGAGAAAGCGAAAAAACAAATAGATTTTTAGGAGAATATGTGTAAGAATTTGAAAAAATTCAGTTTGTTGGTAAGGTNAAGAAATTGAAAAACCGATATTTGCGGAGGCTCTATAACAATGACAACATATGATTGCGGGTTTACCAAGGAAGGTAATTGGTTTAGATATCGTGCAGGGGCAATTATTATAGAAGATGGTTGTGTGCTTTTTGCAGGAAATGANAAAGAAAATTACTTATATTCCATCGGTGGCGGTGTTCATATGGGTGAAACCGCTGAGGATGCGGTTCTACGCGAGGTCTTTGAGGAGACGGGCGTGCATTATGAGATAGATTCTTTAGCGGTTATCCATGAGAATTTTTTTAATGAGAATAGTGGAACTTTAAAGGGATTAAATTGTCATGAAATAAGTTTCTATTTCCTAATGAAATCAAGGGGAACAAAAGAACTTCACAGCAATAGTACAACTTATGGAGTGAAAGAAGAAATGCACTGGATACCGATAAATGATTTGGACAAATACAAGGCATTTCCAAGTTTTATGAAAGACTATCTTAGTAAAGAACATTTTGGAATAGAACACATAGTAACTGATGAGAGAAAATAATTAATTCCAGCTTTTGGAGTAGTTAATGGAAACACTTTTTCCAAATGGGAGAAAAATATTGCGCGTCTGTTAGATGCGCTTTGACAGTATTCAGCCTGTAGAGCCATATATTCCNTAAGGCACCCATTAAGAAGCGTCAGTACCAAAGTCATGCAAGCATGACTTGCGAGGTTTTTTCGAGCTTAGTACTGCTACGCTTCTTGCTGAGCGAGAGCGCGGTGCCGTGGGAATATATGGCTCTACAGGCGTAACTAGCTGCAAACAGCGTAACTAGCTGCAAACAAAACGCAGATAGCTCTTTCTACGCAACCCCAAGNTCTGCAAGCGCCGCCTTCGCCTNCGCAAGCCCCGTAAAATGNATGCCATGTATGCCAAGCGCTTCCGCAGCCTTAATATTGGGCAGTGTGTCATCGATAAAGACACATTCCTCCGCAGTCAGATTGTACTGCGCAAGAATCAGTTTGTAGATGGCAGGATCCGGTTTGGTGAGATGTACCTTGCAGGAGAAGATACCGCCGTCTAAGTGCGGGACAAAATCCATCGCATGGGCACAGTCCTTGAGTGCCTTTTCAGAGAAATTNGACAAAAAGAGTGTCTGATAACCCTTTGCTTTCAGTTCCTCTATCCATGGGATTGCATAATCGCAGCGCCTCAGGATACCACCTGCATCGGCAAGGGACTCGGTAAGTTCT
This sequence comes from Lachnospiraceae bacterium, assembly GCA_014804445.1. Taxonomy (GTDB): domain Bacteria; phylum Bacillota; class Clostridia; order Lachnospirales; family Lachnospiraceae; genus Acetatifactor. Next base: position 14,139 of record JAAUZU010000025.1, on the reverse strand, counting down.
TTTTCGAGTGNAGGGTCGTTCTTGATAAAAAGCTGCAGAATTTCTTCCTCCGACAAGTTACCCAAATCGTATTCGTTCCATTGCGGGCTTAATACAGTGGCTTTCCCCAACCTGTCCACGATTTCATCCGGATAGCCGAAAGAGGCAAAATGATGCTGCCAGGAAAATTCGGTCAGTACGTTGCCAATATCAAAAATAACAGTCTTTATCATATTTCCTCCGATTCCGCCGCGATAGCGGCATTTTTTTCTTTGTTTATAATGTCCANAAGATTTTTTGCGGCGGCAGACATGGGATTTTTACTGTCTGTTACAATACAAAACTCTCTTTTGGGTATAATCTTATTAAAGCGAAGTTCAAACAGCTTTCCGGACTGTAAGTGCGGCAGGGCNAAATCCCGTACCACGCAGCCGACGCCCAGATTCCGNAGGGCAAACTGTACGATCATGTCGCTGGTGGCAAGNTCNAATTCCGGCTGTATNTGTACGCCGTTGTCCGACAGAAAATGGTCCATATAGCTCCTTGTGCTTGTGTTTTCTTCGAGATAAATAATGGGCAGCTTTTCCAGNTCGGACAAATCAAGGGTTTTATTCTTGTAGGAGATAAACCGCCTGCCGCAGACGAAAATATCCTCTATGCTGCGTACTGCCATGGTATGGATATCCTTTGGCGTCTCAAAAGGCGTGCTGACGATGCCGAAATCTATCTGTCCTGTGTGCAGGTTCTGCAGTGTTTCAGGCGTGGGAGCGTTGCTCACCACAACCTTGATGTCAGGATATTTTTCGTGAAAAAGTTCCAGAAAAGGCAGCAGGTAAAACTGCAGGGTCATGTCGCTGGCGCCAATATGGATTTCTCCCAGTTCCAGATTGAGCATCTGCTTCAGCTTCTGTTCGCCGGTTTCTATCTGCTCATAGCCTTTGGAGACGTAGGAATAGAGAAGCTCGCCTTCTGCCGTAAGCCTGACACCCCTTGATACGCGGCAGAAAAGTCGTGTGCCGACCTGTTCTTCCAAAAGCCGGATGGACTGGCTGACAGCGGGCTGGGAGATGGATAAAAGATTGGCGGCATGCGTCAGGGAGCCTGTCTTTGCCACATAATAAAATACTTTGTAATATTCCAAATTTGCAATCATAAAGTTCCTTCCGTGGTCCGGCGTCCTACGCCTGCATGAAAAATGGGCGGTAACTCTGTGCCTATCTTACTACAAAAACAATAAAAGGGCAATGTTTACATTGTAGGGAAATTGCAGTAGAATAAAGGGAGAAAAAGGAAAAAACTGCGAGTCAGCGAGTTTGCGGGCCATATGACTTTACGCAATCAAAATACGCAGAAATGAGGAAAAAGTGAAAAAGAATAAAAAAACAAAAATATACCATACTTTGATAGAATACTTGATTTTAACTGTGGCGACGGCATTTCTGGTGGCGGGCGTCTATGTGTTTAAATTTCCGAATCATTTTTCTTTTGGAGGTGTGACGGGTATTGCGGTTGTCCTTGGAGAGGTAGTGCCGGTTTCGCCCGCAACGATTAACTTTATCATCAATATGGCGCTTTTGGTGCTGGGATTTTTGTTTCTGGGAAAGGACACGGGGCTGAAAACGGTTTATGTCAGTATCCTTACCTCGGTAGGATTGAGCCTGATGGAATGGCTGGCTCCCATGGAAAAACCCCTTACCTCTGAGCCGGTACTGGAGCTTTTGTTTGCGATAGTGCTGCCCGCGGTCAGCAGCGCCATTCTTTTTAATATCGGCGCTTCCGGCGGTGGAACGGACATTATCGCCATGATACTGCAGAAGCATACCAGTGTGTCAATCGGCATTGCACTTTTCATTGTGGATTTGCTGATTGTGCTTTCCTCCTGCCTTGTGTTTGACATACAGACCGGATTGTTTTCCTTCTGCGGACTGATGGCAAAAACCCTCGTCATAGACGGCGTGATTGAAAACATCAATCTGTGCAAATATTTTACGATTGTTTGTGACGACGCGGAACCAATCTGCCATTTTATCAACGCAGAATTAAACCGTTCCGCTACGGTGTACCGCGCGCAGGGCGCATATACGCACAAACCTAAGGTGATTATCCTGACCGTCATGAAGCGCGGGCAGGCGGTGCAGCTAAGAAATTACATTAAGCGGACACAGCCCACAGCCTTTATGATGATTACCAACAGCAGTGAGATTATCGGGAAAGGGTTCCGGGGGCTGAATTAAAGAATAGTGTGAATTTTAATTTAGTCATTTTGATTTCAATTTAGTCTTTTTTGCAAAAATGACTAAATTGGAGAATTAAAAAACAAAGTTGACAGTCCTTGGGATGTGTTTGCTGCAGGAGAGCTTGTAAATTCATTAGCTATTGGGGAGTATTTTTACATTTATGTTTATAAAAATGCTCCCCATTCTTCGTTGATTATTGGGGAACATTATGGTATATTAATTTAAAGAATTGTTCCCCAAAAGGAGGAGAGACAATGGCAGCACAGTATAGTGAGATACAGGAATTGCTCAGAAGTCGTGCTGACCTTCATGCAAGACTGAATTTGATGCCATACGATGGCACACCTGAAATCAAAGAACGTGGTGATGGTAAATACCTCTATGTGAGAAAGCGTGTCGCCGGCAGACAGACATCTACTTATGTGGGGGCATATACCGAAGAACTGTATAATCTGCTTCTTCGAAATGCCAGAGAAGCCCGTGAAATCAGAAAGTCCCTTCGCAGCATAGAAAAACAACTTGCTGCAGCCGGCTACTCTGAAGACGAGCTTTCTGTTGATGTCATCAACAACATCGCATTTGCACGTGCCAATATGAAAATGAATATCTATGACCAAGCTGTCTTAGAGGGCATTGCTACATCCTTTCCGCAGACAGAAGAAATCATAGAAAACGGAAAAGTTTTCGGTATGACCGCTACTGATGTGCAAAAGATTTTAAATTTGAAACATGCGTGGGAATTTATCTTGGATCGTGATGTAGTTGCCAGCCGTTCCGACTATTATATGCTCAGTCATATTGCAAGGCTTGTGAATGAAGGCTTTTTCGCCGAAGGTGGCCGTATCCGAGGTGTTCCGGTTACCATAGGTGGTTCGTCTTATGTTCCGCCTTTGCCAAATGAACCGGAGGTAAAAGATAGAATCCGAGAGATCGTTGAAGAAGATGATGAACCTATTAACATTGCTATTAAACTGTGCCTTTACTGTATGAAGACTCAGATATTCTTGGATGGCAATAAACGTGCTTCTGTCATTTTTGCAAACCATTATCTTATTTCGCATGGTGGAGGTTTCTTGGTAATTCCCGAAAAGGAAGTACCGGAATTCAAACAACTGCTTGTAAAATACTATGAAGGTGAAGATACCACTGTTATTGCAGCATTTATGAAAGAACGCTGTTGGAAAACAATAGAATCCCCCTAAAGTATTTNCCTNNCCATCCGATATATANGTATAAGTAAGTGNCAGGCTAAGGAGAGCGCATTTTCAAGGAACGGAGTTCCGAAAATGCGCTCTTTGCTGTTTATCACATNNGGAAAGCAGGAGGATANAAATTATGGCGATAGCAGGAATCGATGCGCAGAGCAAAGCNGCAGCCGACTATGTAAAAAAGAACCGGAGAGAGGATGCGGGCGCAGCGGCATTTAAGGATATGCTGCTTACNACCATGGGAAAAGACCCCAATAAAAAGGCGCCTTACAGNCATCTGGCAAAGGACGGCGTGATTGAGTANAANGGGGTTACTTTTGTCTGCNANTACAAGCACAATGCACTGTGNCTCGGCGATGTGAGNAATCCGAAAAACGTGATNTATGTGGCGCTGGCAGACGGCGGCACNTTNCAGGTAAACAGAGACAATGTTGACGATTTGTCAAAGGCAATCGGCATGTTTTCNCCGGAAGANGTAAACAGGATACTGCGCGCTATTTCTNTGGATGCCCAGTGTCAGAGAAAACTGGCGGAAATCGACGAGGAGAGAAACAGTATCGGAAAAGCGGAAGAGGAATAAANCTTCCGCTTTNTTNNGTCTNACAACNAAAAAAGGTCTGTTTACAACATTTTGNCTNNNGGAANACTNCATAGCGNCGANATAAAANCAGGAATCATGCAGGNACAGATGGACAAGAGGGANTTNNCGGAGNCAGAAAATGAGGATAGCAATATGTGATGATGAATTAAAGATGCGGGANCTGCTTGCCGCAAAGGTGCNGCGGCATTGCCCGGAGGCNGATATTGTTTTGTTACAATCCGGCNGGGANCTGCTTTCCNTGAATCCGCAGCCGGAGATTCTGTTTTTGGATATNCAAATGCCNGNNATGGACGGCATGGAGGCGGCAAGNGCATTTCGGCANAAAAATAAAAGCGCNGTTCTGATTTTTNTNACCGCGCTTGCGGAATATGTGTTTCAGGCGTTTGATGTGGGTGCGTTTCACTATCTGGTAAAGCCTTTTTCNGATGAAAAATTTGCGGAGGTANTCNGNGCNGCNCAAGNGCAGAGCAGGAGAACNTGCGCCCTGCCGNCCGGGGAAGAAAGGTATATCTGGGTAAAGAGGNAGGGTATCCGGACGAAGGTGTTTTTGGACGATATTCAGTATGCGGAGGTTTACAACAGAAAAATTATCCTGCACAGGNNGGATGGTGACGTGGAATATTACGGCAAAATGTCGGAGCTGGAGAAAGCGGCAGGNGAGGATTTTTTTCGCTCGCACAGGGCATACCTNGTCAATTTTAAACATGTGGTAAAATATGACGCNGCTGCCATCNGCTTAGAGCGGGGAACCGCGCTTATGGCAAAGCCCAAATTTCCGGAATTTGTAAAGCAATACATGAAATATAACCAGAGAGAAAAACAGGAGCTGCGGTTATGAGTGACTTGGGNATTTACTGGGATATTGCGGGCTATNCGGCGGGCGTNGTCAANCTGCTTCTGNTAGGCTGCGTGNTAAACCGATTTATTGAGCCNTTTCTGCAGAATAANAAANANNNACGCCTGCCGGGGGCNGTTTATGCNGNGGTTATGCTGGTGCTCTATGTTTTTCCCTGGNATAGCGGTTNNCGGATTGTAAACCTTTTCGGCACNGCTTCNTTTTTTGCGGCGATGTATNTNGTGGATAAGAGAAATGCAGGNCAGAAGGCNTTTCTGGCAGTTACCNGTTATTTGTTGAAATGGATTACGGGAGGATTTGANTCTGTTTTATGGAGTATGCTGAGNGGGCGCTTTCTGCTGAGCCCATATCTGACAGNCAAAGCNGTGCTATCNCTTATTGTGTTTGTNGTGNTGGAAATAGTCTCCTGCATCGCAGGATTCGGGATACAGATTTTCTTCTGCAGNATCATAAGCAGGNCGTATGTCTGCAAGAAGGAGGATATGACAGGGCGGGAGCTTGTACTTATGCTGTCGCCGCTTNTGGTGATTCTTTCGGGATATTTCCTGTTTTCCTATTGGGNAAAAATATATGAANATGANAGCNNAATGTACATNGANGANGTGCATCCGGCNTATCCNTGGCTTTTGCTCTGCTATCAGGCGTTATCCTTTGCGNCTATGCTGACGACGATTGTGATTTANCAGANNATAAAAGAGGTACNNAGAAAAGAGCGTGNAAATGCTGTCCTTTCAAAAGAGATGGAAACCATGCAAAGGCATATNAACGAGGTGGAGGCTTTGTACCGGGATATCCGCGGGCTGAAGCATGATATGGGAAACCATGTGATGATACTGGAGAATCTTCTTGCAGAAGGAGAGCGNAAAGAAGNCGAAGCATATCTGATGCGNCTGAAGGAACAGGGGAATNNCGGCGNAACNGANATAAAGAGCGGCAATCCTGTCACGGATGTGATTNTGATGGAAAAANAGAAGGAGGCGGAGGNAAAAGGAATTCTTTTTCTCTGTGATTTTTATTATCCGCAGGAAACACCGATAAACGCCTTTGATATCAGCGTTATACTGCACAATGCACTGGACAATGCCATCGAGGGAGCGNGNAGGTGTGAAAACCCCTATATAAAGATTTGTTCCCATCGCAGGAAAAATGCCTATATGATAGAGGTCAGCAACAGCTTTATCGGAGAGGTTGTGATAAATGAGGAGAGCGGTCTGCCTGAGACGACGAAAGGGGGAAGCAGCGAGCACGGCTACGGGCTTGTCAATATAAAACAGGTTGCGGCGCGGTATTTTGGCGGTATTGACATTGCGCAGACGGGAGAAGAATTTAAACTGACAGTGCTGTTGATGCTGGCTTGATTTGATATACTGCTCTGCTTTACATCAAAAAAAGGGCGTTTTACAACAAACTGCTTATTTCGGAAAAAAGGAACCCGAAACATAACATGTACTTTATTTCAAGGAAGAATTTTGATTTGCGTGTCCGATGGAGCGGACGGAAAGGAGTTACAATGCAGGTAAACGGAATAAGCGGCGGAAACGGATTGATGGCGGCAGGCGCCGGCCCGCAGGGACAGGACGCGGTGAGCCGCAACATAAAACAGCAGATTGCTGAACTGCAAAAGCAGGTGCAGCAACTTTCTTCTAACGATAATATGAGTGCGGAAGAAAAGATGAAAAAACGGCAGGAACTGCAGAAGCAGATAAGCGAACTGAATATGGAGCTGCGCCAGCACAACATAGAACAGCAAAGAACCGAGCGGCAGAAGACAGGGCAAAAGCAAGATGGAGCATCGGAGGTTTCAGAGCTGACAGGCGGAAAGAAGGCTTCCGGTCAGGGAGGTATTTCACAGGCGGGCATGCAGTCCATTATTTCTGCCGATGCTTCCATGAAACAGGCAAAGATACAGGGGAGCGTGGCAAAACAGGCGGAAGGAAGAGCCAATGTCCTAAAAGCGGAAGTCAAGCAGGATGGCCCCGGCAAGAGCTCGGAGGCAAAGGAGGCGCAGATTGCCAAGTTAGAACAGACTGCCGCCGCTGCGCAGACCGCGCAGGCAGGAACGCTTGCAGAAGCAAATCAAACCCTGAAAGAGGCGGGTAAAGAAGAAACAAAGGCGGCTGAAAAAACAGGAGATAAGAAAACCGAAGAAGAAAAGGATAAGAAGAATCCGGAAGACGTCACAGAGACAGAAGAAGCAAAACAGACCTATGAGCATGTTGACGTCAGATTGTAATGAAACATAAATAAAGTGAGTCCGATAGCATGTTGGCTTTCGGGCTCACTTTATTTTTAAATTAATTTGTGCTCTTTTTCAAAAGAATCCAGTATGGCGCGTATTTGGGCAATTTCAATTTTGACAGTATCCGGATTGTTGTCCGGATCTAAAATAGATGCCAAAAATACAGATGGCGGAATGATACAGCGAATATTATTGTATTCCTGTGTAAATGTTTTCAAAACTTTCTCTTTTGAAGCGGGAGTGGGGCGGTAAGTACGGCATAGTACTTTGCCGCTATAGGCAATTCCTGAAATTTCTACTAAGTTTTCTTTCAACAACTTGGCCAGAGTTGCTGCTACAGTACTCTTTATCAGTTCGGGCCTGGCACTTAGGATATCAGCTAACGACATTGCGTTATCCGATTCCCAAAGCACATTAAGTACGTCTATTTCGCGTTGGTTCATTGATACACATGTGCCTCCTGTAACAATATAGTCAATATATTGCTGAAACCTTGCCCGAATCATGAAAAAGGGCACCGCTTTGTGACAGTATATTTACAGTATGCACAAAGCAGGTGACCCCTATAAATAAATAGTATAAAATATTTTGCGAAAAATTGCATCAATAAATTGAAAAAAAATTGAAAAATAAAGGAAATAAATCGCTGTAAATAATATCTATAAATAATAATGTTATAATTGAAAAAAACATATATATGATGGTATAATAAAAACGGCGCTTTGTAAGAATAGGAATTCAGTGTATGAAAATCTTAACAAAGGAAGCTGAAAATAGACCAACGATATGAAAAAAATTGAAAAACGAGTAGTAAGATGTGTGGCGACAGTAATAGCAGCAGAGATGTTATGTTTGGCGGCAAAGCCATTGTCAATGTCAGCTGCAGGCGGGGCGGAGCAAGGCGAGCTTGTCAGTATAGAAGATAATGCGGCAGATGAGTATCCGGAATTTGGAATTGATAATAAGGGACCGGAAATACAGGTTATGCTCACGGCAGGGGGCCGGGAGGTCACGGGCTGGTATTCGGAGGCAGTGGGCGGTGTGCCGCTTCAGATGGACATTCTGGCGGCAGACGACAATGCGGTGGAATTGGTAGAGATAGCCATACAACCGAATTTTGCCAAAGAGAGCATATTGTATGCAGCAGTTCCGGCATGGACGGGGAATAGCTATATAATCAAGACACCGGAGGGGCTGCTGGAAGGGGAACAGAACAGAACTTATTATATACGTGCAACAGATGAATTCGGTAATGTGAGCAATGTTACGACAAAGGAAATAAAGATAGATAATACTGCGCCTGACCGCCGGATAACGGTCAGCTTTACCGGAACGGATGAGATGCAGGTGCAGATAAATGGCGGGAGTGGCGAACCGCTAAGCTATGTCATGGAAGAAGGAGAGGGAATCGTCTGCGACCATGATAAAATGACTTTGTGCCTGAAGGTAAGAGATAGTATGTCCGGTGTTGCGTCGGTTGATTTTAAGGTTGTGATGAGAGACACTGACGGCGAAGTGGTACTTGACAGGCATGCTGATGAAAACAATTTTGTAAGAGATGGAGAAGGAAACGTATATGTATATTATGAGACGGATATGCCTGACGGCCGAGAGATTTACGAACAGTCGTTTCAGATAACGGATCTTGTGATTACTGACTATGCCGGTAATACCTGTCCAACGGATGCTGCAGGGGGTGATGTCCTGCAGGATGCAGTTTTATATGTTGTGGACAAGCAGGCTCCCAAGATTGTTTATACTTATGAGAACGAAGGCATATCGCCGGCTTGTATCATCAAAAGGGAAACAGGCACTTTTTACTATTATGCACAGCCCTTTTCGGGGAAAGTAAAAATTGTGGATATGATGAACCTGGATACTGACAGTATCCGGGTTCTTAGTGTGAGTAATTATGACATAGCCCCAATAGAAGAAGTCTTTCTGCCAACAGAAGATATGCCGGGGAAGGAGGCTGTATTTTCCTACAGGCTTCCTCGGGATGGATACTATTGTATTGCAGCCAGTGCAGATGATACATTTCACAATGGTTTCACAGAAGAGGGAATTGAAGAGCACTTGTCCGGCATTATGGTAGTGGATACGGCGGCGCCGCAGATTACAATGTCTGTGCGGGACGGGAGCGGACAAGTATACAGTGAATATAATGGAAGATATTTTTCCGGTGATATAACGGTTGATCTGAGTGTATATGACAAAAATCCGGATTTGGATAACTTCAGGATAATTGTTGCCGGAAATACCGCAGATGGAAGTTCCTTTTATGATGAGCTACAAAAGGACGTGTGGAAGCGGAACGGGGATAATTATACGGCGCAATATATTTTCAAACAGGATGGGCAGTATTATATTACAGTTTCCTGTATGGACTTGGCGGGAAATAAAGCGGAGAAAACAAGCGGAAGTTTTTATATTGACAAAACAGCGCCTGTAGTAAGCATTATATTTGACAACACGGAAGCGTTAAACGGGTTTTATTACAATACGGATCGTACGGCAGTCGTCACGGTGAAGGACTATTCCTTTTTGGCGGAGGGAGCTGCGTTTACCATTTTTTCGCAATATGGCAGTCCGGTTGTTCCGGGAGAGTGGGTTCATCATGCCACCGGAGGTTGTGATGGAGAGAGGCATACTTCAGAATGTGAGTTTACTTCAGTGGTGGTGTTTGGCGGGGATGATATTTACGATTTTTCCTTTGTCTGCACGGATAGGGTAGGACTGGTTTCTGATGTGTGTGATGCAGGGCATTTTGTAGTGGATAAAACAGCGCCGGTAATTTATCTTACGTACGATAACCAGAGTGCACAAAATGATATTTACTATAATACTGCCAGAACAGCCTATATAACGGTGGAGGATTTATCCTTTTCAGCAGAGAGTATCGTTGCAGGAAAAATCGGCGGGGAAAACATGAGTGAGCTGCCGCCGCCAAATGACCTGGAGAAAACGGACGCAGGCGGCGTGGTGTCCTATACCTTTGCGGAAGACGGTACCTATCAGTTTTCGGTGGAAGCAGCAGATTTGGCGGGGAACAGGGCGCAGGTACAGTACAGTGAATATTTTATTATAGATACAGTTCCTCCTGTGCTGTCCATAGAAGGCATAGTGCCTTTGTCCGCAAATAACGGCGTAGTGCGGCCGGAGGTAGTATATAGGGATTTGTATCTGGATGAGGAAAAAACTGTCATATCTGTCGAGGGGTTCCAAAATGGCAGTATATATCTGAATTATGTACGGAACGAGGAAAAGAACGGATACAGGGTTTCTTTTGCCGACTTTGCCTATGTGAGGGAAATGGACGATTTATATACGCTTTCGGCGCGGGTGGAGGATTATGCCGGGAATGTGACGGAGCAGTCCATCCTGTTTTCTGTAAACAGGTTTGGCTCCGTGTATGTTCTGGATGAGGATACGAAACAATTTGTGGAAGCCTATTATAGTAATAGGGAAAGGGATTTGCTGATCACGGAAATCAATGTGGATGCATTGTCCCATGCACAACTTACATACAGCAGAGACGGCGAAATTTTTACACTTATGCAGGATGAGGCGTATACGGTAGAAGAGGAAGGTTCCGATGCTTCATGGAGATCATATACTTATAAAATTGACGGAGCCAATTTTATGGAGGAAGGGCACTACGTAGTGACCCTGTATTCCACGGACGAAGCCGGCAATGTCTCCGATAACCGCATAAAAGAGATGGAGATTGCCTTTGCCATTGATAAAACAGCGCCGAGCATGGTGGTGGAAGGTCTGGCGGCAAACGGTATTTATAAGCAGGAAAGCAAAAAGATTACCATCGACGTACAGGATAATATGAGCCTTGAGAGCATGACTGTTTATATAGACGGCGTGGTTTTTCGAAGCTTTGACAAGGAAGCACTGGCAGAGCGGCAAGGAATTGTATCCTTTGAAATCGGGGAGATGCTGTCGCCGTCAGCGGTTTCCATTGTAGCGACTGACACGGTTGGAAACATCAGTGAGACAGTGTATGACAATGTGCTTATCTCTACTGATGGCAGAGCCATAGAAGAAGCGTTAGCGGCAGCAAAGGCGGGCAGGTTTGTGAGCGGAAAAGCAGTCAGGCGCATCCTTGTGACTGCCGGAATTGCGTTGCTGCTGGCAGTCGGCGGTGCAGCGTTTAAAGTAAAGAAAGGAAAGGGTAAATAAAAATGAAAAGAACAATTACCGCTATAGGTGTTTTATTACTATTGCTTGTTGGATTTCCGGTTAGGGCAGAACAGGGGCAGGACGGCGCAGGCAATGCCATAAATGAAGCGAGGAGCAGCGTTCTGCGGGTAAATCTTTCCTATGTGGACGAAAGCGGAGAAAATCATGTGCTGCGGGGAGAAAGCGGTTTCCTGATAGGGGATGGCGATGGGGCAGAATATTTGATTACAGGCTTTCAGGTTTTGAATGTGACGGATGAACTGCGGGATAAGGTGCTTACGTACTATGGACTGCCGGAAGAGGACAGGGAAAATCTGCGCTTTCAGATCGAGGTGGTGATAAAAGGAGATATTACAGTCAGCGCGTCAGTGGTGACAAGCAGCGAAGCGATGGATTTTGCCGTATTAAAATTATCCCAGGCTATATATGATAAAACGCCGTTTGTGCTGAATACAGATGCAGAGGCGGTTAAAGAGGAATCAAAGGTATATGCACTGGGATTTCCGGCAGATATGCAGGAGACAGAAGGGACTTCTCTTTACACAGAGAGTGAAGTCGGTGTCATGCAGGGGATTGTGTCTGATAAAACCACCATGCAGGGCGTGCTGTATATCCGGCACAGCGCCATGATATCCGGAGGAAATGCCGGCGGTCCGCTGCTAAATGAGGCGGGGCAGGTGATCGGCATGAATCAGCAGGTGCAGAGTGACGGGCAGTATTGTGCAATACATATAGCAGAAATCACTTCTGTTCTGGATGCGCTGGGAATTCCTTACAGTAAGGGTGTTTGGGAAGCGGAGAAAGAGGAAGTACTTAAAGAGCCGGAAACAACAGAGGAAGAAGAAACGGTAAGAGAGGAAAAACCAATCAATTATCTGCTGCTTATCGGCGGAAGCCTGCTGCTTGTATGTATTGTATGCGGAATGGTTCTGCTTATCTGCATTGCACGGAAAAAAGAAAAGACAGACGGAGAGAAAAAAGAAAAAAAGCATGGGAGTGACAGGCGCGCTTTTCCTGACAGGGACAAAGATAAGGAAGAAGAAACAACCCTGCTGAAGCGTGCGGGTGGTGCGGAGGAGACGACAGTGCTGAGCGTTCATGGCGGCAGCGCGACACCTGCGGCAGTACTGCTCCGCATGAAATCAAACGAGAAAATCAGCATAAACAAGGGGGCATTTTATCTGGGAAAAGACGGGCTGCGCGCGGATTACTGCATAAGGGACAACCCTTCCGTCAGCCGCAGCCATGCGGTAATCAAACAGATAAACGGTGAATTTTATCTGGAAGATTTGCAGGCAACGAACGGAACCTTTCACAATGGCAGGCGTCTGCAGCCCACGCAGTCCGTAAAGCTGTCTGACGGGGACAGAATACGGCTGGCAAATGAAGAATTCATCTTTCAGATGTAGAGGAGGTATTTATGTCGGAAACTATTAGGACAAACATGGAAACTGTGGAGAGCGATGCGGCACAGATAGAAAAGGCGGCAGATTTTCTACAGGCAGTTACGCTGAATCCAAAGGATGAGAGTACTACATTGTCGGTAAACGGTAATCTGCAGGAGGCTTTTGATTTTTCTCAGACGTTAAAAGCCGCTTTGGGAGCGGCAGTGGACGGAGAAGCGGCAAATATACGCAGCACGGACGCAGCCTTTGAACAGTATGACCAAATGCTGGCATCGCTGGCACAAGAGATTGCAGAATAGAACGAAGGGCAGGAAGGTGTTATGCAGAAAAGGGATGAACTGGAAGAGGAATTGGGACTGCTGCGAAACAGAAAAGAAGCTTTGGAAGACAGTGCCAGACAGATGGAAAGGCTGCAGGAAGAAGAGGATTTTCAAATCCAAAATGCCTGTCGGAGATTGGAAAATGCATGGTATGAGTATGGACAGGATAATGCGGAATGGGGCGCCATGCTGGAAGAAGAAAAAAACGTAGTGGATAAATTTAAGGGAGAATGTGTGGACTGCGCAGAGCAGTTTTACAGGGAATACCGGCGGGAAATGGAAGAACTGGAGGCAGAGGAAGAAAGCCTTTGGGGACAAATCCGTGGGTTGGACAATGATGGAGGGGAGGAAGATACACAATGGAAATGACGGAATACTCGTTAGTACTGCCTGACGAAATGAAGAGACAGTGCGACGCAGCAGTGGATATACTGGAGAAAGACATCCAAACGTTTGACAGCGTGGCAAAGAGTCTGCAGGCGTTCATTGCCGACGACGAGCTTGCGGGAAAAGCATACGGCACGCTGAAAAACCAGATAAAGGATTACCTGTCCGTCATATCGGCACTGACAGCGGCGAATGAAATGGACATAGAGGAAATCAGGGCGCTGAAGCCTGCCATAGGAATTGAGGAGCTGCGCGGCGGGCAGATCCTGCGGGGCATGGCGGATGCCCGTGCGGATATGGAAAACAGCAGGGAAAGGGCGGCAGAGTACCGCAGGCTGGAGAGGGGAGAATGGCTGGGGAGTCCCATGGTTTCATTTTATGTGCAGGCAGCCGGCTATTATGAAACCTGTGCATGGCTGGCGGAGCGCCGGTATAAAAAATGGCAGGAGAAGGAAAGGATCTACAATGAGAAGGAAGCCGTGACCATGAGGCTGCTGACGAGGAGCCGCGGAATGAGGGAGGCGGCAAAAGCCGCGCTGGAGGACATCACGGGGGCATTCCGGGACGGGGCATACCACATTGACGTAAACGCAGGGTGGAGGACAGCGCTTGCAAAAGAGAATGCCAGGCTGTTTGAGCGCCTGCGGCAGAGTTTTTTTACGGAGAATGAAGCAGGGGAGACAGTTTACGACTGGGACAGGATAAGGGAATGGCT
>JAAUZU010000024.1 GCA_014804445.1 Lachnospiraceae bacterium | reverse complement strand
GGGTACTACATAGAGAAGCCCAAAACGCAAAGCGGTATCAGACAAATCCCAATGAGTGAAAAAGTGTATGAAGCATTGGGGCGCGTGTTGAAGAACCGCAAGGGAGCGAAAGCGACCACTATTGACGGTTACAGCAATTTTCTTTTCCTCAACCGGGACGGTTGCCCGAAAACGAATGTGAACTATGCTACCATGTTCCGGGGGCTTACAAAGAAGTATAACAAGTGCCATGAGGAAGCGTTACCTAAAGTAATGACACCCCACACCCTGCGCCATACGTTCTGCACCAACTTAGCCAATGCTGGAATGAACCCCAAAGCGTTACAGTACATCATGGGACACTCCAATATCACTATGACGCTGAACTATTACGCACACGCAACATTCGCTTCCGCAAAGGCTGAAATGGAAAGGCTGATTGCAGCATAGCCGCAGACGGATTTACTACTTCTTTTACTACCATTGAGAGGGAAAACCTGAAAGGTTTTGAGAGTATATAAGAACTTCTCCCCATATCTAAAATGCCGGAAAAGCCCGGAAATACGGGCTATACCGACATATAAGAACTTCTAAAGAGATAATCTAAATTCACCCATAATTTTATATAGAAAATTTGTCTAAAATTTTATTGCGGCAAGAAACGCCGCACAGCAAGCTGTCATCTGCCGGAAATCTTAATCCGCCAGAGAAAACGTCACTGTCACATCCCCGCTGCCCAAAGCTTCTTTCCAGCCGGTCAGGTCTTCAATTCGCCCAAGTCTCGTATAACTCCATGAATTGGAGCCGTAAAATATCACAATTTGATTCCCCTGATACAAAACGATGTCTCCGGCTTCTGTCGTGGTCTGGCTGTTGTTGGCAGGAAGGCTTTCTCCCAATGGACCCACTTTTTCGAAACCGGCATAATCGCTCATTTGGATAACCACCGGCCCCTCTTCCATCATTTCCACTAACGCGTCTGCCGCAGCATTGTTTTCCAAAATAGCTGTAAATGTGCTGTCGCCAACCTGTACCTTCATTCTCATTTCCTGATTCTCCTCCTCGCTGCTTTCCTCTTCCTTGTTCGGGGATTGAATTGCTTCATTTTCTCCATCCGGTTCCGCCTCAACGTAAGTTGATTCCGGTTCTGTCTGCCTGTCGGGGATTTGTGCGCTCTGCCTGTCTCCACAAGCTGTAATAGTAAAGAAACTCACAAAAAGCAGTATCATACCGATAAGTCTTTTCATATCCTGTCTCCTCGTCTAATTGGCCCCGCTGCTTATCGTCTTTTAAATACTCCCTTTCGGAAAAGTGTTCCCGCGACCTAACAGCTCTAATTCGGGGCGATATATGCACTCATGCACACATATCTATTTATATCAAATAGTATCTCCTAAGTCAACGCTGACCAGGCAAGCGAATGCAATCAAGAATTCATTGACAAAAGTAAATCATTTGCGATAGGATTAAAAAACAAAAACATAAACTACAAGCGAGGTGCTGTGATATGATATTTGAGTTTCTGAACCCTGAAAACATAGATGGCTATATTACATACTTAAAAAAAGCAATGTCGGAAGAACCCGAATTAATGACCGCTGATTTTGTAGACGAAAGCGGAATTCGGGAACGGCTCAGAGATCCTTTTTACCAACATACGAAGTCCATTTTAGCTATTGACAATAATCTTGTCGTCGGGCGGATAGAATATCATTTCTACGGATGTATGCAGAATGGA
This sequence comes from Lachnospiraceae bacterium, assembly GCA_014804445.1. Taxonomy (GTDB): domain Bacteria; phylum Bacillota; class Clostridia; order Lachnospirales; family Lachnospiraceae; genus Acetatifactor. The sequence continues at coordinate 94,723 of JAAUZU010000024.1, read as the reverse complement.
TATAGAATGGCATATGTCGATTGGGTATTTGTTTTGAGAGATTACAGACACAGAGGAATCGCACAGCAGTTATTCAAGGAGTTGGAACGGGATTGCGCTGAGAATCACATTTTTCAGTATTATCTCATTCGGGCCACAAATGAAAATGCCGATAGTTTTTATCGGCATTTTCAAGACGTCAAGTTGAGTTGTGAGCCCTTTTTAAGAAAATTTTTGATACAGAGCGATTAATCCGACAGAAATACATATCATTAAAATTTCCACGTGTTTTTGTCCCCGTGCAGGGCTCTTTCCCTGTCCGAGGCATTGGGCTCCACCACTCTGCCGTTCCTGTCATAGCTGGTCAAAAGTGTGGAATTTTTTGCAACCACTCTTTTCCCGTTTTCTGTCAGAAGCCTGATGACCTGATCCATATCTCCGTCACGCAGAGACCGCTGAATCTCACGGTTCCGGCGTTCCTCCCCCATGGCAGGGGCAGATGCCTCGTCCGAAGTGTCCATGATTTCCACGGGTTCCTCCATGATTTCCGCGGGCTCCTCCATGATTTCCACGGGCTCCTGCGAGACATCCTGTGAACTCTCTGACAGAGCGCCCTGCAAATCATCCTCCTCTGCATACAGGTCCTGCGAAATGTCTTCCAACAGCAGGACATCCTGTGAAACATCCTCCTGCGGCTGATCATTCCATATCTTATAGAAGAACTCCCGGACTGCCGTTATGGCCGCCATAACATAAGTCCGTATCGTTTCAAGCAAAGACACCTGCTTGGATTCCCTCTCACCCTGAGCCTTTGCCGTCTCCATTTGCTTTTGCCGGTCTGCTCCTGCATCCCGTCCTCTGTCGGAAAGCTCCAGCATGACGCCGCCACGCTCCGCCCGCTGCTTTTCCTGATCAGATACTTCTTTCTTATCCTTTGCTTCCGGCGGCGATTCATTATTTTGATAGCTCAGGCTGAACTTTTCACCTGTATCCGGGAAATCTATTTTCTTCTGATTTGTGTAAACATAATAATTGTTTCCATCGACTTTATTAACCATAATTTCGAATAAGCATCTCCATTTTGCCAGGACCCGTTTTCTGTTTCACCAAATATAAACTGTTTATTGTGCGGCGGACTCGCTCATCTTCAACTGGGCATTTACCAAACCATAATAGATGCCCTTCTGCTCCAAAAGCTCATTATGTGTACCGATTTCCGCTATGCCATGTTTGTCGATGACCACCAGACGGTCCGCATTGCGCAGCGTAGACAGTCTGTGCGCAATGGCAAAGGTCGTCCTGCCCTTTACAAGGCGGTCCAGCGCCTGCTGAATCAGGAATTCGCTCTCCGTATCCAGCGCGGATGTGGCCTCATCCAGTATCAGGATTCTGGGATTGTTCAAAATTGCTCTGGCGATGGCAATCCTCTGCCTCTCGCCGCCAGACAGGTTGTAACCGTGCTCACCCACATAGGTATTGTAGCCATCCGGCGTCTTGCAGATAAAGTCATGTGCATTCGCCGCCCTGGCCGCCCGTATCACTTCCTCCAGCGTCGCATCCTGCTTCGCAAATCGAATGTTGGCCAGAATGCTTCCCGAAAACAGGAATGTTTCCTGCAGCACCACGCCCACCTGAGAATGCAGGCTCTCCATCTCAATATCCCTCAGATCATAGCCGTCCAGCGTGATCCGTCCCTGATCCACATCATAGAGACGCATGATCAAATTAATCAGGGTAGATTTGCCGGTTCCCGACGCTCCCACCAGACCGATCATCTCACCCGGCTCCACGGAAAAACTGATATTTTCCAGCACGGGCTCATAGGTCTGATAGCCAAAGGATACATCTTCAAAGCGAAATGCCCCGTTGATGGGAAACGACTTACAGTCCTCCTTATCGACCAGCAGCGGCTCCTCATCCAGCACATCGTAAATTCTGTTCAGACTGGTTATCGTCTGCATAATTGCGCGGGGCAGATGGGTCATCCAGCTTAATGGGCCGAACAGATAACCGCTGTAGGTCACAAACTGTACCAACTGACCCACCGTCAGCTCCCCATTCAGCACATGAATACCGCCAAAATATATGGCAATGTAGGTGCCCACCCCCATCAGGAATGTCAGAATAGGGAAGAAAACAGCCCAGAAAGTTTCGTTTTTCCTCTGCATGGCTGCAAATTCCATGGTCTTCCCCGTAAACCTCGCGCTCTCCCGCTCCTCCTGCCCAAAGGATTTCACGATACGCATGCCGGAAATGATATCCTGCAGATTGCTTTGCATATCATCGAATTTCAGCCATTGCCTGTGGAAAATAGTATGAATATGATGCCAGAATATTCTGGTGATCACAAACACTACCACAATAAACACCAGCGACAAAAGCGTCATCTTCCAACTGATGATGAACATCATCACAAGGGAGACAATCATCGTTAGCAGCGTGGAAAACATGTCTCCGAAGACCTCCTCCATAAACTCACGGATATGTTTGGTATCCTGGGACACACGGTTCATCAGTTCTCCCGGTCTCCTGTTATTGATAAAGGACAGGGATAAAATCTGTATCTTATAATAAAGCTTTCTCCGCAGGCTCATACTGATGGAAGCTCCAAGCTTCACACAGTTCCAGTACCGGAAGATACTCAGTCCCACATTCGACACTACTAAAACGAAAGAAATACCGATAAAACGCCACAGCTCCGTCATCGTTCCCTGACCGCCGGTCAGCGACTGGTCGATAAACTGCCGCTGCACCATGGGAGAAAGCAGATTAATCACTGCCACAAACACCATCAGCAGCGAAATCAGCAGCAGCTTTCCCACAAATTCCCCGCAGAGCGCCATGAGCTTTTTCAGGACATCGGCCTTTCCGTCGCAATAGGGACATTTACTGGTTCCCGGCAGGGCGCGGCCGCATTTCTCGCAGTACTTTTCGTATTCCTGGCTCTCCACCCTGTCCGCTTCCGTCAGCTCTCTTCCCGCTGCCCGCGCATTGATGATCGTCTGGGCTCCCCTGACGGCATAGGCCGCCCTGATAATATGCCGCATGGAAAACCGCGCCGCACAGGACTGACTGCCATCCTTGCGAAACACAGTTACAATACCGCTGTAAACCTGATGCTCACACTTGATCTTATCACATTCTTTCAGCTCGTATTCCGCTGTTTTGTCCTCTCCCTGCAGCACCACGAAGCGTTCTTCCGTCACCACAAGCCATGTGGCTTCCGTGTATGCACTCTCCGCTATCTTCTTTCCGTTGTCAAATCCCAGATCCACGGGCACACAGTACCAGACGGATTCCCCGTCCCGCAGCGCCAGCGCTTTACGGCGTGGCTCATCCAACGTATATAATAATTTCATAATATTTGCCAAGCCTTTCTCATAGCCTGTTTTCTCTCATCCACAGGCATAAAATTATATAAACAGATCCAGTTTCTTCCGCTCCATGACCGTCAGGCCATACAGATCCGGAATCTCGTAGCGGTTGCCGTCGATGTCTGTTATCTGATATCTCGCCCCTCCCAGACTCACCACGGCATCTCCGCCCATATGCGTCGTAAAACGGCAGGAGCCATAATCCGTCATCACATGCCAGTAGGCATACCCGTACTCATCCTTCACTTCCATGACTTTACGGATGACCGGCATGAAATAACGGAGCCTTACCTGCTCTCTGATCATCTCCTGTGCATCCTTTCCCAAATCACTTATGGACTGGATGATGCCGATCTCTTTTGCCTTCTCGTCCGCCTCACGGATAGAGATGAACTCATCCGGGTTTGTCAGGGGAAACGTCAAATATACCCCTACCCTCTCATACTCCTTTTCTCCCGTTTTCAACGCCAAAAATCCGCCCCCCGTTCTGGTAAACACCGCATTTTCCGAATTCAGGAACCGCATCTGCAGTACTTCCTCCGACTCCTTTTTCAGTGCCTCCTCGTCAAACTCCTGCAGATCCAGCAGATCCGGCATATTATTTTCTCTATTTTCTTCCATTCTTACATCCCTTCCTCATTCTCTTTCTCTATTCCCAACAGAAAATCTTCTTACATCTCCACGCCGCGCATGGCCAGCGCCTTGGTCTGCAGCTCGCTCAGTTTATAGAAGGTTCCCTTCTTTGCCATAAGTTCCGCATGGGTTCCTGACTCTGTCACACGCCCGTCGTCGATCACGATCAGATGCGTGGCGTTGCGCAGCGTTGACAGCCTGTGGGCAATGGAAAGTACTGTCCTTCCCTTTTCCAACTGTTCCAGAGATTTCTGGATCGCAAGCTCCGTCTCCGTGTCCACAGCCGAGGTTGCCTCGTCCAGAATCAGTATTTTCGGATTCGCCAGAATCGCTCTGGCTATGGAAATCCGCTGCTTCTCGCCGCCGGACAGCGCACGGTTAGCCGGTCCCAGAATCGTGTCGTAACCCTGGGGCATCTTACAGATAAAGTCATGGGCGCTGGCCTGCACCGCCGCCCTGATGATCTCCTCCCTGCTTGCATCCGGTCTGGCATAGGCAATATTTTCCGCCACGGTTCCCACAAAAATATAAGTCTCCTGGGACACCATAGCCACATTTTTACGCAGCTCCTTAAAACCATAACGCTTTACGTTGATGCCGTCCACCAGCACCTCTCCTTCTCCCGCGTCATACAGACGTGAGATCAGATTTACCAGCGTGGATTTGCCGGCGCCGGAACGTCCCACAATCCCAAGCACCTCTCCGGCTTCTACATGAAAGCTCACATCCTTCAGAATAGGCTTGTTGGGTTCATAACCGAAGGTTACATTTTTCAGTTCAATCTCTCCCCGCAGGGTTTCAGGGCGTACCGGATCAGGAGCCTCCTTCACCTCCGGCACCGCGTCGATGATTTCAAACATACGCTGCGCGGAGTTCATCGCATTGGTATACCACCGGAATATTCTGGACATGAACTCCAACGGCCACTTCAACTGTCCCACATACCCGGAAAAGGTGATCAAAAGCCCCAGCTCCATATTAGAACCGCTGATGATCAGTGCGGAGCCCACCGCCCAAACCAGAAAGGACAAAAGGTCCTCCACAAGATAATACAGGGCGGAAAATTGACAGTCGAATCTGGCCAGATCCAGCTCCGCTTCCCTGACACGCCCGTTGTTTTTCTTAAAGCGCTCTATTTCCTGCTCCTCCTGCCCAAAAGCCTTCACCACCCGCGCGCCGGTAAAGTTTTCGTTCATCTGGCCGTTTAAGCGGCGGTTGGCGCGATGTCTTTTTCCGTAATAGTGCCACAGTCTCGGCATCAAATGATAACTGATATAAAACAGCACCGGCATCAAAACGATGGAGGCAACTGCCAGAAGCGGACTCAAAACAAGCATGATCACGCAAGTGGCAATGATCGTTCCCACATTGATAAAGAAATACGGAATGCCGTCTATAAAAAAGCTGGATATTTCATCCGCGTCGTCGGACACACGCGTCATCAATCCGCCCGTCTGCCTTTTGGTAAAGAAACTGATGGAGAGTCTGCCCATAGAGTCAAACACCTGGCTCTTCAGCTTTGCCATCACCTCAGTGGCGATCTGCGCCGTACATACCCCCTGTATAATGCCCAGTACCTGAAGCAACACCTTTGTCAGGATCATGACAATCACAAGAATGGTCAGCGCCGTAAAGAATCTCCCCGCAGGCAGGTTCAGAATCGCGAGAAAGCTCTCATCCTGCGCCAGCACCTTATCATATAGAATCGTTCCGCTCAGATACGGCCATGCCAGGTTCAGCCCTGCAGTCAACAGATAGCAGAAGATCATGACAGCCAGCTTTCCCTTATAGGGCTTAAAATAGCCCATCACACGCAGCAGAATGGATTTTTTATCCATACATTTGGGGCAGACCTTTCTCTCCTGATCCGGATAAATCATGCCGCATTTGGGGCAGCACTCCTTCCCTTTCTTTACATCCAGGTCCTCCGAAGTAATCTCCTCGCCCTTCTTTGTTTTCTCCAACAGGCGGCTCATGCGCATAAAGGCTTCCATCTTGGTGTTGGAAAACTGGCACAGATACAGCTCCGTCCCATTGATCTTCCCCATCAGCACTCCTGTGCTGATCTGGCGGAGCACCTCCAGCTTTTCCACGTCCTCCAAATCGTAAAAGACTGCCGCGGGCTCCTCCGGCTTCTTGTCCATGGCCCAGCTATCATATCCTCCCATGCGGTACTCGCATTTTTCTCTGTAAGGATATCTGGCAATCACAAGCTTTTTATTGGTGATGGCTATGATGGAATCAGCAAATCGAAATTCCTCATCCAGATCGGCTGCCGCCGTAAATACAATGTCTTTTTTGTCGATACCATACTTTTCAATTACTTTTATAAAACTATCTGGTAAATTCATAACTTCCTCTCATTCTTCCGGCTCTGCTCATTCGCGCGAAAAAAGCATGTCATACAAAATGTATGCCATGCCGCTCATTGACCTGCTATGCTTCTGCTGCCAAAGCCGGCAGCCGACCTGTGAAAGGCCTATGTATCTATGAACCGGGAGACAATACATTTACTTCTGTGATTCATTTGCTCATCATAATTTTTAAACTTCAACATTTTATTGCCTCCTTTCTTTTTATGAATTGCCTCTGCGGCAATTTGTTTTCGGGTTACACAGACTACTATAAACACATTTTCGGTATCTGTCAACTTGTTTTTTAAAAAGGAGGGTGCAGCCAAAAGCTGCAGGCCCTCCTTTTACACATCAAAGTTGATACTATCGTCCTACCCAAGAACTGTTCCGGGGAACATCACATTCATGACAACAAGGCACAACACGCCCAATGCGGTGAACACTGCGCCGACAATCAAAAAGCACAGGGGCATACTACGCCGCCCGCTCTCCTTTTTGCGCCTGTCTTCGCAATAATCCCGATAACTCTTGAGTTTGCCGGAGCGCTCCTCCTTGTTGAGCCAGAACTGCGGCAGCAGCCAGCAGCTCATATACCTTGCGCTGTATGACACGGCGTCAAATCCGCCCTGCCGTTTGACAAAGCTCAGCCCCGCCAGTCCCATAAAGAGCACACCCGGCACGGTAAAGGCATTGGACAGATACCCAAGTACAACGCCCATGTCGCGTATCCTAAATATATCTGCCGCCGCCGCATACACTACCGTCATTGCGGCGGCACACAGAAATGTTATCACATAAACTCTGCACCCTGTGCCGGAACTGTCTGTCCCGGCCTCCTTTTCCTTGCGCTTATTCTCCTCCATCAGCCAGTATTTTCCGATATTTCTCGAATTCTGCATCATTACAGCGGACGAAGTGGTTGGGTGCGACCTCTCTCATCGACGGCTGATCCACAGAATAATCGTGCTCTGCAAGGGGATTGTAAATCAAGCGCTGGCGCATCCTCTCGCTCTTAGGATCCGGAAGAGGGATGGCCGAGAGCAGGGATTTCGTATAGGGATGGAGCGGATGAGCAAACAGTTCATCGCTTGACGCCAGCTCTACGAACTTTCCAAAATACATTACAGCGATTCTGTCGGAAAAATATTTAACGACAGAAAGGTCATGGGCGATAAACAGTATGGTCAGTCCCAGCCTGTTGCGCAAATCGTTCAGCAGGTTAATTACCTGCGCCTGAATGGATACATCCAGTGCGGATATCGGCTCGTCGGCGATGATCAGCTCGGGATTGAGAATGATTGCCCGGGCGATACCGATCCTCTGACGCTGACCGCCGGAGAACTCGTGGGGATAACGTCCTGCATGTTCAGGCACAAGTCCCACCAGATCCAGTACCTTGTAGACTTGCTCATCAATATATTTTTTGTCACGAATACCGCGGATGACAAGACCCTCCGACACAATCTCCCGCACCGTCATACGCGGGTCAAGGGATGCTATCGGGTCCTGAAAGATCATCTGCATCTTGTTCATCACACGATCCTTCTTTGCCAGCCTTATGTCTTCTTTATATTTTTTTGCCAGTAAAGCGGTGTCCGCGCCTTTTTTGGAAACTGCAGCCTCATACTCACCCTTGATTCTTTCGACCTCGCGCCGGGCATAGATTTTGTTGCAGTTTTTCTGATCGTTTTTTGCGGACTCTATTTCAGCTTTCTGGGCCTTGATAATAGCGTCATACTCCGCCTTAAGCTCAGCCACCCGGGCGGGATCTGCCTTGTCGCCTAACTCTGCGATTCTTCGGCTGCAATCTTTTTTTGCTTCCGCAATGGCTTCCTTGTAGGTATTGACGCCTGCGCAAATACGCTGTCCCTTGAAATAGACGGAGCCTCCCGTGATATTGTAGAGACGGATGATACTGCGCCCGGTGGTGGTTTTTCCGCATCCGGACTCACCGACAAGACCAAAGACCTCGCCGCGGTAAACATCGAAATTAATATCATCGACCGCCTTCAGCGTCTGATGACCCATTTTGAAATACTGTTGAAGATGTTGGACGGAAAGGAGAACCTCTCTGTCATTATTGTTCTCCGTCATTCTTTCCTACCTCCCTTCTCTTCATTCTTTCGACCCTTTCGGTAACTATCTTCGGAGGATTGACCTTCGGCGCCTTGGGATGTAACAGCCAGGTGGACGCATAATGGGAGTCGCTTACCTTGAACATAGGAGGAGCCTCCTCAAAGTCTATCTCCAGAGCATACCTGTTTCTAGCCGCAAAGGCGTCGCCCTTGGGCGGATAGATCATGTTCGGCGGCGTACCGGGGATGGCTTCCAGCTTTTCCTTTGTGTCAAGATCCGGCATAGAAGAAAGCAACGCCCATGTATACGGATGGCGTGGATCGTAAAACACATCATCCGCCGTACCATACTCTACGATTTTACCTGCATACATAACCGCGATCCTGTCCGCCATGTTGGCAACGACGCCCAGATCGTGGGTGATGAAAATAACTGACAGTTTCCGCTTTTCCTTAATCTTGTTGATAAGCTCCAATATCTGGGACTGAATCGTCACATCCAATGCCGTGGTAGGCTCGTCGCATATGAGAATGTCCGGATCCGCAGCCAGGGCTATCGCGATAACGATTCTCTGGCGCATACCGCCGGAAAACTCGAAGGGATACTGCCGATACCGGATGGCCGGCTCGGGTATGCCCACCTCCTCGAGCAGCTTAATCGCACGGATCTTGGCAAGCCTCTTGGTCATCTTGAATACCACCGCCGAAGCCCGTTCCTTGAGCCAGTCAACCTGTTCATTGGCGATGGCCAGATTGTCGCGGCTGCCCACACGATCAATGGATGCCTTAAACTCATCCCGCAGATTTTCCAGAATATGACAAATGTTATCCTTCGCATCATCAAGATCCACAATAGCCGCAGGCACGACCTTCCAGTCGGGCACCTTCCCGCGCTCGATCAGAGCCTTGTGCTTGGCGTTCTGCCGATCGAACCTTGCCTGCTCCTTTGGATTTTTTCGTTCACCGTTAAAGTAGATGTCCAAGGCGTAACGAAAGCTTGTATCAAATGTATATGCCGAGCTGTCCTTGCGCATCGCAATCTCATCTATGGATTTTGCAACCGCTGCACGGAGTTTTCCTTCAAACTTCGCAGCCTCGGCACGATTCAGTGTGTCGCCGCGGAAATATCTGAGAGCCTCCTCAATCTCTTCCAGTGCCTCCCTGCGACCCTGGATGGCGATCTCATAGCTCTTCGCAACGCCCTTTGCCGCCGTATCTATGAACTCGTCCATAAAGTCCGTCGCAAGATAATCGTGAACCATCTTGTTGAGATCATGCACCGGCATGGAGGTCACATCCGCATCCGGATTTTTCATGACATAATAACCCAGACAGAAGAAATTCGGTGTCTCGCCCTGGAGAGTCTCCTCCAGAAGCTCCTTGACCTTGCGAAGATCTCTCTCAATGCTGCTATCGGCCGGTACGGCAACTTTCTTACCCTTCATGGCAGAAACCGCCTGCGTCAGGGATGTAATGAGGTTCGGAAGCTCCGAGTCCTTTTTTACGAGAAAGTCCGCATATACGCCCTTGGAATCGTTCTCAATACTCTTAATGCGTGCCTTGATGTCAATCTGCTGGTTCTTTTCAATGAGGAACAGCAGTTCATCGATGTCAGACAATATCTCCTCTATCTTCTCATGCGCGGTGTTATAAGCCGACTCCATTTTCGTAGAGGAAATACAGAAGTTGTCAAAGGTACGGCAGAGCTGGGCATTCTTCTCCTTTGAGCCCTCTCCCAGCGCCAGATCCATGTATTTATTCAGGCCGGCGAGTCTGCGGTTGAAATCGCGGCGGGCATTTTTCTGGCTGGCCTTGCCCTTTAAGAGCATGGCCTCGGTAAGTTGCTTGCCCACACGCATAATGGGGTTGAGGCTGGACATGGGATCCTGAAAGATCATGGCAATCCTGTCGCCCCTGATCTTGTGGAACTCCTCCTCCTCTACCTTGAGGAGATCCTGGCCGTCATAGATAATCTCGCCGCTCTCAACGATAGCGTTGCCTGCAAGAATTCCGATAATAGCGCGGTTGGTAACCGACTTACCGCTTCCTGACTCACCCACCAACGCCAGCGTCTCGCCTTTGTTCAGGTCAAAGCTGATATCGCGGATGGCCTGTACTTTACCGCCCTGAGTGCGGAAGGAAATTTTGAGGTTTCTTACAATAAGTTTCTTTTCAAGGTTTTCCATCTTTAATCCTCCGAGCCGCGCAGAGACGGGTTGAATGCGTCGCGCAGACCATTGCCGAACAAGTTGAAACTAATCTCCAAAAGACCTATGAAGATTGCCGGGAACAGCACCACATGGGGCGATGTAGTCATAACGGCCTGACCTTGTGCCAGCATGGAGCCGATAGACGACGTAGTACGGCTGCTAAGGTTGATAATCCCTAAATACGATAGGGACGTCTCGGAAAAAATAACACCCGGGATGACCAGCACACAGCCGGTAATAAGCGTTCCCAGACTATTCGGGAAGATATGCTTGAACATAATGCGGAAATCCCTAGCTCCCAACGTTCTGGCAGAGAGAACATACTCCTGATTCTTGAATCGGTAGAACTGCATACGAACACTGGATGCCATACCGATCCACCCCGTCAGCACGAAGGCGAACAACAGCGAGCCCATCATTCCCACCTTTGAGGCTAAGTGCAGTTTGAACAGAACCGTCACCACCATGAAAGGTACTCCGGAGAGAATATCGGAGATACGTTCCATGACCATATCCACAGCCCCGCCGTAATAGCCCTCGATAGCGCCATAGAACGCCCCGATGGTCAGGTTGATGGCTGAGACGAAAATGGCCAACAGAAAGCTTAAGCGTGCACCGCTGGCCAGACGTGAGAAAATGTCAAACCCGCGGGAGTCCGTGCCGAAAGTAAAGCATGGTTCAAAGCCGTGTCTGTAAATGAAATAGTTATAGGGATCGACCCTGACCACATAATTGTAGCCGGTGTCGGCCTTGCCGGTACGTTTGGCGTAGCGCCAGCATCCCGCCTCATCTCCCTGATTATAGGGATCGGCCTCAAGCCGCATTACACTGTAATAATCATCGCTTCCGCTGGTCAGGTAATTGTACTGGAAAGCGCCATCCGCATCAAAGATGGGCTTACCTTTGGCATCGCTCTCGTACCAGACGTCAGGGAGCGAAGTTACGACATCCCCCGCTACCTGTGGGAGAATGACCTGAATGCCATGCTCGTCCTGCCAGTCCTGAAGCTCTTTATACTGGGCAGTGGTCAAGGTCTGCATCATGGTCTTAATGCCGTAATAGGTATCGATACGCAGCCTATAAACGGTGGATTGCCTGCCAAAGTCGTCTTTTATGGTAATCGTATCCAGAACCTCCTCCACCACGTTGTGACCGCTCTCCTGCTCCTTGGCAAGATACATATTGTAGGTGGTCTCCGAAACCTCCACGATCTTCGAGCCGTCCCAGAAACCGGTTCCCTCAAGGAAGGCCAGCTTGGGGCGCAGTTCTTTGTAATTGATGATGGAGGTGTCCGTCTCATAGGCATCTACATAGCGCTGATTCACCATGAAGGGACCGACAATGGCGTAGAGCACCAGTATGCCAATGATGATGCCCGCCGCGACAGAAGCCTTGTTCTTGGAGAAGCGGTTAAAGGCATCGTGTAAATACCCGATGGGCTTGGTGTCCAGCTTTTTATCATGGATATGCTCGTCCGCATTGGCAAGCCGGAACTTTTCCTCGGGAATGTTCATGTAATCAAGCTCTTTTTTCATCATCTCGCCCCCATTCTGATTCTCGGGTCAATAAAGCCGTAGCTTATGTCAATGACAATACCGGCGGCAAGCCCTATGAATGTATAGAAAACAGTCAACAGCATGAAGTAGTTGTAGTCCGGCGTAGGCTGTGCGTTGATGGCGCCAATGTAGAGCTGGCCGACGCCCGGTATGGTGAAGAGCTGCTCGATAATCAGAGAGCCGCTCATGATGGAGACAAACTCTCCAAGTATCATGGGAAATATCGGCACCATGGAGTTACGCAGGGCGTGACGAACCGTGGCCTGTGCCCGGGTCAACCCCTTTGTACGGGCAAGCAGCATGAACTCGCTGGTCAGAACCTCAGTAAGCTCCGCACGGGTATATCTGGCGAAGCCCGCAATGGTTCCAAAGGACATGGCAAGAATGGCGGGATAGACTGACTTGATGAAGGTCCAGCTAAACGCCCCCTGAGAAGTGTCCGCAACAGCGGAAGCAATGCCGAGCTTGAAGTACAAAAGATACTGTATCAAAAAGGCATAAATGAAGGACGGCACCGAAACCACCACCATGACGGAGGTGGAAATCAGGTGATCCTGCCATTTATTCTTTTTCAATGCTGCATAAATACCAAGCAGCAGACCCACCGGTATGGAGAAAATGATCGTTATGAGGTTGAGTGTTATAGTATAGGGAAGCCTGTTGGTAAAAACCGTCCAGACCTCTGTACCCATCTTATAGGTCTCTCCCACACCGAAGTTACCCTGAAAAGCATACTTCAGGAACCGGTAAAACTGCTCCAGAATCGGCTTGTTATAGCCCAAAAGCTCACGGCGTCGCAGCACAATCTCCATGTCCTGCCCGTGCTGCGGAAGATCTGTTGATGGCAAAAGCTTCACCAAAAAAAAGCACATCCCCACAATGATAAAGAGTGTCATCAGCATGAGCCCTATACGTTTGAGCACATATTTGAATAGATACATCCTTCCACCTCCGATGGATTACTTTTATGAAACTGACAGATAGGCAGAAAAGCTGCCGCTCGTCTGCCTATCGTCATTCCAAGCTTTAACGCTTTTTAGCGTCCTTTGTCTTATCTTATTTATAGTTGAGTGTTCCACCCTGGGAAGCGACATACTGAGCGAACTCATCGTCATCCATCAGGAACTTGTTCCATGTAATGCCACCAAAGCTCATCATCAGGTTATAGTCGTAAGTCACGTACTCCATTCTCATGCCGCGAAGAGATGCAGCAGCGTCGGAGCAGAGCGGGAACAGATTCGCCAAATTCATGATAGCTTCCTCGCCGGCAGCGGTGATAGCCACACGAACCTCTGTAGGATCGCTGGAGCCGGCGGAAATAGAAACGGTTTCTCCTGTGGGATTGCCGTCTGCGCCGATAACCTGAGCCGTAATGGCCTGCCCTTTCAGAGCCTCATAAATCCACGCATAGTAGCTGGCGCGGAGTGTCTGGCCGTTAATCTCTACATCATAGAAGATGTTGGTTTTGTCGGTAAAAGTATCATACTGAAGCTGAGGGTCAACGGTACAGCCGAAGAGTCCGTAAGGATCCATGGGATCTCCGCCCCATCCTACCAGGAACAGGACGTCAATGCTGCCATTGTTCTTCAGTTCCGCAGACCAGGTGCTTCCGAGAGGATCGCTGAGCTTAACGGAAAGGTGATTCTCAAACTTTGTGCCCTGAGCCGCGTTGGTCCAAGCTGTCTGAAGGAACTCGCCTCCGTTTACATAAGCCTTAGCCTCAGAAGGAAGACCTACAATAATCTGTACCTCCCAATTGCCGCTGGCAATATCTTCTTCGGAAAGAAGTCCCTGCTCTACGGCCTGATCGTAAGCGGCGTCAAAGAGAACCTTAGCGCCCTCGGGATCGTAACCGGTAATGGAATCAATAGCCTCGTCGCGATCAGCGTATTCCTTGCCGTCCCCCCAGTCATCAGCCAGACCCCAGAAGTTCAAAACAGCGTCCTTAGCTGCGTCGTAGCTGCGGTAAGTCTGCATGGTCTCGGGATCAGCCACAAGAACCTTGGACAGTACATAAGGAGCGGGCTTCATGCTGGGTACAGTAGCAAGAATGAACTCCTGACGGTCAAGAGCGTAAGAAAGTGCCTTACGGAAATCAGGCAGGGTCATGATTGTCTTGTTAACAGTGTTGGCGTTGTTGAGCATGGGCTCGGCAACAGCCTGTGTACGCTCAAAGTTTTCCATACCGGGATTCATAACCAGAAGCCAGGTAGACTCAGAGTCGGTAAATACAGTATACTCGGAGCTTAAGTACTCGTTGATGTACTCAGGTGTAGAAAGTCCAAAGCTATCGAGCTCGCCCTTTAAAAACATCTCATGAGCGGTAGCGGTGGAAGCCTCACCCTCTAAGAGCTGAATTCTTACACCGTCAGCCATGTATGTATCTGCCAGATACTCGCCGTCCGCATAGCCGTGCCAGTTCAGATTACGCTCGAACTTAACGTAGGAGCCCTCAACGAACTCAGTGAGCTTGTAAGGACCGAAGCCAACATAAGTGTCAAGAGATGTTCCGTAGGTGTTGGTATAAATACCGGTGCTCTCGTCGATGCACTGTGTGTAAAGATCCGGATGCACCAGGAAGAAGCTGGAAGCCAGAGCGGAACGAAGGTAATAATTGTCCTCCATGGGATCCTTGATAACAATCACGAGTTCATAATCGCTGGGAGCGAAAACGCCGACCTCGGAAAAGTCCATCTCAGGATAGAACATACCGAAGAAAGCTGCCTCTTCAAATTCCTGATAAGCATAGTCGCCGGCTTCTTCAGCAGCATAGCTGTCAACATCATCGTAGCCATGAAGCATGGCAATCAAATCCTGAAAATCCTTTAAGAGCTCTGCTGTAAGCTTTACTCTGCCATTCTCATCGGCTGCTGCCGCCAGCTCGGCATACTGCGGAATGGAATCATCGAATCCCAGATCAGCCCAGGAAGGACCGTACCAGTTGCCGGAAGTGCTGAGGTCAAAAATGATATCCTTGCCCTCATGCTGGAGGTAACCCTCTTCGTCAGCAGTGAACAGGGCAGGGTCTACATACTCATCATCGCCAAAACTAGCGGAGACAAACTCGCTGACGCCATAAGCGCCCTGCTTTAAGTAATTCTCAGCGTTATAAGGCTTGAAGGTGTCCATATAGAAATCGTCGGCACGACCGTTCTGCGCTGCAGGATTTAACAGGAGCTTAATAGACTCCACAAAGGTGTTTGCCGTGATAGGATCTCCGTTGTCAAACTTCAGGTTCTCCTTGAGGGGGATGCTCCATGCCTTGTTGACATCGCCCGCCTCAATCCCGTACTGGCCTACATAGTCACTGGTAACATCCGTAGCGTAGTCGGAAGCCATGGAAGGAACGATAACAAAGGTGGAATAATCCTCGGTGAACTCGTAAGAGTAAAGGGAGTCACTGGTGTAGTTGAGGATCGTAGTAGCCTCATTGTTCTCATAGGTCTGGACGTTCCAGGCAGCCGGAAGTACAGTGGTCCAGCTATGGTAAGTATAGGTCTTTCCATCGTCCTCAAAGTGACCAAGCGGATGACCGGAGAACGGGTCAACTCCCAAATCCGTACTGGGTTCGGAAGGATCGTCATTTCCGGTGTTCTCGCTGCTCTGCTCGGGTGAACTCGGATCTGTATTATCCGTGTTCCCGTCCTTCTTGCCACAGGATGCCATGGAAAGAACCATAACGGAAGCAAGCAGCAGACTGATAACTTTCTTTTTCATAATTTTTCTCCTCTCTGAAAATTAGCCGCATACTTTTGCACTTTATTGCTTTAAACTAACACGATTAAGAAAAAAGAACGGAATAAAGTATCTATTCGTCCCCTCTTGAATACGTGTATACAATCAGGCCTATATGCAACAGAGTAAATTAACATCATATAGTATAAATTACACTTTATAAAATGTCAAGATTTTTTGACAATTTGCCAGCAGCTTCTGCACTTTCATACAGAGCGCCCTGTCAGTAAGATGAAAAATATCTGCCCACAGACCAAAAACAGGCAGCGTAACGCACATCCATAAAATTAAAAAAAGTCCCACAGTCCGCTCCCGGAGCGGGTTGTGGGACTTTTTCACTATTTTCCCTCTGCAAACACATCCCTGTACTCACTGATGCCGCCGAGTTCCTCTTCTATCTTGAGAAGCCTGTTATATTTTGCCACACGGTCGGAACGGCAGGGCGCACCCGTCTTAATCTGTCCGGCATTGAGTGCTACCGCAATATCTGCGATAAAGGCGTCCTCCGTCTCCCCTGAGCGATGGGAAATCACTGCCTTGTAGCCGTTTGTCCGCGCCAGTTCCACCGCTGCAAACGCCTCCGTCAGCGTGCCAATCTGGTTGACCTTTACCAGTATGGCGTTTGCCACCTGCAGCTTGATGCCCGCGTCCAATCTCTTTACATTAGTCACAAAAAGGTCGTCTCCCACAAGCTGGATTCTGTCACCCAGCCTTTCCGTGAGCTGCTTAAAACCCTCCCAGTCGTCCTCCGCCAGACCGTCCTCTATGGATACGATGGGGTATTTGGCACAGAGCTCTTCGTAGTAGGAAATCATCTCCGCCGTATCTCTGACAACCTCCTGACCTTTAAGCCTGCTCTCTCCGGGGAAATGATACATGCCCGTCTTTTCACTGTACAACTCGCTGCTCGCCACATCGAGGGCTATGCGGATATCCTCGCCGGGCGCATAGCCTGCCGCTTCCACCGCCTGCACAATCAGGGAAAGCACTGCATCCGCGTCCGGCAGGTCCGGCGCAAATCCGCCCTCATCCCCCACGCCCGTGGACAGCCCCTTTTCCTGCAGTATTTTCTTTAAATTGTGGTAGACCTCCGCACAGATTCGAAGCGCCTCCCTGAAGGAATCCGCCTTGACCGGCATAATCATAAATTCCTGAAAATCCACCGTGTTCGCCGCATGCTTTCCACCGTTTAAAATATTCATCATGGGAATGGGCATCAGATGCGGGTGGATACCGCCCAGATAACGGTACAATGGTATCTGAAGCGCTGCCGCCGCTGCCCGCGCGCACGCCAAAGACACGCCCAGTGTGGCGTTTGCACCGAGATTTGCCTTGTTGTCCGTGCCGTCCGCCTCAATTAAAATCCTGTCTATTTCCATCTGTTCCAGCACATTCTGTCCCAGCAGGAGCGGCTCGATTTTGCTGTTGATGTTTTCCGCCGCTTTTCTGACGCCAAGCCCGAAATAACGCGGCTCCGCGTCCCTGAGTTCCACCGCCTCGAACCGCCCCGTGCTTGCACCCGACGGTACCGCCGCGCTGCCCGTAAAGACCTGCCCCGTCACGCTGTCCTGTACCGCAACCTCCGCCTCAATGGTGGGATTGCCTCTGGAATCCAGTATCTCCCGCCCATGCACCTTTACAATTTTCATATACGCACTCATGGCATACCTCCTTTTTGCCTGCAAAACGCAGGCATTTACAGTCAGTATGCCACGATATTTTTAAAATATTTGTAATGCAAAAATTTTTCTGTTTACTTTTTGATAAGCAGCGATTTGCCCGTCATTTCTGCCGGCTGCTCCTTGCCCATAATCTGAATCAGGGTGGGTACGATGTCCGCCAGACAGCCGCCCTCGCGCAAGGTGTACGCTTCATCGTAGTTGACTAAAATGAAGGGTACCTGATTGGTGGTATGCGCCGTAAACGGCTCGCCGGTCTCATAGTCCACAAGCTGCTCCGCATTGCCGTGGTCCGCACAGATAAAGAGCGCGCCGCCGTTCTCCTTTACAGCCTCCACAGCCTTGCCGACACACTCGTCCACAGCCTCAACCGCCTTGACTGCTGCTGCTTCCACACCCGTGTGTCCTACCATATCGGGATTTGCAAAATTAATGATAATCACATCATAATTACCACTTCTGATTGCTTCTGTCAGCTTATCGCACACTTCATATGCGCTCATTTCCGGTTTCAGATCGTAGGTAGCCACCTTGGGTGAATTCACCAGAATCCTGTCCTCGCCCTCGTTCGGCTCCTCCACGCCGCCGTTAAAGAAAAATGTTACATGCGCATATTTTTCCGTCTCCGCGATACGCGCCTGCGTCATGCCCTGCGCCGCAAGCCACTCGCCGAAGGTATTGGTCACGGCAATTTTGTGGAAAGCAACCTCTTTATTTTCAATCGTAGGGTCATAGTCGGAGAAGCATACGAAAACAATGTCCTTTCTTGCTCCCCTCTCAAAGCGGGTAAAATCTTCATCACAGAAGCTGCGGGTAATTTCCCTTGCCCTGTCGGGACGGAAATTAAAGAACACCACGGAGTCCCCATCCTGCACGACGCCGACAGGTTTTCCGTCCTCCACTACCACGGTGGGCTTTACAAATTCATCCGTCACACCGTTGTCGTAGGAATTCTGAATCCCGCAGATGCCGCATGCCGCCGTCTCGCCTTCTCCCTTTGTCATGGCGTCATAGGCAGCCTTTACCCTGTCGTAATTGTTGTCCCTGTCCATCGCATAATATCTGCCCATGACAGAGGCAATCCTGCCCACACCGATTTTCTCCATTTCCTCCGTCAAAGCCACTGCATAGCTCTTTCCGCTTGCAGGCGGTGTGTCCCTGCCGTCTAAAAAGCAGTGTACATAAACCTTTTCCAGTCCGTTTCTCTTTGCCATCTCCAAAAGCCCGTACAGATGGGTGTTGTGGCTGTGCACGCCGCCATCAGACAAAAGCCCCATGCAGTGCAGCGCGCTGTTATTTGCCTTGCAGTTTTCCATTGCCTTCTTCAATGCCGGATTTTCAAAGAAAGTGCCGTCCTCTATCTCCTTGGTGATACGGGTCAGTTCCTGATATACGATGCGCCCTGCACCCATGTTGAGGTGTCCCACCTCGGAGTTGCCCATCTGTCCCTCCGGAAGCCCTACCGCCATACCGCTTGCGTTGCCTCTCACAAAAGGATATTCCTTCATCAGGGAATCCATAACAGGTGTTTTTGCTTCCGCCACCGCGTTTCCTTCTATTTTGTCGTTCAGTCCGTAGCCGTCCAGTATCATCAGTACCGTGGTTTTCTTGCTCATTTATTTTCCTCCGTTTCGTTTATGCTGTTCTGCTTTTATATAAGTTGTTTTCTTTCGTGAAAATTATACCCGTTATTCCCGCCACATGCAAGAGCAAGTTTCACTTCCAATTCATTCAAACCATTTGACCTTCAGTACAAAGTTTTTTGCATTTTGATAGCCGGCCTTTCCGTAATACCGCTCGTGCATATCATCATTTACTGCTTGAAGCTCAACACAGGAGGCCCCTTTCTCTTTTACCCGCTGTTCAAGTTCCCGCAAAAGCATACTGCCAATTCCTTTGTTTTGGCACTCATAGGCAATGATTATTTCATCAAGTGTGTATCCGATAATATCATCATACTGTTTGAAGTACCCCATTGCAAAACCCAGTACACTATTTTCATCTTCTACTATCAGCCCATAGGAATCTTCCATACTCAATACCTGATGAATCCGCTTTGCCGCCGTATTTTCATTCCAGCAGCTATCCTCCTGCCCATTGTAATAAGAAATATAAAGAGGTAAGACAGCCGCAATATCTTTCAATTCCATCTCTCTGACAAGCATAAATTTCGTTCTCCTTCGCAAACTTAGATTTGTATACAACTATACCATAGGATGTGCCATTTCAAAAGCAAAATATTGATTCATCAAATCCAGTTTGCGCCACAGCTATACAACGTCCGGCTACGCAGCGCAACAGCCTGTGCGGCAGTACATTCCCCAGTCGCCCTTTAAGAAGCGTCGGCGCTTAGCGAGGTTCTTTCGAGCTTAGCGTCCGCTACGCTTCTTGCTGAGCGAGAGCGCGGCGAATGGGGAATGTACTGCCACACAAGCGTCACGCGCTGCAAAAATATCCAATATCCCTTGTATTTTCTTCCAACTCGTAATAAAATGGGAAAACATACAACTTTTCGGGGGACTACATTATGGTTACACTGCTTTCCAGAATCTTTATTAAAAACCGCGAGGATACCGACAGCGCCGAGGTGCGGCAGGCTTACGGCGTCTTGAGCGGCGCTGTGGGCATCTTTTTTAATCTTCTGCTCTTTGCAGGCAAGTTTTTTGCAGGCACCCTCGCCAATTCCATTGCGATTACCGCCGATGCCTTCAACAACTTATCCGACGCAGGTTCCTCCGTAATTACCCTTATCGGCTTTAAAATGGCGGGGCAGAAGCCCGACCCGCACCACCCCTTCGGGCACGGACGCATCGAATACCTCTCCGGGCTTGCCGTATCCGCCGCCATTCTGATTATGGCTTTCGAACTGATTCAAACCTCGTTTACCAAAATCATACATCCGGAGGAGACCGTCTTTGAGCCGCTTGTAGCAGCAATTCTTTTGTGCTCCATACTGGTAAAATGCTACATGTACCTGTATAACCGTTCCATCAGCAGAAAAATCAAAAGCGAGGCGATGATGGCGACCGCTTCCGACAGCCTAAGCGATACGCTTGCCACTACCGTCGTGCTCGCCACTTCGCTGACCGCCCATTTTACCAATCTTCATCTGGACGGCATCTGCGGCGTTCTGGTCGGTCTTTTCATCTTATACACTGGTGTGACGTCGGCGCGCGATACCTTAAACCCGCTTTTGGGGCAGGCGCCGGACCCCGCGTTTGTCAAGGATATCGAGACGCTGGTCATGTCCTATGACAATATTCTCGGCATCCACGATTTACTGGTACACAACTACGGCCCCGGGCGGCTGATGATTTCCCTCCACGCGGAGGTTCCCGCCGAAGGCAATATTTTGGAGCTGCACGATACCATTGACAATATCGAGCGTGCGCTGCAGGAACGCCTGAAATGCGATGCGGTTATCCACATGGACCCCGTCTGCACAAACGACCCTGAAACTGCCGCCCTGAAAGAGAAGGTGCGCGGTTTTCTTGCAGAGCTCGGCGATTCCCTGTCCCTCCACGACTTCCGCATCGTCAAGGGGCCGACACATACCAACATTATTTTTGATATTCTGCTCCCCTACAATTTTGAAATGAGTGACGAGGAGGTAAAAGATACCATTGCCGCAAAAATCAAGTCGCTGAATCCTGCCTATTTTGCCATAATTCACATAGATAAAAATTTTACCTGATTTTCCATTTCAAGGATTGACATTTGATATGATTTGGCGTATGGTTAATTGCAGTTGGTGTCAATTTCGTTTTCAAAGAAAGGAGGTAATGCACATGTTGTCAGTTCAGTTTAACATGTTTAAAAATGATACTTTAACCGCTACATGTTTGTATTTATATGCAGTTACCTCAAAAGGATGTCGTGCGGTATCCCCGAAACCTGTTTTACTCCATTAACAGATGTTTACCGGATATACAGCCTGTGGTTTCTGCCGCAGGCTTTTTTTAATGCTCTGTTTAAGGCCTTGTCCCGCATAAGGCGTTTGCAACGTCCTTTTGACTGCTGCAGCAACAATAAATTTACAAGTTGAGTAAAAATGCGTATTCAACTCTTGACAGGAGTGCGCGCGCAGCGCACGGATGGGTATCAATATGAAAAAGTTATCGACTCACATACGAAAGCATCTGCCGGCTTACCTCCTCGCCGTCTTCGGACTGGTAGTAAGCGTCGGGCTGGATATGCTCTCCCCCCAGCTTACCAAACAAATCATAGATGATGTTATCGGCAACGGAAATATCGGCGCCCTGGGCGGCATCCTCTTAGGCATTTTCGCCATCGGCGTGGGACGCCTTATTTTCGGCTATGTCAAGGAATATACCTTTGACGTTACCGGCGCCAGAATTGCTTCGGACATCAGAAAGGATCTTTTCCACCACATACAGGGACTTTCCGCCGAATTTTTTGACCGCTACGGCACCGGCGAACTGATGGCGCGTATCAAGGACGATGTGGACCGCATCTGGGACGGCTTGTCCTATGTGGGCATGCTGACCATCGAAGTCGTAATCCACACTTCTTTTATCCTGTTCTGCATGTTCCGCCTGAACGCAAAGCTTGCCGCAATTCCCGCTGTGTGCATGGTGCTCTGTGCCGCCCTTGCCATCTATCTGGAAAAAAGGCTGGATAAGGTATACGACGCCATCAGCGAGGAAAACGCGGCGCTAAATACCGTTGCAGAAGAGAACCTGACCGGTGTGCGCACCGTCAAGGCATTTGCCAGAGAAAAATTTGAGATTGACAAGTTTCTCTCCCACAACAAAAAATACTACGACTTAAACATGGAGCAGTCGCGGGTGTTCGTCAAATACCACCCCCTGTTTTCTTTGGTCAGCAAGGTGCTTCCCCTGATTGTCCTGCTTGCAGGCGGCTATTTCTTTATCTATGGCGGGGGTAAGTCCGGTGAATTTACACTGGGCGATTTGGGCGCTTTCGTGCAGTATTCTACCAATATTGTATGGCCGATGGAAATGTTAGGGTGGCTGACCAACAGCTTCTCCGCCGCCATCGCTTCCAACAAAAAGCTGAAAAAGCTTTACAGCGAGCTGCCCTCCATCTCGGATGCGGAAGATTCCGTCACGCTTCCCAAGGTCACCGGAAAGCTTGCCTTTTCCCATGTGAGCTTTGCGCGTGAAAACAGGGAAATCCTCTCCGACATTTCCTTTGCGGTGGAGGCGGGCAACACGCTTGGCATCATGGGAGCTACCGGCTCCGGCAAGAGCTCCCTGCTCTACCTTATGCAGCGGTTCTACGACTGCTCAGAGGGAAATATTATGCTGGAAGATACCGATATTAAAGAGCTTTCCTTAAAACAGCTCCGCGCAAGCATCGCGCCCGTTATGCAGGATGTGTTCCTCTTCTCAGACACCATCGACGAAAATGTCCGTCTGGGCAAGCGGGAATTTATCAACAAGAACGCCGTCCGCGAGGCGGCACGGGCTGCTTCGGCGGACGACTTTATCGAGCATCTTGACAACGGATACGATACGGTTATCGGAGAAAGGGGCGTCGGTCTTTCCGGCGGGCAGAAACAGCGTATCAGCATTGCAAGAGCGCTGTCCAAAAAAGCGCCGATTCTGGTTTTGGACGACTCTACCTCCGCACTCGATATGGAGACGGAGCATGAAATCTTCAAAACTTTGAAGGAGCTTAAGGACACGACCAAAATTATCATCGCCCACCGCATCAGCGCTGTCCGCCATGCCAACGAAATCATTTTTCTGAAAGACGGGCATATTGCAGAACGCGGCACACACGAAGAACTCTTACAACAGCGCGGCTTGTACTACGAGACCTACATGGCGCAGTACGGCGAATTTTTAATGGAAAAGGAGGCGTAAATCCATGCCCATCAACTCGTTTAAAGACGATGAGAAGACAGTGGAGACCGGTAAGCTGCAGACGCTGCTTCGGCTCTTCTCCTATCTTCTTCATTATAAAAAAGAAATTGTCGGTGTTCTCTTCATCATGGCATACTGTGTGCTGGTTTCCCTTGTCAACCCGCTTATCATAGAATCCGCCATCGATGACTATATTGCAAAGGGCAATTACAGGGGGCTGGTCTTCCTCATTCTCTTTGCCGTGGTTTTGAATGTCGTCATGATAGCGCTGGTAAAACTGCGTATGTACGTTATGGCAAAGGTCTGCAACAGTGTGCTGCTCACCATACGGCAGGAGCTGTACACCCATATCCAGACCCTCGACTTTCACTTTTTTGACAGCCGCCCCACCGGCAAGATACTCTCCCGCATCATCGGAGATATCAATTCCTTAAAGGAAGTGCTGAACAACAGCGTTACCACGCTGATACCCGACTTTATTACCATATGCGCCGTTGTGGTAATTATGGTGGTGAAAAGCCCGCTTTTGGCACTGGCAAGCCTTTCCACGCTTCCGGTGCTGATTATCGGCCTTACCTTAATCACTACCTTTTCCCACAAGCGCTGGCGCTCTTTCCGGAAAAAATCCTCCAATCTCAACGCTTTTATCCATGAGGACATCTCCGGCATCCGCATTATCCAGAGCTTTACTGCCGAGGAGGAGACAAAGAAAACCTTCCACGAACTGGTTGCGGAGCATTTTAACGCATTTAGAAGCGCCGTCCGCCTAAACGATGCATTCGGTCCCCTTATCGATATCTGCTGGGGTGTGAGTACGATTGCGCTCTACTACATCGGCATCGTGGTGCTTGGCATCGATAACGTATCGGCGGGTCTGCTGATTGCCTTTGGCTACTATATTAATATGTTCTGGAACCCCATCGCCAACCTGAGCAGCTTCTACAATCAGATTATTACCAACATTGCTGCCGCGGACCGTGTTTTTGAGGTGCTGGACACCCCTCCCGCCATCACAGACAAAGCGGAGGCGGAAACGCTCTCTGACATCACCGGCGGGGTTTCCTTCGAAGATGTTACTTTTGCCTACACAGACGCGCCGGATATCAAGGTGCTTGAACATGTAAACTTCAATATTACGCCCGGCGAAACCATTGCGCTTGTAGGACCTACCGGCGCGGGCAAGACCACAATCGTCAACCTGATCAGCCGTTTCTACGACGTGACAGACGGGCAT
Source organism: Lachnospiraceae bacterium (assembly GCA_014804445.1). Classification (GTDB taxonomy): domain Bacteria; phylum Bacillota; class Clostridia; order Lachnospirales; family Lachnospiraceae; genus Acetatifactor. Next base: position 70,042 of record JAAUZU010000024.1, on the reverse strand, counting down.
GTGCGGATTGACGGGACCGATGTGCGCGACGTAACGCTGGAAAGTCTGCGCAGCAATATGGGCATTATGACACAGGACAATTTCCTCTTTTCCGGCACCGTCAAGGAAAATATCCGATACGGCAGACTCGACGCCACGGACGAGGAGATTGAGGCCGCTGCAAAGGCAGTGGGCGCCCACAGCTTTATCACAAAGCTGGAAAAGGGCTATGACACCGTTCTCACCGAGCGCGGCGGCGGACTCTCCATCGGCCAGAAACAGCTTCTCGCCTTTGCGCGCACCTTCGTCTCCATGCCCCGCATCCTGATACTGGACGAGGCAACCTCGAGCATTGACACACAGACGGAGCTTCTGGTGCAGAAGGGCATTGAAACCCTGCTTGCCGGCAGAACTTCCTTCGTCATTGCGCACCGCCTCTCCACCATTCAGAAGGCGGACCGTATTTTCGTCATCGACAAGGGCGGGATTTTGGAGCAGGGAACTGCTGCAGAGTTAATTGCAAAGAAAGGCGCTTACTACGACCTATATATGGCGCAGTTTGCCATCTAGAGAAGCGCTGATAAAAGAAAGGCTTTTCCATGAAAGAGAAAAAAGACAGTATTTATAATCTGTATTTTGCAGACGAGGACTGCATGCTCCCCTGCACAATCCATTTTTCAAACAGAAAAAGCTTAAGTCTCCAAATAAAGGAGGACGCCACGGTACATGTGCGCGTCCCCTTTTATACAAGCCTCGCTTCCGCGCAGCGCTTTATCGAGGAAAAGCGGGAATGGATACGCGTAAACCATGAAAAACTGCTCTCCCGCCTTGCGGACAATGCAGAGCGGGCACTCTCCCCTGCCGAACAGAAGCAGGCCGAAATCCTGAAAAAACGCTTTCTGAACGCTGCGAAAGCGTATTTCCCAAGGCGCTGTGCCGAGCTGCAGCGGCTGACGGGCGGCTATTATGCCAAAATTTCCATCAGAAATCAGAAAACCCGTTGGGGAAGCTGCTCCCAAACGGGTACTCTGTCTTTTAATTACCGTCTTATGATGGCGCCGCCCGCGGTCATTGACTATGTCATTGTCCACGAGCTTTGCCATTTAACACATATGAACCACTCCGACGCCTTTTGGAAAAAGGTTGCAGGCGTTATGCCCGACTACGCTGTCCACAGGCGCTGGCTTCGCGAGCACGGTCACGAACTGACCGAAGCGCACTATCTGCTCTCGTTGATGTAAACCTGTGCACGGCTCTGGATAATTTTTGCAACCTCTTCCGCCGTCTTATCTCCCTTAAAGAAGGCATCCGCCTCCTCTGAGATAATGTTGGAGAGGCTTTCATCATAGTAATTTGACATGGTGACGGATTCAACATAGGCTAACAGGTCATCTGCCTCTTCATCGGAAAGCGGGTCTATGATAATCCTCTCATCCCCAATCCAGTAAGTCATGTCGTAATACTCTTTTGTTCCGTCTTCATTCTCCCAGTAAGGTCTTTCCTTTGCCCTTTCCAGCTTTTCTAAGGCTGCTTCTCTGAGAACCGGCATTCCATACATCTCGTCACCCTTCTGATACTCTTCTGTCAGATAATAACGAAGGAACTCCCATGCGCCTTCCTTATTCGCGGATTTGGCTGAAATCACATACTGGTTTTCCGCATTGATTACGGCACCGATTCCTTCCTCTGCCGGAAAACCAATCAACGTCACCGGCTCGCCAAACTGTCCGTGCGCCCAGTAAAGGTAACTGCTAAAATCGCCGATAGTTACAGGCATTAAAAGCGTTTTGCCGCTTCTGTACTGCGTATCGTAATCCTTCCAGAAGTCCTCACCCTCATTGTCCCAGTCAAACTCCTCGGGGAACTGCGCCACAAACTCCAGCATATCGATAAACTCCTGCGTGTCAAAATGACATTTACCGCTCTCCCTGTCCACAAAACGGGAACCGGAATAACGCATGATCTGCCACAAAACTTCACTTCTCGTCGTAGACATGCCAAATGCACCTGACTCAGGTCTCGCTTCCATCAAAGCCTTCAAATCCGCCAGCGTCCAGCCCGGCGTCTCGCCCACATCAGCCGTTTTTGCCATGACAGTGGATATATTGAATGCCGGTATGATACTGTAAAGCTTACCGTTCACGGAATACGCATCAAACACGTTTGCCATATAATCTTCCAGATTCAGCTCTTCATCCGCCTCTATCATCTTTCCGATATCCGCGAACAAGCCCTTCGCAATATAGGAATCAACAGGCATATCGCTGCTTAATACCAGAATATCCGGAACCTGCCCCGATATAATATCATTGTTGAGCTTGGTCACACCCGCGCTGTAATCCTCCTGCGTATTGTAGATGGAATAATCGTTTACCACGATACGGTACAGCTCGCTTTCTTTGTTGAAAGCAACCACTCTCCTGCGCATATCCCAGCTCAAATAGGAGCAGGCAATCATAATCGCCTGTTTGTCCGGAATCTCCTCAGGCGGTATATAGGTGCCCACCGCCATATGCATGTTCCACTCGTCATCACGGTAGGTAACGGCCAGCTTTCCTTCCTCCATCTCATAAATCGAACGGATTGTGGAATTATCAATGTCAGAATTGATATAGCTTAGAATCTGGGTGGCTTCTTCATCTCCTATATTGTAGCCAAACACACCGTTTGAATTGGTCATAAAAAAGTCCCAGTTCCTGCCCGGCTGCAAACCAAAATTAGTCAGACTGCCCGGCAGTTCAATGTCCTCCGCTGCTGCACCTGTCTGCATGTTGTATCTTTTGGCGGTAATTTTTGTCCACTCATTATTGTAACAGATTAAATCCAAATATCCTTCTTTGTCGATAAGCGCAGTCTCCATATAGAATGACTGTGTGTCAACGGGTATTTTGGAAATGACTTTTCCCGTCACATCACATATCCACACCTCTTCATCAAGACAAATCGCCGCATTACCGTTCTGGTCCGCACATATTTCGCGCACCCACATGTACGAATCCGGGTCATCATTTAAGGTCAGCTCGCCCTGCTTTTCACCATTTAAATCATAGATATACATAACAAGCGTACTTTCTCCGGACATATAATTGCCCATCGCATCGATGGAATAAGAATTACTCTCTACAACCAGATAGACATTGTTTTCCGTCAACTTGGTCCTGCTGATATAGGTGTCACTATACTCCCGCACTTCAGACTCAGGCTCCTCCGTGTCCACGGGCATATCCACATCATCCTCATCTTCTTCCGACTCCGATTCCTCGTTTGGCACCGGTACATCGGATGTAAGCGGAACGGCAATTCCCCCATCCATATCGCCCTCATCCGGCTCCTCCCACTGCATCCAGTCCGGATTTTCCCGCAGGGTGCTCATAATCTCTACGGTCTGCATGTCACTGCCGTCCTCATTCATGGACACAAGGTTAATGACCCAGCCCGTCATCTCCTCCCAATAGCTCTCCCCTGTCAGGGCATAAATTCTACCATTGGCATAAAGCACATCTTGTACATTCACATCGTCAAAAAGGGAACCCGTATCGATATCCTTCAGACGGTACACATACTTTTTGGCTTCCTCGTTCGCGTTAATATTGTTCTTGCTGCCGCCGCAGCCGGCAAGACCGATTGCCATGACTGCCACCAGCAGCAGGGATAACGCCCTCTTCCACTTTTTCATAATCTTCCTCCTCATTTTGGCTCCTTCGGGGCTTTAGGCTCTTTCAGCTTCTTAGGTACCTTTGGGACCTTGGGCTCCTTTGGCTTCTTTGGCGCCTTGGACTCCTTTGGCGTCTTTTCCTTCCACCGCTTTTGCACTGCCCACCAACGCTCTCTGAGCCGCTCCAGCTTATCCTTAATCGCCAGCCACACGCTCCTTGCCGTCCACGTCCTGCGCTTCCACGCTCTTATCAGCACGATCAGAAGCAGCACTGTGGGATACAAAAACAATATGACCGCAAAGACAAGCAAAAGTCCCAGTATATCTTCATTTCCCCTTGCAATATTTTCCCAGTAGGGGTAAATAATCGCCTTGCCGTTCATGGAACGGGTGCCAAACTGCATCAGCAGTTTAAAAAGGGAAGAAACACGATACCGTGTGCTGTTTTCTACGATTTCCACTTCATTTTCCGCGACACCGATATGCTCCGATACATACTGCTTTGCATATCCGCTCACGGGATTGGGCATGACAATCTCGTAGGTATTCAGCCCGTAATTGGTTCCATACCGGCTCAAGGTCTCGTAGGAAACATAGGCTACCGAAGAATCCAGTCCCGCCGCCTTGGCAAGCCTTCCCTCCTCGCGCTCGATAACGCCTGCCACAATATGGGGAATCCCCCTTATCGTGACGATTTGTCCCGCTATGTCATTGGAACCGAAGAGCTGCCACGCGGCGTCCTCGTCCAGAACAACATAGTCCTTCATCACATCATTGCCCGAGAAATAGGAACCCGACAGGAGCTTTAACGGGTGAAACAGAAAGAAATCGCCGCCGATTCCAACCGCCTGCACTTCTATGGAAGCGCGGTTGCTCTGTATCGCTACCCTTCCCGTGGCGCTGTAGGCATCCGCCCACAGACGCGCATTTGCATTTTCCGACTCCGAAACAATGGAAGCTTCCTCCAATGCTTTATCCAGTGCGTGTTCAAAATTGATAATGCTGTCCGCAGTCATGCCGGATTCTCTGGAGAAAAAACAGCTAATCTGCGACGCATCACCCTTTGCCGACCACCTTGCAGCCATATCCTGCGTATCCAGACTGCCCGCCCTGTGCCTGCCGATTCCGACCAGCACAAGCCCCAGAATCAACGCCGCAAGCCCACTTCCGAAAAGCACGATACTTCTGCCTGTCAGCTTTTGCATGAATTTTTTTAACATTTACGTGCCTCCCTTAATCCGGCAGTCTGACAAGCTGTCCCGCCTCTACGGGTTTTGTGGAGGTTGTAATCACGGACTCGTAACCATACAGACCGCCGCTTATCGCTGACTGTGTGTCGTCGGAAGCCAATACCTCTATATCATATCTCACTGCGTAGTATCTGGTTCCGAGAGGACTGCTCTTTGGCTCCACAACCAAAATGAATTTACCATTGTTATCCTCTCTGATAGCGCTGTTCGGTACTATCATATCGTAATTCTGGCTTCTCTGCCCAATCTGCAGGCTCAATGTCTGCCCTGCCGTCAAATCGCCGTCCAGATTACAAGTCACCAGTTTACTTCTCGACGGGTCGGAAGGATCCGGTTTAACGGACGCAACCGTCGCCGTCACATTGCTGTACCACCATGAGTTTACCAGTTCTGCAGGGTCGCCCACGGAAATCCTCTTTGCCTGCTCTGTCGTGACGGAGAAGCTCAAGGTAAAGCCCTTGCCCTCCGGCTGTATAACCGCCACCGTGGACTCTCCGCCGCTTGTCGTCTGACCGCCGGCAACAACATTGATGGAGACAATGGTTCCTGCAATCTCGGCATTGATGGTAGCGCCTACCGCCTTTGCTTCCAGCTCCGCTATCTTCTCTTCCTGCTTTGCAATTGCCGCCCTTGCATCCTTCACTGCGTCGTTTAACTGACTCAGACGGAGCGCCGTGTTAATCTCGCCCGCAAGCGCCGTCACATCAGCTCTGGCAACTGCAAGCTGCGCCTCAATTTTTCCTCTTTCCGTCTCTATTTTTGACAACTCTGCCGCAGCGCGGTTTGCCGTGTTCTGGGCATCATAATACAACTGCTGCACGATGTTCTTCTGCTTGTTCAACTCCGCCAATCCCGCATTGCCGCTGGTGACAGTCTCTTGATTGTATTGTATCCAGGTATTTAAGTTATTCAGCTCATTCTGTACATCCGCAAGCGCCAAATCGGCCGCTTCCTTGGCTTCCTTTGCCTCATTATAGGCAGGTTCCGTATCCTTTAACTGCTGTTCCAGGCTTTCCACAACAGACTGCGCTGCAATCAGACGATTCTTGTAGCTGGCTGCAGATTCCGCACTGCCCGCGCCCTGCATTGCCGCAACGCTCAGATCTCCGGTGAGCACTGCCGCATTGTACGCCTGCTGCGCCGCTTCCAGTGAATCGTACAACGGCTCTAACGCTTCCCTTGCCGCCTTCAGCTCTTCACTCTCCTCATCGGCAAGATAGCAGATAACGTCTCCGATTTCCACATGGTCTCCCACACGGACCGCCACGCTCTGTACCTTACGGCTCTCGGTCGCCTTTACCTCATACAAATCTCCGCTCTCCACCGTACCCGTGCCGCGGACCTTTGCCGTTATCGTACCGGAAGTAATGTACTGAACTGCAACCTCCGGCAGAGAATAATTCATGATTGTATTGGAGAAAAACGTCAGCACCAACAGTACCGATAAGAATACGATAGCGGCCGTCTTGACCCATTCTCTCCGTTTGCCTTTTTTCTCGTTCATTTTCTTCCTCCTTGGCTCTTAACCTTTTATACCACCCTGATAGGTAATTCCATCTACCAGATATTCTTCTCCATATAGAAAAACCAACAAGCTGGGAACCATATAGATGGTCGCCACCGCAAATGCAAGCCCGATTTCTCCTGAATTGATTTTGCTTAGGAATACCGAAAGCGGATGCTTCTCCGCATCGGAAAGCAGAATCAGCGGCTGCTCCACCATGTTCCAGTAGTCGATGAATACGAGAATCGCTGCCGAACATATCGCGCCCTTACAGAGAGGCATACAGACTCTCTTAAATATCTGCCATTCGCCTGCACCGTCAATCTGTGCCGCTTCTATCACGGACGTCGGGATACGCCGCATGAACTTTGTCAGCAAAAACACAGCGAATGGTGAAAAAATGCCCGGCAGCCAGATTGCCCAGTAAGTATCCAGGGTCTTAAACCAGCCCGCCACCAGATAGTTGGGTACCAGTGTTACCTGATACGGCATCAGCATCAATATAATGTATGAGAAAAAGATAATCTCCCGAATCCGCCCCCTATACCTTGTAAAGCCATAGGAGGCAAGCGCCGCCACCAGAAGCTGAAAAAACACAATAGGTCCTACCAGCACAACAGAGTTCCAAAACTTTAACAGGTATTGCGGACTCTTAAACAAAACCGTGATATACTGGCTGAAAGACACCATATCCGGTATGAATTTGAGGTTTACCTTTTCCGATATATATACCTTGCCGCCCCGGGAATTTGTCGCAAACACGGAACCGTAATTCGCGGATATCTCGGAAGAGGACATAAAGGAATTTGTAATCGTCAGTATAATGGGCATTAGGAACAACACGGCAAAGGCTGCCGCCACCAGAGTGGCAAGCGCGATTTTAACCATATGTATCCGCTTTTTCCGCTTCGCCGCATTTTTATCCCGCTGCGCCGAAAATTCGCGCTGCGGCTTTCTTCTGTTTCCGCTCATCCTTCCACATCCTTTCCGAAGTGATTTTCCACAAGAAACAGTGTGCCGATAATAACAATCATAACAAGCGACATCATGATTGCCGCAGCCGACAGCCTCTGGTAATCAAGGGATGCAAAGGCATTGTTCATAAAGTGCTGCAGCATATAAATCGAATCATAAGGATGATCTCCCGTGAGCAGGTATATTTCCCTGAAAACCTTGAAGGAGTTTATCAGGGACATAATCGTCACAAACAGTATTGTGGAGGATAAATATCTTAACTTAATAAAGAAAAATGTCTGCAAAGGCGTCGCACTCTCCAGACGCGCCACCTCCAGAATATCTCTGGGGATACTCGCCAGTGCCGCCATAAACAGAATCATATTGTAGCCAAGGTTCTTCCACAGAAACAGAATGATAATGACAATCTGCGAATACTGGGATTTCATCCAGTCAATCTTGCCGCCGCCCAAAGACAACAGCACTTCATTGATTGCACCGTTATAGTGGAAAAGCACCTGCCATATCAGCACGATGGACGCCACCGGCACCATCATGGGGCTCAAAAAGAAGGTTCTGAACTGACTCCTGAAAGGCAGCTTGGTATCCAGCACCATGGCAAGAATCAGGGAAAGCACAACGGCAAGGGGCACCGCGATTGCCGAAAACACAGCGGTATTGGTGACTGCCGTCTTGAAAGCCGCATTCTGCGCTACCCTCTTGTAATTGTCCAGCAGCACAAAATTCTTGCTGATGGGATTATCCACCATGGAATAAAAGATAATCACGGCAAAGGGTATGATGTAAAACATCATAACCCCCAGAAAGCTGGGGGCCAGATACAGCCCCGAGCCTATTTTCTGTTTTCTCAGACGTTTGGTCGCCTTTGTCTTTACCTTTGCCGGCTTTATCTTCTTTACCGGCGCAGTTTTGTTTCTTTCCTTACGCACTATAAAACGCTCCCATCTCTGTGAAGAATGAATCGGTCTATCTGCTCTCGTTAATATATATACGTACACGGCTCTGGATAATGTCCGCCACCTCGTCCACGCTCTTCTGTCCTGCAAAATACGGCGCCGTTTCCTCCGTAATAATGTTCATCAGGCTGCTGTTGTACTGGTAGATTCCGTCAACGGAGTTTATAAGCTTCAGAAGAGAATCCGCCTCCTCCTGCTTGACAGAATAGATATACATTTCAAAATCATCCCCCCAGCCATAGCTGTGGTGGGACACCTCTATCGGCTCACCGTTCTCGTCGAGCACGGGATTGCCCTCCTCGTCAAGCTGGTAATCCGCCTCCATCGCTTCTTCCATTTCCCTGTTGTAGGCAGTTATGCTGATGGGATAACCCCATCTAAAAAATCCATTTGCCTCTGCAGAAGATGCCAGCATGAATTCAATAAACGCCCACGCAGCCTCTTTATTTTGGGAAGAGGAACTGATACATACACCGTCCTGCCCCGTAATCAGCACACCGTTTGTACTCGACGAAGGATATCCGATTGCCGTTATCGGCTCGTCAAACATTCTCGCACTGACCTGCCAGTCCTGCGGGTCTGAGAAAGAATTGTCCTGCAGCAGAGCACTGTGGTTCATCAGCAGTATCGGCTCTGAAGGGCCTTCGTAGCTGGTTTCCAGCGGGTATTTGTTGGCAAACTCCAGCACAGCCTTAAACTCCGGCGTATCGAAGAAGCACTCTCCCGTCTCCCAGTTCACCCATGCATCAAAGTCAAACATAATACAGTTGCTTAATACTCTGTCCTTTGTCGCATGCGGGAAAATATCGGCATCCGGATACTGCTCCGCATACGCCACCATATCCGCCATGGTCCAGCCGGGCTCTTCTCCCAGTTCGGAAGTTCTGCCCACCAGCGTCAGCACTGAAAAACTGGAAGGTATGGCGCACAGGGTTCCGCCGATGGTATAAGCATTTAATACGGATTCAAACAAATCTGCACGCTCTAACACCGTGCTGCCGTCCAGATAGGAAGATAAATCCTCCATCAGTCCCTTCTGGGCAAACATCTTTAAATCGATATCGCCCGCAATAAACATATCCGGCGCATTGCCTGTCAAAATATCATTGTAAAACTGCGTTCTCGCATCCTCATATGCATTTTCCACCGACCAGTCAACCGAAGCGGCGTATTCCTTTATCTCAACCCGGTACTTGTCGTTCGTCTTGTTGAAATTGACAATGGCTGACTGCATAGACTGGCTGACGCTCATGCAGCCCAGTGTAACCGTTACCTTCTGTACTACTTCTGAGGCAGGCGTCCACTCTAACAGCGTCAGTCCCTTCTCATCCGTGCCCCAGTCTCTGGTATACACAGCAATTCTGCCGTCCGATAGAGCTGCGGAAGCCTGCACATAATCTTCATTGATATCACAGTTTATCCAGTTTAAAATTTCGGTATATTCCTTTTTCTCCAGATCATACTCCCACAGCATGCCATCCCCTTTTAAGAGAACGCCGCCGTTCGGCCCCATGCTCATATCAGAATTATAGCAGTTGGGCGGAAGCTTGTCGTATGTATCCGAAAACTGTCTCGTATCCGCATTATAAACCTGTATCTCCATATCACCGGAGCCGTTCTGTAAGATCGCCAACCTGCCGTCCGGCAGAATCGCCATCGACTGAATATAGCTCCACTGACCGCCCTGAGAGAGCGGTACGGAAGCCGTAAGGTTTCCCTCCTTGTCAAATATCCATGCATAATTGTTGCCATCGTGGATATAGAAATTACCTTCCTTATCTGCCAGCATTTGCTGCGGCCAGGAATTCTCGACCATGCGCAGCGCATCCGTCACATCAGCATCAAACACCTCAGAGCCGTCCGCCGCAATCTTTTTCACGTGGTACGTAGTTTCCCGCTCCCGTCTCTGCCAGTCCACATCCGTCGCATCAGGCGAAAGGATGGGAACAAGCCGCAGCAGCAGAAACAAACTGCCATCCTCACCTACTGCCATATTTGACACGTACGTCTCAATCCCGTTTTCCTCGTCCGCCGCTTCATACTGTCCCAAATCAACTATCTCCACCGCGCCTGCTTCCGGATTGTTCAAATCAAGCTTCATCAGTCCGCTGTGAGATTCTTCTCCATAGGTGGTAGCTTCATAGTAGAGACTGCTGCCTATAAAGGAAAAATTGCCATAATAGACATCTTCCCCTGCGTCCTTCGACAGGTCATAGTACTTCGGCACCCACACATAGCCGCCGTCCTGTCCGCCCTGATTTCCATTGCCGCCATTGGAACCGCCGCCATTTGCTCCGCCATTTGGGTTTTCACCGCCATTGCCGCCGCATGCCGCCATGGAAAAGGCAAGTATGCCGGCCATTGCCGCCGTTATCATTCGTTTTAAAAGTTTCTTCTTCATATTTACTCCTGTCTGCGTGCATTTCGCCGCGTATCTGTTTTATGGCTTATCATAACCCCTGAAAATGACATTTTCGTGACATATTATTTTTTACGCGTTTTTTAAACTGCACCTTCTGTTACATACATGATATTGTAGCACATACTTCTCCATTCCTTATTATAGACCATATATGTTGTGCCGTCACCTTAAGAATTTATGAAGATATTCCCTCTATTTTGATATGTGTCATACCAAGGATACCATTTACCGTACAGGAATTCAATATGAATCCAAACAATTTTTAAAACAGCAGGGCTGCCGCTTCCGAAATTTTCATTTGCGCAAGCAGCAGCCCTTTGTTTTGCCGGCAGTCAGACCGCTGTTAATCCTGCTCCGCAAGGTAGAGTCTGACCCTGTTTTCTATGATATCGCTGATTTCCTCTATGCTCTTGTCTCCCGTGAAATAAAGCTCCGCTTCCTCCTGTATAATGGCAAGGACTGCCTCTGTCCGGCCGGGCGTAATGCGTGCATGATTCAGACATGCCCAAAACTTTTCTAACTGGTCTTCTGTGATATATACTTCCTCACCGGGGGGATAGCACCCGTTGGGCTTTGAAACTTCCTCATCCACATACGCCTGCAGCACTTTTTCATTGACCGGCAGGCGGCCATCCTGTAACACCAGTTCCTGATTTTCTTCTTCCAGCACAAACCGGATAAACTGCCACACCCCTTCTTTGTGCCCGGATGCCGCATTTACGGCCAACCCTGCTACATTCAACTGGTTCGTCATGCCCTCCTCTGAAGGGTACCCTGTCAATACCATGCCCTCCTGCAATAGACTTGCATCCTCATATGCAAATCTATCGAGCCTTCCGCTGTATACCGACGCTGCAATCTCCTCCCACTGCTGGTTGCGATCCGTCACGCCGTATCGCTTCACTACCCGCAGTATCTGCTCCCACAGTTCTCCGCTAAAGTCACATGTCTTTCCTTCCCAGTCCACCATGCCGTAGAAATCCTCAGACATCTGGAAAAAGTAGCGCAAAAGCTTATTCTGAGTGTAATAATAACGGGAGTTGAATACCACCTGTTCGTCGCAGTTTTCCATATTGTCAAGAAGCTCCTCCGGCGTGCTGCCGGTCAGTTCCTCTTTGATATACATGGTAATGCCTTCCATCTCATAGCCGGCATAGTAAATGCCATCCTCCCTGCCGAGGTTTTGGAATGTTTCCGGAGCATAAGCCGACCTGTCAATTCCGTCCTGTGCCAGATAGGGTTCCAGATTTTCCAGCGCCCCTTTTTCGACAAGCGCATAGATATTCGATACTACATCATACTCAAACATATCCGGTCCTTTTCCCGTGGCAATTTCCATATCGGTGCGCGACACAAAGTCCCCGTAATACTCGCCGCTCCTGTCCTGCAGAAACACATGGTATTCCTGATTTTGCTGATTGAACCTTGTCACCAGCAACTTCAATCCGCTGTTTGCGTACATCACCCTGAGTACCAGCGGGGTTTTATCCATTTCATCCGGATTTATTTTTCTTATGCTTACTTCATAGTATTCTTCTTTTACCATCCTTCTCTGCAGCATCTCCATGTCGCCGTCCTCTGTCATTTTAAAGGTATAGGAAGGATTGCTGTTCATATTAGGGCTGTAAGAAGTGCCGCTCCACCTCATGTAATAGATTTTTTCCCCGCTTTCGACGTCCAAATCATATACCCCGCTTAAGTCCAGCACCAGAACGCCCTTTGCCGCTCCCTCGGCAATACCGAACCAATCCGAAAGCTCGTAATTGCCTGACAGAGTACCGGTCTCCGGATTAAGAATCTGCAGCACATAACTAAACCGGCTTTCGTTCTCCGTTACTAAAATAACATCGCCCTCTTTGGACAGACCGATATCCCTTATGCTCTCTTCCGGTCTGATTTCACACACCTTTTCCCCGTCTGTTTTCAACACCAGCAGCGAAATACTGTTCAATGCATAAAAATGCTCCTCGTCCCTGAGCCACTTGCACCCTGCGCTCCGGCGGGTTTGCTGCACTTCCTCCAGAAGAAGCTCCCTCTCGCCCTGTTCCTCATGGTAGCAGAATACCTGTCCTTCCTCATTCCCGATAAACCAGAGCCGCTCTCCGTTATAATACTGCGCTCCAAGGAAAGTCTCCCCCGCCTTTATGGGAGACGCCAGCTTCTTCTCCTCCATTTCCACGTCATAAATTCCGTCCGCCATCATGCGCTCTATCACTGCAGGGTCCGCTGTATTTCCTCCCTGCGTCTGACTGTCCGGCGCGCCGCTCTGTGTACTGTTTTTTTGATTGTTTGGGGCCCCCGTATTCTTTTCTTTGCCGCCGCATCCTGTAAGTAACAGAATCATAGATAAAAACAAACAAATCCACTTTTTCTTTATCATAATACGTGCCCCTTTCAAGACTTTTTTCCGCTTTACCTGTTCTCATTGATATAAAGCTGCACACGGCTCTGGATAATGCCGGTCACCTCATCCACACTCTTCTGTCCCGCAAAATAAGGTTCTATTTCTTCCAGAATAATTTCCATCATGCTTTGGTCATACAAATAAATACCGTCAATCTGACTGATTACATGCCGTATACCATCCGCTTCCTCCTGCGTCACGGCGTATACACTTATCTCAACGCCATCCCCATAGTTGTAACTGAGATGGGACCACTCCTTCGGATTACCGTCTTCGTCAAGCAGCAGATCTCCGTTTTCGTCATACATATAATCCGGCACCATCGCATCCGCAAGCTTCTTTTCAAAAACGGATACTCTGACAGGGAAGTCGTATAGCGTTTCATCCTCCTGCGATTTCTCCGTCAGCAGGCTCTCAATAAAGGACCATGCCGCTTCTTTATTCTGACCGGTTGTGCTGATGCATACTGCACTGCTTCCAAAGGCAAGCACGCCATTTGAGTTTGAAGAAGGATAGCCAATCGCAGTTACCGGCTCGTTAAACTTCAGTCTCTCAAGCTGCCACGACTGCGGGTCAGTTAACCCAAAGGTATCCAGCAGCGTCATATGTGCTATAACCTGCTGCTGTGCGCTTGGAAGGCTTGCGTCCGCCTCTGCAGGATACTTATTTGCAAATTCCAGTACTGCCTTAAACTCCGGCGTATCAAAGAAACATTCTCCCGTTTCCCAGTTTACCCACGAATCAAAGTCAAATGTCATACAAGTGCTCAAAACCTGCAGCTTTGACGCATAGGGCAGAAGCTGCGTTTCGGGATGCGCTTCCGCAAATGCAATCATCTCCGCAAGCGTCCAGCCGGACTCTTCTCCTACCTCGGAAGTCCTGCCGGCAAGCGTCTGCACGCTGAAGCTTCTCGGTATGGCGCAGAGTATGCCGTCTATGGTATAAGCATTTAAGATGGTCTCAAACAAATCGTCCCGCTGCACCACCGTGCTATTGTCCAGATAGGGCGACAGGTCTTCAATCAGCCCCTTCACGGCAAACAGCTTCATGTTGATATCGTCAGCCAGAAACATATCGGGAGCCTTGCCCGTCAGAATATCATTATAGAACAACGTCCTTGCATCCTCGTACGCATTTTCTACAGAATAGTCTACGGATTCCCCATAGTTGCGTATCTCGATTTTATACTTATCACTCGTCTTGTTAAATTCCACGACTGCCGCCTGCAATCTGAAATCAAGACTCATACAGCCCAGCGTAAGAATTTCCTTCTCCTCTACCTCAGACGCCGGCTTCTTTTCCATCAGAATCAGACTGTCGCCCGCACTCCAGTCAGAGCAGTAAACGGCAATCCTGCCGTCTGCAAGCGTGGCAATTTCCCGAATGGAATCTGAATTGATATCGCAGTCCGACCATTTTACCAGCTCTGTATACTCCTGTGTTTCCGGATTGTATTCATACAAAGAGCTGCTGCCGTTTAAGAGCACGCCGCCGTTCGATCCTGCCGCCAGATTGGAATTGTAGCAGTTGGACGGCAGATTGCCCAAAGTCTCGGAAAACTGTCCTTTGTCCGAATTGTAAACCTCTATCTGCATACCGCTGCTGCCCTGATGCGCCACTCCCAGCCTGCCGTCCGGCAGTATATTCACCGCCGCCACATAGCCCTGTATTCTGGACAAATCGATATCCGCCGTATGGTTTCCCTCTTTGTCAAACACCCAGATATAACTTACGTTGTTGCTGAGGTAGAGGCTGCCCTCTTGATCCGTAAACATCCGCTGCGGATAACTATTGATAACATCCATATGCAGATACTCCGTCACATCTGTATCAAAAACCTCCGTGCCGTCTGCCGCAAGCTTTTTTATGCTGTAAGTCATATCTCTTTCCTGACGCGCAAGTTCTTCATCCGTCGCATCCCCGGAGACCAAGGGGACGGTACTCAGCAGCAGAATCGTCCCGCCATCCTCGTCCGCAGATGCCATTATCACGCTGCTTGCAGAATCCTGCGTCCATACTTCGTATTCCGCCAATCCCATCACCACCACCGGTTCTGCCTCGGGATTGTCCATATCCACGTAACAATAGTCATTACTCAAGTATCCATTCTTAAGAACCTGATACTTATAGTACATCCGTTTTCCCACAAATGAGACGCTGCTATACTGTACAGAGTCCGCTTCCGCATCACGGGGCAAATCATAAAACTGCGGAATGTAAACATAATCGCCGTCATCCTTTTTTCCGCCTGTGTTCTGTGTTCCGTTTCCACCGCCATTGCTTCCGGCGCTGCTGCCTCCATTTTCACTATTTCCGCCGCCGTTTCCACCGCTGCCGCAGGCCGCAAGTCCGAGCGCCATTGTCCCCGCGAGTAAAACTGCCGTTATTCTTTTTAACAGGATATTTCCTTTCATGTCTTTCCTCCCATCCAATACCACATACTGCCCTGATATTGTATTTACTTTCTTATATATCTCATTATAAGCCACGTATCATACACCGTCACCTTAAGAATTTCTGACAAATTTCTTACAAAGCACGCCGAACCGCAAAAAAACAGACAGCCGCATGCCGCGCTGCTGTCCGTTCTTTCTCTCTTATTTTCTTTTCCGCTATCTGCTCTCGTTCATATAGAGCTGCGCACGGTTTTGTATAATGTCCGCCGCTTCATCCACAGTCTTCTGCCCTGCAAAGTAGGGCGCTATTTCTTCCATTATAATTTCCATCAGGGCGTCATTGTATTCGTACCTGCCGTCAATCCGGCTGATGATCTGCCGGATACCGTCCGCCTCTTCTTCGGTCAAAGCGTACACTTCTATTTTAGTGTCACCAAAGTAATAACCAAAATTTGCATATTGTTTGGGATTGCCGTCTTCATCAAGCAGGATTTCACCACTTCCGTCATACAAATAATGCGGCTCCATCGCCTCTTCCAGTTCTTTTTCAAAAGTAGATATTCTGACGGGAATTCCATATCCGCTGTCCTTACTCTCCAACGCCTCTTCGGTCAGCAGGGTTTCGATAAAGGACCACGCCGCCTCTTTGTTTGGGGATGATGCACTGATACAGACTTCATCATATCCGACAATAAGCACGCCGCTTGAGACGGAGGAAGGATAGCCAATCGCCGTTATGGGCTCCTGAAACAACACTGTCGTAAACTGCCAGTCTTGCAGACTTTGTACTTGCAGCGTATACAATAACGCCTTATGCGCCATAACCTGCATTAGCTCCTGCGTAGGGCTCGTATCCTCCTCCTGCTCCGGATACCGGTTTGCAAATTCCATCACCGTTTTAAATTCCGGCGTGTCAAAGAAGCACTCCCCTGTCTCCCAGTTGGCCCATGAATCAAAATCATACAAAAGGCAGGTATTCAGTACACTTGTCTTTGTCGCACTTGGCAGGATCTGCGTTTCCGGATACGCTTCCGCAAAAGCAATCATCTCCGCAAGCGTCCAGCCGGATTCCGTCCCCACCTCGGAAGTCCTGCCGGCAAGCGATCTTATCGTGGCCCTTACCGGTATGGCACAGAGTATATTATCTACAGTATAGGCAGCTAACATTGTCTCAAACAAATCTTCACGCTGCACCACCTCGCTGCTGTCCAGATAAGGCGACAAATCCTCAAGCAGTCCCTTTACCGCAAACAGCGACGTATCAATATTAGAAGCGACAAACATGTCCGGCGCATTGCCTGTCAGGATATCATTGTAAAGCGGCGTCCTTCCATCATACATTTTTATTTCAATTTTATAATGCGCGCTCGTCTTGTTAAACTCTACCACTGCCGCCCGTAAAAAAGGACTGGCATAATTCATACAGGCCAGGGTAAGGACTTCCTTCGCGGCTGCCTTGGGTACCACTACCCCTTCCATCAAAATCAGAGTGTTCGTGTTCGTGCTCCAGTCCGAACTGTAAACAGCAATCCTGCCATCCGTAAGCGCTGCCACCTGCCGGATATACTCCTCATTCACGCCGCAGTCCGCCCATTTTATCAGTTGTTTATATTCCTTTTCCGCCATACTGTACTCATACAGTATCCCATCTTTGTTTAAGAGCACACCGCCGTTCGGTCCCCTCCCAAGGTCGGAGCTGCAGTTAGACGGCAGATTGGTATAGGTATCGGAAAACTGCCTTGTATCCGGATTGTAAGCCGCTATCTGCATACTGTTTCCCTGATATATCACACCCGGCCTGCCATCCGGCAGTATATTCACTGCCGCCGCAAAGCCCTGCATACCGGGCAGGGCGATATCCGCCGTATGGTTTCCTTCTTTGTCAAACACCCATACATAACTTGTGTTATCACTGACATAGACGGCGCCCTCTGCATCCGTAAATATCTGTAAATCAGCCATACTGCCCGTACTCATATACAGATATTCCGTAATATCTATGTCAAAAACCTCCGTGCCGTCCGCAGCAAGTTTTTTTACGCTGTAAGTGGTCTCCCTCCTCTGGCGCGCATACTCCTCCTCCGACGCATCCCGGGAAACAGGAGGCTGCGTCCGCAGTAACAGAACGATGCCGTCCTCCCCGCACACGACAGCCTTTGCCACGCCGGTTTCCGAATCCTCTCCCCATGTCTCGTACTGTGTCAAATCCAGTACCGCTACCGGTCCGGCTTCCGGATTGGCCGCGTCAACATAATACCAGCCGCTGCTCTTTTCTCCCTCTTTATCAACCGAATAGACATAGTACAGCCTGTCGCCGACAAAGGAAACGCTGCTATACGCTGCGGAATCCGCCTCTGCATCTGTCGGCAAATCATAAAACCTTGGGACAAGGGCCTCGACGTCGTCCGTCTGCCCGCCTGCGTTCTGTGTTCCGCTTCCGCCGCCATTGCCTCCTGCGATACTTCCGCTGTTTTCACCGTTTCCGCCGCTCTCGCCGCCGTTCTCGTTTTCTTTCCCACACGCCGCAATCAGAAACACCATGCTGCCTGCGAGCAAAACCGCCGTTATCCGCTTCCACAGCCTGTTTTTTACCATACCCTTCCTCCGATTTCAAATCCATACCTTACTTTCTAGGCACGTTCTTCTCTTTTAGGGATTTTCCCTCCCCAGAGCACAAGCAGCAGGGTGAGCGCTGACGTTACCACAAACATAATGATATAGGCATAAGCCTCGTCGGGAACCCAGAAGAACGCCTTGTCAATCCATACCGTTGAGGAAAAGTTCACCACAAAGTGAAGCAGCATGGCCGGAAGCAGAGAATGGTAACGCTCTACCAGATACCCCAGCAGCAGACCAATCGCAAACGCATAGATGCCCTGTACCCAGTTCATGTGCATCAGCCCGAACATGGCCGCCTGCAGAATATTCGCCAGGAAGAAGCGCGGCAGGGATTTTTTGGCATAGTACAGTACAAGTCCCCTGCAGACAAGCTCCTCGCCAATAGGCGCAATGCACACCGCCGCAATTGTGGACAGAATATCGTTTCCGATATCGACGCTCTCCATCATGTCTACATAATTTTCCACTATATCCGGCAGAAGATACTGCTCAATACCTACAATACTGGTGCTGAGCAGGCACATTACCACGCCGCCTAAAATAGCTATGGCAACCGCTTTCCATGTCACATTTTTGAAAGACTGCTTCAGCTTCGGTTTTTTACACCCAAAATAATACCACAGCCCGAATATCGGCAGCGACAAAAGATGATAGGCAAAGACGCCGCCCGTCAGGTTTCTCATTATCGCCGAACTGTATACCCTTTCGATTTCCACCTGCGACGCGCCCGGATGCTGTCCCATAAAGGAAGCCACTTCTATGACTGCCCTAATCAGCACATAAGCGAGGCTTAGCACTAACTGTAAAATCAAGCTTGCTGCCGCCGGAGAAAGCGCCAAAAAGAAATATCCTATTTTTTTACCGATGCCGTCCTTTTTCGGGGGCTGCCCGTACATCGGGGGCTGCTGATAGTAGTACGGCTGTCCGTTGTAGGGTTGGCCGTTGTACTGTTGCCCGTTGTAGGGCTGCCCATTGTACGGCTGGCCATTATACGGTTGACCGTTGTACTGTTGTCCACCATAGGGCTGTCCGTTGTACTGTTGTCCGTTATACGGCTGCATGTTATAGGGCTGTCCCGCCGGCATCTGTCCGCCGTTTTGCTGCTGCCATGGCGGTGCCTGTCCGCCGCCGTTTTGCTGCTGCCACGCTGACATGTCCTGCTGCCCGTTGTATCTTTCATTACCGTCCATTTTACTGCTCCTTTTATGTTGTTTTCTGCCTTTTTGGGGTATGCCAATTTTGCATTGTTTTGTTAATTATGTTACCACGAATTGTATGTTCTTACAAGAGCGTGCATTGCGGGAATTGCGGCAAGGCACAGTAGGGTTGGCAGCAAGTCACGCCTGCGCAGCAGCCCATTCCCACGGAGCCGCGCTCTCGCTCAGCAAGAAACGTAGCGGTACTAGGCTCGTGAAATACCTCGCCAAGTACCGACGTTTCTTAATGGGCTCCTTAGGGAACGGGCTGCTGCGCAGGCTGATTGCCGCAAATAACAACAGCTACATGTTGCGTACCGCAACGGTAGCTTTGGGTAAAATTGCAATGGCGAACGTATGGCACGAGCAAATAACTGATGTTATTTATTCGTGCCTGCCTTACTTAATAAGCCTAAAGCCAGACATGCTGCGTTTCCCTTCCTAAAGCGGCTCTTGGCGGCGTAAGCAGCCGCGACTTCCAGCCGTTATCGGGGCTATATGCCTGTTCAGACCGTATAAAAACGTTGGCGCTTGGCGAGGTATTGTCGAGCCTAGCGTCCACTACGTTTTTATCCGAGCGAGAGCGCGTCTGAACGGGCATATAGCCCCGATAACGGCGTCCCCCGCCGCAACCCCTACGCCACTCAAATCGCGAATTTCTATTGAATCCGCCCACCCTGGGCATTATAATAGATAGCAAAAGAAAACCATGCCGACACATTCCGCGGCACAGGAAAGGAATCGCTTATGATAATCAAAAACGGCCTCGTCTTTACGGAAAATAACACTTTTGCCCCCATGACGGTACACACATCCGGCGGTCTCATCACCGCGCTGACTGCACCCGATGCTTCCAATGCGAATACACCGGATTCAGCCGAAGATACCTCCGTCTTTGACGCGGCAGGCTGTTATGTGCTGCCGGGACTGACGGATATCCACTTCCACGGCTGTGACGGTTACGACTTCTGTGACGGCACACCCGAGGCTTTTGACGCCATCGGTTCCTTTGCACTCTCCCGTGGTATCACTTCCATCTGCCCCGCCACCATGACGCTTCCCGAGGCCGATTTATCCGGCATCTGTGAAAACGCAGCACGTTACAGAAAAGCACAGCTTTGCGGCAAAACCGCACAGCAGGCCGCCGATTTGATTGGCATCCACATGGAAGGACCCTTTATCAACGCACACAAAAAAGGCGCGCAGAACGACGCGCATATTTTGCAGCCTGATGCTTCCCTGCTCCGGCGTTTGCAAAAAAAGGCGGACGGGCTTATCCGGCTGGTTTCTCTTGCACCGGAGCTTCCCGGCGCAATCTCCTGCATCGAAGAATGCCGTGAAGAATTCCGCTTTTCCATCGCTCACACCGAAGCTGACTATGATACGGCAATGGCTGCTTTTTCGGCCGGTGCCGACCATGTGACACATCTTTTCAACGCCATGCCGCCCTTCACCCACCGCTCACCCGGCGTTATCGGCGCCGCCTTCGATACGCCTTCTAGCTTTGTCGAGCTTATCTGCGACGGCGTGCACATCGCCCCCGGCGCAATCAGGGCTGCCTTCCGGCTTTTTGGGGAAGAGCGCATCGTTCTCATCAGCGACAGCATGGAAGCAACCGGAAAGCCCGATGGACATTACCGGCTCGGCGGTCTTGCTGTTTTTGTTTCGGGCAGCCGCGCCGTGCTCTCGGACGGTACGCTTGCCGGAAGCGTGACGCCGCTTTACGGCTGCATGCTTACAGCCGTTTCCATTGGAATTCCGCTGGAAAGCGCCGTGAGAGCCGCAACCATCAATCCCTGCCGCTCCATCGGTATGGACAAGCTATACGGCAGCATATCTGTGGGAAAGAAAGCGCATTTTCTTATTTTAAATCAACAGGACCTTTCTATAACATCTGTTATCAAGGACGGGCATTGCCTGAAAGCACCGCATCCAGAAGGAAAGCCAGCGGATAGCAGGCATTCTTAGCCTCCTCAACCGTATTGTTCTCGTCACCCAGCTCAATGAGCAGAGTGCGCCCTCTTAAGTGCATATTGTAGCGGTACTGCTTAATGTATATATTTCTGGTAAGTCCCGGATAGTACTGCCCTGCTGCTGCCTGCATCTGAAAAGAAAAGGCAAGGTTTTCTTCCAGATTCGGATTGTAGAGATAATCAATATCACCCGTTTTTTTACTGCGGGATATCCCGTTAAAGAACATAAAGCGCGCCGTCCTTCTGCCATCTATATCCATCACCATATTGCGGTTTATATTTCCCGCATCGCGGTGCAAATCAATCACCACCTGAATGGAGGGGTACTGCGCCAAAAGCGTCTCCAGCGCCGGCAGTGAATTGGCATAGGCGCTGTCCCTCACCGTATCAAACTCCTCCGTATAGTGCAAAACCGTATAACCGTATTCCTCCGTCAAAAGCTGTGCCAGAAACTCTCCGACGCCGACTATCGTGTCCGCACGGTTTCCCGGCTCTGAATCGATAAAGCTTTCTCTGGAGTGGGTATGATAAATCAAAATCTGCGGTCCCTCTCCCGTCTTATCTATGGTAACATCCATGCCCATCAGACTCTCCAGATTAAACAAATCACTGCCCCCCTGTGCTGTGCTGTCAATCGTATAAAAAGTGGAGATCAGTGTGGCGTAGTCCGTCAGTGCGTCCCAGTCATACTCCGCCACTTTTTGCGGCGCCTGAAAACGATACATACTGTTTTCCTGCGCTAAAAGCTCCTCCAAAGTAAGCGCTTCCGACTGCAGCGCCTCCTCCAGTGTTTCTCCCGAAGCCGATACCGGTTCTTCTATCGCCTCCCTGTCCGTCCTGCTTCCCTCTTCTCCGTCTCCCGATATAATATGTAACGTAATTTCCTCTTCCGCAGGAATCACACTTGGTGGTACTTCCGGCTCTTCCACCTTTTCCCGATTATAATAACAGAGCGGCATCAGACTCATCAGCCCATTGCTGATTGCCATTGCAGGGCCTTCGCCTCCATCTGCTGAGTATGTAAAAAGCGGCAGAAAAAAATTCTGGCTTCCCATGCCGCATGTATATATCAACAAAATAAGGAGCAGTACAACAGAGGAAGTGACGCGCCTCAGTCCGCCCCCGTAATCTTTTAAATACCGCAAAATATCACCTCTTTTGTAATATATGCCTCCCCCGCTTTCTCTATACCTACATACTCTTATGCCAGCTCCAGCGCAATATTGATGCCCTCTGACACCGTATAGCTTACCCGCTTGACAACAGCATCAATATCCTTGCTGGTCACATACATATTGTGAAGGTCCGACAATGCATTCCGGCTGTTTTCCATATAACAGCGCCTGTCTGCCTCATCCGCTTCTCCTAAAAGCTTTTCCAGCGCATCACTTACAATCGTCGCCGCATCGACCACAGTAGGAACCCCTATGGCAATCACGGGAACTCCCATATTTTCTTTTGTCAGGGCGTTTCTGTGATTCCCCACACCGGAACCCGGATGTATACCCGTGTCGGTAATCTGTATTGTCCGGTTCAGTCGTCTGGTGCTTCTTGCCGCCAATGCATCAATCACTATCATGACGTTGGGCGAAGTCTGTTCCACCACACCCTTTAAAATTTCCGCCGCCTCCATTCCCGTTTCTCCCGTCACGCCCGGCTCAATGCTGCTGATAATATTCATGTGTTCTTTATTGTATGCTGCTTTCCCATATTCTTTTACAATATGCCTGGTGATAAACAGATTGTCCACTACATAAGGTCCCAGCGCATCTGCCGTCACCTTGCGGTTGCCAAGACCAACCACTAAAATCTCCTGCTCTTTTCCGACATTGGGGATGATTTCCATCAGCCGTCCCGCAATCACATGGGAAATCTCACGGTGATAGTCCTCGTCCGGCTCCAGCATATTCGGCGCTTCAATGGTAATATAGGTGCCCATTGGCTTTCCCATGGCTTTTGCACCGTTTTTTGTGGTGATTTCTACTTTGGTGACCCTGATATCCGTCTCCTCGTCATAATCTTCCTCCAGCTTCACGCCCCGCAGCGTACTGTCCGCATCTGTGATACTCTCTCTTGCCTCCAGTGCCAAGTCCGTCCTTACCTGAAAACAGCTCATTTTACTCCGTACCTTTCTGCATTTTGATTTTATTACACTGAACAGTAACATTTTTTGCAGAAAGCGGAAAAATATGTATTGACATTCTCGTCTTGTTCCTCTAAAATAATATGCGTATGTTTACATTGGTCGTCCGTGTCAGGCCTAAATGAAACATTTTCTAAAAAACAAGAGCATCGGAAAATGGGAGGTGTAGATATTGGCTAACATCAAATCTGCAAAAAAGAGAATTTTAGTAGCACAAACCAAGGCTGACAGAAATAAAGCTATCAGGTCAAGCGTTAAGACAGCAATGAAGAAAGTATTTGCTGCCGTTGAAACCGGCGATAAGGCTGTTGCTTCTGCCGCTTTAGCCAATGCAACAAAGATAATCGAGGCTGCTGCTTCCAAGGGAGTATACCACAAGAACAATGCTTCCAGAAAAGTATCCCGCCTTGCTATCGCAGTAAACAAAATGGCTTAAATGTATATAACGCATAAAAAACACCCATACCGTCATGTGGGTGCTTTTTTATGTATCAATCATTGACAAGATACCATCGCTCTGATACAATTCAATTAGAAAAGGCGTTGCCGTACAGTAACGGTTCGCCCAATGGATAGTTACTTGCAAAGAAGCAACCTTAGCCTTGGTCGGGACGGTTGCTTCTTTGATGCTTATCTTTCTTAGCAGTCTGCCGGATGCTGATAACCGTAATGATAATGCTAATCACGGTCACCACAATGCCGACAATCTCTACTATTAATTCCACCATCAAACATTCCTTTCCCTTATTTTCCATATGTATCACCTCCAAGATACCGGAAGTTCTCAAAATGTACTCATTCTGGCAAAGGCGAACCGCTTACCGTACTGTCTGACAACGCCAATTATATCCTAACACATATCGTAAAAAAGTACAACTTTAAACTTCATGCAGACTTTATTTTTACAGATTCGTTCTATTCTCACTTCCTGCAGATAAACATGCCATACTCCTTCGGCACATGCAAAACGCCGTCCCGCATCTCATTTTCCAGAACCCTCTTTAATGTGCTCCTTCCGACTGCCGCTGCCTGAGACATATTAGAAAGCGTCTCAATATAATCCAGCATATCGTCAATATCCGTCACCGCAAGAGAATCTGCATAGTCCAGTCTCTGTACCTCTGTAAAATGCTCTTTCAGAATCTCACATCCATTTTGCAGTGTGAAATTTTTGTTCGTGGTATCCGTCACGCCGTATTCCCTCAACAAACCTGCAATAAACGGCATGATTCCATTCTCCCCGTATGTCGCACAGTAAAAGCAGCCGTCCTCTGCCAGCACGCGCCTTACTTCCGATAAACCCTTATTCAAATCGGGCACATGGTACAGCATCATGTTGGCAATTACAATGTCATAGGAAGCCGCAGCATAGGGAATATCCTCAATGTTTACCACGTCATAGGAGATAAAATCCTGTTCACCCAAAGCCGCCTTTGCGGCAGAAACCATATTTTCCGAGAAATCAGTCAGGCGCAAGGCAATGCTTTTATCCAGCCGCTGCAAATTGGACTTCCATATATCTCCCGTACCGCAGCCAAGCTCCAGTATCCTTGCTTTGGGAAAAATACTATATTGGGAAAACAGCCAGTTCCCCCACCCCTGTTTATTGGTGGAATACTTCTCATGAATGGAAATCCTTGTATGCAGCTTATCCGCCGTCTTGTACTGCTCCTGCACAGTCTCCCGCTCATTTATACTTCCCATAGCACAATTCTCCTTTATATTTTGCCGTCATGCCGCCTTAGAACATTATCATACCTTTAACGTCTTCTTCCGCCGCCGCCATGACTGACGCCGCCGCTGCTGGTGTGCCTGCCACCGCCTCCATGACCGCCGCTGCCGGAACTGGAACTGTACGCCACGCTCGTCACATGCTTGTTGATAAGCTCGTCACGCACTACGGTAAACTGCACGCTTCCATTCTCCACATAAGTAGAAGCACCCGTCGTCTTTTCCCCTTCTTTGGTCTTCATGTGGGAAGCAATGTAAATCAACGCCACAACAGCCGAAACTACCAGCACAATCAACGGATTGATATTGATTTTCCCTCTGGTCATATCGCGGTAAATATCCTCAATGTATGCGCTGTAGGCCTTGTACGGGCTTGTTTCCACCCTGTCATAGACATCGTCCAGCAAAGAATCTATCATGGAATCAGAATAGCGCTCCAACACCCGCCCGCAGGTGGAAAGCCAGCTTCCCTTCTCTCCCTCGTACCAGTTATCCAGAAGCAGCACGCCGTCCCCATGAACCCGATTATAACCAAAATTATTTTCGTCATAGAAATCATCGGCAAAGTCACGCATGGCGCGCATCCAGTTGCTGTCCGTATTATACCCATATCCATACAACTCCAGCACGGACATGTCAATCGTCACAATAACAATATCGCAGCCTATCTGATCTTCCCGCTTTGCTATCTGCTCTGCAAGCCTGTCTTCCTCTGCAGGTGTCAGGACATCCGCATAGTCAAAAACTCTTTCTTTGGGGGCCGCGTTGTTTTTCCTGATATAATTTTCTGTCAGGCTGCGCATAAACCCTATGCCGCCCACAAGCAGCGCCAAAACCCCAATCGTGATAAATAAAAACTTAAAATATGAAAAATATTGTTTCATTTTTAATCTCCATTTTTGCACATATCATATTTATATCTGCGCTTTCTATTCTGCTTTAGAAAAACAAAAGCAGTTGTCGTACCAGCATGAGAAGCGTAAACACCGAAGCAAACACGGTCGCGCCATAGCCCCATACCTTTGCCTTGGAAAGAGGCACTTTACCTACGATTTTTCCCGTCTGCCCGTTTACATGGAAGGTAAAATCCTCACCCTTGTATTTGTAATTGTAGACCCACACCGGCAGCAGTGCATAATTGGTTTCCGTCCTCGCCAGCGTCACCTGATTGCTTGGGCTGCTTTTCAGACCCACGTACCCGCTTATGCTGTTGCGCAGAAGAATCTCCGCATCTGACTTCGCCTTACCCACTGCACGAGGCTCCAGCGCCATATCGTCCTGATTGTAACGCTCCGCCCAGAAGCCCGACATATACTCTTCTTTAAAATCTATCATCTGCCCGTAATTGTACGGCTCCATCAAATCCATGATGTTGTCCGGCATGGCGTTGGATGCATCCACCGGCATCTTGTCAAAATCGACCTCCATCTCTCTGACAATGTGGTACACGCTGGTCTCCGTATATTCCCTGTTGCCGCTCACCCATTTGCGTATCTTATTGCCTTCCCCTTCATATCTCCCATGCACATGGTAGTCATACATCCAAAAGGGAACATAAGCACCGTTCATGGTTTCCAGCTTTGCCTCGGACAAAAAATCATTCGGCGCAAACACGCAGGACTTAAATTTCTCACGAAGCTTTTTCTTCGTCATTTCCTTGCTATAGACAAAAGGAATGATATGATTCGGCTTGTAAGCACCCGTAACCCTCTCATCAAAAACAATATAATCTCCACAGTACGGACATCGGGAAGCTGACGTAAAATCACCTATATTACCGATTGCGCCTCCACAGTTGATACAGTTATAGATTGACTGCTGCTCTGTCTTTTTCTCTTCACTGTCTACACCATCACAGTAAGGGCAATGCATTTTTTGTATCTCAGGGTCATATACCACATTGCCTCCACAATTTTTACACTTAAATATCATAGACTTCTCCCCCTCCGCTACGGAATGGCTGCTAAATCCGCTGTT
Organism: Lachnospiraceae bacterium; assembly: GCA_014804445.1. Taxonomy (GTDB): domain Bacteria; phylum Bacillota; class Clostridia; order Lachnospirales; family Lachnospiraceae; genus Acetatifactor. The sequence continues at coordinate 42,862 of JAAUZU010000024.1, read as the reverse complement.
CTCTCGACAGACGGTTATTATGCTTTATTATAACAAAATGCGCCTGTTTTCGCAATGAAACTTGAACACAAAATAAAAACGGGCAGGCCCCCTTAAAGCCTATGCCCGTTTTCCGATATTAGTCCATTGCCTTGCCTATTAATTCCGAATGATATTTTCCTGCAATATTGGTATGAAAGAAAGAGACAGCCGCCTCCGTTTTTCTCCATTCATACCACACACCTTCAGGCACATCATAAAACTGCCATACCTGTCCGTCCGACAGAAATTCCAGCTCCAGCACCGCACAGAGCGCGTCATAGCCTGCGCTGGCAATTCCTTCCATTGCCATTTTTAGCCGTTTCAATAATCCATATCTCCTCCTCTTTTGCGTCATTGCCGCCTTCCTGCCCCTAATAAGTTAATGTACCGAGGCAGGAAAAATGTAACAGGAAATTTTATTTTTCAGACACGCAGCTTTTCTCTCAGTTTTTTACGCATCCGGCTAAGCTTCATCCGCACATTTTCCTCTGAAATGCCAAGCTGCCCCGCGATATCTGCGCCACTGTACCCCTCTATATAATACTTGTACAGCAATTCCCACTCCTTTTGGGGCAGCAGGTTCTGCAGCATGATTTCCACCTCTACCGCCTCGTAGGCATCCGTCACACGCATGGCCGCCTCTGTTTCCTGCACTGCTTCCAGCGCCAAAGCCTGATTCTCTTTCCGCCTGCGCATATTGCCGGCAATATAGACAGCCGTCTTATACAGCCAGCCGGCTTGATTTGGATGTTTCATCAGCATATCCCGGCACACATACGCTATGCAGTAGCTTTCCTGCACAACATCTTCTGCCATACTCTCCCTTCCTGTTATCCGTTTTACATACCGGTAAAACGCATCATAGGTATCATAGTAAAACTCACAAAAAAATTTTTCACTGCACTGCATTTCCTTTGCCCCGCTCTTTCATAATATAATAAAACAAGCCGCCTCCATGCACATGCACTTCGGCGGCCGTTGTTTTTCAAGCCTGTTCCCCTATTTTGTTCTATATGCAGATATATCACCATTAGATTTATACAAACAGAATATCGTGATTGACGGTTGTATAAAACAATTCCCTGAACTCTTCTATATTCTGCGCCTGTGCCAGTCCCCACATCATCTTGGTGACGACAGCCTCCAGAGTCATGTCATAAGCTTCCATCAATCCAAAGTTTTCCTTAATCAGCCTGCCCACGCGGTATATCGCCATGTCGCTTCCCTCATGGGTGACTTGTGTTGCCGCCATCACGATTTTTCCTGCCTTCGCCCACCTTTCCACTTCGCCGTAAAAAGAAACCTCCCCGTACTCCGGAAAGCCTCCCACTCCAAAGGATTCTATGATCACACCATCGTAAAACGGAAAAAGACGGTTTAAAACCGAAGCATCCATCCCGGGTATCAGCTTCAGCAAAAGCACCCTCTCGTTCAACTTATGATAAAATACGGTTTCACCGCTTATCTTTTCCTTATCATCAATGTAGAAGGTAATGTGCTCTTCCCTGATAACCGCTATGGACGGATAATTGATGCTGGAAAACGCATTATAGCTTTTGGAACGCTCTTTTTTGGCACGGGTTCCCGCTATGACCACACCGCCAAACACAATATTGACGCCGTGCGCCCTGTCATCCGCTGCAAACCGCAGACTGTCCAAAAGATTGGTGCGTGCGTCGGTCACCGGAAGATCAATGGGCTTCTGCGCGCCCGTCACCACAATCGGCTTTCGGCTGTTCTGAATCAAATAGGACAAAGCCGCTGCGGAAAATGCCATGGTATCCGTTCCGTGACATATCACAAAACCGTCGTAGGCGTCGTAGTTTTCCTCAACTGCCGCCGCCATTTTTAGCCAGTGCGCCCCCTCAATATTGGTGCTGTCCAGACTCAAAAGCTGACAGGCATCCACCGAACAGAAATTCTCGTACTCTCTGACATAGCAAAGAAGCTCCTCCACGGCAAGCTGCGGCGCAAGTCCCTCCTCTGTATACCCCGAAGCAATCGTCCCGCCGGTTGCAATCAGTAAAATTTTTTTCATGCTGCTGCCCCCTTTCCATCAAAACCATGAACCCAGTCGGAAAACAGATAATACCCCAGATAAATCACCGAGCTGATTGCCCATGTCAGCGGATAGGCCCAGTAAATATAAGCAATCTCGCCGGTAAAGCGCATCACGATGATAATATAGGCGATGCGCACCACACACCAGATGGACAGCATAATCACCATAGGCACAAACGCCTTTCCCGCACCGCGGCAGACAGCCGCTATAGAATGGGAAAAGGCCAGCAGAAAATAGAACAATGCCACCGTTCTTGCCTGCTGCACACCAAGCTCGATTACCCCTGACGTCTTATCAAATATACCGATAAGCTGCGGCGCAAAAACATAATATCCGATACCGATTATCTCCGCCAAAAACACTGCGGCAAGAATACTAAACCGCGCGCCTTTCTTTGCACGCGCATACTGTCTTGCGCCAAGGTTTTGGCTGATAAATGTGGTACAAGCCATATTAAAGCTGGTGATGGGCAGAAAAGCAAAGCCTTCTATTTTGGCATGCGTGCCATAAGCAGCCATGGCCAGTTTGCCAAAAGAATTGATTTGGGACTGCACGATTACGTTGGCAAAGGCAATCACGGAATTTTGAACGCCCGATGGCAGACCATACCGGATAATTTCTATCAGCATCGCCTTATGAAAACGAATTTTCTTAAGCTCTACCGTGTATATATTGCCTTTTTGCAGCAGATGCATCATACAGAGCACGACACTTGCCGCCTGTGAAATCACCGTCGCCGCTGCCGCCGACCAGACTCCCCAGTGGAATACGCCGATAAACAGCACATCCAGCACAATGTTCAGAATCGATGAAAAAATCAGATAATACAGCGGGCGCCTGCTGTCTCCAAGCGCGTTCATAATGCTTCGGCAGATATTGTACATAACCATGGCAAGCGCGCCTAAAAAATAGTAACGGAAATACTCTACCGCCTCCGGCATAACCTCGGGATCGGTCTGCATCCACCTTAAAAAAGTAGGCGTAAAAGCAACGCCTGCCACCGTCAGCAGAATCCCGCTTACAATACCAAATGCCAGAATCGTGTGGATGGCGCGTGACACCTGTTCCTTATCGCCCGCTCCGAAAAATTTGGAAATCACAACCCCGCCGCCCATGGCAGTCCCTATGAAAAAGCTAATCATCAAGAAAATCAGCGTACCCGACGAAGTAACGGCAGCAAGTGCGTTTGTCCCCAGAAATTTGCCGACAATCAGTGCATCCGCAGTATTATAAAGCTGCTGAAACACCTGACTCAAAAAGATGGGAAGCGCAAAGGCCAGCATAAGGGAATAGGGGTTCCCCTTTGTCATATCTTTTACGCGGGAGGAAGCTTCTCTTCCTCTGCTGTTTCTTATGTGTAACATGAATATTGTACTCTCCTCGAAAAAAACTCATGACGGCATGTCAAACAATGCCGTCATGTTCTAGGATAAAACAGAGTGAGGGAGAAGTCAAATTATTTTTCTTTTCTGCTAGAGAGTGGGGGAAGCGAGTCACGCCGACAGCGTACCGGTATATCTGTGAAGACGCGCTTTCGCTCGGATAAAAACGCAGCGGTACTAGGCTCGAAAGAACCTCGCCAAGTGCCGGCGTTTTTAAACGGTCTTCACAGATATACCAGTACGCTGTCGGCTGAATGATGCATAGGCCACTCTCGGGCAGAAGTGCTTTTGATCAAGAGCACTTTTGGCAGTATAAGGAAAAGTGGGATTTAGCGGTTTGTTTTGAATTGTTTTTTCCATTGAAGCCAGTCTTTATCCAGAACTGTTGTATGTGGGTGGGTGAGTATTGTCTTGCAGGGAAATGCTTTACATTCGCCGCAAAAATTTAGGTTTTGGTTTATTACGCAATCTCTTGTAAAGCAGTCTCCTTCTCTATGTTCTTCCATGCAGCCGTTACAGTTTCCGGCAAGGCAGGTGGGGCAGGCGCCGCAATAGAAACCGCATTTTCCAATCATGTTATCTTGCTGCATAAGCTATTGCATCCACTTGAAATTGTAATCCCTGTGCCCCTCCTGCATGGGCAAATTCGGTCTGAATCGACTTACGCGCAGGGTATTTGCCTTTGAATCTTTCTTTTATTACTTTTTCCATGACCGGTATATTCCAGACATCCCTGAATAAGCAATCCATCTTGACTACATTCTCAAGTGCCAGACCTGCCAATGCCAGCCTTCTTTCCATTTCATCAAAAGCCCCGTTAATCTGTTGCTCAATCGTGCCGCCGATATTGCCGACGCAATAACTCAAAAAACAGAAGTCTCCCGCTTCAACAACGCCTGCATGTGCCCATTCTTCGTTCATTTCATATCTCTTGATTTCTTTCATTTTAATCTCCATTCCGGAGTGTTTTATGCTGCTTCACTCCTCATATTCCATTTGTATTTCCTTACATGTTTTTATAATGCGTTCCTTGATTTTTTGTGGTTCGATTATCTTAGCCTTGTTTCCAAAAGAAAGAATCACGCCATACCAGAATGTCTCATGTTCCGGTACGGAAAAACAATACTCAAAATCACCATTTTCAAATTCCTGTGTGATTCGTCCATTCAAATATTCCCTGCACTTCGCTTTTATGCCTGCTTTTCCATATAGTTTGATATGCACCGTGTTTTCATTGTCATCATCTCANNTTNATATCNGAAANATNATGNNNTTTTGNGTTTTTAATNTNNGTTNNCTGNANNCTNTCCATACGGACTAATTTGAACATACAATAATTCTGATATTTTTCGTAATATCCAATCAGATACCAGTTATACCATTTGTATTGGAGTAAAACCGGCTCTACCTCCATTTCTTTTACTTCATCATGACTATTGGTATAAGAAAACCGAACAACACATTTTTTCCCGATTGCATCTTCTAACAGCTTTAATTGTTCCTTTATTTTATCATCTTCACTTGCAACGCCCAAATCCACGGAAACCGCAACNCCTTCCGTATGGTTTAAGCTCTNTACTTTCTCCAAAGNCTGCTCTAAACCNTTATTTTCGTATGCACTTGCCAATCCTTTTAAGGCGGTGACAATCCAATCGTATTCATGACTTGTTGCAACTTGTTTTTCCAAAACAAAGCTGTCCATAATTTGATAGCCGCCTTCCACACCATAAAAAGATTGAATGGGAATACCTGCCTGATCCAATGTTTCTAAATCCCTCACAATCGTTCTGGCAGAAACCTCAAATTCTTCCGCTAATTTCTGTGCAGATGTCCGTCCATTATTTAATAAATAAACAACAATGCCCATAAGCCGACCAATCTTCATGCTTTCCTCCNTTCAACCCCAGTATAGCAAACAAACTATGACAGCAGTATGTCATAGTTTGTTTAAAAGAAACAATTATTTTCCTTCATTATTGTTCAGTATTCTGTCTATCGCCGTTTTCAGTTCCGGCAAGTCTTGCTGTATCGTCCCCCACGCTGATTCATGNTCCAAATTAGAATACTGATGCGCAAAAACATCTCTATTCTTCATATAATAATATCTCCGTTCCGGCTATTTCTTTTCTGAAATCGTCTCCAATCCCTGTAGTGGTAATTAAATCAACCGAGAGATTCAACGCCTCTTGAACCATCTGACGCATTCCGGAAAGTTTAAGCAAAGACATCGGCTTTCCTTTTTCTATCAACAAATCTATATCACTTTCTTCATTTGCCGTGCCTTTTGCATATGAGCCAAACAAATATAATCTCTTTACTCCNTANAAATATGCTATCGGCGCAACAGCCTTTTGAATTTCTTTGATATCCGGCATACCCGCCACCTCCATGGCTATTAAAATTATTCCCTGACCAACCCAATAGTAACACCAGTAGCTTGTATACTAATATTAAAAGAAACAAATTTTTCTGTCAAGGCAATCTCTAAANCNGNTTTTTCGGTTCTTTTCCNAACTCAAATCAGCCTCTTCAATTTGAGTTCAAAAGATGGCTTCGTGACGTATTCCAGATAAATCGGTCTGCCCGCATACTCTAAAAACGCCTTATACCTTTCCCTATATGCCGGCGTCTGAATCAATTCCAACACTTTTTCCTTTGCAACATATGCAGATTCCGAATTTTCATCGGATGGTCTTGGTGTTCCGCTTTTTGCCCTGCATATAAAGTCAAGCATAATTTTGGTTGGTATCTCCTTTACGCCGTTATACCCGGGGTTCTTTCCCGTATTGGAAGAAATACAAAACACCTCTCCCACCTCAATATCAACGCCCGCTTCTTCCATAACCTCTCTTTTCACAGCCTGAATGACATTCTCCCCGACTTCCACCTGCCCTCCGGGAAATACCCAGCCCGCATTATATGTCTTTACCATAAGAATCTCATCGTTTTCATTTATCACAATTCCTGCCCCTGCAATAATATGTGTAGGCATAACCCGGTGTTCCATAATGAATACCTCCTTCAAAAGAATGAATAAGNAACGNACTTGAAGGGAAACCTCCAANGTCCGTTCCTTGTTACAGCTTTTNGCAATTCAATTTTATTCCGCCCTGCTCATAGCCTGTTGGAAATCTTTCTGATCCGTAAAAATCTCGTTGGTATACGGATTTTTCTTCTGTGCTTTTGCACGCTTCAAAATCACGGCAAACACAGCGATGTTCACTACAATGGAAATCACGGAGATGATTCCCTGCGCCGTAGGATTGGCTGTCGTAGGCATGGTGTCTCCCAAAGCNGCAGCCGCTCCGCCTGCTCCGTATACGGAGGATACGGTTGTAAAGCGGCTTGCATCCTGAAACAGCGGGAATACCTGTGCAAACATACACCAAAGCGTCAGTGTATGGGCACGGTTCTGAATCCAGCCGCCCTTGTTCCAGAGTGCNTTGGCAACGGTCGGTGCAAGCAGAAGCGCAAAACCNCAGTACCATGCATGGGTNGGCAGGTTCAGATAGGTGTACTGGAAGTTCCAAATATCATATGCCAAAATAAAGCACCAGGTCATATCCGGCCAAAGCATATCCTTTTTATCTTTGGAGGAGTAGATACCCCACCAACCGGTCATACACACGATATTGATCAGACCTGCAATACCGTTTAAGATGTTCCACCAGCCGCCGTAGAGCCATACGCCCTCGGAGGATTTCCACCAGCCGCCCATCACAGATCCGGCTCTGATCACGGATTCAAAATCAGATACAACTGCAATCAGNATGTTGATCGCAACNATCACAAANGGGAATACCTTGAAAGCATGGGATTTCCCAAGCTTGCCCCAGTGATATTTGATGACCATGAAACCGATACAGCCCGCCAGCGCCGCATAAAGCTTAGCATAATGGAACCAACTGTTCATGTGTACATAAGTCTGGTTTTTTAACGCCCATTCAGCGCCCATTGCGGCTCCGACATAAATGGCGATAAAATAAACCGTCAGTACAGCGGGAATTACAAAAAAGCAAGCCATTCCGCCGATTTTGGTACGTCTGGCAACTTCGTTCATAAGAATCAGGCCGGCAAAAACCAGAACCCATCCCAAAAGGTGCCATAGTGTCTTTCCGTCATAAATTTGAAAAATCATAATCCCACCTCTTTTTCTTTTAGTATACTTCTATTTCTTTTATGTTAAATTCATTCCCCTGCAAAAGCCATGTATCCGGACTTTTGCAGTGAGGACAAATTTTACCATACTCCACAGTCGGATAGGTTTGACCGCAGCCTTCACAATAAGTAACGGCAGGAAGCGTTTCCACAAACAGCTCCGCGTCCGCNAACAGCTCCCGTTTCCCNGCNGCCCATTTCCAGCAGTTCTGCAGATAGGATTCTATGACCGTAGACACTTCCCCCAGCTCCAGAACCACTTTGGAAATACCCGTCACCTCGTTTTCCTGTGCAACCTTTTCCAGACTATCCATAATATGAAATACAACGCCTAATTCATGCATAGCTTAATCCTTTTTGGANGCAAACGTTACTTTCAACGACTGCTTGATCATGTTGGGAAGCACGTATTTCAGCTTATCCTCTGATTTTACCATCTCAGAGCACTCCGGATGCTCTCTGTGAAGCGTAATGGCATCAAATACGCACTTTGTGGTGCAGACGCCGCAGCCGATNCACTTATTGGGATCCACAACGGACGCGCCGCATCCTAAGCAGCGGGAAGTTTCCGCCTTCACCTGTTCTTCGGTCAGCGTGTGGGAAAGGTCCCTGAAGGACTGCGCCTGCGCTTCCTCCGCCCGCTCCGGCCGCTGTCTGTCAGTATTGTCATAGCTTGCAACCTGAATATCTTCTTTGTCCAGTTCGATAAAATCTCTGCGGTTTCTTCCGATGGTCAGCGTACAATGCTCATGCACAAAGCGGTGAAGGGAAATCGCTCCCTCGCGTCCTGCTGCGATGGCATCTATGGCAAACTTAGGACCCGTATAAACATCGCCGCCCACAAAAATATCCGGTTCTGCAGTCTGATAGGTCAGTTTATTGGCAATCGTTCCTCCGTTAGGACGAAGCTCTACTTTTGTGCCATTCAAAAGGTCGCCCCAGACAATGCCCTGACCTACGCTGAAAATCACGCTGGAGCAGTTTATGGTCATGGTCTGTTCCTCGTCATAAAGCGGGGCAAAGCGATGGTTCTCGTCATAAACACGGGTACATTTTTTAAATACAACTCCTGTCACTTTCCCGTTCTCAGAGAGAATCTCTTTGGGACCCCAGCCGTTGTTGATGGCAACATTTTCTTCACTTGCCTCCAAGATTTCTTCCCGGCTTGCCGGCATCTCATCCCGGCTTTCCAGACAAACCATGGAAACCTTGCCCTGTCCGCAGCGTGTGCTCGTTCTTGCAGCGTCTATCGCAACATTGCCGCCGCCGATCACGACCACGTCTCCGCCAAGTTCAAAAGCCTCTTTCTCGCCGGCTTCTCTCAAAAATTCTACTGCAGTATAAACACCCTGTGCATCTTCACCGGGCACGCCTGCTTTTTTTCCGCCCTGACAGCCGATTGCAATATAGAAGCCTTTGTAGCCCTGCTCACGGAGCTGTGCAATCGTAACATCCTTTCCTACCTCAATACCGCACTTGATCTCAACGCCCATGGCCTTGATTACGTCGATTTCCGCCGCAATCAGATCTTTTTCCAGCTTGTAAGAAGGAATTCCGTAGGTCAGCATACCGCCGGGTTTCTCCGCTTTTTCAAAGACGGTCGGTTTGTAGCCTTTCTCCGCCAGAAAATAGGCACAGGAAAGTCCGGCAGGACCCGAACCGATGATGGCAATTTTTTCCTCAAAGCCGCCCCGTAAGGAAGGAATGGTCGGCTTGGGAATATAGCGGGTCTCAGCATTCAGATCCCTTTCCGCAATAAAGCGTTTTACCGCATCAATGGCAACTGCCTCATCGATGGTTCCGCGCGTGCAGGCATCCTCGCAGCGGCGGTTACAGATTCGTCCGCAAATAGCGGGCAGAGGATTATCTTTCTTAATGAGAGCCAATGCCTCCTCATAACGTCCTTCCTTTGCAAGCTGTAAATAACCCTGAATGGCAATGTGCGCGGGACAGGCCGTTTTACAGGGAGCGGTTCCGGTGTCATGACAATTGATTCGGTTCACGTCTCTGTAGTTGTGCATCCACATATGTTCTCCCCATTTTTTCTCATGAGGAAGCGGCATTTGGGGATAGGTCACCTCGCTGCCATCCTTTTTGCAGAGCTTCTGTCCCAGTTTTACCGCTCCTGCCGGGCAGGCTTCCACGCATTTGCCGCAGGCAACGCATTTTGATTTGTCTACCTTCGCGACATAAGCGGAACGGGACATATTGGGTGTGTTGAAAAGCTGTGAAGTACGTAAGGCATAACATACGTTTACATTGCAGTTACAAATGGCAAAAATCTTATTGGCGCCGTCAATATTTGTAATCTGGTGCACAAACCCGTTATCCTCAGCCTGTTTGAAAATATCCAGCGCTTCCTCTTTGGTTATGTAACGTCCGTCCTTCTGGGTCTCTACCACGTAGTCCGCCATATCGCCCACGGCAACACACCAGCCCTCCGGGTCGTCTCCGCAGCCCTCATCATGACGCAGGCGGGAACGACGGCAGGAACAGGGACTTGCCGCATATTTGCCCTCATATTTTGACAGCCAGTAGGAAATATGCTCCAGATCAATGGATTCGCTCTCCATCTCAATCGCTTTTTCTACGGGAATGACATGCATACCGATGCCGTTGCCGCCCGGTCCTACAAAAGGTGTCACCTTCTCTAAGGGCAGTCTGGACATGTGCTCAAAGAACAGGGTAACCTCCGGATGTTCTTCCACTATATTGCTGTTCATGTTAAAGAATTCTCCGGACCCCGGCACAAACATGGGAAGTACATACTGTTTTTCATGCCGCTCATTTTCCCAGTTGTACTCCAGAATTCCTTTTACCGACATTTGCTGAAGCTTTGGTTCCAGCTCCTGTTCGGGTATGCCGGTAAGCTTTACCATCTCCTGTAAAGTCTTCGGCTTCCGGACGCCCATTTTTAAGGCGATTTCCGCCTCCTCGTCTGTCAGCACGCCTGCAAGTCCCCAATATTCCGGATCATCCTGCGTGATTTTTTTCAAACCCAGCTTCTGAGGAATCCGGTCGGTGATCTTTTTCCCCAGCTTCTGAATACTCTTGCGGGGAGGCTCACTGTGGTCGGCCTTATGCTCCGGATAAACGTAATCCGGGTATAATTCTTTGTCCAAATTCTTCGTCATACCTTCCTCCTTTGTTTTTATATTATTCCTTTGTTTTTATATTATTCTGTCACACGCCAGCTTTTGACCTCTTCTTCCAGCCATTTGGTCCATTCTGCAATTCCCTCGCCTGTTCTGGCACATATGGGAATGATTTTTGCATTCGGATTCCGCATAAGGATATATTCCCTGCATTTTTCCATGTCAAAATCAAAATAGGGCAGAACGTCTATTTTATTGACCAGCACCACGTCGCAAATGGAAAACATCAGCGGATACTTCAGCGGTTTGTCGTGTCCTTCCGGAACGGACAGAATCATCGCGTTCTTCGATGCGCCGGTATCAAATTCCGCAGGGCAGACCAGATTCCCGACATTTTCAAGAATCGCCAGTTCGACATCCTCCACTTTCAGTCCGTCAAGTCCCTGCCTCGTCATTTCGGCGTCCAGATGACACATGCCTCCCGTGTGAAGCTGAATCACTTTGACGCCGGATTCCTGAATCGTCCTCGCATCCACGTCCGAATCAATGTCGGCTTCCATGACGCCGATTTTGAAGGTATCCTTCAAAGCCTCGATGGTGCGCATCAGGGTAGTGGTTTTTCCGGAGCCCGGAGAAGACATCAGATTCAACAGGAAGATCCCTTTTTGCTTTAATTCCTGTCGGAGAGCAGCGGCCTGTTTGTCGTTGTCGGCAAAGACACTTTGCTTGATTTCCAAAACTCTTACTTCTTTCATAGTGACACCTCCTCCCATGCTTTCGGATTGATTATTTTTATCTGTTTCTTTATTCCTATTTTAACACCACAGACAGGGGAGCGTCAATCAATGTTTGTTTTTTCACGGTTTCTTTCAGAAATAAGCAGGCGGCGGCTTGCAATTCATCCCACGACATACCGTGCCAGTTCCAATGCAATATCGAAATGTCCTGCATCGTGCTGCGTACCTTTGGTTTGCCCTTCTTTTCGTCTGGTATCCCATTTCGGTGCGTCAAGCAAATCTCCGCTTGTAAAGAATGTGTATAAACTCAGTCCCCGGAAATCGCACATCGCCTGCAAAGCAGCGCATTCCATTTCTACGGAAATACAACCATCCGCTTTATGCTTTTCAAAGTTATTGACAGTTTCTCTGTAGAAAGAATCGGTTGTCCAAGTCTTCCCTTTCACATAGGGGATACCGTTTTGTTCCATAAAGTCGGCGACAATGTCCGCATTCCTGACAGTAATATAATCCGATGCAGGTGCGTAATGATAAGAAGTCCCTTCATCCCGATAGGCTTGTGTGGGTATCATGACCTTTCCATGCGCAATTTCCTTATTCAGACAGCCTGCGCCACCAAATACGATATATTTGTTTGTCTTTATTTCTGACAACGTATCCTCCACCGTACCGACACACGCAGGCGCACCTACATAAGTTTTGTAAAACGCAAATTTCTTTCCCTTATAATCAATACAGTAAATCGGCGTATTGCCCGTTGCAAACCAAAATGATGCCATCTGCCTGCAATCGTAATTGGCCAGAACAAATGCTTCAATCACATGTGAAAAAGTCAAAATACACGCATCGACTTGCGGCGCATTTTCATTGACACGTGGATTGATGATTGCCGCTGATTGGTTGTCAAAACTTTCTGTTATCATGTTTCTTCCTCCTCAAAATCAATAGCGATCTTCGAAATCATTCCACATTGTCACTTAGCCATTTTTTCATGTTTAAGTGGCAACAAAAAAGAACAGCCTTCTTTGTAAAAATACAAATGTTGGCTGTTCTGATATACTTCTAAACGCTCATCCATTTACGGCATACCAACATATGCGTTCTCTATTACGGGAGAAAACCGTCAGCATCTACTTGCTCCAGCTTTCGTGCTGCAACTCAGGAGGGATTATATATTTACTCTACTGGTACCGTTTCTCAGCAAACACGGCTCTCTGTGACTTTCAAAATAAATATACCGTCTCCGTCATCGTCTTTATGATTTCGAATTTTAAATCATTATATGGTGAGTCCATATCCTTGTCAAGTTTTTCATTTAACTTATGCAATAAACTTAAGCAATAAAACTAACACACTCTATTTATCTTTATGTAAAAATAATTCAAAAGGGCGCCCCGTTCGTCCCCTTCACATAAGAAAGTGGAGGGGACGAGGACGTTCTTTGAACATTTCTTCATATTCTTCAGCAGATGGAGCGTTGATAATACCGACACCGTTATAGAAGATGTCAATGGGATATACGGTCTTTCCGTCTATGACCTGCTTTTTTGATACCATAATGTAGTCGATAAACTCATTAACAATGACAGGCGTATGCTCTTTGATTTCTGTGTAACGCTTAACCTTGTCTATAAAAGCAGAGACATTTGCGGTCTTTGTCATCCTGCATTTCTACATCGGCTTTTAACTGAATAAGAGATTCTTTCAGCATTTTCTGCTCAGTTTCATAACTTGCCAACATTATCGAAAATCGCTCATCGCTCAGTTTGCCCGATACATTATCTTCATAAATCCGCTGAAATAATATATAAAGTTCAGCAATACGTTTTTCGGATTTGGCTAACTGCGATTGCTCACAATTTTATAGGCTCCGCCTCTTAGCGTCTGGCTCTTTGATGATTGTACTTGATTATGTGTTTAGTGATTTCCATGGATAAAATGAAAATCACAGCACTCAGCACCTTCTCCGAGTGTCCCTGCTCGTTCAAATCTAATTTTAGGTTCATATCCAGAAAAGGCAGTTATATCACTCTGGCAAAAAACTGTACATAGTTCGGGACAACAAAATTTTTCACACATATCTCTGTAAAGACAACGAACTATATTAAAATGTATTTCATTGCTATCATGTCTTTTCCATTCTACAGTAAATCCTTCTATTGGATACTTTTTCTTCATATGTGATTTTGCAAACATCTTAAATAAACCGTATGTAAAGGGCATTTTTGTGAGCTTGGCATTTTCTTCTGCCATATTGCTTGCATGATGCTGTATTTCCTTATGAGCTATCATAAGTGCTTCTTCTTGCGTAAAATCATTTTCCATAAGGGTTAAATACATACTTATCGTTGGTAACAGCCTTTCAAATACATGCTCATTTATCTCATGGTTTTCAGATTTCATCTCTTTCTCACATAGATTAACAAATTTTTTGCACATTAAGGCATAAAGCCGTGTACCCTGTTCATTTCCATATTCTTTTATTAAATCGTCATACAAAAAGTTGATATGTGTTTCTTTGTAGTCCATACTGTTTTCTCCATTTCATGCAATAGTTTACTTGTCCAGATTTTCCACGACTGTTTTTACTTCAATCAATTTTAGATAATGTAGCTTTAATTGCCCCTTTGGCGTGAATACGAACTATACTAAACTCATCGTGCGTTGCTATATATTCTAATTTTTCTAAATATGGTCGCACAAACTCAGGCTTTCGTTTTCCTAACACCCGAAACATCTCTGGTGCTTCTATTCGGACTCTTTTATTTTCATCGTTAAGAAGCTCCGCAAATATTGGCAAACAATCTTCATACACCGTTGGTGTATTTGTCGCAATGTTTTCGGAAGCCCATATAAAACTCAACCGTACATTAGGGCTTTTATCTCTTGCCAAGATAAATAGTTCCTTAAAATAAGGGGCAACAAGTTTGTAATCTGCTCTACCAATTCGTCCTAAAGCATTAGCGGTACGCTCTCTTAATAAGTCATTTTCCGAAACGATAAAAGAAGCAATTTCTTTTGTATATGGTGCGATTTCCTGCGGATATATCAATCCCATCTCTCCAAGTAGCCACATTGCTTTAGCCGTTATTTTAGGAGATTGATTTTTAAGTAAAGAAGCTACGTAGGGGATATTTGGTTTCCAAATAGTTTTATCTTTTGTCAGTTGACCGAGTTCACGATATAGTTTTTCATCCATAAGCGTTGTTTTCACATTTCTTTTTCCTTTCGCTTTTTATCAAAATTTTCGATGACCGTTACTTGAAGTATTTTTGCTTCAATCAATGTTTCCTGTTTGCATTTTGGACAGTATAGGGGAAAATTCAAAAGAACAGTATCTTCTCTGATTTGATTACGAGTTTTATTGCCACAAACGGGACAGAGTATCCATTCTATTTTTGTCATTCCAATACCTCGCTATCGCTCTAAAATAATAAGTTTCCAATAGTCTTATAAATAAAAGGAATATACAAACAAAATAAAGTAAAGCGTTCCCATAATCCTTCATACTTCAAAATGGTATTTTGAAATTGCTCTTTATCTCCCATAACAAAACAGGCGAAGAAAATAAGAGCTAAAACAAATGAGCTTATACTGATAATACCCTCAATTATGTCTTTTTGCTTAAATGATACAATTCCATTTAGAAGTGGAAAAAATAATAAAGCCATAAAACCGATTGCAGCACCTACACCATGTATCTTTGAAGCGGTAGTAACCATTTCTTTGCTTTCGTTTACACTGAAAACTCCAGAAATAAGCCCTGCCCCGATAGCGAAAAAAACAATCGAAAGCAATATAAAAACCGATAAAACAGGAAACTCTACTCTTGTTACCTCAAAATATACCCATGCTGTGACTGCCAAGAAACCACCAAGCCAAACAAGCCATAAATTATAAACAAGTCGAACAGGGCTTTGTGGGCTTCCTAATGCACTCATGACCATTATCTTGCCGTTGTATTCGACATAGAATTGCTCCAGTACAAACGGAAGAAAAAATTCTCCTAATATCTCGCTATGTCACCCTGAAAGTTATGGACTTTTTCCAACAGCGGTCCTTTTGCACCCATAGTAAAGGCAATATCACTGCTACGGATAGATAGCAACTCCATTTCAGATTGCAATTCTAAGACTAACAAGGTGCTTTGCGGCATTTTGATGACACCACTTTTATCAATGCTGACCCAAGCATATTTACGCCCTTTATATTGGATAAATTCACCCTCTGAAAGTTGGCAATCTCTTAACCGTGGACATTCTTCCAAAATATGTTTCAGTTTTGAATTTAACAGCAATGAATATGTGGTAACACAGAAACCTCCTGTTATTTTGCTTCCTGTAAAAATGATAACTTTTCCACCTCGTGTAGCGTCATACTCTGACAATGCTTGCGGTGGAATATGTATTGTTCGGTCTGGTTGTATAACGGATAATCCAAATACAAATTTACCGCCTTTATTGAGTTGTGGCATAAAAACCTCCTTTTCAAGTATTCCATTTTTAAGTTGATTGTGGTATAATAGTAGTACTCATTAAGACTACTCTATATATAAAGTACTGCAGATGTAAAGAAATGTCAAGGAGGAAACCTCATGTTATCTAAGCCTGCCACTATGCTTTTAGGTCTTATTTATGAAAAACCACTTAACGCATATGAGATAATAAAACACTTAAACTACATGAATGTAAAATGGTGGTTTAACATCGCTGATTCAACCGTATATTCTACGCTGAAAACTCTCGAAAAAAAGGAATACATAATAGGCACAACCGAGAAAGTCGGAAATATGCCAGACCGTACCGTTTATAGTCTTTCTAACAAGGGGAAAGACGAATTTATAGCTACACTTAAGGCATCCGTCCTGCAATTCAATTATGATACAAACATCTTTTCCATTGCTGCTTTCTTTTTAAATACCTTTTCGCCTTGTGAACAGCGAGAGCTTTTGCAAAAACGCCTTAATGCTTTACAGAAATACCGTGAAGGAATTGAAAAACAAATCAATCCCTTGTGGGAAAACGAGGTTTCTGCTATTCATTCCGCAAATGTAAAACGGATGATTGATTTAGTAGACGCTGAAATAACAGGAACAAATCGTTTGCTTGATAGCTGTAGTAAAAACGATTAGTACAAATACCTGAAAGCGCCGGTGTTCTTTGAGGCATCTCGCAATCTCATTAGCTCTTTACAGTTTAACAGGGTCTTAGGGGCAGCCCCTAACAAGCGAATTTAGATAGCCAAATCCAGTGCTTGATAAGACATAACGGGATTTCAACACGTAAAGTAAATTTGTCCGTAAAAATTGAAACAGGGGCTGTTGCAAAAGTAGATAGATAATCTACCGGAGCAATAGCTCCTTCTTTATGCCCCAAAGTAGAAAAACAGGCGCCGAAGAGCCTGCCATTCATGGTGGGCGGACTTATCAACTGGTTTTGCCATTAAGAGGCGGCAAGGATTGCTCCCTGCCGCCTCTTTGCTTTTAAACTATTCCTACAAATTCATCATATCTAACCACCATTACAAATTCTTTTAAACATCCGAGGGGACACTTCCTCATGTGAAGTGCCCCGTTATCCCTCACGCCTCTTTCGCGGCGCGTTTACGCCGCCGCAACGGTAACAGCCCGTCCGGCAGCCTGTTCCCTCGACGCCCGTTAAGAAACGTCAGTACTTGGCGAGGTTCTTTCGAGCCTAGTACTGCTACGTTTCTTTCCGAGCGAAAGCGCGGCGGCGAGGGAACAGGCTGCCGGGCGGGCGTCCCCCGCTGCAACCAAAACCCTCGCCGCAAAAAACTACTTCAATTCCTCAAATACAAAACACTCCGCCTTCACAAATCCGCCTTCCCCTCCGCCTTCATGAATCGCGAAAAGTCCGGCTTTGACGCCGACCCAGCGTCCCGGCGTTGCTTCAATTACTTCACCTGCTTTGATATATTCCGTGCCGTCCGTACTGTATGCAAAGGACACTTTCAATTCATCTTCCACATACATTCTAAGGTATACTGCGTCTTCCTTCAGTGCGCCACAAACCGTTTCCGTCTCATTGTGCTTCGTCCACTCGCCGGTGCGCTGCACAAGTTTCTTTTCTCCGTTTTCCTGCTTGATGGCAAAATCCGTATAGACGCCTCCCAAGGACACCATGCCGCAGACGTCTCCGTCCTTCATGCCTGCAAGATGAAGCTTCGTCGTAATCTGAAACTGTGGTGCAGGCCATTTCTGCAAAAGCAGATTCGGCACGTCGCAGGTCTGCGTCTCTTTCGCACTGTTCTGCGCATACAGCGTGAGCATACCGTCCGAAAGGGCGTACCACTCCTTTTTGTAGTTGGCGTTCCACTGCCACTGCAGCCCCAGCTTTTCTCCTTCAAACAAGTCGGAATCCTCCGGCGCACAGATGGGATATTCGCCTCCCACGTCCGGTTTTTGATACTGCATAACCGGTTCTCCGCAGCCGTTTTCGTCCGCATTAACGCCGATGACCGGCCAGTCGTCCACCCAGCGCATAGGCTGCAGATGTACGATTCTTCCTGCATTTCCCACATCCTGAAAATGCAGAAACCAGTCCTCTCCCGACGGCGTGTCCACCCACGCGCCCTGATGCGGTCCGTTCACGGAACTTCCGCCCTGATGCAGCACTATTTTTTCCTCATAGGGCCCCCAGATATTGCGGGAGCGGAGCACTGTCTGCCAGCCCGGCTTTACGCCGCCTGCCGGTGCAAAAATATAATAATAGCCGTTGCGCTTATAAAGCTTCGGTCCCTCGATGGTGGGCTGCGTCTCATTGCCGTCAAAGACATGCTTGCCGTCGCCCAGCACGCCGCTGCAGTCCGGCTCAATAGGAGACAGATGTAAAATACTCTTAAAACCGATTCTGCTCCTTGCAAATGCCGTCACCATATATGCCTGTCCGTCGTCGTCCCAGAAGGGGCAGGGGTCTATCCAGCCGGTTACTTTTCGCACACACACCGGCTCTTCCCAGCCCTCGAAGGGATTGCGGCTCTTCACCATGAAGATGCCCTCATCCGGCATGGGAATAAACACGTAGAAAACGCCGTCATGATACCGGATGGCAGGCGCCCACGCGCCGCAGCCGTGAATGGGTTTGTCGTAAGTATCAAAGGGCAGTTTTTCCATCGCATACCCGATTACGCGCCAGTTTACCAAATCCTTGGAATGGAGCACCGGCACGGAAGGCGAATTGCAGAAGGAGGAAGCCACCATAAAGTAGTCCTCCCCTACCCTGATTGCATCCGGGTCCGAATAATCCGTATACAGAATCGGGTTGGAATATGTCCCGTCGCCATTATCGGCAGTCCACATTTTCTTCATTGACTACAACCTCCTGATTTCCGTATAAGCCAACAGGAAAGGTCCTACGCCCTTTGCATCGTCTTCCACAATGGGCTCGGACATATAGTATTCAAAGCTGCCGTCCCTTCTTAAATTGTTTGCCGGTCCTAAGCCTGCAACCAGACAGATACCGCCAAGATGCAGCCTGCCGTCCTCCGTCTTCATATATTTGCTGCGGATGCCTTCGAATGCTTTCACACCGTATTCTCTGTAACTCTCAGGCAGGAATCCCAGACGCACGCCTCGCAGTATGGAAAAAGCAAGAATGGCGCTGCCGCTGGTCTCTAAGTAGTTCGGCTCTTTGCCGCCGAGTGCCGGAAGCTGGTACCACATACCGCTCTCATCCTGATATTTTAACAGAGAATCAATCAGTTCCTTAAATACCTTCTTTAAATTTTCATATTCTGCCTCAAAGCCATCCGGCTGTGTCTTGCTTAAGGTATCCAGAAGCGCCATGGAATACCAGCCGATGGCACGCAGCCAGAAGTTCTTTGACAGTCCCGTTTCCTTGTCGCACCAGAAGATGGACTTGGAAGCATCATAGCCGTGATAGTACAAGCCTGTTTCCTCATCGCGCATGTATTTTACCACGTTGGCAAACTGCCCGAAAATATCCGCATAGTTCTTCCTGTCATTAAACTTTGTCTCGTATTCCATGTAGAACGGCTGTCCCATGTACATACCGTCCAGCCATACCTGATTGGGATATATTTTCTTATGCCAGAAATTGCCCTCTTCCGTTCTGGGCTGTCCCTTAAGCTGGCTGTAGATTAAATCAATCGCTTTTCTGTATTTTTCTTTTCCCGTAATATCATAGAGCTGGAACAGGGTCTTTCCCGCATTGACATTGTCAATATTGTATTCTTCCACGGAATATCCGGCAATCGTGCCATCCTCCTGTACCCTGTGATTGATAAAAGCATCCGCAAAATCCAGATACTTTTTCTCCCCTGTGGTGTTGTAGGTCTCTAAAAGCGCCAGAATCATACATCCGTCTATGTAATTCCAACCTGCCTTCAACCCGTTTTTCGCCTTCTCAATGTTCCATACAGGAACGTCCAGCGTACTTCTCTCAATCAATTCGTCGATATACTGCTCAATAACTGGTATCTGCATGTTCACCCTCCGTTTTTATACTTTGTAAGTACTTTCATAGTCTAATTTTACAGGGAAAGTAAAGTAACGTCAATGGATTTTGCATTTTTTTCCTAAAAGTGATATAATCCCCTCTAAGTCATATGCAAACCACAACTACAAAGGATGCGACGCTATGAAAGTACTGATTTTATCCTCAGCCACGGGCGGCGGCCACAATGCTGCCGGCGCTGCTGTACAAGAAGCCCTGTTAAATGCCGGACATGAAGCCGTTATGATGGACATGTTTCTTTTATCCAGCGCACGCACGGCAAGGCTGGTCGGCCAGACTTATGTCAGGATTGCCCGCGGCGTCCCCCGCCTTTTCGGCATGCTCTACCGCTTAGGGGGCTTTATCAGCTCCAGCCGCCATAAGTCCCCTGTATACTATGCCAACGGACTGATGGCAAAAAAACTGCATGACTATCTGGAACAAAATCCTTACGACGCCATCGTGATGCCCCATCTGTTTCCGGCAGAAACCATCACCTATATGAAGCGGCACAATATGGCGCTCCCGCTCACCGTTGCCGTCGCCACGGATTATACCTGTATCCCTTTCTGGGAGGAAACAGAGTGCGACTATTACATCATCCCCCACGGGGATTTAACGGAAGAATATACACGAAGGAAAATGTCTGCCGACAGGCTGCTCCCCTACGGGATTCCGGTCAAGGAAGCCTTCCGCCCGAAAACGGACAATGCGCTTGCCAAGGAGAGCCTCGGACTTCCACCCGACAAACCAATGTATCTGGTTATGAGCGGCAGCATGGGCTTTGGCAAAATCCATATTTTTGCCTACGAGCTGGTGCGCAGCCTAAAAAACGGGGAGCATGTAGTCATTATCTGCGGTAACAACAAAAAACTAAAACGCCAGTTAAAGCGGATATTTTTTCATGCGCCAAACGTGCATATCATCGGTTATACCAACAACGTTGCCGATTATATGGCGGCGTGCGACGTCATTTATACAAAACCCGGCGGGCTGACGACCACCGAAGCGCTCAACAGCAATGTTCCCATTGTGCATACGGCGCCAATCCCCGGCTGTGAGACCAAAAACAGGGAATTCTTCGTCTCACGCGGCATGTCCATCGCGGCAGAGCACATCCACACCCAGATAAAGCAGGGCAGACTGCTCGTCGAAAATAAGGAAATCCGAAACGGGATGCAGTCAGCGCAAAAGCAGAACGTGATTCCCGACTCTGCAAAAAAGATTTGTGAATTTTTGGAACTGCAGACTGCAAAAGCCAAAGAAGAAAAAATACTTTCACAGAAGTGAGGTTTACCATGAAATATCTTATCTATATCATACTTGGGTACTTGTCCGGAAGCGTCATGTACGCTTACCTGATTCCGAAAATGTTAAAGCATATTGATATCAGGGAACTCTCTGATGACGGCAACCCGGGAACCGCCAACGCCTTCCTCCACGCCGGAATCCCCATCGGGATTCTGGTTATTCTGTGCGAGCTTTGTAAAGGCGCGCTTCCCGTATGGGTGGCTGCGAGACGCCTGCATATTTCCGGACTGCTCTTCGCACCTGTTATGGCAGCGCCTGTTCTCGGCCATGCTTTTCCGCTCTTTTTCGGCGGGAAAGGCGGTGGAAAGTCCATTGCCGTATCCTTTGGCGTGCTGATAGGACTGTACCCGAACTTAAACCCAGCGCTCACACTCGCCGCGCTCTACATCCTGTTTTCCCTTATCATCGTAATAAGGCCCCATTTTTTCCGCTCGGTTATTACCTTTCTTTTGTTTGCCGTACTATGCCTTTTAGACAATGAGCTTCCCAGATCGGTAGCCATTGGCAGTTTCCTGCTCTCCGGCATTGTCATCCGGCAGCATTTTATCCGTTACAAAGGCGAGCGCATTGATTTTGTTTTTCCCATTCACAACCTGTTTAAAAGCAGAACGGAATGAGTGCTTTCAGCCTGCTTTATAGCCGGTACCCCAGACCGCCTTTATATACTGAGGCTCTTTGGGGTTTTCTTCTATTTTTTCCCTGATATGGTGTATATGCACCGCTATGGTATTATCCGCACCGATGGGCTTCATATGCCAGATGGCCTCATAAATCTGTCTGATGGAAAATACTTTGCCTTTCTCTCTTACCAGAAGCTTTACAATTTCATATTCAATCGGAGTAAGCCTTACCTCTCTTTCCTTCACAAACACCCTTTTCCTTGCGTCATCTATCATCAAATCGTTTACACGGTATATTTCCTCTTTTTCCCCGGCAGCACTTGCCATCCTTGTATAACGTCTCAATCGTGATTTTGCCCTTGCAAGCAGTTCCAGCGGACTACAATCCTGATAAGCAAGGCAGTCGTCCGCCCCTGCCTCCAGCGCCTCTATCTTTTTTATTTCATCATTATGCTCTGTCAGCATGACAATCGGTATTTTGCTGTTTTTTCTCACTTCCCGCACAATGCCGGCGCCCTCTTCCCCCTTGCCGCCAAGTCCCATTATCAAAAGGTGTGGTGTTTTTTCGCTCATAAGCCGGTGCAGCCCCTCCGGCGTATCCGCCTCCAGCACTTCATAGCTTTCCCCCGCAAACAGGCACCGCATTGTTTCCATCATCTCTATCTGATTGCCGTAAATTAATATGCTGTCCACCCAGCCTTCTCCTTTCCGCCTGTTTCCTATTTATCGCCTTCTATTATACTGCTGTTCTTGCCAAAACCGGTATCGCTAATTTTGCGAAAAAAAACTGTAAAACCCGCTTTGGAATTTTACAGTTTTTTACTCTTTCTTATTTTCCTTTGCCAGAAGCTTCATCAGCACAAAACAGAGATAGCCGATAAAAGTCCCCAACCCGTTTAACAGGATGTCGTCCACATCAAAAATGCCGAAGGCGCTGAAAAGCTGGAACAACTCAATTCCCAAAATAAAAAGCAGCGCCGTTGCCATACAGACAAACAAATTCTCAAATATTTTGTGAAGCCTCGGCATCAGATATCCCAGTGGGATAAATGCGATAATATTCCCAATCAGATTGCCAAAGCTGTTGATTCCTTTGTTGTCCCAATGCCGCACATAGAGCTTTATCGTGCGGAACAATTCAAAGTTCGCCCCGCTCAAGCCTTCCCAGAATACTTCTTTTTTCCAGGAAGCGGCAATCTGCCGCATCACTTCAAACGGATACTTAAAAATAATTACCTTCATCAGTAGCAGCAGGTAAAGGATAAAAAGAATCCGCATATATTTCTTATTTATCATCACATACTCCACATCTTAGCTCAATAGCGCACCTCTAAAAGAGTCAGCCCCACTGCCGGTGCAAGCGCTCCTGCCAGCTCTCTGCGCCCTGACTCCAAAAGTGCCTCCATTTCTTCCGGTTTCCTCTTTCCGGCTCCGACCTCTAAGAGCGTCCCCGTCAGAATACGCACCATATGAAACAGAAAACCATCTCCCCGAAAATAGAAACGAATGATATCCTTTTCTTTTTCTATCCTGATTTCTTCTATCGTCCTTACTGTAGATTTTTTCCCTTTTTTCGCAGAAGTAAACGCTGCAAAGTCATGCGTTCCCACCAAAAACGACGCAGCCTTCCGGCAAGCCTCTATATCGAGCGGCGCCGGATATGCATACGCATACCTTCTGTCAAATATATGCGGCAGACTGCTGTGAATCACCTGATAGCAGTAGATTTTTTCTTTGGCAAGCAGTCTGCTGTGAAACCGGTCCGATACCTCTTCCACGGAGAGCACACCAATATCCTGCGGCAGATACCGGTTCATATAGGCAAGGATTTCCTCCGCTGTCATATCCGTATCCATGTGGGCATTCGCCACCTGCCCTCGCGCATGAACGCCGGCGTCCGTCCTGCCGCTGCCCTGCACCTCTACCTTATGTCCGCACATTTTGGACAACAGCGCTTCCAGTTTTCCCTGTATGGTATTTTCCGTGCTTTCCTGCCGCTGCCAGCCCTGATACCTTGTCCCCTCATATTCCAGAAGCATCTTAAAATTACGCATCCCGATTTTCCTCTTTTTCTTTTGTTTGTTTCTCCTGACTGCCCTGCTTTTGGCTGTCGAACGCTTCCTCACACTCCTGCCTGTAGGTATCAATAATATACATATCCTGCGGCGTCAGCCTGCGGAAATGGTTCAGCCCTGCCGAAAGTATCTTGATGCTGTTTTTGGTGGTGTCAAAAGCACCTTCTTCGTACATGGTAAAAAGAATAATGCCTATGGGCACTGCTACTATCATGCCCATTACGCCGCCAACCATGTATCCGATGTACAAAAGAAATAAAGTCGGCAGAGGCGGCACGCCCACCGAATCACCCACAATTTTAGGCTGTATAATCTGTCTGACAAGCTGGCTGACACCCCAGATTACCAAAAGAGCGATTGTCATTATATAATCCGCACTCAAAAATTTGACAATAGCCCACGGCACCATTGCCGTGCCGGTGCCGAAAAACGGCAGAAAATCCAGAATGGCAATGCCAAGTGCGATGAGCGGCGCATAATCCACACCTAAAATCAAAAATCCGGTCAGCAAAAGCAGATAAATCCAAATCTCAATCTTTATCTGCGCTTTGAAATAGCCGCCCACTGCTTTTACCAGACTCCGTTTCATCAGACTGAGGCGGTAAAGCAACGTTTCCGGCATATACTTTTTCATGCCCTGCGCAATCTGCTCTTTTTCCGCTACAAAAAGATAGGAAGACAAAAGGCACATAATCAGTCCGATAATAAAAGTGGGAAGCTGTTTTGCAAAATTACCCACCGCCGCTATGGTAGGACTGGAAAGCTTCCCGATAAAATCTCCTGCGATGTCGCTGGCGGAAGCAGCAATATTGTCTATGGTGTTTTGGATGTCCTTAGGCAGCTTGTCATAAATGACGCTGAGATTCTTGGCAATGGCATTAAAATCTTCCTGCAGCGAATCCCACATCTGCGGTAGATCATTGACAAAGCCCGCCAGTTCCCGCACAAGATTTCCCACTATAAAATAGCCCGCAAGCACCACAAGCCCGATTACCGCAATGATGACAAAGGCACTGCCTGCTTTTCTCCGGATTTTCAGCTTTTTCTCCAGAAAACGCACCACAGGACCGGCTATCAGCGCAATGATCCATCCAATGATAAAAGGCATAAAAAATACGATGCCCTTCGGCACAAGCCATACCACGGCAATCAGAATGACCAGTGCGATTGCCAGATTCAGAATTGCCTTCACGTATTTTTTCATCGATTCACTCATAAGAAAGCCCTCTTTTAACTTTATTCTGCTGACCCCTCTAAAATTTCGTCCAAAACCGTATAAATTTCTTCCCGCCCCTGTCTGCTCTCAGCAGAAAAGGGAATGACAAGGGTATCGCTTCCCGCCTTCAGTGTACTCTTTATCAGACTTACCTGCTTCTGTATCTGGCTGCGTTTTATCTTGTCCAGTTTCGTCGCAATGATAATGGGCTGATAGCCCTGCTTTCTAATCCAGTCATACATAATGCAGTCGTTACTGCCGGGCGCATGACGAATATCAATCAGGAGAAAGACTGCCTTTAACTGCTTCGATTTATGCAGGTAGTTTTCTACCATTTTGCCCCACTTTGCCTTGACCTCCTCGTTTGCCCTCGCATAGCCGTACCCCGGCAAATCCACGAAATAAATTTCGCTGTTGATGTTGTAGAAATTTATCGTCTGGGTTTTTCCGGGCTGGGAGCTGGTGCGTGCAAGAGACTTCCGGTTCATCAGCGCATTTATCAGGGAAGACTTTCCAACGTTGCTCTTACCCGCAAACGCCACCTCCGGATACAGATTATCCGGTATTTTGCTGGTGATGCCGCACACGGTCTCCAACGCCACGTTTTTAATTACCATTTCCGCTCTCCTTTCCTTCCACTGTGCCTATACAGGCAAATTGTGAAATACTTTATGCAAGTGACGGAAATGTTCAATATAGACAAAAACGCCTCCGAAGCAGTAGCAAGTCGCCCTTAT
The DNA here is from genome assembly GCA_014804445.1 of Lachnospiraceae bacterium. Taxonomy (GTDB): domain Bacteria; phylum Bacillota; class Clostridia; order Lachnospirales; family Lachnospiraceae; genus Acetatifactor. The sequence continues at coordinate 16,974 of JAAUZU010000024.1, read as the reverse complement.
TTTGTCTATATTGCCCATTTCCTGTAGCCTGCAAGGAAATTTCACAATTGTCTATAATGCAACTAAATAGACGATTGCGAAACTCATACTTGCCAGTTTCGAATTGTGCATATGGTATATTTCATAAGCAGACCCTTGCTTACCGNCGGTACTTAGCTGNNGTNTTTTNGCAGCTTACGTACCGCTNCGGTAAGCTCGGAGCGAAAGCGAGTCTGCGTTGGAATATACCATATACACAATGACAACGGTAGCATTTTCGCAATCCCCTACNCCTNNGNTAACGCACACTNCAAAACCTCCTCCATGCGCTCTACAAAAACAATCTCCACNCCCGATTTGATTTCCGCATCTATTTCTTCTACATCCTTTTCATTCTTCTTAGGCACAAGNACCTGNCCGATACCCGCAATTTTTGCCGCCAGTATTTTTTCCTTGAGTCCGCCTATGGGAAGCACCCTGCCNCGCAGNGTGATTTCTCCGGTCATGGCAAGGTTTGCCTTCACCGGAATNNCCGTAAGCGCCGACACAAGCGCCGTCGCCATGGTAATTCCCGCGGAGGGTCCGTCNTTGGGAACCGCTCCCTCNGGGATATGTATNTGAAAATCGTTCTTTTTGTAGGTGTCCGCCGATATNCCGTAATCCTTGCTGATGGANCTGACGTAGCTTAAGCCCGTCATGGCGGACTCCTTCATCACATCGCCCATCTGTCCCGTCAGNCGCAGTTCGCCNTTGCCGGGCATCTTATTGACCTCTATCTGCAGGGTGTCGCCGCCGACACTGGTCCACGCAAGCCCGCGCACAATGCCNACCTCGTCCGTGAGNTTGGCNGGATTTCTGGTATATTTTNCCTTTCCNAAATACTTNTCCANATTTCGCGAGGTCACTTTGAATANCGTTTTTTCCTGNTTNTCCGGNTTTACCTTCAAAAGCTCCCTTGCAGCCTTGCGGCAGATTTCGCCTATNCTGCGCTCCAGNCCCCTGACGCCGGCTTCCCTCGTATAGCCCTCGATAACGGCTTTGATGGCGCTGTCTCCGATGACAAGCCTGCCGTCCANTCCATGCNTTTCATANGCCCGNTTCAGCAGATGCTCNTTCGCTATATGGAACTTTTCATTGTCNGTATAGCTGNTNACNTCTATCAGNTCCATTCTGTCCAAAAGCGGCTTGGGGATTCCCGCCGTAGCATTTGCCGTGGCGATAAAGAGTACNTGCGAAAGATTGANNGGCAGNTCNATNTAATGGTCCCTGAAACGGCTGTTTAANCCNCCGTCAAGCACCTCCAAAAGCGCCGCCGACACATCTCCCTTGTAATCGCTGCTCACCTTGTCTATCTCGTCCAAAAGCATCAGCGGATTGCCGACGCCCGCCTGTTTTAAGCCTGCCGCAATCCTGCCGGGCATGGCGCCCACGTAGGTCCGCCTGTGTCCCCTGATTTCCGCCTCGTCCCTGACACCGCCCAGACTGATTCGCACATATTCNCGNGAAAGCGCCCTTGCCACACTCTTTGCAATGGAACTTTTTCCTGTGCCCGGCGGTCCCACCAGACAGATAATCGGACTGTCCGAATATAGATCTTTATCTGCATTGCCATTCTTACCNGCATTACCATTTTTGCCTGCATGGGTATTTTTTCCCGCATTTGCGGCTTTCAGGCTCCGCACCGCCANAAACTCCAGTATGCGCTCTTTGACCTGTTTCAGCCCGTAATGNTCNTCCTCCAGAATCTGCTCCGCGCGGTTCATATCCGTATTTTCTTTGGAAAGCTTATTCCACGGCATCTCCANNAGCGTNTCAATATAGGTNCGCTCCACCGCNCTTTCCGTNCTGCTCACAGACAGGCTCTTAAACCGGGAAATCTCTTTCTCCAGTTTCTCCTTTACTTCCTTGTCCGCCTTCAGCTTTTTCACTTGTTCCAAAAACATATCTGCATCGGAAAGGGTATTGTTTTCCCCCANTTCCTCCCGAATTGCGTTCATCTGCTCCCTGAGAAGATAATCCTTCTGGTTCTTATTGACCTTCTTCTGCAGCTTTTCTCCCAATTCCTTTCGAATCATGCCGATATTGATTTCATTGTACAGCACGGAGGACAAAAAATCATACCGCTCCGTCAGGGTTTCTGCCGCCAGCACGGTCTGCTTGGTGGCAACCGGCAGGGGCATGCCGCTGGCAATGCTGTCTATGATAAGCACAAGGTTTTCCATGGCGTCCAGCTTTTTATCCAGCATTTTACCGCTTCTTGGATTTAATGCGCTGTAGGTATGAAACAGCTCTTTCAACTGCCTTGCCATGGCTTCCTTATGACTTTCATCCGTGTCCGCCGCATCCTGCGGCATCAACGCTACCTCGGCGGAGAGGTACTCGTTTNTCTCTTCGCTCAGCGAGAGAAGCCTGCCTCTTTCCGTTCCCTCCACCAGCACACGCACAATTCCGTTCGGCAGCCGGCTCATCTGCTTTAAGCGGGTAACGGTGCCCACGCCATAGAGATCCTCCATGCCCGGCTCCTCCGTCNCCTCCTCCTTCTGTGTCACCACAAAAAGAAGCTGTTCGCCCAACATTGCCTGCTCCACTGCATAGATGGATTTCTGTCTGTTTAAATCAAAATGAATAACCATACCCGGCAAAATGCTGAGTCCNCGTAACGCCACNGCCGGTATCCGCAATATGCCCCTCTCCGTATCTTTTATCAATTCTTCCATATTCTGCCTGTTCTCCCCGATTATCATGATACATGCCGCAAAGGCAAAAAACGCCGCACTTCAAAAGCGGCGGCGTTTCACTCACTTACTTTGCTTTTTTCATGGCGGTCTCCCGATGTATCGTCAACGGCTTGCTGACTCCNTCTACCGCGCTCTTTGTAATGATGACCGCCTCTATNGTATCATCGGACGGTATGGTATACATGGTATCCAGNGTTATGCTNTCCATGATGGAACGAAGCCCCCTTGCGCCCGTCTTGCGCTCCAGCGCCTTCTCCGCAATGGCGTCGATAGCGTCCTCCTCAAAGGTAAGCTGCACGCCGTCCATCTCAAACAGCCTCTGATACTGCTTAATCAGTGCATTTTTCGGCTCCATTAAGATACGCTTTAATGCTTTCTTATCCAATCCCTGCAGAGATACGTTGATNGGAACACGCCCCACAAATTCAGGAATCAGACCGAATTTCACCAAATCCTGCGGTGTCACTTCGCCCAGAATCTCTCCGATTTCCTTGTCCGCCTTTTCCGTCACCGGCGCATTAAAGCCGATAGACTTGCGGTCAAGNCTCGTCTCTACAATCTTATCCAGACCGTCGAAGGCGCCGCCGCAGATAAAGAGGATATTGNAGGTGTCGATTTGAATCAATTCCTGATGNGGGTGNTTTCTGCCGCCCTGNGGCGGTACGCTCGCTTCCGTACCCTCTATGATTTTNAANAGNGCCTGTTGAACNCCCTCNCCCGACACATCACGGGTGATGGACACGTTCTCGCTTTTCTTGGTAATCTTATCNATTTCGTCNATNTAGACCATGCCGTACTGGGCACGCTCCACATCATANTCNGCNGCCTGTATCAGCTTTAGGAGNATATTCTCCACGTCCTCGCCCACATAGCCTGCCTCCGTCAGTGTCGTCGCATCCGCGATGGCAAACGGAACATTGATAATCCTCGCCAGCGTCTGTGCCAGATAGGTCTTGCCGGANCCGGTGGGACCTATCATGATGACATTGCTCTTCTGCAGCTCCACATCATCCGGATNGTTCTGCGCCGTCACCCTTTTNTAGTGATTGTAGACAGCCACGGAGAGCACCTTTTTTGCCTCCTCCTGCCCAATCACGTATTCGTCCAGAAAATGCTTGATTTCTACCGGTTTCAAAAGCTTAAAATCCGGTGCCTCCTCCACAGGCATGCTTTCCTCTTCAAACTCTTCCTCTAAAATATCTCCACATATTTCTATACATTCATCGCAGATATAGATGCCCGCCGGTCCCGCTATCAGCTTTCTGACCTGNTCCTGCGTCTTGTTGCAGAAGGAGCATCTTATATCGCCNCCGGAAATTTTTGCTGCCATAACTTCCTTTCTATATTGCNGACTGCGCCCGCAATACGCTTTTATTTTACTTTTCNTCAGATAATGCGTGTGATGTAATCACCTTGTCAATCAGNCCGTACTCCAAAGCTTCCTGNGCAGACTTCCAGTTNTCCCGCTCTGTATCAGCCGCAATCACCTCATAATCCTTGCCGGTATTTTCTGCAAGCATACGGTTTAACTTTTCTTTTGTCTGCAAAATATGCTTTGCCGCGATTTCAATCTCGGTCGCCTGTCCCTGNGCGCCGCCTAAGGGCTGATGAATCATGATTTCCGCGTTGGGAAGCGCCATNCTCTTGCCCTTGGTGCCGCCTGCAAGCAGAAACGCGCCCATGCTCGCCGCCATACCGATACAGATGGTGGACACGTCGCATTTGATAAAACGCATGGTATCATAAATTGCCAGTCCTGCCGTCACGGAACCGCCGGGGCTGTTAATGTAGAGATTGATATCCTTTTCGGGATCCTCTGCTTCCAGAAACAGAAGCTGNGCNACCACAAGGCTCGCCGTGGTNTCNTTTACNTCTTCACCCAGAAAAATAATTCTCTCTTTTAANAGTCTGGAGTAAATATCGTAAGAACGCTCGCCCCTGCTGGTCTGCTCTATGACATAAGGTACTAAACTCATAAAAAATCCTCCGTTTTACATTGTTGTTTTCTTCATAATAGCCCACNGCGTAAAGACTTGCAATCTTAAACAGAGGATTTAAGAAAAACTTAATCCTCCGTTTAGAAGCAGCTTATCTGCTGTGATCTATTCTTCGGCAGCCTCTGCCTTTTTCGCCTTAGCCGCTTTTCCTTCCTTTGCATTCTCCACAAGGAAATCTACCGCTTTTCTGATTGCCAGATCCTCAAGCACCTGCTTTNTGCCTCTTTCGCCCAGCATATCCTTGATTTTATCCGGCTCCATCTGGTATTTTTCAGCCATATCNTTAATTTCTGCTTCAAACTCTGCATCGTCAGCCGCCAGATTTTCTTCCTTTGCAACNGCCTCCAGTACCAGTCTGGACTGGATTCTCTTAAGTGCCTGCGGCTTTGCCTGCTCTAAGAGCATCTGCGGGTTGGTTCCGGTAAACTGCATGTACTGCTCCATGGTAAGACCCTGCATCTGCATTCTCTGTGCAAACTCATCCACCATCTGTCTCTGTTCCGTTTCCAGCATNGCGTCGGGAATCTCCATCTTGGCNTCTTCCACTACNGCCTCAATCACTGCCTCTTCCTTTGCNCTCTTTGCCGCATCCGCTTTCTGCTGTGTCAGGGTCTTCTTGACATCCTCCCTGTACTCNGCAAGCGTNTCAAAGGTNGAAACNTCGCTNGCAAACTCGTCGTCTAATTCNGGAAGCTCCTTCTCCTTNATTTCCTTTACCGTNCATTTNAATACNGCTGCCNTNCCNGCCAAATCTGCTGAGTGGTAATCCTCNGGGAACGTCACNTTCACTTCGGTCTCCTTGCCGATTTCCGCACCGATTAACTGCTCCTCGAAGCCCGGAATAAAGGAACCGGAGCCAATGGTAAGCGGGTAATCTCCGCCCTTGCCGCCTTCAAAAGGCACNCCGTCCACAAAGCCTTCAAAATCCAGCGTGGTGATATCGCCGTCCTTGACCGGTCTGTCCGTCACGGTNATNGTNCTTGCACTGTTTTCTCTTTCTNTCTCTATCTGTGCATNGATNTCTTCTTCGGTTACTTCAACCTCNGTCTTCTCTACCTTTACNCCCTTGTATTTGCCCAGNGTNACTTCCGGCTTTAANGCAACCTCTGCNGTAAAGATGAANGGCTTNCCCTTTTCAATCTGCACCACGTCAATCGTGGGNGAGGATACAATTTCTTCTTCACATTCTTCCACTGCCTTCTCGTACGCATCGGGAATCAGTTCGTTTGCNGCNTCNTCATAAAAAACAGCCGGNCCGTACATCTTTTCAATCATATTGCGGGGAACCTTTCCCTTGCGGAAGCCGGGNATGCTCATCTTGTTCTTGTTCTTCTGATANGCNGTTTCCAATGCCTTTTCCAATTCTTCAGCGGACACCTCTATGGTAAGCTTCGCCATATTCTTTTCTAATTTTTCTACCTGTAAACTCATTGTTACATTTCCTCCTTAAAAATCGTGACTGCTGATTGCTGCCCCTCAAAATCAAGGGCGGACGCCAGTCACGGTCATTTTACGATTATAGCATAATAAAANCGGCTTGTCTACGTCTTTTCGCGCTGTTTTCTGCCTTACAGACACCAGATTTCACCGCCAAGCCTCCCTGCGTCGGCTTCGTCGTGGGTTGCGGCAAGCANCAGGCGTCCCGCCCTGTATGCGAGNATAACCTCCGCCGCCCTCTGCCGGTTTTCCTCATCAAGACCGGTAAACGGCTCATCCAGAAGNAGAATACNGGAATCAGCNNNNAGCGCTCTTGCAATACAGACACGCCGCCGCTGTCCGCCGCTCAACTGNCTGACGGGCTTTTGCAGNGCNTCTTTCGGCAGAAGCTTTTCCAGACATTCCANCGCTTTTCTTTCATCCCTGCACGCAAGTGTTACNTTGGTAATNGCCGACTCCGCCTCACAGAGCCTGTCCTCCTGAAATACCATGGAGACGNAAANCGGTGNGCCTCCCGCTCCCGNCGTTTTCTCCGCAGTCTCCTTACTGCTGCCCGTGTCCGCTGTCACTGTGATGCTGCCCGCATCCGGTCTGACAAGCCCTGCCGCCATNTGCAGAAGCGTCGTCTTNCCCGCTCCCGACGGCGCCATCAAACAATAACTCCCCGTCATAGCAAGACGGCGGTTTATGCCGGAAAGCACGGTATGCCCGNCATATTNTTTGTCAATATCTTGAAAGATAAGGAAGGATTCCGCTTCCTGTGATTTTGCCTGCTTTTTTTGACTACTCTGACTGCATGAAAAAGCTGTGCCGGTTGAAAGCCTGCCATGTTNTTTTGACGGCACANTNCTGCCTGCNTGCATATTTTCATCTGCCGCAGGCGACGGCTTCCACAAAAGAAACCTTCTCCACAAAAAAAGCACTGCCCTTTCCAGACAGAAACTCAGCACNAGNANCACCGCCGTCCAAGCAAATATGCCNGCCGTGTCAAGATATATTTTGGACAGGTATATTTCGCCGCCGATGGACCACCTCGGAATCCCNATGACCTCCGCNGCAANGCCCGCCTTCAGCCCCATTCCCAGCGCNGTTTTCAGGCAGCCCTCCAAAAATGGCGCCATGGCAGGTCTGTAAATGTAGAAAAANATGTTCTTACGTGAAAANCGGAANACATGCGCCATTTCCAATNNCTTTTTATCCGTATGGGAAAGTCCCTCCAGAACNTTCACATACACAATGGGAAGCACCACAAGAAANCAGACCGANGCGCTNAGCCTTCCCGCTCCCTGCCAGATTANCAGGATTACCGCAAACGCCGCCACAGGCACCGCCTTGCAGAANTGCATAAGCGGCGACAGGAGCGCCTCTATAAAATGCAGNCGAAAGCTCAGAGCACCCANAACNCCGCCGCACAAAAAAGCCGCGCAAAAGCCTGCAAAAAGACGCAGCAGAGAACTGCCGACCGTCCTGAAAAAATCCGGAGAAGAAATTTCCCTGCACAACGCACGCGCCGTATCCAGCGGNCCCGCCANAAGCAGCTTATTGTCCNCAAGCANNGCNGNAAGCTGCCANACGCACAGCCAGAACANAAGCACGCNNGCTTTNTCNATTCCGCTTTTTACCTTTTNNTCAAACGGCTTTTGCATTTTTTCCTCNCTTTCTTTTCGGTAAGTTTGGTAATNGCGAAACTCTGAAATGCTGCNGTTGTCATTGTGCATATTGCACATTCCAACGCAGACTCGCTCTCGCTCCNAGCCAGCCGTAGCGGTACGTAAGCTGCCAAAATACGGCAGCTAAGTACCGACGGCTGGCAAGGGTCTGCTTATGGAATGTGCAATATGCACAATTCGAAACTGACAAGTATGAGTTTTGCAATNACCTATTTTCGGTAANTGTTCTTGAAATATCGTCTGCAAGTGATTGAAATGTTCGATATAGGCAAAAATGCCTCCGAAGCGTGGCAAGTCGCCCTTATTTTGTCTATATTGCCCATTTCCTGTATTNNAANAGNAANTTTTCGNAAACGTCTCTTTTCNTTTTCGTGTANATATTTGGAAATTACGAAACGCTCCTCTGCTGCTTCCGAATTGTGCGCATGGTATATTCCATAAGCAGACCCTTGCTTGCCGTCGGTACTTAGCTGCCGTATTTTGGCAGCTTACGTACCGCTACGGTAAGCTCGGAGCGAGAGCGAGTCTGCGTTGGAATATACCATGCGCACAATGACAACAGCATAGCCCCTGCATTTCGCAATCACCAGCCTTACATGTCAGCTCGTTACGGATTTCCCATAAAGTAGAAGTCTTCATCCGGCAAACCACCCCCCACCGCTTCGGGATTCTGCTCATACAGCGCTTTCAGATACCCCGACAACGCCTGCTGCATTTCCTCCCCTGTGATACAGGTAATGTTGCAGAAGGGAATCGCCTTCTCGGCAACCGGTTCCTTTGCAATAATTTCTGCTTTCACGCAGAGTGCCGCCGTGTCTGCCGGATTGCTCACGGCATATGTGGTGCTTGCTGCATGTTCCTCTAAAAAGCGGGCGACCGCTTCGGGGTTTTCCGCAAGGAATTCCGTTCTCACTACGGTGACTCCCGTTACCAGACGGCTTCCGTTTTCTCCCTGCACCTTATCCCATTCCTCTGTCATGGAAAGGCATATGGAAAGCGCTTCGTTCTGCGCACATGCCACTGTGACAAAGGGCTGCGGCAGAAGTCCGACTGCATCCGGATTTTCTGCCAGAAGCGCAGCTACCTCCGTTGCCTCCGAGCGGTAGTCAAGCGTCACTTCTTCCAAGGCAATACCGTTTTCCGCCAGAAGATACTGCAATACATAATCCGGTGTGGTTCCCCTTCCCGTCAGGTAAATCGTCTGCCCCTTTAGATCTTCAAAGCTCTTTATGGCCTCGCTGCCGGATACCATATAGAGGACGCCCAGCGTATTGATATCGATGACACGGATACCGCCCTGCGTATTATGGTAGAGTATGGACGCCACATTGGCAGGCACAAGCGCAATATCCAGCTCACCCTTTGCTAAAAGGGGCGTCAGTTCGTCCGCTCCCACCGCCATGGTAAAAGAATATTCGTCGTCCGTCTTTCCTGCCTCCGCTTCCTCCATCAAATGCAGCAGTCCAATGGTAGTAGGGCCCTTCAACGCACCAATCCGGATTTGCGTGCCCGCGCTCTTTTTACAGCCTCCAAGCGCCATACAGCCCGCCAGCAAGACAAACAGCATACCCAAAAGCATATGTCTGTGTTTTATGAATTGTTTTTTCATATGTAACCTCATTTCTGCACTGCTTTATTGGCAAAGCCAGTCACAGCCTGCAGGTTTGCGGATGCAGTACGGACACAAACCCGCCCCTGTCCGATAACCGGATAGCCGACATTTGCCAGTTCAAGTATATGCCAAAAACAGAATTTTGTATAGAGGTTTTTAGCAGACCCTGCCCCAATTAAAAATAAATTTTTTTACAATTTATGTATAAAACTTTTTTGCGCGGTCATACTATCACTAATCATCAATGGAACCCCCTCCTTTGATGAAATCCTTACCAATGATAAATTTAATACTTATCCTCCCCTAAAAAAGCCCCCGGAACTGCGGTATGCAGTTTCAGGGGTTTTTGCTTTTCATCCGCTTACTCTCATTCCTCTGTGAGATTTTGCCAAAGCTTCCAGAAGAGTACATAGAGCACTGCATACGACCAAGTATTATAATTCAGTATTTTAGAAGCAATATAAATATCCAGTCTATAAATTTGTACTTCTGTAAAACTAAATTGTGCCAATGCCTCCGCATAGACGCGCAGACTACCTGCAACCTGTAATACATAGATAAATGTTACGAGCAATATCAGCAGCACCGGACGCTTTATCGGCTTAAACTTAAAAGAAAGTTTCTTTTTTAATACTTTCATATGTAAAATCCCAAATAAGACAAACCCAAACAACAGCGTCTCAATTTGCGATTCAATTACAATATACCGGGCTTCATTGGTAACCAGTACTCCTATCCTGTCAGCTATTGTTCCCACACATCCCTTACCCAACGACATGAAAATCCCCAAACCTATTGCTTTCATGACAATCTTTGGTGAAATGCTTATTCCCTTTTCCCAAATAACCATTACAATATACAATGCTGCCGCGTATGCTGTCCAAACCCCGATTGCCACTGCATCATGCGTTTGAAAGTGATAAAAATCAATAAATGGCATTCTTCCCAGAACAAACAGCACGGCTATCAGATGTAATACTGTCAATCCTACCAAAAAAACGTTTTCTTTTCCTCTATTCGTCATAAAACGCCTGCTTTCATGTTTTCTGCTGTTCCCGCCGTTATCAGTTTTACTCGCTGCACTACCGTTCCATTGAGCAGATAGACATCCCCGTTTTTCAAATCCTTGCTTGTGCGCAGTATGCCGGAAGGTATTTCACAGAATTTAAACTCCTTCAGACTTTCTGTTGTGATGAATGCCTTTTTATTTTCTTTTAAGCGCTTTATAATTTCAGGCGCGCTGTAAGCTGCAGGCACATCCTCTATGTCGGAGTACACAAAACAAATTCCCAAATTTCTATATTGCTTTATAATCCTGTTATAGCTCTCAAGCACATTTTTGTTCGTGGAAATATACTCAACAGCATCCCTGCTGTTGACAACCGCAAGATATAGGGGAAGCTTTTCAACAGCTTCCATTCCTTCGTCAAGTAACAGTTTGTATCTCTGCTCAAATTCTTCGGCAAGCCGTATTATCATTTCGCCTGCAAAGCCGCTTTCAATCGTATATTTCTCTACATAGGCAGCAACAGACTTTTTCTTTAACGGGCGCTCTGCATTATCAATAATAAACGCCTTCACGCCTTCCTCGCTTACATAATGCTCTACAGCCATAAACAAAGTATCCAGCGCCCTCATCCGCTTTGTACCGTCATTTCCAATGATAGCAAACTCATTTACCCTTCTGAAATCCAATGACACCACATCAACGGAATCATAGTCCAATGCAATCGGATACGCAAACGCTTTCCTCTCATACCGGAAGTTGTCTCCAATATAACGGTAATCCAATACATCCGGTATCTCCGGTATCCGCTTTGCATGTTCCGCTCCATATCTGGCATTGGTATGGCTGACAAATTCCTTTATGGCGGCGGAACGCTCAATTTCCTTCTCCCCGGAAAATGCCAGAAAAGTCTGCATTTCATACAAATCCTTATGCAGCCTGCAGACAGCTCTTCCCGGAACCTCGTTCGGTTTCAGCCTGCAGCGCTCAAACAGGTTGGTATATTCTGTTGAATCGTTGCAATAAAATGCCATACGGCAGGCAAAACTGGACATATACCGATACCCCAGACCTGCCGTCTGAGAATTTGACACGATGACACAGATGCCGCTTGCCAGACCTTCTCTCGTAATATAAATGAAGTTTTCCTCCTGCGAGGCCCCGTATATCTCCTTAAACGCGGCAAAATTGTCAATCATCAGAAATACCTGTGGAAATTCAGTATATCCGGCTTCCTTGTATGCCGCAAAGGAACTGATACCCATTTTCATGAATTTTTCTTTCCGAAGCCGTATTTCTTCCATCAAAAGCTTAAATAAATTTCTCAGCTTTTCTTCCTCAGAAATCGTGACAATTCCACCGACATGATTCAACTGTTCAAAATTTTTCAGATACATTGCCCCAAAATCCATGATATAAAAACTGACTTCCTTAGGAGAAAATTTAGACGCAATCTGCCGTATGATTACCTGCAGTAAATTTGTTTTCCCTGACGCAGATGAGCCTATAATCATGGTATTGGCCTCACAGAAATTAAAGCGTGCTTCTCCCTGATACTGTAAATCCGGATCATCATATATTCCAACAGGAACAGAATCCAGCGTATAGTCCTGCTGCCCGTCTGTTATGTCTATGCTATCTTCCAAAGGCGGCAGACAGATATCCGGCAGCCGTTCTATCCCCTGACTTGCACAGTACTGCCCGATATATTGCACAAGCGCCTCCAACTGGGTTTTTCCGCTTTTATCAGAAGTCTGCCCTTTTCTTGCATATAAAGTTTTTCTTTTTCCGCCAAAGTCTACCGCTGAAATTGCAAACTCTTTTTCAGAACCGCTCTCAGTCTTTTCCGGTGCTCCGCTGTAAGCAGACTGCAGTAACTCAAATATTTCATTATTGCCAACCTGCAGATATGCCCTTCCCGGTTCTTTGATTTCAGCCGCCAAGGGCGATTTCAGCACTTCATTGCTGTCTTCCCTGTTTTGCACCTTGAGGCAGATTCTGCACCTTGAGTTGGACCAGATTTGCTCATTGACCTGCCCTGCCGGCTTCTGTGTTGCCAGAATCAAATGTATTCCCAGACTGCGTCCGATACGTGCCGCACTTATCAGTTCCTTCATAAATTCCGGCTGTTCCGCTTTTAACTCTGCGAACTCATCTACAATGACCACTAAATGCGGCAGTGCCGTACCTACTTGTCCGGCCTTGTATAATTTTATGTACTTGTCAATATGATTTACGCCGGCATCGGCAAACAATGTCTGGCGCTTCAGCAGCTCTGCCTTAATGGATTTCAGGGAACGTTCTATTTCTTTTCCGTCAATATTGGTGATTGCTCCTGCCAGGTGCGGTAAATCTTTAAACTGGTTTACCATTCCACCGCCTTTAAAATCGATGATGACAAAACTGATTTCGTACGGATGGAACAAAGTTGCCGCAGACAGTATAAAAGTCTGTAAAATTTCACTTTTTCCGGAGCCGGTGGTACCGGCAACGAGTCCATGCGGTCCATGCGCCTTTTCATGCAAATCCAGGTACACCACTTCATTTTTAGAATTCACTCCCAGCGGAACCGCCATGGAACTGTAAACCTGTGACTCATTCCACCTCTGCTTTAAATCGATATCCGAAACCGAATAAATGCGCAGCAGTTCAAATAATGATATATTTTTTCTGAGCGAACTTTCCAGACTGATTTCTTCACAATAAACCGGCGATAGCTTTCTGCAAATGCCGGCAGCTATCATATCGTCAATTACATGGTATTTAAATTGCGTTTTATGATTCCGCTTTTTCACATCATACAGCAGACCGGTTCCATTTCCCACAAGCTCTATCAATTCATTGCAGCAAAGCGGAAGCTGCTCCGCATACTGTTCAAAAAACACAAATGCAGTATTTAAAGCAGAGGCACATTCCATGAATCGGGATAATGGATGGTTTTTCAATCCTCTTTCCTCCATCACCAAAATCACCAGATACTCCTGCTTTGTGTTTTCCTTATTTTCCTGCCGGATACTCAGCTCCTTGTACAAAAGCTCAAAAATATTGTTTTTTGTCTCATTGTCATAGACAAGGCTTCTTGTCCCTGTCTTGTTCATGATATGGGGCAGATATTTTACCCATGTATACTGCTCTGTATTATCATCAAGCAGCAATACTGCCTTCACGTCTCCATAATAGTGCCGCGCTGCCAAATCAATCAGTATATTCTTGAGAAATCCATAATTATCCTCCCGGCTTCCCACAATTCCAACTACATTCGAGTGTCTGACATCCACGACAACAGGGGCATTGTCAATGTATTGAAAATCCTGTGTGATTTGGAGTGGTATCTCCGCCAGCTCATCATTGGTCTCAAAGGTCTCCTGCTCCTTGTAATTTACCTGTCTGGCTGACTTTATGCTTCCTTTTCCGATATACACTTTTAAGAAATCGTCATCCTTAGGCATACGGTCAAATAAATCAGACGCAAAATTTTCTATTACGGCAATATCATAATCCAAATCATGATAGACAGAATTTAAGGCTTCCAATTCCTTTTGTCTTGCCTCAAATATTTCCTTCCTTTTTCCCTCTGCGTACGCTGTATATTGTTCCACCCTCTCCCGGCATTCTTTTTTGTATTTTTTCTTTGTTCTGATAAATGCCGCCAATGACGTCAGAATGCCGATGGACATGGAGCATACGCTGAAAATGATAAATGTGTTGTTGGAAGAATTGCTCATAAATCCCCTGACCACTACTGTAAGCGCCAGCATCATCAGCGCAGGCAGGAGCAGCATCACCAGATTCTCCTCCGGCTTTTTCGGCACGGCAGGCGGAACCAGAATATCAATTTCTTTTTCCGGCAGCTGGCACAACAATCGGGTACTTCTGTTAAACAGCGGATACACCAGACTGTTTTTTGATGGTTGCTGCTCTTCTGCCTTTATATTCTGAATGTCCACCCCTTCTCTGTCAAAATAGATACAGCCTTCTTTATAGAAAAAACTAAAATCCGCTATCGCCACAAAATCATAGTCCGCCAGCCTGACTTTGCCCCTCACACTCTGCCCATTTTGATAGACGCCAAATTCCGAATGCAGTTCCTCCACCACATATTCACCCGCACTCTTATATATCCTGACACTGATATTGTGACCGAAGACGCTGTTTAGCCGAATATCCGCCTGCACATCGTCTGCAATCAGCCAGTTTTCCTTGACTGACAGGTCTGTTTTCCAGTTGTAAAATGGCAGTTTTGCCTCAAAATCTATCATAAACCGAAGTTCAAATGCCTCATCTCCTGAAGAAGCATATTTTAAATAGAAAATATCTCCATGCTCCGGCATCACAGAGAGTAGTTTTCGCATGTCGCCTCTGCTTATATACACAGAATCTGCACACAGAATTTCCCATCCCTGAGCAGTTTTTACAAACTCCAGTTCCACCTCACCGAAAAAAAGTGTGGGATTCAGCCGGAATTCACAGCCTGCAGTTGTTCCCAGTTTTACTTTATGCATATCCTGATATAGTTTAAATTCTTTATATATACTTCTATTGCTGACAATGATTTTATATTGATAATCCATTTGATTTGTTTCCATCCTCTTCTCTTTTGTATACAAGTATGCTTCCATTGTGAATACCGAATTCCTTCAGCGTCCTGTTTCCACGCAAAAATGCAATGGGATTTTCCGATACCAGATAACAGTTAAAAATATCCCCCGCATCTATTTCTAGCTGAAAGGCTTCCTTTAGTGCCATCACCAGTTCGTTTGCCGTAATCTGTAACGGTATTTCTATCTCTGTCCGACTTTGGTTATTCTCATTTCTGAATTCTACAATTGCATTCTCTCCCATCACGACCTCCTACAAAAACATATACGCCAGTCTCTGCACGCCGTTCAACTGCGCTATCTGCTGTATATCTGCAATCCCCGCGTCTATCTTTTCCACATACTCATTTACCACAAAGCTTTTCTTTCCCTGCGCACTCTTACAAACATCTTCTTTATCCTCTTGATACTGATTGCATACAAATATGTATTTATCTTTGCCCCTCCAGTCGATATTTCCGAGAATATATTCTGTTTTAAACAGGGAAACGGCATCCTGCTTCAGCACCATAATAATCTTGTCCGAATATTGCAGAAGTTCCATTTTTTCTCTGCTGTAACCCGCCTCTATATCGACAATGATAACATCATATTCCCCGCTCTCTTTTGCTCCTGCCAGCATATGGCAGTAAATCTCATAATCCAGATTCAATGAATCCAATGTGTTATAAAACGCAGGAACATAATCAAAATTCTCTTTTACAAGAAAGCGCCTGATATTGTTATATACCTTTTCCTTATCCTCCCGCATTGCATAATATCCCGCATTGGGCATTCCCGCCTGATTTTTTACATAATATGCAAATCCCTGAATAGATTCTGTATTGATGTAGAGCACTCTTTGATGATTCTGCGCCAGACACTCTGCCAATCCAAGTCCAAGGCTTGTCTTACCGGAACCACCGGCTGCAGAATATAAGGATATCACTTGTGCTTCCCTGTGTTTCTTTTCGTTTTCCAAAAGCTTTTCCCTGCTTCGGTATAGCAGTTCATGAAAGATCTCCTTGATTCCGGAATACTTGTAAACTCGATTCACATTGAGTTCTTCCGTGCTTCCGCTCCCCGTTTCTTCTGTAAGCACAAAAAGATTTGCAATATTATGCCTTTGCAGTTCTCTTGTATAGAGTTTTTCATCGACAACGACTATTTCCGCTGTTCTCGGCTGTGCAAAAAAATTTTCAAAGTAAGCGCGTTCCGAAATCATTTCTAATAAGGCTTTTTCTCCCAGCACATCCAGAAATTTATATTCCAGCGCCGCCAGATATTTTTCATCCATGTCAGCAATGACAATAAGCGGTTTACCCATATTTATCCTATCTCCATCCTCTTTTGTTTTCCAATTTTTATTAGTTAAATTGTGGACTTCCTCTTTGGTTCTAGTCCCACGGAACTTCTGTAATGATTTCAAGCCCCGGAAGCGCTTCCCTCAGAATTTGAAGTTCTTCCTCGTTTTCTGCAAGAGGGGTACCCATTATATACAAAGTCTCCAGATTCTTCAGATTTACGATATCCCCCGCTTCTTTTATGCCGGTATAGTCCAACCACAAAACTCTGAGATTCTCAAGCCTGCTGATTTGTCCCAGATCCGATATCGCACAGTGGTTTAAACTCAGCATCTCAAGATTTGTACACTCCAATACCGGCGAATAATCGATGTCACCAAGAGAATCCAGGCCCAATCCCCCCAGATTTTCGCCATAAACCAGAAACTGCAGGCTGTCCAGGCTAAAGGTCTCGCCTAGATTATAGATATATAGTTGCTCCAATTTGGGACATTCCTGCAGTATGCCTTCCAGTTCCGTCTCAAACTGCCGGATTTTCTCGGCACTCAGGAGGGGAGGGGGATTTAAGTTTGCCATTTCATAATACTGCTCCACCCCGTCTCCCCACTTTTCTATGTCTTTCCCATAACCGTCCCTAATCTTTAAGAACTCAAG
>JAAUZU010000023.1 GCA_014804445.1 Lachnospiraceae bacterium | reverse complement strand
TGGAATGACTGGATTCTGCTTACCTCTCCTGCAATCTCCCCCACATATTCCTGTGCCTTTTCATATTCTCCAACCTGCATGTATCCCGATATGGTATGCAGATGGTTGTTCATATCATGTTTTAAGGATAATATGCTTTGGTACATATTGTTTACTTCATCCTGACTCCGCATTTGTAACGCTATCAATTGATTTTGTATCCTCAGTTCTTCCTCTACATGCTTCTCCCTCGCAAGAATTTCATCAAAAAGCAGAAATGCTAAATTCACCGCCAATACCAGCAGGCAGACAAGACCGTTGGAATACAGCACTTCCTCATTCAAATCAGTACCCTTTCCCCAAAAAATCCAGATCAGAATAATACTGATAGAAGAAATCATCATGGTTTTCCAGTTTCCACGGTGAACGCCATTGGAGACCGGAAACCTTTTCCATACACACAGAATAATCTCCGACAACAAAAACTGTCCTATCCTTGAAAAAATACCGGAAAAAAGCCATGCCAAATCATCCGATTTTCCCATTTGAACAGGTAAATACAGGCACATGCTCAACACATAGTTGGTTGTAATAACGATAACGCCGATGAACAAATAGTTGACCAAGGCCCAGGACACCGCAGACCACCACTTCGCCTCACAGATAATAATGGCATATAGTGTAAAAACCAATACCGCCGGCAAAAAGTCGGGAATCCATGTGAATACATATGCACGAACAGTTAAGAGTGCCGCTCCGAAAACAGAAAATAAGATAAGCGCAAGTATCGTTTTCTTTCCCTTTATGCTTTTACGAAAAATCCCCGTAGCAAAAAAACAGGATATCAATATTTCCAAAAAACTGAAAATCCATTCAAATATCATCCATCTCATAGATTACTCCCGCGTGAAACAGCGCTGTTTTGTTTTTCAATTTGTGTAATACGGCTGTATTATATCATGAAGGAGAAGTGACCGCAAATATAGTCAAAAAGTTCGGGAGGAATTGGAAACAAAATTCTTGACATCTGCCACTATTTATTGTATGATTTTCATGTTCGGCATAAGAGCGATGCGTGGCTCAGCTTGGTAGAGCGCTACGTTCGGGACGTAGAGGTCGCAGGTTCAAATCCTGTCGCATCGATTTTTCTTTAAAAACATGGGCTTTGGGAAAAATCCATGTTTTTTTGTGTGGCATTTTTGGGGCTGGGGTAATGATTGAATGGAGATTTTGAAGTAAAAGCGAGCAAATTTTAAGAGGGATTTAAAATGAGGTCTAGGCAAGTTCCAACAAATTTTCAACAAAATTTAAAGCAATTATACCAACAGGTTTTTAAAGTGCCCGTTGAAATTTGTACTAAAAGAGTATAATTCAGGCATGAAGTAAAGCCAGTATATTTGGCAGATAAGATGGACTATGTGAATTGTACATCATGTACAGTCGCATAGTCCATTTCTGTTTATATACACTATTGTGTTCTGCTTTGCAATTCGATACAATTCCCAGCGGGCACTGAAAAAGTAGATATTACCTTCTATGGTACTTCGAAAAGACAATCTACTAAGACAAAAAACTTGTAAATTTGGGATTTGTTTACGATGAATTGATAGAAAATATTGTCTCAATAATGGGCGTAATGTAGTGGAACGTTCCAAATATGATATATCTTTTAAATATTTTTGGGTGTTTTTTAGTGCCCTCTTTAAAAGAAAAGGGGTGAACGGTATGAGTAGGGAGCTAATGAATTTAGCGGAAGCATTGGAGAGAAAGTTTTTAGGAATTGAAAGCATACATTCATGCTTTGCTATAGGCATGAATGTACTTATGAAGAAGTAGAAAATATGACAGAAATTGCTATGCATAACTTAGAATACCTGATATAATATATAAAATTGCTACTAATATGACAAAAGCTACGGATTTCTTATTTTACAAGTAATGAAATCATTACGGGCGAATCGGAGGAAAATCAGAAATGGAAAAATGGGATGAAATCATAATTGGAACAGAATGTATGAAGAACATGATTTCGGAAGTGATTAATAAGGCTTTAAGAAAAAAATTAGAACACAATGTGGATATTCAACTTAACGAATTAGCAGTTACTGATGAAAATGATAAACTACATGTTCATTTAAATGTCGATGCAGAAATCAGCATGGACGAATTAAAAGAACTTCTAAAAAGCTTTAATGTAATTTAGTGTATCATACTTCTGATTATATATCGCCAACGGCTGGTAGACAGAGGAATTGTGGTAGAGAGGTGCAGAAGATGCAAGAACGGGATGTAATAAAAATTAAATCTGAATTTGTTACAGACATAGTTTCTAAGCAAATAGAACGAATTTTAAAGAACAAGACTGGCTATGAGGTTGATATCCAAATTGGTACTTTAAAAATCGTGAATGAAGATGAAAAGACATATTTTAATTTGGAAGGAAAAGCTGAAATAAACAGTAAAGATTTGAAAAAAATATGTAAGAATAACAGCTTTTTAATAAATATCGTTTTAAATTCACCAACTGCACTTCTGAATATGTTTCTAAATGGAATGTTGAAAAATAAATATGGATGTAAAGTTGACTTTCATATTAAGGATAAAAAATTTAGCGAGAAGCATGGAAAATCTCGTATTTATTTAGATACAGATATCAAAATCAAAACAAAGGAACTTCAAAAAATTTTGAAAAATACTAATTTAATTTAGAGAGTATCTCGCCCCATATAAAATGGGGCGAAAAAATCAGTAAAACGTATTTTTTTTCAAAAAATCATCAGTAAACCATTTTTCAAATTCAGGCCTCAACTTATTATCTTTTATATTGGATTTTATCAGTTTAACCTTCTCATCATAAGTCTTTTTATCTTTCTGCGTAACTGCGTCATTTATCCTATAAAGAATGTCAGAGCACTCCGCGCAGATGCTTCCACCCTTTCCAATATCTTCAAAGGACTCCATTATTTTTTTCTTTCTTCCACAACAAGAACACTTCATTTTTATCCTCCTGTTACGCAAATTGTAAGCACATGCTTTTATCTATTTCAAAGCTTTTCTCTTCCAATTCAGTTGTTATTGCTGACCGCTTTTTAAGAACTTCATCGAATAACGGCTCCATAAACTTCTGCACATCATAATATTGATGGGATGACCTTCTTAATGCAACTTGCAGTTTTCTAATGTCTTTTTCCTTTGTATTTAGGATTTCTATCAATTTATCCATCTCAGCTTCCTCAAATAAATACTCAATTGACATATTGATAAGCACTGCATTAAATATTCTCGCCGTAATCACACAGTCATCCTCTTTAAACAGACTGGTAAGCTTATTCACTACGAATCCTGCAAGCATACTTCCACCTGCCCCCGCGACAAAACCAATCACTGAACCAAGCCGTTTGTCTATTTTTTTTCCAATCTTCTCTCCCACTGCTCCGACTGCCATTCCTGCTCCATATGTGCCTACCAGACCTCCCATAAACGAAGCAGTCGTGGAAATCATATTTTTTGTATATTGCGCACCGCTTGTTTTTCTGAAACACACTCTATATGTATCTGGCACGGAAAATGCCAGAAAAGCAATTCCTTCCACAATTGCGTTACTTCTTAATGCTTTCGCTAAGCTCTTATTGGCGGCATTTCCATATATTTTCCCTTTTCCTAGCAAAACTCGTCTAGCATTAATCAACTTCTGGACTGTCTTTGTTCCTAACATTTGTACAATTTTATCCGAAACTGGAATGAGTGCCTTGCTGATGCTGGTCTTTGCAATTTGGTTTGATAAAATGTTAGCCGCCAATGATGGTCCAAAAACGGAGATTGCCGTATCAATTGCAGCGTCACGGGCTTTTTGGGGATCATTGGTTTTCCAAAATGCCAACCCGAAAGACACTAGCGCAGATATCCCAGCAGCAAAAGTACAATTGATTGTCCCTGTTACAGCGTCATATGTCAGCGATTCAAAAGTTCCTGCCTTGGCAAGATTCCGTGCCTGCGCATAAGTCAATTTGCTTTTTCTCACCAAAACCTCAGCCATGTCAGGATCGGTTACTCCTTTTACCTGGCCATCTGCAATTCTTTTCCGCATCACAGCTAAGGCTTTTTCATATTGATCTGCAGGAACCTCAACCTGCATTGGATTCCCTGATTTGATATCAAAATAGCGATATTCCATGTTTCCGGTATCAGGGTTTTTCTTAAAGCATGCCCCCACACTTGATCCAGGCGATTTGCAGAACTTGCATTGAACCGGTTTTCCATCAACCAATTTATCTGGCCCATTTTTCGCATTATCCCGCCCTACCACAGTGGCTTTTTCACCGTTTAATTTGTCTAATATGGCACCTGCTTCTTCCGCATATACTCCATGCCCTGTATTTGACTGGTCTTTCCCATATGCCGCATTAAAGGCAACTGCATCAAAATTAAAATTTTCAATCTCAGCAAGTATTGCACCTTCCAAAAGCAAATTGCTTTTAGTGTCTATTTCTTCATATTTTTTTAGAAAATCAAATAACGACTTATCATGAAACACGGAGAGAACTGTATTCTCTCTCTTTATTACATAGCAATCCCCCAATTCTTCTCTTTGAAAATTATATTCCGATGGTTCAAAGTATTCCCATAAAATAATCTGATAGGGAATATTGTATACCTGTTCGTTTTTTTCTCTCTGCTTTTCCTTCATAGATGGCCTTGGTCCCTTTAATACAATTCCTCTGTCGGTAAGAACCACTCCGGAAGGAAATCCCCCAAAAGAGTTTATATCAGCCCATAATATTTCAAAATCCGTCGGTACCGGAAGATATTTTTGTATTTTTTTCTTATTCTTTTCTGTCAGCTCTGTTGGTGAGACAGATAATTCTTCCATCAATTGTATTACAAACTGATCCATCTCTTAATCCTCCAGAATAATATATTCATACCATTTTTCCTCAAAATCAGGTTCTATGTAGATCTTTTTTTCCTGTCCATTTACCCATTTTATATTTTCTGAAACAATCGATACCTCAAGCGCATTCAAAATATCTGGCTGGGTTTCTACATTTAAGTTATGCAGCATCTCAACCGGAATTGCCATCTCTTTTATAATGCATTCTATCTCATAACCCACATTTTCATTTTCACATAGAATCAGTTTCAACTTTACATTATCTACCAATATAGCTGCCGCAAGATATCTATCACCGATAAAATCTGATAATTCAGCCGCATATGCTTCTTGGAAAATTTCTATTTGTTTACAGATAATTTTCTTTTTCCATTTACGGAATCTGTCTAAATCTTTATCGACACCAAAGTACAGAACCAACATAACCACAGAAACATCATCAATATAACCTATTAATGGAATAAAATCCGGAATCAAATCAAAAGGGGTAAGAACATATATCAGTGCTGCAACCACGGAAATAATCGTTCCAAATGGAATATCCGAATATTTCTTGCTCACATATGCATCTACTAATTCTATCATAGTAATTATGTCATCAATAACTGATCCAAAAACAGGGATTTTCTTTCCTTTATCTAAAAAACCATAAACCTTCTTCTTAAAAGACTTCCACTTGTCCAGATCACCAATTATTTCTTTAGCTTTTAACTCATTTGAAAAAAGAGCATTATGAAGTTCCTCATTGCTAAATTCTGTTTTGTATTTTTGGAACATGCAATACCTCTTCCCTGCAAATGATGCAGTATCTCTTTCCCTTTTATCGTGATAATAACCAAATTTTTTGCTCACAACACTGTGCTGATACCCCGTTGTAACAATTATTCAAAGTCAATGACAATCTGGTTATTCCTATATCACTCACCCCTGTCTATGGTAATCATACTTTATCATGATTTACATATGTAGTCAATTTTCCTTGTTATTTGTCAGCTTTGAAAGGTAAATTTCGTTATAGCCTTCTACGTTCGGGACGTAGAGGTCGCAGGTTCAAATCCTGTCGCATCGATTATAAGAAGAGGCTGTCACATCGGTTAATCCGTGTGACAGCCTCAAATTTGTTTATATGACTATCCAATCCTATCGATAAGGCACTGTCCCTGAAAAGGTTTCACAACAAAGGCATCCGCCCCGAACTGCAATGCCTGTTTCACATTGCTTTCCTGAGACAATGCGGAAAGCATGACTACCCTTAATTCAGGCTGCCCTTCTTTTATCTTTCTCAAAACTTCTATCCCGTCCATACCCGGCATACAGATATCGAGCACACATACATCCACGACCTCTTCCCGCAATATATCCAGACACTCCTGCCCATCCTTTGCCTGCAAAACAGTATACCCTTGATGCGTTAGCATATCCTCCAGCATCATCCTCATAAAATCCGCATCATCGGCAACAAGGACTTTTTTGCTTTTTCCTGTTACGGGTTCAGGAATGTAGTCAAAGATACTGTCCACCTGATCCTGGTTTAAGATAGTGTTATCAGTACTATCCTCCGCAGATTTCTGATTCTCATTTGA
Source organism: Lachnospiraceae bacterium (assembly GCA_014804445.1). Taxonomy (GTDB): domain Bacteria; phylum Bacillota; class Clostridia; order Lachnospirales; family Lachnospiraceae; genus Acetatifactor. The sequence continues at coordinate 178,971 of JAAUZU010000023.1, read as the reverse complement.
TGGCCGGATGCCAAGCAGTTCATCGGCAGTCACCTGCAAAACCTCTGCAATTTTAGGTACCATGGCAATATCCGGATAGGAAATACCCATCTCCCATCTCGACACGGCCTGAGGCGTAACTTTTAGCAATGCCGCCAGTTCTGCCTGTAACATATTCCTCTTTTGACGCTTGCTCTTTATTACCTCTCCGATATTCATATTTCTTCTCTCTTTCCGCGCTTCTGCGCTGTTTGCATGACTCAGATTTCATTCCTATCATCGATGATAAGTTAAATCTATCATGCAGAGAATAGCAGCGTCAAACAATTGGTAATTGTATTTCTGAACCACACAACTACTCTATAATCCCCAGACAATAAAGAAGTATCTCTGCCGCAATATGCTCGCCCAGAATACGATACCCTGCATCATTCGGATGAATCTCATCCGCCAGAAAATTCGCTGCCGTATTCGCATCATGCGTGTCCATAAACCCTGTGCTGTAAAGGTCTATCACCGGATACCCATTCTGCTGCGCCATGATTCTTATCGGATTCATATAATCATCAAGGGTCGGAATGCCGTTAAAATTTGTATAATTTGTTGTTCCGCTTTCCCATGGCGTCTGGTACGCTGTCACAAAAAAGAACAGTGTATTGGGATACTTTGTTCTTAATGAATTTGCTATCTTCTGAAGCTGCCCGCAATAGCCGCCTGTCGTACCATTATCAAGGACGCCGTAATTTTTTACTTCTGCCTCTGCCAAGAAATCATTCAGCCCTACATAAAGAACCGTAATTTCAGAATCTTTCACAAAAAGCTCGTCCTCATGCGCCCCGATTGCCAAGTCATAATTATTATTATAACCTGTTATCGTCGCGCCGACACGTCCATGATTACACACCTCTCCAAACTGCAATGCCGCCTGCACATAGTTGACATAGCTAATCTTTCTGCCGTCCGCATCTTGATTGCCTCCAGTCCCTTCCGTAATGCTGTCTCCGATAAAATTAATTTTAACACCCGGAAATGCGCAGCCTGCCGTCTCCAGTATCTTCTTGTCCAATTCGTTTATCTTTAACGTTTTTTCATAAGAGTTGTCCCATAGATAGACCAGATTGCGCTCCTGCACGTATGCCCGTAGAAGCTCTACCGTCTCCGGCGCAATGGTATCTGCCTGCCAGAGAACATTTCCACTCACATCGCACAAGGTCTGTGAACCCGCCAGTACCTCATAGCGCTGCGGCTCGCTTCCACCGGAAGGTGTTGCCGTCGGCTGCTGCGGCGTCTGACTCTCCTCAGGCTGCGGCGTATTCTCCGTTGAAGAAACAATATCGCCTGTCTGCGGTTCTTTTTCCGGATTCGGAGTACTTTGCTGTGCCGCCATATATTTTTTATATTCCTGAAAACTTTCGTAATCTCTTAGGTATTCCCTAAAATCCTTTGTCAGAAAAAGAGCGGCAGCGACAACCAAAATGACAATTAAGGTCAATGTCAGCCATGCCTTTCTTTCCTCTCTTTTTCTTCTATTCATGTCATACCTCCGATTTTCCATTCACAAAACAAACATGCAGGGGCGCGATGTCGATATATTCTTTCCGCCTACAACATTTTAGCATTTCCCGGCCAATATGACTATACTTAATTTTTTCTATTCATTTTTCTTCATAATCCTTTTCCAGTTCACGCAGTCTGTCGTTGATTTTTTTCGCCTCGCCCCGATTAAAAAGATAGAAACAGAGCCAGATTGCCACGAAGATGCCGCAGGAAATTAAAATCTGGGAAATGGTATACAGAATATTGCCCGGATAAAAAGGAATCCAGCCTAAATAAAGGGCTGTGGGATAAAAAACACCCATACCGACTCCGAAATGTATCAGTCTTTTTGCGGCTTCCGGAAGCTTCTCAAATTCATAGACAATAGAAACCGAACCGCAGCCAATCCCGACAAGCATGGCGCCAATCGCCTGTTTCGTAAAATCCTTCATTACCATCAATAGAAAATCTTCTCCGCCAAACATAGAACCGATAAGGCAGGAAAACACTAGAACCGTACAGCCCCAGGCAATTCCGTAACAAAGATATTTGATTACCATCTTTACCATATGTTTCATTCCAGTCCCAGCCTTTCTTTAAATACTTTTCGAAAACTTCTGGAAATATAGCTTTCCATTCCGTTTTTCATAACCAGTTCCATCGTTCCGTTAAAGCCCGCCGCCACATGGCTGATTCGCCGGATGTTGATGATGGTGGATTTGGAAATCCGGACAAACCGGCTGCCAAGAATCTGCTCCAGCTCATATAGGGGCTTGCTCAGTACATACCGGTTTTTCATTCCGTCGTAACAGACAATCTCGCGCCCCTCCGTACATACCAAATCCAGCTTTTCCGGCTCGATAAAGTAGGTCTTTCCCTCCTTTGCCGCAATTAGCGTCAAAGAATCTGTTTCCGCCCTTTCCAGCAAAGAAATTGCCTCTGCAATCGCCGGTGTCATTTTCTCTATATGAAGAACCGCATAAGGTTCTTTGTAATCCGTACTGATTTTACACTCTACCTTCATGATGTACCTCTATTGTAAGCTTGTAAGTAACTCTGCCCTTACGGACATTATACCACACTCTGTGTTTCCGATTCTTGTATTTGGCACATGAATTTCTACCTCTTGCGCAGTGAGTGCTGCCGCTTCTGCAAACCGTATTGTTTGTTCGCAGTGTCTGCTATACGATAGAGCAAAGCAAAAATGACAGAAGAAATGGAGGATGACATGGCACAGGAAATCGTAAAGGTGGAAAACTTGAATTTGACGTACAAGACTCTGCGGGCAGTTCAAAACGTCTCATTTTCGCTGGAGGAAGGAGAACTTCTGGCAATTATCGGGCAGAACGGCTCCGGAAAAACTTCGACTGTAGAATGTATCGAGGGTTTGCGAAAACCGGACAATCCTGCTGTCTCAGTCTTTGGAAAAGACCCCTGGCTGCATCGCAGGGAGATTTATCAAAAAATGGGAGTTCAGCTACAGGAAGCAGCGTATCCCTCTCAAATCAGGGTAGAGGAGCAGTGCAGGCTGTTTGCAAGCTTTTATGAAAAACCTGCGGACTGGAATTTACTGCTGTCGCAGTTGAATCTTGACAGCAAGAAAAAATGCCGGATTAGTAAGCTCTCCGGCGGAGAAAAACAACGCCTGTCCATTCTGCTCTCCCTCATAGGGCGTCCAAAACTCTTGCTATTGGATGAACTGACGACCGGTCTTGACCCGGAAGTCCGGCAGAGTATGTGGAGCAGTTTTAAAGACATAAAAGAAAACGGTATCTCCATTATCATGGTTTCCCACTATCTGGATGAGGTGGAAGCGCTTGCCGACAAAATTCTCTATCTGGAAAAAGGAAAACAGCAGTTTTTCGGCTCACAGCAGGAATTCCGCGCATACGCAAAAAGCCGTATTCCTGCGCAGAAATGGCATGACAATGTTTCTTTAGAAAAACTATATTTAATGATTGCCCCCAAGACAAAAGGGCTTACGGTGGGAGGAATATATGAGGCATAATACGAGACAATTTGCAGTAATTTGTAAAATAGAATTTCTTTTATTCCTGCGGGATTTTTTCAGCTTTTTCTTTACTATTGTATTTCCTGTCTTAATGCTTGTCCTGTTTGGAAGCATATACGGAAATACACCCCTATATCCGGGGTCTTCCCTGAAAAGCATGGATGTTTCTGTTCCAGCTTACGCCGTCATGGTTATCAGCGTTACCGGTCTGATGGCATTTCCGCTGACCTTAGCCGGATATAAGGAGAAAAAAATTTACAAGCGCTTTGACGCCACGCCTGCCGGCAAAAAAACAATCATACTGGCGCAAATAATTATAAACCTTGTTATGACCTTTATCGGTATCGGGATTCTTCTGGCTGCCGGCAAAATCCTTTACCACATACAGATTCTGGGAACTGCCGCAGCAATCAGCGCGGGTTTACTATTTTCCGTTGCCTGTATGTTTTCCATGGGATTTTTCTTTACCGCCATTGCAAGAGATGCCAAAATCACCAATCTGCTGTGCTACCTTTCGTACTTTGTTATGCTGTTTTTATCCGGCGCAACCATACCCGATATGCTGTTTCCCGCTAATGTAAAGAAGGCTGCCGCCTTTCTGCCGATGACACATGCCGTCGATTTGATGCAGGGCGTTTTTGCCGGAGACGGCCTTGGCAGTCACGCAAAAGAGCTGCTTATCCTTGGCGCGCTGTCGGTGGTTCTTACGTCTGCAGGCGCTGTTTTATATAGGAAAAAGGATTGGGCATAATATTGATTTATAATGGGTATCGTGGTATTTTATAAAATAGAAATACATCCACAGAAAGGATACCTATGCTTACCGAAGGTTCACAAAGACGCATTAAAATTATCGATATTCTCAGCAATAGAAACACACCCATTTCCGGCGCAGAGCTGGCAAAGCAGTTTGGCGTCAGCCGTCAGGTCATTGTACAGGACGTGGCGCTGCTGCGCGCGGAAAACAGGGATATTTTATCCACCAACAAGGGCTATCTTTTGTTTAAACCCCGCTCCGACGATTATTCCTGCAAGGAGGTTATTCTGGTCAAGCACACGGAAGAGCAGATTTTGGACGAAATGTCTTCCATTGTGGATTTGGGCGGCAGGATGCTGGACGTTTCCATTGACCATGATTTATACGGACAGATTCGTTCCGATTTGGTTATCAACAATGCTGAGGACGCCGGCGACTTTTATCAGAAAATGCGGGAAAGCACTTCCAAGCCGCTGTGCGCCCTAACCGACGATTATCATTACCACACCATTTCAGCGCCTTCCGCAAAAGCAATGGAGTTGATTAAAGCCGATTTACGGGAAAAGGGGTATCTCATTGAATGACGTCTTAGAACCGATGTCCCCCACCTCCGCCGCTTCTGCCACCTCCGCCGCCTCCACTGCTTCCGCCACCCCCGCCTCCACTGCTTGAGCTAACCGGATTGTAGGTACGTGTCTGGTGGGTGAAAACGGCAAGCGGTTTCGTATAAGAAAACTGAATCGGTACATTTTCCATCATCTTCTTTTTTCCGGGCTTTTTGGCTCCAGCAAACACGCAGACCACCCCGTAATTTAACAGCAGAGCCAGTATGATTGCCAGCAGACCGTTGCTGATATATTTCATTGGCTGTGCAATTTTCTGCCCCTGTAACAAGGAAAGCATCTGTTCAAAGGCTTTTTGCGCGCATACAAAATACTCTTCATCGGAGGCATAACGATACACATTGTCGGTAATGGTGTTGGCGTACGCTGTCGTAATTACTTTATAAACCGCTCCGTCACTGTGAATCCAGATAATCCGATTGTCCATATCAATCAAAAACAATGTACCGGACGCCGTACCAAACATATCTTTATAATAACTTCTGGCATAGTTTTCCGTACTCATGTAATTGCTGTCAATGGTTTTAAAAGCCACATTTCCATATGCTGTGATTTCTTCCAGCAGCTCTTGCAGCGCAGCCTCCTCCTCTTCCGAGAGCAGCTCTGCGTCATCTTCTATCACCGTCTGATATCCGGTATCCGGATTGACATAAGCCGGTTTGGCATAGCAGACCATGGAAAAAGAAAAAAACAGGACAATTCCCAAAAAAATCCTTCTCACACTTCTCCTCCCCGTCGATTAAACTGCGGAAGCTTTCTCATCGTAAGCAGGTTATAACGTCTGATGATATCTATCAGCGTCCATATTACCATGCAGAGAGAAACCACTGCCCCGCCGTAATAATACAAATCAGAAACCGGATTTAACGCCAGAATCACCCCTGCAAGCACCACTGCACCGAGAGGCTTTACCAATACGGGAAAAGCCGCCTTCATCGGTATCCTCCGCTTTCTAAGACTGCCGCCCAGCACTATCCCTGATGCTGCCAGCGCAAACAGAATACCCGTCACAAGACCACTGCCGCCGCTGAAAATTTCCGCCAGCAGGATATAAGGGACAAAAAAACCCAACACGGTGATAAGTATACTCGTCGAAATGATTTTTCTTTTCTTTTTGACCTCGCTGCTTTTTCCCTGCACAAACTGATATCCTTTATCCTCTTCTCCTGACTCCTTTACCATCAGGCGGGACAACTGGGAAACCGACACACAGGCGCAGATACAAGCCAGCAGCGCCGCTAAAATAAGAAGCCACATCGGTATGATAGTGAAAAACAAATTGAGCAGTAAAAACAAAGGCAATGCCAAAAACAGGGAACCGGCCACATACTTTTTCACATCGACCGGCAAATCTGCCGCCGCTTTCCCCGTCTGTCCATTGACCACCGCATACGCTACCTTGTCGCCTTTCCGGTAAGAAAGAAACCAGACCGGCAGCATCGCCAGCTCTTTCACGGTCTGTGCAGGCTGCAGTGCGTTTTTTAAGGAATTTCCGTGTTTTTCTCCCACATGGAAGCGGGAACAGACCGCATTTTTGGATATCCGCTTAAACCCGTCCTCCATCACCATATCCTGTGCTTCATCTTCATACACATAGCTGTCCACATCGTTGGTATCCGCATAAAATCCGCTTAAAAAAGATGGCGTAAACGGTTTTTCTTCTTCCAGATGGAAAGGCGCTATGGCGCCGCTCAGATTATCAGAAAAAGCCGCCGATGCATCGTAAGCAATCCCGCTGTAGGCAGCATCCACATTGCTTTGCATGGTATAATGCCTTGTAATCAGATAATCCCCTTTCTGGCTGCTTTTGCTTCCGTTAAAAAAAATGGTCTCTTTCTTTTCAAAAGAATAAATCCAATAGGGCATATAAATACCCCGAAATTTCTCAATATGCGCCTCATCCCGCAATTCCTTCGGGGCAAAAATGGCACGCCTCACCATTTTTGCATATGCCTTTTTGCAATCCTCCCTTGTCTTTGTAAAGGGAATGATGTGATGGGGACGGCGCTCTTTGCTGATACGGCTGCTTAAAATGGTCGCCGCACCGCAGAAATTACAGAAGGTCGCCGCTGTCGTATCTTCGCTCAGGATTTCCCCGCCGCACTGCGGACAGGTAAATACAATTACCTCATACTGCGTGGACTCTTCCGCATCTCTTTCTTTGTAAACGTCGTAGGGATCTTCCATCGTACCGCAAAACTCGCAGAACAGCTTCTGACTTGCGATATCAAATTTCAGATTTCCTGCACAGTTTCGACATTCATACATGCTTATATCCTCTATTTTTAAATTTTTCTCTTTTAGAATGCCGCAAGCATACTCACTCCCAATATAAAGTAATACAGCAGCCTCATAAAACACCATACAATTGCTACGTTACATAATACTTTCCCTATTCTTGCCTTGTCTGCCATATCAGAGTCCATGCCTTCCCTACAGTAGCTCAATCCCATAATACCAACTATCAGACCTACGATAGATATAATAAAGGAAGTAATCAATGCAACAATTCCAAACGTAAGGCCTTTTGCCGCCTTTTGATTTTTTTCCTCCCGATAGTCCGGCTCCCAAGGCGCAGACGTATTGGGCTGCGTTGAACCGGACGGATTCCATGTCGTCCTCTGTGTACCCTGTTTTCCACCCATCCAGCTCTCCGTGTAAGTAGTTGTCGAAGAATTACGGGACTGTTGCGAAGAATCCTGTCCTGCCGCTTCTTTCGGCTGCGTGGCATGGGGCGGTGTATACGGCTGCTCCTTCTGCTGCGCATAGGGCGGTACGGAAGACTGCGTAGGCGGCATATATGACTGCACAGGTTTTTGCGACTGATAAATATCTTCCGAGCGGGTATATTCATCTTTAATGGGATGACGCAGAGTTTCTATCAGCTTGTCAATGCTTTCTTTATATGCCCGCTTTTTGCTTCCGCTTCCGGTCAATCCCACCTCATTGCCAAAGCTGCCTTTCAGCCATGCTTCTATATGTAAAATACCGCTCATATAACTCCATATTAAATACCGGTTTCCTTTTGCATCACCGTCAGCACTCATATAGACCAGCTCATCCTTCCACTCGGTACGGATATACCGGTTCCTGTACAAATACTGCTCCATCGCTTCGCTGACTACGTCAAGCGGCTGATTAATCCCTGCATCCTGTATGTATCTTGCCATAGCGTCCTCCTCCTTTAGCCGTCAGTCACTTTTGCTGAAGCCATACTACTATTCTACTGTAAATGAGAAGACATTTCCACTTTTATTTGACACCGAATTCACAAATAAAATTCAAGGCCTTTGCCACCCGAATCATAAATAAGAGAGAAGCCCGAAAACTTCTCCCTTATCCTGCGAAACTTACATCTGTGCATTTCCATACTGCTGCTGTTCCTGCTGTCCTTTGTTGAAAAGATTCCTGAATTTAGCGGAAAGCTTGCAGAGCTTGTCATACAAATCAAAAGTAATCTCTGTGGAAGGTGCAACCTGCATATAAGACACCATCATCTTTACCATCATATAGCTGTCCACAAAGGAACTTTTGATAATAACTGCTACCATCAGTGCAAGAATGAACGCAAATATCCAGTGTATGTGCAACAGTGCGAAAAGACCTGCAAAAATCAGGAACGGCAGAAGCCATGCCACAAGAGATATGCCCATCACGATCAGCGTCGTTACTGCAGCATTTTTTAAGAGTGTTTTCCAGTTCTGGAAGTAAATTACAACACCGTCGGCTGCGCTCTTGAACGCCGACTGCTCCCTATGTAAGAAGGTATAGCCGAGGCAGCACTCGTCAATGTAATTCAATGCGATGTGGACAAATAACTGCGCAAAGGATACAATAACCGACACGCCCGGGATTTTGCCGAGTAGGTCTTCCACCTTCTGCAGTCCTCTCTGGAGCTGGCTTACCGCGCCGCTCACCAACCGGTCAACCACAAAATAAACGTTTGCCGTTGCAAAACGTTCTTTTACCATGCTCTTTGCCGCCTCAAGCTGATTTTCCGGCAAGGTGCCTGTCGTCACCGCTGTCGTCACCATCGCCACATGCCCCGCTTTCAGCATATAACCTATGTAACGCTCCGCAAAAGTGAAAACGCCCCCGATTAAGATTGCCCAAAGACAAAGTGCGATTGCCACACCGCCTCCGCTTCCTGAAAGACTTCCAATCCATAGAAACAGGAACATCGTTATCGCTGAAATCAGAAAAATGACACCTCCCAGCGCCAGCTTCAGCCAGACAAATTTCATGGTTTTCAAATACACGTCTGTTGCTTTCAATTATTTTCCCTCCAATCATAATTTGTACGTATTTGCCATTTATTTTGTTTTAAAATTGCAAATGCGTCATTTACAGTATACCGAACAGAGGGCTTTCTCTCTACGGAAAATTCCGCACGATTATGGTAAAAATAGCGGAAATTTTGCACGATAATACCCTTCTTTGGCAAAACCTGCGTTTTTGTCAAAGAAGGGCATTTTTTCCGTTACTTAAAGGGTATTTACATCTGTTTCCAAAATAATTTTCCGGATGGGAAGGATACGCCCCGGCGATACGGAAAGCTCATCCACTCCCATCTTTAAAAACTCCTGTGTCAGAGAAGTATCCGCTCCCAGTTCGCCGCAGATACCTGCCCAGATTCCCGCTTTGTGGGCATTGTCCACTACCGTTTGTATCATACGGAGAATCGCCGGATGGTGGGAGTCATAAAATGCATCCAATTCCGGATTCTGTCTGTCGATTGCCAGCGTGTACTGTGTCAAGTCGTTGGTTCCGATGCTGAAGAAATCAACCTCTTTTGCAAGCTCGTCACTCATCACCACGGCTGCCGGTGTTTCAATCATAATGCCCTGCTCCACCTCACCGTACTTAATGTGCTGCTCTTCCAACTCTTTTTTTACCTCGGCAACAATTTCCTTAATTTTCCGTACCTCATCCACAGAAATAATCATGGGGTACATAACTGCTATGTTCCCGTATGCACTGGCGCGGAAAAGTGCGCGGAGCTGTGTTTTAAAGACCTCCGGTCTTGTCAGGCAGATACGGATGGCGCGAAGTCCCATGGCAGGATTTTCTTCATGCGCAAGCTTAAAATAGTCCGCCTGCTTATCTGCTCCTATGTCCAGTGTGCGGATAATCACCTTCTTGCCCGCCATGGTTTCCGCAACGGTTTTATAAACCGTAAACTGTTCTTCCTCTGTGGGATAGTCCTCTTTCTCCAGATACAGGAATTCACTTCTGAAAAGACCGATTCCGCCTGCATCGTTTTGGAGTACCATCGCCAAATCCTTGCTGTTTCCGATGTTGGCGTACAGCTTGATTTTCCTGCCGTCCAAGGTAATGTTTTCTTTTCCCCGAAGCGTAAGCAAAAGTTCCTTCTGTTCCTCTTCCGCTTTTTTGCGCTCCTGCATCTGCGCAAGGATTTCTTCCTCCGGCTCCACATAGAGCATACCTTTCGCACCGTCTATAATTGCCGGCTTTCCGTCCACGGTATCGTCAAGCGGAATGGGCGTGCCGATAAGTGCAGGGATATTCATTGTTTTAGCTAAAATGGCAGTATGGGAATTGAGCGAGCCATGTACTGTCACAAATGCCAGCACCTTATCCTTGTCAAGCTGCACGGTTTCGCTGGGCGCAAGGTCATCCGCCGCAATAATTACAGGCTCCGAAAGCTTCTCCATTCCCGCGCTTTTGCCGTTTAAAACTGTCAGCAGCCTCTCGGAAATATCTTTTACATCCGCAGCGCGCTCTCGCATATAATCGTCTTCCATATCAGAAAACATTTTATAGAAATTGTCGGAAGTGGCGGCAACGGCATACTCGGCATTGACGGACTGAGTCTCTATCATATTTTCAATCGCTTCCACAAAACCGTCATCCTGCAGCATCATCTGATGGATTTCAAAAATTGCCGCGCTCGCTTCCCCGATGGACTTTACAGAGCTTTCATATAAATCCTGAAGCTGCTTTATCGCTTCCTGCTGTGCGTTCCTGAAACGCGCAAGTTCTGACTCTGTATCTTCTATTTTCGTACGCTTTACCTGCTGCTCGCCTTTTTTATAGATAAATATTTTTCCGATGGCAACTCCGTTTATTACACTCTTTCCCTGAAATGTCAGCATGTCGTCCGCTCCCTTCTCCTTTTCCATACCCCACTTTTGCGGTTTTTACAGATTTTCTTTTAAAAAGGCTTCTATTTTCTGAATCGCAATCTCTTCGTCAGCGCCTTCCGCCGTCATGGTGATTTCCTGTCCCTGCTTTACTGCCAGACCCATCACGCCGAAAATTCTTTTCGCATCCGCACTCTTTCCATCCTTTGCTATCGTAATTGCCGACTCAAATTCCTTAAGCAGCTTAATCAATTCTCCCGCCGGCCTCGCATGAATTCCCTCAGGGTCTGTAATGGTATACTTCAATTCTTTCATAATCTCTTTCCTTTCTTCTCTTTAAAATTTTTTAAGTGATTGCGAAATATCTTCTGCCAGTGACGGAAATGTTCAATATAGACAAAAACGGGCTCCGAAGCGTGGCAAGTCGCCCTTATTTTGTCTATATTGCCCATTTCCTGTGTTGCAAAAGAAAGTTCCGCAAACGTCTATTTAAGATTTTTAGGTGTTTTTAAGTAATTGCGAAACCTACACTTGCCGCTTTCGAATTGTGCAGATTGTATACTTCATAAGCAGACCCTTGCTTACCGTCGGTACCAAAGTCATGCCTGCATGACTTGCTGCCGTATTTTGGCAGCTTACGTACCGCTACGGTAAGCTCGGAGCGAGAGCGTGTTTGCGTTGAAGTATACAATCTACACAATGACAACGGCATATCCTCTACATTTTGCAATCACCTTTCAACTTTCTTCTTCAACACTCCCAACAGCAACGCACTGACCGCCGTCCCAACTACCAGAGCCACAAGGTACATAAGCGCGTGTTCTACGACCGGAAATACGAAGATTCCGCCATGAGGCGCCATCAGTGTACATCCAAATGCCATAGACAGTGCGCCTGCCACTGCAGATCCTATGATACAGGAGGGAATTACGCGCAGCGGATCGGAGGCTGCAAAAGGTATCGCACCTTCGGTAATAAAGGCAAGACCCATGATAAAGTTGGTCGGACCGGACTCTCTCTCCTGCTTGGTAAATTTATTCTTAAATAACAGGGTTGCTAGCGCAATCGCGCAGGGAGGCACCATACCGCCAATCATAACTGCTGCCATAACCGCATAGTTTCCTTCGATAATGGACGCTGTACCAAACACATACGCCGCTTTGTTGAAGGGACCACCCATATCAATCGCCATCATACCCGCAAGCACTGCGCCCAGAACCAGTTTGCTAGTGCTTCCCATACCCTCAAGCGCTGCATTCAATGCCGAATTAAGCGCTCCGATGGGAGGCTCTACCAAAAAGGTCATAATCAGACCCATAAACAGGATACCAAAGAACGGGAACAAAAGCACCGGTGACAATTTTTCAATCGCTTTCGGAAGCTTTTCAAAGAGCTTCTTCAAAAGCAGCACCAGATAACCTGCAATAAAGCCTGCTGCCAGCGCGCCTAAGAATCCTGACTTTCCGTTTGCCGCAATGGCTCCTCCGATAAAGCCTACCGCAAGACCGGGCCGGTCCGCAATACTCATGGCAATGTATCCGGCTAGAATCGGAAGCATAAATCCAAATGCCACACCACCTATATTTTTAAAGACTGCTGCTGCCGGTGTAATAGTACCAAAATTTTCTCTTTCTGCCGCGGAAAGGCTTGCCATATCCACACCTATGGAGTCTAAGAGAAATGCAATGGCAATCAGGATACCGCCGCCCACAACAAAGGGAAGCATATGGGACACGCCGTTCATCAGATGCATGTATATCTGATGTCCGATACCGCCCTTGTCGCCGGAAGCTGCGCCTTCTGATGCTGCCGCCTGTCCTTCCTTATATATGGGAGCATCTCCGTTTATCGCTCTCTCTACCAGCTTATCCGCTTTTCCGATACCGTCGGATACCTGACATACGATTACCTTTTTTCCTGCGAAACGGTCCATGGGAACCTTGGTGTCTGCTGCCACAATGATACAGTCCGCTTCTGCAATCTCTTTCGCCGTCACAACGTTCTTTGCGCCCGCGGAACCTCTGGTTTCCACTTTGACAAAGCAGTTCTTTGCCTTTGCTGCTTTTTCCAGACTTTCCGCTGCCATATAAGTATGTGCTATGCCCGTGGGACATGCGGTTACGGCAAGGATTCTGCATACGGGTGCTGCTGCCCCGCCTTCTGCGGAAGCTGCCGTGCTCTCCGTGTCTGCCGCCGCACTGTCCGCTTTGCTCTGCGCCTCTTTTTCTGCTTCTTCCTCTATGCGTTTTGCTTCCACATTATCTATGATTTCCAAGAATTCTTCCGCCGTCTTTGCCTGTTTTAAATTGTCAGAAAATTTCTCATCCATCAAGAGCACGGAAAGCCTGCTCAGCACATCCAGATGTACATTGTCCTTTGTGTTCGGCGCCGCAATCAGAAACAGCAGATTGACCGGCTCTCCGTCAAGGGAATCAAAATCCACTCCGTTCGGAATTACCATGGCAGAAAGTCCCGGGGCCGTAACCGCGTCGCACTTTCCATGCGGTATTGCGATGCCCTCGCCGATGCCCGTCGTACCTTCCTCTTCCCTTGCAAATACTTGTTTTTCGTAGCTCTCCCTGTCCTTGATATTTCCGCTCTTTTCCATCAGGGAGACTGCAAGCTTAAGCGCTTCGCTCTTTCCAGCCGGCGCTGCATTTAATTCGATACTTTCTTTTTTCAATAAGTCTGTAATCTTCATACTTGCTCCCATCTGCGTGCTTTTATACACGCACCTTTTTGTTACATCTGCATAAGTAGCTTTTCTACCTCTTCCTTTGTCGCCAGCAGCTCTGAAAATGCGCTTGCGCTGCCTGTCGCGACTCCCATCTTAAATGCCTCTTCATAGCTTCCTGTCTTCAGCCATCCGGCAAGAAAACCTGCTACCATGGAATCTCCTGCGCCTACAGCATTTACCAGCCTGCCCTTCGGCGCTTCTCTTTGGTAGACCTTTCCGTCAGCCGCTGCCAGTACTGCGCCCTCGCCTGCCATGGATACCAGCACATTTGCCGCTCCCATTGCACGAAGCTTCTCTGCATAAGGAATGACCTCTTCTGCCGTCCTTAAGGTTACACCGAAAATTTCTCCCAGTTCATGATTATTGGGCTTTATGAGGAAAGGTGCAAATGGCAGGACATTCATGAGCAGTTCTCTCGTCGCGTCCACCGCTATAATGATTCCCCTTTCGAAAAGCCTCTCACAAATTTCCTGATAGATGGAATCCGGCAGAGAAGATGGTATGCTGCCCGCCAAAACCAAGATATCTCCTTCTTTCAGGGTATCCAGCCTGTCAAGAAGCTTCTGCAGACTTTCCTTGTCAATATCGGGACCCTTGCCATTGATTTCCGTACCGTCCACATTTTTCAGCTTTAGATTAATACGGGAAAATCCTTTCTCTATCTCTATGAACTCCGTGCGGCACCCGATTTCCTCCAGCCTTCTGCTGATTTCCTTTCCGGTAAAGCCCGCCATAAATCCCAGCGCCGTATTCTCCACGCCCAAATTTTTCAGTACGATGGAAACATTGATTCCTTTCCCACCCGGCAGAAGCGTTTCTTCGTCCGTACGGTTTGTAAGTCCCATCTGAAAGTGGTTCACCGATACAATATAGTCAAGCGCCGGATTAAAAGTAATGGTGTATATCATGTGTTTCACCTCCTTCTATTGATTGAGTTTGATTGTTTGTGACCGTTTTTGATTTTGTAATGTTATTATATTATCAAATTTATTCCTTTGCAATCCGCCTAATGCACATTCTTTGCGTGGTAAATTTGTGCAAATTCAACAAAAATCGGTCAAAGTCGGTCATGTGTGGGGTTACTACTTAGCGAGGTTCTTTCGAGCTTAGTACTGCTACGCTTCTTTTCGAGCGAGAGCGCGGCTCCTTTGGGAATAGACTGACAAACCGGCTGTTACTCGCTGCCAACCCCCCACCTTCCCCGCGCGCAAAAAAACAGACACACTCTCTTCAAAGTATGCCTGTTTCTGCTTTTTTTATTGCTCAATACCGCTATTTTTTATTCTTTCACAACCATTATATTTCCGGCAGTTTTAAACTCCGCGCCTTCCACTTTATCCGTTATGATGACCGCGTCCCCAAAGTTGGCGAAGGACACTATGCTCACTTGATTGAATTTGTCATGGTCGCAGAGCACGTAGCGGGTGTCGGCGTGTTCTATGGAAATCTGCTTTACCATGGCTTCGTCGTTGTCTGGCGTTGTGAAGCCGCTTTCCTGATTGACACCGTTTGTACCCCAGAAGCCTACAGTAAAATGATATTTTTGCAGCATTGCCACTGCGGTGCTGCCTATCACTGCCTCGGTGGAGGACTTCAGCTCGCCTCCTATCAGAATCACCTTAAAGCCCCTCGCAGCAAGTTTTTTCGCATGGCTGACACCATTCGTCACATAGACCGCCTGCTTTTGCTCTATATAGTCAATCATATAGCCCGTTGTGGTACCTGCATCCAAATACACAAAATCCTCGGCTTTAATCAGGGAAGCCGCATAGCGGGCAATGCGGATTTTTTCCTCGCGGTTGACATTCTCGCGGGTTGCCACCTGTATATCCTTTGTATTCATTCGGGAATTGACCGCAACTGCGCCGCCAAATACCTTCGTCAGCTTTCCGTTGTCATGCAGCACTGTCAAATCCCTGCGGATGGTAGACTCTGATGCATGAAGCTTTTCTTTTAATTCCTGTACGGTAATGGTTCCCTTTTCCTCAAGCAGCTTTAAAATTTCCTCAAACCGTTGTTCTGTCAGCATGATAAACCTAACTCCTTGCTTTTTCGACGCCACAGCCAAAGACGGACGCCGCTTTTATATGCTTATGCTACTATATTACTATTTCCACACCAAAAAAGCAAAATATTTCCTCACTGCTCCTGCAGGTAGAGTCTGAGCCGGTTTTCCAAAATATCCACCACAATATCCAGAGATTTCTGATCTGCAAAATAAGCGGCACCCTCCTCCATCACAGCCTGATAAATGACTTCATCGGTGGTGTTATGCCACGCCTTGCCCCCGGATTCCACAATTTGACGAATTTGCTCCACATCCTCCTCCGTGACGGGGCCGAAGGTGAAACTCCAGCTATAGGTATCACCGCCCTCAATATATGTGCTTGTAGTCTTTAACTCAGGATTGCCGTTTTCGTCCAAGCGGATATTGCCGTCCGCATCCAGCACATACTGATCCGTGACTGCCTGAGAGGCCATCTCCTCAAAAGCGGCTGTCCGGGAAGGAAATACAAATTGTTGTTCATGACCCAGATAGTATTCCAGGTATTCCCAGGCGCCCTCCTTACAGTCGGAGCGGGAGGAAATGGCATATTCGGTTTGGCCTTCATAGAAGACTTGACAATTTCCCTCCATATCAGGATAACCGATCCATGTCATAGGCTCCCCAAATCGGGCGCGGTCAAGCTGGAGACCGTCAAAGGAATACAGATGTACGGATGTCAACAAAGATTCGCTCTGTTGCAGCCTGTCTGCCCGCGAAGTGTCAAAGGAGATATCCTCGTGGTCCTTGAGCAATTTTAAGACATCTTCGCAGGTGCCCCGATCGAACACAACTTCCCCATCCTCCATGCGGATAAAACTGTCATTTCCATGCCAGAGGAGTGCGTAGGCTGCCAAGATCCGGTCAGAGTCTACAAAAAGGCAGGATGTCTCGGGATGCGCATTGTCGTAATCCAACAGCTCCCGCAATGTCCATCCGTGGCAATCGCCCAGATCAGACGTCTTCCCGAGCAGCACATTCACACTGAATTCATCCGGTATGGAGATCAGTTTCCCGTTTACCGTATAGGCGTTTAGGATGCTCTCAAAGAAATCATCCCGTTCAAACCCGCCCTCGCGATCCAGAAAAGGGTACAAATCTTCAAATATATCTTTTTCCGCAAGATTTTCCATATTCAAATAGGAGAGGGAAATAAGGTCATAACTCTTGCTGTCCAAAGCCATTTCCATCTCCATCTTGGTCTGGGCATTCTTTAATTCCTCGGGATCATTCCAACCATAGGGAAGATATTCCACCACATCTATGCGGTATCGATCACTGCCTTTGTTAAATTCGATAATGGCATTTTTTTCGTAATAGGGCAGTGTGATGGCGGCAAGGGTGATGATGGTCTTGCCGTCTTTTGTGGTCTGATCGGAAGGCTCCGCCGATGCTGTCTCCGGGTCTGATACCCCCGGTTGGGCAGCTTCTTCCGGGGAGATCTGCCCGGAGACAACTCCGAATTCCAACAGTTCAACGGAAGAGATACCCGTCCCCATTCGCTCGCTTACAGCCACCAAAAGAGTGCCTTCCCCGGTCATGGTGAGCCCTTTAACGGAAGAATTTACAAGATTCCGGCTAAGCCAGGTGAACAGTGTGGTCTGTTCCCCGGTTTCTCCCCGATACAGACAGGGCCCCTCCTCCGTGCACAACAGGAATTCCGTTTCACTGCAGAAGGCCATCAGGCCGCCGCTGACCGGCGGCAACCCTGTATATAGAGAAGAGACGGCTTTGTTGTCAAAATTTATGCGGGCGAGAGTACAGTCATTTCGGTCGGTTTGACAGAGAACGCAGACCGTGCCGTCCGGTGCCGTAACAAGAGCTAGGGGTATATGTTTTCCGGAAAGAATTTCCCCTATATTGACAGATCCCCGGAAGATGCCGCTTTCGTCAAACAACAGAATAGTATCGTAGAGGAGCACGCAGATACGACCCTCTTTGTCCGTTGCAATATCATTGGCGTGGTTGTTGGGGGCGGGGTATTCCCGCAGTCGGTCAAATTCCTGCTCCAGACAAAGCGCTCCCGTCGCATCGAATTTGTACAGGCGAAGAGCAGCGGAAGTCTCCGCATTTTCCGTATTCTCCTGCGCCACAATGTAGATATTGTCCTCATCATCCGCATACCATCTGACAGAATCCCGATTGTCGCCCAGCGGCAGCAGAAATTCCGACAAAAGTTCTCCTTCCGCAGAAAAAGTACAGATGGTCTCCGCGGAGAGCCCCTCGGAAGTCTCGGTTGCCTCCTCGTAGGAATAGCTGCCGCAATGAATTTTGTCTCCTGAAATTTGAATGTTTTGAAAAATGCTCTCATCATCACCTTTCAGCGGCGTTGTTCGGATCAGTGTGTATTCTTGAAGCGGGCTGTCTTGGGAATCCGAATCCGGCTGCGGGCTGCAGGAGGTACAGGTCAGAATGAGCGCCAGTCCCAGTGAAACCAGAGTCCTTCGAAACTTCCTTGCGGGATTTTGAGGCAAAGATGTATGCGTCATACTTTTCACCTCAATCCACATAAAGCAAGCCATCAAAAACGGAATCTACATTGACGCCTGCCTCCGGCACCATGCCATACTTTTTTTCTACATAAAACCAGCCGCCGACGCCGTTTTCTCCCTCCGCATAGAACCAGTGCTCCATATCTGTGTGAAGAAGCTTTACTTTTTGCGGCGCAAGGGTTACTGCTTCCGATTCCAGAGACATCTCACTGTGCACGGGAAGCTCCACCAGCAAGGTTAAATCTACATCACCGGAATAATCATAATATGGCTGCTCCTTCATTTCAAAACCTTCTCCCGTATACACCCATGTAACCTCCGCCCATTCTGTCTGTATGGCATCAAATCGGTAAGAACCTTTCATCTCTCCGGTATCGCTTATCCATACATCACAAGGTATAGAACCGATTATTTTGATTGTACCTCCGCGGTAGCGGTAAAAAGTTGTCATAGGGTCGCTGCTGGGTCCGTCATCATAGAGAAGCAATAGCAGTTCCTCTCCGTCAGGCCTAATCATCTGTAACTTATAGAAGAAATAGAATAAATTGGCCGGATGAATTTCCACGGAAGCATCATTTATCATCAGCAGATCACTCCCGGGGCTTATGGTTGTCAGCTTAATTTCATCCGCCTTGCCATCCAAATCCAAGTCAAAGGAAGCACTGCAGCCATACTCGTCCTGCGACTTTAAAGGAATACGGTCTATACTTATTAAGCTGATTTCAGCACTAAAAGAAGCCCGTTCCTCCATTTCTGCTTCCACGGCTTTCAAATAGGCGAGATTTGTTTCATATTCCATCACCGCCTGAAGCTGCAGTGTATCCATTCCGCTTTCCGCTGATGAAGCAGCTGCCCGTAAACAGTTTTCATCCACATAAGCAAGACGCCATTCCTCGGTTTCCAAATTTACTTCTACCACGGCATTGTTTGCGTAATCAAGGGAATATGGCGTATGCAGCAAGTCGATTTCAAAATAAGCAAATCCATTAAGGAAGGCAGGTCCCCACGATGGGATTCTGACATACCCGGGATACAGGCACTTTAAAGTACCATCCTCCAAAACCTTATAAAAACCTGTCAGATAAAAACAATAGCTCTCGCCTGCATATTCCATGGAAGCAGTTCTCTGCTGTTTTGCAAAATCCTCGCTGGCTTCCACATCTCCCACCGTCCAGATTGGATAGGAAAATTCTTCCATGTGAAGTGGTATATCTATTTGCGAGCCGTCTTTATCAAAAGTATAACGGTAAACCGCAATCGTCTCCTCTTCGTTCACAAAACGGATTTCTCCATGTCCTGCTCCCAAATGAAGCGCACGCTCCGCTGCTTTTTGCGGCGTTTTAAAATCATCAACACTCTTGTCCCCCAGCGCCATTCTCTCCGCGATAATTTCCGAGAAGGTGCTCACAAAGAGATATTGGTTCTGCTCACTTAAGGGACAGTACGCCTCTTCAAATTCCTCCTTTGATGTGATGGAATCGCACAGTTTGAAGCCTTCATGCTCCAACTGATAGCCCTCCTCTGTTTCCGTATAGGAGAGAACCTCTATCAAAATAGTAAGCTCAGGTGCATCCGTCCACTTTTCATAATAGATTAACACTTGATTGGATGGCTCTGCCAAGTAAAACTGATACGGCTCATAGAGTATATCTGCTTCCCCTACAGCATAATTTCCTGCCCATTCGTTCACAGCAGTAAACAAATCGCCCTCCACTCTCGCCGTAGGCACAGGAAACTCAGTATTTTCCTCCCCTGAAGGCTGCTCCGGCATCTTTCCGAATCCTTCCGGCTCCCCGCCTTCGGTTCCGTCAGATTCCCCCATCCCATTCGGCTCTGTCGTCTGTAAATCGGGCTCCTTGTTTTGTCTGGTGGTCAAAAGCACCGCGCCTGCTGCCACACAGAGTAAAACCGCCACCACGGAAATCCAGATTTTAGCCTTTTTAAAGCGAAGTACATTGCGGATTCTTGCTTTTACCCCATTTTCCCCGAATGCCAGCGGAACCGCTATATACTTGCGCCCCGACGCAAACTGCAGCAGGGACTCGGAGTAATCTGCCTTAATATCCTCTCCAAGCCTGCCTAAAACATGCTCATCACAGGACATTTCCATATCCTTTCCCATAAGGAGAAACGCTGCCCAGACAAGGGGATTAAACCAATAGATACAGGTTAAAAACAGGCATGCCGGCTTAATCACATAATCCTTTCTCCATAAGTGGGTTTTTTCATGCTCTAAAATATAGGACAGTTCCCTTCCCTGTATGCCCTCCGGCAGATAAATCTTGGGAGAGAAAAAGCCAAGTACAAACGGCGTCTCAATCGCTGTACTGATAAAATATCCGTCTTCCTGTTTCACTGCAGACAGCAGGCGCTTTTTTAAACGTTTCAGCGTTATAATATTATAGAGCATAAGCGCGGCTGCCACGCCCAGCCAGACGATGCCTGCCACTGTGAAAAATACCGTTTCGGCATCCCATTTTTTCTGAATGGGCTGTTCCGGTTCAGGCAAATTTGTAATATGCTCCGAAAGCACCTGCCAGTCCGATACAGCCGGTGTCTGCTGCGGTTTTTCGCCTCCTGCCAAAGCCTGCGGATTCTCAGAAACTTGCTGGTTGTCTGCAAGCAGCGGGAAATCCGGCATTGTCTCCGCCCCTGCTTCCATAATCTGCTCCCTCGCAGGTATGATGCTGACAGGGCTTTCCAGCGTTACCGGGCAGAGAAGGCGCACAAAAACAATCAACCATAACAAGTAGGAATATATTCTCGGCGCTTTTTTCAAGATGATACGAAGCGCCAGAATTACCATAACCATAATACTGACTTGCAGCTGCAGCACAAACAGCCACTGCAAAAGCTCTTTCATCATGACTTCTTCTCCCCCTTCCTGTATGCTTCTATCATTTCTTCAATTTCCGAAACCTGTTTGTCACTCAGCTTGCGGCGGCTCATAAAAGCAGATAAAAAGCCGGGCAGGGAGCCTTGAAACGTATCCTCCACAAACTGTTCGCTTTGAATCGCAAAATATTCGTCCTTTTTAATCAGCGAAGTAACCACCGAATCCTCATTTTGCAGAACCTTCCGCTGGCAGAGCTTGCGCAATACGGTATATGTCGTAGATTTTTTCCAGTTCAGCTCTTTTTCGCACAGCTTCACCAGTTCGCCGGAGGGAATCGGCTCCGCCTCCCAAATCAACTCCGCAAACTGTAATTCCACTTCTGCTAACTTAATTTCCTTCATATTGTTCCTCATTTCTACGCACATTTTGTCTCAACGCTGCTGCGATTTCACATAATGAACTTGTGCCGAGTGCGTGCAGACACAACATCGTTGGTTTATTTACAATAGACCTATTGTGTTTTTAGTCTATCATGAGTAAACCAGTCTGTCAATACAAATTGCAAATTTATGTTTTCTATGATACAATGGCGGTAAATCGCTTCGGAATGGAGGAGTATTATGAGAAAGTATTGTATTACGACCGATTCTAATTCAGACCTTCCACAGGAATACATTGACAAGCTGAATACCACCATTATTCCTCAATACTATTCCTTTGGAGATACTGTTTACGGCGACGAGCTTAACATGCCGCCGGCAGAGTTTTATGAACGTATGAAAAAAGGCGAGCTGCCCGGTTCTCAGGCAAACAATCCTGCCGTAATTGAAGAAAAGTTCCGTGCTCTTTTGGACAAAGACCTTGATATCATACATATCGGATTTTCTTCTGCCTTGAGCGGAAGCTACAACAACGTTTGTATGGTAGCAAAAGAGCTTCTGGAAGAATATACGGATGCCAAAATTACCGTGATAGATTCCCTGAACGTTTCCCTCGGCGAATCCATTATGGTACTTCACGCCAATGCATTAAAGGATAAAGGCGCTTCTTATGAGGAAGTCGTGAATGCCATTGAAGAGTTCAAGCACCACATCAACGTACAGTTTACCGTGGATGATTTATTTCATCTGCAGAGAGGCGGCAGAGTGAGCAAAACCACCGCCGTAGTCGGCAGTGCCTTAAACTTAAAGCCTTTCCTCTATGTCAGCGATGCCGGAACCTTAGTTTCTGCCGGCACAGTGCGGGGTAGAAAAAAATCCCTTCACACTCTGGTTGATCGAATGAAAGCGACTCTGGAGGAAAATACCGATTATTCCCTGCCGGTAGGCATTGTGCACGGCAACTGCTTAGAGGATGCGCAGGCAGTAGCGGAATTGGTAAAAGAACAGACCGACTTTACCAACATCATCATCAATGATATCAGTCCCAGCATTGGCACGCACGCCGGTCCCGGCGCACTTGGTATCCTCTATTACGGACAGCCGAAAAAATCTTAATAACAATAATGAAATGAAAAAGCTGCCACGGCCCGGTATGTTACCTGTGCCACAGCAGCTTTTTATATTGTCTGTTTTCTTACTTTATCTTCTCTTCCAGCTTTTTCACGATTTCCTTGATACAGCCCTCTTTAAAAGGATTTTCCAGACCAACCATGTCCACCAGATTGGTAAAGAAATCACTTGCGGAAAGGGTACAGAGCTTTAAGTAACTCTCCCACGCCGTCTTCATATCTTCGTCCATCATTACCTTGTATTCCATAGCGCAGGTCTGTGCAATACAATAATCAATATAGTAAAGCGGGTAATCAAAAATATGAAGCTGTCTCTGCCAATAACCGCCCTCTGCAAAGAACTTACAGTCGCCGTAATCCAGATGAGGCTTGTATTCTTTCTCTAACTTCACCCAAGCCGCTTTCCGCTCTGCGGGAGTCATCTCAGGATTTGCATACACAATATGCTGGAACTCATCCACCATACAGCCATAAGGAATAAACGCCGCCGCATCCTCTAAATGCATAGCGCGGTAATCGTCCGCACGATCGCCAAAGAACATCTCCATCCAGTTCTCCGTGAAAAATTCCATGGACATGGAGTGAATCTCCGCTGTCTCCATGGTGATATCGCTGTGCTCACGAATCGGGTCTTTTCCGGAAATATAGCCCTGGAAAGCGTGCCCGCATTCATGGGTAATGACATCAATATCGCCCTCCGTGCCGTTAAAGTTTGCAAAAATAAACGGAGAATTATAAACCGGCAGATAGGTCATATAGCCGCCTGCCTTCTTTGTCTTGCGTCCCAAAACATCAAAAAGCTCGTTCTCCATCATAAAGTCGAAGAACTCCTTTGTCTCAGGAGACAGCTCTTCGTACATCTTCTGTCCGTTCTGCATAATTTCTTCCGGCGTGCCGATGGGCTTCGGATTGCCATTCGGGAAATAAACGCTCTCATCAAAGAAGAAAAGCTTGTCAACACCCAGCCTCTGCCTTCTGCGCTCATGCAGCTTTTCTGCAAAAGGAACAAAGTCCTCCTTAATCTGCTTTCTGAAGCTCTCCACATCTGCCTGTCCATAGCAGTTGCGCTGCATACGGTAGTAGCCCAGTTCCAGATAATTCTGATAGCCCAGTTTCTTTGCCTGCGCGTCCCTGTTCTTTACCAGCTTGTCGTAAATTTCATCCAGCTTTTCCGCATTTTCGTCAAAGAAAGCTGCTACTTTATTCCATGCTTTTTTACGCACGTCTCTGTCCACACTGATTAAATGCGGGCGCATCAGGGAAAGATTTAAGGTCTCACCTTCCCAGTCTATCTTTGCACTTGCAATCAGCTTGTCATACTCTGTTGTCAGAGCGTTCTCCTCCTGCTGCAGGGGAATCAGCTTTTCATCAAAGGATTTCAGGCTCAGCTCCATGTTTTTAAAGGCAACCGGTCCGATTTTCTCCTCTAAGTATGCACGGTAAGGCGATTCGTACATTTTTTTCTGATATGCCACCACTAAATTTGTAAACACCGGTCCCTGCTCATCATAATATGACTGCTCCGCATCATAAAAGCTGTCCGTTGTGTCTACATCATGCCGGATATTGGCGATGGTCATCATGGTATAAACGCGGTCTGTCAGTTCATAATACTTCTTGTGTACTTCAAACTGCTCCTCACCGCTTTTTGCAGCGTCAAACTCTGCCATAAGCTGCTGCATTTCTTCGCCGACTTTCTCAAAATCGACTCTTTCGTAAGGCATGTCTTTAAATTTCATTTCTACTCCCATCCGCCTGCTTTGGCAGGCACTTTTGATATACCTTGTAACAATAATTCTTCTTTTATCTTATTACGAAATCAAAGAACTTTCAATCCTTATGTTTGAAAAAACACCGGCAGACGCATAAGAAGAAGCGCCCCTAAGCATGTGGCTTACGGGGCGCTTCTTTGCAAGACTATTTACGCTGTGATGACTTGTTATCCTTCAATGGCAATATACTTCTGCGCTTCTATTTTTTCTGCATCCTTTTTCGGAACAGTCAGGCTTAAGATTCCATCCTTATACTTTGCATGAATATCCTCCTGTGTAACGCCCTCGCCAACGTAGAAGCTTCTGGAACAATTGCCGGTATAACGCTCTCTGCGAATATACCTGCCGTCCTCGTCCTTCTCCTCCTTACTGGTGTTTTGGGAAGCGGTCACGGTCAGATAACCGTTTTCAAGCTGTGCGCTGATATCCTCCTTCTGAAAACCGGGCAGGTCAATGGACAACTCATATCCATTTTCCCCTTCCTTAATATCCGTCTTCATAACACTCTTCGCCTGATTGCCATACAACAGACTGCGGTTTCCGAAAAAGTCATCCTCAAAGGACAGGTTCATCATTTCATTTAATAAATCTTTACCAAAGATACTAGGCAGCATCATAATTAATTCCTCCATTCACTTTATCCGCCGCTTATGCGGCTTTGTTATTTGTTATATCTGTACTATAACACTCATTGTTAGCACTGTCAACAGGTGAGTGCTAACAAATCTATAAAAGAAAAATAAAGGAATTATAAACTTTGGCAGCATATGTATCAGCGTTTCCACTTCTCCTGTTTGTGCCCTGCCTGCTCCAGACGGCTGCGCACACCTTCCAGAAAATCAAGGAAACCCTCTCTCTCCTGTTCTTGCACAATATTTGTGATGCCGATGCCGGATGTTGTTTTACTGCCAGTGTCATAGATATTTAAAATTTCACCGTAGGAGCCGTAACCTTTTTTATAAATCAGACATGCCTGCTTCAGTTTGGGATAGTAGTTCACTCCCACCACAGCGTCCATATCTACAAAGAACGCGTCACTGTGCTGTTTCAGTTCACGGTCTATCTGCACCATTACCACCTTGCCGTCACTCTTGCGATAACCAAGGATGTAATAGTAGTAGGTTGTCGTATTGGTATCAAGGATAAATCCACGCTCGAATTTGGAGCTTGTTTCCGTGGCACGGAGTATCTCGTAGCTGTCTCCCTCTTCAACTGCCTCATTAAACATCTCTCGCATACGGGCTTTTTTGCTCTGACATTCCGCTGCATCATAAACCAGTTCTTTCGGTTTTCTTGAAAATAGTCCCATTTGCTTTGCCTCCTGATTTCGTTTTTATCTACACAACTACCTGATTTCTGCCCCGCCGTTTTCCGAGGTAGAGCTTTTCATCTGCGTTGTGAATTACCTTTTCATAATTGCTGTCCGGCATACCGATTGCAATGCCGCTTGTAATCGTAACATGAATTTCTTTTCCCGCTACCTCTACCACCATATCTTCTATCCGCTTTCTTAAGTCCTCCATCTGCGGATATATCTGTTCCGATGTGGTGTTGGAAAAATATATAATAAATTCCTCGCCGCCCCAGCGGACAGCCAGATTTTCTTTGCCTGCTGCTTCTTTCAGACGGGCGGACACCTGTATGAGCACCTCGTCCCCCGCTTCATGACCATAAGTATCGTTTACTTTTTTGAAAAAATCGATATCCAGCATGGTGATCACGAACGGGCTTTTTTCCCGTTCCCGAATCTGCTCAATCTGCTGCTCAAAAAAACGCCGGTTATAAAGCCCCGTCAGCACGTCATGATTCATATTATAACGCAGGGTTTCCCATACCGTTTCCAGTTGCTTGGCATAGAAAAATGCCGCCGCCATTACAATTGTCGCCGTTAATCCTATATTTACCAGATAAAAAACAGGCTGATAAGGCGCTAACGGCTCCTGCATGCCGGGAAAAGATATCCCACTCAGCATAACGACTGCCTCCAGCACAATCGCCAGCGCAATACCTGTAATTTGATAGAGAAAACGCTTATTTTTATAGGAAGGAACCAAATAAAATATAGTTGCAGACATGCCGACAATATACAGGAAAAAACCGTAATCCCGTCCCAGCGCCAATTCGCTCAAAGTGGAAAACGCCAGAATCTCAAAATAACTCGAAAGCATAGCAGCCTCAGAAGTATCTCTTTTAATAAAAAGAAAATAAAAGTAAAAACAACTGCTGAAGAAATTAAGGTACGACAATAGTTGAACACCCAGCATACGGAATACTACCATATAGGTTAAATGTATCGCCATGCACACTGCCAGAAATATTGTATTTTTATACTGATTCATCCAATTAAGTACTTTGTCAAGTACTCTACTCATCTTCCCCATTTATCATTTTCCAATCTATACCTTTCGGTACGAACAAATCCCCCGGTTAAACTTCAAAATTGATAAGCCACATTCACCATAATACCACGCATTTCTTTTGAATTCAACAGTTTCTCAGAATAGTTTTTTCCTGCGGTTTAAATAGAAAAAACCGATTGCTCCTGTCAAATCTGCCAAAAACCAGCCGATGGGAATTGCCACCCAAATACCCTTCACACCAATCTCCGGAATTGCAGACAAGAAATACGCCAGCATCACACGGGTTCCGAGAGAAATCACCGTAAGCACAACCGAAAAACCGGGGCGGTGAACGGCACGGTACAACCCGTAGAATAAGAACAAAAAGCCAATCCCAATATAGCAGGACGCCACCATGCGCAGATAACCTGCCCCCGCAGCAATAATATCCGTATCCGCAGCATCAATAAAAATTTTCATCAGGGGATTTGCCAAAATGCAGACTATGGCACCCACCAACACACAAAAAACAACCACCGCAAGACTTGCGCTTCGGATTCCCTTCCGTATACGCTCTCCTTTTCCGGCTCCATAATTCTGCGCAATGAAAGTCGAAAAAGCATTTCCGAAATCCTGCACCGGCATATAGGCAAAGGAATCTATCTTTACGGCAGCGGCGTAACCCGCCATCACCACACTGCCAAAGCTGTTAATCAATCCCTGCACCATCAGGATGCCAAGGTTCATAACCGACTGCTGGATACAAGTAAGAAATGACAGGCTTATCAATTCACCAAAAATCTGTTTATTCCAGTGCATATGACGTTTCTGTGGACGAATATCACGAAACTTAACAAGTGTATATATCAGAATTCCTGCTGCCGAGACAAATTGTGACATCACTGTCGCTATTGCCGCACCGCCGACTTTCCAGTCAAATACCAGCACAAACGCCAAGTCCAGCGCAACATTCAACACGACAGACACGCCCAGAAAAAAAAGCGGCGCCAAAGAGTTGCCGACTGCGCGAAGCAGGCAGGCAAAGTAATTGTACAGGAAAGAGGCCGTTATCCCCATAAATATAATGAAAAGATAGGTTTTCATAAAGGGCGCCGTATCATCCGGCACACGCAAAAGCCGAATAATCCCATCAAGCCCGGGAAACAGCAAAATATTTAAAGCTAACGTAACTGCTCCGATAAAAGAAAAAGAGAGAAAAATTGCAGATTTCAGGCGCTCAAAATCTTTTTTCCCAAAATAAATGGAAAAAGCCACACCGCTTCCCATACACAAACCCGAAAAAACAGATGTCAGAAAAACCATAAGCGTATAGGAAGAGCCAACTGCCGCCAGTGCCTTTGGGCCTAAAAACCTTCCCACCACCCAGGTATCGGCAATATTATAAAACTGCTGCAAGAGATTTCCTGCCATCAGAGGAAGGGCAAATCCAAGCAGCCTCCTGTTAATATTTCCTTCTGTCAAATCCCTGTTCATTTGGCATCCTCGTTAAAACAGTAAGAGCAGCCCTGCAGCTCATTTAATTTGTCATACTGTCCGTACATTTTCTGCACTTCATTTTCCAAAATATAGTAGTGGCGGATATAAGGTACCAGCAGTATCAGTATCACTACCGTCAGCAGCATCGGATAAATTTCTGCGGAAAGCACCACCAGCATGAGAGACAGCATTTCCAGCAAGGCAAAGACGATCGTTACAATCAGATGTACCAGTCTCTCATGACAAAAAAAGGAAATTTGCGTCAAATGCTCTTTTTTCAATGCTTCTATGTCCATATCCTGCAGCTTCCCGTCCTGCTGCAGTTTCTCTATCAGATTGTCCATATATCTTCTGTAACTTTTTATTCGTTTTTCCATATCGGTACCCCTTGTACGCTTTGACAGTTTAAGGTTCTTTTCCTCATTATAACAGCCCTCTATATTTTTGAAAACCTGAATTTTCCCCCTTGAAAAATCAGCATAGTAATTGTATTATAAAAATTAGATAATATCAGTTTTACGACATACGGCCACTGTCCGACACAGAAGGAGCGCTTGTGCAGCAGAGAAACGATCTAACCGGAAAACCCTCTCTTATGAAAGAACTAAATATCGGTCTGATTAAAGAAGCCTTAACCAAGTACCAAAGCGCCACAAGGGTAGAGCTTTCTTCTATCACGGGTATCAGCCAGCCAACTGTCAATCTCTTAATCAAACAGCTATTGAAAGAACGAATCGTCATCAGCGTCGGTACCATACAGCCGGCACGCGGCAGGAAAGCAGAAGTATTTGCACTGAACAACAAGCGTTACTTGATAGCTTCCCTTATTGTAACAGAGAACGAATTCCAATATGCCATATCAGACATGAATCTTAACCGCGAGTCCTCTGCCACATTTCCTCGCAATCCCGACAGCACATTTTCGGAGCAGCTCTGTTCTATTGTCCGACTCATGTTGGAGCAGAACAAGTATGTCCGCGCCATTTCCGTCGGCGTCCCGGGGGCAGTCTCCGAAGCCGGTCAGGTTTTTGCGATTCCCCACATTCCGGAATGGGAACGAGTCAATCTGAAAAGTCTTTTAGAGCGGGAATTTGGACTTCCCGTCCTGCTGGTGAATGACATCAACGCCATTGCTGTCGGCTATGCAGGCAGTGTACAGACCGGCGTACAGGATTTGGTATATCTGCATGTGGAAAACAACGGCATTGGCGCCGGCATCATTATAAACGGCAGACTCTACCCCGGTTTTACAAGCTTTGCCGGTGAAATTGGTTATATGCAGGTTGAAGCCGGCAAAAAAACGGAGGATATGCTGGCAGATACCAATCCCTCGCAGCGTACTGCCCTTCTCGAAGCCATTGCTACCAATATTATATGCGTTCTAAACCCTGAGAAAATTGTAATCGGAGGAAAAGACATTCCTGACAGTCTGTACGAGCATGTACAAAAAGGAAGCTTTATGCAGTTACCCGAGGAAATTATGCCGCAGATTGTTATCATCGACTCCAATCTCGACTTCTATTTTCAGGGGCTTGGAGAAATGGGAAGAAAGCTTCTCGACAAAGACATTCATTTAGCTTAAAATTACAATGCAGAACCGCCCGTTTTCCCCAAAACGGACGGTTCTCTTTATTATATATTATTGATACCCTCTCTTTAAATACGTCTGTAAAATCTCTTAATCTGCAGTGACCGTCTCTGCCCACTCAAGGTAACCGAGCCTCTCCGCATCCAGCATACCCTGCTCTTCTTCCGTCATACCGTCCACGATCTCCCTCACCTTTTGCACATAAATGAAATCTCTGGGAGCGGCAGGATCAGAGCTGTTTCCTGCAAGACGCATGCCAACCTGTCCTCCATCCGGATTCAAATATCTGAGCAGCTTGTTTACCACATTCACCTTCTCTTCCGATGTCATGGTCCACGGGAATGTCTTCGGGTTCTTAATGCTAAAGTCTACCCATATAATACCGCAGTTCTGTCCCGTAACCTCTGCCAGTCTTTGTCCAAGTGACAGTACAACAGGATCTTCCATCGTATAATACCATGTTGCGTCGGATTCATATCCAATCTGATAGAGTACGTCATTGTCAGGAAAAGCATCTGCAAAGCGCTTGAACTCAGGCACAAATCCAAGAACATCGTCAAGTTCTTCATCATATATGCCCAAAACGTCTCCGATAGAGCTTCCAAATCCCTGGCTGTCATTGACAAACAGAATATCGCTTCTATAAGTAGGAGGAAGATACCGGATGTTGTAGTGCTTCAGGAAAAGTCTGTACTCCGGATTAATTTCCTTAATGTGCTTATCCCACTGCTCTGCCAAAACATCGGAAATGGGAAGACCGGAATCCTCTGTAACACCGTGATACCACTCCACATCTATACCGACTCCCACTACACAGGGATGGCTGCCATACTGTGCCAGAACCAAATCAATCAATGTTTCCACATCTGCAAACCCGGGCTCTACCTGCAAATAAACCTCAATCCCGTTTTCATCAAAATAGTTGAAATACTCTTCATGGGATAAATGGTTTTCACGAGTCGGCTCAGAAAAATAAATATACTGCTCTTCCAATGCTGCCGTATCCACATCATCCGCCGGTAAAAACTCCAGATTACATCCCATTCCGCTCAAACTGCCCACAATCCATACCATCGTCGGCTTTGCGGAAGGATACCACTCCTGCATCTGATCGGTAACGCTCTTCCATTCCTCCGGCAAAAGCCATCTGCTGCCAAGTCCGTAAACGGAGGAACGGGTTCCTGTATAAGCGACACGTGCAAGTGCATCATCCTGTAAATTCCCGGCTTCCCTAAGAATGTAATAATGCTCTACATACGCCTTCTGCATATCTGTCAGCGCATCGTACATTTCCGCAACCTGCGCAACCTCGGCCGCATTTTTCACATCCATGTTCAGAATGGCCTCGTCCACAGCGCGTCCGGCTTCCAGATTGTTCCGTTTTTCCTCCTGGAATCCCGGTATCAAGTCATTATATGCCAAAAACTTGCTTTCATAGAGCGGTACCAGTTCTTTGACGGTATCCTCTCCGAGTACCTCTTCCAGCTCGTAATACTTTTCTTCCATCAGCCATGTTATACCGCCGTCCTCCACTGCGTCTAACGGTGTATCACGAATCCATAAATTCAAAGTCCGCGCCTCAGCCATAAGAAGCTGCTCAAGTGTACCATCCTCTTCCAATACCGCCTGATCCTCTTCTTCCAAAGAATCAAACAGCGCCCTTACCAGCGTAACCGGC
This sequence comes from Lachnospiraceae bacterium, assembly GCA_014804445.1. Classification (GTDB taxonomy): domain Bacteria; phylum Bacillota; class Clostridia; order Lachnospirales; family Lachnospiraceae; genus Acetatifactor. Next base: position 147,468 of record JAAUZU010000023.1, on the reverse strand, counting down.
TCTCTATATTCCGATATCTCTGCTGTCTGCGCATCAAAGCCGGCTCCGTTAATTGCCAGACCGTCAATTATTTCTTTGACATACGCTGCCTCTTCTGAGAGATTTTCAGATGTATCATTTACCTCATTATCCGTGTTTTCTTCATTATTCACGTCTGTTTCCTGTCCCTGATTTGTAGTGTTCTGCGGCGTTGTGCTTTCGGAATCCCCCTCTTCCTTGCCCTTTCCGCATCCGGCAAACACTGCCGTAAGCATGCAAAACGCCAACGCAAGTGATAAAACCTTCTTTTTCATTGTATACCCTCCTGTTCTTACTGTAAACATACCTTTCCTATACAGCACGCCGGTCAAAACCATTTCTCCTGTACCTCCTTTCACGGCACCGGCAAATATAAAATTAAAAGTATTAAAAATTTGTCCGCAATACTTTTTCTGAATATTGTAAAATATTGTAAATACTGCGATTATTTTGTTGCTGCACTTATTTAAGATTCTTAAATATATATGTATATTACCATACTTTTCTCTTCCTTGCAAGACAAAAAGAAAGAAAGGAAAATTTTGTGTTTCAAACCTTATTGCTATGGCATAAAATCATGGTATAATTTTAGAGAAAAGAAATCTGTGTGAGAAAGGCGCTGGTGTGCTGTGAAAAAATATTTCCTAAAGGGAATTACATTACTGACATGCATCATCGGAATGATAATTTGGAGTGGGGCAAAGTCTGCTTCCGAAACAAATTCAGGTTTTGTCAAATATATTTCCGTACAGTTTCCCAAGGCAGCGCGCGTTTTATTAACTGATATAACACTTTCTATAGAATATCTTGATCTGCCCTATATCGCACATTCTACAGCTTACGATATTACGGGGGATGGAAAAGAAGAGTTGTTTCTTTATATAGAAACCACGCAGGGGTGCTATGATAATGAAGGCTCCTTTTATATTTTTTCTCCAAAGGAAGATGGCAGCTATTTTCTATTGTCTCAAAATCACAACTTCCGCGCCGGCTTTACCGAGATTCTGGCGTCCGACGGCACAGTGCTGCTGCCAACCTTAGATTATCAAAACGCTTCCTCATGGAAGGGCGGCATCCGGTATTATCTGGAATACCGGGAAGGACAGATTGCAGTGGATTCTGTAGAACGCTATCGGTTCCATTGGGATGCCCCTATGATAAATGAGGTAAACGATTATCAAAACGGCTTGTTTTTGGTCTATGTGGCCCGCCCCGAAGAAACGGACAGTTCTATTGGCAGGGACATCGATGCAAATCGTCTGAAAATCTATGAAGAAGTCTTTTCTCCCAAACTGATTTTCTTCTCCGATTTGGAAGATTACGATACGGCAGGATATCATTATGACCCCATGTTTTACCCGAATTACCATCCCTTTGATGAAAGCTGGTGGGAACAGGGCGGAGAATATCCTTCCTACGAAGGAGAAAGCAGTCTGGGCGTTGCTGACTGGCTGGAGACAACGGCGGCGGTGGATTCGCCAAACGAAATGCTTCGGGAAGCCGTAGAACAATCCGGCTATGAAATGGAACGCTTCCCTTTTCCATGGACGGAAGAGACAAAACGCAATACGGAGGAACTGCTTCGTTGTCAGGTAGCAGACTATTATTATGTTTCTGAAGATTATATCGCTCTCTACATGCGCGGGACGGTTTATTTTTACAAATCTGACCTCATGACGAAGTAAATAGAAAACAAAGAATTATTTGGTTTTTAACTATCTGAAATTGTAAATTTCTTCGGAATGAAGTATAATGCTATATAAAAGAGGAAAGAGTCAATCCGGCGCTATCCGGCTGATTCGGAATGGAGGAATTCATGGAATTAAAAGACTTTATGGACTTATCGAAGCTGCAGGAGATTCAGGATAATTTTTCTAATGCCACCGGTCTTGCCGCCATAGCAGTCGGAATACACGGAGAATATCTGACAGAGGGCAGTAATTTTACAGATTTTTGTATGAAATATACCCGCGGTTCTTCGGAGGGCAACCGCCGCTGCGTAAAATGTGACAACGAATGCACCGGTACTTACTTCTGCCATGCCGGATTGATGGATTTTTCGGTGGACATCGTTGTAGACGGTCAAAAAGTAGGAGCCATCATCGGCGGACAGGTGCTTCCCAATCCTCCCGATGAAGATGCTTTCCGGGAAACGGCAAGAGAACTCGGCATAGACCCCGAACAATACATAAAGGCGCTCCGTGAAGTACCCATCAGCACAGAAGCAAGAATCCGTTCTGCCGCTAATCTTTTGGGCATCATTGTAAACCAGCTTGTAAATCTTGAATACTTTAAATACAACAATACCGGCCGACTGGATATTCTGAAACAGGAAATCCAACATTCAACCCAGATTATCCAAACCATTAACGGCAATACCAGCCACTTAAAGGCAATTGCAACCAAACAGAAAATGCTTTCCTTAAACGCAAGTATTGAAGCGGCAAGAAGCGGTGAAGCAGGCGTCGGCTTTGCTGTAGTGGCAAAAAGTATGCAGGATTTGTCTTCGCAGTCTGCTGTTATTTACAATGATATCGAAAAATCCGTGGCAGAAATTACAAACTCAACCTCTGTTTTGGCTTCTCTTTTTGAGCAGAACTAACCATAAACCTTGAAATTTTTATCAATTAGGAGTAGAATGACAAGGATTAATTCGATACGAATGAAAGGAAGTAGAAAAATGAACAAGAATCAAAACAAATGGATATGTGCTGCTATTCCGGCGCTTTTGCTCCATTGCAGCATAGGTACTGTATACTGCTGGTCCATTTTCAGTCAGGAAATTGCTGATTATATAGGCTTCTCAAAGGGAGCGACAGAATGGGCATTCAGCTTTGCCATCTTTTTCCTCGGCATGTCAGCGGCATTTTTGGGTAATGTGGTGGAAAAGGACATTCACAAATCTTCGCTTATCGCTGCCATCAGTTTTGCACTGGGTATGGCCGGCACCGGATTTTTCATATACTACGGCGGCCAGCATAAGGGAAGTCCTATTGCATTAATCGGTATCTATGTGTGCTACGGCTTTATCATGGGTATTGGTCTCGGCACGGGTTATCTTTCTCCTGTTAAAACGCTTATGCTCTGGTTTGAAGATAAAAAGGGTCTTGCCACAGGTCTTGCCGTTGCAGGTTTCGGTGCCGCAAAGGCAATTGCAAGCCCTATTATGGAAGCTTTGCTAAAAAATCTGGGTGACGACGGCATTTACAAAATGTTTTTCATCTTAGCATGTGTTTATTTCGTGATGATGTTTGTCGGACATTTGCTGTTAAAGAAACCTGCCGGCTGGCATGAGCCTCAGAAAAAAGAAAAGGGACAGAGCATTATGTCCGTCATCAAAAGCCGTCCGATTACAAATTATATTGGTATCTGGCTGATGTTCTACATCAATATAACTTGCGGTCTTGCACTGATTTCTCAAGAAAAAATGATTGTGAAGTGTATCGGTCTTGCCGGAATGGTTGGTGTGATTTCCACCGTATCCGCAGTCTTTAATGCAGGCGGACGCCTCGGTTTCTCTGCATGGGCGGACAAAATGAAGGATAGAAATACTATTTACAAGTTAATTTTCATCCTTTCCATTGCCTTCACGGGACTGGTAATTTTGACAAGCGGCATCAAAAACGGACAGGGAAATATTCTTTTGACAATTCTGGTTTTGGGATTACTCTTTGTGGTAAACGCAGGCTACGGCGGCGGTTTCTCCAATGTGCCTACTCTTCTTTCCGACCATTACGGCATGGGCAGCATCAGCGCGATTCATGGAATCACCTTGTCCGCATGGGCGTTTGCAGGCTTGACCGGTAACCAGATTGCCAACCTGATTGTAAACAAAACAGGGACACCTGATCCTGATTCCCATATCAATCCGGTGGGCTATCAGAATGTATTGTATTTGACAATCGCGCTCTATATTATAGCGCTGCTTATCAGTATCTTTTTGGTACGCCCTTCTAAAACAGATAAAAAGGCGAACTAAAAGAATCATTACGGCAGAAGAATAAAATCACAAAGGCGTTACTCCTCACGAAGATATACTTCATAAGGAGAACGCCTTTTTTATAGCCCAGAACCCTATTTGTATAAAACATAATCCTGCATTTCTTTTAAAAATCCCGCCTTTGTCAACGCTTCCCTTGCCATGTCCGGATATTCCTTCACCACAATCCGCTTTTGTGCGGGGAAAATTTTTCCGCTCTTGTATTCCTCCACAAAGAGCTTCAGACATACATCCTGATGTTCCTTCTCCAGTACGCGCAGTGTTTTTCCCTGCCTTTCCATGACCATAACCGGAATACCGCCGAAACATGCGACAGCGCTGCCCGGCACATTTAAGAAATTTCTTTCTTCCTTATGCGGCAGCACTTTCCCCCAATATTGTGCCGGATCCGCCGCATTTACCCAGATTATTCTTTTCTCCGGATTTTGCAGCAGGCGCGTTACAGCCGGATAATCCTTTCCCCTGATAAACTGCGCACCGGACAATCCTTCTACAAAATATCCTCTTCTTGCCTGCCCTGTGTACTCCCATATGCGCAGCACTGACAAAGCTTCCTGCCACGAAAGATTACATTCCGCCGCTGTCTCACGGCATAAAATCAGGCTTCTGTCAAAGCAGCTCTCCAGTTTTTCTTCTATGGACTGCTCCCTGACGGGCCTTACTACATCCCATCTTCCTGCCCGCAGCGCTTTGACATGCACATTGACCCGCTGCCTGACTGCTGCCTTTTTTGTTTTTTCCCTGTCGATCCACTGGCGCACCGGAACATAGCTGTCCGCGCACACCAGACCCTTTTCCAACAATGACAAAAGCGTATCGTAAGGGGATTCGCCGGAAAGAAGTCCGTTCAGTGACTGCAGAAAGCTTGCACCACGCTTTAAAAGCGCCTCATAAATAATCCGTTCCTTTTCCGTAAGGTCTTTGACACAGCCTTCCATATCTGCATCCCAGTCCACATCTGCCAGATAATCAAAACGCAGATTTTTCTTCTCCTCCATATGCCAGAACAACTCCCCTTCCGCGAGAAAGGAATCCAACAGCGTCTCCCGATAGTTCTTTACCCTTTTCGGAAGCAGAATACTTTCCCAATAGGACGCCGGAAATACGGCTCCCGCATACTGCTTCAGTGTATTTTGCAGACATTCCGCCGCCGGTGCACCGGAATCCATCCGAGAAAGCAGAAGTGCCGCATAATTCTCAGGCGGACAGGTCTGTATCTCTTCGCGGCGGTTTTTCAGCGTCCGCCTTCTGGCACGGCGGTACAACACGGCATGATAATACCGCTCCTCCTGTTTTATGGCTTCTTCTCTTTTACACAATTCTTCCAAAAGCGTCTCTGCAAAAGATGGATCCCAGCCATAGCGGGCCGCCGTCTGTACTGCGTCAGCGCCTCCTCTGTAACGGAGCATACGCCTTACAATATGGAGATGCGCCTCCCTTTTCTCCGTCGCTTCGGGCTGCTCCATCCCTTCCTTTTCTTCTAAAGCAAGCGCATATTCCTCCTCATGCTCAGCGGCAATCCATAGTCCCTGCTCCAGATAGCTTACTCGACCTGCTTTGGCAAGATTGTCCAGCCACTCTGCCGGAATTTCCAGTTCCCCTGCCGCCAAATCGCCTTCCGTCATTAAAAGAGAATGAAGCTGCCCTTCATTTTCGGGAAGCTTTTCCCGCTCCGCCATTTGTGCAAGCTCTCTGCTGTCCGGCAGAATCAATTCCTTTTCCTGCTTCAGCGCTTCCTCTATCGCCCCATGGATACCGCGGGGCGTTGGGAAATAGTCATACATGACTGCTGCCTCCTGTCCCCACTGGAGAGGAAGCGACATGGGGGAAGGAATTTCCGTGTAAACCTCTCGTACCTCCACGATTCCCGCCTGTATATCGCACAATAACTCTTTTACGCCTTCCGCATCCCACAGCTCATGCATACATTCCCTTCGGGTTTCCCGAATCAGGGGGTGCTCCTTTTCCCTTACCACCTGCTCCAAAAGCTCCGCGCTTCTAAGACGCTGCATCCACAAAGGCTGCCTGCCATTGCCCTTTACTCCCATCATCAGCGCGCGTCCGCTGTTATAGCGAAATGCCATATTGAAAACGGGAGTTGCAGGCAGCATAATTTCCAACTGCCGGATACAAGTGTCAGGGTCCACCATCTGTAACACGCCCTCCGGCAATACATGACTTCCATAGGAATAGAGCAGAATACCGTCCTCTTCCTCCACACTTCCGATTTCTATCCCCATTTTGTCCCTTACCGCCTGTGCTGCAAGGAGTGCAAGCGGCGCATTAATCCTTCTTCCAAAGAGGGAATGAATCATCAACTGGCTGTTTCCCGAGGAATCCTTGAAATGCTCCACCAGAATGGTTTTGTTATCCGGCAGGCTCCCCGTCGCTTTTATCTGTCTTTCCAGATAGCCGGAAGCAAGACTGACTGCGGTTTCGTCCATTCCTAATTTCTTTAAAGTCTCTGCAAGCTGTCCTTTTTCATATGCTTCCTGAAAAGAACGAAACATGCGCCCAAAAGCTTCTCCCGTCCGCCTGTCTCTTCCCTTCAGCTCTCCATGCCAAAAAGGAAGCCTTGCGCCTTCCATTTGTGCCTGCGTTACCGTTACGGTATCTTTGCTGATATTCACAACCCGCCATGCGAAGGAACCAAGAATAAATCTGTCGCCTTTCTGGGATTCATAGACAAACTCCTCGTCCACCTCCCCCAGTTTTACGCCGTCTTCCGTCCTGACATCATAAAGACCCTTATCGGGAATGGTGCCGCCCGCCGATACAGCCAACATCCTGCTGTAGCCGTCCCCTTCTACCCGCTCATGGATTCTGTCATACAAAATACGCGGGCGCGCAGGAATATCCCGCTCATGCTCATAGTCTCCCGCCAGCATACCAAGAACCGATTTTACCTCTTCTTTTGTAATATTCCGGAAAGACCATGCCCGCGGCAGAATCTCCATCACCTCATCCAGCTCATAACTTCTGAACGCCGCCATGGAAACCAAATGCTGCGCCAGCACATCCAGACATTCCCTCGGCGGATTTAAGTGCTCCACGCCTCCCTGTCTGGCAAGCTCCGCTGTCATGCCGCAGGACACACATTCCGCCGCTGTTCGGGGAAACAGGTACATCACACTGACTCTGCCGGGGTTATGTCCCGCCCGTCCTAACCGCTGCATGGTTCCGGAAATAGTACGGGGACAGCCGACCTGCAGCACCTGGTCGATTTCTCCGACATCAATGCCCAGCTCCATAGACGAGGTAGCGCACAAAAGCCGGAGCCTTCCGTCGCGCAGCGCCATCTCCGTCTCCATTCTCTGTTCTTTTGATAAGCTGCCATGATGGACGCGGGCAAAGCCCTCCCCGCCTAACAGATTGACATAGTACGCCAGCTTTTCCGCATACCTTCTTCCCTCTACGAATGCAATCACACTGCGGCTCTGTTGGCAGTACTGATAGACAAGTGCACCCAGCTCCTCCCAGACAGGGTCTTTTCTCCTGCCCTTGGAAACGTCAGCATAGGGACTTAAGACTTCAAGACTGACATTCTTTTTCATGAGAGGGGCTGCAATTTTTACCTCCTCAGGCGCAAGGTACGCCGCTGCCATGGAAAGCGGCTCAATGGTTGCAGACAAACCAATCCTCTGCAGTGGCTTTTTACATAGAAAATCAAGGCGCGCCAGTGACAGCATCAGGTGTGCGCCTCTCTTCGTATCGATAACGGCGTGAAGTTCGTCCAGGATGACTGCTTTCGCCGTTGCCAAAACATTTTGTCCTGTCTTGCTTGTCAGCATCAGGTATAGGGATTCCGGTGTGGTAATCAGAATATGCGGCGGATTTTTTACCATCTTCTGCCTGTCCCGCTGCGAGGTATCCCCCGTCCGGATGCCGATTTGGATTTCCTCCTCCGCTCCTATTCCCTCCAAAGGGCGTCTTAAATTTTCCCTTATATCCGCCGCCAGCGATTTCAAGGGAGAAATGTAGACAAGCTGCAGTTCCTGCTTTAATGTGCCTTCCTCCGCCTGCCGCTTCATTTGATCCAGAAATACAAGAAACGCAGAGAGCGTCTTTCCGGTTCCTGTCGGCGCCGACACAAGCACATGCTCTTCCTGTGCAATCATCTGCCACGCTTCCTTCTGTACCGGTGTCGGCTCTCCAAGTGTATTTTCAAACCATTCTGCGGTTTCCTTCCTAAAAAGGTTTAATACATTTTCCATGCGGTTTCTTTTCCTTATTTTGGTTTCTATTATCTCACAACGACACATACATTATAATACCAATGCTTATAATTATGACAGCTGCTATGCATATAACAGCCGCTATGCTTATAGCAAAAAAAATGTCTTTCCACGAAAAATTCTTTATCTCCTTGTTTTGTTGATAATTCTTCTGACTATTTATATAAAACGGTTTTTCTATTGGACGTCTTATTATAGAGTTTTGATGTAATAGCGCAATTGGGTCAGACTGATGTAAAATACGATTATAGAATCCCCGAACCCAGTCAATATCTTTTTGTGTACAATTTTCTTCCTCAAATGCACCTTCCGTATGTGCCAGATAATTTCTGATATGGCGAAGCCGAATTAATTCTTTCAAATCGCTATTCCATCCTGAAATATACCGATAATTATTTACCGGCACAGTTTTCATATTATCAATATAATGCGTAACGCCGTTTTGTGCCCTGTAAAGTTGTCCGCATAATTTATCAAGACGCTTGAATTCCTCAAAAAAGGTATAGTTTAAACGATTCATTTTTCCCCCTAAAATACTTTATCTTTTATATCGTTATAGGGCATCCTATTTACCAAAAAACAGGGTGCCCTTTTTATTTTCATTGTGTTACAACAGGATTAAACACCAGCTACCGAATATCCGTCATAAGCTCCAGCACCGTATCGTAGCCTTTTTCCACTGCCAATTGTACCGGTGTCTCGCCCTTGTTGTTTGCGTGATTATAATCGGCGCCTTTTTTAATCAAATACCGTGCCGCCTCTATGCTGCCACGTCTTAAAGCGTAGTATAACGCTGTATTGCCATCATTGTCCACCATATTGATATCGGCTCCCTCGCGAATCAGTTCCTTAATCATATCCTTGTCCGTATAGAGCATCATAAGGGTCATGCCTTCATTATCCACATGGTTGATGTCCACACCTTTGTCTATAAATATGGGAAGAACCTCGTCGATTGCCCTGACTTCCGGCATCAACATAATAGGTGTCTTTCCGTCTTCTCTTGCTATATCTATATTTTTCAGCTCTTTCAGGACTTCAGCTCTCTCTTCCGGTCTTAATTTTCCGCCACACTTCTTTTCCATAAGCGCAAAATGAGCCGGCGTTTCGCCCTTCAAGTTCTTCATGGTGTCATCCGCACCTGCTGCAATCAACAGTTTTACAGTATCCGCAAAGCCCTGGGTGCAAGCCTCATGAAGAGCTGTTATTCCTGACTCTGCAGGTTCATCCTCCGTAAGATTGACATCTACACCTTTCTCTATCATAACTCGCAGCATACCCGTATGGCCTTCTTCTGCAGCATAATGAATTGCCGCTTTGCCACTATTGTCTACCTGTTCCATGGATTCTTTAGAGCAAAGCTCTGCTGCCTCTTCAAAGAATAATTCTTCCGCCTCTTCTCTCCTTTTATCCATAGATGCTATAATATTGGCAGGCGTTTTTCCGTCTATCACTGCTTCGTCCATGTCCACACCCAGTTCCATCATCTTTTTCATAGCGCCTATGCCGTTTTCCAGACACTCATCCCGCAGACAGGTTATATCTCCATGGTGGTGAATCGGCACAGTAAAATCAAACCCCTCATTCATGCAGAAATCCAATACTTTATATGCATTAAATCTTAAAGCCTTATGAATGACATCTTTCATACAATAAAATTCATCATCGTCATCCACATCTATCTGCTTCACCAGTTTTTCTGTCACATATAGAGCAAGATTCATACCGTCTTTATTATCTTCTTCTATTCTGAAATATGCACGTTCTGTAATTTCGCTTAATGTATTCGTGTTCATACGCTTTTTGTCAATAGGCTCTGCGCCATGGTCTGTCAAAGCGATACAAAGGGCCTGATTATTATAATCCGCAGCCTGCTTAATAGGCGTTACTCCATCATTGTTTGCCACATTTACCATATCCCTGCACTTATCCATCAGTTTAAGCGTAGCCGTCATGTGACCATTTCTGATTGCCATCATCAAAAGAGTATTGCCTTTTTCATCTACATAATCGGTTTCGGCACCCTTCTCTAAAAATACCTCCGGCAGCGGCCATGTATAATAAGAGTTGTTTGAAATGGATAAAATACGTGCAAGCGGCGTAAATCCGTCCGCATCCTTCTGATTAACATCAATATCAAGCAAACGTGCTATCTCCGCTCTTTGTTCCACACTATTCTCCATAGTAGTCGTGCTTTTTACAAGTCCTTCAAAGTTTGGATACGCCAAAAGATGATATGCATTCATGCCTCTCTTGTCGCAGACAGAAGTATCCGCTCCATGCTCGATTAAAAGCTTGGCCATTGCCAGATTCCCGCGGAAACATGCCAATAGGAACGGCGTAAAACCATACCCATTCCGGTCGGGTAAATTAACTTCTTCCGTCATTCTTCCGTCACACAGCATTTTTTCCACTGCATCATAAAAATTGTGCCAGACTAAAAAGTGAAACAGGGTAAGTCCATAGTAGCCGCCCGTCGTCAGCAATGTTTCCTTTTCACATTCCGCCACACAAGCTTCTATCTCCTGCACGGCCTCTTTCGTGAAAACACTATACCTGTATATGGCATCTTCATGATTTCCTTCCCACCAGGGTATGTACCGCGCCTCGCTGGTTCTTTGACTGGAATTTGCGAACAAATTTATTAACTCTTTTACTTCCATAAATACCTCCTTGACTGCTTGAAAATGGCAGTTTTTGCATGAACCCATTGTACCACAGAAGGACTTGTTTTACTATTTTAGACTTATTAATTTTCTCTTTAGAAAAGCAAAACAAATTATAAAAAACGGAATATAGGTCAGAATACAATCCTCAGAAAAACCTTTCAGATAATCTGCGCTTTGTGCAATCACCTCCACCAGTTCTATTTTAACAGTTCTTCATAATATTGTTTATCCAAGTCCTTGAAAACATTAAAAATTATTCTGTCAAATTTGCTCTCAAAATCATGCAGCACGGATGTAACCGTTTCTACCGCAATCTTCGCCGCTTCCTCATTGGGAAAATGAAATTCTCCTGTCGAAATACAGCAAAATGCTACAGAACGAATCCCGTTATCCAAACAGCATTTTAATACACTTTCATAACAATGCTTTAAATCCTGTCTGAGCTGTTCCGTAAGACGATATCCGACAATCGGCCCCACTGTGTGAATTACATATTTTGCCGGAAGATTATAACCCTTCGTCAGCATCGCCTGTCCCGTCGGTTCCTCATATCGGGAGCCATATTGGATTCGCTTCTGATTCATCTTATGATTACACTCTGCCCGAAGCTCAATTCCCGCCGCACTGTGAATTGCATTGTCAATACACCTGTGGCATGGTACAAAACAGCCAAGCATCTGCGAGTTTGCTGCATTTACAATCGCATCAACGGCAAGCCTTGTGATATCTCCCTGCCAGACAGAAAGCTTATCTCCGTAAGGATGTCTGCTGCCATACTGCTCTTTGATTGTCCTGATATCGGATATTGCCACAATTCCTTTTTCTGCTGCTTCCAATGCCAGAAACGCATCCTGCACCTTTACAACATCCTCTGCCATCTCCTTTGGCATACGAATATTCATCAAAGAACGCAGTGCCATCCGTTTGCTCTCATAGTCATCTTCCACTTCCAAGTCTTTATATTGTTTTGAATCGTTTTTAAATTCCTGCAGCAGATAATCCAGTCTGTCCTGCTGTGTTGCAAAGTTTTTCACCTGTGCCGTTTCCTTTCCATTTTTTAATGATGCCAACGGTAAATCATGCTGCCAGCAGCAGATAGATTACCGTAAGCAAAAGACCCGCGCAGAATAACAGCAATCCGAATGAAAGGCTTCTGCCAATGATGAGGCTGTCCTCCTCCCACTCCTGATAAATCAGCGCAAACTTGTGCTCATAATCCACATTTCGCGGATTTTTTTGCCAGATACTGCGGTTTCCCAGCCGTTGTAATCCATTTGCTGCACGGCCTGCCATATGGGTAAGACGGTTGCCCTCCAAAAGTTCTTCCGGAAGCTTGCTGTCCCGATAAACCGTCTTACGTAACAGCACTACCACGCCATCTGCCAGACTGTCAAGTACACGGCAGAACACGCCGCACACAAATGGCAATGCATGCAGAAGTATTGGACGGTACACCAGATTCTCCAAATCCAGCCAATGGCTCCATCTGCCCGCGTAGACTTTGCAGCCGTTTTCCCGCTTCATAAGCAGTGTGCGCACCACAAAGAAATACACCAGTATGCCGATACCGATGGAAATACCTGCCCCCTTTAAACTACTCAGACTAAACCAGTCTACCATAACCTGTCCACCCTCTGCCGGGGCATACTGCAAACCTGCTGCCGTTCCATTTACAAAAAGACTCTGTCCCATATCTGCCAGTTTTCCCATTATGAAATCCGGCATAAAACCAAGAACCGGAAGCAGTGTCGCGCCTGCAGCAAGTACAATGCCGCTGGTTTTATTCATATAACGACCCTTCAGGGCATCAAACTGGCGCTGTGTTTCCTGATTTTGATTTTTTTCTATAAAAAGCGCCACATAGAGCTTAATCATATATGCCACGGTCAGTCCGCCGCTGATTAAAAACGCCCACTCCACTCCCTGCAGCACACCCACCGACAGATAACTGCCCGCCTGTCCCTCTTCTGCCATACGGATAATTTCTACAATGCTCTCATGCAGCAGCGTCTTGCTCACATAACCGTTCCAAAGCGGTATCCCGCCGATGCCAAGCGCCCCCATAAGAAAGCAATAATGAAGCAGCGGTTTTTTTCTCCCAAATCCCCTGATTTCGTTGAGATTCAGCTTGTGAAGATTCATAAATACCACGCCCGCTGCCAAAAACAATACCAGTTTAATCAGGGAGTGATTGACCATATGCAAAACCGCACCGCGCACTGCCAACGCATTTTCCTTCCCCAAAAGTCCTGCCAGTCCCACACCCAGCAGCACAAATCCAATCTGTGACACGGAAGAACAGGCAAGCGTCCGCTTCAAGTCCACGGAAAACAGCGCCAGCAAAGCGCCCAACACCATAGTCAGTACGCCCATGGCCAAAATCAAAGTCCCCCAGGCCATATCTTTGTAAAACACGGTAGCTGTCAATAACAAAATACCAAACACGCCTGTCTTGGTCAGCACACCCGATAAGAGCGCCGAGGCAGGCGCAGGCGCAACAGGATGCGCCTTGGGCAGCCAGATATGAAGCGGAAATGCACCGGCCTTTGCCCCAAATCCAAAGAGCAGACATAATCCCGCCGCAGGCAGCAGGCTGCTGTCCGCGCCATAGAAAAGAAAGAGACCCATAAGCATCACCAGTCCGCCGATGACCGACACCCCCAGATAGGTATTTGCCGCCCGCATGGACTCCGCCTTTTCATCATGGGCTACCCACGCAAAGGATGCCAGCGACATTATTTCGAAAAAGATAAAGATGGTGAAAAAATCCTGCGCCAGAAACACGCCTTCCGTTGCTCCCAAAGTCAAAAGCAGAAAGAAATAGTACCTGTTCCGGTTATGATAATGTGCGAAATACTCTTTGGAAAAAATTGTCGTCATAAACCACAGAAAAGCCGCCACCGTTCCATAGAGAACCCGAAAGCCATCCATCTGAAAATGGAGTCCCATACCGCAGATTTCGGGAATATTCGCCACGCCGCAGTTTACACCGCCCAGAGTCAGCACGAACAAAAACAGGAATATAGCAAGCTCCAGACTACAACTCATAAACACAAAGTAGTCACGCTCACTCTTATGATGCCGCCCAATCAGCCATCCCGTCAAAGCCGCTGCCATGGGGAAAAATACTGCCATATAGGCAAGCAGATACAGATGATTCAAAATCCACTCCATTATTTTCAAACCCTCCTGTCTGATTACGCTCCCATTCTAATACACACCTTCTGAAACTTTCATCAAAAAGGTTGTTATCGGCGCGGAATGTAGACCAAAATACACAATCATTATCACAAATATGCCTAAGGGCAGCAGCATCTTCCAGTCCGGATCATGTATGTCTTCCCATCGGGGCACGTTCTTCGGAATATCTGGTGCGGACGATTTATCCGGAAAGAAAGCTCTTACCACAATATTCAACATATAGACTGCCGTAAGCAGCGCACTCACCAGCAGGCAGCCGATACCGGCATAGGCAAAAATACCGCCGCTCTCCACCGCTGCGGCCGCCAGATTCCACTTGCTGATAAATCCCGCAAGACCCGGCACCCCCATCAGCGCCAGAGCAGAAACAGTAAAGAATCCAAATACTATCGGCATTCGATACCCCAGGCCATTCATCTCATGGACATACTGCCTGTCCGTCTGATACATAACGGCTCCCACACAGAAAAAAGAACAAATCTTCATGACTGCATGAAATACCATATGTGTCAGCGCGCCCGCCATACCAAGGGGCGTCAGTATCAATACGCCAAACAAGATATAGGAAAGATTGCTGATGGTGGAATACGCCAGCCTTCTCTTAATATGCGTCTCTTTTACAGCACGGCTGCATCCGTACACGATGGTGAACAACACAATCGCCATAAGCACCTTCTGCGCCCAGGTATTCCGCACAAAATCTGCTCCAAAACTATAATAGGTCAGCCGGATAATGGAAAAGGCGCCGGCCTTCACCACCGCTACCGCATGCAATAAGGCCGTCACGGGCGTGGGCGCCACGCTCGCCTGCGGGAGCCACGCATTAAAGGGACAAATTGCCGCCTTTACGCCAAATCCCATAAAAGCCATGACATAAACCAGCAAAAGTACATTCGTCCGTCCGCCGATTTTGCCCATATCCAATACACCGCCTAAAATGAAATCCGCAGTGTTTCCATAGACAATCACAAAAATCAGTCCCAGAAAGGCAAAGGCTGCGCCGCCCAGTGAATAACACAAATATTTGCGGCTGGCAACAATGGCTTCCCTTGTCAGAGTATGCATCACCAAAGGTACCGTCACCAGCGTAAGCAGCTCGTAGAAGCAATACAAGGTCATCAAATCCGCGGCAAAGGCAATCCCAAGAACGACACCATAAGTCACCGTATAGAAGAGAAAAAATATTTTCTCGTTCTCCTCCTTCGTCATATAAGTAAAAGCATAGAGCGTCGCCAGAGGCCACAGCACACTGACCAGACCGGCAAACACCATGCTCATGCCGTCCACATGGAAACTAATGGTGAGATTTCCCGTAACATGCGCCAGCGTAAAGATACTGTCCTGATGATGCAGCAGCAGATACCACACCAGCACACTATTCAAAATGACCAGACTCTCCAGAAAAATCTCCATATGTGACCTCTTCCGGAAAGGAAGCAGGGATGCCAGAATACCGGCAATCACGGGAATTAAAATTACAACTAATATCATATCGCAGCCTCCTTCCTAAAATGTCACCAGTCGGGTAATCCATTCTGCCATCCGATTCGTAAGCATATTCGGCAGGATTCCCATCAACACAGAGAGCACTGTAAGAACCAGTATAGGTACATTCATGAGCATCGGCGGCTCGTGCTTCTTCAATGTCTTATCATCATAATCAGCCCCGGGGAAAAAACCTGCAATTGCCGGAGGCAGCAGATAACCCGCGGTCAGCAGCGCACTGACAAGAAGCACTGCCGGGCCAAGCAGGAAAAAGACCTTATCCCCACAGGAAAGCCCGCCCATGGCCAGATACCATTTACTCATAAAACCTCCAGTGGGCGGCAGGCCGATTAACCCCATGGAAGCAATCGTATAGCACCACATCAGTATCGGCATCTCTTTTCCAATACCGCGAAGCTCTGACACTCTGGTTTTCCCTGTCTGCACTATGATAGCGCCCGTACACAAAAAGAGTGCAGCTTTTACAAAACCATGGCTGAGCACTTGCAGCAGGCTGCCTGTCACACCTTCTGCATTCATGACTGCCAGTCCGAATAAACAATAGGATACCTGGCTCACAGTCGAATATGCCAGACGCTTTTTCAGGACATCCTCCCTGTATGCCAGCATGGAGCCCATAAACACCGTGAGCAGGGACAGGGCAAGCCACACCCGCTGCACCCAGCTTTCCCGCAAAAACGCCGTGCCGAAAATATAATAGACCACTCGCAGCAGCCCCAGTACACCTGCCTTCACAATCACTGCCGACAATACCGCGGATGCCGGAGCCGGAGCCACCGGATGCGCTGTCGGAAGCCATGCGTGCAAAGGAAACATGCCCGCCTTTACCCCAAATCCAAATATCATGAAAAGTGCGGCAAACAACAAGACTCCTGTGTGATCTGCCGCTTTCGCAGCCAGCACGCCTCCCTCCGTAAAGCGCAGTGTCTCACCATACCGGTTGACCACATACAGACCAAACAGCACCATGTATGCACCACAGAGAGAATAAAACAAATATTTTAATCCCGCCATCACCGACTCATGTTTTTGATTGTGCAGCACCAGAGGCACGGAGAACATCGTCAAAATCTCAAAGAACAGATAAAAGGTAATCAGATTGCCCGCAAAACAAAGCGCGTACAGCACTCCCTGCACTATCAGAAAAAACCCATAATAACGCTTTTCATGCTCCTCATGTTCCATGTATGCAAAGGAGAAAAATCCAGCGCACAGAAAAACAATGACCGCCATACCCGCAAACAACATACCCACGCCATCGATACGAAGCTCCAGTGTGAGCGTCTCTGTCAGCTGCAATAACCGGCAGGATACGCCTTTGCCCCGCCACAGTGCCAGCATTGCAAGTCCTGCCGCTGCCGCAAAACAGACGCCCGCCGTACACAACAACCCTTTTCTATGAGAAAATTCCCGTCTCACCAGCAAATACAAACCGCTGACAATGGGAAACGCTATGGACAGCCAAATGAAAGCCATAACACAACCTCCTTATGCAAACATGCCGAGTCCCTGCCATATCATGTCCACGATAGGCTGAGAATTCACTCCCAACACAACATTCAAAATAATAAAACCAATCAAAGTCACCACATAAAGCTTTCGATTCACAAACGTCTTTCCATCCTCTCCGTCCGCACCCACCGGTGTATAAAGACGGATGACGGTCTTCATAAAATAAATGGCGTTTAAGATTGTGCTAATGCCCAATACAATCAGCGCAGGCAGCATCTTGCCGCTGTTCTGCACCGCAGCCTGAGAAAATAGAAGCTTAGAAATGAAACCCGAAAACAGAGGCACACCGACCATGGATAAAGCGCCTGCCGTAAACGCTATGCCCGCACAGGGATTTTTGAAACCGGCTCCCGTCAAATCTTCAAATTTCCGGCTACCTCCCGATACCTCTGTAAGCCCTGTCGCCGCAATAAACAACAGCGATTTGGTGGCTGCATGGGACAGGATATGAAACACACCCGCCACCATGGCAGCCTGTGTTCCCATACCGATACCCATAAAAATATAACCGATCTGCGCCACAGAAGAGAAGGCTACCATACGCTTGATATCATTCTCCCGAATGGCGCTGATCGAGCCGAAAATCATGCCCATCAAACCAAATACAAACAGAACATTGATAATGTGACTGTCACGAAATACTTCAAATCCAAACACTCTGTAAATCAGCTTTATCAACAAAAAAATGTAGCCCTTCGACACCAGACTGGACAACATTGCCGCAGAGGATGCGGTGGAATAGCCATAGGCGTCCGGCAACCATGCATGAAAAGGAAACAAGGCACTCTTGATGGCAAGGCCCAATGAGATAAGACCAATCGTCACCAGCAGAGGCATGGCATACTGATTGCCTGCTACAAGGTAAGCCACCTGCTCCCGCATATTACTCATCAGGAGATGCCCCGTCAAATCATAGAGCACACACAGACCTAAAAGCAGTAAACCCGACCCTAAAAGGCTCATAATCATATACCGCACTGCCGCCTCGATGGTTCTGCCTGTCTCGCGTATCATAATCAGACCGCAGGCCGTAATTGTGTTTATCTCCACAAATACATATGCCGTGAAAATATCATTAGTGTATACCAATGCCAGCAGCGAACTCAAAAGAAGATTCACCAGAATATAGTATAGATTCTGCTTTTCCTCCGCCACGTCCTCCAAGAGTTTGTGGGCGCCGCCCAGCATGGACAACAGCATGATAATACAGAAAAACAGCGCCATACCTGCCTCAAGCACTCCCGCCCGGATTTCATTGCCCCAGGGCGCGGGAAAATGCCCCATCATATAAACGTAACTCTCCCCCGTACCCAAAAGATACCCGAGCAGTATCAAAGACAGCACGCCCACCACTGTGATGACCGCCCGATTTACCCACTTGGCAGCCCGTGGTGACAGTACAGAAGACACAATGCCCGCAAACATGGATAACATAATGGAGAAAAAGGGGAAATTTCTGATAAAATCCATTATACCCCCTCCTTCTTTAACAGCGTGGAAATTTCATCTAAATCCAGTGTGTGATATCTGCGGTAAAGACGAATGGTCAAAGACAGCATCAGCGCGGATACCGACACGGACACCACGATACCCGTCAGCACCAGACCGCTGGGAATGGGATTGATATAGGCTTCCACTGACTGCACACCATCCACCACAATGGGCACGCCGCGTCCGACAATATACCCCTTCTCCGCCAAAAATAAATAAATGGCAGAATCCATAATATTCAGACCGATAATCTTTTTAATTAAATTTTTATGCAGTAGCAGATTGGCAAAGCCGATGATAAATAAAATCATCGCTATCGCCTCTCCATAATTGCGAAACAAATTTTCCATGAGGAATGCCTCCTAAAAATCTCCCTTGCGAAACATCACATAAAAAGTATACATCGTGCAGGCTACTACCATGCCCACACAAATATTCAACAGCAAAATTAACCCACTGCTCAGAATGGCACCCGGGGTTCCGAGAGGAATATGGCTCTCCAGATGATTGGCGCCGGTAAAAAAGGAATAGCTTTTGGCGAGGCAGTAAGTGGTTAACGCAGCAAAACTTACACCTTTGTAAAGCTTTTCCGTAAACAATTTTTTCGCCTTCTCAAAGCCGAAAGCGCTCAAGTATAAAATCAGTCCGGCACCGATGATGGCTCCCCCTGAAAAGCCTCCGCCGGGAGACAGATGACCATTTAAAATCACATAGATTCCAAAAAGAATGATAATAGGTACTAAGACGGCAGCCGATGCCTGCAAAATGGCATCCTGTTTTGGTTCCAACAGCCTGTCGCTTTCAATTTCTTCTACTTTGCCTTCTTTATTTTTCTTTTTCTTCATATGCAGCAAAATCAGCACGGTGGTAGTGGCAGCAAAAAGTACATTGGACTCGCCAAAGGTATCAAAAGCTCTGTAATCCAGTATCATTCCCGTGACAATGTTTACCGCGCCGGTCTCCTGCAGGCCATTCTCAATATAGCGCGCGGACACTTCATTGTTCACCGGACGTTCCGCCTCTCCCGTGGGAGGCAGGGATGCAACCATGGCAAGCAGAATGAATGCCAGACCTGCACAATACACAATTGCCGCCAGTACATAAATCCTGCGGAATAAATTCAGTTTCTTATTGTTTTCAATATCATAAACCTTGTCCCGTACTGCCTGACTGTCCCGAAGCCGTTCCTGAATCGTCAGTTCCGGCAGCTCTACCGGCGTCTGCGGCTGCATTTCTACTTGTCCGACATAAGGATCCCTGCTGCCGCCAAGCCATCTTTGAAACCGAAAGCTTCTCGTCTTTTCATATTCTTTTTGCGGTTTTAGCTTACTCACGACGGCTTACCTCCTCCCCTATATTCTTTTCATTCAATCCCGGAAAAACTTCTTTTTCCTCCTGTTCTCCTCTGGTATCGATGGCACGTATCTTTTTTAATGTGGCAAAGAATAAAAGGCTGGTAATACCCGCCCCTACAGCCGCCTCCGTGATAGCAAGGTCCGGAGACTGCAGTGTTACCCACACAATGGACATAATCAAGGAAAAGGACATATAAATCAACACGGAATTCAAAAGATTTTTAGAAAAACTTACCGACACCGCACATACAATTAAAAACCCAAATAATACACACTGAAATATTGTCATTTCTTTTCCTCCTCATCCGGCGTTTCACTCTGCATGGAAGTTTCTCTTTGTTCCTGCAGTTCCGCTTCCAGAATTTTCAATTCCTCATAAACCTCACAATGCTCCCCCAGCTCCTCATTGGTCCCGGCCTCCAGCCTTGCCAGCAAATGAGAAGACACCGGAGAAGTAAGCCACAAAAACAAAACCACCATGGCCATCTTCAGTGTTGAAAAGTGAAATCCGGAAAGCAGCATCAATCCTGCCATGGAACATGTAATTCCCAAAGTATCGCCCAAAGCCGCCGCATGCATCCTGTTCAACACATACTTAAGCCGAAACACACCATACATCTCTATCAGAAAAATCAACAGACCGCATAAAAGCAAAGCACCGCCCAAGAGCAGGCGTATCCATTCCCACACACTCATACACTTTTATCCTCCTTCCTGCTGTCCGGCTTTGTCCGCTTTTCTTCCTCCGAATGCTGCTCCTCATAGATGCCGATATATACTTTGGAAAGCACAATCACCGCCAAAAAGCTTGCCATTGCGTAAATCAGGCAGATATCCAGCAGATATTCCTCCTGCCAGTACAAGGATAATATTGCAATCATCACCATCACCATAGTGCCGATCATATTGACAGCCACCAGCCTGTCCGCCACTCTGGGACCTTTCACCGCCCGCACCAGCGCGGCAAAAAATAATAATCCCAGCACTATTAGTATCACTAAAAACAGACCTCTCTGTGCCTGCAAAAAAAGGCTTATCTCTTTTTCCATTCCTTTTTATCCACCCTTTCCAGCTTCTCCAAAAGCTCCACAAACACACAACGTTCCAGACCCTCTGCCAGACTTTTATCCAGACAATGCACAATATACTCTCCGTCCACCATGGAAATTGTGATAGTACCCGGCGTCAGTGTAATAGAATTTGCCAGCACCACTCTGGCAAATTTTGATTGCAGATTGGTGCGAAACCGTACCACAGCCGGCTCAAGCTCATATCGGGAAGAAAAAATCATGCCGATAACCGTCACATTTGCCTTTACAATCTCTTTTACCAGTACAAAAAGATAGTGCAAGAATCCAAACAGCTTCTTGCACACTAAAATATCCATGGACGGTCTATAATTCATGAATTTACAGATAAACCCATACATTATACCAGCCAGCACTACCCCAAAGGCCGCAATTTCCCAGGTAAATCTTCCATTAAAAATGATCCATATCAAAAAGAATAACAGATACATGGTTCTTCACCTCTTTTTACTTTCAAACTAAAAGCACTGAAAACTTTAACATTTTCAATGCTTTCAAACGTTGGTGAGGTGACTCGAACACCCGATCTTCCGCTTAGGAGGCGGCTGCACTATCCACTGTGCTACACCAACTTATATGACGATATTCCTTCGACAGTTACTAATTATAGCACACGAAAAGGGAATACGTCAAATTTTTATTCGGGGAAATTGATAAAGCCCTGCAGCCATATAATACCCTTAAATCTTCTGCCAACCTGAGGCTCGCCGTAGATATCTTCTACATTGATGCAGAGGTCAAATGTCAATTCGTTGCAGTAAACAGACATTTGATACACTTCCTCTCCGGTCATGCTGTTCGTTACGGTACGGCACTCTACAATTTCGCCAAGTATGGAATACTGGTCACATTCTACGCCATACGGCATACAATAGGTATCTACCAGACTGAAAACATCTTCTTTTTGTATCTTTCGGGATATGGTGGTATACATATCCATATCCTCCAGGGTAAGGGTTTCTATCGCTTCCTCGTCACCCCGCCTTGCCGCCGCTATCAGGTTGTTGCGATTTTTCGATTCTTTCTGAATCCTTTTCTTTTGGTGCTCATCCTTTTGAATCGGCATCATAATAGTGCCCTTGATGGACAGCGCTGAGAGCGTCAGCGTTGTTCCTCTTATGGGAAGCTGTCCCAATGCCTGTGCTTTTACATAGGGAATCATATTCTGCAGATAAAAAATCAGTGACACACCAACTTTAACATCATCACATACACCTGCATAGGAATCCTTTGCCGCATGTCTCTCTACAGAAACGTCTTCTGTTGTCGTGATTCCGCTTCCTCGCAGGTAAGGATAATAATAATCATAAACAAACTTATCGTCGTTTTCCTCATCAAATTCACCACAAACTGCGATTCCCATGTTTTCGGCAAAATCCTTGCAGAATTCTCCCAGCATGATTTCGTCCTGATTGATGGTATATGCCCTTGATGTAGAATTTACAATAACATTTGTCAGCAGCTCTTTCAGTTCTTTTCTGCTGCTGAATTTACTAAAGCCGATTGCCCGCAAATACTTATGCAAGAATCTCACCTTCTTTCCTTTTTCCTTGATAAACAAAACAGAAAGCCACTACACCTACTTACTTTCTATTTTTGCTATGCCGCCCATGTAAGGACGAAGCGCTTCGGGAATATTGATGCTGCCGTCTTCATTTACATTATTCTCCAAGAAGGCAATCAGTCCTCTCGGTGTAGCCAGCACGGTATTATTTAATGTATGCAGATAGTAAGTACCATTTTCACCTTTGGTACGAATGCCGAGACGCCTTGCCTGTGCATCACCCAAGGTTGAGCAGGAACCTACCTCAAAATATTTTTTCTGTCTCGGGCTCCATGCTTCCACATCACAGGATTTTACCTTGAGGTCAGCCAAATCGCCGCTGCAGCATTCCAATGTACGAACCGGAATATCGAGGCTTCTGAAAAATTCCACGGTATAAGACCACATTTTATTGTACCAGTCCATGGATTCTTCCGGTTTACAGAGTACTACCATCTCCTGTTTTTCAAACTGATGCACACGGTATACGCCTCTTTCTTCTATTCCATGGGAGCCTACTTCTTTTCTAAAGCAGGGGGAATAAGAAGTCAGCGTAACAGGAAGTGCCGCTTCGTTTACGATCTGTCCTTTGAACTTGCCAATCATGGAATGTTCAGAAGTACCAATCAGATAAAGGTCTTCCCCTTCAATCTTATACATCATGGCTTCCATTTCTGCAAAGCTCATAACGCCGTTTACCACACTGCTCCGAATCATAAAAGGCGGTATACAGTAGGTAAAACCTTTGTTAATCATAAAGTCTCTCGCATAGCTTATCATAGCGGAATGAATTCTCGCCGCATCGCCCATCAGATAGTAAAATCCGTTGCCGCTGGTTCTTCCGGCGCTGTCCTTGTCAAGACCGCTTATTTTTTCCAAAATATCAGCATGATAGGGTACTTCAAAATCAGGAACCTTTGGCTCGCCGTATTTTTTGATTTCTACATTTTCACTGTCATCTTTTCCAATCGGAACGGAAGCATCAATAATCTGAGGAATTTTCATCATAATGCTTGTAATTTTTTCCTGATATTCCGGTTCCTTTGCCTCCAGCTCAGCCAGGCGCTTCGCCTGCGCTGCAACCTCTGCTTTTTTTGCTTCTGCTTCTTCTTTCTTTCCCTGTGCCATCAATGCGCCGATTTCTTTTGAAATTTTATTTTTGTTGGCGCGAAGCTCGTCCGCTTCCTGTTTTGTCTTTCTGCTCTCTACATCCAGTGCAATTACTTCGTCTACCAATGGAAGCTTATCGTCCTGAAATTTCTTTTTTATATTTTCCTTTACAATATCGGGATTCTCCCTTAAAAATTTAATGTCTATCATGTGTAGGCTCCTCCTTCATTAATCCAGTACTTTTTCTATAAATACATGTTGTACTTCTATCAAATCTTTTGTAATGTCCGTCTGCATTTTACTTCCATACCGGTCTGTCAGAATACGTATCACCGGTCTGTCCGGAAATTCTTTATTCTGGCGGATTACCAATCCTGTTTCACCCTCGTTTGTCAAAACAATTGTGCCGACCGGATACACTGCAGTAAATTCCAAGAACATATCTACCACTGTGCCGTTGAATTTTATATTTTTATAATTTCTCAAATATTCTACCGCTTCATATACTTTTACCTTGTCACATCCGATTCCACAAATCATTTCATCAAAAGTATCACAGACTGTTACGATTTGTACCGGCAGGGACAAGGATGTAGCATGCAGGGGATATCCTGAACCATCCATTCTCTCATGGTGATACAATATGATATTTTTGCTGGTTTCTGATATCCAGCTCTCTTCCTTCAATGCAGAATATCCATAAACAGAGTGTTTTTTAAATTCTGCCATATCCGCTTCTGAAAGGTTAGAAAGATTTTGGTTTTCATAGTCTATCGTTAAATACCTGAGCCCAATATCATGCAAAAGGCATCCCACACCAATATCATGAATCACATCCTGCGGAAGCTTTAACTTTAAGGCAGTTAAAACAGAAAGTATACAGATACTTAAGGAATGTTCATAAATATTTGCACTTCTTTCCTTTATATCAAACACTTGTTCTACTACTTCGCTTTCCTCTGCAATACTGACAATAATATTATCTGCTGTTTCACACAATTCCATTAATTCTTCATTGTGATGATAAGTATGCCTTTCCAGAATATCCTTTACTTTCTCTTTTACAAGGTTCTCTATTTCCTTTTTTAAAATAGCGGCATCTTCCGCAGGAAAATCTTCCTTGACAGATACTTTCGCAATATTTAACTCTCTCAGCTTTTCAATATATCCCCGCTTTAATACAGCGCCTTCCGGCAATATAACCTGAAAGTCTTCTGTCAATATAGGTCTTGCAAGAATTTCATTTTCCTTAAGTTCATCCAGTGTTTTCCATCGCATAGCATCATCCTTATAAGTTAGTTTACTCTTTACCTATTGCCATAGAAAGTGCTTTCTTTTCTTCGTCTCCTAACGATATTGCACATTCGCCGTTTTTAATTTCCTTGGTATAGGTATAACAGCCCTCTGTACTATGAACTGAATTTAATACAAATCCATTATTGTTCTCATCTAACAGGGCAAGTGAAAAACTAAGCTGGCCTCCCATCTGCTGAAATGCATCGTATTTCACAATACCTACTTTTTGGAAAGCTGATTCCATATTTTTGTACAATGTACGGATATCTTTTTTATTTTTATCCATATTTATCTTAATAAATTTATTGTCTTCGTACAGGGCAATAATATCTTTTTCAAGACTTTTTGCATCCTTTCCCAACATAAATTTATCCAGTCTTTTTTCTAACTGGGAAGTTTTACGGAAACTGACAATAAGCAAAATCAAAAGCAGTAAAATACACACCGCCATTCCTATAAAAAGATAACCTATATCCATTCCGTCTAAACCCATACTATGAAAAATCCTGCTGATTATCATTGTATTATCCGTTGTAAGCATAGTGTCTCCTTTTGCACCGGTTTTACTTTGTTATAATTTCCATAAGCCTTTCCAGATCTTCATGGTTATAAAATTCAACTTCAATTTTGCCGGCCCCCTCTTCTTTTGCAACTACCGATACCTTTGTGCTCAAAGCCTGTTTCAGTTTTTCTTCGATATCCTGATAGATAAGGGATAATGCTTTATTATCCGGCTTTTTTGTCTTTGCGGGCTTATGTATATTTTTTACCAGTTTCTCTACGTCGCGTACACTGAGCTTTTCATCAAATACTTTTTGTGCCAGTGTATACTGCTCCTCCGGATTTTCAACTGCAAGCAAAGCTCTGGCATGTCCCGTACTCAACATATCGTTGATTACCATCTGCTGCACTTCTTCACTTAACTTTAACAGACGCATGGAATTTGTGACAGCAGTCCTGCTCTTGGAAACTCTTTCTGCAACCTCATCCTGCTTTAAATTGAATTCTGTCAATAGACGTTTATAAGCCTGCGCTTCTTCTATAGGGTTTAAATCTTCTCTCTGAATATTTTCAATCAGGGAAATCTCTACAATTTCCTGTTCTGTATAATTTTTGATAATAACAGGTACTTCTTTAATCCCTGCCATTTTTGCAGCGCGCCAGCGGCGTTCCCCTGCAATAATTTCATAATGATCCTTTCTATCCTGTACCACGATAGGCTGAATCACGCCGAACTGTTTAATAGAATCTGATAATTCCAGCAACGCATCCTCATCAAAGTTTTTACGAGGCTGCTTTCTATTCGGTTCTACCATAGTAATTTTAACCATGGTATCCGGCGTTATTCTTTCTTCTACTTTTTCTTTTGATACTTCCTTCTTTGCTTTTGCTTCTCCAACTGCATTAGGAATCAAAGAATCAAGTCCCTTTCCCAAACCTCTTGCTGCCATAAGTTTTACCTACCCGTGCGCTGCGACGCACTTTTATCAATAGTTGAATACGCATTTTTTATTCAACGTTTTCATTACGATTAATTACTTCATCCGCCAGATTCATATATGCTTCTGCTCCTGCTGATTTTGGGTCATACATATGTATCGGCATACCATAACTTGGCGCTTCTGCAAGCCTGATATTTCTTGGTATCATTGTTTTATAGATATTTTGATTTAAGTGGCTTTTTACATTTTCCACTACCTGCATGGAAAGATTGGTTCTGGAATCGTACATTGTAAAAACAACTCCTTCCATCTCCAAATCAGGATTAAGACGTTCTTTTACTAAATTGACCGTGTGTATTAACTGACTTAAACCTTCCAAAGCATAATACTCACATTGGATGGGAACCAATACACTGTCTGCTGTTGTCAATGCGTTAATTGTCAATGCATTTAGAGAAGGAGGACAGTCTATAATAATGAAATCGAACTGGTCTTTTACATAGTCAACTTCATTTTTTAAAATATATTCTTTCTTGTCTATTCCGATTAACTCTATCTCTGCTGCAGCAAGATTTACATTGGAAGGCAGTAAGGACACATTTTTTATTACATCTTTTAAAATGCATTCATGAATCGAACATTCACCTAGTATCAGCTCATATATAGTATCTTCCAAATCATTCTTATCAACACCAAATCCACTTGTCGTATTTCCCTGAGGGTCCGTATCAATAACTAAAACTTTTTTTCCCTTATCTGCAAGAGAAGCTGATAAATTGATAGAGGTTGTGGTTTTTCCCACTCCTCCCTTTTGGTTTGCAACTGCAATTACTTTACCCATTTTATAATTTTCCTTTCGTCCATAGAAGCACCGGACAACTTTCTTTTTCCTCATGTCTGTTTGTTATTATAACATTAATGCTGTGTAGAATCCATAAGAATTTTGGATTATTTACTGGAATGTTTTGATAAGGATGCGAGAGACGCGGGAAGAGGAGGGATATGTCTGTTCAGACGCGCTCTCGCTCTATAAAAACGTAACAGTACTAGGCTCGAGAATACCTCGCCAAGTACTGACGTTTTTAAAAGGTCTGAGCAGACATATTCCTCCTCTTCCCGCTGAATCTTGCTAACAAATACATAATATTTGCAGGGCTTACTTGCTTTAGGTAAATTGGTATGCTATCTTTATAAAGAAAATAATAGGTGATTGTGAAACTTCCTTCTGCAAGTGACAGAAATGTTCAATATAGACAAAAACGGGCTCCGAAGCAGTGGCAAGTCGCCCTTATTTTGTCTATATTAAACATTTCCTGTGTTGCAAAGGGAAGTTTTGCAAACATCTATAAAGAAATAAATAACGGAGGCATTGAATGAACGACTTACTTGAAAATATTGATAAATTGCACACGACAGAAATGGGTGTAGAACGTATAAAAAAGAATCTACAAATTGAAGTAGATGACGTTGTTCAATGGTGTAAAACACAAATTTTAAATAAAGACACAGTTATTGAAAAGATAGGGAAAAACTGGTACGCAACCATAGACAACTGCAAAATAACAGTAAACGCAAATAGCTACACAATCATCACAGCTCATAAATTATAAATATTTTTGAAACAGAATTGTTGAATAAATATGAGTTGAACTAGACTAGGTGAATGTTTAAGTCAAAACTATAATTTTTGGAATGTAACTCTTTTGTGAGTTTCAGCCGATATCGAAACACTTTCCTATTCAGACCTTTTAAAAACGTCAGCACTTGGCGAGGTTTTTTCGAGCCTAGTACTGCTACGTTTTTATAGAGCGAGAGCGCGTCTGAATAGGAAAGTGTTTCGATATCAGCGTAACTTTCTTAAATAATATGTTTCACGCGAAAAACAAACCTTTCAAAAATGTTTCACGATTTCTATTACAATATCTAGCGCAAAAATGTTTCACGTGAAACATTATCTTGTGGTTTATCTATCAGTAAACCCAAGATGTTTCACGTGAAACATCTTAAAATAGCTTTATAATATCATTTTTAATAGCAAACACTGCCGCCTGGGTTCTATCAGACACATCTATTTTTTTAAATATATTAGAAAGATGGTTCTTTACAGTACGCTCACTGATATTCAAGGCATTTGCTATTTCTTTGTTAAACATTCCATTTGCAACTTGTATTAAAACTTCCAATTCTCTTTTCGTCAAAGAATCAATCTTTTCTTTATCTATATCTCTTGCAATTAATCTTGAATTTAATGCAGGGATTAAACTGGATTGGATGTAGCTTTCTCCTTCTGAAACCGTGACAATAGCACGTTTTAATTCTGCTGATTCAGAATCTTTCAAAATATATCCGTCCACACCAATATCAACAGCTTTCAATAAATATTCAATTTCATTATGTACAGTTAAAATTAATACTTTAACTTTTAAATTCTGACTACGTATACTTTCTAAAACTTCTATTCCGTTTTTCTTCGGCATATTAATATCAAGCAGAAGTACTTCAGGATTTATTGTTTTTAATTTTTCTAAACATTCTTCTCCGTCATTTGCTTCGGCGATTACTTCTATTTTTCCATCAAACTCTAAAAGCTGTCTGATTCCTTCCCTCATCAATATATGATCATCTGCTATCATTACTTTTATACTATTTTCCATAATTCTGCCATTCCATTTCTGCACACATTTTAGTTAAGTATTATTACAAGTTAATTTGATTCTGTTTTAGGAATTTAAAGGAATAATCATTTTAATTTCAGTTCCTTTTCCATCCACAGAGTGAAATGAAATTTTACCGCCCAATAAATGAATTCTTTCTGTCATCACGGCAATTCCAAAATGCTTGTCATTATTTTCTGTTTCTTCTTTCCATGAAAATCCTTTACCGTTATCTTTCACCAATATATAACAATTTTCGTTTTTCTGTTCTATTCTGATGACAATTTTACTTCCCTGAGAATGTTTAATTGCATTTGAACATGCTTCCTGTACAACACGGAAAATAGTCATCAGAACCAAATCGTTATCACATGTAATCGGCTGAATTTCTGCATCAATATCACACAAGGTACTGTTTTCTTTTAATTTAGAAAACAATATTTCAAAAGACTCTTTCAACCCTAAATCATCAAATGTCATAGGGCGCAAGTCAAAAATAGTATTTCTTATTTCTTCAATAACAGCTTTTAACCCTTTACTTACCGTTGCCAGTTCCAGCTTGGCCTGCAAAACATCTTTTTCAATATACATAGAAGCCAATTCAACTTTATGTAATAGATGAGACAAATTTTGTAATGAAGTATCGTGTAAATCTCTCGCTATTCTATGTCTTTCTTTCTCCTGAATATCTAAAACTTCAAAATTCCTTGTAACAGAATTTTTTGAAATAAAATCTTCAATGGTAGACAAATATGCATTTACTTTATTGAGACGACTGTAAAGAGAACGATTATTCATTTCCAATTTACTCTTCTCTGTTTTATGAACAGATATATCGTCCCTATAAATATGCTCTACATTTCGCGGAGAAAAAACTTTAAAATTTTCTTCTTCCCGACCATAAATAGAATCCAGATACTTATCTATCTCTGCAATACGGGATAAATTTTCATTTATGTTTTTTTTCAATCCTTCCGCTTCCGCTAAAAGGCTATGCTGCATCTCTCTAAAAGAAAAATTATTTTCTTCATTCATAATTCTATCACATCTTTCATTTATTTTTCAATGGCTCCTTTGCGGGAAGCCCTGCTTTTCTCGGATACTTTTTTGGAGAATCCTTTACTTTC
Source organism: Lachnospiraceae bacterium (assembly GCA_014804445.1). Taxonomy (GTDB): domain Bacteria; phylum Bacillota; class Clostridia; order Lachnospirales; family Lachnospiraceae; genus Acetatifactor. Next base: position 117,221 of record JAAUZU010000023.1, on the reverse strand, counting down.
TTTATTACAAAAAGATTGCGGCAAATATCAGAATTCGGTAACGTAAATTGAACTTGCTTTTCTACATTTCCACCTAAAATGGATATTGCCTCTTCTGCCTCCTGCTTTTCTTCCAAAAGCTTTTCCGATTTATAAGAAACAAAAACTCCTCCACGCTTTACAAAAGGAATACAATATTCTGACAGAGTTGTCAGATTTGCAACAGCACGTGAAACACAGATATCATACTGTTCACGCAAAGAGCCCGGCCTGGCAAAATCCTCTGCTCTTCCATGTACCGTATCAATATTTGTAAGAGCCAGCTTTTCTATCACAGTATTTAAAAACTGGACACGCTTATGCAAAGAATCCAAAAGCGTAATCTTTAAATTCGGAAAAGCTATCTTTAAAGGAATTCCCGGAAAACCGGCGCCTGTTCCAATATCAATCATAGACATCTCTTTTGTTAGGTCACATACCTTCACCAAAGAAAGACTGTCAATAAAGTGTTTTTTTAATACTTCCTTGTATTCTGTAATTGCAGTTAAATTCATAAATCCATTCCATTCTACAAGCAGCTCATAGTATGTCATAAACTGCTGTACTTGAATGTCAGATAAAGTAATATTAAATTCTGACAAATCCTCTTTAAACTGCTTTACATCATACATAAGATTTCCATGCCTTTCTGACCAGAAAAATTATTATAAATAATTTAGTATAAAATAAATCACTCATGTGCATACTGTTCCAAATATACCAACAGTACTGAAATATCTGCCGGTGATACACCGGAAATACGGGAAGCCTGTCCTACTGAAACCGGCCGAAAAGCTTTTAACTTTTGTCTTGCTTCTATACGAAGGCTTGGTACATTATCATAATTCAGGTTTTCCGGAAGCAGCTTCTTTTCCATTTTCTTAAACTGCTTTACCTGACGCATTTGACGCTCAATATATCCTTCATACTTTATTTCAATTTCAACCTGTTGAATTACATCTGCAGGAAGTGTTTTTCGGTTTCCATCAATTTCTTCCAAAATTTCATAGGAAAGCTCCTGCCTGCACATAAGCTCTGCCAAAGAAGCTGCTGTTTTTAAACTGTTACTTCCATGTGCTTCTAAAAACTGCTGAATAGAAGCTGATCCTCCTACCTTTGTTTCCTTCAGCCTTTTTATTTCTTCTGCAATCATTTGCTCTTTTTCAAGCAGACTTTTATAATCCGCCTCAGATACAAGTCCAACCTCATATCCTGTTTTACGCAATCTTAAATCGGCATTATCCTGTCTCAAAAGAAGACGATACTCTGCCCGTGAAGTCATCATACGGTAAGGCTCCCTGTTGTTCTTTGTTACCAAATCGTCAATTAACACACCAATATATGCCTGAGATCTGTCAAGAACAATTTGCTTTTTTCCGGAAAGGGAAAGCGCACAATTGATACCGGCTATCAATCCCTGTGCCGCTGCTTCTTCATAGCCACTGCTCCCATTAAATTGTCCCCCGGCAAAAAGACCTGAAACATTTTTAAATTCCAAAGTCGGATAAAGCTGATTTGCATCGATACAGTCATATTCAATCGCATAAGCATTTCTGACAATTTTACAATGCTCCAGTCCGGGAACAGTGCGGTACATAGCAAGCTGTACATCTTCCGGAAGGGAAGAAGACATTCCTCCCACATACATTTCATTGGTATGTAAACCCTCCGGCTCTATAAAAACCTGATGACGGTTCTTATCAGAAAACTTAACAACCTTATCTTCGATTGAAGGACAATATCTTGGCCCTGTTCCTTCTATAATACCGGCATAAATAGGAGAACGATCCAAATTAGAACGAATAATTTCATGAGTCTGTTCATTGGTATAAGTCAAATAACAGGAAACCTGTTCCTTTTGCACATCCGCAGGATTGGTAGAAAAAGAAAAAGGTACTATCGTTTCATCCCCTGTCTGCTCTTCCATCTTTGAAAAATCAATACTTCTTTTATCCATTCTGGCTGGCGTACCTGTTTTAAAGCGCTGCAATTCAATTCCCATATCCCGCAAAGAATCTGAAAGATGATTCGCAGCCTGCAATCCGTTTGGTCCTGTATACGTAATGGCCTCCCCACAGAGACATCTTGCCTTTAAATAAGTACCCGTACATAAAATAACTGCTTTACTTTGATAAACAGCACCGGTAAAAGTTTTTACACCGAGCACTCTCTTTTTCTTTGTCCCTTTATCTTCCAATGAAGATTCTTCAGAAATATCTTCCCATAAAATTTCACAGACCTCCGCCTGCTTTATTGTTAAATGATCCTGATTTTCCAAAACCTTTCTCATTTCACGGGTATAATCCGCTTTATCTGCCTGTGCGCGAAGAGAATGTACGGCAGGTCCCTTTGATAAATTTAACATTTTGGACTGGATAAAGGTTTTGTCTATATTTTTTCCCATCTCTCCGCCGAGCGCATCGATTTCTCTTACCAAATGCCCTTTTGAAGAACCGCCTATATTCGGATTACAGGGCATCAGGGCAATACTGTCTACACTTACCGTAAACATAACCGTTTCAAAACCAAGACGCGAACAAGCCAGAGCTGCTTCACAGCCCGCATGACCCGCACCAATAACACAGACATCTACCGTGTCCATTAAAAAATTCTTTTCTTTATCATTGGACATATGAAAACCTATGCCTTTCCATTATTTTCCCATACAAAATTTAGAGAAAATCTCATTCACCAAATCATCGGAAACTTCTTCCCCTATGATAAGCCCAAGAGAAGTATAAGCATTCATTAAATCTACCGTATAAAAATCCTCCGGCATATCGTCGTTTATACTTTTTTGAACCAGAAGAAGAGAATTTTTTGTTTCCATAAGAGCTTCTTTATGGCGTATATTTGTGATATATACTTCGTTTTCAAAAGAAATCTCACCCTCGAAAAACATATTTTGAATCGTCTCTTCAAAAACATCAATACCGGTTACATCTTTTGTTGAAGTTTTTATAATATGAATCCTATCTGATTCTTTTTCAAAATCCTGATTGCCGTCCTCAGCAGAAATTTTCATGGAACTTTCCATAAAAGCATCCCACAACGTTTTTTCTGTGACAACAGCTTCCAAATCCGTTTTATTTAAAATGGCAATACATTTTTTTGAACCTATTGTCTGCATAATGTCCATGTCATTTTCATCGAGAGGAACGGAGCTATCTACAACATAAAGAATTAAATCGGCATCAGCTGCATACTTTCTCGCCTTTTGCACTCCTATTTTTTCTACAACATCCTCTGTAAAACGAATTCCTGCAGTATCAATCACATTCAAGCAGATGCCATGCAGCTTAATCTGCTCTTCCAACACATCTCTTGTAGTACCGGCAACATCTGTTACAATCGCTTTTTCTTCTCCTATCAGTAAATTCAAAAAAGAAGATTTTCCGGCATTTGGTTTTCCTACAATAACCGTATTAATCCCTTCTTTTACAATTTTTCCATTCTCCGCAGAATTCAAAAGTGCATCGATTTCTAAAATAAGACCTGTTAATTTTTCTTCTAATAATTCCTGATATCCTTCCAGACTGATATGTTCCGGATCATCTAATGCCGATTCTATAAATGCTATTTCGTATATCAGTTTAGAACGTAAACTTCTTATTTTTTGAGAAACAGAACCTTTTAACTGCTTCACGGAAGATTTCAGGGATAATTCACATTTTGCATGAATCATATCCATAACAGCTTCCGCTTCAGATAAATCCATTCTTCCATTTAAAAAAGCACGCTTCGTAAACTCTCCGGGCTCCGCCATTCTTGCGCCGGCTTTTAAAACGAGTTCTAAAATACGGCGCATTATTAAAACACCGCCATGACAATTTATTTCAACGGTATCTTCCGCAGTATAACTTTTAGGCGCCCTCATGACCGTAACCATAACTTCATCTACAATTTCATCATTATCTACAATAAATCCATAGTGAATTGTATGGCTCATCACATCTTTTAAATGCTTTTTTCTATTCTTAGAAGCATAAATTTTATCTGCAATCTCTACTGCTTCACTTCCACTGATACGAATAATTCCAATACCGGAATCAGAAAGCGCCGTTGCAATTGCTGCTATTGTATCTGTTTTCATATTTACACCAAATATTTCATTAATTTAATATGTCCTGTGTTTACTATACTTCATAAACACAGGACAATCAATGTCAATTTATCTCTTAAGAGAAACTACAACTCTTCTGAAAGGCTCTTCTCCCTCACTATGCGTCGTAACATATCTGTCATTCTGGAGAGCTGAGTGGATAATCCTTCTTTCATAAGGGTTCATCGGCTCTAAGGAAACAGAGCGTTTGGTTCTCTTTACCTTGTAAGAAATATTCTTTGCAAGATTTTCCAGAGTTTCTTTTCTTCTTTGTCTGTAATTTTCTGTATCTACTTTGACACGAATATAACCTTCCTGATTTTTATTGACTACCAGAGAAACAAGATATTGAAGGGAATCCAGAGTTTGTCCTCTCTTTCCAATCAAAACACCCATTTCATCGCCGCTTAAATCAATATCCATATTTCTGTTTTTTTCATCATAATTGACATCAACCACAACTGCCATATTCATAGCCGTAAAAACATTCTTCAAAAAATCCTTTGCTTCATCTTCCAGAGAAACCGGTTTTTCTTCTTCTTTTACCCATGCTTCAATTACAGCGGGCTTAGAACCGATTCCGAGGAAACCGGAAGAACCTTCTTCTATTACGTTATGTCCAAGTCTGTCACTTGTCACTAAAAATTCTTTACATGCTTCTGTAATTGCATCTTCAACCGTTTTTGCAGAAAATTTTTTGTATTCCATTGTAATAACCTCCCTACTTTTTATCTTTATTATTTCTTTCGTTATAATCTTTAACCATGTTTGCTCTTGCCATCAGACTTCCGGGCTTTGCAGAAGAAGATGAAGTTTTTGCACTTCCTGCTTCTGTATCCATTGCCTTCTCTGCCGCTTCTTTTGCCTTTTGCGAATAATTTTTAGTATTTACAGTACCGCCAATGCCTTTTGTACTCATATTGGCATACTGTTGAAGCTTGGCTTGATTTTCTTTTACCTTTTCCATCCTCTTGGCACTTTTATCTTTATTCTTTTCAATAATTTCATTTAAATCAAGCTTGTCAATATGTTTATTGATAACCACCTGCTGGATACTTCTTACCACAGAACCTGCAACCCAGTAAAGGCCCATACCTGCAGGAAGTGTATAACAAAATACAGCAGATAAAATCGGCATAACTGTATTCATGGTCTTCATGGAAGAAGCCATCGTATCTGCCATCTCTCCGGAGCCATCATTACTTCTTTCCTGCTGCGGCATAAGCTTTACGTTTATCCACTGGGTAACGGCTGACAAAACAGGAATGGCAATCGCTGCAATCACCAATGCCCACGCTCCTGCCGCCATTGCCGTCTTTACGATAGATGCAGGCGAATTTGCTATGTTCAGTCCTAAAAAGTTATTGTAGGTATCAAGCAAACCTCTCTCAGTACCCTGTGACAAAATATATTGTCCGTTATACTGTAAATTTGCAAATCCGTTTTGCTGTGCAAAATCAGACAAATCCGTCATATTTACCTTATTCAGAACGTCTATAATTGCCTTCCTCTGATCAACATCAAAATTTTTAGCATAAGCAGCAGCCTGTGTAAAATTCTTTACTTCATCTACAAGCCCTTTTTCTATGATTTTATCTGCCAGAACACCAAAAACATTTCCAATTTTTCTTACGTAAGCAGGCATCCTGTAAATAACCTGATACAATGCAAGCAATATAGGCATCTGAATCAGCATAGGAAGACAGCTTCCCATAGGAGAAACGCCATACTTGGCATAAACAGCCTGCGTCTCTGCATTCATCTGCATCATGGAGTCATTGTCTTTGCGGTTTTTATATTTTTTACTGATGGCCTGCAACTCAGGATTCATCTTGGCAGAAAGCTTTGAAAACTTCTGCTGTTTAATTGTCATGGGCAGCATCAGTAAATATGCGATGATAGTAAAAAGAATAATAGATAAACCTATGTTAGGAATTCCTATCAAGTCAAGTACATTAAAAATTCCTTCCATAATAAGACCCAGCAGACTGGCAATCCAGCCAATAATGGGAGTACCACTTTTTGTCAATAAAATACCTGTCATCATTCCTCCTAAAACATTCCTCTTTCTGATATAAACCCAATTCTTCTATATCATTTTTAAGGCACAGGATCATATCCACCTTTAGAAAAAGGATTACATCTCAATATTCTCCATGCGGTAAGCATACCGCCTTTTAAAGCACCATACTTTTCAACTGCCTCCAATCCATACTGGGAACAGGTAGGATAATAGGGACATTTGGTGCTTTTTAAAGGAGAAATATATTTTCTGTAAAATTTTATAATAGCAATCAATATTTTTTTCATAAATAAATTTTTACCACTTCATGAAGCTTCGACAAATGTAACAATGATTTTTCTATTTCATAAAAACTCACAAAAGCGGTGCTTGTCCTCGCAACGATTACCATATCCAAACCACTATTGAATATGTTTTCATGTAATCGGTAACTTTCTCTAATCAGCCTTGTAACGCGATGTCTTACAACGCTGTTTCCCACTTTTTTACTTACGCTGATTCCAATTCTGTTGATACCAAGGCCATTTTCCTTTACATACATCACAAGGTATCTATTTGCATAAGACTTACCATTCTTATACACAAACTGGAATTGCCTGTTCTTTTTTAAAGACTCTGAAAATTTCATAATACTCTAACTTTCCGGTTATACTGTTTCAGGCAGCACAAATCTTCCTATAATATTTCAGAGAAAAATAGGTCACATTGCTGTGACCTATGCTGATAATTTATGTCTTCCTTTTGCACGTCTTGCTTTCAGAACTCTTCTTCCACCGGAAGTACTCATTCTTGCTCTGAATCCGTGAACCTTAGATCTGGATCTCTTCTTAGGCTGAAATGTCATTTTCATTTTACATACACCTCCTCTTTAACAACCTTATATATAAAGGTATTCTAATCATCATTTTATTGGAAAATAGCATATTGATTGTACTGGAAAAACCGCTGAATGTCAAGTATAATCAGCTATAAAAATATTTTAAAAAAAATTTTTTTTAGTTATCCACATATTTAATAACAAATTTTATAAAAATAAACTAATCCACATATTGTGAATATTTTGTGGATAAATATAAATTTTATGAGGTATTTCATGTGTAAAACTATTCTTTTTACTGATTTTCAGCACTTTTTAAAAATCAACAAAATAAGAAAGTTATACACATCACAATCGAAACAAATCCTATATCCACGATTTATAAACCGAGTTATCAACATTTTGTGGATAACTTACGCGACAACTTCTATTTGAAATATTTCCTTTTTTATATTAATATGGTATATAAGGCAGAGTTTCGGAAAGAGGTAATTTGCAATATGGATATAATAAAGGAAAACTGGGAAGAAGTAAAGGAAACTGTAAGACGTGAATACAATCTTACAAATATATCGTTCTCTACTTGGATTGCACCTTTAGAGGCATATTGTGTAATGGATAATGTTGTCTATATCCTGATACCTAACGATAATGCAAATTCCTTTTCTTATATTTCGTCAAAATATAAGACATTTTTCAAAGTAACCATATCAGAAATGTTTAACAACACCTATGATGTTACTTTTATATTGGAAAAAGATATTCCTGCATTGCTGAATGGCGGTGAACCTGCCGAAACAAATCCTGTATACAATATTAACTATGAAAATGCAAATCTTAATCCAAAATACAAGTTTGACACTTTCGTAGTGGGAAGCAACAACAAGTTTGCACATTCTGCTTCCTTAGCTGTGGCTGAGTCTCCGGGCAAAGCATATAACCCTCTCTATCTGTATGGAGGAGCCGGTCTTGGCAAGACGCACCTTATGCACTCCATAGGCCATTTTATATTGGAACAAAATTCTGAAACAAAAGTGTTATACGTGAATTCCGAAGAGTTTACAAACGAAGTGATCGATTCCATTCGAAGCGGTAATGCTGCTTCTATGACAAAGCTGCGCGAAAAATACAGAACAGTGGATGTCCTAATGGTAGATGATATCCAATTTATAATAGGAAAGGAAAGTACGCAGGAAGAGTTTTTCCATACCTTTAATGTCCTTCATTCTGCCGGAAAGCAGATTATTCTTTCCTCCGATAAGCCTCCAAAGGAAATGGAAACCTTAGAAGAACGTTTCCGTTCCAGATTTGAGTGGGGGCTGATAGCAGACATTCAGGCGCCTGACTATGAAACCCGTATGGCGATTCTTCGCAAAAATGCAGAAAACTGTGATTTAAACATTGATGAGGAAACCATCAATTATATTGCCACAAATATAAAGTCAAATATAAGGGAGCTGGAAGGCGCTTTCAATAAAATAATCGCATCCGCTAAATTAAACAAAGTAAATCCTTCCCTCAGCCTTGCGGAAGAAGCCTTAAAAGATATTATTTATCCGGACAAGCCAAAGGAAATCACGCCGCAGCTCATTATTAACGTTGTTTCTGAACATTTTGGAGTAAGTCCTGAGGATATTACTTCTAAAAAGAGAAATTCAGAATTTGTACAGCCCAGACAAATCGTGATGTACCTCTGCAGAGAGTTGACAGAGACATCTCTGCAAAGCATCAGTAAAATATTGGGCAAAAAAGACCATACTACCATTATTCACGGTGTAAACAAAATAACCGAGGAAATATCTACCAATGAAGAACTTAAAAACAAAATAGATATTATAAAGAAGAAACTAAATCCTTCCTAATATATATGAATGCAGATTTCCACTTTAAGTTGTCTATAAAATGTGGGTAAACTGTTGATAGGTTTTTAATATTGTGTATTACCCTTTTTTAACTTTTCAAGGTTTTTAAATGAATGTGAATAACTTTATAGTTACCTATAAGTTATTCTTCGTTTTCAACAACGTTATACTATCATTTTTGATTGAAAAATGCTATAATAGAAGAGGTTTTACACATTTCAACAATCCTTATTAATATTACTATTAAATTCTTTTATTATTATATACATATAGAAAAAGCCGTTCTATTTACTTTAACGAGAAGGGAGTTATTCACAATGAAATTAATTTGTTCTAAGTCCGCTCTGCTTAATGGAGTACAGATTGTATCCAAAGCTGTTCCTAACAAAACAACTATGTCTATTCTGGAATGTATTTTGGTAGATGCTTCAAAAGGAGAGATAAAACTTACCGCCAACGATATGGAGCTTGGCATAGAAACAATAATAGAGGGCGAAATTGCAGAAAAAGGTATTATTGCATTGGATGCAAAGATATTTTTGGAGATTGTACGTAAGCTTCCCGACAGTGATATTGTGATAGAAACAGATTCCAGCTTTAAAACAACGATTACCTGTGAAAAAGCGAAATTCAATATTATAGGCAAATCAGGTGAAGATTTTTCTTACCTGCCTTCCGTGGAAAGAAACGATTGTGTGATTGTTTCACAGTTTACGTTGAAGGAAGTAGTAAGACAGACCATTTTTTCCATTGCGGATAATGACAACAATAAATTGATGACAGGTGAATTGTTTGACATTAACGGTTCTGAGCTGAAGGTAGTATCTTTGGACGGACATCGTATTTCCATCAGAAAAATAGAGTTAAAGAATTCCTATGAGCCTAAAAAGGTAGTGGTTCCCGGTAAAACGCTGAATGAAATAAGCAAGATACTGCCGGGTGATACGGATAAGGACGTAAACATTTTCTTTACGCCAAAGCAGATCGTATTTGAGTTTGATAATACCACTGTAGTATCGAGATTGATAGAAGGCGAGTATTTCAAGATAGATCAGATGCTTTCCAGCGATTATGAGACAAAGGTAAGAATCAACAAGAAAGAGCTTTTAAATTGTATAGACAGGGCGACTCTTCTGATTAAGGAAGGGGATAAGAAGCCTATTATTATCAATATAACGGATACTTCCATGGAGCTTAAGATTAATTCCATTATAGGAAGTATGAACGAAGATATTGACATTGAAAAAAGCGGCAAGGATATGATGATTGGATTCAATCCGAAGTTTTTAATCGATGCCCTTCGCGTAATAGATGATGAAGAAATAGATATTTTCCTTGTTAACCCGAAAGCTCCCTGCTTTATAAAGGAGCCTAATGAAAGATACATATACTTGATTCTTCCCGTTAATTTTACGACCGTTAATTAAATTTATTGTGAAGAAGTTGAAAGGCACGGAAAAAAATGGAAACAATATATTTGAGGGATGATTTTATAAAGCTTGGACAGGCTTTAAAAGCGGCAGGCTGCGTGGAATCAGGAGTAGACGCCAAATTTGCCATTCAGGACGGCCTTGTAAAGGTAAACGGAGAAGTAGATGAGAGGCGTGGAAGAAAGCTTTATGAAGGTGATATTGTGGAATTTGAAGGGCACAAAATAAAAGTGTGTAAAGGATAGAATCCATGATAATCAAAAGATTAGAATTGGCAGACTACAGAAATTACGAATCTCTGGATTTGCAGTTTGATAAGGGTACTAATATTTTATATGGGGACAATGCCCAGGGAAAGACCAATATTTTAGAGGCTATTTATGTAGCTGCCACAACAAAATCACATAAAGGCAGTAAGGATAACGAAATTATCAATTTTGATAAAGAGGAAGCTCATATTCGTACTTACCTTGAAAAGGATGCGATTGAAACAAGAGTGGATATGCATCTTCGCAAAAGTAAATCAAAAGGAATTGCAATAGACGGACAGAAAATAAAAAAGGCTGCGGATTTACTTGGTTTGTGTAATGTTGTATTTTTTTCTCCCGAGGATTTAAATATTATAAAAAATGGTCCCGCGGAGAGAAGAAGATTTGTAGATATGGAGCTTTGTCAGTTAGACAGCTTTTATTTATATAATTTGAATCATTACAATAAAATAGTAAATCAACGTAATAAGCTGTTAAAAGACATGTATATGAATCCTGACTTAAAGGATACTCTTACAATATGGGATTCCCAGCTTGTGTCTTTTGGCAGCAAAATTATTGAAAGAAGAAAAATTTTTACGGAACAACTCAATGAAATTATTTGTGAAATACATAAAAAGCTTTCCGGAGGAAAGGAAGAAATTTTAGTTTATTACAATCCTGATGTTTCCGTAGAAGATTTTGAGGCTAAGCTTAAAATGAATCAAGAGAGGGATATTAAGCTGAAACAAACTACGGTAGGTCCTCACAGAGATGATTTTTCTTTTATGATCGGAAAGGTGGACGTCAGGCGTTTTGGTTCTCAGGGACAGCAGAGAACGGCAGCACTTTCTCTAAAGCTTTCAGAAATAGAGCTTGTCAAAAAAATTGCAAAGGATTTTCCTGTGCTTTTGCTGGATGATGTATTGTCTGAGCTTGACAGCAACAGGCAAAATTATCTTTTAAACAGTATAGGGGACATACAGACTATTATTACCTGTACCGGACTGGAAGAATTTGTAAATAACAGATTTGAGATTAATAAAGTTTACAAAGTAAACAACGGTAAGGTGAGTTCGGAAAATTAGAATTAAGGCGCCGCCGCCTTCGGCGGATGAATGGAGGAAACATGAGTGAAGAAATCTTACAGAATACAGAAGTTGAAAATGAATATGGCGCGGACCAGATTCAAATTCTGGAAGGATTGGAAGCTGTAAGAAAAAGACCCGGTATGTATATAGGCAGCACTTCTTCAAGAGGTCTTCATCATCTTGTCTATGAAATTGTAGACAATTCTGTAGATGAAGCGCTTGCAGGATATTGTGATACAATTGAAGTAACAATCAATCCTGACAATTCCGTTACTGTTCAGGATAACGGAAGGGGTATCCCTGTCGGCATCAACCATAAAGCAGGCATTGCAGCGGTTGAAGTTGTTTTTACCATTCTGCATGCCGGCGGAAAATTCGGCGGAGGAGGATACAAGGTATCCGGAGGTCTGCATGGCGTGGGTGCTTCTGTTGTAAACGCTTTGTCAGACTGGCTTGAGGTAGAAATTTATCAGGAAGGAAAGGTTTATAAGCAGAGATATGAAAGGGGACATGCCTGCTATTCTTTAAAAGAGACAGGAACCTGTCCTTTGGAAAAAACAGGAACAAGAATTATCTTTAAACCGGACGCTTCTATTTTTCAGGAAACGACAGTTTTTGATTTTGATATATTAAAAACAAGACTTCGAGAGATGGCTTTTTTAACGAAAGGTCTGCGCATTATATTGAGAGACGCCCGTGTAGAAGAGGATAAAAAGCCTGAAGAAGAGGCCATTGCAAAGCTTTTAGAGCGGGCAGAGGAAGATGCTTTACTTAAGTCTGAGGAAGAATCTGAAAGACCTGCGGAAGAAAAAGATATGATGGCTGCAGAAGCTGTAGAAGAAGCTGAAACCGGAAAAAAGAAGAACCGGGTTCTGGAATTTTACTATGAAGGCGGTATCAAGGAATTTGTCACTTACTTGAATAAAAGCAAAGAAGCGCTCTATGAACAGGTTCTTTATTTCGAGGGAAGCAAGAATAATGTTTATGTAGAGGTTGCATTCCAGCATAATGATTCTTATTCCGAAAGTGTTTACAGTTTTGTCAATAATATCAATACGCCTGAAGGCGGTACACATTTGCAGGGATTTCGGAATGCCATAACAAAAACATTTAATGATTATGCCAGAAATGCAAAGCTGTTAAAGGACAGTGAAGCAAATCTTTCCGGCGAAGATATCAGGGAAGGTCTGACGGCAATCATCAGCGTCAAAATAGAGGAACCGCAGTTTGAAGGACAGACAAAGCAAAAGCTTGGTAACTCGGAGGCCAGAAGTGCAGTTGACAGTATTATTTCCGAGCAGCTTACTTATTTTTTGGAGTTAAATCCCACGATTGCTAAAATAATCTGTGAAAAATCTATTCTGGCTCAGCGTGCAAGGGAAGCGGCAAGAAAAGCAAGGGATTTAACCAGAAGGAAAACGGCTCTTGAAGGGATGGCTCTCCCGGGAAAATTGGCTGACTGCTCTGATAAAGATCCGAAAAATTGTGAGATTTACATCGTAGAGGGTGATTCTGCGGGCGGCAGCGCCAAAACGGCAAGGTCCCGCGCTACACAGGCAATTCTTCCTCTGCGCGGAAAGATTTTGAATGTAGAAAAGGCAAGACTTGACAAGATTTATGCCAATGCTGAAATAAAGGCAATGATTACGGCGTTCGGTACCGGTATACACGAAGATTTTGATATTACAAAGCTTCGTTATCATAAAATTATTTTAATGACTGATGCCGATGTGGACGGTGCTCATATCAGTACATTACTGCTTACTTTCCTTTATAGGTTTATGCCGCAGCTCATCAAAGAAGGACATGTTTATCTGGCACAGCCTCCTCTTTATAAGCTGGAGAAAAATAAAAAGGTGTGGTATGCGTACAGTGATGAGGAACTGGATAAGATTCTTACAGAAGTAGGACGCGACCAGAATAATAAAATTCAGCGTTATAAAGGTTTGGGAGAAATGGATGCAGAACAGCTTTGGGAAACAACCATGGATCCTGAGCGTCGTATTCTCCTGCAGGTTAATATTGATGAAGAGACGGAATCGGAAATCGATTTAACCTTCACCACTCTTATGGGAGATAAAGTAGAGCCGAGACGTGAATTTATTGAAGAAAATGCAAGATTTGTAAAGAATCTTGATATTTATTAAAGAGGAAAAAGAAATCGTATGGATGACAATATTTTTGACAAGATTCAAAGTGATGGTGAATATGATAAGGTTCATGTGGCAGACTTAAAGGAGACGATGGAAAGCTTCTACATAGATTATGCCATGAGTGTTATTGCATCCCGTGCTCTTCCTGATGTAAGAGACGGATTAAAGCCGGTACAGAGGCGTGTGCTTTACTCCATGATTGAGCTGAACAACGGTCCCGACAAGCCGCACCGTAAAAGCGCGCGTATTGTCGGTGATACAATGGGTAAATATCACCCTCATGGCGACAGTTCCATTTATGGTTCACTGGTAAATATGGCACAGGAATGGTCTACCCGTTATCCGCTCGTAGATGGCCATGGAAATTTTGGTTCCATGGACGGCGACGGCGCAGCGGCAATGCGTTATACGGAAGCAAGATTGTCTAAAATTTCCATGGAACTGCTTGCTGACATTAATAAGGATACCGTAGAATTTGTTCCTAATTTTGATGAAACAGAAAAAGAGCCTTCTGTGCTTCCCAGCCGTTATCCCAATCTTTTGGTAAACGGAACAACCGGTATTGCAGTAGGTATGGCAACCAATATACCTCCTCATAATTTGCGTGAAGTGGTAAAAGCAGTTGTCAAAATTATAGACAATCAGGTGGAAGAAAACAGAGATACTACCATGGAAGAGATTCTCCAAATTGTCAAAGCACCTGATTTTCCGACAGGCGGTCTGATTTTGGGAACCCGTGGAAGCGAGGAAGCGTACAGAACCGGAAGAGGAAAGATACGTGTCCGTGCAGTCACCAATATTGAGACACTGCCAAATGGAAAAACTCAGATTATTGCCACTGAGCTTCCTTATATGGTTAATAAGGCAAATTTGATTCAGAAAATAGCGGAATTGGTAAAATTAAAGAAAATTGATGGTATCACGGATTTACGCGATGAATCTAATCGTGAAGGTGTCCGTGTCGTCATAGAATTACGAAGAGACGCCAATGCCAACGTTATTTTGAATCAGTTGTATAAGCATACACAGCTTCAAGATACTTTTGGTGTGATTATGCTTGCTTTGGTAAACAATGAGCCAAAGGTAATGAACCTTCTGGATATGCTGAAATATTATCTGGCCCATCAGAAGGATGTTGTAACCAGAAGGACAAAATATGATTTAAATAAGGCAGAAGAAAGAGACCATATTTTACAAGGATTGTTAAAGGCTCTGGATTTTATTGATGAAGTGATATCCATTATCAGGAGTAGTCAGAATGCGCAGATTGCAAAGGAACGCCTGATTGAAAGATTTGAGCTTTCTGATGCACAGGCACAGGCGATTGTAGATATGCGTCTGCGTGCATTGACAGGATTGGAAAGAGAAAAGCTTGAAGATGAACACAAGGAGTTACAGATTAAAATAAAAGAACTCACAGCGATTCTTGCGGACGAAAAGCTTTTGTTAGGTGTAATTAAAACAGAGATTACCATTATTTCTGATAAGTATGGAGACGACAGAAGAAGTAAAATCGGTTATGATGAGTTTGATATTTCCATGGAGGATTTGATTCCGAAGGAAAATACTGTAATTGCCATGACAAGACTTGGTTATATCAAGCGTATGGCAGTGGATAATTTTAAATCCCAGAACCGCGGCGGCAAGGGAATTAAAGGGATGCAGACAATCGATGAGGATTATATAGAAGATCTTCTGATGATGACTACCCATCATTACCTCAATTTCTTTACCAATCAGGGACGTGTTTACAGGTTAAAGGCTTATGAAATACCTGAGGCGGGCAGAACTGCAAGGGGTACTGCAATTATTAACCTGCTGCAGCTTAACCCGGGAGAAAAAATAACGGCTATGATACCGATTCGGGATTACTGTGAAGAAAAAAATCTGTTTATGGTAACCAAGAAGGGTATTGTAAAGAAAACATCCCTGATGGAATACAGTAACATCCGTAAAACGGGTCTTTCTGCCATGGCTTTAAGGGAAGATGATGAGCTGATAGAAGTAAAAACGACTGATAAAAACAGCGAAATCTTCCTTGTCACAAAACAGGGAATGTGCATCAGATTTAAGGAAACCGATGTGCGTGCAACAGGGCGCAATACGATGGGTGTCATCGGTATGAACCTGTCAGACGGGGATGAAATAATCGGCATGCAGTTACAAAGTCAGGGAGATTCCCTGCTCATTGTATCAGAGCTTGGTCTTGGAAAACGTACTTTCCTTGATGAATTTACCTTGCAGAGACGTGGCGGCAAGGGCGTAAAATGCTACAAAATTACCGAAAAAGCAGGCGATGTTGTAGGCGTCAAAGCGGTAAATGATGACCATGAGATTATGATGATTACAACAGAAGGTATTATCATTCAGCTTAGAGTAGATGGTATTTCTAAACTGGGACGTATCACCTCCGGTGTTAAACTGATTAATCTTGATAAAGGCGTCAAAGTAGCGCAGATTGCAAAAGTCAGGGAAAGAGTTTCGGACGGCAACCAGGAATTTGAAAATATAGAAGATGCTTTAGACGAAATACCGGAAGAAAATGAAGAAGTAACGCTTCCCGTAGAAGAGGAAGAAGAATAAGAAATATAAAAAATCGCTTCACAATTTCAGAACAATGTGAAGCGGTTTTTTATATGGAAAATGTTTTTAACTTATTTGTGTGAATTCATTATCCCCTGTATTTTTTACAACTTCACGCAGAGAGGAAATGGATTTTTTGAAACGGTTGTAAGCTTCATAAGCAAAATTGAAATGCCGCAGGGCTTCTTCCCTGTCGCCTTTGTCTTTTGCATACCAGGAATCACAAGCATATTTGTGAATATCTTCATGGTCTTTTACAACCTGTTTAAAGACAGCAGATTCTGTGATACGACTGTCATTCTGCTTTTCAATCCATTTTCCGAGTTTACATTCTTTAGGATTGTTTAACTGCTCAATCTTCAGATTTTCAAAATCTGCCAGATTGTTATATACACGCCATGTAAAAATTAAGTGGTCAACTTCGAATATGGTCAGCCAGTCTAAAGTAGAAAGCAAGGAATTCTTTCTTGCCATATCACTTCTTGACTTGTCCACATCACGGGATATCTGATAGAGATGCCCGCCGGTAGTAACACATTCTTCCGATAAGGTTTTGTAACTGTCCGCTATGGAATCTATGGAAGAAACAAAAGAGCGTGTCAGGGAAGACTGCGTATTGATTTCTTCATAAATGCCATCAATTTCATTGCTGATATCATTTAACTGCTCCGTAATGGTATCCATTTCCCCTACGGATTTGTGTACACTTTCATTTCCTTCCTGAAGCTGTCTTGTAGTAGAATTGACTGCTTCGGAAATAGCGGAAATCCCTTCCATCAATTCTGCCACATATTTTACTACGTCTTCTGCGGAAGAAGTGGTGTTGGAAGAAAGATCCTTTATCTGGTTGGCAACGACAGCAAATCCCTTGCCGGCTTCTCCTGCTCTTGCCGCTTCAATGGAAGCATTTAAGGCGAGTAGTCCGCTCTTTTGCGCAATTTTTTTAACCATATCCAGAATTTCATTTATCTTAATTGCCTTTTCTTTAAAATTGGATATCTGGTCATTTATCTTCAAAATTTGTTCTGAGGAGCCGTCCACAATACGTATGCTGGAATTCATATCTTCAATACAATGGTAAGCCGTTTCAATCACACTGTGTGAATTGCTCTGTATTTTTTCCACAGAAGACTGAATATTTTGAATGGAATCTCCCAAATCCTGACTGGAGCCACGCATATCGTTGATAGCGGCGGTTTGTGAATTTACCTGTTCAATCATTTCTTTTACGCAGGAACTGTCACCGATTTTTGTCATGGAATTATTTAAACGCATAACAAAATTATTGTTAGACTTTAAAAAAGATAAAATGACGGCATTCAATTTTTCGCCAAGTTCTTTATTATGGAAAGCGGTAACGTCAACGGAGGAAGTGTCGCCTGCTATGACCTTTTCCATACATTCCATTAAAAGTGCATTATCTTCTTCATAAAAAGTATTCATATTTTTCTTGCGGAACATAAGGCATCCTCCTAATCTGAAATATATAAAATGAACTATGCTATAAAAAGATAATAGCACATCTTGTACAAATTTACTATATTTTTGAGAAAAATAATGTAAGCATTTACAAAATAAATTTGTCAATTACTTCAACCAGACCGTCTTCATCATTGGACTTGGTTATATAGTCCGCAACTGCTTTAACTTCTTCTCTGGCATTTGCCATGGCAACGCCGATACCGGCATATTCCACCATGGTCACGTCATTATAGCCGTCACCGCAGCAGATAACATTTTCTTTTTTTAAACCGGTTATTTCCAGCATACGGTTCAGCGAAAAAGCCTTATCTATATTTTTAGGCATAATTTCTATAAAAAATGGTTCTGAACGGTAGATGCTTAAAACACCTTCAAATTTTTCCTGAAGTACTGCAGTCAGCTTTTCTGCTTTTTCAGGAGGAGCCGTCATAAGACATTTATTGACATCAAAATCAATAAAATGAAGAAAATCTTCCACTTCCCTGACGGGCATCCCATTGATGCGGGCCTCCAGCTCTATATATTCATCAATTCCCGTTCCGGATACCACATAATCGCCACAGTAAGTAATCAGGCCGCAGCCGTTTTCTTCGGCAAAATGATATATTTTAGGAAGAATAAACCTGGGAAGCGTCTGCTGGTATATAATGTCTCCCGTGCGGCAGTTGATAATCCTTGCGCCGTTGAAGGAAAGCAGATAACCGCCGTATTTTTCAAGTGCAAGCTCTTTTGCATATTTCATCATGCCCGGTGAAGGTCTTCCGGATGCGAGTATAATAATATGTCCATTTTCCTGCATCATCATGAGACTTTTTTTGGTTTCCGGTGTAATTACCTTGTTCGAGTTTGTAAGAGTACCGTCTATATCGAGTACCAGTATTTTTTGATTCATTATAATCCTCACATTCTGGCTGTTTTTATATTGTAATAACCGCATATTTTATGATTATCTTGAGTGTATCACAAATAACGCCATATAAAAAGTATTTATTTCCTTTTGTTGTTGTTGACATATTCCGATAAGTTGGTATAACATGAATGTAACGTTAAAATGGTGATAAAATCTATTTTTATGGAGGATTTGATATGTTTTGTAACCAATGTGGAAAACCGCTTCCGGAAGACGCTGCATTTTGTCCGGAATGTGGGGCAGTAAGGGAAAAGGAACCGGAAGCTGTAAAAGAAAGTGCGGCAAAAACAGAACAGGAACAGGTTTCTACTCCGATGCAGAATATGGCATTTAATCCAATTCCTGCAGAAAATAAAGAAAAACCGAAAAAGAAAGGTTTTCCTTTTAAAATTTTAGTTCCCGCTGCAATTGTTTTTGCAGTATTGGTTGCCATATTAGTCATTTTTCTCACAGGCAGCAGGAAGACAGGCATGGATACCTATGCTGATGTAAAGGATTATATAGAGTCTTACTGGAGCTTTGAAAATGGAATGTATGACGGAGAGGTATCGTCTTACTGGGGTTTGAGTAATGGAGAAAAATCTATTTTTGTCTATGCAGAAGATTCAGCCTTGTATTACATGAAATCTGACTTAGTGCCTGAGCTGGTGGTAGATGAATATGTTGCCACTTATGCGGTCAGCTATACGGGTGATTATATTGCTTATGTTGTGGCTGACAGTATGATGGAAGGCGATTTATATTTGTATTGTGTCAAGAGCGGTAAAATAACGCAGGTTGATACAGATGTATTTCCCGGTTATATCTGTCTTTCTCCCGAGGGAAAAGCAATTGCTTATCTGAAAAATTATGAATCTTATACGGAGAATGACCTTTATATCGGCGGCATCGGCATTAAAAATCAGAAGGTAGACGATGACGGAAGTATGCCGGTTGCTATTTCTGACAACGGTAAAACCTTCTATTATATAGATGACAGCAGTAAGCTTTATATCTATAATGGTAAGGATTCCAAAAAGGTTTCTTCCAGTGGATGTGATAATTTCTTTGTCAATAAAGATATATCGGAGATTTTATATACCAAGGACGGAAAAACCTATTATCATACGCCAAAGATGGAAGACCCCGTTAAAATTTCCAATGAGGAATTGTACAATGTTGTTCTGCCTGAAAATGTAATTATTTTTGAAGATGTCCGTGCAGGCGGTACGATAGTGGGCGTTAAGTCTTTTAGGGGCGGTATCCTTGAGCAGTCAGGCGGTTTGTACTGGTTTAACGATAAAGGTACTGACACCATAAAAATCTGTTCCACAGTTTATGATTATAAATTATCAGGTGACGGTAAATCCATATTGTTTATCAAGAGCGGCGATTTGTATAAGATTAAAAAAATCGGCGATAATATGGAGGCTGAACTGCTTTATGATGAGGAATATGTAGATTATATAGTGGCAAGCGATGATTTATCCAAGATATATATTGTAGTGGAAGAAGAAGAGCTTCTGTATTTAAAGGGTAAGAATAAGACAGAGAGAATTACAAACGATTTGTCTTGGGATTATTATTCTTATAGTATCGCTTATAACGAAGATATGAAAAAAATATTTTTTATAGAAAATGATACACTCTACTATGCCGGTACAAATGCCAAGTCAAAGGTAAAGGTTATGGAAGATGTATATATTGTAGGAAGAATATTAAATATGGTGGTCTTTGTAAAAGATGACGGTATTGGTTATTATATGAACAGTAAAGAGCCTGTATATATATATGAAGTAGAATAAAAAAGCAGCCCGGATTGATAGATTCCGGGCTGTTTTAAAGAGAAAGGCGGGATTATATGGAAAATAAGGAAGAAATAGAAAAAATAAAGAAAGAGGCATATGCGGCGGCGAAGGAAATTCTTGCCATAGCAGGACTTGAAAGAGATTCTCTTTTTGTGGTCGGTTGTTCCAGCAGCGAGGCGGGAGGCAGCCTGATAGGATCTTCTTCCAGTCCTGAGATTGCCGACGCTATATTTCAGGGCATTTACAGCGCTGTATTGGAAAAAGGCGTCTATCTGGCGGCACAATGCTGTGAGCATTTGAACCGGGCGCTGATTTTGGAGAAGGAAGCAGCAACAAAGTATGGTTATGAACTTGTCAATGTAATGCCGCAGCCAAAGGCAGGGGGTTCCTTTGCAACGGCAGCATGGAAATATTTTAAGGAACCGGCAGCAGTAGAACATATAAAAGCGGACGCAGGAATGGACATCGGGGACACGCTTATCGGCATGCACTTGAAGGACGTGGCAGTGCCTGTCAGAATTCAGACAAAAAAGATAGGAGAGGCGCATGTGGTATGCGCCAGAACCCGCGCAAAATTTATTGGCGGAGAACGGGCGGCTTACAATGAAGCATTGTTATAAAGAAGAAAAAGATAAAATAAGAGCGGATAAGACCATTCTGCTTCCCGAAAAGGTAAAATATATCATCGATACCATACAGTCCGCAGGGTTTGAAGCATATGCGGTGGGAGGCTGTATACGGGACAGCATCCTTAAAAGAGAGCCTGATGATTGGGATATTACAACTTCCGCAAAGCCAGAAGAAATAAAAGCCCTTTTTAAACGCACCATAGATACCGGTATTCAGCATGGAACGGTAACGGTAATGCTGGAAAAAGAGGGCTTTGAGGTTACTACGTATCGTGTTGATGGTCAGTATGAGGACGGAAGGCATCCAAAAGAGGTATCCTTTACCGCCAGTCTGACAGAGGATTTAAAGAGGCGTGATTTTACCATAAATGCCATGGCGTATAACGCAAAAGACGGACTGGTTGATATCTTTGGCGGTATGGAGGATTTAGAAAAAGGTGTTATCCGCTGTGTGGGAAACCCTATGGAAAGATTCGGAGAGGATGCGCTCCGCATGATGCGTGCTGTCCGTTTTTCAGCCCAGTTGGGATATACAATAGAGGAAAATACGAAGAAAGCAATTAAAGAACTTGCGCCGACCTTACATCTGATAAGTGCAGAACGGATTCTGGTGGAGCTGACAAAGCTTTTGCTTTCTCCAAATCCGGACTATCTCCGCATAGCATATGACGTTGGTGTCACAAGTGTTTTTTTTCCGGAATGGGACAGGGTGATGGAAACGCCTCAAAATCATCCGCACCACTGCTACAGCGTGGGTGAACATATTTTGCATTCCTTACTGGAAGTTCCGCCGGATAAGGTTTTACGTTTTGCCATGCTTTTTCACGATATCGCGAAGCCTATGACAATGGAGATAGATGACAAAGGTGTCACACATTTTCACGGACATGCTCAAATTGGGGAGGAAATGAGCTGCACCATTTTAAAACGTTTCCGTATGGACAACGATACGATAAATAAAGTGAGCAGACTGGTTCTGTATCACGATTATGTAAATGGTGTGACACCCGATAAAAAAATCGTGCGCCGCGCCGTCAATAAAATCGGAGCGGATTTATTCCCTTCCCTGTTTTTGGTAAGCAGAGCGGATATATTGGCGCAGAGCAGCTACATGCGAAAGGAGAAGCTTGAAAATCTGAGGGCATGGGAGGATTGTTATCAGGAAATCGTGCAGGCGGGGGAATGTCTTTCTCTAAAGGACCTTGCCGTAAGCGGAAAAGATTTGATAAATGCCGGCCTTAAGCCGGGAAAAGAGCTAGGCAGTATTTTGGACAGCCTGCTTTCGGAGGTGTTGGAAAATCCCGAGAAAAATACAAGAGATTATCTGCTTTCCCGTGCACTTAAAACTGCTTCAGAACCCTAACATACTTTTTCATGATTTCTCATATGATAGTTTAGAACCTCAAAAAGAGGTGTAACTAACGTATGGGAGGAATCAGAGTGAACGACAGAGCCGTTGGTTTATTGGACCATTATGACATAGAAGTGCTTCACACCAGAAAGGGCAGGGGCGCGATTCTTTGTGATACAGACAAGGGGTGTCTGATTTTTAAGGAGTATACCGGAAATCCGGAAAAAATAAAGGTGCAGAACAGGCTGTTGGAACAGATTCTCTTGTCAGAAACCATTCCCGTAGAGCAGATTCTGAAGACAAAGGAAGAAGAGCTTCTGACAGAGGATTTAGATGGAAAGAAATATATCCTTAAAACCTATTTTGAAAGCAGGGAATGTAATATTCATGATGCAGAGGAATGTAAAGAAGCGGTTAAAACTCTGGCGGGGCTTCACAAGGTTATGTGCCTGCAAAAAGAAGAGATGGAAGCATACGGGTTGTCCGTCTTTTCACTGGGCAGGGAATATGAGAAGCATAATAAGGAGCTGAGAAAGGTTTGGCGGTATCTTCGGGGAAAGAGCCAGAAATCTTTCTTTGAGACGACGCTTCTGCATCGGTATGACTATTATCTTGCTCAGGCATTGGAAGTAACAGAAGATTGGAAGGCATTTGCAATAGACGCTGATTTGGAGTATATTAAAGAGCAGGGAATGTTCTGTCATGGAGATTATCAGTACCACAATATCATCAGAACAGGAGACTGTTTTGCTATTATAAATTTTGAGAAGTGTCTGCCGGATAATCCTGTCAGGGACTTATACCTTTTTATGAGGAAGCTTCTGGAGAAGAGCAATTGGTCACAAAAGCTCGGTGACAGCCTTTTGGAAGCATATAGCAGCGTCCGTCCGTTGTCAGCGCGTTCCTTTGTGGAATTGTATTACAGGTTTTCCTATCCGGAAAAATTCTGGAAGATTGTAAATTTTTATTTTAATTCAGGAAAAGCGTGGATTCCTGACAGAAACTGCGAAAAACTGGATATACTGTCGGGGCAGGAGAAAGAAAAACAGGCTTTTTTGGAAGCGGTGTTCAGGACGGTTTCACCGTAAGTTTAAGTACAAGGATGTAAAGCAGCCGCATGAAAATGGTGGTTACAGGAAAGGCATGGCGATTTATATGAAGTACGGAAAAGAGAAAAGAAAGAGATTTGCCGTAGTCTTGGGGCTTCTTTGTATGCTTCTTGCGGCGGGCTGCTCTTTTAAAAAGAATCAAAACGAGACAAATCCGGACAATATGCAGGGCACTGATACCGGCTTTATCCTTACAGGTCCGGGGAGCTTTGACTCGGCAGATACGGCAGTGGTAGTCAGAATTAACAAAGAAGAAGAGAAAATCACGTTTCTGAATCTGACAATAAACAGAAACTACACGCTGCAATATGACGGCACGACTGTTTTTTCCGATAAATACGGGCAGTCTATGTCACTGGAGCAGATACGGGAAGGGGATATTGTATACGTTACCTTTTTAAAGAGTAAAAAGAGGCTGGCAACGCTTGCCATATCCGGCGATAGCTGGACCACCGCAGATATTAGCCGCTATCAGTTTGATGTGGTAAGCCATGACGTCACCATCGGCAATGAGATTTATAAGGTAACCGAAAATACAAAGATTTTCTCCAATGGGGAGGAAATCGAAATGATGGATTTAAACAGTGCGGATATTCTTACCTTTAATGGAATCGGAAATACGGTGCACAGTATCGTTGTGGAAAAAGGGCATGGCTACCTGCGCCTTAGCGGTGATGAAAATTTTATCGGCGGCTGGATTGAAGTCGGACAGAATATTATCTACCAGATTACAGAGGATATGCTGCTTACCGTTCCGGAGGGCAGTTATCAGGTGTTAATCAGCACAAAGGGCGGCGGCGGAACCAAAAGCGTCATTATAAACAGGAATACAGAGGTTACACTGGATATCGGTGATTTGGAGGTAGAAGCGCCGCAGTACGGGCAGGTTCTGTTTGCCATGTCGCCTTCCTCTGCAAGTCTGTATGTAGATGGAAATCTGGTAGATACCAGTCTTCCGGTTACTTTGGAATATGGTATTCATCAGTTGATGGCGAGAGCGGACGGTTACAGTACGGTTACCAGTTACCTGAAGGTTGCACAGGAATCGGCGGGTATTGACATCACGCTGGATTTAGAAAAAGACGATGAGGAAGAAGAGGAGGAGAATAACGAGGAAACGGTATCTTCCGGCAACGGTACGACAACGGCAAGCTATTATCAGGTTTATATTGATGCGCCCGAAGGAGCTGAGGTTTATCTGGACGGCAACTATATCGGCATCTGCCCTATAAGCTTTAAAAAGGTAGAAGGCCCGCATGTCATTACCCTGCGCAGGACAGGCTATGAGACGAGAAGCTATACGATACAGGTGGATGGTGAAGACAAGGATATCAGCTATTCCTTTGCAGAATTGTCGGCAAATTGAAAACATGTAGTCTTTACGGCGGAATAAGAGGAAACTATGGCAAAAGAATATACGTATGAAGATTTTTTGGATATTATAAAAACATTGCGGAGCGAAAACGGCTGTCCGTGGGACAGGGAGCAGACACATGAAAGTCTGCGCCCCTGTATGATGGAGGAAGCGGCGGAGGCTGTGGCGGCAATACGGATATGGAAAGAGACGGGAAATGCGGAAAACCTGCGGGAGGAGCTTGGCGATGTCCTCTTACAGGTTGTTATGCATGCCTGTATTGCGGAAGAAGAAGGCATTTTTACAATGGCAGAGGTGGTAAATGAGATAGCAGAGAAAATGGTGCGCAGGCATCCGCATATATTCGGAAGTACGGAGGTGGAGAATTCTGCACAGGTTTTAACGAACTGGGAGGAAATTAAGAAGCAGGAAAAAGAGGGAAAGAGCTGGATAGAGTCTCCGCTTCGGGAAATTCCGAGAGAGCTGCCGGCACTGACCAGAGCGCCGAAGGTAATAAAAAAAGCGGACAAGTATTATGGAAGACCGCGAAGCTGCCAGGCTGATATCGCTGTTTTAAAGAAAGCAGTGGAAATACTGGAAAAGTCCGATGAAAAGCAGATGGAGCAGTGTGTGGAAGAGGAATTGGGCAATATTCTGATGGCTGTATCGGACCTTGCTTCTCTGTATAAAAAGCCTTTAGAACAGCTTTTGACGGACAAAATTGACGATTTAATAGATAATTATGAAAGAGAAATGCCTTAAAATGCTTTAAAATAGGCAAAAAACCTTGACAAAAGAAAAGAAAACAGATATATATATGTATAGACGTTTCAAGAAGGAACATCTAATGTAGTATACAAACTAGAAAACTCATTAAGAGGAGGAGTTCGTCATGAACAAAACAGAATTAGTAGCAGCAATGTCTGATAAGGCTGGTATTTCTAAGAAGGTTGCAGAGGAAGCTTTAGCAGCTTTTACAGAAGCAGTTACAGAAGAATTAAAGAAGGGTGGAAAGGTTCAGTTAGTTGGATTTGGTACTTTTGAAATTTCCGAGAGAAAAGCAAGAGACGGCAGAAATCCTCAGAACGGCGAGCCTATGAAGATTGCAGCTTCCAAGGCACCGAAGTTCAAAGCAGGAAAGGCTTTAAAGGACGCTGTAAACTAATCGGCTTGACTGCATAGAATCAAACGGCACAAAAGTGCTTTAAGAGAACCTGATAACCGCAGGTTCTCTTTGTTTTTAGGAGATTGAGATGAGACTTGATAAGTATTTAAAGGTATCACGGCTGATTAAACGCCGTACAGTGGCAAACGAAGCATGTGACGGCGGAAGGGTTATGATAAATGATAAACCCGCCAAGGCATCTGCGTCTGTCAAAGCAGGCGATATTATTACCATTTCCTTTGGAAATAAAGAAGTAAAAGTAGAAGTGCTGAGCGTACAGGAAACCGTAAGGAAGGAAGAAGCAAAAGAAATGTTCCGCTACATTTAAGTCATATTATAAAATACTCTTTAATATACTGTTATAAAGTATGACAGGGGGTATTTTCATGGAAGATTTAAGCAGCGCAGGCAAGCGGGTACATAAAATTATGCTGACGAATCGAAGGACATGTACCATAAACGGTGTAAGCGACGTACTTTCTTTTGACGTTCATGAGATTCTTCTGGAAACGGATCAGGGAATGCTGATGATTAAAGGAGACGAGCTTCATGTAAACCGGTTGACGTTAGATAAGGGTGAAGTGGATATCGACGGAAGAGTTGACAGTCTTACTTACTCGGAAAATGCAGGTTATGGCAGTAAAAGTGAATCCCTTCTGTCAAAATTGTTTAAATAGAGGGGAATTCTTATGAGCAGTCCCGTTATCAGCGAAAACCTGTTTCTGCTCTATTCCTTTGGCATGGGAATTTTCATAACCTTTGTTTATGATATCTTCCGGATATGGAGAAGGGTTTTAAGCCATAACCGTTTTTTTATTTCGCTGGAAGATATTTTGTTCTGGATATTCAGTGCAATCAGTGTTTTTTATTTGATGCATGCACAGAGCAATGGCACGCTCAGATGGTTTGCAGTGTTCGGCGCTTTGGTTGGAATGATACTTTACAAAAAAACGATAAGCCCGTTTTATGTAAAATGGTCTTCTTTCCTATTGAATAAAATCATAAAGTTGTTTAAGAAGATCCTGCATATTGCAGGAAAGCCTTTTAAGCTTTTGGAAAAAAGAAGCCGACAGACAGGAAAACTGGCAGTAAGCGGAAGCAGGCGGGCAGCGGGCATGGTAAAAAAGAGGTTGACTGCTTTTGTAAAATTGCTTAAAATAACAGTAAGTAAACGTTAAAGTCTGACAACAGGCGCATTAAATACAGGAGAAGGATATGGCGGCAGGCAGAAAAAGAAGGACAGTTTACCGCAAACGGCGTCAGAACAAGTTCAGTATGTTTCTGGTAACACTGGTTGTCGTGATGATATTGGTGGTAGTAGCTGTCAAGAGGGTGGAAATTGAAGCCAAGATGGAAGTAAATCAGGCTAAAATTGAGCAGTTAAACGGACAGATTGCCAGTGAAGAGGCGAGAGCGGAAGAGATAAAACAATATGAAAAATATACGCAGACCAAAGGCTTTGTGGAGGAGATAGCGCACGATAAGCTCGGTCTGGTGTATGAAGGTGAGATTATATTCAGGAAGGATAAATGATGCCGGGACCAAATCAAAGGTTCCGGCAGTTTTTGTCGAAAAAAAAAGCTGCTTTTCGGTACAAATTTGACAAAAAACAAGTGTGCCATTTTCTATAATGGATAAACGCAGTAATATCGGGAAAGGGCTGGTTATCGACATGAAAAAGTTATTTGACGGAAAGAAAACGGAGCAGGTTTTTCTGCTGTCTGAATACGGGAAGCAAAAGCTTTTGGGATATGCCGATTCTTTTAAAGAAATTGCAAAGACACTGGAAGAAGAGTTTAAATGGGAAGAGGGAGAGCAGTCCCGCCAAAGCCGTATTTATAATAGAAAATTGTGGGAAAACCGCTGCATGCTGGCGGAAAATTTAAATGAAATGGCAGGCGTCATGGCACAGGTGGCAGGCGAAGTTTTTTCGTACAAGCCATTTCCGGATCGCCTTGCAAGGCAGATAGTACAGGCGCTTCGAACGGAGAACATACAGGTAAGCGATTTGTATTACATAGACAGGAGTGATGGCAGAACCATGATAAGTATTACCATGCTGACCGAAAAAAGAGGAGGTATCAGTGTGGAAAATGCATCGGACATGCTGTCCGTATTGATGGATATGAGGCTTGTGCCGTCTATGAATTGTTATTATTATATCGACTCTGCCTTACGCAGCTATACTTTTATAGAAGAAGCCGGTTTTGTGGTCTTGACAGGAGCGGCAAAGGCAGTCAAGGAAACGGAGCCGAAATCGGGAGATAACTATGCCATTTTAGAGTCGGAAAAGGGAAAAATGACAGTGCTTTTGTCAGACGGTATGGGTTCGGGTGAAAAAGCATCACAGGACAGCGAAGTTGTGCTTGATTTGATGGAAAAGCTGATTGAAGCGGGCTACCGGCCCGGGGCGGCGGCCAATCTGGTGAACAGCGCACTGATAACAGGCGGAGAAGAACAAAATATGTCCACGTTGGATATCTGCGAGGTGGATTTGTATGACGGTATCTGTGAATTTACGAAAATAGGGGCGGCAGCTTCTTTTATTAAACGTGGTCACATGGTAGAGCAGATTTCCGGGGGCAGTCTGCCGCTCGGTATTTTCAAGGGAATCGAATGCGACTGCATACGCCGCCGCCTTATGGATGGAGACTATGTTTTCCTGATGTCGGATGGCATTATAGACGCTATGGAAGACTGCGATTATAGGGAAGATATCTGTGAAATTGTGGGAAATCTGGAGCAGGAAAATCCAAGGGAGCTGGCGGATGCGCTTCTGCAGATTGTTTTGCGAAAGACGAAAGGTCATATTCGGGACGATATGACCATTCTGGTATTCGGACTGTGGGAAAATACATAAATTCTTGCATTTTTTCTGTAAAACTACTATGATGAAGATAGTAGCAGATTTAAGTGCAGTAAGGAAAACAGACAGACCATATGTTGAAGACAGTCAGTGCATATATTGAAAAGTATGAGATGCTGCAACCGGGTGATAGCGTTGTGGCGGGTGTATCAGGAGGGGCAGATTCTGTGTGCCTCCTTCTTATGTTGTCTGCTATCAGAAAGGAAATTCCTTTTCAACTTTTTGTGGTACATGTCAATCATCTTATGCGCGAGGAGGCAGGCGGCGATGCAGAGTTTGTGAGCGAATTGTGCAAAAAATGCCGGATTCCTTTTTTTCTTGTAGAAAAAGATGTGTCTGCCATTGCTGCAGAGTGCAGGATCTCTACGGAGGAAGCGGGCAGACAGGTGCGGTATGAGGCGTTTGAAGCTGTTTTAATGCGGGAGGCGCCGGAGGCTGTATTTGAAAACAAGGCAAAAATCGCAGTGGCGCATAATCTGAACGACCGTGCGGAAACGATGCTGTTTCATCTGTTTCGAGGCAGCGGTTTGAATGGTTTGTCGGGGATTCGCCCTGTAAGTACAAGAAAAAGCGGTATCACCGTAATACGTCCGCTTTTAGCTTCTTCCCGAAGCGATATCGAGAATTTTTTAACAGGAATTGGAATGAATTGGTGTATAGACCATACAAATGAAGAGGATACTTATACGAGGAATCGAATCCGGCACCATATTCTTCCTTTTGCGGAAAAAGAGATAGCGGGCGGCGCTGTCCGCAATATGGCAAGGGCGGCCGATATTCTGGAGGAAACGCGGGATTTTGTACAGGGGGAGGCGCAGAAGGCCTACAACGACTGCCTCATCTGCACAGACAATCCTTCCGCGACAAGGATAAAGCTGCACGCAGCGCGTCTTGCATCTTATCATTCCCTGATACAGAAGCAGGTGATACTGTCCTGTCTGGAGGAGCTTACGCCATCGCAGCAGAATATGACTGCGGCCCACGTAAATGCGGTTTGTTCCTTGTGCACCGCGGATAAAAACAGGGAGTTCATGCTTCCCTGCCATATCACTGCCCGAAGAGAATATGAAGTGATAGTAATAGAAAAAAAAGAAGCGGGCAGCAGTCCTTTGCCGAAGAAAAGCCGGCAGATTGACATACCGCTGCCGGGCGAAGCGCCTTTGGAAATCGTGCTGTCGGATACGGAAAGCGTGGAAATTTCGGTTTTTCCTTGTGAAAATTCCATGAATATTCCCCAAAATCAGTATACGAAATGGTTCGATTATGATAAAATAGAAAAATCATTAAATATTCGTACCCGACAGACAGGGGATTATTTTACCTTCAACGCTGCTTTGTCAAAAAAATTTCTAAAGGATTATATGATTGACGAGAAAATTCCCAGACAGGAGAGAGACCATATCTGGCTTTTGGCGGAAGAGAATCATATTCTTTGGGCTGTAGGGTATCGTATCAGCGCTTATTACAAAATAGATACGGGCACAAGATATATTTTACAGGTACAATTCAGAGGAGGGCAATAGTATGTCAGAACATGTAAGAGTACTTTTAACGGAAGAGGAAGTAGACGACAGAATACAGTCAATCGGAGATCAGATAAACAAGGATTATGCCGGTAAGGAGGTACATCTGATATGCGTTTTAAAAGGAGGAAGCTTTTTTATGTGTGAGCTTGCCAAGCGCATTACGGTTCCGGTTTCTCTTGACTTTATGGCGGTGTCCAGTTACGGAAGTGCGACCAAATCAAGCGGCGTGATAAAGATTGTGAAAGATTTGGATGAGACCTTGAAGGGTAAGCATGTAATTGTGGTGGAGGATATCGTGGATTCCGGAAGGACGCTGAGTTATTTGCTGGAGATGCTGAAAGAAAGAGGGCCCGCAAGCCTGCGTCTTTGTACTCTCCTCGATAAGCCGGATAGACGCGTTGTAGATATCAACGTTGACTATACAGGATTCCAGATTCCCGATGAATTTGTGGTGGGATATGGATTGGATTACGCTCAGAGATACCGCAATCTGCCGTTTATCGGTGTTGTGGAATTTGACGACTAGAAGAAAGGCGCCGTTTTGCTGCGGTAACAGGAGGAAATATTTTGAAGCATAGCACAAGAGGTTATAATCAATATTTTGTGATGATAATAATACTGCTTTTAGGGCTTGTGTTTATCAATTCCTGCCAGAAAAACAGGGTGGAATATACCAGAGCTGCCCTGATTCAGGATTTGGAAGCAGGAGAAGTCACGGAAGTAATTATTCATCAGAACAGGGAGACGCCGACAGGATATCTGGACATTGACTTAAAGACAAAGGGCGACAGGACGCTTTATGCAACGGATGTCAGAGAGCTGGAGGAGTTGGTGCGTTCCTATGGCGTGGAGCCGCAGGTGCTCGACGTGGAGCCGGAGCCCTGGTTTTTCACCTCGGTGCTGCCGGTTCTGATTGTGGTTATTGTGGGCGTGTTCATGTTTGTTATGATGAACGCGCAGAATGCAGGCGGTGGAAACAGCAGCAGAATGATGAACTTCGGAAAAAGCCGTGCAAGGCTTTCCGTGGCTGGCGAAGGCAAAATTACGTTAAAGGATGTGGCAGGTCTCAAGGAGGAAAAGGAAGAGCTGCAGGAGATTATCGATTTTCTGAGGGAGCCCGGCAAATTTACCCGGGTGGGAGCCAGAATTCCCAAAGGCGTTTTACTTGAGGGTCCTCCCGGTACCGGCAAGACGCTGCTTGCCAAGGCGATAGCCGGTGAAGCAAATGTTCCGTTTTTCAGTATTTCGGGTTCGGATTTTGTGGAAATGTTTGTCGGCGTGGGCGCGTCCCGTGTCAGGGATTTGTTTGAGGACGCCAAGAGGCATGCCCCTTGTATTGTTTTTATAGACGAGATTGATGCTGTGGCGAGACGCCGCGGTACCGGTATGGGCGGCGGACATGATGAGAGGGAGCAGACCTTAAATCAGCTTCTGGTTGAAATGGACGGTTTTGGCGTCAACGAAGGAATCATCGTGATGGCGGCGACGAACCGCGTGGATATTTTGGACCCTGCTATCTTACGTCCCGGACGTTTTGACAGAAAGGTAGCAGTAGGAGCGCCGGATGTAGGCGGCAGAGAGGATATTCTCCGCGTACATGCCAGAAATAAACCGCTGAGCGATGATGTAAATTTAAAACAAATAGCGCAGACGACGGCGGGCTTTACAGGCGCGGATTTGGAAAACCTTCTGAATGAGGCGGCGATTAACGCAGCAAAAGAGAATCGTGTCTACATTGCGCAGGAGGACATTAAGAAGGCATTTATAAAAGTAGGAATCGGCACAGAGAAGAAAAGCCGGATTATTTCTGACAAAGAGAAAAAGATTACGGCGTACCATGAAGCAGGTCATGCCATTCTGTTCCATGTACTGCCCGATGTAGGGCCTGTATATACCGTATCTATTATACCCACGGGTATAGGCGCAGCGGGATATACCATGCCTCTGCCGGAAAAAGACGAGATGTTTTTGACAAAGGGCAAGATGCTGCAGGATATCATGGTATCCTTAGGAGGGCGGATTGCCGAAGAGATTATCTTTGATGATATTACGACAGGTGCATCCAGTGATATTCAGAAGGCGACAAAAGTAGCGCGCAAGATGGTGACACGTTTTGGTATGTCGCAGAATATCGGTGTGATTAACTACGATGAAAGCGATGATGAAGTGTTTATCGGGCGCGATTTGGCACATACCCGTTCTCACAGCGAGGCGGTTGCCGGCGAAATCGACAAAGAAGTAAAAGCAATTATTGACGACTGTTATGCCCGGGCAAAAAGCATTATTACGGAACATGAAAGCGTGCTCCATAAGGCGGCGGCATTGTTGCTGGAAAGAGAAAAAATTACCAGAGCGGAGTTTGAAGCCCTGTTTTAGTCATAATGCACAACTTGTATATGTGCAAAACTACCAAAAACACAATAGCTAATTTGTAATATTTGTGAATTTTGAGAATAGACGCATTTTACAGGCTATGCTATTATACTACTTGTAACCCCCCCAATACATTATATAGTTTTTGCTATACCCCATAAGAAAGAAATACCTTCTCTAAAAAAGGACAGCCGCCGAGGCTGTCTTTTTTTGTTCGTCGTATTGTATTCGGAAAATTTCATGGTTTTACGGAATTAGCCTTGCGCGGGAGAATTGAATATTATAAAATAGTAGAGGAAATCAATCGTTGGTGAGGTTTATCTATGGATATAAATTTTTTAGGAAAAATAGAGCAGAATCAGTTATATATCGCATCCATGCGTCCGGTCTTAAATAAGCATGCTCTTTTCAGTGATTCCACGGAAGAGTATGTGATTCCCTGCGAGCCGAATCCTTATGAAGAAATCACCATTCGCTTTCGAACGGCAAAAAACAATATCGACAGAGTATTTTTAATATGCAGGGGCGAGCGGCTCTTGATGCTGAAAGAGGAGTCCGATGACGTATTTGATTTTTATGCAATTCAGATACAGTTGGACAATGTAAAGGTATCGTACCATTTTGAGATAAACGTCGGTAAAATCGTCGGCTTTTATAACACCAGGGGATTGACCCAGGAAGTAAATGAATATTATGATTTTGTGGTTATACCGGGTTTTAAAACGCCTGACTGGGCAAAGGGCGCCGTTATGTACCAGATTTATATTGACCGTTTTTTCAACGGGGATAGAACCAATGATGTAGAAACCGGCGAGTACTGTTATATCTATGAGAATGTTACAAGGGTAGAGGACTGGAATAAATATCCGGCGCAAATGGGTGTCAGGGAGTTTTACGGCGGAGATTTGCAGGGTGTTCTGGATAAAATGGACTACCTGAAGGATTTGGGGATTGAGGTTATTTA
This sequence comes from Lachnospiraceae bacterium, assembly GCA_014804445.1. Taxonomy (GTDB): domain Bacteria; phylum Bacillota; class Clostridia; order Lachnospirales; family Lachnospiraceae; genus Acetatifactor. Next base: position 83,378 of record JAAUZU010000023.1, on the reverse strand, counting down.
TTTCAATCCGCTGTTTGTTTCGCCTTCCAACCATAAGTATGATATACAGGATTATGATTATATCGATCCGCATATCGGAAAGATAGTGGATGACGGGGGAGAGCTTCTTCCAAACGGGCAGAAGGAGAACCGCTTTGCCACTAAATATATCCGGCGTGTGACGGGAAAAGAAAATTTGGAGGCGGCTAACGCACTCTTTGCAAAGGTAGTGGAGGAAGCCCACAAAAGGGGCATGAAGGTAATTCTCGACGGTGTATTTAACCATTGTGGTTCTTTCAATAAGTGGATGGACAGAGAGCGCATCTATGAAAATGCTGAGGGCTATGAAAAAGGCGGATATATTTCTCAAAACAGCCCCTATCGCAATTATTTTTTGTTTCGTGACCAGAANAGATGGCCCTACAATCCGACCTATGACGGCTGGTGGGGTCATGACACCTTGCCAAAGTTGAATTATGACGGGTCGAAGGAGCTTTTTGACTATATCATGTACATTGCCAAGAAATGGGTTTCTCCGCCCTATAATGTAGATGGCTGGAGGCTGGACGTGGCTGCCGACCTTGGTCTTTCGGCGGAATACAACCACTTCTTCTGGCGGGAATTCAGAAAGGCGGTTAAGGAGGCCAATCCCAATGCCATCATTCTGGCGGAGCATTATGGGGATACAAGGGAATGGCTGCAGGGTGATGAATGGGATTCGGTCATGAATTATGACGCATTTATGGAACCCGTCACCTGGTTNTTNACAGGAATGGAAAAACACAGCGACGATTTCAGGCAGGACCTTTTAGGCAATGCGGAAAGTTTCTGGGGCGCTATGTGGCATCACAGTTCCAGTTTNTCCACACCGAGCTGGCAGGTGGCGATGAACCAGCTTTCCAACCACGACCATTCCCGCTTTATGACCCGCACGAGTCACAAGGTGGGCAGGACCAACACGNTAGGNCCGGAGGCGGCAAATCAAGGCAACAATCCTGCTGTATTCCGGGAAGCCGTAGTGATACAGATGACNTGGCCCGGGGCGCCGGCGGTGTATTATGGAGACGAGGCAGGTGTTTGTGGATTTACGGATCCGGACAACAGACGTACCTATCCGTGGGGACATGAGGACAAGGAGCTGATAGCATTTCACAAAGAAATTATCAGTCTTCACAAATCCTGTCCGGAGCTGCGAACCGGTTCTCTGAAATCTTTGGGCATGGATTACAATTATCTGGCGTACGGACGGTTTAAGAGNGACAGCCAGACCATTGTACTGATAAATAATAATGATTACGAACTGGAAAAAAGNGTAAGGGTCTGGGAGGTAGGAGTTCCCAGAGAATCNGTTATCATGAAGGTGTTTGAAACGACGGAATCCGGCTACAGCACGGAAAAATCAGAAATTCCNGTGCTTGCGGGAAAGGTTACGCTTAAGCTTCCTAGATTTTCGGCGACCGTACTTCGGCATAGCAAATAAGCATACAAGATGCAAGGAGAATAGAAAATGGGAAATGAATTTTATGCGAGAAAAGCACAGCACAAGGGAATGGACGCAGTAGAGCTTGCCGCAGGGGGATATTATGCAGTGNTTGCGCCTCAGATTGGCAGCAATGTTCTGCGGCTTCGGAACAATGAAATGGGCATGGAAATTTTTCGTTACCGCGATGACGTGAGTATTGCGGAGATTATGAATGCTCCCGAAATATGGGGCCTGCCTACGCTTTATCTGCCAAATCGTTTTGACGGCGGCTTGCTGAAAACTTCGGACGGCGAATATCATCTTCCTGTAAATGAAGAGGATTTTGGCAATCATCTCCATGGTTTTTTGCAGAAACGGGCACATAAAATCAAGGACTTTGCTGCCAAAGACGGGAAGGCTTATGTCACGACGGAATATGTCTATGATGAAAATGACTTTTTCTTTGCCTGCTTTCCCATAAAGTTTACGGCGGAAATCACCATTGAACTTTCTGAAGAAGGCATGCGCCATACGATTTCCCTGACAAATCGTTCTGACAAAATGATGCCGATTTCCGTAGCAACCCATACGACCATTAACACACCCTTTGTTGACGGCGGCAGGCAGGAAGACGTCCGCCTGCAGGTTCCGGCAGTAAAGAGAATCAGCTTTAACAAGCAGCGCTGGCTTCCGGATGGTAAGCAGTATGATTTGGACCATGACGATATGGAGTATGTGAACGGCACAAGATGCCCTGTTCTCCGNGATATCTGCAACGAGATGTTCACGGGTGGAACCGTTTCGCTGGATGGTGAGGATTTCCACGGATGCGTGGTGACGGATACCGAGAGCGGCAAAAAAATCTGTTATGAGGTGGACGACAAATACAAATTCTGGATTATCTGGAATCATGAGGGATTTAAGAATTATTTCTGTCCCGAGCCTATGACGGCACAGGTAAATGCACCCAACCTCGATATGCCGAAGGAAGAAAGCGGATATGAGGAAATTGCACCCGGTCAGACTTATACGGTTTCCCAGAGATTTTTTACAAGATAAANTTTATTTTAAAAAGGCGCAGCAGCAACCATGAATAGCAGAAAAAAGAGAGACCGTTCNCGGATTTATGTATGTCATACCCTGTACCATGTCTATGTCTCGCTTTTAAAAGAAATGAACCTAAAGGACGGACAGGAAAAAAAAGCGGATATTGCACTCAGCAGGATGTTTATGGACTTTGAGGACTTAGACGAACGGCTTAAGGCGTCAGGTATCTTTGACAGGGTGCTTGCGTTAGATGAGCGGCGTGCCGAGGATTTTCCGGAAATCATGAAATACAAGGAAAATCAGCATAATATTGTAAAGCATATGGTAAACAGGATTATTTTTACCAAAAAGCTCGGAAAGNTGCAGGAAAAATTTATTGATATCGATTTTACCGAATATCAGGATATCTATGTGTTTTGTGATTCCGACCCTATCGGTTATTATCTGAGTTACCNCCATATTTATTATCACGCGGTGGAGGACGGACTTGACTGCCTGAAAAATTTTGATGCGGCGCATGTGGACAATCGGGGACATTTTAAGTTGAAGGCGGCGCTGGCGGCAAAGAATCTTATTTTTATACAGAACGGGTATGGGAAATACTGTCTGGACATGGAGGTCAATGACACTTCTTATTTTGACTATACCTTTGCAAAATATAAGAAAGTACCGAGAAAGCCCATGGAGCAGGCGTTGACTGCCGAACAGAAAAAAACGATGCTTGCCGTTTTTCTGCCGGATGCGGATGAACTGACAAGGCAGCTTTCCGGCTGCGGGGACTGCGTGCTCTTCTTGACGGAAGGTTTTCCGGGAGATANGCCCGAGGTCAGNAAAGCCGTCAGTGACGAAATTCTGCGGGATTACTGCGGGGATTTGCATGTGGTGATTAAGCCGCATCCGCGGGATGGGCTTGACTATGNGGCACTGTATCCCCAGTGTACGGTNATTCGCGGAAAGTTTCCGATAGAGGTACTCAATTTTATAGAAGGCATCCATTTTTGCAAGGCGGTGTCCATCATCACCTCGGCGCTGGATTCCATAGAATTTGCAGATGAGAAAATAAATATCGGGCCCTATATTTATGATGCTTATGAGCCGGAAGAAAACCATGCTTTTATGAAGATTGCATGGGATAAGAGGNATNGNGGNAAGTAAATNNTGCNAAGTTTGTTATGTGGCAAGTGTCATTGTACGCATGGTATATTCCAACGCAGACNCGCTNNCGCTCCGAGCTTNCCGTAGCGGTACGTAAGCTGCCAAAATACGGCAGCTAAGTACCGACGGCAAGCAAGGGTCTGCTTATGGAATATACCATGTGTACAATTCGAAACCAGCAAATAGGAGTTTCGCAATCGCTTAGAAAAATACTATGTGCACAATTCGAAACTGGCGAGTGTGGGTTTTGCAATTACTTGGTAGAACAAAATAGAAGAAAAGGATAACGGCGGATGTTAAAGGACATAAAGAAGCTACGGATTTTGATGGATAAGAAACAAAAAAAGCAGATGGCGGCATTGATGGTGATGATGGTCATCGGTGCGTTTTTGGAGATGACGAGCATCACGCTGGTGATTCCGGTGGTGACGGCGGTCATTCAGCCGGATGTGCTGGACAAGTATGAAATTGTGAGGTCTGTCTGTAATCTGCTTCACATTAACACGACGCTGCAGTTTACCGTTGTTTCCATGATAGCGCTTATCCTGATTTTCATTGCAAAGGATGCNTTTTTGTTCTGGCAGCAGAAAAGAATGTACCGCTTTGTGTTTACCAATCAGTTTCAGACAGCGGAACGGCTTTTGCGAAGTTATGTCAATAAGGATTATGAGTATTTTCTGAATGCAGAGACTTCCGTAATTCAGAGAAGCATCACGGCGGATATCAACAATATGTATACGCTGGTACTCGCCATGCTGCAGTTGGTTTCTGAGGTCATTGTCTTTCTCTTTGTAGGCGTTACCTTGTTTATANTGGATCCGCTGATGACGTTTACGCTCTGCGTGCTGCTTATTGTGACGCTNCTTGTAATAAAGCGGATTATCAAGCCGATTATGAATCGGACGGGAAAAGCCAATCAGGACTACGGCGCTTCCATGTATGAATGGATTACGCAGACGGTNACGGGCATCAAAGAGGTTAAGGTCAATGCGAAAGAGCAGTATTTTATCGGGGAGTATTTAAAACAGGGCAAAGGCTACATCAATGCGATGGAGGTTTACAGCATGTTTGCCAACACGCCGAAGCTTTTGATAGAAGCGGTGTGTATCACAGGTATGATTGCTTATATGCTTGTGCTTGTTCTGACTGGCGCGGACGTGGGAAACATGATTCCGACGCTCTCTGCGTTTGCCTTTGCAGCGGTGCGCCTCATGCCTTCTGCCAGCCGGATAAACAACCAGTTGACGCAGATATCCTTCTGCGAGCCGTTTTTCTTTAATGTCAGCGACAATCTGTTAGACGATATCAGTGAAGAAAAAATTGACCTTTCCTATGCCGTGGAAGCAAAGAAAAAGCTTCCTGTTACAAAGGAAATTTGTTTAAGCCAAATTACCTACAAATATCCAAATACAGAGAAGTATATTTTTGATCATGCCGATTTGACCATACCGGTAGGTTCCGCGATTGGCATTGTGGGCGGNTCNGGCGCNGGCAAGACAACGATTGTGGATATTATTCTGGGGCTTTTAAAGCCGGAAGAAGGTAAAATTACAGCGGACGGCGTGGATGTACAGGAGCACTACAGGGAGTGGCTTAAGAACATCGGCTATATTCCCCAGATGATAGCGCTTTTAAATGCCGATATCCGGAAAAATATTGCTTATGGAGTTAAGGAAGAGGATATCGACGAGGATAAGCTGCGGCATGCGATTGAGGAGGCACAGCTTGACAGCTTCGTGGACGGGCTTCCCGACGGGGACAGAACGGGAATCGGAGAGCGGGGTATCCGTATTTCCGGCGGACAGCGGCAGCGAATCGGTATTGCCAGAGCATTGTATGAAGATCCGGAAGTGCTGATTCTGGACGAGGCAACTTCTGCGCTTGACAATGATACGGAAGCCGCCATAATGGAGTCCATCAACAGACTCCACGGCAGAAAAACCCTGATTATCATTGCACACCGGCTCCAGACCATCGAAAAATGCGACATGGTTTTCCGTGTGGAGAACGGAAAGATAGTAAAAGAAAGATAACTGCGGAAATATTCATAAAACGGCTATTGCAATCTATGCTTGTAGAGTTTAGACTGCAATAGTCGTTTTGTATGTAAAAACAGACGATAAGGAGGTGTATAATTCAGTCATTCCTGTCGCATAAAGAGCAGCTTCTGTCAAAGCGGGGACTTCGGTATAACCGGAGACAGAAGGAGCATCAGCATGAAATACAGAAAGGATATGGAAGGATACAGGACGTACTTGTTCAGAAAAGAGCTGTCAGCAGGTACGGAAGAAATTTACATCAGGCAGGCTCGCGTGCTATTGGACTTTTTGGACGGAAGGGCAATTACAAAGGAAGAAATGATTGCATACAAAAAATATCTTTCAGACAGGGGGCTTGCTGTTTCTACATTAAATCTGTACATTGTAGCGGCTAACAGTTACCTGAAGTATGCAGGGTATTGGGAGTGCCGTGTAAAGACAAAAAGAATACAGAAAAGGAAAAGCCTTGAAAATGTAATCAGTGTGGAGGAATATAACAGACTGCTGGCGTATGCAAAGGAGAGCGGCAGGGAAAAATATTATTACATTATGAAAACAATGGCTCTTACCGGAATCAGAGTCAGCGAACTAAAATTTTTCACGGTTGAAATTTTAAATCAGGAAATGATTACNGTAAATAACAAGGGAAAAATCAGGGAGGTATATTTGCCGGACAAGCTGTTAAAGGAGCTGCGCAATTATTGCAGAAAGGCGCACATTGAAAGAGGCGTTATTTTTAGAGGAAACNGCACCAATCAAATCAGCCGGATAGGCGTCTACAAAATGCTGACGCATATGGCAGATATGCTTGGAATACCAAAAGAAAAAGTACATCCTCACAGTTTTCGGCACTTGTTTGCCATTACCTATATGAACCGCTATGGCAATATATCGGAATTATCTGATATACTGGGACACTCCAGTCTGGAAACGACCAGAATCTATGCGGCGACTTCCATACAGGAAAAANGGCAGAAAATGGAGAGATTGGGATTGTAACAATAATGGGCGCAAAAGGTAAATAAGCTGCTTTTGGTATGCAGGCAGGAAACGGAAAAGTAAACAAAATACGATATTTTGTTGGGTGTGTCAAGTGTTTTTTACGAAATTTCCCTGATAAAAACCGAATAGAAAAAGAGACAGGCAAAAAAAGCCTGTCTTTTTTTACGCCTAAAACGCGAAAATTGCTGAAAAATACGGGATTTTTGCAGAAAAGAGAACTATACAAAATATCGTATTATGATGACACAGCCTGAAAAGAAAGCATCTGCAGTCGAAGCTTTATGTCAGAATCAGCGCGTAAAAAACAGAAAGGAAGGCAAAAGTAATGGAAATAGTGGAAAGTATTTTGAGCANCAACCCATGTTATAAAGCGGGAAAAAAGATAAAGGTACAGGGACTGATGATTCACAGTGTCGGATGTCCCCAGCCGTCCGCGGAGGTTTTTGTGAAAAAGTGGAATGACGCCAATTACGGCAGGGCGTGCGTTCATGCGTTTATCGATGCAAATACCGGGAAAGTATATCAGACACTGCCGTGGGACCACCGTGCATGGCATTGCGGCGGGAGCGGAAACAACACGCATATAGGCGTGGAAATGTGTGAACCGGCATGTATTAAGTATACNGGAGGCGCCACCTTTACCTGCTCGGACGANNGCAAAGCGAAGGAAATCGTGGAACGTACCTATCGGACCGCGGTGGAACTGTTTGCATTTCTCTGCAAGGAGTANGGNCTGAATCCGCTTGCTGANGGCGTTATTGTAAGCCATAAAGAAGGGCATGACAGNGGAATCGCGTCGGGACACGGAGACCCNGACCATCTCTGGAGGCAGTTAAATATCGGGTATACCATGGATACCTTCAGACAGGCAGTAAATGACGCCATGAACGGAACTGCNGAAAAAAAAACGGGTAATGTGAATCCGGCCGCGGCAGTCACAGGNGGNGTACAGCCAATGCCNNTGCCAAANTGTAATGCGCAGCCNGCAGCAGCCGGAGGCAGTATGGAGATTTCNGCAGCAGGCGTCGAGCTGGTTGCAAANTACGAAGGCTGCAAGCTTNCGGCATACAAATGTCCGGCGGGCGTATGGACNATTGGCTATGGTCATACAGAAGGNGTCAAGGAAGGGGACACACTTGCTTCAATGGAGGCGGCAAAAGAGCTGCTCGNAAAAGATTTGAANAAATATGCCGGATATGTGAATAACTGTGTACAGAAAGGNCTGATACANTTTCCGCTTACNCAGAATCANTTTGATGCACTGACTTCCTTTACCTANAACTGCGGAAACGGTAATCTGCAAAANCTGGTATCCGGNCGGGATGCTGCCACAGTGGCNGACAAGCTGCTNNTATACAACAAAGGCGGCGGAAAGGTNCTGCCGGGGCTNGTNAGGCGCAGGGAAGAAGAAAGAGCGCTGTTTTTAAGCTAAAGGAGGAAAAGGCAAAATGGCNGACGAACCTATGAAGCAGCAGGAGTCCTCAANGCANGCGGGNGAAAACAANCAAAAAGGCTATCGGGACAGTGATTTTATTCTTCTGGACGATCTGGTATATGCACCATTGTATGCGCTTGCAAAATCAAACCANCAGCTTCGTGCGCAGGTAGTGGAAGCAATTCGGAGTATGGGCATTACCAAGCAGAACGGGCAGGAGGAAACCGTTTATCTGAGCAATATTAATATAGCCTACGATAAAGTGCGGCCGGAAGCGGATGAAGGGTGCAGCGTGGATAATATGCAGCTACAAGTGCCGCTTTTGTCCATTGTGCCCATTACCAGTCTGAATGTGGAAAAGGCGGAGATAGATTTTTCTACGGAAATACAGGTGGTGAATGAACAGGACGGAAAATACCAAATCAATGCCCGAATCTGCTCGCCGGAACAGCGGGAAAGCGATTTCCTGCCGAGGGTTTCCTATAAAATGAAGATAAAATCCATTCCCGCAACGGAAGGCGTTATGCGGATTACGGATATTTTGAGCGCCAACCAGATGGCAAAGCAGTTGGATACAACGCCCGTTGCTGTGGACGGCAACTTAGGTTCTGAGGACCAGAAAAATATCAAGCAGGAGGTTGGAAAGCTGAAAGCGAAGGTGAAGAAGCTGAGACAGCTATACCAGAAGATTTCAGATATGATTGCGGAACAGGAAAGACTGCAGCAGATAAGTCAGGATGCATATGCGGACATAACGCGCGAATTTGACAAGGACAAGTACCTGATGGCGCAATCNAATATTGCCAACCGCATTATGGAGTATCAGGAAAAAATCATGAATCGGGAAATTGAATTCGGACTGGAAAANGATTATGAATAAAAAATCGAAAAGAANGCNGAAGAAGGCGGAGGAAAAGCAGCAGCAGGAAATTGCGTGCATAGAAGCATACCTGCAGGAGCTTTTGGAAAACGTAAATCTTAAGGTAATCTGCGACATGGAGGCGGAAGCCTTTTTACAGGGCAGCCTGCTCTGGGCAGAAGAAATTACAATAGAAGAGATTGTTTATCCAAAGCGAAAGCGCTTTTCTTTCAAAAGATTTTTTGCCGCTCTCTTTCGGAAGTTTCGCAAAGTCCGAATATAGCAATTGACCAAAGAAAGGAAGGTTTTATGGGAGTAGCAGAACAATTTGCAGGTCTGAATATGGGCCAATTAATCGGCGGTCCTTTATCAGCGGCAGCAGACGCCAGTTTAGCGTTGGCAAACTCTACGGCAAAATTTATCAATAATGTAGGGTTTAAAAGCAACGGAGAATTACAGACCGTTGCATTTCAGTATCAGAAGCGCAGCGTCAACGAGGACGGAACAAGCAATCTGGACGAAATGAAGGTGGATATGCCCNTGNTNGCTATCGTNCCGATTCCNAATCTGCAGATAGACGAGGTAAATATCCTGTTNGACATGGAAGTAAAGGAAAGTATNAAAGAGGANAGTTCNATGGACGGAACCTTAAGCGGAAGCGCNACCCTGAATCTGGGTCTGTTTAAGGTAAGCGTCAGNGGCAGTGTCAGCGCACACAGCAGCAATACCNGAAGNTCTGACAACTCAGCNAAATATCATGTTGACGTCAGGGCGANCAACCATGGTACGCCGGANGGTCTGGCNCGAGTGCTCGACATGATGGCNGCNAACATTTCNCCNTCGCTTGTNGGNTCAACCATTCAGGATGGAAATGGGCANAAGCTGGCAGAAAGCGCAAGANTAAAGGCAGAAAAGTTAAAGAGCCTGCGGCAGGAAATCAGCCAGATTGAAAACCGCNTAAATGCNGCAAAAANCGGACTGGATAATAATATCGGNCAGCTTAAGCGGCTTGCNTCNTCCCAGCAGAATGCCTATCAGGCAGTTATGGTAAGNGAANTGAATAAGCTGGAAAAGGATGAGAGCAAGGAAGCAGGGGAAAAAGACGAAACAGCAATCCNNTANGGACNGGTTATGGACGAAGTCAATCTGTCATGGAATAACCTGCAGAACAATGCGTCTGAACTGATTAAGATGATGGCGGACAGTGAGCAGGCGAGTGATGGTGTATCCGAAATCTTTGCATTAAAGGCGTTAAGCGAAATGGAAGCTGTGGAATACAGTGAGAGTGAAAGTGGCTATACGGGTCTGAAAGTAGCACAGAACAATGCACTGGAGGCACAGAAGAAGGTCAGCCAGATTGAGGAAGAGCTGTTTAACAAGAAGGCTGAATACAGCGATGCGGTTGCAGGAAGAGTGGCATTACCCGAATAAAAAGCCGGAGTCGTCATGTAGAGGGAGAAGTCGATGAGCGGAAGTGAAAAAGCAGTCCTATCAGACATTTGCTATATCAAACTGGTTCCCATCGGAAGCGTAAATCCCAATAACCCCCTTTCAGACCAGTCGAGGGAAGAGCAGGTCAATCTGCTGAACAAGTGCCTGAACGACTATCCGAAGGGGGTTATCATAGGAAAAGACATTACAGTCGGGCGCTATATGCTGGGAGAGCATGAACTGACGATGGAAAGGACGACCTATCATGTAGGATTTAAAAGAAAACCTTCATGGGAAAATTAAGAACAGGAGATTATGATGGAAATCGGAATAGAAAAAAATGGAAATACGTTAGAGATAAAACTGACGGACAGGCTGGATACGGTTACATCGCCGCAGCTTGAAGAGAAGCTGAAAAAAGAGTTGGAGGGAGTCACCGAACTGCGGTTTGATTTTGCAGAACTGGAGTATATTTCCTCGGCGGGACTCAGAGTGCTTCTGACAGCATCAAAAAAGATGAAAAAGCAGGGAAAAATGGAAATTCACAATGTAAATGAAGAGGTTATGGAAGTATTTACCATTACGGGTTTTGCAGATATCCTGACAATTCTGTAAAGCGGAAGCTTTCAACCTTGGTTTGAGGGTCAAATGGAAAAAGAAAAGAAACAGAATAAGCCGGAGAACAAGGAAATTTTCGTGTTAATGGCATGTATCGGTATTTTTGCGGCGGGAGTGGCCGGTATGCATTATGCAGGAACTGCCGGCGAAAAAGTATATACATTTCAGAACTCGGAATTTCTGCTGGAAGAAGCGCCGGAATACACCCTGTATATCGGTTTAAATGACAAGGACAAATACTGTCAGCTTATTTCTACGGAGGAAGCAAAAGCGATTGTAGATGCCATCTGTATCCGGTATGTGGACGGGTATACGGTTATGGAAGCAAGGGGTGCGTGGGCGGACGAAAAGAATATCCTGACACAGGAAAATACGTTAGTGTACTACTTTAGAGAGGCGGATGAAGAGTCCTTAAGGGAAATTATGAACGAAGTAATCGAAGTATTGAACCAGAATACCATCTTATTGGAAAAACGAACCGTTTCCTACACCTATTATGGAGAAGAGGGGCCGGAGAAAGGAAGCAGATGACGAAAACNGAAAATAATATTCTTTTGATTTCCATTACACTCTGTTGGGCATCCTCATACATATTTATCAAAAATCTGCCGGAGGATTTTTCCTCTTATGCCTATCTGACACTGACCTGCGGCATTGCTGCGCTGCTTATGGCGTTGATTTTCGCAAAGCAGCTTCGCAAACTCCGAAAAAATACATGGATAAAAGGCGGTATTCTTTCCATCATNCTAAGCATTAATCTGATTACGGAGAAAAAAGGAATTTCTCTTCTTGCGCCGTCAAATGCAAGCTTTCTGGCAGCGCTGACCATTATTATCGTGCCGCTTCTTATGTTGTTTTTCAGACANAAGCCGAGTAAAAACCTTATGCTGGGCGCATGCATTATCGTGCTGGGACTATGTATCAGTACAGGCTTTGCCATAAGTGGTTTTTACAGTACAGGCTCTTTTTATATGCTGGCGGCCTGTATCGGCTCGGCNGTCTATACCATTGCGGTGGATCGGTANGTCAAGGAGGAGGACCCGCTTCTGATCTGTATTGTGCAGATGATTTTCAGTACGNTTATCGGGTTTATCTTCTGGTATATGGAAAATCCCAAAACCTTTGCAAGCATCCTTTATACAAGAGAACTGCTCTCCAATATCTTTATTCTTGCTTTTTTTGCCAAGGCGTACGCTTACATTGTACTTATGTTCTCCCAAAAATATACGGATGCTGTCAGTGTGACGGTAATCGCCGCCACGGAGCCGGTCATTACGCTTGGATTGTCCATACTTCTTCCGGCGTCCTATGGAGGCGGACAGGGAGTATCCTCCTCTTCTGTGATGGGAGCCGTTGTTATTGCGGCCGGCGCAGTGGTGGCGGGGCTTCATTTTTTGGAGAGGCGCAGAAAAAATCATGAGGTGTGAAAGAAAATATGCGGATTGGTAAAGGAAAACAGTTTTTGATTACGCTGGCAGCGTTTTTAGTATTGGGAATCTCTTTTAAGGTCATGGTGCTGGTAGAAGGACTGACGGAGGTGCGTCCGGTCAATGCCATTCCTCCGGTGGCGGGACTGATATGCGGTCCGGTAGGAGCCGCTGCGTGCGGTATCGGCAATCTTTTAGCAGATATGGCAGGTACTTTTTCCGCAAGTTCTGCACTTGGCGTCATCGGCAATTTTCTGGCAGCTTATCTGCCCTATCGCCTCTGGAATCTTTTTTCGGATGAGGAGCCAAATCTGCACAGCGGAAGAAATATCGTAAAGTACTGTATTATTTCTGCAATCTGTGCAATGACGGTATCATGGATTCTGGCGTTCGGATTGTATATCATGCAGGGAATCTGGCTGGAACAGATTTATACGTATGTGTTTTTTAACAATCTGGGTTTTTCCATCGGACTTGGTATGCCGCTCTTTATTATTCTGACGTCGGACAGTGTCANAATAGAATGCTGCCGTTTTACCGGAAAAAACTATATTTTGGAACAGCCGGTTTTGCGGCAGGCAGTCTGTGTGGGATATGTCGGTTTCATGCTTCTGCTTTTTACAGGCGTGGAAGTCTGGCATTTCAATCCGGCAGAAATACCGTGGATGCTGTCGATATCTGCGGCGGCGGCAGTCAGCCTGGTTGTTATACTGATCTAGCGTTTGTGTCCGCGCAGCAGCGAATCTGCAGGTCATAAAAGGTTTTAATATGAGGATTATAGATATGAAAAAAGTGAAAATAGTAGTCTTAACAGCTTTGTTATTTTTTTTAATTACCATACCATGTCGACAGATATTTAATCTGTCTAATCTGACAGAAGTGCGTCCGGCGAGCGCTTTTCCGCCGGCTTTTGGCATGTTGTTTGGCATATGGGGCGCGCTTGGCTGTGCCATAGGCAATTTTGCAGCGGATATTTTATCGGGATATGCCTTGGAAATTTGTATTCCCGGATTTCTGATACAGTTGCTCTATGGCTATCTGCCATATATTATGTGGTTTGGTGTGCGGAAGAAAAGAGAAAAATCCGTTATCCGAATGAAAAATGTGCGTCATGTTGTAAAGTATATCGGTATTGTGTTTGTGGATTCGCTTCTCATGGCGGTAATGCTCGGCGTACTTTTAGAAGTTACCGGAATGGGCAGCCTGCTTTCACANTCTTCNCTGCTNCTGTTNTTTAATAATCTGGTGTTCTGCCTGATACTCGGNATTCCCATTATGATTCTGGCAGATTTGGCGGCGGAGCAGGAAAAGGGACAGGTGCTTACNCTGAATGTACGNTTTGTATTGATTTTCCTGCTGCTCAGCGTTGTCTCGGCAGTATTGATGGGCGTGTCATCTTATGGAGAAATGTANCATTATGTAGANGACAAGGTGGCGCTTTGGAACAGAATTTACATACGGGTGTCCGTGGATTTCTTTACACTCTGCGGTATTTCNATCTGNTTTCTCTGGTATCTGGAAAAAAATATTACCGTGCCGATTGAGCGGCTGGCGGAACTTGCNGGAANTTANGCCGACAGAAANAAACTGGCAGAAGGAAAAAATCAGGAAGGGCAGACGGGGGAAGGAAGCGGAAAGCTGGAAAACCGAGAGCTTGCGGCGGTATGTGACGANCTTAGNTGCCTGCACGGGGAAACCGGTCATCTTGCCGCAGCGTTTAAAAAAATGATGCAGGATGTGGAGTATTACATTGGCGGNATCACCCGCATTGCAGCAGAAAAAGAGNGGATTCATGCAGAGCTGCAGGTNGCATCNCAAATGCAGGCGGANATGCTGCCGGATTCCGGAAAAATACTGGCGGGCAGCAGGGAATTTACCCTCTGTGCAAAAATGCTTCCGGCAAAAGAAATGGGCGGGGATTTCTACGATTTNTTTATGNTAGANGAAGACAATCTCGCTTTTCTGGTNGCGGATGTTTCAGGGAANGGNGTGCCCGCNGCNCTGTTTATGGTAGTGGCAAAAACCCTGCTGAAAAACCGGACAAGNAGNGCGGNTTGTGCAGCGCAGGCATTTACGGATGCCAANNAAGGTNTNTGTCAGGANAATTACAANGACATGTTTGTNACGGCNTGGATGGGTGTGCTGACNATATCGACCGGCAGNCTGGTATTTGTCAATGCAGGTCATACCAGACCGCTTATCCGGCAGAAAAATGGCAGCTATACCTATNTGACGGAGCGCAGCGGATTTGTGCTTGCCGGTATGGAGGATGTGCAGTATACCCAGCAGGAGTTGTACTTAGAAGCAGGTGACGCACTCTTTTTGTATACGGATGGGGTAACGGAAGCAAACAATACGGAACACAGGCTGTATGGAGAAGAACGCCTCGCAAGGGTATTAAACAAGGAGCCTGATTTGCCGCCGCAGGAAACCTTGAACGCGGTCTGGGAAGACGTAATGTGNTATCAGGGAGAGGCGGAACAGTTTGACGATATTACCATGCTCGCATTTTACTACAAAGGAAACGGTTATCAGACGAAAACAGGAAAACCGGATATGACAAATATTGAGGAGTGGAACAGCTTTGTGGATGAAATTCTGGAAGAAAAAAATTTCCCGCAAAAGGAAATGGCAAAGATAAGGATTGCCGTGGACGAGATTTTTTCCAACATCTGTTACTACAGCAAGGCGAAAACCGTCACCATCGGGTGCAAGGTAGACGAAGAGGAGGCGACGCTGTACTTTGAGGATGACGGAATTCCCTACAATCCGCTGAATCGGCCGGACCCTGATATCAGCGAGTCCGCAGAAACCCGCAAAGAGGGGGGACTGGGTATTTATCTGGTGAAAAAGCGTATGGATAATCTGCGTTATGAGTATGTGGAAGGGAAAAACCGTCTTACCATGGTGAAAAATCGAAATCCAAAAAATGGATGAATTCTTTAGAAAATAAATTCANGTGACACAAAACAAAAGGAGAGAAAATATGCATAGCAGAATGTATGAAAGAGCAGAAGAAATTGCAAAAATCATTGAGGGAGAAACCGATAGAAAAAATTGGATAAAGCAGGTAGAAAATCTGCAGATGTTAGGAGTAGTACCTTCCGGTCTGATGTGCAGGGAAGAAAAAAACAACAGTGTCAGTCTGGCAGGATTGACCTATAAAGATGGAAAAGAATTGGCAGCAGGACTGAGAAAATACTGGCTCAATGANAAGGCAAAGCAGGAATACTGTGGAAAAGAAGCGCTTTNGATAAAAGAAAAANTGTTGATAGGAACAGAGTTTACCTTTCATCACAAGGATTTTCATTTTGATTTAAGTGATTTGGAAAAAAATAATCCGGGAAAGGGAATTGATGTTGGAAACAGTATTATTGCGGACTGGACGGGAAAGCTGATAAGGACTTATGATTACAAAAAAAGCCTGTCACATTTAAAGGTTACGGCGACGAATACGGGGAGAGGAAGAAAAAAATTTGAAAATGCGGCATATAGTGCTGTGGAAATTGAGTTTTGCATAGAAGATACGGTGCAGAAAAAAGTTGTGAACTGGAAAGTTAATTTTGACCTTGACCCGGTTTGTATAGAGCTTCAGACGCAGCCAATGCCCTATCAGTTCTTTCAGGATTACGGGTTTTTTATCGATGAACTGCTGTTTCATCATATAGGCGAGTATGGTCTTACAGCGGATAAAGATCCGGCCACCGGCGGAGGCGGGCATATTTCCCTTGACGCAAGGACTGCATTTTCCGAAAACGCTACATACCTGCGGAATTTTCTAGTGCTTTACTCATGTGAAGCAAAGAGGGAAGCCTTAAAGGATTCTCTTACAGAGAAGCAAAAAAGGCAGCTTGCAGAATCTTTTCTGACAGAAAGGCAGAGAAAGCTTCTGGTAGCATCCACGGACATGGAAAACGCACCGTTTCTTTTTGAACCGATAAACGAATGGGTACCATTTCAGAATTTTATTGCAGAATTTGACAGGAGACCGATGGACTTAACCCGGTTTGTGCAAGGTATGCATGAGAGGGTATACATACACGTAACAGACAAACTGGAGCGTATACTGGGAGGAGCAAACAAGGTAACGGCAGAGGATAAGCAGCATTATCAGGCAGTAAATCTCGAGCATATAGGCGACCAGGGACGGATAGAGCTGAGACGTTTTGATGCGCAGCAAAGTATAGATGAACTGCTGGAACAGTTAGACGCGCTATTCGAAATTCTCCTAATGGCAAGGACGAACTGGAAGATTTCCATAGATAAAGCGCTGGAAAGCGATTATTTTGCCGGTTAAAAGGACTGAGAGCCGGTAGTATGCAAAGTTATCAGCAGGATTGGAGGGAAAGGGATTGAAAAGAAATGCATGCGGCACGTTAATCAAGCAAATCCATAACGAACTGGAAAAAAACACCAACAATATGCTGCGCTCACAGGAATTGACTACGGCGCAGGCGGACGCTCTGATGATACTCAGTCAAAGCCCGGAAAAGCAGATGTCTTTAAAAGAGTTGGAACGGACGCTTCATGTTGCGCAGTCCACAGCCGCAGGTATTGTGAACCGGCTGGAACAGCGGGGCTACATAGGAGGCTTTAGCGATGAAGTGGATAAAAGAGTAAAACTGTTGCGTATCACAGAAAAAGGAGAAAGTTGTTGCTGCAGTGCAGGCAAAAATGTGGCAAAAGCAGAAGAGCAGCTTCTTGAAAAACTGACGGAAACAGAGCGGGAAATCTTTCACTCGCTCCTCCAGAAAGTGTGGGATACCTTACTGTAGAATATACGGTTTGACAAGCATATTTGATTACACCACTATTATACAGGGAGAAAAAGATATGGAAATTATGTTAGTTGAAGAAGAAGAATTAAAGGGAAGATTTTTATTTGGGGATAATGCCCCTGTTATGGTGTCGTCCGTTGACACCAAAGATCTTGTTTATATATTTGAACATATGGAAAAAAACAGGAGCTTGCATGGAAATTAAAAGAAGCTTACAAGAACAAACAGTCCATTTGCAATGATGGCATAAAGAACGTTTTGTGTGAATTAGAGGAATGTGGCAGCACAGAAGACGAAGTACAAAGGGCGATAGGTTCTTGCGGTTTACACATAAAGATGAACTGGTCTA
Source organism: Lachnospiraceae bacterium (assembly GCA_014804445.1). Lineage (GTDB taxonomy): Bacteria > Bacillota > Clostridia > Lachnospirales > Lachnospiraceae > Acetatifactor. The sequence goes on along the minus strand of JAAUZU010000023.1, from coordinate 65,797 downwards.
TCATCAATGGACAGCACCAAAAAATATTCATAGGAAGAAGACAGTTTGCAATCATAGCAGATCCTTTCAAGATGATGGATGTTATATATAAGATGAATACAAAGGATGGCAGTACAAATGGAAATTTAGGTAAGACTTTAGAAATTGAAGAATGTACGGAGGAAAAATTACAAAGTTTCTCAACAAAAATTTCTCCAACAGAGAATAACGAAATAAATACTTTATATTTAAATCCGGACGCTATCTTAGGGATTTTATTCATGAAGCCCCAAAATCCATTTGTGACAGTGTTGGAAGAGCCAGAGAAATATGTCCAAAACCAAAAAACTCATTGTGAAACTATATTAAACAATTTAAAGCGGGGATTGCCTATATATATGCTGGAAAACAATTTTAAATACTATAAGACGATTTCCAGCTCTGAAACCTATATTAACAGAAGGGAGAAATGATATGTTTATTTGTCAGTTTAATGGGGAAGCGGAGGGATCGTTTTCCGATTCCGTTTTCCCGCCTAACAGTTACTCCGCAATCGTATTTTGCTGATGACGCCGATTCTTAGTTCGGAAGGTGATGCGGTAGACGATGTGTACACGGATATAGTCACTGCTCTGCTGGGAATGGGATATGGAGCGAATGACATCCGTCTGCAACTTTAGCAATGTTTTGCCAGCCGGTAATAGCGGAATGCCACTCAAAGATTTAATATATTGACGACTTCCTTTTTGTTTGATATATTGCAAGTAATAAAAATAATCAAGTGCTTGCAAAACTTCCTGCTAAGATACAGGAAATAGTAACTATAGACAAAATAAGGGCGACTTGCCACTGCTTCGGAGCCCGTTTTTGTCTATAGTTACTATTTCCGTTACTTGCAGAAAACATTTTGTAAGTACTTATAATAGCTACCGAAAGGAAGGAGAAAAAGGATGCTGGAATTTAAATATGACACACAACTACTGATTGAAGGAGAAGACCTCGACGAGGATGTAATAAGCGACTACTTCACGGAGAATTTTAAAGGAGACTGCCTTTTGGCGGTCGGTGACGAGGAGCTGATTAAGATTCATTATCATACAAACGAGCCTTGGAAGGTATTGGAATACTGTGCTTCCCTTGGAGAAATCTATGATATTGTAGTGGAGGATATGGACCGCCAGTCAAGAGGCTTAAAGGGTTAATCAATATTTATTTTATTAGGTATTGTATTTTGGCGCAAAGGATGCTATGATAAGGATGATTAAAAAGAAGCATGGGAAAGTAGCTTCATAACAATAGTAGGAGCACGGAGGCTCCGTCAGTCAGCAAAGGAGTGATTTTATGGGTATTAGTATTAATGTGGGGAATACGAGTCAGAATTATTCGTATTTGTTCCAGAGTGCAGGTTCAAGCTCAAGTAGTCTTGGCAATCTGAATTTCCTATCAGATTATACAAGTATCAAGAATGGCAGCTATGGTAAGCTGATGAAGGCTTATTACGGTTCAAGCCAAAGTTCAAGTGTAAGTGCAACATCAACGTCATCCAGTGCGAAGAGCAGCACAAGCAATATGCTTGACAGAATTCTGGAAGAGAAGAGGAATCCGAAGGTTTCCAAAGATACGCAGGAGGCAAATGCCAATCTGACATCGGGACTTTCAAACTTGAATACTTCTCTTTCAACATTGCGGAAGGACAGCACTTATACGGACACGGCAAATGGCAAGAGTGCAGCAGACAAGGTAGTTTCTGCGGTGAAAGCTTATGTGTCGGATTATAATGATGTTGTGAGCGCGGCAAAGGGTTCCACGTTGACGAGCAAAACGGCATATGTGGCGAATATGATGAGCAGTACGGCTGCGAATGCGGATAAGCTTGCAGAGATTGGTATCACAGTTAATTCAAATGGGACGATCGATCTTGATGAGGGCACGCTGAAAAAAGCCGGTGTCGATAAGGTACAGGAGTTGTTCTCGGCAAGCAATGTCACGAGCTACGGTTCGGCAGTTGCATCGCGCGTTCAGTTTGCAGGTTCTGCATCCGGTACAGATGCTACGTCCGGCAGTACGGAAACAAGTAGTGCGGCAGCTTCCAGTGCGGCTTCCCTCAAGGCAGACGGCAAAGCGCTTGCATCTGACAGCTTATATGAAAAGGTAAAGGATAAAGACGGCAATGAGACCGGTAAGTACGACATTGACAAGATTTTTGCCACGGCAAAGAGCTTTGTAAGTAATTATAACAGCATGTTTGATGCGGCTGAATCCAGTTCAAATTCCGGTGTATTAGCAAATTTATCTTACATTAGAGAAAAAACAGCAAGCAATGCAGATGCGTTGAAGCAGTTTGGAATCAATGTGAACGCTAAGGGCAGAATGACGATTGATGAGGACACATTTAAAAATTCAGATATGTCCAAGGTACAGAAATTTTTCCAGAACTATGGCTCTTCTGTTGCCTCCAATGCATCACTCGTAGACTATTATATGACTACACAGGCGAATGCTGCGAATGGTTATACGTCTGACGGAGGCTATAATGTACAAGGAAATGCCCGTTACGCCAGCGCCGTATAATCGATTTAAAAAAAATAAAGATAAAAGCAAAGAGGATGCAAAATATGCATCCTCTTTATTTTTATACTATTTTTAATAATTGCGAAACTCATATCTACCAATTTCGAATTGTGCACATTCTATATTCCATAAGCAGACCCTTGCTTATCGTCGGTACCAAAGTCATGCAGGCATGACTTGCTGCCGTATTTTGGCAGCTTACGTACCGCTACGGTAAGCTCGGAGCGAGAGCGTGTCTGCGTTGGAATATAGAATGTTCACAATGACAACGGTATCGTCTCCGAGCTTCGCAATCACCTATATCCCCATTTTCTATTGTGCAGGACCATATGTAAAGGTAATGGAAAGTGTTTCCATATGGCTGAGGTCCGCATTGTCCACGATGACGGGTGAAACATTGGAAATATTGCCGTCAGCGGTACGAGCCTCTGGAGGAACCGCGGTGACCCATTCATTGAAGATATTGACGCGGGTACACTTTTGGTCATCAGAGGTGGTATAAGGAGCAGCCGTAAGTGTGTAGGGCTCTCCGTTTATGGCAAGCTCTGTGATGGTAACGACGTAACCGGGATAAAGAATCTCGCCGTTACCAATAGCCAGTGCGCAGAAAGCGGTTCCGCTGGCAAATCCCCCGCCGGTTTTTGTAAAGTCAAGACTTACCGTATAAGTGCCTTCGCCGGTAACCTCTACGTCCGTTGCCACCAGTCCGTCCGTTTTGGAAGCGGGGTCATATGTATCGCCAACGCTGTACATAATGCCCCAGTCGCCTGAGTTAAACATAATCCATGCTACAGCGGTGCTGGTATCTTCCGCATCAAATGCGGTATCTTCAAACTTGCTGACAGCATTTGCTTCGGCAGTTTCAATGGCGGACTGTGCTGTCGCCTTGATTTCCTCCTCTGTCAGGTTAGCCTGTGCGGAGTAGCGTCTCTCTAAGAAAAGATTTGCCACATCTTCGTCTATCATTTTAAGTTCTCTTCTGACAAACAGATTACTGCAGTCCCAAAGCATGGGGCAGTAACCATACAAGTCGCAGTTGTAGAGAAAATTGCTTAAAAAGTCACAGATATTGTCTTTCACAGTGCCGTCGTCCCGCATTGCGACAGCATATTCGCCGATGATAACGCCATAACCCTGCTCTGTGAATTTGCTCATCATTTCAAGCAGTGTGTTCTGCTCGCCGTAGTTTCTCTTTGTACCCCATACGGAAAGACTGGAATTGCCGCAATAGCCCCATGGCGTATAGTAATGTACGGAAACAATCAGCTTATCTTTTGCTGTGTCCGTAGGCATAACAAAACGGTTGTCGCAGGTTTTCTGGATATCCGTATTATATCCGGCAATCAATAAAAACCTCTGCGCATTGTTACCACCGGTGCCGCGGACAGTGTCCACGAATGTCTGATTGATGAGGTTCGTCATCTCATAACATTCCTGCTCGGAAAGGGTACCCGAATCCGCTGCTACGTCCACATCGTTCAGACGGCTGCCCAGTTCTTCATTGGCAGATTCAAAAATCAGGTAGTCGGAATATTCCTTATATCTCTCCGCAATCTGCGTCCACATGGATACATAGAGATCCATTGCCTGTTTGCGGGTTTCTTCACTGGCAGAACCAAACATGCCCCACCAGCTTCCGTCCCAGTGGTCGTTGATGATTACATACATGTCTTCATTGAGGGCGTAATTGATGATTTCCTCCACGCGGTTTAAGTAATCCTCCCGAATGGTGTAATCACCGTTTTCATAGTCCATCGCGTTGGTCCATGCAACCGGAATCCGGAGAGAATCAAAACCGGCATTTTTCATGGCGGTAATCATTTCCTGTGTGGTAACCGGCTGTCCCCAGTAGGTTTCGTAGGAGGAAACTGCAGCGGTGGTGCCGAAAGCGCTGCGCCCGTATGCTTCCATAGTGTTGCCCAGATTGATGCCATTGCCCATCAGGGTTACCACTTCAAGAGAGGTGAGTTCCTTGCGGATATAACCGCTGTCCCACGTCTCTATGCCGTTGGCGGAAAGGTGCCGGTACTTTTTGTCAGAAGCAGCGAAAGGTCCTAAGTGGGCAATCTTCATAACGACCATAGTCAGACCGAAAAGCCCGAGAACGCCTGCAACAATGCAAATGATAAGATTGCGTGATTTTGATTTTTTCATTATAACCTCCTTAAAAATTAAAGTAATATCTCATCCATGGATTCGAACAGCTTATTGATATCGATTGGCTTTGCTATATGACCATTCATTCCACAGGCAATCGCTTCCCGTTTATCCTCTTCAAAGGCATTGGCTGTCATTGCCACAATAGGAATGGAAGCCAATTCTTTGTTTTCTAACTGACGGATTGCCTTTGTCGCTTCATAACCGTTCATAACCGGCATTTGGACATCCATGAGAATTAACCGATAATATCCCGGGACAGATTGCTTCAGCATATCCACAGCAGCCTGCCCATTGCAGGCAACCTCTATCGACAGTCCTGCCTCGCTTAAAATTTCTACGGCGATTTCCTGATTCAGTTCATTATCCTCCGCAAGCAGGATACGTCCGGTATGAAGCTTTCTTGATTTTTGGTCGGCGTTGCTGTCGTTTTCTTCATTTGTATTTAAGACAGAATGGAGACAAGAGGTTAGCTCGGACAAAAACAGCGGTTTGCCGCAAAACGCTGCGACACCGGCTTCCCTTGCTTCATTTTCAATATCAGACCAGTCGTAAGCTGTCAGCACAATAATTGGCGCATTGTCGCCCGCTTCTTCGCGGATTCTGCGGGTCACTTCGATGCCATTCATGTCGGGCAGCAGCCAGTCAATAATGTATACATTGTAATTGTCTTTTTGTGCGGCCGCCTGATGTGTGTGCAGCAAGGCTTCTTCACCTGATAATGTCCATTCTGCGCGCATGCCAAGCTGCTTCAGCATGTAGGTAACGCTGTCACAAGTATTAAAATCGTCATCCACTACAAGTGCCCTGCAATTTTTTAATTCCGGTATATCCTGCAGAGCTTTGACTTCGGAATTTAAGCGGAAGGTAAAAGATGCGATGAACTCGGTGCCTACACCCTGTTTGCTTTTTACTTCAATCGTGCCGTTCATCATATCTACGATGTTTTTGGTGATTGCCATTCCGAGACCGGTTCCCGGGATTCCGCTGAGTGTGCTGTTCTTTTCTCGCTCAAAGGGCTCAAAAATGTGGGCTACAAATTCCTCACTCATGCCGATACCGGTATCCTTGATGCGGAATTCATAGTTAGCGTGGCCTGCCGGCGCGCCGGGTTTTTCCGTAACCTGCATGCTGACAGTACCGCCCGCACCTGTATATTTAACGGAGTTGCCGAGCAGATTTAAAAGAACCTGATTCAGCCGCAGTTTGTCACAATAAATCTCTTCATGCATGACATTTATGGTATCCATGTAAAGTTCAAGCTGCTTTGCACGAACATCCGCCTGCAGGATGTTGCGCAGTCCGTGGAGAATATCGGGCAGGCTGCAGATATTTTCCTCCAGATGCATCTTGCCGCTTTCGATACGGCTCATATCCAGAATATCATTAATCAGGCTCAGCAGATGATTTCCCGACGACTTAATTTTCTTGAGATATTCTTCCACCTGTTCCTGTCGGTCAATATGATTCAGCGCCAGTGTCGTAAAGCCCACAATGGCGTTCATCGGTGTGCGGATATCATGTGACATATTAGAGAGGAATACGCTTTTTGCTTTACTTGCCCTGTTTGCCTGCAGGAGCGCATCCTCAAGCAGATTTTTCTGCTCCATTTCATTTCGGATTTCCTCGTTGACATTGCGGAAACCTAAAAGAATTCCGTAATCCTCATCCCATGTACCTGCATACACGGCTCTCATCTGATAATATTTTATCTCATTGTTTTTGTAAACGCGGTAATTGACGCAGTATAGTTTCTTGTCTGACAGTTCTTTTTTCAAATTGTCAAGAGAAGCAGCATTCCGGAACATTTCCCTGTCATCTTCATGGACGGAGTTCTGTACGTAAAGCTCAATGTTTTCCTGAAGAGATATACTTTCGCTAAATGCAGAATTAATGATTTTTCCGTTTTTATCCTGAAGCGGGAAGCCCATGCCCGTATTAAGGTTAATAAAGTAGACAATATTGTAGTCTATGCTTAATGCCTGAAGCAGCCTTATCTGGCGGCGTTCATTCTTCTTTTCCTGCAGTTTTTGAGCGGTACAGTCTAAAAGGAAACGCTGATAAAATAACCTGCCATTTTCCTTTAGGAGCTTGACGTTGCCCATAACATGCAGTATTTCGCCGTCCTCGTGCTGTACGCGGTACTCTACGCTGACGCTGTCGCCTTCTTTTTTTAATTCCTGAATGGACTCCCGAAGCTTTGTCCGGTCTTCTTCCATGACAGAGGCGGCAAACATGTCAAAGCCTTCCTTTACCAGATCGTCTTCTGACTCGTAGCCGAGAATTTTGAGTGCAGCCCGATTTATACTGAGTATCTGGGTGCCATCTAATGAATGGCAGATTACGCCGCAGTCTATGGTAGTAAAAATGGTTTCTAAGGTATGGTTTTTCTGCAGGAGTTCCCGTTTGTAAAGTTGTTCCTGTGTGACATCAATCGCCACGCCCACGGTTCCCATTACGCTTCCGTCCAAGTCATACAAGGGGGATTTATAAGTCATAAGTGTCCGTGTGCCGTCCTTGGTTTTGATGATTTCTTCGGAGACACAGGTTTCCTCTTTCTGCATGACTTCCCGTTCCGATTCAATACATGCAGGGTCGTCATGTTCCACATCCCAGATATAGGCGTGTCCGCGTCCCTCTACCTGCTCTTTGGTTTTGTTAACGGTTTTGCAGAAGCTGTCATTTACCTTTTCGTGGATGCCATTCTTATCTTTATACCATATAAGGTTGGGGATATGGTTGATGGTAGCGTCAAAATAATGGCTGGTTTCCCAAAAATCTTTGCTCATTTTGCAGGTTTGCTGCCACCTTAAGAAGCGGAAGCGGATTTCATCTTCTGACAGGGGATTTATCCATATATCCTTTATTTCCGGCAGAAAATCTGTCAAAAGGGCAACCTGCTCTTTGTCGGCAAGCAAAATGATTTCTGCAGTTTTACTTTTATAAGATAACAATGTCTGCAGAGTTTCCTGTACATGCATGTCATGTAAATAAGCAAAAATCATATCTGCCTCATCCGCCAAAGCCTTTTCCGGGGTATCGCTTTCAGAAAAAGTATGCGTAAATTGTGCAAGAGGGGGCATTTCCCTGATAATTTCAAAATTTTTGTTATGATGACCTGTTAAATAGAAATGGATATGGCAATGATACATATCAATTTCCTCCCGAGTAATTATTGTGTTTACCAGTTTGATACTATAGATATTATCATTTTAGCAAGCGCGCGGGGTCGTGTCAATATTCTGAAAATTACCTTTTATGTAATCTCTTATTGGCATAAGCATAGAGGGTTGTGTATAATTACTATGAGAAATATGAGAAACGAGGATAAGATAAAATTGAAAGAGAAGCATATCTTCAGCGGTGTTATGCTGCGGGCGCTGCTGTTTCCGCTTATGATTGAGCAGATTTTAAATTCCCTTATGGGGACGGTCGATACTGTGATGGTGAGTAATGTAGGTCCGGCGGCTATGTCTGCGGTTTCGCTGGTTGATTCCATCAATATATTGCTGATTCAGGCGTTCGCTGCACTGGCGGCAGGGGGCTGCATTGTCTGTTCCCAGTATATCGGCAAAAAGAATGAGGAAGCGGCAAATCAGGCGGCCAGACAGGTTTTGCTGGTTATCTTTGTGATTTCGACAATAATTGCCATAATCTGTCTTGTTTTTAACAGAGGGCTTCTGCATCTGATATTTGGTTCCGTGGAAGCGGACGTCATGGAGGCAGGCGTCACTTATTTTTTCTATACAGCGCTTTCCTTTCCCTTTATTGCACTCTATAACGGGGGCGCGGCAGTTTACCGTGCGCAGGGAAATGCAAAACGCCCGATGCTGATATCCATAACCTCTAACTTTATCAACATAGGCGGCAACGCCCTGTTTATCTGGGTTTTTCGAATGGGAGTGACAGGAGTGGCTGTGGCAACGCTCGTTTCGAGAGTGTTCAGCGCAGTGATGGTGCTTTTACTTTTGCGGAAACCGGGACAGATGATATGTGTAAGCCATTACAGAAAGCTTCGTCCCGATAAATATCTGATAGGAAAAATACTGGCGGTGGGCGTACCCTCCGGTGTAGAAAACAGTATGTTCCAGTTTGGAAAGCTTGCAATCCAGTCAACGGTCTCCACCATGGGAACAAGTGCAATTGCGGCACAGGCAATGACAAATATTATGGAAACGCAGAACGGCGTCATTGCAGCAGGTATTGGCATCGGTCTGATGACGGTGGTTGGCCAGTGCATGGGAGCGGGCAGAAAGGATGAGGCGGTATATTATGTGCGCAGGCTGACGTTGTTTGCAGAAATCGGTATCATCATAAATTGTCTTTTGGTATATGCACTTGCCCACCCGATAACGCAGATTGGCGCAATGGAGCCGGAGAGCGCCGCACTCTGCCTGTATATGATGGGATGGATAACGCTGTTTAAGCCGCTTTTATGGGTACTGTCCTTTGTTCCGGCATATGGCATGAGAGCGGCCGGAGACGTTAAGTTTTCCATGCTGGTATCCACGGCTTCCATGTGGATATGCAGGGTCAGTCTGTGCGTATTTTTGGTAAAGGCCTTCCACTTCGGACCAATGGCAGTCTGGATTGGCATGTTTACGGACTGGGGCGTCAGGGCGGTTATCTTTACCTGCCGTCTTCTCAGTAAGAAGTGGCTGGAGCATAAGGTTATTTCTTAGGTTAGGACTTGTGGGAGATGTTTTTCTGCCTGCCGTCTTCCATATAGATAATGCGGTCTGCCTGCTCAGCAAGCGCAAGATCGTGCGTGACCATCACAATTGTCAGTCCATCGTCATGAAGCCGATGCAGCAAGTTCATGATTTTCTGCCCATTTTCACAGTCAAGATTTCCGGTCGGCTCATCTGCGAGGAGTACGGCAGGGTGATTGATGATGGCGCGTGCAATCGCTACTCTCTGCTGCTCGCCGCCCGAAAGCTGTGAAGGGCGCGCATGAAATTTTGTGCCGAGTCCGACTGCGGTAAGCGCTTCCTCTGCGCGTTGTTTTCTCTCGCGGCTGCGCACATGTGCATAGCCAAGCGGCATAGCGACATTGTCTGCCGCAGTCAGTTCTTTTGCAAGATAAAATGCCTGAAATACAAACCCGATACTCTGATTTCGAAAGCGTGCCAGCGCGCGTGCATTCATATCGTCAATTTTTTCTCCGCGGAATAAGTATTCACCGGAGGTCTGCCGGTCCATTCCGCCCATAATGTTGAGGAGTGTGCTCTTACCACAACCGGAGCGTCCCGTAACAGCGACAAACTCACCCTGTGCGATGCTTAGACTCACGCCTTTGAGCGCTTCCGTCATATTCCGGTTTTTTCCTTTACCACTTTCGTAGCGTTTCATAATATTTTTTAATACCAGACATTCTTCCATAACAATCTCCATTTCTATATGTATAAAATCAGGGCGTGTCTATGACGCTTTCAATACTTCGGCAAGCTGTCTGCCGCTTACAATCAACGTGGCGATTCCACAGATGGAAAGGGTTGAAAAAGCAGCAATGCCAAGACAGCATAAAACAGCTTCCACATGCATGGTTCCCTTCATGGCAAGTACGGCAATCTGTACCCGCAGTACTGCCGGAACAGAGCAGATAAGCCCGATACAGGTTCCTATGAGAATGACGCTGCCGGTCTCTGTAAGCAGTTCCGTAAACAACCGCCCATAGGTTGCACCACATGCCACAGAGACTGCGTTGGTCTTTTCCCGTTTATGAAGAATTAAAATAAATATGCCTATCATGCCGCTTGTTGTGATGGCAAGTACGGAAATGCCTACCCAAAGCGACAGGCGGTAAGGAATCATGATATCCTCTGCACCATCGTGAAGCTCAACGGACTGCTGCGTCAGCGAATAGTTATAATCTGCATTGGCATCTTTCAACTCTTTCACAAAATCTATGAACAGCTTCCAATTGCCGCTCCAGTCCTCCAAAAAAATCTGAACTACAGTCTGTCCGCTTAAGCCCTGTGCGTGTGCAAGCGCGCCCATCTGTTCAAGAGGAAGCACAATGCAGTCTGACAGGGAAATTTGTTCTTCTGTAGATACGCTTCCATACGAAAAACTTATAGTTTGTTTTTCTAAGTCCGAATCCATTGGTAAAAGCAGGTCAAGAGAACAGTTCCATTCATCGCCAAAGGCGAGGGTATCTTCGGATAAGGTAAGCGAGGAAAGCCAAAAAGTAAAATAATTATCTTGCGTTGAAAGTGAGTTGTAGTGCTGCAGGTGTGCTGCCGCGCCGCTGCCAATATATCCTTCCTTCGGAATGGCAGAAACGCCAAGAGTGGCGGCGCTTTTTTCATCGGCAAAAAGAAGGTAAATTTCGGCATTTTCTCCTGTATCTGCAAAGCTGAGCATATTCTGTACATAGGGGAGATATTGAATGACGAGCCCTTCAGCGTCTGTTTGGTTTCGCAGCCACTCTATCATATCAGCGGACACAGAAAAACCGTCCGGCTGGTAGGTGGTGCCCGACATATAACAGACAAGTTGTACCGCATCAGTTCCAATGCCTTCATCAATTTTACGCACAGTATCGTCACAGGACATCGTTGTGTTCAGGCAATAAGAAAACAAGAACATGCCAATTGCTACTTCAATCAGAAGCAGCAGATAAATTCCTTTGTTCAGCCAAATCATCCGGCATGCCTTGCGTAATGAATAATCCATGCTTACACTTCCTCCTTCAGCAGAGTGGCAGGCGTTGTCCGCTTTGCAGTTTGAATATAGATGATGCCCGAGACGGCCGCTACAATGACAATAAGAGCCGCTGCTATACAGGCAAGCATCCACGCAGAGGGGTAGCCATATACTACCCGTGAGCAGCGTATTACAATGGGAAAGAATAACAAGTCCAACAGCAGCGCGCATAATATCAAAATACCGTTTTCCAACAAAAGATCAAAATAAATTTTTGTTCCGGTTGCGCCCATGCTTATTCGCAGTCCAATCAGATAACGTTCCTCAAAAACCTTGCCCATTAAAATAAACAGAATGCTGAAAAGTGCGGCAAAAATAACGATACTGCTTAATTTGAGAAATTCGCTGATACGCGACTGGATCGATGCAATATAAGGCGCATTGATTTCGTCACCCACCCCAAAATTCACTATACTGTCCGCAAAATCAAGACTGGTAGAACGGAACCGGTTTGCAGCTTCACTGCTGCTCATCTGAAAGGAAAAGCAAAACTGCATATTACTTCCTGCAGCAAGCTCTTCCATGCAGCGGTATGGAACGGCAACGGTACCGTAAAGCTTTGGCATACTAATCAGTCCCACGATTTCATAATCAACACCTAAGAGAGAAAAAGAGTCTCCGACGGCTGTACCAGAGTCAGACTTCGCCAGGCAGACATGTGCACCATTTTTGTACTCATCTGCGGTGATAAGTCTGCCGGACTCTAACCGGTATCCTTCCAAATCCAGATAGCTTTGTGTAATTCCTGAGACGCCGCACAGGGAGATACCTCCCTCTGAAACATGCAGGACACTGCCTCGATAGGCAAAATAACCGTAGTTTATAACTTCGTCCGTTACCAGCCATTCATCCAATTGCTCAGGTGTCTGATAAGCGCTCATGCAGTTCGTGACGATACGGTTTTGGGGGTCTTTGTAGCTGCACAGTGCCACATTGTCCAACATAAAGCTGATGGAAGATAAAATAGCAAGCGGAAACATTAAGCCGATTGCGATAGTCACAACGACGACGGTATTCAGAAGTCGATGATGATATAGTGAACACAAAATATGCTTCATGCCTGTAACCTTTCTTTCCTGATATTTGCCATTACGCTTTCCTTGTTATCGTTTTTCGAAATAGTAGATGGTTTTCCATAAAGAATCGACAGCGTATATATGGTCGTCATCGACTACATCAAGGTAGAAGGGAAAGGTTGTGGGTTCTACAGTGACTTTAGACCAGTCCCGCTCCGGTGATGTCTCAAAAACATGGACGGCAGAATCCAATTGGCCATCCATGGTAATGCGGTCTATCTGGCGCTCATAGCCGTGCAGGGAAATGGCATAAATCATGTCGTCCACGATGCAGAAATCGGAAGGGGTATACTTATAAGGCAGCTCTGCAAGCTGTTCCAGCCCTGCCGGTGTGCATTTCAGGAAAAAATTTGCGCCCATGCTCATGTACGTAGCTCCCAGGCTCGTAGATCCGTTAGATAGAATTGTAGAATATTCAAAGGTATTCATGGCATAAATTTCACCCTGATATTCTGCCAGACAGCCGCTAATGCGCGGATTCACTGCCATGAGGCGTTCATCCGAAATATAATAAACTGCATAAGTGTTCGCATTTGTCCAAACACTCAGAAAAATGATTCCATCTTTATCAACAGCTATATCCTGAAGATAATCTCTTGGCTGAAATGTAACCGGTTTGTAGGATTCTTCCCGCTGATAGTTCATTTCCATGTCAAATATCTGCACACGGTAATTTCCCTGGTCAAGTACATAAAGCAGTCCGTCATGGCAGGTGATGGCAGTCGGATTTGAAAAATTGCCTTCTTCCGTACCTTGTTCGCCGTAAGAAGCAACGGGGTTTCCCTCCATGTCCAGCTTTACGATGCAGGAATTGTCAAAATCACAGACATATGCATAATCATCCACCACACAAATGCCATAGGGCCTGCTGATACCTGTCTGTTCTTCTGGCCACTGATGGACAATGTAGTCGTCCGGATGACTTTCAAACAAAGGTGCTGTTTCTCCGAGCTGTGCCTGATATTCTTCTTCCGTCTTGTATATGGGAATTGTCTGTTGCAGTGTCCGCGGCTTGTCCTTTTCAGCTCCGCAGGCAGACAACAACAAGGTAATACAGAAAATACCGATTACCGGCATTGCAATATGTTTTCGATTCAGCATTATCATACCTCCCAAACAATCAGCTTTTGCTCTTATTCCCCTATTATGTAATATATATTTTATGGAATAGGGTTAAGTTTCGCAAGCTTTCTGCAAAAGTGTAAGAAAAATGTAAGGGAAATGTAAGAAACAATAACCACTGAATAAAAGAAAGGAGTCTTGCACTTGACAGCGGCAGAAAACAGCATTATAGTGTAATCATGAATAAACGAGGGAGGTGCGGAATGTATATTATTTCTTGCTAAGGAACTAAATCGTTGCATAGGAAACAGGTGGATACGGCGTATCTTTGTTTTTTGTGCTTAGCAGGAATATACATTCTGACATTTCATTTAATTTGCATAAGTCCGCCACGCGGTACATGGATGCAGGAGGTATTCCTGTGTCTTTTTTGTTTTGCGAAACGGAGGATTTTATGTCTTATATTAACATTAATCATCTAACCTTTTATTATGACGGCAGTGCCGAAAATATTTTTGAGGACGTTTCTTTCCGGCTGGACACAGACTGGAAGCTGGGCTTTATTGCCAGAAACGGAAGGGGAAAAACAACATTTTTAAATTTGCTGATGGGAAAATATGAGTACAGAGGCAGCATATCCGCGGAGGAGCCGTTCCATTATTTTCCTTTTGAGGCGACAGACATGTCAAAAAATCCGGTAGATATTCTGGAAAGTATGTATCCCGATTATGAATTCTGGAAGGTGTGCAGGGAACTTTCTCTTCTTCAGGTTTCCGAGGAGGTTTTGTTCCGTCCTTTTTCCACCCTGAGCAACGGGGAGCGGACGAAGGTGATGCTGGCGGTTCTTTTTTCCATGGGCAATCATTTTTTCCTGTTGGACGAACCGACAAATCATCTGGACATGGCGGCAAGGGCGTTGCTGCGGGATTATCTGAAAAGCAAAAAAGGTTTTATTTTGGTATCCCACGACAGGGATTTGCTGGATGCCTGCATAGACCATGTGTTGGTTATCAATAAGACCAATATAGAGGTGTGTCAGGGCAATTTCAGCACGTGGTGGGAAAATAAGAAGCGGCAGGATGCCTATGAAGCGTCAGAGCAGGCGCGTCTGAAAAAGGATATCCACCGTCTGAAAGAGGCAGCAGCGCAGGCAAAAACTTGGGCGGAAGAGGTAGAATCCGCAAAAATCGGAAAGAGGTCAGAAAAATATGAATGGTGCAAAGACAGCAGAGCCTATATTGGCGAAAAATCCCGCAGGATGCAGATGCGCCGCAAAAATCTGGAGCAGCGGCAGGAAAAGGAAATTGCAGAGAAAGAAGGGCTTTTAAAAAATCTGGAGACTGCGGAGGATTTAAAACTCTTTCCGCTGCGTCATTACAAGCCGGTATTGGTGGAGGCGAAGGAACTGCAGATTTCCTATGGCACAAAAAAGCTTCCGGCAGTCAGCTTTGTGATTGAAAATGGAGACAGTATCGTGCTGCAGGGAAAAAATGGTTGCGGAAAAACCAGTGTAATAAAAGTAATTTTACAGGTATTAGCGGAGAATAATGGAGAAACACCGGATGCAGAACTGACGTCAAAAGAGCGGCTTTCTTATGAGGGAACCCTGAAAACAGCAGGCGGTCTGAAGGTATCTTATGTATCGCAGGAAACCCGTTTTCTGCAGGGCAGCCTGAAGGACTTTGTAAAGCGGCGGGATTTGGATGAGACGTTATTTCTGACAATTTTAAGAAAGCTTGATTTTTCCCGTGAACAGTTTGAAAAGCACATGGAAAACTATAGCGAAGGGCAGAAAAAGAAGGTACTTTTGGCGGCAAGCCTCTGCGAGCAGGCGCACCTTTATATTTGGGATGAACCCCTGAATTTTATTGATGTATTTTCCAGAATGCAGTTAGAGGAGTTAATCTTAAAGTGGAAGCCCACACTTCTTTTTGTGGAACATGACAAGGCGTTTGTAGACAAGGTGGCTGCAAAGGTGATAGAGTATAGGGAGGAGTAGAGGAAGGATGGAAGCAGTATGCCCAGAAAAAAACAACCGGAGGAAAATCTGCCGCCCAATCCGCTGTTTGAACAGGCAAAGGAGCGCGTGATTGGAATAGCGAGGGAGCGTCAGGGGATTGGAACGCTGTCGGAAAAGACGGTGCATGCCGTTTTAAAAAGATACTATGCACCCGACGAAGATATGCATGAGATACCAATTGAGAACTATGTGGCGGACATCTATACAGGGACGGAAATCATTGAGATACAGACAAGACAGTTTAACCGGATGCGGGAAAAACTGGACGTTTTTCTGCGTCTGTATCCGGTGACGATTGTGTATCCCATACCGCGGCACAAGTGGCTGATTTGGATTGACGAAGAGAGCGGAGAGCTGTCAAAGCCTCACAAATCTCCGGTAAAGGGAAATCCCTATATGGCGTTTGCCGAGCTTTATAAGATAAAAGCATACTTGAAAAACCCCAACCTGCACTTAAAGTTTGTGCTTTTAGATATGGAGGAATACAGACTGTTAAACGGCTGGAGCCACGATAAAAAAAAGGGCTCCTGCCGTTATGACAGGATTCCCTCCCAGTTGGTGAAGGAAGTCTGTGTTGACAGCATCCGGGATTACATGCAGTTTGTACCCTATGAACTGGAGGAGTCGTTTACCTCAGAACAGTTTGCAAAGGCGGCACACATACGGAAGGAGACGGCACAGATAGCGCTCAATATTTTGACCTATGTGGAATGTGTGGAACGCGTTGGAAAAAAAGGACACAGCTATCTTTATCAGGTGCGGGAGTGGTAAAGCACAGATTGCCGGCGGGATAGCAAAGCTTCTGTAAGGTTGAAAAAGTAGGAATAGAATCCAAAAAACTTTGACACAATGAATTTTTAGGATTATAATACATATAATGACGAGAGGAGGCTGATAAAATGCAGAAGCTTATTGAGAGAACCGAATATCTGGAATGGCTGAAACGTTGGCGGGAGCAACAGATAATCAAAGTTGTGTCTGGTGTGCGCCGTTGCGGAAAATCAACACTGTTCGAAATTTATAAAAATTGGCTTATATCTGATGGTGTGGAGAAAAATCAGATAATCAGCATTAACCTTGAAGATATAGAATTTGAAAATCTGACAAATTACCGAGCACTTTATGATCATATTAAGGCAATGCTGATTCCGGATAAAATGAATTATATTTTCCTTGATGAAATTCAGCATGTTGACAGCTTTGAAAAAGCGGTTGACAGTCTGTTTCTAAAAGATAACTGTGATGTTTATATTACAGGTTCAAACGCATATTTCATGTCAGGAGAACTTGCAACAGTGCTGTCGGGAAGATATGTGGAATTAAAAATGCTGCCGCTGTCGTTCAAAGAATTTTGCATTGGCCTCGATGATTTGACAATGACAACAGCGCAAAAGTTTAACAGGTATGTAGAATATGGTTCTTTTCCCTATATTATAAAGTTTAGAAGCACCCGGAAAGAAGCAAGGGATTATCTGCGTGACATTTATCATTCTGTGTTGTTAAAGGATATAGTGGCAAGACTTAAGATATCCGATGTTACTACGCTTGAAAACATAACAAAATTTATGTTGCATAATATAGGAAACATAGTATCAGCTACTAAAATTGCAAACACTCTTAAATCTGAAGGCAGGAGTGCGGACCAGAAAACGGTTGATAAGTATTTGCGAGGTCTTACAGACAGCCTTATGATATATGAGGCACAGCGGTATAATTTAAAAGGAAAAATGTTTCTCAAGACAAACAGCAAATATTATGTGGTAGATACGGGGTTGAGGAACTGTCTTGTAAAGGGCAGTGAGAATGATATCGGCCATATTCTTGAAAATGTCGTATTTTTGGAACTCAAACGGCGAGGATATGATGTATATGTCGGGCAGCTTGAAGATGGTGAAATTGATTTTGTGGCAGTAAACGGCGAGGATATTTCTTATTATCAGGTTTCGGCAACAACACTCGAAGAAAATACGCTTAAAAGGGAACTGGCACCTTTTAGAAAGGTTGGGGATAATTATCCGA
Source organism: Lachnospiraceae bacterium (assembly GCA_014804445.1). Taxonomy (GTDB): domain Bacteria; phylum Bacillota; class Clostridia; order Lachnospirales; family Lachnospiraceae; genus Acetatifactor. The sequence goes on along the minus strand of JAAUZU010000023.1, from coordinate 48,205 downwards.
AATACTTACTTACACTTGATGAGATTTTCGGCAGCGCGGATTATGATGGAATTAAGAAGAAAAATGTTCTTGACTGGCTTCTGGAGCCGTCCGTAAGTGAAATACGTTGAAGGATTTCATAAATTCTTAAGAAAATCAATTAGAAAAAGTGCGAAAATATTAATCGAATATAAAAGGAAAAGAAATGGATGCGGTTTATACTGATAGACAGCATCCATTTTTGTGTGGGAAACGGCAAAAATTTTACAAAAGAGACCTTACGAAAGAAAAGGGGTGCAGGAAAGATAAACCGGCATGGAGAGAGGGCGGCACATGGCAGAAAAAGAGACAAGACGAGTGAGAGAACGTATGCGCAGACAGGCAGAAATCAAAAGGCAGAGAAGAAGGAAACTTTTATGTAAGGCAGCAGTTATGGTATTGCTTATCGGCATTGCTTTTTGGTGTATATATCAGTTATCCTTACGGAAGCAGGGAAAAACGGCGGGACAGACAACGTCATACTGTTATGCGGCAAATGGCAGCAGTAATGAGAATACAGTGCTTCCGGAGAGTATAGCCGCCGACGGCACAGCGCTTGACAACCGGAGAATTCTTGAGGACGCGGAGATAGAGAATATGCTGCTTCAGCTTGCAAAGGAAAACGGGGACATTGCGAAGATTTATACGGACAGGGAGAGCTATCCCGAAGCGCTTTTGACAGCGCTTGCTTTTAATCTGGAAATGACAGAGTTTGTGCAGGGCTATCTTACAGCAGATACAAAGGCGGCAGGCGGCTTTACAGAGGAGGAAAAGGAACAGGACTTTCCTTTGCTTTTACAGTGGGACAGCCGCTGGGGATATGTGCCATATGGCGGAAGCTGTATCGGACTTGCCGGCTGCGGACCGACTTGTATTTCCATGGTGGTTTTTTCCCTGACAGGGGACGAGACTGCTACGCCGGATGCACTGGCTGAGTATGGTATGCGATATGGCTATTATGTTGCGGGTGCGGGAACGGACTGGAGTTTTATGACGGATGCGGCGGAGGCGTATGGACTCAGCGTTAATCAGCTGGGACTGGACGAAGCCGTAATGAAACAATACCTTGACCTTGGATATCCGCTTATCTGCTCCATGGGTTCCGGAGATTTTACGCGGTCAGGGCATTTTATCATGCTGTATGGTTATGATGCAGAAGGTTTCATGGTAAACGATCCCAACAGTCAGGAAAGAAGTGATATGCGGTGGGATTTTAATACGCTGCGCTGGCAGATAAAAAATATATGGAGTTATAGAAAGGCATGAAATGACTGCTTTCATTCGGGATATGTATATTGATATTGTTTTGTAAGAATTTTTCCCCAATCGCGTTCCTCACGCAATATTCTTAAAATGTGGATTTCTTTTTCTGGTTCTTTGACAATATAAAAGATAATGGATGGTGAAAAGATTTTTTTATAGATGGAGTAATTGCGATAATAGATATGAGTTTTGCTAAAAACTTTTCCTAATAATTCTAAGTCTTTTATCTGTTTTCGTATATCATTCTGAAACTTATCTGCCCTTTCTATGCCAAATGTCATTTCAATATAATCGGCAATATCCGTCAAATCATAGATGGCTTCTACTGTTAGAACGATTTTATGCTCTTGCATTTCTTCGTATATTCCTCAGTTCAGTAATTTTTTCAAAGGCTTCATCTAATGGTAATTCTCTACCGAATTCCATATCATCTATGCCTCTGTCAATCGTTCTAAGTAATGTCTCATTATCGCACTTTACGTCAATTGGATTATTAGTCAATGTAAATTCCATACTTTTTACTCCTGTATCACATTCTGAATTATTAGTATTTCTATTAAAATATATTTTATCATATAAGACATTCTTTCACAATTGAAAAATTTTGCAGAGCAGGGCGTAAGAACAAAAATTTCCTCTTGCAGACGGCAAAAAAGTATGATATCATTGTGAAAATTGAATAAGGTGAAATGCGAAGAAGAGGAGTAGTAGCTGAAAGCCGGAAAACAGAGAGCTGCCGTATGGTGCAAGGCAGCCGGAAGCGGACAGTGAACTGACCTTGGAGCAGCCGGTTGAAGGTTTTTACTGTGTAGGCTCGGACGGATTTCCCGCCGTATAAAGGGGAAGGACATGTCAGTGTCCCAGAGTGCATGGTTTTCCATGAAATAGAGTGGTACCGCGTAGAAAATACGTCTCTATAAAAATGCAGGCTGCATTTTTGTAGGGATTTTTTATTTGGCAGTATTCCCTGCAAAATGCAAAAAGACATGGTAAAGCGGAATGTTTTGCGGAAAGGAAGGAAATGAAAATGAAAGATGTCAGTGAAAAGTACAAGGAAAAATACGCAAAGTCCTATTTCATGCCGCCGGTGGTGACTTACGACTGGGTAAAAAAGGACAGCATTGAAAAAGCGCCAATCTGGTGCAGCGTGGATTTAAGAGACGGCAACCAGGCTTTGGTGGAGCCGATGGGGCTGGAAGAAAAGCTGGAATTCTTTAAGATGCTTGTGGAGGTAGGTTTTAAGGAGATTGAGGTAGGTTTTCCTGCCGCGTCCGACACGGAATATTTGTTTTTAAGGGAACTGATAGAGAGAAATATGATTCCCGACGATGTAACGATTCAGGTGCTGACGCAGGCGAGGGAGCATATTATCCGCAAAACCTTCGAAGCAGTTCAAGGGGCGCCCCATGCGGTGGTGCACCTTTACAATTCTACTTCTGTTGCACAGAGGGAGCAGGTATTTAAAAAGAGCAGGGAGGAAATTAAAAAGCTGGCGGTGGATGGCGCAAAGCTGTTAAAAGAGCTGGCGGATGAGACGGACGGTAATTTTACCTTCGAGTACAGCCCTGAGAGTTTTTCTCAGACAGAAGTTGACTATGCGCTGGAGGTCTGCAACGCTGTGCTTGACGAGTGGAAACCGGATCAGGCGCGCAAAGCGATTATCAACCTGCCTACCACGGTTCAGGTTGCCATGCCCCATGTGTTTGCGGCACAGGTAGAGTATATGCATAAAAACTTAAAATACCGCGACGCGGTTGTTTTAAGCGTACACCCTCACAATGACAGAGGATGCGGCATCAGCGATGCGGAATTTGGTATTCTGGCAGGTGCGGACAGAGTGGAGGGAACCCTTTTCGGTAACGGCGAGAGAACCGGAAATGTGGATATCATCACCCTTGCCATGAATATGGTCTGCCACGGTGTCAATCCAGGGCTGGATTTTTCTAATATCACGAAAGTACGGGAGAAATACGAGCAGTTGACGGGCATGAAGGTATCTGAGAGAATGCCTTACACGGGAGATTTGGTGTTTACGGCATTTTCCGGCTCCCATCAGGACGCCATTTCCAAGGGTATGGCATGGCGGCAGGAGGGAAAGAGCGGTGAAAAATGGACGGTTCCCTACCTTCCCATTGACCCCACGGAACTGGGAAGAGAGTATGAGTCCGATGTAATTCGTATCAACAGCCAGTCAGGTAAGGGCGGCATCGCTTTTATCTTAAAGCAAAATTTCGGTATTTCCCTGCCGGATAAGATGAGAGATGAGGTGCGTGTCTGGATGAAGGAAGCATCTGACAAAGGACATAAAGAGCTGGCGCCTTCGGAAATTTATAGTATTTTTGAAGAACACTATATTTCTGCCAGACCGGTTTTTGATATTCCGGAGTGTCATTTTAAGCAGATAAACGGAATTACGGCAGAGGTAACGATTGAGAAGGATGGCGACAAGCAGGTAATCGAAACCATCGGAAACGGACGTCTTGATGCAGTAAGCAACGCAGTGAAAAAGTATTTTGATATCAGCTATGAGCTTGCTGTCTACGAGGAACATGCCATTTCCAAAGGCTCTTCTTCTAAAGCAGCGGCGTATGTCGGGCTGAATAAAGACGGCGTGATTTACTGGGGCGTGGGTATCGATGAGGATATTATTAAGAGCTCCATTGCAGCGCTGGTGGCAGCAGGCAATAAGATAGTACAATCTGTGTAAAGGGGGCTATGCTGCCGGATTCTTGCTTTGTTTTGTGTAGTAATTAGGTAATTGCGAAACTCATATTTCCTGATTCCGAATTGTGCACATGGTATATTCCATAAGCAGACCCTTGCTTACCGTCGGTACTTAGCTGCCGTATTTTGGCTGCTTATGTACCGCTACGGTAAGCTTGGAGCGAAAGCGAGTCTGCGTTGGAAAATACCATGTGCACAATGACAATAGGATAACTTCTAAGTTTCGCAATTGCCTGTCTATGCCCGTTTTCTCTGAACCATTTTTACAGAAAGCAGCGTACCGACAACAAGGGCTATGAGTCCTACCGCAATAAGCAGGATACAGGAAGCCGGTTTGTGCTTAGAAAATATTTGCGTGAAAGCATTCAAAAATGCCTGCATATCACCATGATAGATAACTTTTTGTATGAAAAAGATAATGCCGCCAATCAGCAATGCCTCCACCAGCAGTAATATAACTTCTAACATTTCCCTCGACTCTACTTTTCCGATAAAAGCTGCCAGCAGCAGGTTTGCGCCACCGATAAAGCCAAGCATAATCAGGGCACAAATGATAAGCATCTGATATGGCTCGACGGCCTCCATCATAATACGTATTTCTTCAATTTGATATAATGAAAAATGCTGGCTGATTAACATAAATACAATGCATATAATGGAAGGAACTGTCATAATCAAAAGACAGGTTAAGCTTCGTCCTATGACATATTCCTTTTTTTGAATCGGAAAGCAGCCATAAAAGAATTCCATATTGGATTTACCTTCCACGGCAAATATAGCGGACACCACAGCGGTTGAGCCTACAACAAAAAATCCCAACAGCAGCGGAGTAAGAAAAAACAGGCAGCCGATGCCGGCGATTAACATGCTAAACGTCATAATTATCATTGATTTCCGGCATATTGCCATGTCCATTTTGATGATATTGATGATACTTTTCATAATCAGGCGCTCCTCTCTGCATAAATTAAAATATCGTCGATTTTTGCATTTTCCGTTTGAAACGCATCGGATGATGTATACTTATCTTTTAAAATCATGGCTTCAAAGCTGTCGCCATACTTGCGCGTTCCAATCAAATTTTGCTCCAGTTCATCGGATACGTTTTTATAATTGCCCTTAATGATTGCGTATTTTTCCATCAGGATGTCTTTTTCCCCTGTGTAAAACAATTTTCCGCTGCTTAAGACGGTAACATAATCCGCAATCTTTTCCAAATCTGCACTGATATGTGTGGAAAATAAAACGCTGTTTTCGCCATCCTGGATATATTCCATAAGAATGTCCATTAACTCATCTCTTGCAACCGGATCCAGTCCGGATGTGGGTTCATCAAGCAGCAAAAGCTTGGCCTTATGTGACAGCGCTACTGCAAGCTGTAATTTTACACCCATTCCACGGCTTAACTCGCTGACTTTTTTCTTGGGCAGAAGTCCAAATTTAGATAGCAGCTTATAATAGGCATCCTTGTCCCAGTTTTCATAAAAAGCGCCCGCATATTTTTCTACCTGTTCCAATGTAAATATAGTCGGGAAAAACGGCTGATCTACCACAACGCCTACGGTTTGTTTTACCTGCTTTTCACATTGGATATTGTCATGACCGTTTACCAGTATCTCGCCTTGAAAGTCCAGCATATTCATAATGCTTTTTATGGTAGTTGATTTTCCGGCGCCGTTTTTTCCCACAAGCCCCATGATAAATCCTTTTGGCAGATGAAACGAAATATGATCCAGTTCAAACCCGTTATACTTTTTGCATAAATTTGTTATGTCCAACATTCTTAACGTTCCTCCTGTTTTAATAAATTTTGTAATATTGCAATCAAATCGGTTTCCTTTAACGCTGCTTTTTTTGAAATCAGAATTGCCTGGTCAAAATGAGATTCTATCTCTTCCAATAACTTTTCATATAAAATTTCATTGCTTCTTTCTGAAACATAATAGCCTTTTCCCTGTACCGCAAAAATATAACCTGCCGTTTCTAAATCGTTATATGCTTTTGTCGTTGTAATGACGCTGACTTTTAAATCCCTGGCAAGCCCTCTGATAGAGGGAAGACATTCCCCCTCCTTTATTTCACCGGACATAATGGCATCCAGTATCTGGTTTTTTATTTGGTCGTAAATCGGTACATTACTATTGTTTTTTATTACAATTACCATTTGTGCCTCCTGTATATCACTGTATATAATGTATCATATACAGTTGTACTTGTAAACATAAAATAAAGAAATTTCAAAAAAGGTTATTGACATCTAAGGATTGTTAGCATATACTAACTATGAAAACAAAAGACTGCAAAAATGCGGGTGAGAGGAGAGATGAGTATGCCATTGTCAATGATAAAAGCAGGAGAACCGAGTGTCATTCGCAAAGTTGGCGGTAAGGAGGAGACACGGAGGTTTTTAGAAAAGCTTGGTTTTGTGGTAGGCGGCGAGGTTACCGTAGTATCGGAAACGGTAGGCAACATGATAGTCAATATTAAGGATTCCCGTGTCGCCATCGGCAAAGATATGGCGAATAAAATTATAGTTGGATAAGAAGGAGAGAACATGAAGACATTAAGACAAATTCCATGCGGCGAGACCGTAAAGGTGACAAGGCTTAACGGAGAAGGTCCGGTTAAGAGGCGTATTATGGATATGGGAATTACCAAAGGCGTCGAAATTTATGTCCGGAAGGTAGCGCCCTTGGGTGATCCGGTGGAAATTACCGTAAGGGGTTATGAGCTGTCTCTGCGCAAGGCGGATGCAGATATGATTGAAGTAGAATAATTTTTTTGCACATAGGTTAGTTAAGACTAATAAAAGAAAGTTAAAACAAACATAAATACAATGTTTAAATGAGGAAGAAAAGAGGTAGGATATGTCGATTAAGATTGCATTAGCAGGCAACCCTAACTGCGGAAAAACAACACTTTTCAATGCATTGACCGGCTCCAATCAGTTTGTAGGAAACTGGCCGGGCGTGACCGTTGAAAAGAAAGAGGGTAAACTGAAGGGGAACAAGGATGTTGTCATCATGGACCTTCCCGGGATTTATTCCCTTTCCCCGTACACACTGGAGGAGGTTGTTGCCAGAAATTATCTGATAGGGGAGAGACCGGACGCTATTTTAAATATTGTGGACGGCACCAACATCGAGAGAAATCTTTACCTGAGTACGCAGCTTATGGAGCTTGGGATTCCTGTGGTGATGGCAGTCAACATGATGGATATCGTGGAGAAAAACGGAGATAAGGTCAACATCGGGAAACTAAGCGAAAAGCTGGGATGCGAGGTTGTGGAAATTTCCGCGCTGAAAGGAACCGGTATTGAGAAGGCTACACAGAAAGCCGTCAATGTGGCAAAGCAAAAGAAGGCTGCGAATGTGGTGCACAAATTTGCTTCTGAAGTGGAGGAAGTGATTGCCGCAGTGGAAGCAAGGCTGGGAAGCGATATTCCCGAAGAGCAGAAGCGTTTCTTTGCCATCAAGCTGCTGGAGAAAGACGATAAAATTGCAGAGCAGATGAAACAGGCTGTAGATGTTTCCAAAGAGATTGAGAAGCTGGAAGCGGCTATGGATGATGATACGGAGAGCATTATCACAAACGAGAGATACCTCTATATTTCCTCCGTTATCAAGGACTGCTATACAAAGGGCAGAAAAGAAAAATTGACGGTTTCCGACAAAATTGATAAGATTGTGACAAACAGATGGCTGGCGCTGCCGATATTTGCAGTGGTTATGTTCATTGTGTATTACGTATCGGTTACAACAGTAGGCGGCTGGGCAACCGATTGGGCGAACGACGGCGTGTTTGGCGAGGGATGGAGTCTGTTTGGACTGGAAATCCCCGGTATCCCGGTGCTGGTAGAAAATCTGCTCGAAGCGATAGGCTGTGCCGATTGGCTTTCCGGTCTGATACTGGACGGTATTGTAGCCGGTGTCGGGGCTGTGCTTGGTTTCGTGCCGCAGATATTGATACTCTTTATCTTCCTTGCCTTTTTGGAAGCATGTGGATACATGGCGCGTGTGGCGTTTATCATGGACAGAATTTTCCGCAGGTTCGGTCTTTCCGGTAAGTCCTTTATTCCCATGCTGATTGGAAGCGGATGCGGTGTACCCGGTATTATGGCGTCCCGTACCATTGAAAGTGACCGTGACAGGAAGATGACGGTTATGACGACCACCTTTATTCCCTGTAGTGCAAAGCTGCCGATTATTGCCTTGATTGCCGGCGCGCTTTTCGGCGGTGCATGGTGGGTGGCTCCCAGTGCTTACTTTATCGGTATTGCAGCGATAGTCTGTTCCGGTATCATCCTGAAAAAGACAAAGATGTTTGCCGGCGACCCTGCACCCTTTGTTATGGAGCTTCCGGCGTACCATCTTCCCACGGTAGGCAATGTGCTGAGGAGCATGTGGGAGCGCGGCTGGTCCTTCATCAAAAAGGCCGGTACTATTATCCTGCTCTCTTCCATCGTTATATGGTTTACCACCTACTTCGGCTGGGTGGATGGACAGTTCAGGATGCTTGAGGACATGGAAATCGACCACAGTATTTTAGCCGGTATCGGAAATATATTTGCATGGCTGTTTATTCCGCTTGGATGGGGCGACTGGAAGTCCGCAGTTGCAGCGATTACCGGGCTTGTGGCAAAGGAAAATGTAGTCAACACCTTTGGCATCCTCTTTGGTTTTGCGGAGGTTGCAGAGGACGGTTCCGAATTCTGGGGAACGCTTGCGGGCAGCATGACCGCGGTTGCAGCGTATTCCTTCATGGTCTTCAACCTTTTGTGCGCTCCCTGCTTTGCGGCAATGGGCGCCATCAAGAGAGAGATGAACAATGCAAAATGGTTTTGGTTTGCAATCGGTTATCAGACACTTCTTGCATATGCTTCAGCGCTTTGTGTATATCAGATTGGCACGCTTGTTTCAACAGGTGCGTTTGGAATCTGGACGGTGATTGCATTCCTGCTGGTTATCGGCTTTGTTTATCTGCTCTTCAGGCCTTACCGGGAAAGCAGCACATTGCGGGTAGATACGAAAAGGCTGGTAAAAGTAAAAGCGAGATAAAGGCAGATTTCTGAAAGGTTTAACGGAAGGCTGCCGAAGATTTCAGACAGTGTTGTGAAAGAAGGAGGCGAATGTATGGGAACAATCGTGGTACTTGCGGTTTTGGCGGGTATTGTCGCTTTGATAGTGAGAAGCATGGTTCGAAGTAAAAAGAGTGGAAAATCCCTGCATTGCGGCGGCGACTGCAGCCATTGCGGCGGGCAGTGCGGACATTAAAGCCTTTTCGCTTATAAATTTAACTTGACATAACAAAAAATCCATTTGATACTATAACTAATGCTGCCGGCAGGCGGAATGGAAAAGGGGTATCAAGATGGAAAACAGAAAAATTTTAAAAAATAAATACTATCTGTATATGACGGAATTTTTTGCAGGTATGTCCGTTATGGCAGTGGAGTTGGGAGCGAGCCGGCTGCTTGCTCCCTATTTCAGTTCCTCCCAGATTGTGTGGACCATCATCATCGGCACGATTATGATAGCAATGGCGCTGGGGAATGTGTGGGGCGGAAAAAGTGCGGACAAGAATCCGAATCCCGACAAGCTCTATATGCGGATTATCATTGCTGCAGTGTGGATAGCGGCGATTCCTTTTCTGGGAAAATATGTGATTCTTGCCATATCGGGTGTGCTGATACTGGCTGTAAACAATAATTTTCTAATCTGGGCGGCATTTCTTGCCTGCATGGTTATCTTTGTATTTCCCTTGTTCTTATTGGGAACCGTGACGCCCTCTCTTGCAAAATATACGGTGGGCAGTCTGGACGACAGCGGCAAAACGGTGGGTACGCTGGGCGCGTTCAATACCATCGGCAGTATTATCGGCACCTTCGTCCCCACCTTTGTTACCATTCCGGCGGTGGGAACTGCCGTTACCTTTCTTCTGTTTTCCGGTATTCTGCTGCTTCTGGGACTGGTCTATTTTATCAGCACAAAGTTCGGGGGTTCCCGCAGGCAGAAAATTTCCTGTGTTGTGGGGATTGTACTGTTTGCGCTCTGTTGTGTGTTCGGAGCAGGCAGCCGGTTTGCCTTCTGGGAGAGCGGTCTTTTGTTTGAAGGAGAGTCCATTTACAACTATCTGCAGGTGAAGGAGGACGAGGACAGCGTGATTCTGTCCACCAATGTGCTCTTCGGTGTGCAGTCTATTATGAAAAAGGACGAGTCCCTGACGGGCATGTACTATGATTATGCGCTGGCAGCTCCGGTTATGGCGGGGCTGGCGGAGAAGGAGGATGCCAAAGTGCTGGTACTTGGCATGGGAACAGGCACTTTTGCAAAGCAGTGCAGGCAGTATTTTGGCAGTGTCTCAATCGAGGGAGTGGAAATCGACCAGAAGATTACGGACTTGGCGTGGGAATATTTTGCACTGCCGGAGGATATCAAGGTGACAACCTACGATGGCAGGGCTTATCTGAACGCGATAGATGGGACCTATGATGTAATTATGGTGGACGCCTATCAGGATATCACCATTCCCTTTCAGATGTCCTCTGTGGAATTTTTTACCCTTGTCAAGGAGCATCTTGCGGAGGACGGCGTCATGGTGGTGAATATGAATATGCACACGGACAAGGAGGGCAATATCAACCAGCAATTGTCCGACACCATAGCCAGTGTGTTTGACAGCGTCTATACCGTAAATGTAGCAGGTTCCACCAACAGAGAGCTTTTTGCTGCGAGAAGCCCCGAAATCATAGAAAGTCTTATGGATGAGGCGCTCAAGCTGGAGAACACAGAACTGCGGAATATGATGGTGTGGACAGCGGAGCGCATGACGGTATATGAAAAAGGCGACTATTTGCTGACGGACGATAAGGCGGCAGTCGAGCTTCTGGGGATGCAGGTCATAGACGAGTTGATTCGCGACGAACTCGGCTATTACAAGATGATATTTAAAGAACGGGGAATCAGCGGGCTGCTGGAGAGTATGTAGCCGGCCTTTCTTTTGTCAAAATTTCTCTATGGGAGCACTTGCAGCTCCCATTTTTCTGTATTTTATTCTGCACGATACCACTGATAAGTCTGACTGAGGTATGCATTCCAGTCCTGCACCAGCTTATCATAGGATTTACCCCATTCCGCATTATACCCACTATTACCTGTCAGGATATACTGAAAAGCCTCCTGCTTCCCATAAATGTCCACAAGATAAGCGACAAAAGAAGCACCGCTTTGATAGTCATTATTGGGGTCACTCACCTTCCAGTTAGCATATGCCAAAAAGTCGCCAAAATCGCGGTAATCTGTCCTGAAATCAATCGGCCGCCCTATATGCTCTATATATTTGTTAGTAGCTAGTTCCATTTTTGGAGAAAAGTCCACTGTATTATTATAATCATAGTTCCAAAAATCGTAAGCGTAATCATTATACAGGCAATCATAACATCTGGCAAAGCCCTCTACATTCCACAAACTTTGGCCAATGCAATATTTCCACATGAGGGAATGAATATACTCATGCGACAAGGAAACCACACTTCCTAAATAAATGGTATGGAGATAGGGTACATAAAAGGTCTCTTTACTATTTTTAAAGTTAACCGAAAGGTTGTTGTTGTAACCGTCAAAACCAAAAAATTCCTGGTACTGCTTCATCTGCCGCACGTTGCACTCGAAAAATGCCCTGACCTCACTATAATCTTCATGCAGAAAATGCTCCGATACTTTCGGATTTGTTTCCCAGCTCTGATCCTGCCAGTCTTTATCTATGTAGAAAACAGCATACTCACATGCCGCCGCATAGTCAAGGAACATGCCGCCGTACTGGTAACGGATCCCCGTCAGACTGCACTCCACATCATTGTCTTTGTAAAATGCCTCCAACACTTCATTGGCACTTACAGTGCCTTCCACAGTGCCTGAATCAGACAGCAGTTTCAGAAAATCCTCCTCCGAATGTGCAGACAGGTATTCACTGGCAAAATAACAGGCATTGTTTTTTGCCGCTTCCACATCCTCAGGCAGGACAAACTGCTCATCAAAGCACAGCAGGTTTAAGTCGTACAGGTCCGGATTGCTCATCTGCCGGAAACCGGCCGTTTCCCTGTAATCCCAGCCCGCTTCCCTGCACAGATGATTGGCATATCCGTATGCCAGCCCGTAATTGCCCCATTCCCCGTAACCGGCAAGCAGCACTCCTGTGACGTATTCCACAGAATCCCACAACTGGATTGGGACATACAGCGTGTTTCCGTGAACGGCAATTCCGTTATAACTTTCCGGCTTAAAGACCACGACCTCGATTTCCGGCAGCGTACCTGCAATGCAGGAAAGAACCCTGTCCGTTGCCACTATGCAGGCTTCCCTCTCTTCATGGCTTATTGCAGTCTCAAAATAATATGCAGCGCAGTCCGTCTGTGTTTTCTCCACATCTTTCAGAAAAGCATACCTTCCTGACATTTCCTCGTAGTGGATGGTATCCTTTTCATATGTATACTCTACAGGTAATCTGCTTTCATCTGATTCTGATGATTCTTCTTTCCCACCGGAGCCGCAGGCGGTAAGCATCGCCAGCATAACGGCAATGCCGAACAATCGAACTTTTCTTTTCATTAGACTTTACTCCTAAAACGGATTCAATTTTTTAGTATTATAACATACGGTTTTTTTAATCACAATATTTTAACACAGGGGATTATACCGTACTCTGTGAAACAAACAAAAACTGCTGTAATGCCCACGAATACAGGGATTACAGCAGCTTGATTAAAAATTCCATATGTTAAAAATCTTCTATGTTCTTATGCTGCTTATCAGGTGAAGCAGAGCTTCTTTTTGCGGTTTCGATAATGTACTCCATTTTGAAAAGAGTACACGCTGCTCGTCTGTCATTTCTGCAGTTGCAGTTCCGTCTGAAAAAAACTGTGCTAAAGTGATGCCGAATGCTTTACATAACGCCTCTAAGGTCGGAAGCGTTGGTGCGTTATTACGGTTAAACATATTTGTAACTGTGGAATGTGAGAGATGGGCCTCCTTCGCCAATCGATAATCCGTCCATCCCCGTTCAGCCATTAACCGCCGTATCTGTTTTTGTATATCCATAAATCTGCCTCCTATTTGTATCCATTATAGCACCCAAAATGGTGGCAAAGTAGTATAAATCAGTAGACACAATGTTTCACAAAAGAGACATACGGAAAGATAAGAGAATTACTGATATTACAAGGATTTTGGCAGTGGCAGACCGGTGCGAAGAGAGATAACAAAGAGTATTTTTTAGTGATTTTAGCCCTATGGATAATTTGAAAACCGATAAAGATCATGCTAGAATATGCGAAAACGGAGAACAGTAAAGTAATGCCTGACAAGCAAATAAAAATGCGTTTAAGAGTCATCCGGGGGAGTAGTCATGAAAAGTGAAAAAAATGAAAAGTCAGCAGAAGACATGCAGCAGGATTCTATAGTGGTGTCTGAAAAATTTTTATATCTCGGTGTGAAACGTGCAGACACCATAACGATTTGCATGCCCGACTGCTATGAGGCGGCTGTGTGTGCGCTTGCTGCAGACAAAATAGGTGCAACCGTTACTTATGTGGATAGCACGCTTCCGCCGAACGAGGTGAGGCAGCACTTAAAACAGTTTCATTCCCTGTTACTGATTAATTATGAAAAATCTATGGCAGATAACGCGGAACTGATTCGGACAACAAATACCAAATACGTGTTGACCTTAAAGCCAAAGAATACGATTGCACAGATGCAGGAAGAAAAAATCCCTTATGGAAATTTATTTATGTCATCAGTACTTTCTGACAATAGGGGGCAGGCGTGCACCGTGGAGGAAATCAAACAGCAGTTTTTTGTGAAAGGAATGATTGACAAACAGACGCAATGGTGATAGATTAGTATCAATCAAAATCCCATGGGGGAGTAGCAAGCGTATATCGTAGCAAGTCAACATACTGACCGTTAAGGTCTGGCTTGTTTTAAATTGCGAGACTCATGTATAGCATCAAACTATGCATGAAGTCTGTATATTTTTAAATATATACCCAAGTATAGTTTGAGACTGTACTTGGGTTTTTGTTTTGTCATGCGAGGAGGAACAGAAGATGAAATGGGACTTATTATTTTTCTTTAACAGTGTATTGCTTGGAGTAGGACTTGCCATGGATGCTTTTTCCGTGTCACTTGCCAATGGACTGAACGAGCCGGAGATGACAAGAGGAAAAATGTGTAAAATTGCAGGCGTGTTTGCAGTTTTTCAGGCAGTCATGCCCATGTTGGGCTGGGTGTGCGTTCATACCATAGTGCAGTATTTCCGGGCGTTTGAGAAACTGATTCCTTGGATTGCGCTGGCACTGCTCTCGCTGATTGGCGGCAAAATGCTGGTGGAGGGAATCCGCAATAAAGACAGTCAGCCGGAAAAAGTACAGGTGGGGATGGCCGCGCTTCTCATTCAGGGTGTGGCTACTTCTATAGATGCATTGTCGGTTGGATTTACGGTTGCAGAATACGGTTTGGATATGGTGCTTGTCTGTGTGCTCATTATTGCGGCTGTGACATTTTTTATCTGTATTATGGGTCTTATGATAGGAAAAAGATTTGGAACAAAACTATCAAATAAGGCTTCTGTGTTAGGTGGTGCAATCTTGATTGTGATAGGGTTGGAAATTTTTATTACCGGTATTTTGTAAGCGGCTTTATATTCTTAAGAATTCTTAAAGTTTATCCTCGTTATTTCATCGGAAGGTTTATTATAGTAAAATAATATTGCACAAATGAAGCAAAGGAGCAGTACTATGATAACCTACACGATGGTTCCTGATGAGGAGATATATAAGGTTCTGGCAGAATTATACTATGAGAAAAGTGCGACATACAAAAACCGGAAGCGGAAGCTGATTACGATAAGCATGATGGGGCTGATATTGGTGGCAATGAGCCTTTGGGGAACAGCATTAAGCGGAGAAGGAGACTATTACTGGGTTGCTTTTTTAATACTGGGTGTGTTTTCCATTGCATACGGGTTTTATATGGTTTTTTTCGGAGCAAAAAAACAAGTGATGAATACCATCAGGCAGAAGAATCAGGCAAAAGACGCTTCGGCACTGACTTATACCTTAGGGGATGATATTCAGGTTCATTCTGAAAAAACCGACGCCCGCATAGACTGGGATTTGATTGAGGAGAAGGGGGAGATAAGTCATTTTATCTATTTGCGGTGCTCCGGCGCCACCATTCTTCTGGACAAAAACAAATTGAGCACAGAGGAGCTTTCAGAGCTATCCGAACTTCTCAAGAGGGTCGGATAATATAGGGAAATATCTCTATATTTTCAAACCCCATGCTTTTCAGCTTTTCCAGAGAGGAAAGCACATGCTTTTTGGAGTTGTACTTCGGGATCTTAGGCACTCGAATATGAATATGTTCCGGTGATATTCTTTCAGCCAGCAGCTTTAAGTTGTTGGCTGTCTTGTCGATAGGCATGCCGGTATACGCCTCATAGACCGAAGGGTTGAGGTCCTTGATGTCCACAATAAAATCGTTGACGGAATCCAATACTTTTAAAAACCGTTCTTCAGAAACATTTAAGGAAGTTTCTAAGGTGAGCGTCCAGTCCGGTCCACAGAGACGGCGGAACTGACGGATAAAGTCAACATGCAGAAGAGACTCCCCGCCGCCGAAGGTAACACCGCCTCCGGTGGCGAGAAAATACAATTCATCTATCTTTACTTTTTCATACAGCGCTTCCGGCGTAAGCATAACGCATTTTTCCAGCGTTTGAGGATTCCATGCGTGGGGGTTTAAGCAATAGCGGCATCGAAGCGGGCAGCCGTATGCGCCCACCAAAGTGGTGACGCCCTTTCCGTCCGTCTGTAATCGGTGTCTTGCTATGTTGAAAACCGGAAGAAGTGATGTCTTTGTATCCATGTTGTATTTCCTTTTCTGTAACAATTACGCTTTATGGCCGTGTCAGTCAGACGGATGTACTGTGAACTGTGCAGCGTACAGACTACGGTTCTGTGGAGATATCGCCTTCCGGTATGGAAATGGCTTCGTCGGATCCCGGACCTTGCGGCACAGGAATTTCACCAAGTATTTCAGGAACGGTTTCGTCAGGTTCCGGACTTGGTGATATGGGCAGACTGCCCTCAGTTTCCTGTTCGAAAGGAACTACATCGCCGGCAAGTGTATCATCTTCTTTTACATCGGGAGCATCTTCCATCAGCCCCGCAATCGTATCATCGGCAGGCGGTGTGCTGAAATTAAAATCTTCGATATTGCCATCCGGTTCATCATCCGGGGTGGGCGCTATCTCTATATCACCGTCAATATCTACAGGCTTGCTGTCTGCGCCGATACCTTGCAGAAAATCTGCAACGGTGTCTGTTGGAGCACAAGCCGTAAAGGCAGTGCAGGCGCCAATAGAAATGCCGGCGATGGCAACCGCTTTTCCGAGTCCCTGCCGGATGGCAAGTTCCCGCTCCAGATACCGAAGCTCCGATTCACATTTGGGACAGGTTCCCTTACAGTCCCCCTGATGCGTACATTGGGAGACAGCAAAAGGAATATCATTTTTTTCCGCGATTTGTCTGCGAATTTCTTTTAATGCTTTGCATTTCTCTTTGCCTTTCATAAAAATTCCGCCTTTCTTGTATCTACTCTTAAATATATCGACTGATTTCATGACTGATTATTATAGATACGGGACAAAACACTTCGTTTTATGGAAAATTTTAAAAAATTAACAAAAAAATATTGCGATAAATTTCGTAAAACTTAAGAATTTCGCAAAGTTATCTTAAAAGAAGTTAGATATAAATAGATAAAATTACAGGCAAGGAGGAGAAATCATTGAAAAAAATTATTTCTATGCTGCTAATTGCAAGTATGCTTATCGCGTTGGCGGGCTGTGGTTCCAAAGGAGAAGATGGAAAAAGCGCAGGAACGCCGAATGTGGAAAGCGGGAATGGGGAAAAGGGCAGATATGTGGAAAAAGAAATTGATTTTCCTGAAGGAGTGAATAAGGAAGATATCATTCAGGTAGGAAAAAAGGAAGGAGATATGTGCCTCTATGCGATGGAGGAAAAGGAAGGCGGAGTGGGTATCGTCTGCTATCGTTATAAAGACGGCAGTTTCATAAAAGATACGCCCGCATGGCTGGATAGCCTGGTTATGGAAGAGAATGTTTATAAAGTAAAGGTTCTGGAAGATATTGGCGGAATGTCTTATCTTTTTGCGGTAATGTTGGAAGAGGAAAATGTACGGGCACATTTCTACTGCACAGACGATGGTATAACAATGAAGGAGATTACACCGCAGGACTGGCTGGAGGAGGATCCGGAGTGGCACTTTTTTAATATACCGCAGGATATTGCAGTGTTGGAGAATGGAAGCTTTGCCGCAAATTTTATCAGTGATTTTAAGGTTTACGACGGTAGCGGGAAGTTTAGCTGGACAATGCCACTGACCATTGGCTATGGGGATAAGGTCTATGCGGATCAGAATTTCTTTTACCTTGAAAAGCAGAATGATATGATAGAATTTAAGGGAATTACTGCTTTTGCGCCGGATAAGGATAGTCCGGAAAAAGAAATTACCTGCACGGAGAGTGTCGGGAGCGATAGTTATATCGATATTTTGTCAGATGGTACCTTCATCGTATGTGCAAAAGGGGGATTTTTTAAGTGCAGCGTGGAAGGAGAATGGAGCAGCCTTGTGGCGGGCAGTTATACTTCTCTTGCGCTGGAAAATATGTGGTGCAGCGGTATGACGGCATTGGATTCAGGCGTGTTTTATGCGCTTCTGGACGGAGATACAGAACGGTCTCTGATGGAATATGCTTATGATCCGGAGATGCCGCTGAAACCCGAGACCGTTCTGACAATTTATTCGGTCTATGACAATCCAACTTTAAAGCAGGCTGCGGCCATGTATACAAAGCTTCATCCCGATGTATTGGTAGAGGTGGAGATAGGAATTCCTTATGAAGAGATGGAGACGATGGATTTGAACACTGTGCTGCAGAATCTCAATACCAGACTTCTGGCAGGGCAGGGAACGGACCTTATGGTGCTGGATGGGCTGAATGCAAATTCTCTTATAGAAAAAGGCATGCTGGCGGATATCAGCGATGTTGTGACGCCTATGTCAGAAAGCGGAGAAATATTGAAAAACATTGCGGACGGCTATACACAGGAGGACGGCGCTGTTTATATGATACCTCTGCGGTATTCCATGAGACTGCTTCTCAGCGGGGAAATTGATACAAAGGAAGCAGGAAGCGTGAAAGGTCTGGCGGCAGCATTGGGACAGCAGGAGCTTGCGCTGGGACCGATTACGGTTTCGGATTTTGTAGATATTTATATGCCTTATATGGTATCGGATATCGTAAAGGACAAGGAATTAGACAAGGAAGCGCTTGCAGAGTGTTTGGAAGCATTGAAAACCATAGCAGGAGGATATACCATTGTTGACCATTATACGGACAGTACCCAAAATTACCAAACATGGGATTTACCGCTTGATGCCTCTGCCGTATTCAGCGATATTGAAGGCTTCTTAAGTGCAATGATGTCGATTTCCATAGTCAATGAGATAAAGGGAAACTTTAATAGCTTTGAGAATGCTTATAACCCGATTGGAGAAATCGGAATCAACAAAGAGACGCCTTATCTGGAGCAAGCGAAGGATTTTCTGCGCTATGCGCTTTCCGTGGATGTGCAGGAGGGTGACTTTTATGACGGATTTCCGATGAATGCGGCGGCGCTTGCGAAGCAGGCAGAAAAGGACAGAAGCGACTACGAGGTCTATACCATAATAGAACTGCCCGGCGGCGAGTTTAAGGATTTTATCATTGGCGCACCGAGCAAGGAGGACTGTGACAGATTGACGGAGCTGTGCAAGGGTTTAAACAAGAAGGTGGTGGACGATGTACAAATCAATCTGGTAATAAGCGATGTACTCCCGTCGTATCTTGACGGCAGCAGTTCGTTGGAGGATACCATCGATAAAATAGAGAGAGGGCTTAATATGTATTTAGCGGAGTAGCAGGTATATGTTGCATTTTCCGGGTTACTGTGATACACTTTCTCAGTAATCCGGTTTTGCTTTGACCGGTAAATTAAGTGAATACAGGCGGCTGCAGGTGTCGGACAGGCATGAATTGCCACGGGTCCGGTGAAAAGGGAAGCAGGTGAAAGACCTGCACGATCTCGTCGCTGTGATAAGGGAGCCATATTTCGATTTGAGCCACTGGGCATTTGCCTGGGAAGGTGGAATATGGCAATGATCTTAAAGTCAGAAGACCTGCCTGCAGAACCGGTACAAAAATGACCACGAGGAATTGGCCTTGTACGCACCTTTACAGTATCGAAATTACTTTCGATGCTGTAATCGTGATGCAGAAAATTCTCCAATCCCTGCCGTAATACGCGGCAGGGATTTCCTTACCGTGGTATGCGGTAGGGATTTTTGTGTATACCTGTATTTGCAAATATGCTTAGGAGGAGAGAAAAATGGCAGAAAATCAAGAAAAAAAGCAATCAAACAAAAAGGTGCTTATCGGTGCGGCGGCACTGATAGCGGTAGTGGCGGTACTGGCAGTGGTGTTCTTCGTATTTCGCGAGAAGCCCGTACAGGGGCATAAGAGCATTACGATTGAGGTTATCGACAATACGCAGAGCAGCACGGTCTACGAGGTACATACGGATGCGGAGTACCTAAGACAGGCCATGGAAGAAGCCAAGGGACTGGAATTTTCCGGTACGGAGAGCGAGTATGGTCTTATGGTAGAAACCGTAAACGGTGTTACGCCTGACTACAGTGTGGACGGCGCTTACTGGGGCTTTTATGTGAATGGCACTTACTGCAATTACGGTGTGGATTCCCAGCCGATAGAGGACGGGGATGCATTTGTGATTAAGTATGAAGTGTATGTTGCAGAATAGGAGGTAATGATGAACAAAAGGCAGGGCGGGCTTGCAATAAGCATACAGGATATTGCGCTGATTGGCATGATGACTGCGGTTATCGAGGTCAGTAAGCTTGCCCTGTCTTTTTTGCCGAATATAGAACTGGTTACGTTCTGGATTATTATGTTTACGCTGTTTCTCGGACCGAAAACGGTATATGCGATACTCGCGTTTATTTTAATTGAAATATCTCTTTACGGTATCCATACCTGGGTCATTATGTATCTGTATATGTGGCCCCTCTTGGCTTTGGTGGTTTATCTGTGCCGGAAAAATGATTCTGTATGGTTTTATAGTATTCTTTCTGGATTTTTCGGGCTGTTTTTCGGCGCGTTCTGCTCGCTGCCCTATATTGTAATCGGAGCGGTGGACGGTGGTATCAGAAGCGGGCTTGTTATGGCATTCAACTGGTGGGTTGCCGGAATTCCCTATGACATCCTGCATGGGATTGCCAATACCATACTAATGCTTACGCTGTACCGTCCGGTCAGAATGCTGCTTAAGAGGCTTATTCTTCTTCGTCATTCCACTTAGAGCAGGACAGGGAGAAGATAAACTCCGTGCCTACGCCCTCTGTGCTGATGACATTGATATGCTCTTCGTGGGAAGTGATAATTTCCCTTACAATGGAAAGCCCGAGTCCGGTTCCCTTTTTATCCTTGCCGCGGGAGGAATCAGACTTATAGAAACGCTCCCAAATAAACTTCAAGTCGTCTTTTGGAATACCGATGCCGCTGTCTTTTACGGAAACAAAAAGCTTGTGCTTTTTCTCAGAGGTCTCGATGCGGATAACGGAATCATGGTGGCTGAATTTAATGGCATTGTCTAAAAGATTGTAGAGTACCTGCTGGATTTTGCCCATATCGGCATTGACATACATCACATCACCGGTCAGGATAAGCTCAATCGCAATCTTCTTTTTGCGGCAGGTACCTTCAAAAGAGGCCGCCGTATTCCGGATTACTTTATTGATATCAAAATCCGTTTTGTCTAAAAGAACTCCCTTTGTATTTAAGTTGTTGAGAGTCAGCAGGCTGTTTGTCAGCTTAGTCAGTCTTTCTGTTTCATTCAACACAATCTGCAGGTATTTGGCATACAAATCAGGCGGTACGGTGCCGTCCAGCATGGCTTCCAGATAGCCCCGTATCGAGGTAAGGGGAGAGCGGAAGTCGTGGGAAATGTTGGCGACAAATTTTTTCTGGTTATCCTCCGTGCGCGCAATTTCGCTTGCCATATAGTTTAAGCAGGCGGCGAGATAGCCGATTTCATCTTCGCTTTCCACCTGAAATTCATAGTGCATGTTGCCGGATGCGTACTGCTCCGTGGCGTAAGTAATTTTCCGAAGCGGTACATAGACGATTTCCGTGAAAAAAATCAAAATAATTAAGGACAACAAAAACAGAATACACAAAGTAATGTAGGAAATGTTGACCAGACTGTTACAGGACTTTTCAATCCCTGTCATGGCAGTGTGGACGACCAGATATCCCTTTACTTTATATTCTGAGGTGATGGGTACAATAATATTGAGCATATCGCTGTCATAGCTGTCAAAAAAGGTTCCCACATTGTAATAAGAACCGGCAGTTATAGTAGGGTCAAAGTTTTCGACAATAATGACGTCTTCCACGTTAAGGGGCGCATCCGTGCTCAGAATCACGCGTCCGGAAGGGTTGATGATGCTGATGACAGAGTCCAGATAGACGGAAAAAATATCAAGCTGCATTTTTACGGCTTCCAGAGAAGTATCGTTGGTGTACAGACCGGCGACATAGTTGTCTGCAATCAGCGTCGCTTCGGAATAGAGCGCATTCGCTTTTTCACGCGTAAGCTGTTCCATTGTCATGCTGGGTACGAAGGTAGCTATGATAACGAAACCGAAGATGCCGAAAATAACGTAAGCCAGCACAAACTTCAGGTAAAGGGTTTTTTTCATGACAGATTTCCTTTGACTTCAAATTTATAACCAATACCCCAGATTGTGGAAATTTTCCATGCCGCATGGTCCTTTATTTTTTCGCGGAGACGCTTGATATGTACGTCAACGGTACGTGTATCCCCGATGTATTCATATCCCCAAATCTGGTCAAGAAGCTGCTCCCGGGTAAAAACGTGGTTGGGTGAGGACGCCAGAAAATAGAGAAGCTCCAGTTCCTTCGGGGGCATCTCAACCGTATTTCCCATATAAATGACGGAGTAGTTGGTCTGATTGATAATTAAATCAGGATATTCGACACGCTTGTCAGTCACGGGTTCCGCGACAGGCGCTGCCGGCTTGTAGCGGCGCAGTACTGCTTTTACCCTTGCTACCAGCTCTTTGGAGTCAAAGGGCTTTTCCATAAAATCATCCGCACCAAGTTCAAGTCCGAGCACTTTGTCAAAAATTTCGCCTTTCGCAGAAAGAATGATAATAGGGGTCTGTCTGGAAGCACGAACCTCTCTGCAGACCTGATAGCCATCAATACCGGGCAGCATCAAGTCAAGCAGAATTAAGTTGGGCTCGAAAGAATCAACGGCGGCCAGCGCGGCCTCGCCATCTCCGACAATCATAGTCTCAAAGCATTCTTTGTTTAAGTAGAGAGAAATCAGCTCCGCTATATTTTCGTCATCATCGACAATGAGTATTTTTTGTTTATTTACCATATATGCTCCTGTTTTTTTATTTAAAGGTTACGATTGTGACACCTGCGTCACCTTCTCCGAACTCGCCCAGGCGGAATTCTTTTACGTATTTTAAACGCTTTAAGTGAGTATGCACAGCGTTTCTCAAAGCGCCGGTTCCCTTTCCGTGTACCACGCGGACGCTGGGAAGATGCGAGAGATAGGCGTCGTCCAGATATTTGTCCAACACGGAGATAGCTTCGTCGCAGGTCTTTCCCAAAAGGTTGATTTCAGGGGAAATGGTCATGGTCTTTGACATTTTCATCTTACCGCCGGAGGTCCTGACAGCGCTCTTTTGGGAAGCCGTATCGTTATCCGCCAAAAGCACAAGGTCGTTGACATTGACGGAAGAGCGGATAATACCGCATTGTACAAAGAGGTTGCCCTTTGCATCCGGCAGGGAGCTTACAGTTCCCTTCAGTCCCATGGAAACAATTCTGACAGAATCCCCTTTCTTCAGTTTCTTGGGATCCAACGTTTTTCTGGTGGCGGAAGGAGGCATCTTTAGCGCAAGCCGTTCGTTTTTATCGTCAATTTTTTCGCGGATATTCTGGCGCTTTTTCTCCAGTTCCTTCATATCGCTGTTGCGATCTGCCTGATTAAAGCTGCGGATGGTCTCGTCCGCTACGGTTTTTGCTTCCTGCAAAATAGCGCGTGCCTGTTCGTGTGCTTCTTTCAGTATTTTATCCTTAGCGCTGTCCAATTTTTCATTTTTTGCTTTCAGTTGTGCTTCTAAGGTTTTAATCCTATCTTTATACTCTGCCGCTTCCCGCCGTTCCTTTTCTATTGTCAGACGGCTGTTTTCCAGATTGGCAAGCACATCCTCGAAGCTTTCGTCTTCCTTGCTTATCTGCTCTTTTGCCGCATCTATGATGGCGTCGGGCAGACCCAGCTTGGAGGAAATCGCAAAAGCGTTGCTCTTTCCCGGGATACCGATAAGAAGCTTGTAGGTGGGCTTTAGGGATTCCACGTCAAACTCACAGCAGGCATTCTCTACAAAAGGAGTAGAAAGTGCATATAGCTTTAATTCGCTGTAGTGGGTGGTTGCCATGGTGCGGATGCCCCTGTCGTGCAGATGGTTCAAAATGGCTATGGCAAGTGCCGCGCCCTCGGTAGGGTCAGTTCCGGCCCCCAGTTCGTCAAAAAGGCAGAGAGAATTTTCATCAGCATGTGACAGTATTGTCACAATAGTTGTCATATGAGAGGAAAAGGTGGACAGACTCTGCTCGATGCTCTGTTCATCTCCGATATCGGCGTATACTTCCTCAAAGATGGAAAGCTCCGAACGGTCAAGCGCCGGTATGTGGAGCCCCGCCTGTCCCATGAGGGTAAACAGTCCCACGGTTTTCAGGGAGACTGTCTTGCCGCCGGTGTTGGGACCGGTGATAATCAGTAAATCAAAGTCCTTGCCCAGATGAATATCAATGGGGACAACCTTCTTCTTTTCCAACAGAGGATGACGGCCTTTTCGGATATTGATGTAATGCTCTGTATTGAAAACAGGCATGGTACCATTGTGATCCATGGCGAGCTTGCCCTTTGCAAAGACAAAATCAAGACGGGTCATGATACGCTGATTCGCGGAAAGCTCATCCGTATGCTCGGATACCTGAGCGGATAAATCTGCCAGTATTCTCTCGATTTCTTTTTGTTCCTCAATCGCAAGCTCACGCAAATGGTTGTTTAACTCAACGACGGCGGCGGGCTCGATAAAAAAGGTTGAGCCAGTTGCCGACTGGTCATGTACCAGACCGGAGACCTGATTTTTAAATTCTGCTTTAATGGGAAGACAGTAGCGGTCGCCGCGCATGGTAATAACCGCATCTTGCAAATAGGTGCGGTAGGAACCATTCAGCATGGAGCCGAGCTGGTTATGGATTTTTTCGCCGGTAAGCTGTATGCTGCGGCGAATACGCTTTAATTCAGGGCTTGCATCATCGGCAACCTCCTCCTCTGAGAGAAGGCAGCGGCGGATTTCACCGGATATAGATGACAAGGGCGTCAGATCTTCAAAGAACTGGCTTAGGGAGTCCTGAACGGATTCGTCCCTTTCGTTTCTGCCGTAAGCCTTGATGCGGGAAACATTTTCCAAAAAGCCCGCAATTTTCAGAAGCTCGGGAATGGAGAGGGAGCTTCCGACCTCAAGGGATTTTAGAGAAAAGCCCAAATCCTTGTTACCGCCAAAGGAAGTGCTTCCATATCGAAACAGGCGTGACAAGGCGTCGGCAGTTTCCGTCTGAGCCGTCTGTATTTCGGACAAATCGGTTTCGGGAAGAAGGGATTCGCACATCTTTCTCCCGGGGTCGGAGTCTGCCTTCTGTACTAATTGGGCAATAATTTTATGATATTCTAATGTCTGTAATACTTTCTTGTTCATGAAGATTCCTTTATAATTTCCTTAATCAATCCCATGATAGTGCTGATAGAGTCAAGCTGCGGACTCTGCTTCATGGCATTGATATAGGACTGTCGGGAGCAGTAAAGCTCCTGTACCTTTTCTACCAATAATTTTTCTGACAAATCGTCCTCGTCAATGACGATGGAGAAGCCCTGCGCTTCAAAGGAGCGTGCGTTTAAAAGCTGATCGCCCCTGCTTTTTGCCGAAGGAAGGGGAATCAGGATATTGGGCTTATTTAATGCAAGAAGCTCGCAGATGGCATTGGCGCCCGCACGGGAAATCACCAAATCCGCCATTGCAAAAATATCTTTCAGCTCCGATTTCAGATATTCAAACTGTTTGTAGCCTTTTTCATTTAAAAGAAGATTGTCTACCTTGTCTTTTCCACACAGGTGGACTACCTGAAAATCCTCCAAAAGCATGGGGAGCGCCGCACGGACAGCCTGATTGACGCTTGCTGCGCCCTGACTGCCGCCGATTACCATAATAACAGGCTTATTTGCGGTAAAGCCGCACATGTCAAGTCCGGCAAGCTTGTTGCCGGAGGAAAGCTCCTCCCTGATAGGCGAACCCGTGAGAACTGCTTTTTCTTTGGGAAGCATCTGCAGCGTTTCAGGGAAATTGCAGCAGATTTTATCAGCAACCGGAATGCAGAGTTTGTTGGCAAGACCCGGTGTCATGTCGGACTCATGTATAATGCAGGGAATTTTCAGGGAAGCGGCGGCGCGCACTACAGGCACGCTCACAAAGCCGCCCTTGGAAAATACCACGTCCGGTCTAAGCTGCTTTAAATATTTTCTGGCTTCGGAGTAGCCCTTTACGACACGGAAGGGGTCCGTGAAGTTTTTAGGGTCAAGATAACGGCGGAACTTGCCGGTTGAGATGCCCTGATAAGGGATATCAAAGTCGGCAATCAGCCGCTTTTCAATGCCATCGTAGGAGCCCATGTAATAAATGTCAAAGCCCGCACTTTTTAAATGCGGCAAAAGGGCGATGTTCGGTGTTACGTGACCGGCGGTTCCTCCGCCCGTTAAAATTATCTTCTTCAAAGCAATGCCTCCTGCAATCAATAGATAGTTACTGCAAAGACTCCAGTGCTCTTGCGAGCTGGTCCGGACAGGAAGTGGACTTAAATCCGCATTTGATGCCTTTCAGCTTTGAGATAGCATCGTCCACCTTCATACCCTGCACAAGGCTGCAGATACCCTTTAAATTGCCGTTACAGCCGCCCGTAAACTGGACGGATTCAATGATGCCGTCGGACACTTCTATGTCGATTGCCGTGGAACAAGTTCCCTGTGTTTGATATTTCATAATAATCCTCCATTCTGTCATGTGAAAAACGTATTTGTCTTAAGAAAGGATTATAGCAGAAAAGTGTCCGTTATTCCAGTGATTCACAGATATTTTTTGTTGTATTTTTCATTCTTATGCGTGCGGTGCGCGGAAGTGCGGCAAGTTACGCCATGAGGGGAGCCATATGCCTGTTCAGACGCGCTCTCGCTCGGATAAAAACGTAGTGGACGCTAGGCTCGTGAGGAACCTCGCCAAGCGCCAACGTTTTTATACGGTCTGAACAGGCATATGGCTCCCCTCATGGCCGAAAGCGGCACGCTGGGGTCGCAGCACGCACGCGTATTCATTCCGGTAGTTGTTGGCACCCTGTGTTTCCTGTTTCGGTGCGCTGCCTGTTATGAACAGCAGTTATTTAGTTTTAGGCTTCCTACTTTTATGTTTTCGACTGCGATTAAGCAACTGAGCAGTTTTAGCTTTAGCCTGCACTTCGGTTTTTGAAAAATGTTGAACATCTAAATCTTCAGAATTTACGGATTCTTCTATAATCTCCGGATATTTTTCGTAAACCTTTCGAGCGGCTATAACACCATATTTCCTGATTATGCTATCATCACTATGAATCATAGCTGTAATGTCGGAAGGGGTAAGAGTATTTACATGAATCAAAGATAATAATCCCTTTTCATGTGAGTCACCAAGAATTTTATTGTTGACTGAATATGTATATGCCTCTTGCATGCGTGAAGCAGATAACCTTGA
The DNA here is from genome assembly GCA_014804445.1 of Lachnospiraceae bacterium. Taxonomy (GTDB): domain Bacteria; phylum Bacillota; class Clostridia; order Lachnospirales; family Lachnospiraceae; genus Acetatifactor. Next base: position 21,116 of record JAAUZU010000023.1, on the reverse strand, counting down.
AATGATAAACATAGACAGGCTTCTGGTTTTAGCGTTAGAATGTTCAAAAAAACCAAATACCTTCATAAAGTCGTCCATATACCTATCAGTTCCATAGAAAGCTATCATTTCAGAAGAATAATAACAAATAATAGGGTCGTCATCATTCATTTGAGATACTACTTCTCCCAATAAATCTGTAGCAGTCTTTCCTAATTCAGATATTATCCAAAGAGCTAGTTCTCTTATATCTTTATCCTCACAACTTAACAAATCACGTAAAGTTTCTTTTGAAAGCCCGTAAAAGTACTCTTGAAGCAATTGATAGCCCCCGTGTTCTTTACGAAATGTCTCCTTATCTTTCTTCACGAGCTCAATAAGCCTCAAACCATTTGTTTCGTCCATAATATGCACCTTTTTAGAAAGAAGATTTTACCTATTCGTTTACCGCCTGCTTGATTTACATTATATCACGCAAACATGACATAATATAGTCATGCTTAAAATAAGTTTACAACGCCGCTGTGTTCTTTGACGTTTTCCGCCACAAACCGACAAAGCCAAGCCGAAATCCGTCGATGACTTTTTCCCCCTGCCATATTGTCCCGAAAAAACAAATTCACTATAATAGAATTAATGAATCAGGCGGAATTCATGCTGAAAGGAGGCATTTATGTTTGCTGTTTTTGAGGAAGAGAAGCTGATAACCATTTTTATGTTTGCGTTTTTATTGTTGAGCATCCTAAGCAGAATGGTAATAGGAATACGATACCAGAATATGATAAGGCAGACGGAAAACATGTCAACGACCAGCCATAAAGCGTTAAAGCAATGTAAACTGAAATTTGCAAACTGCTACCAGCTTAACGGCGGTGTTTCAAATATTCCTATTTTTGTGGACAAGTTTCTCAATAAGCTGAAATTTGGTCCTTTTATGGTGCAGACGGTCTATCATATGTCGGGGCAGTTTATGCTTTTGTCGGTGTTTTGCTCCGGTCTGGGTGTATGCCTTTGTATTATGTCAGGTCATAGCATCGGCGACATCTTTCCCTTTTACATAGTCAGTTTTTTGGGTCTGTACCTTTATTTTTCCGTATCGGCAATTGTAGACATTAAGGGGAGAAGAAGGATTTTAAAGACAAATCTGGTGGATTATCTGGAAAACCATATGGCAAGCCGCCTGCGGGCAGGGCTTCCTCCGGAGATGAAGGAAGGTGCAAAAGCAGCGGGAAAAGAACCGAAGACGGGCATTGAGTTGATGCCCGTGCATGCAGTGGGTAATGCGTATGGAAATGCGGCTGCGCGCACGGAAAATGCAGAGGAAAAGGAGGAAAAGGAGACGGACAAAATGGGCAGGATATTTTCCCTCTCCGAACAGAAGGAACTGGAAGAGCTTTTGCGGGAATTTCTTACTTCATAAGTGGCTGTTTTATCCGAAAGGTTTCTCTTGAATTTGCATAATAACTCTGCTAAACTGAGAATGATTACAGGAAAAAGACCGGCTGCGGAACGGTCTTATGGCAAAGAAAGGGAGCGAAAGGAAAATGAGTGCAAAAGTAAGGTTTGATTATGCGAAAACAAGTCCTTTTATTTCTGCAGAAGAAGTAGAAAAAATGAAGCGGCAGACATTGGACGCCAAGGAAGTGCTGGTATCAAAGGCCGGTGCGGGCAACGATTTTTTAGGGTGGATTGACCTGCCGGTAAATTATGACAAAGAGGAGTTTGCGAGAATCAAAGAGGCTGCAAAGCGGATACAGGCAGATTCAGAGGTTCTGCTGGTAATTGGTATCGGCGGTTCTTATCTGGGCGCGCGTGCGGCAATCGAATTTTTAGGACACAGCTTTTATAATGTGTTGGATAAGAGCATCCGGAAAACGCCGGAAATCTACTTTGTGGGTAACTCCATAAGCTCTACCTATATTAAACATTTGATGGATGTTGTGGGTGACAGGGATTTCTCCATCAACATGATATCCAAGTCCGGTACCACGACGGAGCCTGCCATTGCGTTCCGTGTATTTAAGGAGATTTTGGAAAAGAAATACGGCAAGGAAGGCGCGGCAAAGAGAATTTATGCAACCACGGATAAGGCAAAGGGAGCGCTGAAGCATGTTGCTGATGAGGAAGGTTATGAAACCTTTGTAGTGCCTGATGATGTAGGCGGTCGTTTCTCCGTGCTGACGGCAGTAGGGCTTCTTCCCATCGCGGTCAGCGGCGCAGATATCGACAAGCTGATGGAGGGTGCGGCAAGCGGCAGAAAATATGCGCTTGAGTCATCCTATGAAGATAACGATGCTTTAAAATATGCGGCGCTTCGCAATATTCTGCTCAGAAAGGGCAAATCTGTTGAGATACTTGCCAATTATGAGCCCAGCCTGCACTATGTTTCCGAGTGGTGGAAGCAGTTGTACGGCGAGAGCGAGGGCAAGGACCAGAAAGGTATTTTCCCTGCGAGCGTGGATTTGACCACGGATTTACATTCCATGGGGCAGTTTATTCAGGATGGTTCCCGCATTATGTTTGAGACGGTGTTAGAGGTTGAAAAGTCCCGTGAAGAGCTGATTATCGGCGAAGAGCCGGTGGATTTGGACGGCTTGAACTATCTGGCCGGCAAGACAGTGGATTTCGTAAATAAGAGTGCGATGAACGGCACGATTTTAGCGCATACTGACGGACAGGTGCCCAATTTCTTAATTAAGATTCCTGAGGTTAATGAATTCTATCTCGGCGAACTTTTCTATTTCTTTGAGTTTGCCTGCGGTGTGAGCGGATACTTAAACGGTGTAAATCCTTTCGACCAGCCCGGCGTGGAGAGCTACAAGAAGAATATGTTTGCCCTGCTTGGAAAGCCCGGGTACGAGGCGCAGAGAGAAGAGCTGTTAAAGAGATTATAGAAAAGATATGGCAGTTCTGCCAATCTCAAAGAAAATTTACAGGATTGATAAAGGCTGTGCGGTTTTGCTGCACAGCCTGTTTGTTTCAAATTTTGTCTTTTTATGAAATTGGACTAAAATGTATTAGGTTAATAATACAATTTTAACTTCAAATTCTGTATCGCTGCAGTGCAGTGAACAGCTTCCGCCATATTTCTTGGCAATTTGATTCATGATTTCGATACCATACCCATGGGATTTTTTATCCCCTTTGGTGGTTGAAATACGGTTGCCGCGAATCGTTACCTTCTTTTCCACGGAGTTGGTGATTTGTATTACGGTATAGTTGCGGGTTGTATTTACTTTCGTATGAATATAAGCGTCCTGTTGGGGCAGACACGCTTCAATGGCGTTGTTGTAAGCGTTGGAAAGAAGCCCGCAGATATCGGGGGCAGTCATATTTTTCAAATTTGTCAGGGAACCTTCAAAAGTAAAAGCAATGCCATGTTCTTCACAGACTGTCATTTTAGAATTGACAATCATGTCGGAAACGTGGTTGTCGGTCAGTATCTTTCCATTGGAATATATGGCGTCATGGCTTAACTGTTCTGTATATTTTCTGACTTCCTCATAATTTTTTTCTTCGCAGAGCGATTTCATAACAGCAAGATGGCTGTTAAGGTCATGGCGCATTTTTCTGACCTGTTCCTCATTCTCTTTCACATCCTGCAGCGCATCCAACTGTAGCTGCAGGTACTCTATTTCATTTCGGGATAAGCACTGCTGATAAATCTGGACGCGGGACGAAAACAGGCTATAAAAATAGTAGATAATACTGCAGAGAAAAGCACCTATAAAAATGGTCAGATAAAGATAGCGGCTAATCGGTTCAATGGTGTGATTGTTTGCCCAAGTGATGAGTGCAACATCAATAATGGAAAAAAGAAACAGCGCAATACAGCCGATAATTTCTCTTATTCGAAAATGAAGGATAAACTGGTATTTCATGAGAAAATGACGCAAGAAAATTAGTATGATAAACAGTGTGGCATCCGTTACAAGGCTGATAAGAGAAATCTCATAGACAGAAATGGGAAGTACAATTTTAAATGCCGGCATAATTGCAGTGAGAATTGCCTCAGGAACAATCGTCAGCACACAATAAATAGCGACAGCGGGAAAAAAACGCAGTGAATCCGAAAATTTTTTCTTGCTGAACAAAAGCACTGCCAGCAGAATGGATACAGGCATACTGACGAGAAAATTTATATCTTCGGGAAGCAGCGCCATAGAAAGACCGGTTAAAAGTAAAAAAACAGCGGAGCAGATAATTGTGTTCCTGCGGTTTAAATTTATATGGGCAGCACAAATATGCTGCATCAGGAGAAGCAGAATCCAAAATTCCATCAGGTTGACAGCAAGCTGAAACAAAAAAACTATCATAAGTGAGGGGCTCCTTCAATATAAGCCTTGATTGCAAGGCGGAATTCTTTGATGTTTCTGCGGCTGACGGGAAAAGTTCTGCCGCTGTCAAGGGTTACATGCGCCTCGTCAAATTCTCTGACATAGGCAAGATTGATCATATATTTGCGGTGGATACGAAAAAAAAGGGAGGTCGGAAGCAGTGTTTCCAACTCATTCAATCCCTTTCGCAGCGTAATAACATCGCCTTTGTAGTAGAGGATGGTGTTTTTGTTGTCAGCCTCCAAATGCTGTAAATCCTGCATATGCAAAAGCAGATCACATTCCGGTGTTTTGACTAAAAGCGTCGTATTTTCCAGCTTTACGCGGATATCCTTTATCGTGCGGAGAATATCCTCCTCTGTCACGGGCTTTAAAAGATAGCGGAAAGCATTTACTTCATACCCGGCGGGCGCATACTCCAGATAAGCCGTAAAAAACACCAGTATAACGGACTGGTCGTATTCTCGGATGCTTTTTGCCACCTCAATACCATTTACAGGCGACATGACAATATCCAAAAAAATCACGTCATACCGTTCCCCAGCTTTGTAATTGTCCAAAAGCGCATCCGAAGCAGGAAAACACTCCACAGTGCAGTCCGGCTGCTGCCACATGTAGCTGTACATTCTTTTTAAAAATATGGGTTCATCATCACAAATCGCTATTTTCATACGAATTACTCTATCATATCCATTTTGCTTCGTCAAGAAAGGGAGGAGGGGTTTTTGGCGAGAGGGCGGTGGGCGTAGCAAGGGACGCCCGTGGAGCAGGCAATTCCCACGGAGCCGCGCTCTCGCTCAGCAAGAAACGTAGCAGTGCTAAGCTCGAAAGAACCTCGCCAAGTCATGCTTGCATGACTTTGAACTGACGTTTCTTAAAGGGCTCCGTGGGAACCGCCTGCTCCACGGGCTGTTTGCGGCTAAAGCGCAATGGCCCTCGCCGAAAAGCTGGTTAGGAAAGCGGCAATGGCGAGCGTCCTGACAAGCTTCGCTCAAGCCAGCCGCCCATACACGCGCCCCGCTGCCGCTACCAAAGCGAAGCTGGGGCAGGGGATTGCTGCTTTCGCCGCTTTCAGCCGGCAGTGGAGCGTATGCTGTGCAGACCGTTTAAAAACGTTGGCGCTTGGCGAGGTTCTTTCGAGCCTAGCGTCCACTACGTTTTTATCCGAGCGAGAGCGCGTCTGCACAGCATACGCTCCACTACCGGCGTGACTTGCGGTAATTCATAATTCCTTTCCCAACCTGAGCGACCGCTTACACCAAAAATCCCGCCGCTTACGTCAATTACGGTAAAATGGGCATCTTTTGTGATAAAATACAAATGCAATTTTATTACATCAGAAAGGAATAGAAAAATGAGAAAGAGGAAACTTGTCATTATTATGGCGGCAATTCTTGCTTCCCTCCTGGTCTGCGGATGCGGAAAGTCCGGAGGCGGCGGAAAACAGGCGGTTGAGTTTGCGCCGGAAACAGATTTTAAAGTGGCTGACGTCGCAGGAGGCGTAAGCATCACAGGGTATTTAGGAGACGGCGGGCAGGTCAATATACCGGATACCATCGGTGGTAAGCCTGTTGTGGAAATCGGATTTATGGCTTTTTACCGTGAGGAGTTGACGGGTGTTACAATACCCGACACAGTTGTCAGGATTGATGAAGCAGCCTTTAGCAACACTTTGTTGGTAAGTGTTGAAGTTCCGGACAGTGTAACGGAAATGGAGCAAGCCGTGTTTATGAATTGCACGGAACTGGAAAGTATAACATTTCCTGCCAATATTACACAAATTGCAAACAATATGATACAGGGCTGTGAAAAGTTGACAAGTGTCGAAATTCCTGATGGCGTGACGCAGATTGGCCAGTTTGCTTTCAGCGGATGCACAGGGATATCGAATATAACGCTTCCGGATAATGTGCGCCAGATTCATAAATGGACTTTTTATGATTGCGTTGATATTACCGTTACCTATAATGGAGTTTCTTATACCTATGATGAATTGGAAAATATGTGTAATATCATTAATGGTGTAACGGCGGCAAATCCTGCATCAGATACGGAATCCGGAGAAACTGCCGAACTGAAGCCGGAGGATATATTCTATTTTTCGGAAGTGGACGGCGGTGTGTGCATCGACGAGGTGGCAGACCCCGGGTATCTGGGCGTGTCCTATGGCTTTGGCAGTGACGGCGTTGTAGAAATTCCGAAGGAAATCGATGGAAAAACTGTGGTAGAGATTGAATACGGTGCTTTTTCAGGCTGTTTTACCGTGACAAGCTTTAAGGTTCCCTCCACCGTGAGAAGAATTGGCGGTATGGCTTTCTGGGGATGTGAAAATTTGGAAGAAATTGATTTTCTCTGGGCGGATATTACAGAGATAGAACAGGGGACTTTTGGCGAATGTACCAGTCTGGCAGAGATTTCTCTTCCTTATAAGCTTATCCGAATCGGGGAGGGTGCTTTTTCCGGCTGCAGCAGTCTGGATAATGTTCTTGTCCATGATAAGTTGGAAGAGGTTGGAGCCGGTGCTTTTGAAGATTGCAGGAATCTGCGGGTATTTTATTTCACGGAGACTCTGACTAAAATTGAAGAAGCTGCTTTTTTGAACTGTGAAAGCTTAGAGTCGATTTTGCTGCAGAGTAATGTAGAAGAAGTGGGTGCGGAAGCATTTAAAAACTGTGCCGGCGCAAAAACGATTATGCTTTCGGAAGGTATAAGCAGTATTGGTGAGAGTGCGTTTGAGAATTGTACAGGCGTAGATGGGATTATTTTTCCGGGCAGTGTTGCTAAGATAGAAAGAAATACATTCAGGGGCTGTAGTGGATTGGAACATGTTTCTTTTTCTGAAGGCACTATCATAATTGGGGAATCTGCCTTTGAAAATTGTGAGAATATAGGTAGAGTGCTGCTTCCGGAAGGTCTGACTGAAATAGAAAAAAATGCTTTTGCAGGCTGCACAAGTCTGAGTCTTGTCAAAATACCGGACAGTGTTACTAAAATAGCAGAGGATGCTTTTGACGGCTGTGAAAGCATTATGGTTTCTTATAATGATGATTTTTATGATTATGATGACTTGGATGCCTTATATGAAATGATAAACAACCAATAACAAAATTTATTATGATGGAGGAAAAAGTGTTGAAAGCAAGGGATGTGTATTTGAAGACAATGAAATTTGTCTGGCTGAAACTGGCGCTGGGAAGTGCGATATTTCTTTTTGCGCTGCTGACCATGTTTCTTTTTTGGTGGCTGGGAAGCCTTGGCGGGGGCAATGGTATCGTAATGGCGCTGACAATCTGGCTGATTCTGGTGTGCGCTGTGTACGGGATTGTGCAGCGTTATGTGGGCTATATGATAAAAGCGGGGCATGTGGCGATGGTGACGACGGCAGTGACCACGGGAACTTTGCCGGAAAATCAGTTTGAAGCGGCAAAGAGCATGGTAAAAGAGCGTTTTTTGACGTCAAATGTTTACTTCGTGGTTGACAGGCTGGTGAGCGGCGCGGTCAGCCAGCTCCAGAAAGGGCTTCAGAAGGTGGAGGACCTGCTGGGCAAAATTCCGGGTGTATCATTCCTTGTGTCTTTTGCGCAGGTGTTTGTCCATATCGCGTTGAACTACATTGATGAGTGCTGTCTTGGCTATACCTTCTTACATAGAGAGCAGTCAGCGTTCAAGAGCGCGGCTGACGGTGTTGTCATTTATTTTCAGAATTGGAAGACACTTTTGAAAAATGCGGCGGTAACGACCTTGATAGTGATGGGCGTATCTCTTTTGGCGTGGCTTCTGCCGTTTCTGATTTTTGCAGGTATTTTTGCGTTACTGCACATACACTGGATATTTGCCTTCGTGCTTGCCCTGATGGTGGCGGCTGTTATCAAGAGCGCTTTTGTGGACAGTTATATGATGGTGAAGATGATGGTATCTTATATGCAGGTTGCACCCACCACAGAGATTACGTTTGATTTGTATGATAAGCTTTGCAAGCTTTCCGGCAAGTTTAAGAGTCTTTTCGATAAAGGACAGCAGGAACAGCAGCAGTACGGAAGGTGAATGATGAAACGAATTTTTATTGTGACAATCTTATTTGCCGTACTATCATTAGGAGTCACCGGTTGCATACAAAAAGAGCCGACACAAAATAATAGAGGGCGGAATACCAATGATGCCGCATTGGAATATATGGAGCAGAAGTACGGGGAGAAATTTGAGTTTGTGGCGCCATGGGGGGACAGTATGACAGGTGACCATGAGCTTATGGTCACCTGTGAAAGTCTGGCAGGCGAGCGTATCATTGTAAAGGTCGATGACTATAGAACTGAGAACAGAGTATTTCATGACAATTACGTTGCGGTGAAGTATTATGAGGAGACTGTAGAATTTCTGCGTCAGTGTACGAATGAAGTCTTTGGGGATTCAAAGGTTTTTTATAGTGTGGCAAGAAGCGCGTTATCGCCTGAACTTCCGGCAGATGCTTCCTTCGAAGAATATTTTGCGGATGAGAAGTGCTTTATATCAGCTTACATCGCTGTAAAAGAAAGTGGCTTTACGTCAGAGGAACAGGCTGCAGATGTGATGGAGACCATATTTTCAGCTTGTGGGGCAGAGTATATCGGTATCTCGCTGGTGGTGGTGGATGATGACGAATATGAATTTCTGGACGACGACACACTTGAGAAAAAAATAGTTCAGGGTCAGTTTGTGCATTGTGCAAGGCTGACGAGACAAAAGGACGGTAGTGAAACGCTTGATTGGCTTAAGGCGGGCGTCCCCTTAATTTCTAACTATTGATCAATAGGGAAAGAAAATGATTGCGTGTCTATTTCGTTTCCATTATAATTGAAATTGGTAAAAGTTTTCAATTTATGGGAAAAGGAGAGGCAGCAGTGATGTCAAAAAAGCCCAATATTGTCATGCTGGAACGCAACAGCGTCGGACCGGATATTGATGTTTCCTGTTTTGAAAAGCTGGGAAATGTGACATACTATTTAAATACCGTTACCAAGGAAGAGGTACGGGAACGCACGCGGGAAGCGGATATAATAATAGCCAACAAGTCGCCTTTGTGCGAGGATACCTTGAAGGATTCCAAGCAGGTAAAGCTGATTTGCCAGTTTGCTACGGGCTATGACAACTGCGACGTGGCATATTGTAAAAGCCGCGGCATTGTGATTTCCAATGTGGTGAATTACTGTACGGATATGGTGGCGCAGCATACCTTTACGCTGGCGCTCTGTCTGGTGCAGAAGCTTTTCCATTATGACAACTATGTCAAGTCCGGCGCATACAGCGCGCAGGACAGGTTTTCCAATTTTGACCTGCCCTTTACAGAGCTTGCCGGCAAGACATGGGGTATTGTGGGAATGGGAAATATAGGGCGGCGCACGGCTGAAATTGCGCAGGCGTTTGGCTGCAGGGTGATTTTTCATTCGGTCACAGGCAGCAGTACAGTAACAGCATACAGGCGAGTGGACAAAGATACGCTTTTGGCGGAGAGTGATTTTCTTTCCCTGCACTGTCCTTTAAGCGGGCTGACAGAGAACTTTATTGACAGGGACGCGCTGCAAAAGATGAAAAAAACGGCAATATTAATCAATGTGGCGAGAGGACGGGTCGTAAATAACCGCGATTTGTATGAAGCGCTTATGCAGGAAGAAATCATGGCGGCGGGTCTGGATGTTGTGGAAAAAGAGCCTCTGTCGTTGGACAATCCGCTTTGTAAGATAAAAGACAGTAACCGGCTGATTATCACCCCACATCTCGCATGGGGCAGTGTGGAAGCGCGAGAGCGCTGTGTGGAAGAGGCTTTTGAAAACATGCGTGCTTTTTTGGCGGGAGAGCCCAGAAATGTGGTATGATATGCAGGGGTGTAAAAAATGGAACAAATGAAAAACCTTATGACAAAATATCGGGAGATTATCATATATCTGATTGTGGGCGTAATGACGACTGTTGTATCGTGGGCGGCATGCTTTCTGGTCAAATATTTGGGGCTGAATCCCGACATTTCGTGGCAGAATTTTTTGATTAACAGCGTTGGGTGGATTGTAGGTGTTTCCTTTTCCTATCCCTTGAGCAGGAAATGGGTTTTTAAAAGCAGCAATCCTCATATAGCAAAAGAGTTTGGTGGTTTTGCAGCTTCGCGTCTTTCCACATGGATATTGGATATTGTAGTGATGTGGGTTACCGTAAATGCGTTCCACATGAATTACTGGATTGCCAAAATATTTATTTCGTCGGTGTTGGTGACTATAATCAATTATATATTCAGCAAGCTTCTGATATTTAATAAAAAAGCAGATTTGTGAATCTGCTTTTTTATTCCGTTACTTCATACAAATATATTCTATAGTAGCTGTCATCCCGTTCAAATATATTGCACAGTGTCAACCCCGTTAATTCGGGGTTNAGGATTTCTCCTGCNGAAATGATATAACGNCATCCCAGTTCTTTTANTTTGTCAGTTTGTATTAGAAAATCGTTAAATACAAATTGTTTATCTTTGCCCAAAACAGTAAATCCATTATAATCCGATGCAAANATATAACAGCGGCTTCCCCAGGTGTCAAAGTAAGTTTTGTTATACTCATTTTGGGAAAGTTCGTATGCAATAATCTCCCGAAATTCATGTTTATAGTTTAGACTATAATTATTTGAGTATCCATCTATTGTATAGAAACCATTCATAATCGAAACCGCGGGATGAATGCCGAGGTTTCCTACGCGGTATTCATCCTGCTGCATGCCGCTTTGTGTTTCTATATAATCGGCAACTTCGTGAAATAAGTTTTCACTGTAAAAATCTGCCCATGTAATCTGAGTGGAGGTCTCGCTGTCAATCATTTGTCTGAAGTTCTTTTTAAAATTACTGTTCCATAAAACAAAAATTCCTGCAATCGCCAAAAGAAGCATACATACTGTTCCGGCAATATATTTTTGATGAATCTGTCCCCAAATAAAAGAACAGATGCATGCCAGCATAAGATACCATATTACCGGATAAAACCAATAAAAACGATCTATCTGAAAATATTTTATGACACCGCCAATCCTATTTCTGAGATTGACAATCGCATAGCAATGACATAAAGCGAAAAATACAGCAATGAGAACCGCAGCGGAGAATAATCCCCAAATCAGTTTTAGTTCTTTTTGCCTTTCTTTAGAAAGTTTTTGATATCTGCATACGCCATATAATGATACCGCGGCTGCCGGCAGTATAATAAACTTGTGATAACTGATTCCATGGGAAAATCCATTTACGAACACAGCACGGAACCCATCCCAAAAACGCATTCCGGCAAGAATAAATTCTTCTCTATGACTGGCTTCCTGACTTCCCATCCCTAATATTTGGATAATTAAAAAATAATCTTGTATCAGATAACCGAGCAAAAGTAGTAGTGATGCAGCGAGAAAGCCCTTCTTAACATTTTTTTTCATGAAATCAAAAAAGGAAATTAATATTGCGATTCCTACAATGACATACCCGGTAAGATGAAAGGCAGAACAAAAGCAATAGAAAATCACAAGCCCATAATAGAATAAGCGGTTTTCGCCTTCATATAATTTGAGCAGTGCATATAGTAACAGGGGAACCCCCATTATGCTTAACCCATACACGGGAAAGAAAGGCAGGTATGAAAAAATAACTGCTGTACAGAATGAGATAAACACATTCCGGAGAAGATGTTTACACAGTAAATACATTCCGATAAATGCCACCAGTGAAATAACGTATTGGTTGATTAAAAAGGCAATAAATGGACTGAAAACCGTATATGTCAATGTGAACAGTATTGCCGGCGGCATCATGGACTTATGGCTTAAGCCGCACATGATTTCCGGATATAGGGTCTGCCCGTCAAATAAATGTTTCGCAGTTAAAACATAGGTCAAAATTTCATCATCCAATTGGTCTGTGGTGATAAATACACTGCCTTTTCCAAGCACCATGTAAGGAATATAGCCCAAAGTAACAATCAANATTCCACATAAAAGGAATAGGGATTTCGCTTGGCATGATTTAAAAATTTTCATAATGCGATACTCAAATTAAAGTTTCAAAACGTTTCATGGCTTCTATCGTGTTTTCGCGGCTGCCGAAAGCGGTCAGGCGGAAGAAATTTTTGCCGTTGCTGCCGAAGCCGGCTCCGGGCGTGCCAACTACCTGAATCTTGTTCAGCATATAATCAAAGAAGTCCCATGACTCCATTCCCATCGGACATTCAAACCAGATATAAGGGGAATTGACACCGCCGAAGTAGCGGATTCCCTTTTTATCCATACATTCTGCAATAATACGGGCATTTTCCTGATAATACTGAATATTGGCGCGGCATTCTGCCATGCCTTCTTCGGAAAAAGCCTGTGCTGCCCCTTTTTGTATGATGTAGGAAACACCGTTGAATTTGGTGGTCTGCCTGCGGTTCCACATAGCGTTCACGGACATTTCCCTGCCGTCTGAAGCGGTAAACTTCAAATCTTCAGGGATAATGGTATAACCACAGCGTGTACCGGTAAAGCCGGCGGTTTTGCTTAAGGAACAGAACTCTACCGCACATTTCTTTGCGCCCTCAATGGCAAAAATACTGCGGGGAAGCGTTTCGTCAGTGATAAAACACTCATATGCGGAATCATAGAGCAGGATGGCATTGTTTTCCAATGCGTAATCCACCCATTCCTTTAACTGCTCATGATTGTAGGCAGCGCCTGTCGGGTTGTTGGGAGAGCAAATATAAATAATGTCTGCATGGAGATTTTTGTCCGGCATGGGCAGAAAATTATTTTCTGCNGTAGCGTTCATGTAGGTAATGTTTCTGCCGTTCATGATGTTAGTGTCCACATAAACGGGATAAACAGGGTCGGGAATCAGGATAACGTTGTCCTGCGCAAACAGGTCGGTTATATTACCGGTATCACTCTTTGCACCGTCTGATACAAATACTTCTTTGGAGCTGATGGTGACGCCGTTTCTCGCATAATAAGCAACAATGGCGTCTCTGATAAAATCATAGCCCTGCTCAGGACCGTAGCCCTTAAAGGTATCGGCAGAAGCCTGCGCGTCAACGCCTTCGTGCAGCGCCTTAATGATNCTGTTTCCNATGGGAAGCGTGACGTCTCCGATNCCGAGNCGAATCACTTTTTTATCGGGATTGGCGGCCGTATAAGCAGCTACTCTATGGGCAATTTCGGAAAAAAGATAGCTTTCNTTCAANTTCAGATAGTTTTCATTTAATTTTGGCATTGCAATCCTCCTATAATAACGTAATCATGTGTTCCACNAAAAGAGCGGAGTGNNTTGCNGCTTCCNTTTCAAAGGAAGGATAATCCATTTCCGCGCTGTCGTCCGCNTTGTCCGATATGGCGCGGATAATGACNAAGGGAATGTTGTTTAAGTAAGCGCCGTGGGCAATAGNAGCGCCCTCCATNTCGGCNCANTCNCCCTGATANGTATCTATCAGNCTCTGTTTGGTCTGTTTATCTGAAATAAACTGGTCGCCGCTGACAACCCTGCCNGTTTTAACATGAATATCAGGGTTCACTTCCTTGCAGGAAGCNACGGCNAGCTCTANCATGTTTTGGTNNGCTTTAAACTCACGGAAGCCCATTTGCGGAACCTCTCCNGNCTGATAACCGAAAACTGTGACATCCATGTCATGATGAAGAGCNTCGTTAGATACNAGAATGTCACCAATATCTAACANGGGATTCANNGAACCNGCGACACCTGTGTTNATAATATGGCTGACTTCAAAAACATCTGCAAGAATCTGAACACAGAGNGCNGCATTGACCTTTCCGATNCCGGAACGAACNACGACTACGTCAACGCCGTTTAAGGTTCCGGTGAAAAATTCCATGGATGCCTTNGTTGTAATCTGNTCAACCTGCATTTTGCTTTTTAACTGTTCAACNTCAAGCTCCATAGCTCCGATAATTCCGATTTTTTTCATAGTAGTATTGNNCCTTTCTTTTAGTCTGNAAATTCGGGAACGNATATAATCCCATGCTGTTTATCCGGCAGTTAGTNNGGGTATATCAGGCGGNTNTCGTCTATTCCGTAGAGAACATTGTCTAAGTACCGCGCAGCAAGATAATTTGCCATGGGCAGNTTCATNTCCAGATAGTTGCCGCANTCCATGGGAGANGCNCCGGGAACNTCGTCCTTATAGTCACGNATAAACTCATACATNTCTGTCATNAGGGGAACAATGTCGCGGGATTCATAATCGCCTGCCAGAATCAGGTAAAAACCGGTACGGCAGCCCATCGGGCCAAAATAAACNGTTTTTTCTTTATAATCCGGATGATTGCGCAAAAAGGTTGCACCNANATGCTCGATGGTATGTACCTCNGCGGTATTCATGACGGGCTCTTCGTTGGGNCTTGTCATACGAAGGTCAAAGGTGGTGAGAGTTTCTGCACCNACCTTGTCTTTGCGTGAAACNTAAATGCCGGGCTGCAGCTTTATATGGTTTATGGTAAAGCTTGCNATCTTTTCCATTTNAAAATCCTTCCTTTCCANTGTTTATTTCTACAGAATAGAGTAGCGGATGCGGGGGTAAAAGTCAATATAATCCTTCGACTTGATGACTTACTTGATTCCGATGATGCATATGGACGCCGCCTGTCCCTGCGACATGGCGCCGATGGCATCCCATAAGCTTTTNATGGTGTTGTTTCNGTTGTATGCNGCNTATCGNCCNTTTGTCCACTTGTAGGCATTGTGGAGGGTATAGGTTCCGAGGTCATCTTTGGTAATNCTGATGGTGTGTATCATANTGCGGATATCNTTCCGGTCATTGTATGCGGTAATAATGATAGANCGGCTGTTTTCNCCGATAGCATTTATGGTGTCCGGATTGGCGCTGGTGGTCATGGCTGCCCNGTATCCCCGGCGGACAAGGTATTTATAGATGGATTTGGGCGTGCAGCCCCATTTGCCGCGTATGGCAGCCCCTTTTCTTTCAAATTCGCTGATAAGCTNCGCCATGCTCTGCGCAGTCATTTCATTTCCCAAATCCAGCAGGGCNTTGTATACCGCCATGATTTCACANCCGGAATAACGCATGGTAGACCGNCCGAACCGGACCTNNTCCCATTCGTTTTGATTTTCGATAAAATGGTTGGGAGAAAAGAATCCGTTTTCTTCGGCAGATGCCGCNTCNAGAACTTTCTTGTTAGCAGTCTGGTTNTCGTTCCGTCGTTTCNTGGAAATTTTAACAAGNGNAAANAGGCTCAGTATTTTTACCATGCAGCAATTGGGAATATGGGTGATNGCGTAGCTNCCTGNAGTAAGGAGGGCGCTTGTGATGCGGNGAATGTTTTTCATGNTGGCACATCCTTGTCATTGTTTGATTCTGATGAAAATATCGGCGCCTTTATCAGAATTGTTGAGGAGATTTAATAAATACTTGCAAATGAAAGAAAAACAGCTTATGCTCTTAAGAGATGTTTGAAAAGAGGANTAGATTATGGTAGTCAGGGTGATAAAGTTTTTTGTGGGGCTGGCGTTGATACAGCTTGCGGTTGCCGGATTTCTNACAGCGGGGATAGGTTCCGACTCTTTTACTGTCTTTACGCAGGGATTTTCTAAGGTGCTGCACATCAGTGTGGGAGCGGGNAATTGTCTTCTGACGCTTGTACTTCTGGGGATTGTATTTTGGCTTGACCGTTCCCAGTTTCGGATAGGGATGGTNCTTGCCGTTGTGTTTGCAGGTCTTTTTTTAAACGGTATGATGTTTCTTTTGGGAAAAATTCTGCCGCAAAATCCTTCCGTCCTTGTGGTCGCTTTGGAATTTGCAGCGGCGTGTGTAATCGTGTCTTTTGGGTTTCCTATCTTAAAATCGGCGAAGCTTGGCGTTGCGCCGAATGATGCCCTTTATCTTGCCATTGCAAAGAAGACAAAGAAACCTTACGGACTGGTCAGAACGTGCGTTGATGCACTGTATTTGGTGCTGGGATTTATCTGTGGCGGCATCATCGGTATCGGCACCCTTATCTGTGTGGTGGCGATTGGCCCGATGATACAGTTTGTGATGACGCATCTGATTAAGCAGGAAGAATAGGCGTCCTTGGCTGATAAAATGGATACATACCAATAAAACTGCCGGAGCAGACTCCGGCAGTTGCAAAGTAAACAAAAATTTCTTATAGATATGAGATAAGTTCGTCAATGACGGAGCGCATACAGTCGTCTGAAAGCCCGAAATCCATTTGCTTATAACTCCATGTACAGTGAGAAATACCAAATTGTTGAAAAGCACTGTTAATGATCTTGTACCATTTAAGCCTGTCCTGCGGCTCCGCATTGTCTATCACGCCGTATTCTCCGCAGTAAAGCGCGGCATCATATTTTTGAGCAGTATCCAGCGCTTTTGAAAACCGTTCTGCAAAATAGGAAGGCGTAACTTCATTTTCAGGAAAACGCATCCGGAAAGCGGGGTCCATACCCTCTACCCAGTAGGCGCCCTGATGGGTGAAGTCAAGCGGGTCATAGCAGTGGAAAGAGAGCACTACCTTATTGTCATAAGGTGCTACGAGATCCGGAAGTGCATCCGGACTGTTGTTCCAGTATCCGCCGACAACAATCATCGTATCGGGGGCGTATGCCCGTATTCGCTTGATGCAATGCGGAATAATAGCATTCCAACTGCTGCTATAGTGCTGTTCTGTAACTTCATTGAGCAGTTCAAACGCGATTCTGTCCCCATAGGAGGCGTAACGCTGCGCCAGTCTTTCCCAAAGAAGGTAAAATCTTTCCTGAAGTTCTTGATTTTCAAAAAAACCGTTTTCACCTTCGCCTTTGTCAAAAGAAAAGCCCGCAGTCTTGTGTAAGTCAAGAACAAGATTAAGCCCTGCTTCCCCACACCAGTTCAATGCGCTGTCGATATAGCCGTAGCCCTCTTTCAGCTCCTTGCCATCTGCATCTTCAATCAGATTATAGTCGATAGGCAGCCGCACGTGGTCAACACCCCAAGATGCGATTTTTTCAATATCTTTTTTGTGGATAAAACTGTCGTAATGTTCCTTTGTATGGCGGCACTGGGAAAGCCAGCCGCCGAGGTTTACCCCTTTTTGATAATTCTTCCATTCCTTCATTGTCTTGCAATATCCTCCATGTGATAAGATTTGATAAAATTGTAGCATATGTAAAAATAATATGAATATCAAAAAAATGCTGTTTATATCAAAATTTTGCTGTTATTTTTGAAAGGGCAGGATATAATGCTGTTATACCGTGGTTACAGATGACGAAGGAGGAAATTTTATGCCGCAGTCAGAAAAAGAACTTACGCAAAAAACGTTTGCAAACAGGGAGCATGCTTTTAAGCATACGCCGTTCGAGCGGGAATTTGCATTTTACAATGATGTGAAAAACGGAGAGGTTGACAGAGTCATGCAGGCCATGCTTCCTCTGGGAGTCGGTGGCTCAGGTGTACTGTCGGAGGACCCTATACGCAATATGAAGTACCATTTTATTGTCATGACTGCCATGATAACACGATTTTGTGTGGAGGGCGGCATGGAAATGGAAACGGCATACACACTCAGCGATTTGTATATTCAGAGGGTGGACAAGTGTGTGGCGGAAAAGGAAATTCACAAGCTGCACAGGGAGGCGGTATTTGACTTTACAAGCCAGATGAGCAGGCTGAAGCGGAACAGGCGCTATTCCAGACCTGTTGTTATGGCAATCGATTATATATACGACCATCTCCATTCAAAAATTTCCGAAAGGGATATTGCGGCGCATGTTTCTCTGAGTGTATCGCACCTGTCGAGAACTTTTCACAGTGAGACGGGGAAGGCCGTAAGCACCTATATTGCGCTGCAAAGAGTGGAAGCGGCAAAGAACATGCTGCAATATTCGGATTATACGGCTGTTGATATCGGCAATTACCTTGCTTTTCATTCTCACAGCCATTTTATCAGCACATTTAAAAAATACACGGGAATCACGCCGGGAGAATTCCGCAAAAAATATTTTCGTTCAAATTGGAATATGGAAGATAATCCGGGCGATTGATACCGCAGATTTTCGGTAATTTTCCAAAAGAAGTATTTCACAAAAAAATATACCTTGACAGGCGAGGTATATTGATTTATTATATACACCAAGAGAGGAGGAAGGAATATGTCAATTACATCTGACATTCTGCGGGGACATACGGAAGCCATTATTTTATCCCATCTTTTGGAGCAGGACAGCTATGGCTACCAAATCAACAAGGATATCATGAAGAAAACAGAGAATCGGTATGAATTAAAAGAAGCGACGCTGTATTCTGCTTTCAAACGGTTGGAGCAGGCAGGTTATATCCGCACCTATTGGGGTGATGAGACTGTGGGCGCCCGCCGCCGTTATTATGCGGTTACGGAAAATGGGAGAAAAGCGTATCAAAGCTATAAAAGAGAGTGGGAAGAAGCAAAGACGATAATCGACCAGCTTTTGAAGTGATTTATGACAATAACATATATGGAGGAGTGAAAAAATGATGAATGAGAGAGTGAAGAAATATCTTGACGAATTGTTTGAGGATGCGCCAAAAACGAGAAAGGCGATGGAACTGAAGGAAGAAATGCTGCAAAACAGCATGGAAAAGTATCAGGATCTTTTAAGTGATGGCTGGACGGAGGAGGACGCCTATAAAAATGTAATTGGCTCTATTGGAGATGTTACGGAATTGTTTGAAGACTTAGAAGAGAAAAACCTCTTAAATCTGTCAGAGGCGGACAGGAAGAAAAAGGCGATACTTACTTCGGTGGCAGTGGGTCTGTATATTCTGGCGGGTGTCGTGCTTTTGGCAAGCACACTCATAGGAGATGTATTGGGGGGTCCCCGCAGTTTAGACTATGATACGCTTGGACTGGTGCTGGCGGCAGCGGTTTGCATCGCGCCTACCTGTATGTTGGTTTATGCGGCAAATATGTATCCGAACTATCGGAAAAAGAAGGAGGATCTTGTAGAAGACTACAAGGAAGCCAAACATGCAAGCAATCGTGACAAGGCGGTCAGAAGTTCTATCAGCACTATTATATGGACAGTGGTAGTTATCTTGTATTTTGTCTTCAGCTTTTCAAGCGGCGCATGGCATATAAGCTGGGTGATTTTTCTGATGGGCGGCTGTGTTGAAGCCATATGCAGCTTGATTTACAGCCTGCGGCAGAAGAATTGAAAACTGCCATGGTATTTGTTATAGGCATATGCAGAAAGGACTAACCTAAAATGAAAGCAGTAAAAATCGTTTTAATTACAATATTATGTGGGCTGATAGTTTTCCTGGGCGTGGTACTGGGCATAGGTGCGCGTGGGGGAGCAGGTTTTAAATATGAATTCGGACGGCAGTATGAGCTTGCCGGAGAATGGGAAATACCGGCAGCAGAGATTGAGAGCCTGTATGTCGATTACAGTATGAATTCCAATGACGTCTATCTGTATGAAGGAACAGGAGAAAACATTGTGATTCGGGAATATGTGACTTTTAAGCAGAAGGAAGAATGGTTTTCGACCATAGAACAGAATGGGAGCAGTCTGGTTGTCAAGGGAAAGAGACGCCATTCCGGTTTCTTCCTGATAGGCGGTTTTAACAACGACGCGCATATAGAAATCTATCTGCCACCCAGTCTGTTAGCAGATGTTGATATTGTAACGACCAGTGGAGAAATCCGTTCAGAGAGGGATTTTGAGAGTGTCAGAAGTTTTGCGGTTGAGAGCAGCAGCGGAGATATTCGCCTGCAAAGTGTGGTGGCAGAAAAAATTACAGCCGGCGCCAGCAGTGGAAGTATTACTTTTGATTATGCAGAGGGAAAAGTAAGTGCGCAGGCAACCAGCGGTGATATCGTGTTTCATCAGATCGTGGGTGATGCGGCAATCAGCACCAGCAGTGGTGATATTACAGTGAAACAGATAGAAGGTAATATCACGGTTTCCGCAACCAGCGGAGATGTGACGCTTTATCAGGCGGAGGGCGATGTTGCCGCCTCTACCAGCAGCGGTGAAATTCAGGTTCTGGGCGGAGCCGGATCGCGAAATTGCAGTGCTACGTCGGGGTCAATCAGGCTGACGGATGTGGTTGGCAGGTTTGATTTGCACACCACCAGCGGAGATATTTATTTGGAAAACGGAAGGGGTTATGGAGAAGCTGAGGCGAGCAGCGGCGATATTGATATCAGGCTGTCCGGGCTGGAGGGCAGCCTGGATATTGATACCACCAGTGGAGAGGTCGGTATCCGTATTCCGTCAGACGTTTCCTTTACTTTTGCGTTTGACTCAAGCAGCGGGGAATGCATTACGTTTTTTGATGATGCTCTTTCTTTTAACAAAAGGGGAACTTCGGCAAAAGGTGATTACGGCAGCAATCCTGATAAGACAATCAGTATATCCACCAGCAGCGGAGATGTGCATATTCGGGAATGGTAAAATAGGAAAGTAAAATGCAGGCAGCCATGCGGAAAGTATGGCTGCCTGTTTGATGATATTTATTTAAAAATTTATCCTAATACAGTTGACAAATTAACAATTTTTGATATAATCAGACATATAACATATGTGGAAATCTATATGGCTAAAAACTTTTAGCTGTCCAAGGCATCTCGCCAACATTTTCACAGAAACTACAATTTAATGTTGGCAGGACGCTGTAACCTTTTCTTTCCCAACCCGCAGCACCCTGCCGGAAAAGGAGGAAGAATGGGTTATACAAGTAAACCGTTAGAGGAACTTGACGTTATGGACGATTTCCTGTTCAGCGCGATTGCCGCTGACAGGGAAGTGGGGGAAGCTTTCTGCAGGAAGCTGCTCTC